>JAJPHN010000014.1 GCA_021325235.1 Terriglobia bacterium | reverse complement strand
GTCGAAATGAATTCTGGTAGTGACTGTAGCATACAATCCACGCGCGAGGTGGCCGACTCTTAAAGTCGCCGTTCGTACGTTCAGGTTTCGTTCAGTGACGAGGCCGCTGTTCCTGTGGACCGGCCGCCCCGCCGCGCGTAACGTAGCTAGAGTAAAGACCCCGCTCGCAAGCGCTGAGGCGCATCGGGCGGGGTTTTGCATGTTAAACTGGCGATGTAGCCCTCCGAAAGGTTTTCCGACTCAACATGAAAGCAGGCATTCATCCCTCGTACGAGGAAGTCAACGTGATTTGCGCGTGCGGTTCACATTTTCCGACCCGCTCGACGCATAAGGGCGACATCCGCGTCGAAATCTGCAGCAGTTGCCACCCGTTCTTCACCGGCCGCCAGAAGCTGGTCGATACGGAAGGGCGCGTGGACCGCTTCCAGAAGAAATTCGCTAAAGCCAAAGAGCTGCAGGCTCAGAAAAAAGCAGCGGCCGACGCCAAAGCCGCCAAGCGCGTTCATTAGTTCGGACGTAGTATCCGGTTCAAATTGACGTTGCACTGAGTGTTTTGCTGGACGTTCCTGGAACGTCGGGCGCGTCATATACGCGTGAACTGGATCATATACGTTCTTTCTGCCGCGGCGGGTGCGGCCAATCCCGGTCAGGCGGCGGCAAATGCGGAGCTCAATAAAGCGCTCGGACAAGTACTCACTGCCACAGCCGTGGTGTATTTGAGCGGCCTCATCGGGATTCTATTGCTGCGCGTGATCTCTGGTCACGGTTTGCCATCCGCAGTGAAATTCGCTTCGGTGCCCTGGTGGGCGTGGCTTGGCGGCCTTTTGAGTATCGGCACCACGCTTGCGGGCGCAGCCTTTGCACAGCGGCTGGGCTCAGGCGTCTTCACAGGAATCAGCGTAACGGCGGCGGTGATAACGTCGCTGGTCTTGGACAATTTCGGCTGGATGGGTTTCAAGATACATCCCGCCACGCTGCCAAGGATGCTTGGCGGGCTGCTGATGATTGCGGGGCTGTGGCTAACCGCGCGGTTTTGAAAGTGAGCGGCTGCGCCTCGACCGAAGCGCCACGAAACAGCAAAAACCGATTGAAAGCAACTGCCAGGCAGCGGGTTCGGGTACCGACGCGAGAGAAAGCGGAACGGCGGTCGTGCCGTTCGCTTCGAGCAGCGAGAATGTGATCTGAGCATCCGCCAAGTCGACATCCGACGGGACAAAGCCGGTGCCGCTGATGCTCGCGATTGTGCCGAGCGAGACGTGAAACAGCGTGCCCAGATCAAACGGCAGCGTGGTGGTTCCGACCAGGCGGTTGTAAGTGTAGGTATGAACCCCGTCGCTGATCACGACGTTCTGCGGGTTGGTGTTGGTTATTGATGTAATGTCAAATTGCACGAAGCCGGTCCGCATCGGCCCGGATGTTTTCAGATATTGCGTATTGGCCGTGTAAGCAATCGCGCTCCATTTGTAGTTCGGCACGGGAGCATTGAACGCGCTGCTGACACGCACATCTCCGGCGATCAGGTACTGAGTTGTACCGCTGCCGACGAATTGGTTTGCGGTGAGAGCGTAGTCTCCGGATACTGCTCCGACCACGCCCTGCGAGGTGGAAACCGGAATGTTGCAACTCGCCATGGGCGGATTGTTGCCGGCCTGCTGTCCGGTTTGTGACACAGTTTGCGTCGTTGAGGCCCACGTGCACGACGTATACGCAATAGACCCGGCCTGCAGCGATGACGCAGCTGTCAGCGTAACAAGCGAAATGAATGAAGCTATTCGCACGGTCGTCTCCTTTGTCGACGAAGCCGCGAACAGCTTACTGCGGAACTGAGGAGATTACAAGAGCGAAGTTTGCCCTCGCAGCGGGCGGCGGGACCTATTGCGGCTGCACTAGGCCTTTGCGAATGGCGAATAGGACCAGTTCGGCGGTGCGATGGATATTCATCTTCTCCATCAGGTTGGCACGGTGGACGGAGACCGTGTTCACACTCAGATCAAGCAGCTTGGCAATGTCCTTATTCGACTTGCCCTGGGCGATCAGCTGCAACACTTGCTTCTCGCGCGCGGTAAGCCGCTGCAGTTCGTCGTCCTGCTGGTGCGCGACATACTTCAGTCCTTCGCTCAGGAAGCGCTTGCCGTCCGCCACGGAGCGAATCGCGCCCACCAGATCGATATCGATCGCGTTCTTGAGCAGATAGCCCTTCGCGCCCGCATCGATCGCGTTACGCACATAGTTATCGTCGGAATGCATGCTGAGCACGAGCACGTTGGTCTCGGGCAGGTGCTTGACGATTTCCTTGGTTGCCTGCACACCATCGAGTTCGGGCATGGACAAGTCCATCACAACCACTTTGGGCTTGAGCTCGTGCGCCATGCGAATCGCTTCTACGCCATTGCTGGCTTCGCCGACCACCTGCATGTGTTCGTCATCTTCCAGGATGCGGCGGAACCCGCGGCGCACCAGGCTGTGATCGTCGGCTAAAAGTACTGTTATTTCTTCACTCATGATTTCGTAGTAAAACCTCTTCGGTAGTTTCGTGGGAGCTCTCGTCTTCTATTTCCGCGGTGGCGAGCTGCTCGGGGCGGATTGGTATCAGGACCCTCACGGTGGTACCGGCTTCCGGAGACGAGACGAATTCCAATTTCCCGCCGATGAGCTCGGCGCGCTCGTGCATGGCAATCAGGCCGAGGCCCTTGCCCGTCTTTTTGCTCGATGCGACGCCGCGGCCGAAGTCTTTGACGCTGACGCGCAGGTCGCTGTCGCCGAAGACGATGCTCACTTGTGCTTCTTTGGTGCCGGAGTGCTTGGCCGCATTGTTTAAGGCCTCCTGCACAATGCGAAAACAGTGAATAGCGGGCTGTCCCGTGATGCGGACGGGCGTGCCGCTAATGGCGGCGGTGGTGCGAATACCGGTCTGGCGCTCGAAGACCTCGGCGTACCATTCAATCGCTTTGGCCAGACCATAGTCGTCAATGACCGCCGGATGCAACATCTGCGAAAGGCTGCGAATCTTTTCGAGCGTTTGCTGGGTGATCTCACGCACTTCGCTGAGCTCAGTGCGAAGCGGCGAATCGGCCGGAACACCTTTGCGTTCGGCGCGGGCGAGCATAGCCCCCACGGCAGTGAGAATCTGACCAAACTCGTCATGCAGCTCGCGCGAGACCGAGCGCAGCACTTCCTCCTGCACACTGATGAGACGCGCGGCGAGCACCCGGCGCTGGCTCGAAAGCGACTCGATTTGCCAGAAAAATTTTCGATTCCAGTAGATGAGATAGAGACTGGTAATGGCGATGGCGACGATGGTCACGCAGACGAAGAGATAAATATCGCGCTCGGCTCCTTCATAGATATCGGAGATGCGTTTGTCGGCTTCCTCTTCAGCGACGTTATTTCGCTCAAGCAGCGCGGAAACTTCGGCGGCCAGTTCGGCCTGCTGAGTGAGCAGAGTGCCGGCGGCGAACTGGCGGGCCTGGGCGCGATGTCCGGCCTGGGCCGCGGCAAAGACCTGATCGACGCTGGCCCAGAATTTGTTGAGTGTCGCTGCCAGCGCACCTCGCTCCGAGGGCTGGCTCATATAGGGCATCAGCCGGCGCTCATACTGTAGCGCCCGGTCCAGATCCTGCCGGAGAAGATTGAAATCGCGCCGATAACGCGGCAACTGCGGCCGGTCCAGATCGGTCGACATGTCGCGCAGCTTCAGACCCAACGCGTTTAGATCGTTCTGAACGCGCAGGAGCTGAAGGGAATCGTGGCGATTGAGGTCGATAATGTTCAGTTCGAGCTTGCGCAGGCCATGGAGCCGGTACAACGAGTAGGAGGAGAGGCCCGTTACAGCTGCGAGCGTCACCAGCAATCCAAGAAGGAAGCGGATTGTAGGAGATTTGGTCATTCAGCTTACGTTGTGACTCGCAAAAGCGCCAGTAGCCAAGCGCCTATAATCGAATGACGATCCAAACAGGTCAGATGTTGCTCAAACGTAATGAGGTTCGGGTAGATTTCCAGGGGAGCAACGCCGGATTCTGCCAAACCGTCCCCTAACCGTGCACAAAATGCGAAGTTTGCCGCTGAGAGTATCTGGGGTATTAGCCCTCTGCGCGTTGGGGTTATACGCCACCCAGCCCTGGAAGGAGGATGCAAGGCGCTGGAGCGAGCAGGATGTCGAACGAATCCTGAATGATTCGCCCTGGGCGCAAGCGGCACCCGCGACATTCGCTCTGGCCGATGAGGGACCGCCCCCGCCGGTTCCGATCGACAGTATTCCTCAGGGAGGGATGCCGAATCCGCACACAGCAGCGAGCGACGGGCGCTGGGATGGCGGAGTAGGGCGCGCGCGGCACGATGAGCCCCCTGTACTCAATGTAATCGTGCGCTGGGATAGCGCATTGCCGGTTCGGCAGGCGCTCGCTCGCGAGCATTCGGCAACGGGACTTACGCCACAAGAGTACGAGACACACTACGTGGTGACACTGGTCGGCTTGGTCCCGGCAGGCCGCTACGACAGTCCGCAAATGGTTACTCGTAGCGGCGGAACGCCGGACGCGCGCAACCCCGAGCAGATGCTCGAAAACGTGATGCGCTATTCGAGGTTGTATGTACCAGGTAAAACGGCGTTGACACCGGACGACGCCAAGCTCGACACGGCGACCGGTGCGCTGCACCTTTTCTTCAAACGCAGTGATGCGATCACGGCGAAAGACAAAGAGCTCTTCCTCGAAACGCGCTTTGGCTCGCTTTCGATCGCCAAGAAATTCCGAATAAAAGACATGCTTTATCAAGGAAAACTCGAATTGTGAGGGCCGCCGGATGGCTGTTCCTGATTGCCGCGACGCCTCTGTTTGCGCAGCAAACTGTTCATTACGACGTGCGCTTTCCGAACGCGGCTCATCACGAAGCCGAAGTTCGCGCTACGTTTGAAAACGTACCGGCCGGGAAGCTGGAAGTGCGGATGAGCCGGTCGTCGCCGGGGCGTTATGCCCTGCACGAGTTCGCGAAGAATGTGTACAACGTGCGCGTTTCCGACGGTAGCGGACATGCGCTCGAAGCGACACGCCCCGACCCCTACGGCTGGGATGTGGCCGGTCATCACGGAACGGTGGTCTTTGAATATACGCTGTATGGCGACCGGGTGGACGGCACCTACGCTGCTATCGACTTGACACATGCGCATCTGAACATGCCGGCGACGCTGGTCTGGGCGCGCGGCTATGAACAGGCGCCGGTTTCGGTGCGTTTCGAGATTCCGGCGGGTTCGAACTGGCGAGCGGCAACGGAACTCAAGCCTGAGCCGGATGGCTCCTGGTCGGCACCGAATCTCGAGCAACTGATGGATGGCCCCGTCGAGCTGAGCGCGCACGCGCAGCCGGAATGGCAGATCGACGGGCAGACGTTCCGGCTGGCGCTGCATCATCAGGGCACGGATGCGGAGGCCCAGGCGTACGCCGAAATGTGCAAGCGCGTGGTGCTCGAAGAGGCCGGCGTCTTCGGTCGCTTTCCGAAGTACGATACGGGGACATACACGTTTCTGGTGGACTATCTGCCGTACGCCAGCGGAGATGGCATGGAGCACCGCGATTCAACGGTGATCAGCAGCAAGGGAGATCTCAAGACCTCCTGGAGCTCGCTGATTGAAACGGTCTCGCATGAATTCTTTCATTCCTGGAATGTGCGGCGCATACGGCCCCGCTCGCTCGAGCCATTTGATTTCGATCGCGTGGACATGTCGGGCGAGCTGTGGTTTGCCGAAGGTTTTACGAATTATTACGGCATGCTGGCGCTGGAGCGGGCCGGCTTCACAAAGCTCGACGAATTTGCGGGCCAGATGGGCTGGGCCGTGAATCGAGTGCTCACTGCGCCCGGACGCAAAGTGCATAGCGCGGTGGACATGAGCCGGCTGGCGCCGTTTGTGGACGCAGCAAAGTCGATCGATCCGAATAATTTCACGAACACGTTCATCTCTTACTACACGTATGGGCAGGCGCTTGCCTTCGGGATCGACTTAGAAATTCGCGAGCATTATCCAGGGAAGAGTCTGGACGACTGGATGCGCGCGATGTGGCGCGAGCATCCCGATATCGACAAGCCGTATACGCTCAAAGACCTCGAAAGCACGCTGGCGGAGGTCACGGACGCGGATTTTGCGGCGAATATTTTTGCGCGGCACATTGAAGGACTGGAGCCGCTAGATTACGCGGCACTGGTTTCAGCGGCTGGTCTGGAATTACGCCCCAAAGAGCCGCAGATGCCGTGGCTCGGGGCTGCGAAGCTTGATTATTCTTCCGACGGCGCGAAGATCGATGGGCCGACATTGCGCGGCTCGACCCTTTACAACGCGGGGCTCGATGACGGCGATCGTATCGTGCGCTGGGACAACAAATCTCTGGCCAACGAGTCGGCGGTCCGGGAATGGCTGGCGAAACACAAGGCGGGCGAGCAGGTTTCACTCCAGGTGCGTCGACGTGCTGGGCTTGAGCAGTCGATTACCGCAACGCTGGTGGCCGATCCAACGGTTGTGCTGGTGAGTTATGAAAGCGAGCACAAAGAAGTAACGCCCGCAATGAAGGCATTTCGCGCGGCCTGGCTTTCCTCCAAAGCGATTCATCCGCTTTCTGAAATTCCGGCGATGCCATAGTCTAGGAATGATGCAACGCCGCCAATTTTTGCAATCGTCGCTCGCCGCCTCCGCCGGTGCTGTTTTGTCGACCGCAGCGCCAGCCGAGAGCGGCGCGCGCCAGTACTACGAACTGCGACGCTATCACCTGAACAGCGGGCCGCAGCAGAAACTGATGAGCGCGTATCTCGAAAATGCGCTCGTTCCGGGACTGAACCGCCTCGGCATGAATCCGATCGGTGTGTTCGATCTGTATCTGGGACCGGAGACTCCAACGATCTATGTCCTGATTCCAGCGAATTCGGCAGAAGCGCTGGCGACGTCGGAAGCGCGCTTGTCGAAAGATGAGGAGTATCTGCGCGCCGGGGAGGTTTTTTTAAGAGCACCGGCAAAAGAGCCCGCGTTTGAACGATTCGAGAGCTCGCTGCTGGTGGCGTTTGAAGGGTATCCGAAGCTGACGCTGCCCCCGGTGAGTGCGAACCACGGCAAACGCGTGTTTCAATTGCGCACGTACGAGAGCCCGAGCGTGCACGATCACCAGGTGAAAGTGGAGATGTTCAACAGCGGCGAATACGGCGTCTTCGAACGCGCCGGATTCTGGTCGGTATTTTATGGCGACACGCTGATCGGCTCGCGGCTGCCGAATCTGACGTACATGTTGAGCTTTCCGGACCTGTCAGAGATGGATGCGATGTGGAAGAAGTTTGGCGCGGATCCGGAGTGGAAGAAACTGACCGCGTCAGCGAAGTTTAACTACGAATCGATCGTGACAAATATCTCGAATCTGGTGCTGCAGCCGGCGAGCTTTTCGCAGATCTAACGTTTAGGCTATGCGAAGACGGAGTGGCTGATCAGCGCCAAGCCGGTGCCGAGCAGCGCTCCGACTACGACATCGCTCAAAAAATGCATTCCGAGCAAGATGCGCGAAGCGGCAATGCTCAGGGCACAAAACAGCAGCGGAGCGAGCAACACCGGATAGAACTCGGCGAGACAGATCGAGACCGCGAAAGCCGTGATGGTGTGGCCCGAGGGAAATGAGAACTGATCGGGCGGCAACAGAGTCGCCCAGCAATGCGGCTCAATTTCGCACGGGCGGCGGCGTCCCGAGATGTTCTTCAGCAGCTTGAAAATACCGACGCCAACGAGCGCAGCCGAACCAGCCGAAGCGATGGCGGTGAGGCGGCCATCGCCGCCGAAGAGCAGAATCGCCAATCCCGTGAGATACCAGAGCCAGCCATCACCGGCGCGCGTGGCAACAATCGACCAGAAACGAACCCAGCGAGGCGCGGGCCATTTGTTTACCTTGCGCATCAGCCCGTGATCGCGCGCGGTAATGAAGCGGAGCATTGTTTGGTGAGCGGTCACGGCCAGCCCTCCTCACATTATTAGTCTAAGCAAAACGAAGGCATTCTCAGCCCTCTGCTGCCGTTTTACAAAGCAGGTGTGACGGAACGGTGACGGTAGCGAGAAATGTCGATGAACAGCATGTAATGCACGCGGGTCGAGACAGTAGGATGAAGAATTGCACAAGTCAAAATCGCTGGACTTCATCTATTTCGACGCGGGCGGAGGGCATCGCAGCGCGGCAATTGCTCTTCAATCGGTGATTCAGAATCTCGATTACGACTGGAATGTTCGGCTCGTCAATCTGCAGGAGGTGCTCGATTCGCTCGACATTTTCCGTAAACTGACCGGCATCCGGCTACAGGACATTTACAATCTCGCGCTCGCAAGAGGCTGGACGCTCGGCTCGACGTATCTGCTGCCCTGCATGCATGGCGTGATCCGGATCTATCATCCGGCGCAGGTCAAACTGCTGCGCGAGTTCTGGCGCGAGCGGCGTCCGGACATGGTGGTTTCGCTGGTGCCGAACTTCAATCGCGCCATGTTTCAAAGCCTGCAGAGCGCGTTGCCCGGCGTACCGTTTGTGACGATATTGACGGATCTGGCCGATTATCCGCCGCACTTCTGGATGGAGCGGCAATCGCAGTATCTGATCTGCGGAACCGCTCGCGCTGTCGAGCAAGCCCGGCAGCTGGGATTTCCCAATGAGCAGGTTTTTCGCACGAGCGGGATGATTCTGCGTCCGCAGTTCTACGAAGTTCCGGCTTTCGATCGCGCCGCCGAGCGAGTAAAGGCAGGGCTCGATCCACAGAAGCCGACAGCCCTGGTGCTTTTCGGGGGGGAAGGCTCGAATGCGATATACTCGATCGCCGAACGGCTGGGCAACAGCAGCGCGGATTTACAGCTCATGCTGATTTGCGGCCGGAATGCGCAGCTGCGAGCGCGTCTGGAGCACCTCAAAACTCGCAATCGCCTGCTGGTCGAGGGGTTCACGAAAGAGATCCCGCGTTACATGCAGATGGCGGATTTTTTCATCGGCAAGCCCGGGCCGGGAAGTATCTCAGAAGCGCTTCATATGGGGCTGCCCGTAATTGTGGAGCGCAACGCCTGGACACTTCCGCAGGAGCGCTACAACGCCGAGTGGATCGCGGAGCAGGGCGTTGGAATTGTGCTCAAAAGCTTCCGCGGCATCGAGCCGGCAGTACGCGAACTGCTCGCAAGCGGCAAACTCGACAAAATGCGGGAGCGCATCCGAAAACTCGAAAACCGCGCAGTTTTTGAGATACCGCCCATCCTTGAACAAATTCTGAACAGCGCGCGCGATGATGGAGACAGGTGACACGACGCAGCCTGATCCACCTGCTCGCGTATGCTGCGGCGCTTCCGGAATTTGGCGCTTTCCGCGCGCAGGCTGAACACAATCATTCCCAGGCGCCCCCCGAACCCGATTACTGGAGCAACTATCAGCCGAAGTTTTTCGATGCTGACGATTTTGCCGCGCTCGAGGCCTTCACGGAAATTCTGATTCCAACCGACGAGACGCCCGGCGCGCGCGAGGCACACTGTGCGCATTTCATCGACTTCGTTTTAGCGGCATCGGGCGAGTATGCTCCCGAGACGCAGCGCCAGTGGCGCAATGCACTGGCGCGCTTACGCGACCTCGGTTTCCACAGCGCCGGCAACGAACAGCGCGCTGCCATTATCGAAGCCATCTCGCTGCCCGAACGCGATCCCACCAAAACGCACCCGGCATTCAGTACGTATCAACTGATCAAACGCGAAAGCGTTTTCGCTTTTTACACGGCGCGCGCGGGCATGATCGACGCGCTCGATTATCGCGGCAATTCTTACAACGTCACGTTTCCGGCGTGCACGCATCCGGAGCACCATGTTGTATGACGCGATCATAGTCGGCTCGGGCGCATGCGGCGGATGGGCCGCGATGCAGCTTTGCGAAGCCGGCATGAAAGTGCTGCTGCTCGAAGCAGGAAGCTCGATCGATCCGCTCAAGGAATTTCACCACACCTTTCTCTACGAGATGCCGTTTCGGGGACAAGGACGGCCCGGTTTTCTGCGGCGCTACAGCAGCAGCGAGCGCAATTACCGGATCATGCTCGATCTCGCGGAAAATCCGTACACGACCGATCCGGAGACCCATTACCGCTGGAGCCGGTCGCGCTGTCTCGGCGGACGCAGCCTGCACTGGGCACGCGCCAGCGACCGCATGGCCGATTACGAGTTCAAATCGGCTTCACGCGACGGGTATGGTCTGGACTGGGATCTGACCTATGCGGAAATCGCGCCCTACTACGACCGCGTGGAACGCTTCATTGGCGTGAGTGCGGCGGCTGCGGGATTGCCGCAATTTCCCGACGGCGTTTTTCTTCCAGTAATGCCGCTGAATTGCGCGGAGGCGATCTTTACGGCTGCCTGCAAGAGCCTTGGATGGCCTACGACCCACCGCCGTCTGGCTCAACTGACGCAACCGCATAACCGTCGCCCTCCGTGTCACTATTGCGGCAACTGCGTAAACGGCTGCGATGTCGGCGCCATGTTTAGTACGCTTTCCACGACGCTTCCGCCAGCGCTGAAGACGGGCAACCTCGAATTGCGCACGGATTCGGTCGTGGCAGAGATTCGCATGAAAAGCGAGAATCGTGCGCGCGGGGTGACGTATATCGAACGCTACACAGGTAAAGCGGTCGAGGTTGATGCTCGGCATGTTGTCCTCGCGGCCTCCACGCTCGAGAACACACGCTTGCTGCTGCTATCGGCAAAAGGTGGGCTGGCAAATTCGAGCGGAACGCTGGGCCAGTACATGATGGATCAGCTCGGCGCGCCGGGTGTGAGCGGATTTCTTCCGAAACTGAAGGGCGGTCCAAGCCGGCTCGATGATGGCAAAGCTGCCGGTATCACGATCCCGAACATGATCAACTACGACGCGAAAACCGCGCGTAAGGATTTCATTCGCGGCTACGTAATGAATGCCACCGGAGGGCAGAGTGAATTTCCGCAATTTGCCCCGTATCTTCCCGGCTACGGTTCGGATTGGAAGCGCGAGGTCAAGAGCCGCTATGTGGCGCAGGCGCGCGTCTGGATTGCGGGCGGCGAGATGCTGGCGCGCAGGGAGAATTTCGTCGAGCTCGATCCGGAAGTGAAGGACCACTGGGGCATTCCCGTACTGAAAATTCATTTCACGCATTGCGACAACGATTACAAACTGATCGAGCATTTTCAACAGAGCGCGGAAGAGCTGTTTCGGCGTGCCGGCGGCGAAAAGATGCCGGGGATGGGCGAAGGCGGCCCACGCGGATTTCCCGGTGCACCGGGCTCGCCGGATACCGGACCATCTCGGGCGGTCACCGATTCGGATCCAAGCCGCAGCGCAGCGCGAGAAGGCGACCCCAAAAGCAGGCGGCAGCCGTTAGGCGGCGCTATTCACGAAGTCGGCACAGCGCGCATGAGCCGCGAGCCGAAGATTGGCGTGCTGAATTCGTATTGCCAGGCGCACGATATTCCGAATTTATACGTGTTCGGCGGAAACGCGTTTCCGTCGACCGGCGACAAGCATCCGACACTGACGATGCTGGCGCTGACGGCGCGCGGCTGCGAGCGTTTGATCGACTCGACCAAGCCGTAACGCACTCTTACGTCTGCTGCGCGCGGGCCCAGTCAAAGCACTTCCGGATGTTGTCTTCTTCCACCCGGGCGTGCTCTTCGTGCGAGAGTTCTTCGGGCTGCGGCAGCGGGGTGGAGCTTTTGTGCTGCTCGACGAAGCGCAGCGTGCGCGCCAGAAAAATTCCGTTTCGATCCGGAAATGTGACCCAGTAGTGATCGTCAAGGCACGGCACTTTCAGCGGATCGCGCGTGATCATCTCAAGCGACAAATGCACCTGCGGATTGGCCTTTTCCAGAATGTGAAGCGTTCGCGGCAGATCGAGCACACCGGTTCCGAGCGGCACTTCGGAGAGCAGGAAGCCATCGTTGTAGGGCGCAACGGCCATATCTTTGAAATGGGTCGCTTTGGTGTAGGGCGCGATGGTCTCGATCACAGCCATCAGATCATCGAGCAGCGAAATATTGTTACCGAAATCCAGGCACGCGCCGAAGTATTCGCTCTGATGCGTCTCGAAAATTTTCACGTATTCCTCGAGCGTCCAGTCTTTGTGATTCTCGAGCGCGAGGGTAAATTTCTGCTTTTCGAGAATCGGCACGGCCATGGCGATCTTCTGCTTGCTGACTTCGACCCAGGCATTCCAGTCGGCGAGAGTGTTGAACGTTTCGTAGCGCCTGCCGCCCAGCAAACCGTCCCGCGCGATCGTGCAGCCCGCCTCTTTGGCGTTGCGAATGGCCGCTTCCAGCGACTCCGGGGTGCTGTTGCGAACGGAGATCATGGCTTCCACCCACATGCCAAGCTCTTCGGCTCGCGACCGAATCTGATGTGGATCGCCACGCAACTGCGTTTGCACGCCTTTGGCGCCGAACTTGTGACAGCGCTCGAGAAAATCAACCGTCGAGTTGCCCTGCGCGGGCGGAAGGCTCATCGCGCTGCCTGAATGTCCGGCGCTGCTGCGTTTGCCGAGCGCCGCGCCCATGAAGGAGGTCGAGGCGATGCCCATATTCGCGAGCAACGGGCTGTTGTTTGCGGCTCTTGTGGAATGAGGCAGAGCCGCCGCCGCGAGCGTTGCAATCGTCTTCAAAGAAAACTCCCTTCGGGTCGAGTGAAATGGGTGCATCCGAATCAACCCGCTTGAGCTGCCGCGCTTTCGAGCCAGCTTCGCATTTGCGCTCGGCCGACGAGACCGGGCTGCTGGAACACAGGCCGGCCGTTGCGGAATACGAGGAAGTTCGGTATGCTCGCGACGCGGTAACGCGCCGAAAGCGCCGGCTCGCGCTCGGTATCTACTTTGAGCACGAGCGCCTGACCGGCCATCTCGCGCGCCAAAGCTTCGATTTCCGGCGCGGCCATGCGGCAGGGACCGCACCAGGCTGCCCAGAAATCGACCAGCACCGGAACACGCGCCTCGCGCACGATCTCTTCAAACGCGCTCGCGTCTACTTCAACCGGCTCGCCGACCGGGTTGAGGGCGGACTTGCAGGCGCCGCATTTTCCGCGATCCGCCAGATGTTTCGCCGGAATGCGATTCTGCGCGCCGCATTGTGGACACGCGGTGACTACGGGGTAATGCAACCTCAGCTCCTGCTCTATTCCTATCACGCCCGTTGAAGCGCTCGGCGCCGGCGCTCAAAACGTAACGGCGCCGGCAGATTTACGGGATGCCCGGCGGAAGCCATTCGGAGTCAAACGGGCGAGCGAGACATCTATGCCTACCTCCAATGGAAAACCTTTTGCAGTCGTGACCGGCGCCTCGAGCGGCATCGGTTTCGAACTGGCCAAACAATTTGCCGAAAACGGCTTCGATCTATTGATCTGTTCTGCCGGCTCCGGCATCGATCAGGCCGCCAACGAGTTGCGCGGGCTCGGTTCGAAAGTAGAAACCGTGCAAGCCGATCTGGCGACATATGACGGCGTCGAGCAACTCTACCGTACCATTCAGTCTTCCGGCCGTGCGCTGGATGCGATTGCAATCAATGCGGGCGTCGGCGTGAGCGGTGAATTCGCCTCGAACGATCTTGAGGAAGAGCTGAACATGATCCGCCTGAATGTGGTATCGCCGGTTCATCTCACCAAACGCGTGCTCCAGGACATGACCACACGCGGCCAGGGGCGCATTCTGTTTACTTCCTCGATTGCAGGCACGATGCCGGCGCCTTTCGAGGCGGTGTACGGAGCGACGAAAGCGTTTCTATCCTCGTTTGCGCAGGCGATTCGCAATGAGCTAAAAGACACCGGCGTAACGATTACCGCGCTGATGCCGGGTGCTACCGAAACGAACTTTTTCCATCGCGCGGGTGCGGACGATACCAAGCTGGGCGTCAGTGAAAAAGACGATCCGGCGCAGGTCGCCAAGGATGGCTACGAGGCGCTGATGGCCGGCAAGGATCATGTGGTCGCGGGCTCATTCAAGAACAAGATGATGGCCGCGGCAGGACATGGTATGCCCGATCCGATGGTGGCCGAGATGCATCGGAAGCAGTCCGAACCGGGCTCGGCCAAGAAGTAGTCTTAGGCTTCGGGCTGATTGAAGCGCTCCGTAAGAATCCTGCTCCAGGATTTCCAGAGTCCTTCGGGAGCCTTGATGTTGGTGCCCTTCTCCGCTCGGCGGCTTCCACCGGCCGACGGCAGAATGGCACGTTCGGCAAGGCTCCCGGCAAACTGAGTGGCCGAAGGCAGCAGCCCATGCAGGCGGGCAGCAAGATAGGCGTCGATTCCGATCTCGATTTCCGCGCGGCCTTCGGCAATCGCACGCACGATGGCGCGCGCGGCACCGGAAGCAGAATGCGCTACCCCGGGCAGGCTCGCCGAGATGCGGAACCAGCGATACTCTTCCTCTTTTCGACTCGTGACGACGGCGTTTGGATACGAACCGGTGCGCATCAATCCGGGATTAACGGTCGTCACCTGAACCCCCTTTGAACGGAGCTCGGCGTGCAGAGTCTCCGAAAATCCGACGGCGGCAAATTTGCTTGCCACGTAAGGCGCCAGATGCGGAACCGGAATCTTTCCGCCGATCGAAGCGATATTCGCGATCGAGCCATCGCGGCGAGCGAGCATTTGCGGCAGCACGGCGTAAGTCGTGTAAAGCACGGCGAAGAAGTTGCTTGCCATGGCATCGCGGTACATCTCGGTCGACTGCTCCTCGATGGGTCCAACGTGGATCACACCGGCGTTATTGATGAGAATGTCGACTTGACCGAAATGGCGAGTCGCCTCAGCTATGAGACGCTCGGCCTCTTCGGAACGGGTGAGATCGCAGGCGACGCACAGCACATCGGTGTCGCTCTGCACCGACCTTTCGGCGATGAGTCGGCGGCGCGCTTCCAGTAGTTCTTCTTCCTCGCGGGCGGCCAGCACCAGGCGTGCTCCCTTTGCGGCCAGCTCTCTTGCCAGAGCCAGCCCGAGGCCGCGCGAACCGCCTGTGATCACGACTGTCTTGCCGTGGAACGCGTTTCGGGCCGTGCGGCTGCGCGCCAGCATGGCTGCGGCGAATGCTGCCACTCCTGCGCCTGTTCCTAACAACGTTGCGGCTGTACTACGCTTCATGCGACCACCTCCCGTCTGGTTCCCAGGCTCGGATCCACCGTTGCTTCGGGATCGCTCGCTTCGCAGTTATCGCAATTTCCGCAAGGGCCCTCGAACTCCTCGCCGAAATAGTTGAGTAGCAGTTGCCGGCGGCAATTGCTGGTCTCAGCGTACTCGCGCATTCGCTCGAGCCTCTCGCGATTGGCATTCTGCCGGTCCTGGTCCGTTTCTGCGATGCTTTCGGCGGCTTCTTCGAGATCCACCCGGCGCACCAGCTTCACCTCGCCGGAGGCCAGAATCTCGACTGCTCCGGCATCCGCCAGTTTGTGAAAGATCGATTGCAGACGTCGTGGGGACAGCTGCGTTTCTGCTGCAATCTCGTCAAGGCTCGCCTTGCCGCGCCGGTTTGCAAGCGCATTGGTCACCTGTTCCAGTTGCTGCTCGTCCACTTTCCCGCTGCCCGTGTGGAAAGCCTGCGCGCCGATATCCTCTTTGCGATAAAAGAGAATCGCTTCGGCACGCTCCCCATCGCGTCCGGCGCGGCCAATCTCCTGGTAATACGAATCGAGCGAATCGGGCGCGTCGTAGTGATACACAAAGCGGATATCGGGCTTGTCGATGCCCATGCCGAAGGCGTTGGTGGCGACGATCACGTCGGCATCGCCCGACATGAAGCGATCCTGAATCTCTTCGCGTTCCGCCGCTTTCATTCCGCCGTGGTAGAAGAGCGCGCGGATTCCTTCCTCACCCAGACCGCGCATGATCTCTTCGGCCATTTTGCGCGTTCCTACGTAAACAATGCCCGGCTTATCGGCCCAGCGGATCTGATGCGTGATCGCTTCGAGCTTGCGATGCTCCTCTTCGAAGCGGTCGACGCGAAGACGTATATTGGGCCGGTCAAAGCTGGTGACGAAAACTCTCGGCTTTCGCATTCCAAGCCGCTCGATGATCTCCGCGCGCACGGTTTCCGATGCGGTCGCGGTGAGCGCGAGTGTAACCGGATGGCCCAGGGCTTCGATCATACGCCCGAGCTGCAGATAATCGGGGCGGAAGTCGTGGCCCCACTGGCTGATGCAGTGCGCCTCGTCGATCACGATCATCTTTACTCCGGCTTTCGCGAGCGATTCGGAGACTTCCTCTTTGGCCAGCTGCTCGGGAGCCAGGAAGACGAATTTGAACTGGCCCGCGGCGACCTGTTCGAGTGCGCTCTCGAGTTCGCTCGCGCTGAGGGTGGAATTGAGGACCATCGCTTCCAGCCCGGCTTCGCTCGCCGCAATCGAATCGACCTGATCTTTCTGCAAAGCGATTAACGGCGAGATGACCAGCATCGCGCCGCGCCGCATGGCGCCCGCAACCTGATAGATCGCGGATTTGCCGGAACCTGTGGGCATGACGACCAGGGTGTCGCGCCGGGCGAGCAGTGATCGAATCGCCTCTTCCTGCCCGGGCCGGAGCTTGTCGAAACCAAAGTACTTCTTCGCCGCTGCGCGCACATCGGGAGTCCGGCTGCGCGCGGCACGAGCGCTACGTTTCACTGCCATTCGGGAATGTGACCTTCGGTCCGCGCCGCTTGTTTCAATCAAGCTTCAACAAACATACTTAACTCTCCGCGTAGTTTTCCAGATACCGAGTTTTGCAGCAACCCAGGGCATAACTGCGTCCAGAGTTTTGACCACCCAACAGAGAGAGGACGAATGTATCACCACGTAAAAGAACTGATGTACACGGTGCGGGTCGACACGCCCGATCCGAAATTTGGCAACATGCTGCTCGAGCAGTTCGGCGGCGCTAACGGTGAACTCGCGGCTGCGATGCAGTACTCGGTCCAGGGGATCAACTGCGACGATCTGGAGCGCAAGGACCTGCTGATGGACATCGGCACGGAAGAGTTGAGCCATCTGGAGATCATAGGCGTTCTGACACGCATGCATCTGAAGCCCTGCCGGCATAGCCGCACCGCGGCCGAAGCCGATCCGCTGATCGCGATTGCCGGCGGCGGCGGCGTGGACCTGCGCAACTCGGCGGGAAATGCGTGGACGGCAGACTATCTGAAGGTAACGGGCGAGCTCGATGTTGATCTGCGCAACGATATTGCCGCAGAAGCGCGCGCCAAGATTACTTACGAGCGGCTCATGAACTTTACGACGATCCGGGAACGCTCGATGCGCTGCAGTTCCTGATGACGCGGGAAATCACGCACATGAAGGCATTTACCCTGGCGCTTGAGAGCCTCGGGAAAGCACCGTTCTCGATTGGTGCACTGCCGCCGACTCCGGGCGTGGTGAATCAGTATTTCAACGACTCTACCGGCGTAGGACAGCGCGGCGAACGCGATCTGCGCGGCCCCTGGAACGAAGGCAACAACTGGCAGATGGTGGAAGCGCCGGCGTTCAGGCAGTTTCTATCGCCCGAGGCCGGTAGCCGCGAACCGGGCAACGGACACGCGAGTTCTCATTCCGGCGATGGACACGGTGAGGCTTCCAAAAAGTCGGCCACCAAAAAGAGCTCGGCCAAGTACACGAAATAGGTTTGGAGAACAAAAATGGCGAATCTCAAAGAATTGTTGATTGAAGAACTGCAGGACCTGCTCCACGCGGAAATGCAGCTCACCAAAGCGCTGCCGCAGATGGCCCAGGCGGCTCACAACCCGAAGCTGAAGGAAGCTTTCGAAAAGCATCTGGCGCAGACGGAGACACACGTCGAACGGCTGGACAAAGCCTTCGAATTTCTCGGCCAGAAATCTCAGCCGAAGCCCTGCCGCGCGATGGCTGGGCTGGTGGAAGAAGGCAAAGAAGTTATTGAAGAGGGTAAACAAAAGGATCCGCTGGCAGCCGACCTGGCTCTGATAACGGCTGCTCAGAAAGTGGAGCACTACGAGATCTCTGGTTATGGCTCGGCGCGCAGTCTGGCGCGGCTGATTGAGGCCCGCGAAGTGTCTCATTTGCTGGACCACACGCTCGGCGAAGAGGAAGCGGCTGATTTTCTGCTCACGAGCGTGGCCAAACCGCTGCTGCAGGAAGCCCGGCTGGCTGAAATGGGCGCGACAGAAGCCGATCTCGAACTGGTACGGAGCTGAAACAAACAGTCTGCTATGCCCGAGAGCACTGTACAAGACCCGAAAAAGGTGAATCCGAAGGAAGAGGGCCCCAAGCCCACATTCCAGCAGGAGAAAATACCGCATCCGGGATCGCCGGATGAAATGAATCCGAAACCAGACCACGGCGAGGAGTCGTATCGTGGTTTCGGCCGGCTGGAGGGCAAGGTCGCGCTCGTCACTGGTGGTGACAGCGGAATCGGGCGCGCCGTTTCCATCGCTTTCGCGCGCGAAGGAGCCGACCTCGCCCTCAGCTATCTTCCGGAAGAGGAGAAAGACGCCAGCGAGACGATCCAGTGGATCAAAAAAGCCGGCCGCAAAGAGCTGCACATCGCTGGCTCTTTGTGCGATCAGAACTATTGCAAACAGCTGATCGAGCAGACCATCGGAAGGTTCGGACGGCTCGATCTGCTGATCAATATCGCGGGCTATCAATCGACACACGATTCCATCGAAGAGTTCACCGACGAGGAGTTCGATCGTACCTGGAAGACCAATGTTTATGCGCTGTTCTGGCTGTGCCGCGCTGCGCTGCCGCACATGAAGGAGGGCAGCGCGATCATCAACACCGCTTCCATTCAGGCATTTGAACCGAGCCCGAATCTGCTGCCGTACGCTGCTACGAAGTCGGCCATCGTGAGCATGACGAAGACTCTTTCGCATATTGCGATGAAGAAGGGCGTGCGTGTGAATGCGGTAGCGCCGGGTCCGGTGTGGACGCCGCTGATTCCGGCGACCATGCCGGAGGAAAAGGTCAAGGAATTCGGCAAGAACACCGATTTTGGCCGGCCCGCACAACCGGTTGAACTCGCGCCGTTGTACGTATTTCTCGCGTCGAACGAGAGCCGGTACGTAACGGGCGAAGTGTACGGAGCAACCGGCGGACGCATGCCGTATTGAGCGAAACGCATCGCGGGTAAGGGACTCGGTTCTGCTCGTCGCCACCGGCGGCCAGGTCTCTCTTGACAGCCGCCGCCGAACATGATGGGATAGGTCTCCAAGATAGATCGGCTCAGCCACGCTCGCCTCAACGAGCCAGGAGGTCGCTCGATGTCCCTATCGCGCCGTATTTTCCTTGCCGGCGGTACCTGTTTCGTTTCGGCGGCACAGAGCACTCAGGCACCCTCCAAGATGCCTCCTCTGCCGCGCCTTGCGCCTCCCTACGACAAGAACACGATCAACATGATCGGCCCGCGGGCAGGTTACGCTCCGCAGATCGGCACCTTAGTCACGATGCTTACCTGGATGGAGCTGGCCGTGATTGGCCCGACTCGCGGCCTCACGCAACCGCAGCTCGATTTCCTGCTTGATAAGAATGCCAACACCATCGGTGCATTGATGTTGCACCTGGCAGCGACGGAAGTTCTTTATCAACGAATAACGTTCAATAACGAGAACTTCGAAAAGTTTCCCGCCGATTACCAGGCGAAGTGGGGCGCGGCGATGAATCTGGGCGATGCCGGCCGCGCCAGCATCAAAGGCCACGATCTAGCGTACTATCAGGATGCGATGCGCGAAGCCCGCGAAAAAACGCTCGCTGAGTTCGCCAAACGAGACGACGCCTGGCTGCTGAATCCGCTCAAAGAGCCGGGTTGGGGCGGCGGTCCTGTCAACAATTATTGTCTTTGGTTCCACGTCTGCGAGCACATCTCGCATCATGCCGGTCAAATCGATCTGATTATGAAGCGGCTGCCGGGCTCGAAGCCGGACGGAAGCGCGGGCTGATTCGAAAGCCGATATTCTCTCAATCATGAAAAGCTACCTCGCGCTGCTTCGCGCGGTGAACGTGGGTGGAACCGGGTTGCTTTCGATGAAAGAACTGGCGGCGCTGGCCGCGGCAGCCGGCTTCCACAACGCACGCACCTTTATTCAAAGCGGCAATCTCCTTTTCGAGAGCGATCTTCCGAAAGCGCAGGTACGCGAGCGCCTCGCCGAGGCTCTGCGCAAGAAGATGGGACGCGATGTGGGAGTGATGCTGCGCGAGCCACCGGAACTGCAGGCGATCCTCAAACAGAACCCGTTTCAGAACGAGCCGCCGGCCAAAGTTGCCGTGATTTTTCTGCCCGGGCCTGTTGACCATGCAGCCTTCCGGAACATCTCCGGACCGGCAGGGGAACAGGTTCACGCACGCGGCTCGGAAGTGTACGTTTACTATCCGGACGGCATGGGCCGTTCCAAGCTGAAGCTTCCGCGCGAGGCATCGGAGGGAACAGCGCGCAATATCAACACCGTGACGAAGCTGCTTGCGCTTTCCGCCAGCCCAACGCCTCCGGCAAAAAAGGCATCAAAAAATCGCACAAATCAAGTCAGCACACGATCGAGCAGCTGATTCACCGCGCGGTTCGATTCCATGAACGCGTTGCGATGATCCATCGCGCCTGCCAGGTCGGAATGCGAAAACGCGATTCGTCCGAACGGTCCATTGCGCAGCGCATCGCGCGGCGCCGGTTGGCCATTCTTTCCGAAAAAGAATCCGGGTTGCGGATTGATGAACGCGTGTCCCCAGCGATTCAGCACAATCCCGGCAATATCGCGCTTTGCATCGAAGCCGGACCCGGCGAACATCTCGATCATCTGCTCGCGAATGCGCCGTTCGTAGACTTCGTACGGCGTGGAAAGCAGCTGCATCCGGCCCTCGTGCGTCTGCCGTTCCACAGGAAGTCCCGGCTGGCTGAAATCGACGAAGAAGGTCAGCACGGTCGGGAGAGCAGGCCCGACAGTTTTCAGATCGACTCCGAAATCGGCGCATTTGCGCACTTCGGTAAACCGCCCGAATCCCTCGAACCAGTTGCCGCCTGATAACCCGAGATTGGACAAGAATCGCCAGTTACGTACAGCGACGTTGGCAACCAGGTAAGGCGAATGCGAGAAGGTATCGTACGCCGCGCGCCGCTCCGGATTCAGATCGCGCACGACGTGTTTGGTGATCCATCCGCCGCCCGCCATCACGACTGTTTTTGCCTTCAGCTGATACACCTTGCCGCCACGCGTGTAGGTGATCCGGACAAATTCCGCCTGGCGCGGCTCGCCTTCATGTTCGACACGCACAGCAGTAGATCCGAGGCGCAGGCGGACGCGCGAGCCGGGCGTATCGAGCGCATCGAAATCGATCCGATTCTTCCACGTCGTCTCCATCCCGCGCGGGCCTTCGATCGCCTCCGGAATCAGAGTCTTTACGATCATGCGGTTCATGCCGCAGTTGCCGCCCGGGAACATCTGAAGGCCCGTTGCCATGGAATCGTCGACCGTCGGCACATTGCGCGACCATTCGTATTCAAGCCATGCCGAAAGCGCATCTGGTCCGAGCCCGAATCCGGAAGCAGTGTCGGAGGCCGTGATCAGACGAATCGTCTCCCGGCTGATCCCGTATAAGCGAACCCAGTAATCTTCCAGCGTCATGCTGTCGAGCTCGCGCGAAACGGAGTCGCCTGGAAAATCGTACACGAGCGGCGCTGTGGCGTGCCGTTGCTCATGCCAGGAGATGAACTCGCGGCGCGTCTGTTCAGAAAACGGCGTACGCGCGAGGCCATCCCGCCAGGGATCCTTCACCCAGATGCCAGGGGTCTTGCCATACTTTGCACCGAAGTAAAAGCCGTACGTAGCGCGCGGCGGATAGCCTTCTACGCGATAGGGGCTGCGCGAAAGATCCATATCAGGTCCCGGTCCGGCCCACGTCTGGTAATTCTTGAACGCATCCCAATCGAGCCCGAACGAATCGTAGACACCTTTCAGAAAGCTGTCCGGATACGGGGGCTGAAAATGCACCGACGCCTGCGGAGCGTACAGCCGGTGTCCCTCAACGACAAATTCATTCCGCTTCGCAACGCCGCCGAAGACGCGCGCGTTGTCGAGCACGAGGCAGTTGCGCGAGGCAGGCGTTCGCTGCTTGAAAAACAGCGCTGCGGACAATCCGGCAAAGCCTCCGCCGACGATGACGCAATCGAAAACTTCCTTCGTATCCACGACGGATACTGGTTCCTGATCGAACTTGCCGTCGCGCACCGCATGCGCGCTCCGCACAACATCTTCGGCATTGCCGGCGCTCCCCTGGTAATCGCCCTCGCCCGTGTAACCCGCCCATCCGGTCTGCGCAGCCAGTTGCGAGGGTGCCGTTCCCGCGAGCAGCGCCGCACCCGACGCGAGGAGCGCCCCATCAAGAAAATCACGGCGGGAAATCTCCTCGCCCATTCCAAGCAGCTTGTCCAGATGCGGGCACCGGTTCGGCATTGCTCTTCATGATATGCGTTCAGCCCCGGCCGATGAAAGGCATGTTGGTCGCCATCAGCGTCATAAATTGCACGTTGGCATCCAGCGGCAGCTCCGCCATATAGAGCACCGCATCGGCGACGTGCTGCAGGTTCATACGCGGTTCCTGCGCGATCGTGCCGTTGGCCTGCAGAACGCCTTTCGCCATGCGCTCGCTCATCTCGGTCGCCGCATTGCCGATATCGATCTGGCTGCAGGCGATGTTAAATGCGCGGCCTTCGAGCGAGATGGATTTTGTCAATCCGGCAATCGCATGTTTGGTCGCCGTGTACGCCGAGGAGTTCGGCCGCGGAACATGCGCCGAGATCGAGCCGTTGTTGATGATACGTCCACCCTGCGGATCCTGATGCTTCATTTGACGTATCGCGTGCTGCGCGCACAGGAACGCTCCGGTCAGATTCACATTGACCACCTGGTTCCAGTCCTCGAGCGCGAGTTCGTCCAGTGGAACGGGTGGGCCGCCAATTCCGGCATTGTTGAAAAGCACGTCAAGGCGGTCGAAATTTTCTTTTGTTCGCGCGAAAAGCTGATTCACCTCTTCCGCCACACTCACATCAGCGCGCACCGCCAGCACTTCGGCTTCGTTGCCGGCCAGCGAGCGGGTTTTTTCCAGCTCGCTCTCTCGCCTGCCCGCAATCGCGACTCGCCAGCCCGCCTGCGCCAGTCGAATTGCGACGGCCTGACCGATCCCGCTGCCGCCTCCCGTAATCAATGCTGATTTCTTCGTTGCCTGCATGCTATACAGCGTATGTGAGCGTGCGCCGGCTTCTGATCGCGCTATCGATCTCCACCGGCCTTCTGTCTGCCCACGACATCATCACCACGAATCTCACGTTCACGCGCGACGTGTCCCGCATCTTTGCCCGTCATTGCCTCTCATGTCATGGCGCGAACGCATCGATCCCGCTGGTGACTTATGAACAGGCGCGTCCCTGGGCCGTTTCGATCAAGGAACAGGTGTTGAGCCGCGCCATGCCGCCGTGGGGTGCTGTCAAAGGCTTCGGCAATCTTTCGCCCGACAACGGACTGAGCCAGGAAGACATTCTGATCCTCGCCGCCTGGGTAGTGGGTGGCGCGCCGAAAGGTAATCCCGAGCTATTGCCAACCTCGCCAATTTCACTGCGGCAAGCAGCGCAGCCTGTGCTCGCAGACGCGCTGCAGGTCGATACCCGCGTCACTCTGCGCTCGCCGTTGCGCTTAGCCGGTATTCGTCCGCTGCCCACTGTCGAAGTTGCATCCACACGTGTGGTTGCGCGCTGGCCCGACGGACGTGTTGAGCCGCTGGTCTGGCTATATCGCTACGATCCGAAATTCGCGCACACGTTCACGTTTCAGAAGCCGATCGAGGTCCCCGCCGGCGCCGTGATCGAAGCCTCAGCGCCGCTGCGTTACACGCTCGAAACGATCAAAGCGCCTTTACCGGGATCGTGAACACAAACGTGTTGACCACATTCTGCCGCTGGATTTGTGTCCAGACGCGATAGAGGCCGTCGCGCGGGAAAATCACGTTGAATTGCAGACTCGCCCTCCCATCTGCCAGGAAAGGATGCAGATGCAGCAGGTCGATCAGATCCTCGCTCGCTGCCAGCATGTGCGCCCAGGCGCCGAGGTAGGGCTGCAGTCCCTCCGCGGGATCGAGCGAAAAAAACAACTTCGTCTCCAACCCGGCAAGCGGCTGCTCAGGATCCATGCGCAGGCTCGCTGTTGTGTTTTCGGATTTCGAGGGAGCGAGCGCCGGCGCAAGCTGCGGCTTTGTGCTCTCGCCGGCAACGAATAATGTACCGACCGCGAGCTGCGGCACCGCTCCCGCCGGATAGAAATCCGCCAGCAGCCGGTACATCCCGCCATACGGCAACTTCACATCGAGCGTAAACGAGCCGTCGGGCTGCGCCACCGGATGCACATGCGCGAAATACGACAGGTTCTCGCTCACGATAAACAGATGGATCAGCTTCTCGTGAACGATCTCGAACTGTGTCACAATCTGCTGCGTCCCGGGACGATACGCGCGCAGCGTTAACCGCGCCGTTTCGCCTGGCCGCAGCACATCGGGAGCGTGCGAGATTTCAAGCGGATACTCGACCCGGTCCGGGATGCCCAGCACCAGCTTCATGCCGCACTTTGGACAAAAGCCGGGCTTATCGGACCGGTAATCCGGATCCATCGGACAGACCCAGTCTTTGTCAGGAGGCGCGTTCTTGTCCTGCCCAAACGCGCAGGTTGCGAGCAGCGCCAAACAACTACGCCGGGTGAACTGCAATCCCAAAACTAAACCTTGCGCAGCTTGCTCACTCTCCCGACTTCCACCCACTCGACTACGTAAATGTTGCCTTCGTGATCGAAACAGGCGCCGTGCGGGCAGACGAATTTACCCGGCTTGAAGTGGTCACGCGTGAGCTTGCGCGTTTCCATATAGTTGCTGCCGGAATCGTCGCCCAGATTTTCGATGATCTTGTTGTCGCGATCCATGATGGTCACGCGCGCAAATAGATCCGGGACAACCATGTCGCCGTTCTTATAAACGTTGAAATTACACGGCGCAGGCGTACCGTAGATGAAATCCACGTGCTTGCCATCCAGCGTGAAGCGCTGAATCCGCTTGTTGCTGCGATCGGCGATCACGAGAATTGGCTCGCTGGCGCGCGTATCGACCATAATGCCGTGCGGACAAAGCAGCTGGCCGGCGTCTTTTCCGGGCCCCCCGAAGGTGCGGATATGTTTGCCACTCGAATCGTACTGATTGATGTAACTTGAGCCGTAACCGTCGCCTACGTAGATATCTCCATTGGGTGCGATCGCAAGGTTGGTCGGGCTGTATTTGATCGGCTTGCCGTCCGGTCCGGGTTTCGCATACGGTTCGGACTCTTTCGGATAACCGAGCGTGAAGACTTCCTCGCCATCAAGCGTTGTCTTGACGACTAGCCCACGCTGGATATCGCTCAGATACAAATACTCCGTGCTGCCCTCGCGCCGGATGGTCAGCCCATGCGCGCCGCCTTTGAATTCGCGGCCCCAGCTCTTGATGAACTTGCCGTCGCCATCGAACACCACCATCGAATCCGGCTTCTCGCTTGTCGCCCAGACCGTGTGGTGAATGTAGATGCGCCCCTGCGAGTCTTCACAGACTCCGTGCGTGTTGCCGTATTGAATATCGGCCGGCAGTTCGCCCCAGTCGTGCGTGACTTCGTAGGTATGCTCGCCCGAACCCAGCACGGGCTTCTTTGTTCCGGCCTTATCGGTAGCTCCGAGGATCAGCGGCGCCGCGAGTCCCGTTCCGATCTGCCGCACAAAATGGCGTCTCGAAGTCGATTGCAATCGTTTCATACTTATCTCTCCGGGTGCCTGGCTGCCTGCGCACTCTGCTTCGTCGTATCAACATCCGCGAACGCCAGCCAGAAGCCCATCATTTCTTCATTACTCGGCTCGCCCCAGCGAATCGCTTTCGATGGATCCGGATTCAGCGGATTATTCGCCGAGTTATCGAAGTAAGCAGTCGTAATCAGCTTTGTACCTTTGGGGAGGATGAAATGCTGCTTGAGGAAATAAGTCTCCTGCCAGCGGAAATCGTACTTAGGAACGCTGAAGAGCAGTTCATGCCGGCCATCCGGATAAATGGCTTCGGTCTGCATACTCTTTCCGCGAAAGTGCATGTGCGCCGTGTACGCCACTGCCTCAACATCCTTAGGGAGCGTGTAGCACGAAGTAACTTTATGGTTTCCATCGCCGGGCGGAATCAGAAACCAGTTGTTCCAGATCTCGTACTGCGCTACTTCGTGCTCAACCGGCTCTTTCGCAAACACCAGCCCGATACTCGTCCGGTCTTTCACCGTTTCGCCCAGGCGATTGCTGTAATGCACCTGGAACTGCAGATACGAACCCGCCGGAATCTTCAGCGCATAACCGGGCGGACGCGTCTCGGCCAGATGCCCCGGAAGATAGATCGCCGGCACATAGTTCAGATACCCCCCGGACCAGTCCTTCACTCTCGGATCATTCGAAGCGACGCACCCGTCATCCGACACCGGGGCGTCCATTTTCAAATGGTTCACCTTGCCCGTGCGGAAATGGAACTGATCTTCTTCCGCGTGTGCGTTCGGATTTTCGAGCTTCGGAACATCTTTGGCCGCCACTACACTCACCGTTGCGTGATGCACCACCCGACGGTCGCCCGGCACCACTTCGGCCGCCTGCACCCATTTGTCTTCCGTGAAATTGGTCGGAACGTAGATGTACTCGTAATCGTCCTGATTGGCTGCGGCAACGGTCGTCTCCGGAATCGTCAGCACCACATCCGGCTTGATGTGCCAGCCGTCCTTGAAAACAGGCGCGGGCGGCAGGTCCTTCGGGTCGCCTTCCGGTGAGCCGGCTTTCACCCACGCCTCGATCGTTGCGATTTCATCGTTCGACAAGCGCGGATCGTTCAGGTAATGTCCCACATTCGGATCGGCATGCCAGGGCGGCATGGTCCGAGTAACAACCGCCTGCCGTATCGCCGCCGCCCATGGACGCGCCTCTTTGTAAGTGAGCAGCGACATCGGCGCGATGTCGTTCGGATGATGGCAGACAACGCAGTTCTTGTACAGAATCGGCGCTACGTCCTTATTGAACGTCACCGCCGGCGCCGCATATACCGAGCTTGCGAGCGTGGCCGCCAGTAGTACTTTCTTCATTTGGCTCCGTGCGCGATCGACGCGGTTTCCGCCGGCTTTTGGGGCAGAATAAATTCGAACCAGCCGTCCATCATCTCTTCCGTACTCGGCTCGCCCCAGCGAATGTCCTTCGTGGGATCGGGATTGTACTTGTTATTCGCCGAGTTATCGAAATGCGCAACAATCTTGATTTTCGTACCCGCTTCGATCGGCACCGGCTGCGCGAGCTGATACTCGTTCTGCCAGTTGAAATCGTAGTTCGGCACGGAAGCGAGTACTTCCTGGTGTCCGTCCGGATGGATCGCGATGAACTTCATATCTTTTCCCCGCAGATGCATGTGCGCGGTATAGGACATCAGATCCACATTCTCGGGAAAGACATAGCAGGCGGTAACTAAGTGATCCGGGTCGCCCGCCGGAATTTTGAAAAAGTGATTCGAAACGTCGACGCGCCGCAATTGCTGCTTTGGCGGCTCCTTGGCAAACACAACGCCAACGCTGGTGCGATCCGTTTCCGTATCGGTGATGGTCTGCGAGTTATAGTGGATCTGGAATTCCAGCACGGCGCCTTTGGGGATCTTGCGCGCATATCCTTCCGGGAACACATCGGGAGCTTTACCCGGCAGATACGAGCCAAGAATATTATTCTCCTGCGGATCGCCGAATGCGTTTCCGCCGTGAGGAAGCGAGCACCCGTCATCCACCACCGGCATCAGCGGATTGATGTGGTTCGTACCGTCGCGCTTGATCATCGGCTGCGGTTTATCGTCTTTCTTCGCCGTGTCGCTTGCGGTCTTCGGCTTCGGCGGAACATACAGGTACACATGCGCGTGGTGCACAATGCGGCGATTGCCCGGCCGTAGCTCTACGGCGCTCACCCAGCGGTCTTCCGGGAAATTGGTCTGCACTCGCAGATACACATATTGATCCGGATCGTGCGGTTTCACCGTATAATCCGCCGGGATCGGGATAATCGCGTCGGGCTTGCCAATTTTCCAGCCATCCGGATAACTCGGCGCGGCCGGAAGATCGGCCCGATTTCCTTCCGGAGCACCTTCCTGCACCCATTTCACAATCGTTTGAATCTCGGCGTCGCTGAGCCGCGGATCGTTCGCAAAATGGCCATAATGCGGATCTGCCTGCCAGGGCGGCATTTTGCGCGTGACCACCGCCTCTTTCATCGCTGCCGCCCACGGCCGCGCTTCTTTGTATGTAATCAGCGACATCGGAGCCACGTCGTTCGGATGGTGACACCTCGTACAATGCTGATAAAGTAGCGGAGCCACATCGTGCGTGAATGTGACGGTCGGATCGGCTGCGAGCGCCACGCCGGCAAAGGCAGGCACGAGCCAGAGTAAAGCTGTTCTCACGTGACCGGCGCTCCCGGGGCGCCTGAAACCGAGTATATCGAGTTTGGCGGCCTCTCCGCCATGCGTTTCGGACTGCAAAACCGTGTATCTTTTCGATCTTTTCCGCTCATTCCTGCCCTTGCGCAATCCGATCGGTTTCGGAGCAGCCGATTTTGTCGTTTTTTCGCTGGCGCTTCTTCTCTCGATTTTGCTATTCGCGCGCGTAGCGCTACAGCCGTATGCGCGGAAGCTCGCTCAGTCTCCAGCCGTCGCCATGCTCACTCTGTTTGCGCTCGGCCTGGCACTTCGCCTCGCTTTGCTCGCAGCGGCACCTGTCCCGATTCCCGCCGGTGCCGACGACTTCAGCTACATTCTCCTGGCGGACACGCTGCGTCACCTGCGTCTCGCGAATCCGCCCCACCCGCTTTCTCAGTTCTTCGAAGCTGTCTTTATCCTCCAGCACCCCACTTACAGCTCGATTTATCCACCCGGGCAAGGCATCGCACTCGCTCTGGGACGAACCCTCTTCGGCAGCTACTGGGCGGGTGTTCTGCTCGTTTCGGCCGCGCTGCCTGCGCTCTGCTATTGGATGCTGCGCGCCTGGATTCCGGCAATCTGGGCACTCGCCGGAGGTTTGCTCGCTGTTGTTCAATTCGGGCCGCTCAATCCATGGACCAATTCCTACTGGGGCGGCTCGCTCTCTGCCTGTGCCGGATGCCTCGTCTTTGGCGCGCTTCCAAGACTCGGCTCGCGCCGCGCGGTCTGGTTGCTCGGTCTCGGCCTGTCACTGCAGTTACTCACCCGTCCTTTTGAATTCGTCCTGCTCTGCGTTTGTGTTTTCGCCTATGCAGTCTGTTTGACGAGACCGGAACACCGGCGCATGCTTATCTTTGCGGCCCCGCTTCCGCTACTCGCATTCGGCCTCCTCCTGGCGCAAAACAAAGCCGTCACGGGAGGCTGGACCCAACTCCCTTACCAGCTGAGCCGTTATCAATACGGTGTACCGGCCAGCTTCACCTTCGAGCCCAATCCCGTTCCACACAACCCGCTCACACCGGAGCAGGAACTCGATTACCGCGCGCAAGCCGCGATTCATGGATCTGCTGCCGATTCGCCGGCCCGCTACGTCTCGCGGCTTCTCGAACGTCTTCCATACGCCCGCTTCTTCCTGCTGGCGCCGCTTTTTCTTGCGCTGCCCTTTGCCTTTCGCCGGCGCACAATTTTCCTGTTTGTGCTTACCGTTCTAGGCTTCTTTTTTTTCGGTACAAATTTCTATCCCTACTTCCACACCCAGTACATCGCGGCGGTGGCGTGCCTATTCCTGTTATGGGCGCTTTGCGGAATGTGCGCGCTGCACCGCCGCAATCCCCTCGCAGCCGTGCTCCTGATCTGCCTGTGTGGCGCGCATTTTGTTTTCTGGTACGCCATCCATCTTTCGAATCATCCCGCTCTTCTCGCGGTGACAACGTATGAGACCTGGGATTTCGTCAACCATGGCGATCCCGAAGGACGCATCTCCATCGCACGTGACCTCGCCGCCGCGCCGGGTGATCAACTCGTATTCGTTCGGTACACCCGGCAGCATCGTTTTGGCGAGTGGATCGCAAACGCAGCCGATATCGGTCGAGCGCGCATAATCTGGGCTCTCGATCTGGGCGCAGACGAAAATCAAAAATTGGAGCGCTACTTCCCTTCCCGCAAGAAATGGCTTCTCGAACCCGATTTCCATCCTCCACACCTGACGCCCTATCCGCCGCAATGAACCCCGGAACAGAAATGCTGTTCCAGATGGCGCGGGCCCGGCACTTCAACCGCTGGATGGCGGATACGATTGCGCCGTTTGTTCGCGGCAACGTTCTCGAAATCGGCGCCGGAATCGGTAATCTCACCGAATTCCTCAGCCCGCTTGCGGATCACTACGTTGCGCTCGATACCGAAGAAGAGCACCTGGAAGCGCTGCAGCGGCGTTTGCCGCAACAGACGAACGTGGACAGGCTCTTTTCCGATGCCGCGGATCCATCTGCCTTCGAGAGCCTCCGCGAGCGCTTCGATACCGTCATCGCGCTGAATGTTCTCGAGCACATCCCGGACGACGAAGCCACTTTGCGCAATATCCACGATTCCCTTCGTCCGGGCGGCCTCACCATCGTGCTTGTGCCGCAGTGCAAAATCGCGTTCGGGTCGCTCGACGAGGTGCTCGAACACCAGCGCCGCTATTCGAGGCGCGAGCTGAGAGGGAAAATGCGGGCTGCAGGTTTCCGGCTCGACCGCATGCTGCAGTTCAATCGCGCTACCCTGCCCGGCTGGATCCTCAATTCGCGTATTCTTCGCCGTCGAACGCTCAGCAACACGCAACTGCTTCTGTTCAATGCCGTGGTCCCGTTCGTCCGGCGCGTCGATCGCTACCTGCCCTGGCCAGCCACCTCGCTGATTGCGATTGCTGTGAAAGAGACCTGAGCGGCGATGCCCGTCAACAATACGTTCGGGCCTGCCGACTGGCTGGAAGTCTGGCTCGCGGCCGTTCTCGTTATCTTCGCTTTTCTCTGGACCCCGGCTCTGCGCGCACGGGTCCGCGTTTTTGCGGAACGAACCCAACTCATAATGATTCTGCTGTTCGTTACGCCAATTCTTCTCCGTCTCGCGCTGCTGCCGGACCATCCGGTTCCGGTTCCGAACTTCTACGACGAGTTCAGCCATCTGCTTGTCGCGGATACCTTGCTGCATTTCCGGCTGGCAAATCCGCCCCATGCGCTTCACCAGTTTTTCGAGACGTTTTTTGTACTCCAGCAGCCGACCTACAGCTCCATTTACCCCCTCGGCCAGGGACTCATGCTCGCCTTTGGCCGCGCGATTTCGGGCTTTGCCTGGACCGGAGTTCTAATCGCCACCGGCGCGCTCTGCAGCCTTTCGTACTGGATGCTCCGCGCCTATGTGCCGCCGGTCTGGGCGCTGGCGGGAGGCGTGCTCGCCGTTATTCAGTTCGGCCCGCTCTGCCTGTGGATGAACTGCTATTGGGGAGGGGCGCTCCCCGCGGCGGTCGGATGTCTGGTTTTCGGTGCCCTGCCCCGGCTTGAAAAAACGAAGCCAATCCCTCTTTTACTCGGCGCGGGGCTCGGACTTCATCTGCTTACGCGTCCATTCGAATCGCTGCTGCTGTTCACAACAGTTTGCCTCTTTTTTGCGTTTTCAAAGCAGCGGCTTAGCCCCCGCGCGCTTGCTTTGGCTTCGACCGCACTCGCGCCAGCCGTGATTCTGATGCTCCTGCACAACAAGGCCGTAACGGGTTCGTTTGGTAATTTACCGGAGGCATTGAGCCAGTACCAATACGGCGTCCCGACCACGCTCACGATCGAGAAGCCGGCTACACCGCACGTTCCGCTTACCCGCGAGCAGGACCTCGAGTATCGTTCCCAACTGCTCATGCACGGACCAGACCGGGATTCCGTTTCGCACTTTCTTCTCCGGCTCGAGTACCGCGTGCGCGACTACCGCTTCTTCTTCCTGCCGCCGCTCTACCTGGCTTTGTTCGCCTTTCTTTTCACTTTGCGCAACCGGGTGCATCAATGGGCTGCCGCTTCGCTGGCCGTGTTCGCTCTGGGTACAAACCTGTTTCCGTATCTCCTGGCGCATTACCTGGCGGCGGTTACGTGTCTGTTCCTGCTGGTGGCGGTTGCCGGATTGCGGCGCATTTCGCAAATCGAGATCCGCGGCGAAGCAGTCGGCGCGCAGGTGGCTCGCGTGCTGCTGCTTCTTTGCGTGGCGGAGTTCGCGCTCTGGTACAGCCTTCATCTTTTTGAACGGCCCGGCAACCTGCATCCGCTGCTCCGGTACGAGACCTGGGACGCGATCACTCATCCGAGCTCCGCGCAACGGCGGGTGTTTGTGGCCGATCAGCTCGCGCGTATCCCGGGCAAACTGCTCGTCTTCGTACACTATTCTCCGCACCACATTTTTCAGGACGAATGGGTCTGGAACGCGGCCTCCATTGATAGCACACGCATCGTGTTTGCGCGCGATCTGGGCCCGCAAGACGACCGGCAGCTCATCGGCTACTATCCGGACCGCAAGGTTGTTTATCTCGAGCCCGACAACACACCCCCGCGCCTGAGCGAAGGGCAGCCGTGATGCGCGAACTCGCGGCGGAACTGTTTTTTCGTTTGCGCGCCGGGCCGGGCGCTACGATCACCTGGGCACTCGATCGCCTGCTCGACGGTTCCCGCGACCGGAGCTTCGGGATCGCCACTTCGAGTGTAAATGCGCCGGATACGGGCTCGCCCGATTTCGTTCACTACCAGCCCGTCAGTTATCGCGATCTGGATGAATCGCTCGCGCTCGCATCCGTTTCGCGCGACGACGTGTTCCTCGATGTTGGCTCCGGGATGGGACGGGCGGTTTGTGTGGCGGCGATGCATCCCTTCCGCAGAGTCATTGGGGTTGAGATTTCTTCCGAGCTTTGCGCGCTCGCCCGCCAGAACGTTGCTCGAATTCGGCAGAAAACCGTTTGCGGTGAGGTGGAAATCGTGAATGCCAACGCGCTCGAATATTCGATCCCGCGGGATACGACGCTGATATTTCTTTTCAACCCGCTCTCGGGCGCTGCTCTTCGAATGCTTCTGGAGCGAGTCGGGGAGTCGTATCGGGAGCATCCGCGGCCGCTGCGACTTCTTTTTACCGGTACGCTCTCGAGCGAGAGATTCGCGCGAGAAGCGATGCAGCATCGCTTCCTGCGGCGGATCGAGGACCGCACGCTAAGCACGGGCGCAAGGGCACTCCTCTACAATGTTCAAGATCAAGCATGAACGAGCGACCGGCGATCGAAGCGCGCGGGTTAACGAAGAGATACGGCGCGGTGGAGGCGGTGCGGGGGATCGATCTGGCAGTTGAAACCGGGGAAGTCTTCGGATTGCTTGGCCCGAATGGCGCGGGAAAGACGACTACGGTCGAAATCCTGGAAGGGCTTCGTCCGCGCACGAGTGGCGAAGTATCCGTGCTTGGGTTCGATCCGGCAGTGAACAGCCGCGAAGTGAAGAATCAGATCGGTGTCTGCCTGCAGGCCACGAATCTACCGGACAAAATGAAGACACACGAAGCGCTTGAGCTCTTCGATGCCTTTTACGACCGTCACACGGATCGCGACAAACTTCTTAAGCGGCTTCAGCTCTGGGAGAAACGCGACGCGTTTTACAAAACACTTTCGGGCGGACAGAAACAGCGGGTTGCACTCGCTCTTGCGCTGCTCAACGACCCGGCCATTTTGTTCCTGGACGAGCCGACGACCGGGCTCGATCCGCAGGTCCGCCACGAGATCCATACGATCATCGAAGAACTCAAGGCGGCCGGCAAAACGATCCTGCTGACGACACATTACATCGAGGAAGCCGAACGCCTGTGCGATCGCGTGGCCATCATCGATGGCGGCAAGATCATTGAACAGGGCAAGCCGCGCGAAATTCAACAGCGCGTTCTCGGACTCACCGTAGTGGAAGTGACAGCCAGCGCGCCGATACCGCCGGAGAATCTGCCGCCGCTTGTGCAGGGTGCGAAATGCAGCTTTGCAGACAACGGCCGGACGATTTCCCTGCAGACGGACGAGCCCGCCGCAGCCGTGGTGGAGCTGGTTCGCTACGTCGATGGCTGCGGCCTGAAGCTGGCCGATATTCATCTGAAGCGGCCGACTCTTGAAGATGTCTTTATCGAGCTCACCGGAAAGAAGCTGAGGGAGTAACCAATGCGTCCCTACATCGCGCAGATCAAGAGCAATCTCCGGCTGATGGCGCGCGACCGCTCGGTGCTGTTCTTCAGTTATCTTTTCCCACTGAGTTTCTTTTTTCTTTTCGCGCAATCCTTTCATGTCTCGGAGAGTTCGGGCGCGATGACGCAGGTGATCACGATGGTGCTGATCATCGGTGTGCTCGGCAACGGTTTCTTCGGCGCGGGTATGCGCGCCGTACAGGATCGTGAAACCAATGTACTGCGGCGCTTCAAGGTAGCGCCAGTAGGGCCGCTGCCGATTATTGTGGCCGGAATCGCCTCTGGGCTGGTCGCATTCCTGCCCTCCGTTTTTCTCTTTTTCTTCTTCGGCAAGGTGATTTACCGCGCGCCGCTTCCACACAATCTGATTTCGATTCTGATTTTTCTATCGATCGGCGTGATTGCCTTCCGCTCTCTCGGCATGATCATCGCGGGCGTGGTGAATTCGATGCAGGAGATGTCGATCATCACACAGCTGCTGTATCTGCCGATGCTGTTCCTGAGCGGGGCCACGTTTCCGCTCAGCATGATGCCCGTCTGGCTGCAAAAGATCGCACAGTTTTTGCCGGCGACCTACCTGTTCCAGGGTTTGCAGAGTCTGATGCTCGGCGGCGAGAGTTTTTTCAGCAACATCATTCCCGTGATTGCGCTGGTGGTGACGCTCGGGGTTGCGCTGGTGCTCGGCACAAAGCTGTTTCGCTGGGAAAAGGAAGAGAAGATCGCCGCCAGCGCGAAGCTGTGGCTGTTAGCGGTACTCGCGCCCTTCGTATTCATGGGTGTTTACCAGGCGCGCACCTTGCAGAACGTCGAGAAGACGAAGATGCTCACGCGCACTCTGATGCGGCGCGGGTCGACTCTTGTGCAGAACGTGAAGGTCTTCGTGGGGAACGGGACCGTAATTGAAAAAGGCGCCGTTCTCGTGCGGGACGGAAAGATCGCGCAGGTTTTCGGCACGCCGCCTTCCGATCCCAAAGCGCTTCATGCGGAGATCGTCGATGGTTCCGGCAAAACTCTGCTGCCGGGACTGATCGACATGCACGTTCATATCGGCGCACCGGGCGGCGTGTACAAAGAGGCAGCGAAATACGCGGACCCGAAGTTGGCGAAACGCCGTTTGGCAGCGTATCTCTATAGCGGCATCACCGCGATACGCAGTACCGGCGATTTTCTGCATTCCTCGCTGGAATGGCGGGAATTGGTGAGATCAGGCCGCTATCTCGGCGCCGAGCTTTTCGTTTGCGGACCTTTGTTCACGGCGGCGGGCGGACATCCCGAAGAACTCATCGCGAACTTCCCCGACCAGGCGAAACAGCAAGCAAAGGCAGAATTTCTGCGCGAACCGAAATCGGCCGACGAAGCCCGCCAGCAGGTGGATGCACTGAAAAAATCCGGCGTGGACGGCATCAAGGCCGTTCTTGAGTCGGGAAATGCCGAATGGGGCTTGTTCAACCGACTGGATACCAACATCTACGATGCGGTGATCGCGGAGGCCAAGAAAGACAACCTGCCCTCCGCAACGCACACCGGAAATACCACCGATATGCGCGATGCGATTACCGCCGGAACGAACTCGATTGAGCATGGCTCGATGGAACTGCCCGTTCCGCCGGCACTTTTCGCAGACATGAAGGCAAAGCAGATTGCATACGACCCGACGCTCAGCATCTACGAAGGTCTGCTTTACCTGCACAATGGCAACCCGGAGCTATTGAACCGCTCGCTGCTGCAGCAGGTCGGACCAGGTGATCTGCTCGAGGACACGCGCGCCTTTCTCAAAAAGAACAAGCCGGAAAAGCCAGCGGCACCCTTTGAGCATGTCTGGGACAACGTTCGCGGCAATCTGAAGGCGGCTTACGCGAGCGGGGTGCTGCTGATTACCGGAACCGATGCCGGCAATCTGCTGGTTGTGCACGGGCCGACAGTGCAGCACGAGCTCGAACTTTGGGTTCAGGATGGTATTCCGCCTGCGATTGCTCTCCAAGCGGCTACCTACAATGCGGCGAAGGTGCTTCGGGCCGATGATCGCATCGGACTGATCCAGCCCGGGCGCGATGCGACGTTCCTGTTGCTCGATGGCGATCCGCTGCAGGACATCGGCGTCACGGAGCACATCAACAGCGTTTACTTCAAGGGCGAAAAGATCGACCGGACTTCGCTATTCGATCAGGATAAAGACTGAGCGCGACGTTGGTCCTCGATTAAGCTGCGGCTATTCCAGCAGAGTCTAACTGCGCACGGGCCCGGTAGAAGCGCGCACGACGAACTCGGGATCGATCACGAAGTTGCGGCCGCGCTCCGATGAAGCCTCCGGAGTCATCAAGACCTGCACCATCATCTGGCCGATGCGGTCGCGCGGAATATGGACAGTTGTGAGCGGCGGCCACGCCACTTCGGCGAGCTTGATGTTATCGAAGCCGGTGACCGAAACGTCGTACGGCACCTGCCTACCGCAATCGCGCAGCTCGTGCAGCACGCCGAGCGCCATGAAGTCGTTGACGCAGATGATGGCGGTCGGATCGAGCCCCGAGGCGAGCAGTTCGCGAGTAGCCTGGCGGCCGCCGTCGATCGTATCCGCGCTGGCAACGACTTTCCAGTCGATGGCGGAAGCAAATTCGCCTACTGTTTCGCGAAAGACGCGTTCGCGAATACTGAGCGGCCCAAGGCTCGGATGGTGGCCCACAAACGCCATCCGCGTATGGCCGAGCGCATGCAGGTAATGCACGGCCCGCTCGATGCCCTTTCCGTAATTCACGGTGATATTGGCCACGTTATGCTGCGGGGAGCCGACGTCGTAGAACACTGCCGGAATGTCGAGTTCCGCAAATTCCTGGTTCACGGCCGGATCCATTTCGGAGATCACGAGCGCCATGCCGGCGACGCGGCGGCCCAGCATCAGCCGAAGATTCCGCACCAGATGCTCGGGATCGTAGTCGGTATTGGCCAGCACGATCTCGAAGCCGTGGGCGCGTGCTGTCTGCTCAGCAGCTTTGAACACGTCAAAAAAGAAGGGATTCTCGAGATTGGAAACGATCATCCCGAACGTCCGGCTCTTGCCGCCCGCCAGATTGCGCGCGTGCAGATTGGGCGTGTACTTCAGCTCTTCGACAGCTTTGAGAACGCGCGCTCGGGTGGAGGCGCGCACCGGCCCCACGTTGTTCAGCACACGCGAGACGGTTGCGGTGGAAACCCTCGCTAATTTGGCGACTTCTTCTAAGTTCATCCCCGGCTGCTGATATTATCTCTGGCGCTTGAACCGCAACCTCAATTCAGGTAAGAGGACGGGAATCGGTGTGATTGTTTACGCACACAAATACCTGTTACGGTAAGCAAAGGCTCACAGCGGAATGAAGCAATCAGCACACGGCAGCGACTCATTGCAATGCTCGTTCTGCCATAAGAGCCAGGATACGGTCGGCAAACTTATTTCGAGTGCGGACCCGTATCCGCACGCATACATCTGCGACGAGTGTATTGCCGTCTGCTACACGATTCTGGAAGACGATCGGGCGGAGGGGGAACCTGCTGAATCAGCACCGCAGGGAACACCGCATCCATTGCAGGCCGACCCGCGAGTTTCCGATCTGCTTTGGGCCATCGAACAGTGGCTGCGGGCGGAATCGCTCGGGCAGGATCCGGCCGGCGCCCTCGGAGAAGTTCGGGCACGAGCGAAGCAGCTGTGTGGCAGCTGAAAGCGCTTGCAGTTTTTCGTTGACTTCTTTCTTCCAAAACGATATAAAGGCTCTTCCAGCTTACTTCCATGTCGAACGGTTCTATCTCTCGCCGCGCTTTCACTTCCACCCTGCTTTCGGCCCCGCTCCTGCTGAAAGCGCAGCCATCCTCCCGCGAGGCGCGCGTCAAAATCGATACCGAACGGGTCATCGGCGAGATCGACCCCAAAATCTACGGGAACTTTACCGAGCACCTGGGCCGCTGCATCGAGGGCGGCATTTTCGAAGAGAATTCCCCGCTTTCCGACGCCAACGGCTTCCGCAAAGATGTCCTGAAGGCGGTGGAAGATCTGCACGTCTCGCTGTTGCGCTGGCCGGGCGGTAATTTCTCATCGAATTACAACTGGCGCGACGGCATCGGGCCGCGCGACCAGCGTCCCGCGCGGCTTGAGATGGCCTGGGGAACGGTAGAGGATAACCGCTTCGGCACCCACGAATTCCTCCAGTACTGCGAGACGATTCGGACCGAGCCCTACCTCTGTGCCAACTTCGGCACCGGATCCTGGGATGAGGCCCAGCAATGGGTCGAATACTGCAATTATCCCGACGGCACCGCCACCTCGAAGCTGCGCCAGAAGAACGGGCGCGAGCAACCCTGGAAGGTCAAATACTGGGGCCTCGGCAATGAAATGGACGGCCCCTGGCAAATGGGCCACCGCACAGCCGAAGACTACGGCAAATTCGCTCTCGAAGGCGCCAAGCTCATGCGCTGGACCGATCCGACCATCAAGCTGGTCGCGGCCGGATCCTCGAACTATGCAGCCGACTGGATCGGCTGGAACCGCACGGTTCTCGAGTACCTGAAGCACCACGCCGGTTATTTGTCGCTGCATATGTACGTCGGGAATCCGCAGAACAATTTCGAAGAATTTCTGGCGAGCTCGCTCGAACTCGATCAGCGCACCAAGATCGCGGAAGGAATCATCCGCGGCGCCATGTCGGATGTTTCGAACCGGCAGATGTACATCGCCTGGGACGAGTGGAACGTCTGGTATCGCGCGCGGGGCTCGAATGAACGCGGCCGGCGCATTCTCGAAGAGCACTACAACCTCGAAGACGCCCTGGTGGTGGCGACATTCCTGAACACGTTTGTGAATAACGCCAACATTGTCAAGATCGCCAACATGGCGCAGCTGGTGAATGTGATTGCGCCAATCTTCACCAGCGAAAACGGGCTCTATCTGCAGACCATCTACTACCCTCTTCAGCTGTTTGCGACAAATTCTTTCGGCAATGCGCTCGAGTTGTTTGTGGATGCCCCGACTTATTCAACGAAACATTCGCCGAAAACGCCGTACCTGGATGTCTCGGCTGCTTACGATCGCGGCACGCTGGTGCTGAACGCGGTGAATCGAAGCCGCACGGACAATTTGCCGGTGACCTTTGAACTTGAAGACAAGCAGTTCTCGGGCGAATTCGAAGTGGCGGAAGTGAACGGCCCCGATATCAAGTCGGAAAACAACTTCAACAGTTCGCTTGTGAAGACGACTCGCAAAACCGTACAGGCTTCGGGAAGCCGCCTGCGCTACCAGCTGCCGCCGCACTCGTACACGATGCTGAAAGGAAAGCTTGCCTGAGCGGCGGGGCCGAAATGTTCGATTTCTCAAAACTTGAACTGTGGTTCGCCACGGGAAGCCAGCACCTCTACGGTGAGGAGACGCTGAGGCAAGTGGCGGCGCATGCTGAGGAAATTGCGCGCGGATTGCAGTTGCCCGCCACGCCTGTGCGGGTGGTCTTCAAGCCCGTGCTGACGACCGCCGAATCGATTTATCAGCTGTGCCTGGAGGCGAACTCTGCCGCTTCCTGCATCGGCATTATCGCCTGGATGCACACGTTTTCTCCGGCACAGATGTGGATTGCGGGGCTGAAGAGTTTACGCAAGCCTTTGGCGCATCTGCATACGCAATACAACGAAGAGCTGCCCTGGCCGACGATCGACATGGATTTTATGAATCTGAACCAGGCCGCGCATGGCGACCGCGAGTTCGGATTTCTGGCCAGCCGCATGCGGCTCAATCGCAAAGTTGTGGTCGGATTCTGGCGCGACGCCGGAGTGTTGCAGGAACTGGCGGTATGGGCGCGTGCTGCCGCGGCGTGGCACGATGCGCAGCAGCTCAAAGTGGCGCGCTTTGGCGACAACATGCGCAATGTAGCCGTGACGGAAGGCGACAAAGTGGAAGCGGCGTTGCGGCTTGGCTATTCGGTGCGCGGCTACGGAATTGGCGATTTGACCGATCAGTTCGCACACATAAGCGAAGGCGAAATTGATCGGTTGACCGCGGAATATGACAATGTTTACGAACTCGCCGAACCCCTGCAGAAGAACGGACCGCAGCGCAATGCGTTGCGCGAAGCAGCCCGCATCGAACTCGCACTGCGCCGCTTCCTTGACGAAGGCGGATTCAAAGCGTTCACCGATACCTTTGAGGACCTGCACGGCATGGCGCAATTGCCGGGCATTGCGGCGCAGCGTTTGATGGCGGACGGCTACGGCTTCGGCGGCGAGGGCGACTGGAAAACTGCCGCGCTGGTGCGCTCGATGAAAGTCATGGCCGCCGGTCTCGATGGCGGCACGTCGTTCATGGAGGACTACACCTACCATTTGAAAAACGGCGGGCAGGTGCTCGGGGCGCACATGCTGGAGATCTGCCCTTCGATCACGCACGACAAACCGAGAGCCGAAATTCATCCGCTCTCGATCGGCGGCAAAAGTGATCCGGTGCGTCTCGTCTTTACGGCTGCCCCGGGTCCGGCGGTGAATGCATCGCTGGTGGATATGGGCGAGCGCTTCCGGATGATCGTGAACCAGGTGAGCGTTGTTGAGCCGGAGCAGCCCCTGCCCAAACTGCCGGTCGCGCGTGCGCTCTGGAATCCCGAGCCGGATTTTCAGACTGCTGCCAAGGCGTGGATTCTTGCCGGAGGCGCGCACCATACCGGGTTCAGCCAGGCGCTCACGCCCGAGCATCTGGAGGATTTTGCCGGGATGGCCGGTGTTGAGTTTCTGCTCATTGACAGCCAAACATCGTTGCGGGAATTCCGTAACGAATTGCGCTGGAACGATGCCGCGTACCGGCTGAATCGATAACGCGCGCGCATACGGCTCTTGTTGAGCTCGTCTAGGGCCCGGCGTACCATAACTACCAAGAGACGAGAGGCAGTACCTCGGAGCTCGTCCCGTCCTCAAGCAAGCACCATGTCGGCCGATGAGTACATCACCGACACAGAAAAACGGTGCTTATGAAAAAAATCCTTCTTCCTTTCTTATTCCTCGGCGGTCTGCTTTCAGCAGCGCCTGTCAATGTTAGCTTCGTCAGCGGCAATTACTATGGACCGTACACGCTCAATGTGAATGGCGTGAATGTCCAGGCCATGTGCATGGACGACTTCCTGCATGTCAGCGGCGGAGAAAAATGGACCGCGAACGCAACTGCCGCAAACAGCTCAAATCTGAGCCAGACCTATCTGGGCAGCGGCGATCTAGGTGCCACGACGCGGACGATCAATGGTACGACCTACTCGGCTAGCCAGGTATACACCGCAGAGGTCTATCTCTTTAGCCAGCTCATCCAGCCGAAGGCGGATACGACTGACATTCAACAGGCGGCCTGGGACATTATGGACGCGAACTCGCTCAAGAATGACAAAAACAACACTGCTGTCCAGGGCTACATCACAACTGCATTTAATAATTTGAACTTCAACACGCAGTACTACACGATTCTGTCTCAGAGCGGTACGTATTCAGGTAATTCGGCGCAGGAGTTTATCGTCTCCAGCACTCCGGAACCCGCCTCGCTGGCACTCTTCGGCAGCGGTATTCTGGCCGCCGGTCTCGCCCGCTTCCTCCGCCGCCGCAAATCGGGAGCGACTGCCTAACGATTTACTCTTCTGTTGTCCTTCCTTTTCGTTGTCCTTTCCTGCAGGTCAGCCACCCGGCTGGCCTGCATTTCCTTTTAGCGGGACCGCTTCGTCCGCCATCGTCTGCAGGGCCTGCTGAAAAGCGGTCGGTTGAATGCGGATCGCGCCGCCATAGGGTGCATCCACGTCGGCAATCGTCACCAGCACGAGGGCGATCATGAACGTGGTTCCGAGCACCTGCGCGGCGTGCACTTTGCTGTCTTCGATGTCAAAGAAGCAGGTGTAGAGCACGGTCAGAACTCCACCGGCGATCAGAAGGACCCAGAAGATCGCCGGCATACCGGAGCGGCTGTCCAGATGGCGAATGCGGCGGTGCTCGGTGAGGTTGGTGAGATCGCTGAGCGCGCGGCTCAGGATGGCCTGCTCGGATGCGCTATGCACCTCAGTGCGGGTCAGAGTTGTCCAGAGCTGGTGCACGATGGTGAATCCGGCGCGGCTGAAACTTCCAATCTGCATGGCGGGCCATTCCTCATTGACCATGGCGGTTGCGTATTGTTTGGCCAGCGATCGAATTTCACCGTTCTGGGGGCGGCTCAGGGCTCCGGAAGAGCGGTAAAGGTTGATCAGCGCATTGGCCTCGCTTTCGCTATTGGCCTGAGCTGCGCGATAGTTGTTCCAGACGTCTGCCAGCATGAACGCCACGATGACCGCGTACGTGGTGGCGAGAAAGCTGATCTGCCAGCCGATGATGTCGTTCAGCTGATGCCGATTGTTTCGTAACCAGTAACGCCGGTAGGCGAAGAGGCACGCCGTTGCAGACAGCATGCTGGCCAGCACGATGAGTGAGCTTTCGAGCGCATTCAGCATTGGAGAGACTTATCCTATCGCGGCCGGCCGGCTTCGACGTAAGTACAATGGCGCAATGCGCTTTGCGGTTCTGAGTCTGTTGATAGCTGGCCTTCTGTGCTCCGCGCAATCTGCTCCCGCCGACTTCCAGGCAGAGCGCGCCAAAGCCAACGAGCTTTTTGCGCAGGGCCGCGCGCTCGACGCGCTCCCGCTGTATGAAGATTTGGCCAAGCGCGACCCGAACAATCCGGCGTTTGCGGAGCGGCACGCCTCTGGTCTAATTGCCAAAGCTGCGACTATAACCGACGATGCGCAAAAGACAGCGGCGCTGCGCGAAGCTTACAACGAATTATTGCGGGCGAGATCGCTCGGCGACAACAGCAATTATGCGCAGACGGAAATTGAGTATCTGGAAGCGCGCTTTGCTCCCCGAAAATCGGCGCACCCGACCACAGCTCCATCGCCGGGCTATCGCGAATCGAAGGATCAGCAGGTGATCGCTTCCATGCAGGCTGCCGAAGCTGCTTTCGCGCGAAACGATTATGCGGCCGCGCTCAAAGGATACAGCGAAGCAGCCGCAAAGGATCCGACTTACTACGGTGCTCCGCTGTTTGCCGGCGATACGGCGTTTCGCATGCGCGATACGGCCAAAGCAGGCGAGTGGTTCGAGAAAGCCATCGCGATCGACCCGGATCGCGAGACTGCCTACCGCTACTGGGGCGACGCGTTGCTTGCGGCGAACCAGCCGGACGATGCGCTTCGAAAATTTGCCGATGCGATCATCGCTCAACCCTACACGCGCAACACCTGGGCTGCGCTTCAGCGATGGAGCCAACGCACGGGCCGTCCGCTGCATCCACCGCCGGCTCGTCCGGCCGCTTGTCAAACGCTGCACACGGTCGCAGCCGTCGCTGAATGCGCCAGGTCCGCAGCCGATTCCGGCATCAAACAAATTGCCGACACCGGATTCCTCGAATGCTGGGTCCTGCTCAATGCTGCCGACGCGCAAATTGCGCAGGAGTACGCCGCCTTTCGCTCACAGCATCGCGCGCTGTTGCGCGACTACATTTTGCGCGTGATTTGTGCCGTTCCCGAGCCCAGATAACCGCGTCACAGCGTGCTACACTTGAGCGTGCGGACGCGGATTCTCGGCGTAATTCCCGCCCGGTTTGCTTCTTCCCGATTTCCTGGCAAAGCTCTCGCCCTCCTCGCCGGAAAAACCATGCTTCAGCACGTCTGGGAACGTGCCTCGCTCGCCAGATATTTAAGCGATGTTGTCATTGCTACGGATGATGAGCGCATCGCAAGCGAAGGCCGCCGGTTTGGCGCCCGTGTTCGCATGACGAGCCCGGCACACGAATCGGGTACCGACCGTCTGGCCGAAGTTGCATCCGCCGAAAACGCTCACCTGTACGTCAATATTCAGGGCGATGAACCGCTGATCGATCCCGAAGCGATCGACGCAGCCATTCTTTCGGTTGAAGGCGATGAATCGGTCGTGATGGGCACGCTCAAGAAGCAGATTTACGATCCCACCGATATCGTCAACACAAACGTCGTCAAAGTGATCACCGACCTGCTCGGCAACGCCATCTATTTTTCGCGCTGCCCCATTCCGTACGAGCGCGACGGGCGCAGCGGCGAGCCGCTTTATTTCAAGCATGTCGGCTTGTACGTGTACCGGCGCGATTTTCTACTGCATTATCCGGATCTGAGCGTGGGTCCGCTCGAGCGCGCCGAACGGCTCGAGCAGTTACGCGCTCTCGAAAATGGTTATCGAATCCGGGTGGTGCCGACTGAATATGAGTCGCTGGGTGTGGATACGCCCGAAGACCTGGCGCGTGTGAATGAGCTCTTCAGCTCGGTGGCCGACAGATTTCAAAGTGAGGGGAATGCCTAAATACATCTTCGTGACCGGTGGTGTCGTTTCATCTCTCGGTAAGGGAATTGCGGCCGCGTCGATCGGCTGTTTGCTCGAAAGCCGCGGCTTGCGAGTTACGCTGCAGAAGTTTGATCCTTATCTCAACATCGATCCCGGCACGATGAGCCCGTTCCAGCACGGGGAAGTATTTGTGACGGATGACGGCGCCGAAACCGATCTCGATCTAGGGCATTATGAGCGCTTCACGCACGCCCCGCTCACGCAGTCGAACAATCTGACCTCCGGCCGTATCTACGAAAACATCATCGCGCGCGAGCGTCGCGGCGATTATCTCGGCAAGACGGTGCAGGTGATTCCGCACGTCACAAACGAAATTAAAGCCGCGTGCCGCAAAGTTGCGGCCGATGTGGATGTGGCGATCGTCGAAATCGGCGGTACGGTGGGTGATATCGAGTCACTGCCCTTTATCGAAGCAATTCGCCAGATGCGGCACGAAGAGGGCCGCGAAAACACTCTTTTCGTACACCTCACGCTTGTCCCCTGGATCGCCGCCGCGCAGGAGCTCAAAACCAAGCCCACGCAGCACAGCGTGAAGGAGCTGCGCGCCATCGGTATCCAGCCCGATATTCTGCTTTGCCGCTCCGAGCGTGCGCTCGCCGATGAAGTAAAAGAAAAAATCGCGCTTTTCTGCGATGTGGATGTCAAAGCAGTCGTCACGGCGCGTGACGTACATTCGGTTTACGAGATTCCGCTGATGTTCGCCGATCAGGGCGTCGACGAAATTATTTTGCGGCTACTGCATCTCGAAGCGGGTAAGCGCAACCTTTCGCGCTGGACCGAAATGCTCGACCGCATGAACAACCCGGTGCGCGAAGTAACGATCGGACTGGTCGGCAAGTACGTCGAGTACGAGGATTCGTACAAGAGTCTGAAAGAGGCGCTGCTGCACGCCGGCATTGCGCATCAGGCGCGAGTGCAGATCGAGTGGATCGAATCGGAGAGCATCGAGTATCCAAACTGCCGCCAGTACCTGGAGCGCTTCGATGGCATTCTGGTTCCGGGCGGCTTCGGTAAGCGCGGGATTTCCGGGATGCTCGACGCGATTCGCTGCGCACGCGAAGATCGCATTCCCTATTTCGGCATCTGTCTGGGAATGCAGACTATGGTCATCGAGTTTGCCCGTAATGTGTGCGGCCTTGCCGATGCCGATTCTACGGAATTCAACGCGGCCACCGCGCACCGCGTCATCTATAAACTGCGCGAGCTGAAGGGAGTGGATGAGCTGGGCGGCACCATGCGGCTCGGTGCTTATCCGTGCCATCTCGCCGAAGGCAGCTTTGCGGAGCAGGCTTACGGCACGCGCGATATCAGCGAACGCCATCGCCACCGTTACGAGTTCAATCGCGAATTCGAGCCAATTCTGACGAGCCACGGTCTCCGCCTTACCGGCCAGACTCCGGACGGCGTCTATGTCGAGATCTGCGAGTTGCCCGATCATCCCTGGTATCTCGGCTGCCAGTTTCATCCCGAGTTCAAATCGAAGCCGCTCGAGCCGCATCCGCTCTTCACCGCTTTTCTCGGCGCCGCGCTGAAGCATCGCGAACAGAAGCGCACTGCTGCTAATTCGCGTGCTGATCAGGTTCTGCAGAGCGCATGACGCGTGTCGTTGTCGGAACCGAACCTCATCCGATCACCTTCTCAAACGACAAGCCGCTGGCTTTGATTGCCGGGCCTTGCGTTATTGAATCCGAAGAGCATGTGCTCTGGCTTGCGAAAAACATCGGGTCCATCGCTGGACCGTATGTTTTCAAAGCTTCGTTTGACAAAGCCAACCGCAGCAGTGTGAACTCATATCGCGGCCCCGGCTTGCAGGAAGGCGTGCGGATCCTCAAAGCGGTCCGGGATTACGGTGTACCCGTGCTGACGGACATACACGAGCCGGCACAGGCCGAGATCGCTGCTGAAGCAGCGGACATCCTGCAGATTCCTGCGTTTCTCTGCCGCCAAACCGACCTGCTGGTGGAAGCAGGAAAAACGGGCCGCGCCGTGAATATCAAGAAGGGTCAGTTCGTTGCGCCGCACGATATCGCGAGGGCTGCGGAAAAGGTGGCCTCGACCGGTAACGATCGCATAATTCTCACGGAGCGCGGCTCGTCATTCGGCTACAACAACCTGGTGGTCGATATGCGCGCGCTGAAGATCATGGCCGCGACCGGTTACCCGGTCGTCTTCGACGCGACTCACAGCGTTCAACTCCCCGGCGCGGCCGGAAGTGTGTCGGGTGGGCAGCCCGAGTTTATCGAGCCGCTTGCGCGCGCGGCAACGGCCATCGGCATCGCGGGAATTTTTCTGGAAACACATCAGGATCCGTCAAATGCTCTCTCTGATGGAGCAAATGCGTTACGCCTGGATCTTCTCGCCGGCTTCCTGCAACGAATCCGCGCAATTGACCAGCTGGTGAAAACATCGCAGATCCAAGGCTCCTGACCTTCTTAGCGATGCCGTTAGCCGACAGCTTATAATTCGGGCAATGCTGCTCGAATTGATCGTCGAAAACTACGCGGTCGTTGAGCAGGCGCGCATTCGATTCGGCGATGGCTTGAATGTGCTGTCGGGCGAGACTGGAAGCGGCAAGTCGATTGTGGTGGATTCGCTCGGTCTTCTGCTGGGCGCGCGCGCCTCGGCGGAGATGATTCGCAGCGGAGCTTCTCGCGCGCGCGTCTCCGGCATCTTTTCCATCGAGATGACACCGGAACTCGAGCGATTGCTCTCCGATGCGGGGATTGAAACCGGCGAGGACGAGCTGATCATCGAGCGTGAGATAACCGCAAACGGAAAGTCGCGCGCGTTTGTCAGCAATCGTCCCGTCACCACAGCATTTCTACGCCAGCTTGCTGCCGCGCTCGGAGATATACATGGTCAGAACGATCAACAGTCCTTGTTCACAGCCGAAGCCCAGCGCGATCTGCTCGATTCCTACGCGCGCACTCTCGAGTTGCGGGCTGAGGTGGGCCGGCTGTTTGGTGAGTGGCGGTCGCTCGGGGAGAAACTGGCCGATTTCGATCGCAGCGAGCAGGAAAAGCTGCGACTGCTCGATCTCTGGACGTTTCAGCGGAAAGAGATTGATTCGGTGTCGCCTCGCGCGGGCGAAGACGCGGAACTCGAAGCCGAGCGAAAAATTCTGCAGAATGTGACGCGGCTGCAGGAAAGCGCTGCTGCGGCTTTCGACGCTTTATACGACGCGGAAACGAGCGCAACAGCACAGCTCAAGCACACGTTGAAGCGGATGGATGAGCTGACGCGAATCGACGCGACGCTCGAGGACTCAGCCGCTTCTCTGCGCCAGGCTTCGGTACTGCTCGATGAGGCGGCGTACTCACTGCGCGATTATCTCGGAAAGCTCGAAGGGGACCCGGCGCGCCTGGAAACGATCGAATCGAGACTTGCAGCACTGGACCGGCTCAAGCGAAAATACGGCGGAAGCCTGGAAGATGTTTTGAAGTTTCGAGAGGAGGCGGCCCGGCGGATTGACGAGGTCGAAAATGCAAGCGAACATCGAGCGGCACTCGAGAGAGAGCGTTGCGAACTGGCCAGGCAGTATGAAGACCGCGCGCAGAAGCTGAGTGCAGCCCGAAACTCCGCAGCCGCAAAATTGAGCAAGGCGGTGGAAGACGAGCTCAAAGGACTGATGATGGGCGGCACGCGTTTCCGAATCGGTGTGGAGCGTCGCGAGTGGTCCGCCACGGGAATCGACGAAATCACTTTTCTGGTTTCGCCGAACCGCGGAGAGGAATTGAAGCCGATGGAGAAAATTGCTTCAGGCGGCGAACTCTCTCGCATTGCATTGGCGCTGAAGACAGCGGCCGGTGAGGGTGCGAAGCGCCATTCGGCAACAACGCTGGTCTTCGATGAGGTAGACGCGGGTGTGGGCGGTGCGGCTGCGGCTGCGGTGGGCCGCCGTCTGAAGATGCTGTCCAAAGCGAATCAGGTGATTTGTGTGACGCACCTGGCGCAAATTGCGGGTTTCGCCGATCAGCATTTCGCGGTATCGAAGATCGAGAGAAAGGGTCGAGTCGGCACGCAGATAGAAGAGCTGAGTGCGGAGCAGCGAGCGCGCGAGATTGGCCGGATGCTCTCCGGCGAGCAGATTACCGCCGAGGCACTGAAGCATGCGGAACAGCTGATTCAGGCGGGCCAGAGCGTCTGAAATTTCAACGGAAGAAAACCCGTTTCAGCACTGCTTTCGATTCGGGGACGCGCAACGCGGCCGTACCCGCGAAATAGATCAGGCCGTACAGACCAATGACGATCACCGCCAGGGGCAACGGGTGTCGTGTGCCGAGCAGCGACTTGATGCCATAGCCAGTTGCGCCGGCGGCGAATGCAACCGTCCAAAGCTTGGCGGTAAACGCGATCGAGAGAGGCGCCGGACCGATTCTTTGAGCCAGCGCGCGCCTCAGCAGCCCAAACTCCACCCAGCCCGCGAGACCCGCCGAAATGGTCAGGCCAGCGACGCCCCACTTTTGATCGATGCCGATCCAGGCCGGCACATATAGCGCGAAGATCACTCCCAGGCCGGTGGTCAAAACGACGCGTACAATCGCAAAACGCAAAGGTGTGCGCGTGTCCTGCAGAGCGTAGAAGACAGAAGAATACAGACGGCCGAGCGAGCTGGCGAGCAATCCTACGGCCGAGCCGGCCAGCGCGGACCACACGTACACCGCGTCTGAGTAATGGAAACGGCCGCTCTGATACAGCGCTGCGACGAGTACATCCCCGATCACCAGAAACGCGACCGCGCACGGAACAATAAAAAACGCGATTCTCCGCAAACCAGCGGCAAGACGCGTCCGCAGCCGTGCGTTCAACTCTTCCCGTTCGCCAGTCACGCTTGAAAATTCCGGCAATTCGGCCGCGGAGACAGACATGCTGAAGAGGCTGATCGGCAGAACGGCGATGATCTGCGCATAGCCAAGCGCGGCCACCGCAACCGGCCCGAGAAAGCTGGCAATGATCTGATCGATGTAGGCGCTGATCTGGACGACGCCACGGCTTGCAAACACCGGACCGAAGTTGCGCAATACGCGGCGAACCGGATCGGAACTGATATCGAGTACCGGGCGGAAATGCGGCAGCAGTTCGAGAACGCTCGGCACCTGGACGAGGAACACGAGAACACTGCCGGCCACGCACGACCAGGCCAATACGACCACGGCCTGCTCCTGCGCAAGATAGCGGCCAAAGAGAATGAGCGCGGCGATCATGGTTACGTTCATCACAACCTGTGCCGAATAAGACAGCAGGAATCGCCGATGGCTATTCAGTACGCCCAGGCACCAGGCGCTCATGACCAGCATGCCCGCAGCCGGAAACAGAATGCGCACCAGCCGAATCGTCAGTTCGCGGTCGGCACCATGAAATCCGGGTGCGATCAGATCAATCAGCAAGGGCGTTGCCAGAACACCCGCCGCAACCAGCACCGAACAGGCACACGCCAGCAGACTGAACACCGCTGCCGCTAACTTGCGTGCGTCGTCTTCCCGGCCCTCGGCGCGAAGCTTCGCATAGACGGTGATGAAAGCTGCCGAGAGAACGCCCTCGCCGAACAGGTTGCTCAGAAGGTTCGGAATTTTGAACGCCGCGCGAAAGACGCCAATCACGGCAGAGTTGCCGAAATAATGGCCGATCACGCGCTCGCGAATCAGCCCGGCGAGACGGCTTAGAAGAATACCGAGAGCCACCCGCGAAGAGCCACCGAGCTTGGGACCGGGAGTGGATGGCGGCGTCTGCTCGAAAGCGACTGCCTGTGCCGCCGCTGAAGAATCGGGCCGGACGGGCGAGTGACTGATTCGTATCCTGACGCGCAAGCGGCTTTGTCTGAGCGTAGCAACTCAAGCGGTGCCGGGATGCGAAGATCAATGGGAGAAGACGATGAATCCCGGTCCGATTACGCAATTTATTAGGCACCATTTTCGCCACTTCAACGCCGCAACGATGGTGGATGCAGCCGAAGGCTACAAGAAGCACCTCGAAAACGGCGGAAAGATGTTTGTAACGCTGGCAGGCGCGATGAGCACAGCCGAACTGGGCGTGTCGTTAGCCGAGATGATCCGGCAGGATAAGGTTCACGGCATTTGCTGCACCGGCGCCAATCTCGAGGAAGACGTTTTCAACCTGGTGGCGCATGACTTTTATGAGCGCGTGCCGCACTGGCGCGATCTGAAGCCGGAAGATGAGCAGGCACTGCTCGACCGTCACATGAACCGCGTCACAGATACCTGCATTCCCGAAGAGGAAGCGATGCGGCGCATTGAAGGCGTGATTCTGAAAGAGTGGATGGCGGCGGATCAGGCCGGCGAGCGGCGCTTTCCGCATGAGTTCTTTTTCCGCATCCTGCAGTCGGCGGAGTTGCAGAAGAGTTTCCAAATCGACAAGAAGGACAGTTGGCTGTATGCGGCAATGGAGCGCAATTTGCCGATGTTTGTGCCGGGCTGGGAAGATTCAACGCTGGGCAATATGTACGCCGGGCACTGCATTTCGGGCGACGTCAAGAATGTGCATACAGTGCGTACGGGAATCGAGTACATGATGTCGCTGGCCGACTGGTACACGAAGACCGCTAAGGCAGCTTCGATCGGTTTCTTTCAGATCGGCGGCGGAATTGCGGGCGATTTCCCGATTTGCGTAGTGCCGATGCTTAGGCAGGATCTGGAGCGGGACGATACGCCGCTCTGGGGTTATTTCTGCCAGATCAGCGACTCGACCACGAGCTACGGCTCCTACTCGGGCGCGATTCCCAACGAAAAGATCACCTGGGAGAAGCTGAGCATCGACACCCCGAAGTACGTGATCGAGTCGGATGCATCGATCGTAGCGCCGCTGGTATTCGCCTACGTATTAGGCTGCTAGCCTGCTATCGTGTTAAAAGGCCGCGGTGAGGTGCGAGAGCGGTTGAATCGGGCGGTCTCGAAAACCGTTGAACCTTTACGGGTTCCGTGGGTTCGAATCCCACCCTCACCGCCAGAAAACACGGGCCGCCACTCCATTCGGAACAGATCGGATCGAGTGTGTATTCCATGCCGGTCTGCGCTTTACGTGATACCATCGAAATGATCCGAAAAGCCACGGCTCCCGGTGCCCGGGCTATACCTTCGGCTATCGTCAGGCTCGAGTGATTCAGATCGTTCCCTCCATATTTGCCGCGGACTTCATGCGGCTGGGCGAAGAAATTCGTTCGGTTGAGCAGGCCGGCGCCCAAATGATCCATGTGGACATCATGGACGGGCATTTTGTTCCAAATTTCACCATGGGGACGCCGATTACTGAATCCATCCGGCGCTCGGCGCACGTCAAACTCGATCATCACCTGATGATCGACGACCCGGATACATACGCCCCTATCTTTATCAAGGCCGGTGCCGACAGCGTAAGCGTGCACTACGAAGTCTGCCGGAATTTGGATCGCACGTTGCACATGATCCGCGATCACGGCGCTCTGGCTGGAGTGGTGATCAATCCCGCGACACCTGTGGCCGTGCTGACCGAAGTTCTTGGCATCGTCGATTATGTTTTGGTAATGAGCGTCAATCCGGGTTACGGGGGCCAGAAATTCATTCCGCGCTCGCTTGGGAAAGTGCGCGAACTGGTTCGGTTGCGCTCCGAACGCGGACTGAATTTTGCAATCGAGATTGACGGCGGCGCAGGGCGAGAGAATATCGCCGAGATCGCGCGCGCCGGCGTGGACTGGGTAGTAGCGGGCTCCTCGGTTTTTGGGACGAGGGACGCATCCGAGGCCTTTCGGGAATTGCAGCACTCCGCCCGTGGGGCGCTGAGTATCAAGGTTTAGTTCTATGAATTTCTTTCTGCTACGCTCCGGGCGAAAAGCGCTTCTGGCGCTCACGGCGGCGTGTCTGGCGACCTCCTGCTTTCACAAGAAGTACGAGACGCCGATTACCAAGAACACGCAGCAGCCCGACAAAGTTCTCTTTGATCAGGCCATCAAGGACATTGAGAAAGGCCGCTACGAAACGGCTCGTATCTCGCTGCAGACCATGATGAGCACCTATGAATCGAGCGAGTACATGGCGAAGGCCAAGCTGGCGGTGGCCGACAGCTGGTACCGCGAAGGCGGCGCCAACGGTCTCGCGCAGGCGGAAGCCGAGTACAAAGACTTCATCCTCTTCTATCCCAATATGGAAGAGGCGGCCGAGGCGCAGAACCGAGTCTGCGACATCCACTATAAGCAGATGGATAAGAGCGATCGCGACTGGACTCAGACGCTGCGCGCGGAAGAAGAATGCCGTCAGGTGCTGGTGCAATTTCCAAACAGTAAGTTCGCTCCGCAGGCTGCGCAGAAGCTGCGCGAGATCCAGGAGAGCCTGGCCGAGCACGAATTTGTAGTCGGCAACTTCTACTGGAGACGCGATATGAATCCGGCCGCGGCCAATCGGCTCAATGCCGTAGTGGACCAATATCCGCTTTATAGCAAGGCCGGCGAAGCGCTTTATGAAGCGGGCGATGCGTATTCGAAGATGGGTCCGCGTTTCCGCAAGACTGCAGGCGAGATGTTCGCACGCATTGTGCGCGAGTACCCGCTCGATCCGCGAGCCGACGATGCCAAGAAGCGTTTGGAAGATCTCGAGATGCCGGTTCCGCAACCGGATCAGGCCGCCTTGCAGCGCGAGAAGTACAACATGGAGAACTATCGCCACCATAGCTTGTTTGGCAAGGCAATGGGACTGATGAGCAGTGGTCCGGACGTGGATCATGCGGCCCACATGGGGCAGCCCACCATGACCGATCCAAAGAAGACGATTCCAGCTAGTGTTCCAGTGCCGAATAACACGGAGACGAGCGGCGGCAACACCGGCACAGGAACCGGCACCACTGAGGTGAGCGCCAGCACCGTAGGTATCAATAGCGCGCTTGACTCTTCGCCGGATGCACGCAAAACCGAAAACGGCGGCACGGCTACGAATGCCGCAGCGAATCAGCCGCTGCCTACCAATCGCGATGCCGAGTTGAAGAAGCTCCGCGCTCAACAGGCCAAAAAACAGGCCAAGCTCGAGAAGAAAAAGAAGAAGGAGCAGGACAAGCAGGGCGCAAGCGCGAACGCAACGCCCGCAACTGGTTCGAGCTCTCCTGCGAACGGGACCGGCAACTCAACTACCCCGAGCACGACCCAGCCCTCTTCACAGCAGTCCGCGCCGCAGCAATGAGCCGTATTCTGCTTGCGGACGATAGCCCGCAGGCACTTCGTCTAGCAGAGCAGATATTGGGCGGGCAGGGCCATGAAGTGGTGAGCGTGACCGACGGTGCCAGTGCGCTCCGACGCCTTGAAGATGCCAGACCGGATCTGCTCGTGCTCGATCTCTATCTGCCTACCCGGAACGCCTTCGAGATTGCGCGCTTCCTGCGGGCTCAGGAGCGTTACCGTGCGCTGCCCATTATCTTCGCGCCCGCTCCGGCCGACGAGTTCGATGAGCAGGATGCGAAAAACGCTGGGGCCGATGCAATTCTGCGCAAGCCATTCGAAGCCTCAGCGCTGCTCGACGCCGCGCAGAAACTGCTGGCTAGCAGACCCACGATTGTCGAAGCTGTTGCTTCAGGCGCAACCTTCGATCGCGCGACCGTCCGTGCGGCCGTAACGCTCGCGCTCGACATGGCCATGCCCGCCATGATCGAAGAGCTTACCGACCGCGTCATCCTCGCGCTTTCACACCGCGCGTCTTAGCACGCGGCCAGAGATGCTCAAAGGTCACAAATGCGCTTCGAGCGCATGACGCATTGCCTCGCGCGGCGCGCTCTCGCCGGTCCAGATTTCAAATTGCGAGACTGCCTGCTCGAGCAGCATCTCCGCTCCCGGAATGATCGTGCATCCCTCTGCGCGGGCGCGCTTGAGCAGCAACGTCTCGTGCGGGTTGTACACCATATCAAGCACAATCGATGCCGGTACGGAATCGTTGAAAAGCGAGTCGTCGACCTTCGGCACCATCCCGACGGGTGTAGCGTGAATTAGAACGTCGAATTTACGCTGCTGCGCCTGGCGAAGCGTAAGCGCCTCCCCTTTGATGACTCGAGCCAGACTCTGCGCGCTCGAAAGATTACGCCCCGTGATCGCGACCGTAGCACGGGCGTCGTGCAGTGCCACTGCCGCCGCTCGCGCAGCCCCGCCGTAACCGGCGATCAACACAGAGGCGTTCGCCAGGCGCAGATGGCGGCCGAGCGGTTTAAGCACGCCATCGGCATCCGTGTTGGTGCCGCGCCATTTCCCTGCCTTCCGCCAAACGGTATTCACCGCGCCGATTCGACGCGCCAGCGGCTCGATCTGATCGAGGTGACGCAGGATCCGGCGCTTGTGCGGTATCGTGACGCTGAAACCAGCGACCGGCAGATCGCAGGCAAACTTCATCCAGTCGGCCAGCTGATTCTGTTTCACCAGAAAGGGGACATACACCGCATCCAGCCGGCGCGATTGGAAAGCACGGTTATGAATGTACGGCGATTTTGAATGAAATACCGGATCGGCGATGATGCCGTAAACGCGGCTTTGTTTACTGAGCTTGTCCGAGCGATACAGTGTGCGAAGCGTGCGTGCTGCCAGCTGGCCGGGAGCGGTGCCTTCCTGATCATTGGGCGCGGCGTAGGTGAACAGCGACCCGAGCGAGGGTGAAAGAATTCGGCTCGGCGCCCCGATTTCCGACATGGCCACCACGATCATCGGATGCCCGTCGGCGTTGCGCAGGAGTTGCATGAGCCGCAGGTTATCGCTTGGCTTGCGCGCGGTGGTGGCGATCTTGTAAATATCAGCGGGAACCGAGACCAGGCGGCGCAGCACGGAGTCGAGTGCAGGCGTGCTTTCAAAATTGTGATACGAGACGATCAGCGGGACCTGCTCTCGCAAATCACGCATCATGGTTTTGGCCTTCTCGGCGGTTTCAATTTCGCAGTCAAGAAAGGCCGCGCCGGCGTCCGCACTAGCTTTTAGAAGCCTGATTTGGTCTTCGATAGAGCCGCCGAACTGCCCGTGCGCGCGCCGATGGCGGCAGGTCGCAAGAATTTGCGCATCCGGATTCGCCTGTCGAAATCTGCGAATCAAATCGACACCCGTACTTGGATTTTTCAGATAGTCGAGGCGAAATTCGAGAAGAGTCGCGCCGTCTTTGTACTCACGTTCGGCCGTTCGGCTGAGCTCGCCGGTTGTCGGAAATCCCAAAGCTACGCAAACACGGGGCAAAAGCTTGGGAACGGACGGCATCGGTGAGCGTTGGCCGATAGGATAACAAGTGCTTCGGCAAGCACGAGTACCGACCGTTTCGCAGGACTGGTGTTACTCCTCGAACAGCGTGATTGTCTTGAAAGATATCCAGCGTTCTCCCGCTGCTGTTTGAACCACGAACTGGTCGGCATCGGGCGCAGGCAGCGATTTGCGGAGCATGGCGGGAGTCAGCGCAACACGGCGGAAGGGTTGTGGCAGGTGTCTATGGGCACTCGCGATATAGGACGCCTGCTGCGTGTGGGGAGCAGGCCGCCTCAGCAGGATGGGCGAGATGACTGCCAGCGCGGCGACCGCAGCAGCAGCTAACCAGCGACCCTCAAACCGGGCCCGCTTCTGAGCCGGCCGGGTAAGCAGAAAAAGCGCATCACGGCAAAAGTGGCATTCCGCCAAATGATCAAAGAAAATCTCACTTGCCGGAATTCCCGTTTGGCGCTTTTCCGCGAGCGTGCTGAGCTGATCGGCCGTGAGATGAGGCGTTCCGTTCATGACAGTTCTCGTTTGAGGTCGAAATCGAGCGATAGTGAAAGCGCAAAATCGCTCGTGATGCCGCGCATTCGCAAGCGCCTGCACATGCCGCGCTGCAGCCGTTTGAGCAATTTTGCAATTCGGCGGCTCACCGTCGATTCATGAACGCACAGCATCGCCGATATTTGCGCGAGATTTCGCCCATCGACATAATAAGAGGCGAGCAGGAAACGATCTTCCGCCGCAATCTCTCGCAGAGCGGCGCGCATGCTTTGTTCAACGAGCAGGGTGGTTTCAGCTTCGGCCAGATCGCGCGGCGCGAGCTCGAGGCAGACCGGGCAGAGGCTCTCTTCCAAGCTGACAAAGCGCCGCTCAGAACGGAACCGGTTGGTATTGGCCTGATAGAGAGTTGCTTTCAGCCAGTTCTCGAGCGCTCCTCGGCCGGTATAAGAGCCGAGTTTCGCCGGAGTGCAATAAAGATCGGTCCAAAGGCTCTGCGCCAGTTCGCGGCCTACTGTTTCATCCGGGCGCGTGATGCTAATGGCTGCCGCAAGAATTGCAGCAGAATACGTCGCGATCAACGTCTCCCACGCCGGCTCCAGCCCAAGTGCACAAGAGCGGCCCAGTGCCAACTCAGCGAGATGAAGCGTGCCGCAGAAGCGGATGAACGCCGCGGTGCTCATCGAGGGCCCCAGCTGCGCTACGGCGATATCCACCAGGCAGAATTCCCAATTCTCCTCGGGGAGCCCGAACCGCGCAGCGCCCGAAGCTTCGTAGAGTCTTCGTGCAGCTGGGCCGATTTCAGGCGGCCTGATCGATTTTGCGCAAGATTCCATGCTCTCGTGCATTCCCTGTTTAGATGCCTGACGCATGCCGTGGCCGTAGGGGTCCAAGAATGATGAAAGTAAAGCCACTGATTCCGATCGCATGTCTGCTTGCCACTTTCGCTCTGTCCATGAATGGACAGACTACCGTGAAAGTTGGCGTTCTGAATGTAGAAAAGGCGCTGGGTGGAACAGCCGAGGGGCAAAAGGCAACGCTCGCCATTAGCGCCAGGATCGGACCGCAGCAGAAGGAGTTCGATGCGCGGCAGCAGGAACTTTCAACCCTTAATGATCAGCTCACCAAAGGCGCGAGTCTGCTGAGCGAAGACAAGAAAGCCGAGCTGGCACGTGAAATTGAATCGAAAAAGAAGCGGCTCGAGCGCGATATGCAGGACGCTGACGAAAGCTTGCGTGCCGATCAGCAAAAGCTGCTGCAGCAGATCGGGCAGCGGCTTACCGCCGTAGTCAACCAGTATGCGAAGGCTAACGGCTACACGCTGATTCTCGAAGAGGGAGGTGCGAGCGGCAGTGTTATCTATGCGGCGCCCTCCATCGACGTGACCGATGATGTGATCAAGCTCTACGACAAGACCTATCCGGCCGCTGGTTCGCCCAAGCCATAGCTATTTCGCAAAGCTACCACCCGAGCAATCTGAAAACTGGATTGCCGAGCGCCGTGCAAATCGCGAGTAGGGCTTTGGCAGATTTGAAGCGGCTATCAGCTAAATATCCGAATACCAGTTCGCGCGCGCTCGCTTGCAATCTTCGCAGGGACAGATGCGGCGCAGATGCTCGAATGAATAGATTCCCGAGCTGTGGCCGTCATTCCAGTAGATCCGCACTGCATATTGGCCAACAGGCTCGACCGAGTTCATCTTCAGCGCTGGCTTGAACATCGGAAATAGCTCTTGCTTTGAGTAATTGGAGCGTTGCGGCTCCGTGCCGTGCACCCCGCTGCACGTCGCGCAGGGGCATTCGTCGCGTAGATAAGCCAGCGAGTAGTCGCTATGATGACCATCGCGCCAATCGATCTTGATACCGCTCGATTTCGAGATGGCGATATGCTCCGGATCGGCGGCGGCGGGAACGGTTTGAGTCGGCTCGGTCATTGCTAAATCACATTCTGCATGCGCTCGATATCGCGCACGCCCGGAACGCGGCGGAATGCACTGATGACTCGCTCGAGCTGCTTCTTATCTTTTACGTCGATGGTGATATCGATGATGGCGCTGTTGTCGGTGCGCTTTTCGTCGCCGCGCGCTTCGAGCGTTCGAATATTACTCTTTTCTGCATCCAAAATCGACGTCAGCTTGTGCAGAATGCCAGGCCGGTCGTCTGTGTAGATGACTACTTTCACCGGCAGCGGGTCGCTGGCGCTACGCGCCCATTCCACCGCAATTTTTCGCTCCGGCTCATAAAGCAGTTTCTGCACATTGGGGCATTGCAGCGAATGCACAGCGATTCCCTTCCCGCGAGTGATGTAGCCGACGATCTGTTCGCCACGCACAGCATTGCAGCATTTGGCGCGATAGACAAGCACGTCGTCGGCGCCTTTTACATGAATCGTGAGATCGCCGTTGGCCAGCGCCGCATCTGTCTGCAGTTGTGGGATGCTCGGCGGCAGCGGCAGTTGCGGAGCAGGCTCGGGAGCGGGCGTGCTTTGCTCCGGAGCAACCTTCTGCAACACCTGCCGCGCCGAAAAGCGCCCGAAGCCAAGCGCAGCGTACAGGTCGTCCGTCTTGCTGACACCATACTCGGAGGCGACCGCGGCCAGATCGTTATTGGAAAGCCGGCCAAGATTTACCCCCATGCGCCGCGCTTCCTTTTCCAGCGATTTCTGACCGATTTCGACTGCTTTGGCGCGCTCGACCGCGTTAATCAGATGCCGAATCTTATTGCGGGCCCGAGCTGTTTTCACAACCGCCAGCCAGTCGCGGCTCGGCTGATGGCCAGGTTGCGTAAGGATCTCGACAACGTCGCCGTTGCGCAGCGTGGACTTGAGCGGGCGAATCGTGCCGTTCACGCGTGCGCCCACGCACGTATTCCCTACGTCGCTGTGGATCGCGTAGGCGAAATCGATCGGCGTCGCATCGCGCGGCAGCACGATGACTCGTCCGCGCGGCGTAAAGGTATAAACTTCCTCGCCGTACAGGTCCATCTTGACCGTCGACAGGAAGTCGCCCGAATCCTTCATGTCGCGCTGCCACTCCACCAGCTGGCGAAGCCAGGCGATGCGCTGATCCTCGAGTCCCGGACCTTTGCTGCCTTCTTTGTATTTCCAGTGCGCGGCGATGCCCTCTTCCGCGATGCGGTGCATCTCTTCTGTTCGAATCTGAACCTCGAAGGTCACGCCGCCCGGTCCAATAACCGATGTATGCAGCGATTGGTAAAGATTGGGCCGCGGCATCGCGATGAAATCCTTGATGCGGCCCGGCACCGGATGCCATTCGTTGTGAATCACACCGAGTGCCGCGTAGCAGTTTTTCACCGAGTCGGTAATGATGCGAATGGCGACAATGTCGTAGACCTGATCGAGCGTGATCTTCTGGCGTTTGAGTTTCAGGTAGACCGAATAGGCGCGCTTCACGCGGCCTTCGACGCGCGCCGGGATGTTCTCGCGCGTCAACCGCTGCTCGATCTCGCTTTGCACCTGTTTCAGCCAGTTCTCATATTCCTGACGCTTGGATTCGATTTCGCGAATCAGGTCGGCGGCCGCTTCCGGATGCAAAGTCTGGAACGAGAGGTCTTCCAGCTCGCCGCGAATCTTGCCCATTCCAAGACGATGCGCGATCGGCGCATAGATATCGATCGTCTCCTGCGCAATCGTCTCCTGGCGCTCGCGCGGCAGGGATGCGATCGTGCGCAGGTTATGCAGACGGTCGGCAAGTTTGACGATGATCACGCGGATATCGGTGGTCATCGCGAGCAGCATCTTGCGTAAGCTTTCCGCCTGCCGATCCTCGCGGTTGGCGAAGCTGATCTTTGTCAGCTTGGTGACGCCATCGACGCAGCGACCCACATCTTCGCCGAAGTTTTCCCGAATCTGCTCCAGCGTGACATTCGTATCTTCCAGCACATCGTGCAACAAGCCGGTCTGCAGACACACCGAATCCATTTGCATGTCGGCCAGGATGTGCGCCACCGAGAGCGGATGAGTAATGTACGGCTCGCCCGACTTGCGGCGTTGATTGCTGTGCGCTTCGGCGGCGAAACGGTAGGCCCGCTCGAGCACATTCGGATCATCTTTCGGACGCAGCGCGCGAACCTTCGCTTCCAGGCTGCGATAGAGTTCTTCGGCCTGGGGCACGTCCACAACAAGGGAGGACATTTGTAGCTATCTACTAGGTTAGACGAGACTGCGAGCGGCGCGATTCCGTTAGAATGGCCTCGACAGAGCAATCATGCCAAAATCGCAAATCGATGGAACCGCTTTAGCAGCGGCGGTAGTAGCATCCGCGTTTGGATTTTTTCTGCTCGGCGGGCCTTATTTCTGGATGGCGAGCATCGCCGGTCTGAGCCTGGCATTAGTTCTTCTGTCGTTCGACCGCGAAGGATATCGAAGCGTTTTCGAGAGCATTGGATTTTCCGCTGTGCTCGCCCTTGCCTTTGCCCTCGCCGCAGCAACTCCAATTGCGTGGCTGCGATCCAATCATGTCGAGGGCGCAACGTTTGCGGGACCGGTCACAGGCGACTGGCTTCCGTATGTCTGGATCGGCGTTACGATTCTGCTCGCGGCTATCGATCGCGCTCGCATGAGCGGACGAATCGACTACACGCCAGCAATCCAGCAACGTGTCGTGTCGCTGCGCCCTCCAGCGCCGCCTCCGATCCCGACCGGCGAGCCCGTGCGCCCGCCAGTATCGCCTGCCGAGCCGCCAGCGCCTCCCGTCACTCCGCGCCCGACTTTCACGCGGCCATCTTTCTCCGAAGCAGCGCCCGAACCGCCAGTCCCGCCAGCGACCCCGCCGGTTGCGCCGCAAGTGATCGAGCGAACCGCCGAACCCGCACCTGTTCCGCAAGCGACTCCTGCTCCTCCGGCCCCGCCCGCACCGCAGGCTGTCGCGATCCCGCCGGGCAAAGAAGCGACTATTTACGTTTCGCTGGTGGGAGAAGGTCTCAATGTGCTGCGCGCCGTTCGTGCCGAGCATGTGGGACGCGATTTCTACAAGATCGCCGAGGAGATGCCGGATGGCGAAACGTGGCAGTTCGGACCCGGTCAGGTCGTTCGCTGCAGAAAGAAGAATCTCTCGAGCGGGAAGGCCATGGTGGCCATTGAAGAAGCCCCGCGCGCTCAATAGCCGGCGCTCTCGATTCAATAGGCGTATGATTTCTTCGGAGCGATCCTTTACGCGAACGTATGGGCTGGAGAATTCTTTCGATCATCTTTGTGCTCGCCGGTATCCTCGCTATGCCGGCTTGGCCGTATAGCCAGAACTGGAGTATTTTCGCCCCGGCATTTTGCTGGTTTGTGGCGATTCTCTTCTTCCTCGTGAGTATTTTTGCCAGACACGGCAGCGCTCTCTGGCGCCATCGCGGTCACGGATAAAACAAAGTTCCCGGATCTTCGTCTCATAGTCAGGAGAGACTACAAAAATGCGCAGAACGTTGTTTTCCGCCATCTTTTCGGCAATGCTGGTCCTGCCGGCCGCGGCGGTGGCTCAAAGCAGCCACAACGATTCGTTCGTCCATGGGCCGGCCAATGAGAGTCGAATCGCTCAGGAAGTCCGGCACCAGCTCATCATGCTGCCGTACTACACGATTTTCGACGATCTGGGATTCAATGTGCAGGGCTCGACCGTCACGCTGGTCGGAGCGGTTACGCGGCCCACCCTCAAATCGGATGCGGAAAACGTCGTGAAGCACATCGAAGGCGTCACCCAGGTTGTGAATCAGATCAAAGTCCTGCCTGTCTCCGATTTCGACTGGCAGATACGCCGCGCCCTCGCCCGCGCCATCTATGGTGATCCGCAGATCGGAACGCGCTACGGCAACCAGGCGCTCCCGAGCATACACATCATCGTGGAAAACGGCCACGTGACGCTCGAGGGCGTGGTCGCGAACGCCTTCGACAAGAATCTCATCGGCATGCGCGCCAATTCCGTGCCCAACGTGTTCAGCGTGACCAACAATCTGCAAGTCGTCAAAGAATAATGATCGTTGCCGATCTGGCGTCGATTGAGGGGCGCGCCTATCCGGCGCGCCGCCGGACGCAAAATCTCGCAGGCGGCGCCAGCCCAATTCAGGCCGCCAATTTCTGCCTGGGCCACGTGCAACTCGAGCCAAATGGCGGACAGGTGCCCTGGCACAACCATGAGCAGGAGGAAGTCTATGTCCTGCTCGAAGGCGAGGCTGAAATCTGCCTGGGAGAGGAACGCGGAACGCTGAAGAGCGGGCAAGCCGTTTACATTCCCAGCGGCGTTTTCCACCAGCTGACGAACCGTTCTCCGCGTCCCTGCCGCATGCTCTACTGCTATGGTCCGGCCGGCGAAGTGGCGCACTGGCGTCAGGAACTGGCCGGCACTCTGCCGCGTGCGGGCGAGCAGGCGCCGCCGCTGCCCGAAGGCGCTGCGCCGCAATGCGTGGATCCCGCTACCTGATCCAGATGGTTTTCGTGTTGACGAATTCGCGAATCCCGATATCGGCCAGCTCGCGCCCGTAGCCGCTGCGCTTCACCCCGCCGAAGGGCATTCGTGGGTCGGAGGCAACGGTCGCATTCACAAAAACCTGACCCGTTTCGATGCCGTTGATAAAGAGCTCCTGCTCTCGCTCATCGCGCGTCCAGACGCTCGCACCCAGGCCGAACGGTGAGTCGTTCGCCAATTCAATCGCATCCTGCGCATCGCGCACGCGAAAGAGCATTGCGACGGGTCCGAAAAGCTCTTCATAAAAGACGTCTGAGCCGCGCGGAACCCCGGTCAGCACTGTCGGTTCGTAGTAGTTGCCGGAATGCGGAATCCGTTTGCCGCCTGTCAGCACCGTGGCTCCAGCGGTTTTGGCGCGCTTCACCTGCTCATCGAGTTCGCTCACAATCTTCTCAGTGGCGAGCGGGCCGATATCGGTTTTGGGATCCATCGGATCCCCTACGCGCAGCGCTTTCATCGCTTCGACGAACTGCCTTTCAAACTCTTGATAGATCGAATCGGCCACGAGGAAGCGCTTGGCAGCAATGCAGGACTGCCCGTTGTTGATGCAGCGCGCGCCAGCCGCTGTCCGGGCGATCTCTCCATCCATCGCCGATGGCATCACAACGAACGGATCGCTGCCGCCCAGCTCGAGCACCGTCTTTTTGAGCTGCGAGCCGGCGATTTTGGCGATGGACCGGCCTGCTGGTTCGCTGCCGGTTAAGGTCGCAGCTGCCACACGATCGTCTTCGAGCAGCTTGCCGGTGCGCTCGGCCTCGAGTAAGAGAGTTTGAAACACGCCCTCCGGGAAACCGGCTTCCAGAAAGACCCGCTCAATTGCCAGTGCGCACCCGGGAACATTCGACGCATGCTTGAGCAGGCCGACATTGCCGGCCATCAAGGCAGGGGCGGCGAAACGAAATACCTGCCAATACGGAAAATTCCACGGCATCACGGCCAGTATCGGTCCAAGAGGCTGATACATCCGGTAACTGTGCGAGGCATTTGTCTTGGTTTCTTCCGCCGCGAGATGGCGCTCGGCATTTTCGGCGTAATAGCGGCACCCGAGTGCGCATTTTTCTACTTCGGCAACCGCGCTCGCGAGCGTCTTGCCCATCTCGGTAGTAGCGACCGTGGCTAACTGCTGCTTATCGCGCTCCAGAATTTCCGCGGCTTTCTGCATGGCCTCACGGCGGAGCGAAAACGGCGTCTGCTTCCAGGAGTGGAAGGCTTGCCGAGCAAGTTCCAGCTTGCGCTCGATCGCCGCCTCGGTGAGCGGCTCGTATTCTTTCAGAAGCTGCCCGGAAGCCGGATTCACCGAACGAATGGCCATATCCGTTTCTTAGCAGACGGCTGCTGTTTTGAGATACGCCAATATGCGCGCGGCTGCCAGATCCGGATCCCTGAGCAGACGCGCTCGATCGGCGAGCACAAAGACCTGCGCCAGGTGAGCGGCCGAACGCGCGTGCTGCTGATTGCCAAGCATACTGAAATGCCGCTGCCGTCCATTGAGATAACTGAGAAACGCAAGCCCGGTTTTGTAGTGGTAGGTAGGTGTCTGGAAAATGTGGCGCGAAAGCGGCAGCGTCGGCGCGAGCAGCGCGCGATAGCCGGCGCGATCGTTCTCGTCGAGTTTCTGAAAAGCGAGGGCCGCAGCTGGTGCAATGCCGTCGAAGATGCCGAGCAGAGCGTCGCTGTAGCCGCCCTCATCGCCTTCGATCAGCTCCGGGTAATGGAAATCGTCTCCGGTGTACATGCGGACGCCCTGGGGCAGGCGGCGCCGCATTTCAATCTCGCGATCTGCATCGAGCAGCGAGATTTTGATGCCGTCGATCTTGTTTCGATAATCGTGTATCAGCGCCAGACATGTCTCCATCGAGACGCTGACATCCGAACTGCCCCAGTAGCCGGCGAGTGCAGGATCGAAGGCTTCGCCGAGCCAGTGCAGGATCACCGGCTCCGAGACCTGACCCAGCAGGTTTCCATACACGCGCAGGTAGTCGTCCGCAGACTGCGCGCATCCAGCCAGAGCACGGCTCGCCATGAGAATGATGCGTCCTCCGGCAGCTTCGATGAAGGCGCCTTGCTCTTCGTATGCCGCAATGACCTGCTCCAGTCTGTTACTGCCGGGCCTCAGTTGATCGGTGTTCGCGCCACAAGCAATCGGGCGCCCCGCCGCGCGCGCTTCCGCACACGACGCCCGAATCAGCTGTTTGGCGCCGTTCCAGTCGAGACCCATGCCGCGCTGCGACGTGTCCATCGCTTCCGCCACGCCAAAACCCAGCGCCCACAACCAGCGCCGGTACGCGAGTGTCGCTTCCAGATCGATCGCCGGTTCGGGCTCATCGGTCGCAACCACATGTGCCGCGGCGTAAGCAATCCGGCTCTTGAAGCGAGCCGTCTCTACGCGCAGCGGTTCTTCCGTATTGAGCGAATATTCAAAGGACCTTCCGTTCTCAGCCGGAAGCGTGATCGTTTTCACAGCCCGAGCTCCGGGACCGGCACACTGCAGCCGCTCGCGGATGACTCAAGGCCGAGTTCCGCCAGCTGCACACCCTTGGCGCCCGAGAGAAAATCGTGCGGAAACGGCGCATTCTCGAGCACGTGACGCAGAAACATCTCCCACTGCACTTTGAAGGCGTTTTCGTATTCACGCTCGGCCTCTACCGGCTGCCAGGCTGCAAGATAATCGATGGGCTTCGCAAGATCCGGATTCCAGACGGCGCGCGGAGTCTCTTTCCTCGATTGAATTTTGCAATCGCGCAAGCCCGCCACCGCACTGCCCTCGGTGCCGTCGACTTGGAGCGTGAGCAGATCGTCGCGATTCACGCGCGTCGCCCAGGAAGAGTTCATCTGAATCACCGCGCCGTTTTCGAGTTCGAAGAAAGCATAGACCGCGTCGTCAGCCGTGCATTCGTAACGCGCTCCGCCTTCGTCCACACGCTGCGGAATATGCGTCAGCGCCCGAGCGGATAAGCGTTCAACGCGTCCGAACAGATTTTCGAAAACGTATTGCCAGTGGCCGAACATGTCGAGCGTGATGCCGCCGCCGTCCTCTTTGCGATAGTTCCAGGAGGGGCGCTGCGCAGGCACATCGTCGCCTTCGAACACCCAGTAGCCGAACTCGCCGCGCACCGCCAGAATCCGCCCGAAAAAGCCGTTTTCGATCAGTTGCTTCAGCTTGCGCAGTCCCGGGAGAAACAACTTGTCCTGCACAATGCCGTGTTTCAAGCCGCTTCGTCGCGCCAGGCGCGCGAGCTCGAGTGCGTCATCCAAATTCTCGGCCAGCGGCTTTTCACAATACACGTGTTTACCGGCCGCGAGCGCCCGCTTCACGCCGGGAACGCGCTGCGAAGTTGTCTGCGCATCGAAATAGATTTGAAACTGCGGATCGCGCAGCGATTCAGCAAGATCGGTGGACCAGCGCGCTATGCCACACTCCTCGGCGAGCGCGCGCAGCTTCGTTTCGTTGCGGCCCACCAGCAGGAGTTCGGGCGTTACTCGCCTGCCGTTGCTCAGAAGCACCCCGCCCGCCTCGCGAATCGGCACAAGCGACCGTTTCAGATGCTGATTCGTGCCCATGCGTCCGGTAACGCCGTTGAGGATGATTCCGATCGAGTCCATGTATGAAAACATGCTCAGTATATCGGCGCTTGAAAAACAGCGATATCGATCGGATGAGAGCTATACGTCGGTGCCGCTGCCGCGCAGCAGCGTGCGTAGCGAGGGCGCGCGCTTGGCGGGCCGCTTGGCTCGGCGCAGATCGAGAATCAACCCCATGACGAGCCGCTCGATCTGATCTCGAACCGCGATGTACGTTTCTTCGTCCTGGCCGATCGGGTCCTCGACGCGCCACTCTCGTACTTCCACCGGAATTCCGGGCGGAAGCGGGCGATTGCTCATGTTGACGATCAGGTCAACGGTCGTGAGATCGATCGCGCCCAGATCTTTCGCATACAGGCCTTCCAGGCTGATGTTTTTCGCCTCCATCACCTGTTTTGTGAGCGGTTGAATGATGTAGGCGGGAGCGAGTCCGGCGCTGAGCGGCTCCATTACGTCCGAGCCATAAGCACGCGCGAACGCCTCGGCCATCGGACTGCGGCAGGAGTTGCCGATACAAAGAAACAGAACGCGTTTCATCGCGAAGCGGTCCTGTTCAGTCTAGCGCGCTCTCGAGCTTCGACAGAAAGTAGCGATGGATCTCGGCATCGCCGGTCAGTTCGGGGTGGAAGGTGGCCGCCAAATGCCGGCCCTGCTCGACCAGCACCGGATCGCCGTTGTATGTGGCCAGAACGTTTGTTTGCGGTCCGGCGCGGCGAATGACGGGAGCGCGAATGAAGACCGCCTCCGCCGGACGTCCTTGCAGGTCGATGTGTGCGATCCGGCTATCGATCTGGCGGCCGTAGCCATTGCGCTCGATGGTCAGGTCCATCAGCGCGAGTGAATCCTGCCGCGGGTGGGTTACTTCGCTCGCCAGCAGAATCGCGCCGGCGCAGGTTCCGAAAATGGGCTTCTCCTGGCCGAAGGCGCGCAGCGGCTCCAGCAAGTCCTCGGCGGCGAGCAGTTTCAGCATCGTTGTGCTCTCGCCGCCCGGAATGATCAGTGCATCGATCGCTTCGAGATCGGCCTTAGTGCGCACTTCGCGGGCTTTGGCACCGGCCCGCGCCAGCGCCCGCGCGTGTGCTTCGAAATCACCCTGCAGCGCGAGAACGCCCACTTGCGGCTGCATGGCTCTACCAGCCGCGCGTCTGCAGCAGCTCGCCTTCCGGCAGCTTTGAAATCTCAAGCCCGGGCATGGCCTCGCCGAGCTCTTCGCTGGCTTCGAGCAGCTTCACCGGATCGCGGTAGTAAGTTGCCGCTTTCACGATCGCCTTGGCGCGCGCTTCCGGATCGGACGATTTGAAAATACCGGAACCCACAAAGACCGCCTCCGCGCCGAGCTGCATCACAAGCGCCGCATCGGCAGGAGTCGCAATGCCGCCGGCTGAAAAATTCGGCACAGGCAGTTTGCCGTGCTGCGCGACATACTGCACGAGCTCGAGCGGAGCCTGCAGATTCTTGGCTTCATGCACCAGCTCTTCCTTGCCGAGGACGGTGAGCTGCTTCATCTCTTTCACGATGGTGCGGATGTGACGCACGGCTTCGACGATGTTGCCCGAGCCAGCCTCGCCTTTGGTGCGGATCATGGCCGCGCCTTCGGCAATGCGGCGCAGCGCTTCGCCTAGATTGCGCGCGCCGCAGACGAACGGTACTTTGAAATCGTGCTTGTCGACGTGGTGCTCTTCGTCGGCCGGCGTCAGCACTTCGCTCTCATCGATGTAATCGACACCGAGCACTTCCAGAATGCGCGCTTCCGTGAAGTGGCCGATGCGCACCTTCGCCATCACCGGGATCGAAACCGCGCTCATGATGTCGCGAATGATTTTGATCTGTGACATGCGGGCCACGCCTCCCTCTTTGCGGATATCCGCCGGCACGCGCTCCAGCGCCATGACGGCTGCCGCGCCCGCCTTCTCGGCGATCACTGCCTGCTCGGCGTTGACCACGTCCATGATGACGCCGCCCTTCAACATTTCGGCCAGCCCGACCTTCAGACGAAAGCTCTCGGTTTCAAAGTTCATAACGTTTTCCTTTGCACGATTTTGAGTTGGAATTCATACCAGCGCCGCTTCCCGAGCCAGCGGCCGAGCGGCAGGCGCGCGCAGCAGCTCGTGAGCGATGTCCCCGAGCAGCCGTATGCCGGTCGTGATCTCTTTGGGCGCGAGTCCGCCAAAACTGAGCCGCAGCGAGCGCCGATGGATCTCTCTGGACGAGAAATAGCTGCCGGGCAGAAAGGCGACTCCGCGTTCGCGCGCCACCGCCAGCAGATTCTCTGCCGTCAGCGGCTGCGGCAACTCGACCCACAGATTCATGCCGCCTTCCGGCCGCGAATACCGCGTTCCGCGCGGAAAGGCGCGCGCACACGCATCGAGAGCTGCCTGCAGCCGCTCTCCACCGGTCCTGCGCGTCTGTTCGATATGGCGCTGCAGCTCGCCCGATGCCGCGAAACGGAGCAACACGGCCTGCGAGAGCTGATCGGAATGCAGATCGGTGGTCTGCTTTGCTTCCGCAAGCCGCGCCACCACCGGACGCGGAGCAATCACCCAGCCCACGCGCAGACCCGGAAAGGCTACTTTTGAATAGCTGCCGATCGCGATCACGTGGCCCGTTTCGTCCAGCTGCTTTAGGGCAGGCAACGCAACGCCGCGATAGCGGAGTTCGCGATAAATCGCAATCTCGACCACCGCGATTCCGAAACGCACCGCGATCGCCAGAATCGACCGGCGCTGCTCGAGCGTCAGCGCCGTTCCGGTTGGATTTTGAAAATCCGGGGTCACGACCAGCAGCCGCGGGCGATGCTGTGCCGCCAGATTTTCGAGCACAGAAAGATTCAAGCCCGCCTCCCCAACCGGTACCGGTAGCAATTGCGCGTGCGCGCGGCCAAAGACACGCAGCAACCCGTGATAGACCGGGTCTTCCACCAGCACCGGCGTGTTCGTCTCGACCAGAATGCGCGCGATCAGATCCAGCGCCTGCTGGCAACCGTTGGTGACGATCAGATCGTCTTGCGCGCGCGCCATTCCCGTGGAAGCGTTTTCCTCGAGCAGATAGCGGCGGAGTGGTGCATAGCCGTAAGGCGAGCCGAGCTGGAGCAACTCGGCTGCCTCCGGCAAATCCACCACCTCTTTCGCCAACCGGCGGAACTCGGCCAGCGGAAAGCACTCTTCTGCCGGCCGGGAATTCGCAAAATTGTAGGCAGCTTCCGCGCCAGCTGCAGCGTCGGCGCCGGCTGGCCCGAGAAGAGCTTCCCAGTCGAATCCGGCGGCGGGCGGCGCACCGCTCCGGATCACGAAACTTCCGCGCCCGACCACGCCCTGCAGGCAGCCAGCCTGCTCCAGAACAGCATAGGCGGCGGAGACGGTGGTCCGGTTCAGTCCAAGTTGGCCAGCCAATTCGCGCGTAGGCGGCAAACGGTCGCCATGCAGCAGGACACCGGCATCGAGCGCACGCTGGATCCCCTCGGCCAACTGCCGATAAATCGGTAGCTCCGACTCGATTTCGAGGCGCAGGTGAGAGAGCAGGTCCAAGTGCATCCAGCATACCAAATTGGATGGCCTGAAGACCAGCCAATTGGCTTCGTTCCTGCAGTTCGCGGCCGCCTCGACCGGCTCAGGCTAGGCTAAATGTTGTGAACGGCCCCGCGTGCGCGGTGATCGCGCTTGGACTGGCGCTTGTCCCCCTTTTCTCGGCCTCTGCCCTGGACCCCATCTTTGGCGGTCAGAAGCACCGGAATGAGGAGCCGAAGTCGCAGGTCCAGCCGCTGCCGCCGCAACCGCCGATGGCCCTCAAGGCGGATGCCGGTGCGCTCGATTTTCATCTCTCGCCGCTGCTCAAGTCCGGCGGCCTGGCAGCGCAGATCCGCCAGAGCCTCAACGATCTGATCCGCGACACACACGGCGAAACGATTATCAAGCTCCGAGCCTTCGTAGCGGGGGCAGGCGATGCGCGGCGCGTACAGGCCGAGGTGGTCAATCTCTTCACCGAGCACAAATTGCCGCTTCCGGTCCTGACCGTGCTGCAGGTGGGCGCGCTCGGCCAGGAGGCCGCCAAAGTGGTTATCGAGGCCGTGGTTTCCACGCGCCGGCAAGCCAATCCAAACGGGCTCGCCTTCTTCGCCGGGCAAGGGGGCACCTCTTTAGCACAGGCGCTCGGCCGGTTACAGGAGAGCGTTCAGGCAGCTGGCGTGGCGCCGGATGCCGTCCTGGTGGCAACCTGCTTCACCGCTCGGCTGGAAGACTGGAACAGCGCACACGGCCAGGTGCTCGGCGCTTTTCCCCACGCCAATGTGAACCTGGTGCAGGCGCTGCGCGACCCGGCCTCGGACGGCGCGGTCTGCGAAGCGATCGGTCAACTGACAAACACCCCCGCGGACGCCCCGGTTGTGCTGCTCGAGAGCCGGCGCGCGACCCTGGTCGGACCGCATCCGCTCGTGTTTACCGGTCTGCAGCTCTCGTTCGGCAGTTATCTCGACGACGCGCATGAAGCATTCGTTCGGCTCGAGCGGGCCGCCACCGCGCTCGACCCAGTGGAAGCGCCGGTGCACGTGAATGTCTTCTCGCTCGATCCGGCCGGCGGTTCGGCCCTGCGCAAAACGACCGCCGTTCCGCCCAGCACGTTCACCGTAGAAACCATTGAGGGCTTACCGTCGGTCGATGCCACCGCCGGTATCGAAGCGATCCTGGCGCCCGGTGTTCCGAAACCCGCGCTGCGTTAGAATTCGTGCGCGTGTCCCGGATTCCCCGCATCCTCCACCAGTCCTGGAAGGACGAGCACATTCCGTACGACATCTATAAGAAATGCTGGGTCGAGTCCTGGATGTCCCTGCACTCGGGCTGGCAGCGCATGTTCTGGACCGACGCCGATAATCTGGAGCTGGTCCGAGCGCATTATCCGCAGTTCCAGGAAGCGTACCGGCAACTAACGCCTTCGATCAAGCAGGCCGACTTTGCACGCTTCCTGTACATGCACCGCTTCGGCGGCGTCTATGTCGACCTGGATTTCGTCTCTCTGCGCCCGCTGGAGCCGCTGCTGGCTGACTACGATATCGTGCTCGGCTGCCTTTCTGACGACAACGACTATTACCGCATTCCAAACGCCTTTCTCGCCTCCTCGCCGGGCAGCGATTTCTGGCTGAGGGTGGCGCAGGATGCTCTGCACGCTTCGCCTTCCGAGCAGCAGGTGGAACGCCACACCGGGCCGTTCCGGCTGCAGCAGGGACTGCTTGCGTACCGGCCCGCGAACACGGTGATCTATTCGGGCGAACTGATTTACCCGATCGACTGGATTCACCTCACGCACGGGGCCAACGACCGCTACTTCCGGCCGGAGCGCGCGGAGCTTCACCGGCGCGCGCAATCCATGACTCCGGCCGAGCTGGCGGCACTGTTTCCCGAGTCGTATTGCCTGACGTTCTGGACACATAACTGGTGAGACCTCGATATAATCCCTGTTAGGCAATCCCATTCATGCAGTCGTTCAAACCGGGCATGGCGCTAGCCGTGCTTGGCTTCTCCCTGGTCAGTTCTCTTTCGGCTCAGCAGCAAAACACGCCCGCTTCCGCCAGTTCCTCCTCATCCAGTTCGTCGAGCGAGACGAGCACCACCGTCGCTCCGGCGGCGGCGGATAAACCGAAGCCGGACGACGCCTCTATCAAGGTGTCGGTGAACGAGGTCATTGTGCCGGTAACCGTGACCGATGACAAGGGCCGCTTCGTCTCCGATCTCGATAAAAAGGATTTCACGATCTTCGAGGACAATAAGCCGCAAACCATCCGCTTCTTCACGCGCGAGCGCAGCTACCCGGTGGTGATCGGCTTTCTGCTCGATCTGAGCAGCGCCAGCACGATCCACTGGAAGAACTTTCAGGCGGCCACCACCGAGCTCGTGCAGACTTTGCTGCCGGGCGATCCCAAGTATTCGGGCTATCTGATCGATTATGCGCAGGACGCCGAAGTGGCTGTGAACACCGGCACCGATCCCGAGCCTATCGTGGAGAAGATCCGCAAGCTGAAACCGGGCGGCGGATCGGCGCTGTACGACGCCGTCTATCTGGCCTGCACCAGCCGCAAGCTGGTCAAAGGCGAACCGATCGAGCCACGCCGCGTCATCGTCATCGTCGGCGATGGCCACGATAACGCCAGCAAGCATTCGCTGAACGAAGTGATCGAGTTGGCGCAGCGCAATCTGGTGACGGTTTACTGCATCAGCACCGAGGCCTTCGGCTTCACCAATGCTTCCACCGACAATCTGGTGCGTCTGGCGACCGAGACCGGTGGGCGCGTGGTGTATCCGCTCGGTGACGTTTATAAAGACACGGACGGCTATCTTTCGCATCCCTCCGATGACGGGAACTACTCGCTCACGGTGGGGACGGGCGCCTATCGCTCCGCGGTAGACACCAAGATGTACCACGCCGTCGCCGATATCGCGGGTGAGGTGACGATGCAGTACATCATCCGCTACGTCTCCGATAATCCAAGCGAAAAATCGTATCGGAACGTAAAGGTGGTGGTGGATCTCGGGAACGTCAAAGTGCGCGCCCGCCACGGCTATTACGCCAGTACCGCTACTCCCTGAACCCCTGGCTGAACCCTGCCCCCGCCGGAATCAGGCCAATAGACGTCTCGCGGTATAAGGCGCTAAGCTGAAGCCTGATCGGACTATGTCGGCGCGCGTGCTCAAATTTGCCGATTACGCTCCCAAGCGGGGAGAGTACTCGCTGCTGCTCTCCGACCTGCCCGAACATGGGGAGCAGACCATTGGCGTGCTGCTGCTCGATCCGGCCACCGACAACCTGCATATCCGGCTGCGGCGCGATCTCGAATCGGTGGCGGAAGAAGAAGATGTCGAGGTGCTGGAGGAGCTGGCGAGCGATCTGGAGCGGCTGGCGCGCGAACAGGGCGGCAAAGCGGTGCTCGACCGGCTGGAAAACGAAGCTTCGCTCGGACTGCGAGTCACGGACCGGGAAGCCATCATGGTGCGGGATTTCGAGCGTACCCTCAACGACCTGTATCGCGAGCACGTGCCGGCCAAAGTTCTGCAGTTCCGCACCCATCTGCCGCGGCTTACGCTGGCGGCAGCCGCGGGGCCGTTTCTGACAAACAGAAGTGAAGTCGAAGCCGAAGACTGGATCGAAACGCCGCCGGATCTCCGACTCGACGACGACATGTTTGTGGCGCGCATCCAGGGCCACTCGATGGAGCCGCGTATCCCGGACGGCTCCTTGTGCGTCTTCCGCTACTTCGGAGCGGGCAGCCGGAATAACAAACTGGTGTTGGTCGAAAATCGGGGTGAGATCGGCGATGCCTATACCGTGAAGCGTTACAAGAGCGAAAAGGTCACGGCGGACGAAGGCTTCCGGCATAGCCGTATCCGGCTCGAAAGCCTGAACCCCGCCTATCCCTCCTGGGATCTCGACGAGGACGAGACGAAGTATCGCGTCATCGCCGAATTCGTGCGCGTGCTCGAATAGCTCTCTCGGTTTTCTAAGCGCCGCCTGCAAGCCTTAGCCGGTCGAGGATCATGAAGAGCGGCACCGCCACCACGCTGTTCAGCGCGCCGTGCACAAACACCTCTTGCGGATCGAACGGGATCACCTGCCCGAGCAGCGCGCGCCGCATCAGCCAGTAGAAAAAGGCGTGGAAAAAGAAAAAGAAGAAGCAGAGCACGGCCCGGATTACCGAATTATCAACATTGAAGCGCTGGCTCACCGAGGCGGCAAAGTAACCGACCAGCGTCTTAGTAATGCCGTACATGCCGATCGGAATATTGGCCGGTGAAAGCGAGTCTTCGGCCAACCCCACAAACGCGCCAAAAAACAGCGAAGCGATCGGTGAATGGCGCATGAGTCCGAAATAGATCGTCAGCAGCAGCGGCAGTTCGAGCCATTCGGTGTGCGGCACCAGCCGCGGCAGATAGAACTTCCCGATGATCGCCACCAGCGTGAGCGCGGCCAGCGCAACGACCTGGAAACGGTGGAACCAGCCGTCGCGCGTGGCGGGCGCGAGAATCTGGTCGCTGGTCTCGTTCATGGTTGCGGCGCTGTGCTGGTAGCGGTGGAAGGCGGCGTTTTCCGGCGCGGCGCTCCCAGCGGCAGCACCGGCTCATTGACGGCCGGCTTGGGCGTGGGCAGTGCTTGCGGATTGCTGCCGGGCCGTGCTCCCAATATGGCCGGAGCGCCGTTTGTCACAGGCTTCACGGGCGCAGTCGGAGCCGCTGCCGGTTTCCCCGCGCCGGCTGCCCCGTCCGGCTTCTCGGCCGGGCTGGCCGGCTTCTTCACATTGAAATTCGGGATGCCGGAGCCAAGTCCGCCGAAGACGTGCCCCTGTTCCTTGCCGATCGAGTCGTATTTCGCGAGTACTTTATCGGCTTCCGTCTGCGGTTTGGCATCGGCCGCCGCATCGCGTCCGGTCTCTTTGGGAGGAGGCGGCAGCTGATGCACATCCACTTCTTCTTCGGTGGGAGGAGGCTTGGTGGGAATCGCCTGATGCACGCCCTGCACCACCACCAGCACCTCTTCGGCCGCACCCGGGGACGCACTCAGCGTCAGCTTCAGATCGCGCATCCCCTGTCCGGGCTGGCTCGAAATCACCTTTCCGACCGGAAAACCTTTGGGGAAAATACGGTCCTCACCCGAGGTGTAAAACCATTCGCCCGGATCGACCCGATCCTCGTTCTGAACCTGCTCGACCACGCATTTGCCGCTGCCGCAATCGAGCACGCCATGCACGTGCCCCTTCTGCGATTCGACGCCCACCTTGAACGTGGCATCCGTCACCAGGAGCACCTGCGCCACCAGCGGATACACCGCGACCACTTTGCCCACAATGCCTTCCGGCGTCACCACTGCCATGCCGTTTTCGACTCCGCTGGTCGAACCGCGATCGATGAACACAGCTTTGGCGGAAGCGACGGTGCTATTGCCGATCACGCGCGCGGCAATCGTCCGGGAAGGCGTCTGCGATTGAAACTGAACCAGCGCCCGGGCATGCTCGGCCGTGGCCAGCTGGTTACGGAAGTAAATGTTCTCCATCTGCAGCCGGTCGTTGGCGGCTTTGAGCTTCCGGTTCTGTTCACGAACATCGAGCAGGATGAAATAATCTTCCAGAAAGCCGATGGTGTTGTGCCGGATGGCTTCCACAATTCCGGCCAGCGGGGTTACCGCCGTTACCGCCCAGACCCGGATGAGCCGTTCATCGCCATTGGTCTTCACCTGGTAAGCCAGATAGAGCAACTGCGCGACAACGGCGACCACCAGAACCGTCAGGTTCCGGAACCGGCTCAGCAAGGCTTCCATGGAGTCCTTTTTCTACTGTAAAGCGCCCCGCTCAGAATTGGGCGCCGCCGGTCCGGTAACATTGCGAGCCGCTACAAACGGAGGGCGGGAGAGGACGCAGGCGGCCCCTATTCAATGGCAATACGGCGCAGCAGCTTGAAGTCAGTGAGCATTTTGCCCGTGCCCAGAACCACCGAGGCCAGCGGATCTTCCGCGATTGAGACCGGCAATCCGGTTTCTTCGCGGATGCGGCGATCGAGATTCTTGAGCATGGCGCCGCCGCCGGTGAGCACGATGCCGCGGTCGCTGATGTCGGCGCTCAGCTCCGGTGGAGTCCGCTCGAGTGCCACTCGAATCGCGTTCACGATGGTGGCCACGCATTCGGCCAGCGCCTCGCGGATCTCGCTGTCCTCGACCGTAACTGTTTTTGGAACGCCTTCGATCAGGTTGCGGCCTTTGATCTCCATGCTCAGCGGCTTGTCGAGCGGATAGGCGGAGCCGATCTGAATTTTTATCTGCTCGGCGGTGCGCTCCCCGATCAGCAGATTGTACTTGCGCTTCAGATAGCTCATGATGGCGTCGTCCATCTCGTTCCCGGCCACGCGCACCGAGCGCGCATAGACAATGCCCGAAAGCGAAATAACCGCCACATCGGTTGTGCCGCCGCCGATATCGACCACCATGTTCCCGGACGGCTCGGTAATGGGCAACCCCGCGCCGATGGCCGCCACCATCGCCTGCTCGACCAGATGCACTTCGCTCGCCCGCGCCCGGTAGGCCGATTCGCTCACGGCCCGCTTCTCCACCTGGGTGATCTCGCTCGGCACGCCGATCACGATCCGCGGATGCACCAGCATCTTGCGGCCGTGCGCCTTCAGGATGAAGTAGTTCAGCATCCGCTCGGTCACTTTGAAATCGGCGATTACGCCGTCTTTCATAGGCCGGATGGCGACGATATTGCCCGGCGTGCGGCCGACCATCTCCTTGGCCTCTTTGCCCACTGCCTCGATTTCGCCGTTATTCTTGTTGATCGCGACAATCGAGGGCTCATTGACCACAATGCCCTTGGTTTTGGCGTAAACCAATGTATTGGCCGTGCCCAGATCGATAGCAAGATCCGAAGACACCAGGCTGAAAACAGACCGGAAATTCATGAATGAGCGACAGCTACCTGGGAATGAGTGAAATCCGAGAGTACCATAGGAGTGTATCGAGAATGAGTCTTCGCCGCCGCTCGTAAACGCGGGCTCATTGTTCCTGTTTCGCACCCGCATGAATCATTTCCCGCACGCCCGCAAGGGCTGTTTTTCGCACGCCCGCGAGGGCCGTTCCACAATGGTTGCGCATTGCCGTACATAAGCCGGCGTGCGTGGTTAGCGGCCGCTTCCGGCGCGCTTCTGACAAGTTGCGGGCGTCGCGCGGGCTCGGGCTTCAACGGCTACGCACTGGTGGCGACGGCGGGCGAAGAAAGTATCTCGATCACCGATCTGTCGAACTTCACGCCGTTTCGCCAAGTGCCGCTCGGCGCCGCGCCCTCGCTGGTGGTTCCCGGAGCCGGTGCCAGCTACGTGCTGACTCCCGCCAGTGGCACGGTGCACGCGTTGGATATCGCCTTGCGACGCGCTGCTTCGCGCAAGCTGGCCGACGAATTGTGCGGCCTGCATGTAGCGGCCGGCACCAACCGGCTATTTGCGCTGGCCGGAGGCGCGTGCGAGCTGATCGCAGCCGACCCGCATACGCTCGTCCCGCAGAAGCGCTGGCGGCTGGCAGCTCAGCCCGTTCAGTTTGCCGTTTCGGCCAGCGGATGGATCGCCGTTTCGAGCGGAACCCGTGGCATCCTCGAGCTGATCGCGCCCCAAAGCGGCCAGACCACGCGCCGCGACTTCGAAGGCCCGATCGGCGAGGTTCTGTTCCGGCGCGACGGGAAAGTACTGCTCGTCGCCAACTACAAAGACCAGGCGCTCACTGCCCTACAGGTCCCTAGCCTGGAGGTCATCGTGCACCTGCCGCTCGCCATGCGCCCCGATCATCTCTGCTTCAATGCCGACGGCGGACAGCTCTTTATCACCGGCCGCGAAATGGACGGCATCGCCATTGCCTTCCCCTATCTGCCGCTCGAGATCGAGCAGACCGTTCTCGCCGGACGCGACCCAGGCGCCATGGCATGCTCGGAAAATCCGGCTTACCTGCTGGTGGCGAGCGCCAGCGGCGCCAACGTTTACGTGCTCAACATCGACGATCGCAAGGTACTGGGGATTGTCGAAGTCGGTCAGCGGCCGGGCTTCATCGCGGTCACGCCCGACAGCCAGTACGCGCTCGTACTGAACGAAGGCTCGGGCGACATGGCCGTCATCCGACTGCCTGTCATTCGCGAACGGCTCGGCAATCCGGCTGTCATGCGCGGAAAGGCAGCGGCGGCGCTCTTCACTATGCTGCCGGTCGGAAGCCGCCCGGTTCATGCGGCCATTGTCCCGCGGCCGGCCTGAGATTTTTTCTCACACGCCGGCACGTCTTGCGCAGAAGACCAAGTGATCCCTCCGCTGCCGCCGACTGAATCCCTGCGCCTGCAGGCCCTCAACCGGCTGGAAATCCTCGATACCGAACAGGAAGCCACATTCGATCGCATCACGGATCTGGCCGCCTATCTGTACCGCACCGAGATCGCGACCATTTCGCTGCTCGATATGAACCGGCAGTGGTTCAAAGCCTGCGTCGGGCTCAAAACACGCGAGACGCCGCGCGATTACGCCTTCTGCGCACATGCCATCCTGCAGGACGATGTACTCGTCATCGGCGATGCGCGGGACGATGAGCGCTTCAATGACAATCCGCTCGTCACCGGGCCGCCGTTCATCCGCTTCTACGCCGGGGCGCCGCTTCGCACCTCCGATGGGCATCCGCTGGGGACGCTGTGCGTCATTGATAGTACGCCGCGTAAAGCTGTCGAGGTTGATCGCCGCCCGCTGCGTGACCTGGCTGCGCTGACCATCCTGCTGATGGAAAACCGTCCCCGCCGCCGAAGCGATTTCGCACCGTAAGCCGAGTCTTAGGCAGCCTGCGCCGCGCGATAGCTCTCGTCGAGCACTTCGACCACATGCAGCACTCGCTGGCCGCTTCCATAAAGCCGCGCGCCCGCGGCCAGCTGCAGCATGCATCCCGGATTGGAAGTGACAATGAGCGAGGCACCCGTTGCATTCACGTCGGCCATCTTTTTCTCCAGAATCTGCATGGCCATATCGTTGTGGACGAGGTTGTAGATGCCCGCACTGCCGCAGCATCCATCCGCCAGCCGCATCTCGCGCAGCTTCAATCCCGGAATCGCTTGGAGAAGCTGGCGAGGAGCGCTGCGAATCTGCTGCCCGTGGGCCAGATGGCACGAATCCTGATACGTTGCGACCGCGTCGAGACGGCCCAGCTCAGGATTTAATCCGATGGACGCCAGGAATTCGTTCACGTCGCGCATTCTGCGGCGGAACTCTCGCGCACGTTCGGCATACCCGGCCTCATCAGCCAGCAGATGATCGTACTCTTTCAGCGTGGAGCCGCAGCCGGCCGCGTTGGTAAGGATCGCATCAAAATTCCCGCCGAGTACCGCATCGATGTTGCGCCGCGCCAGCGCACGCGCCTGCTCCTCCAGCCCCGAATGCACGTGCAGCGCCCCGCAGCAGTTCTGGGCTGCCGGTATCACCACTTCGCAGCCGTTGCGCTGCAGCACGCGCACCGTCGCTTCATTCAGCCGGGCGAAGGCAACGTTCGCAATGCAGCCGCTCAGAAACGCGACGCGGTAGCGCCGTTGGCCCACAGGCGCGAATATCTTGCCGATCTTTGAGTAGAAGAACGGCACTTCGGCACTGGGCGACAGCGCTTCGATATCGGCCACGCGTCCAAGCAGCTTGAGGACGCCGCTTGCGCGCAGAACTTTTTGCAATCCGCTTGCCTGGTAAGCGTACAGACCGGCTCCCGCGATCTGCAGCGCAATACGCGAGGGCAGCAGCCGTTCGAAGATCAGGTAGCGCAGGATGCGCCCTCCGAGGGTGATCTTCTGCCGTTTGCGAATTTCCGCGCGCGCCGCTTCGATCATCCGGCCGTACGGAACACCCGATGGGCAGGCCGTTTCACAAGCGCGGCACGCCAGGCAGAGATCAAGATGCTCCACATAACCCGGCGTCATGGGCGCGCCCGCCGCAACCTGGTTCATCTGGTAGATGCGCCCACGCGGCGAGTCCATTTCGACGCCCAGCTCGCGATAGGTCGGGCAGGCATTCAGACACAGGCCGCAGTGCACGCATTTATCGAGATCGGCCTGCGCCGGTCCGGCCGCTGTACGCCGCGGCGCAACTTCAGATGCGGCCATACAGACGCGACCGGTTCAGCAGATTCTGCGGATCGAACATGTGTTTGACGCTTTTCATCATGGCAAACGCGCTCTCGCCGCCGGGCGTCAACGGCCACAGCTCGCCTTTCCCGCGAAAGTCCGGCGCGGCATACTCGATCACGCTCGTCCAGCCGCGTTCTTTGATCGCCCGCGAGAGCGAAGCAAGTGCTCCGGGCCCGCTCAGATAGATGTATGCAATCCCGTTCCCCGCCCGCGCAATGGCCGCTCCCGAGGCGAGCCGCAGCAGCCGGTCCATTTCGCTGAGCGGCGTAGCAATACGCAGCACCAGTCCCGCCGGCTGGCGCTTCAGAAACTCAGCCGGAGCCTCGCGCACCTGTTTCCAGAAGCTCTGCTCTTCGGCACCCGCGAGGATGGCACTCCCGGCGAGTTCGCGCCCATAACGCTCGAGCACACGCCGGCTTCCACCCGCCTGCAACGCGAGCAGGTACCCGCGCAGTCCGAAGCGTGCCGCAAAAACCGGTCCGATGAGATCCATCGTGTGCGGCCGCAGCATGCTTTCGCGCAGGGCGGAACAGCGCGTGAGCGCCGCATCCGAATCGGCAAACGACAAGACAAAAGTGCGCGTGTCTTCGGGCAAGGGGTGCAGCCGGAAATTCACCGACGTGATCACCGCCAGCGTCCCGAAGCTGCCGATCAGCAGCTTGCCCATGTCGAGACCCGCGACGTTCTTCACCACCATGCCGCCGGTCCGCACCAGCTTGCCTTCGAGCGTGGCGAATTGCATACCGATCACCAGATCGCGCGCCGTGCCGAATTGTTTCCGCAGCGGGCCGCTCGAGTTGCTGGCGACGACTCCGCCCACGGTCGCCTCCGCAGCAAACGGTGGATCGAGGGCGATGCGCTGACGGTTCCTGGCGAGTGTGCGTTCCAGCTCGCTCCAGCGCACGCCCGCTTCTACGCTGATCGTGAGATCGTTCGGCTCGTATTGCAGGATGCGGCTGAGCCTTGCGGTTGAAATCGTTACATCTGCGGGAAGACACGGGCCGCCCATCAAGCGCTTGCTGTGATTACCGGCTATTGAAATAGCGCGCGACTGGCCCGCGGTGTCCCTGAGCAGCTCCGCTATTTCCTGGGCGGAGGAGGGGGTCGCAACGGCACTCACAGATCTCAGCTTGCCATGCGGATTTCGCTCCGCTCGTTAAACTTGCTGTAGTGCGCGAGCGAGCCCGCAAGGCATTCACTGATCAAAGCCTGCTCGAGCATATCCGAAAACTTCCGCATGCCCGCGCCACCTTCAAGCAGCTGGTGCGCGAGCTCGGCTTACAAGGCGAAAATCGCGATGCGCTCGAAGACGCACTCGATCGCCTCACGGATAAGGGACTGCTCGCCGAACTGCGCTCCGGCCACTTCATCGCCACCGGAACAAACCCCGAGTATGTCGCCGGCCGCATCTCTGTTCATCGTGACGGCTTCGGTTTTCTGATTCCGGATGCGCCCGCCAATGAAGCCATTCGAGGCGACGTTTTTCTGCCGCCGGGCGAGGCCTCAAAAGCCATGCATGGCGATCGCGCGCTCGTGCATGTCACCCGGCTCAGCGGCGAGGGCCGCGCCGAGGGCGAAATCGTACGCATCCTGCGCCGCGCCCACGTCACGGTCGTGGGCGAATTCCGCGTGCGCAAACGCGGAAACTTTGTGGTTCCGCACGATGATCGCATTCAGCAGTGGATCGAAATTCCCGAAGGACTCGAGAAACCGCAGCGCAGCCTCGCCGTCGATCGCGTCGGCGATCTGCCTTATCTGAAGACCGACGATCCGGCTGATCTCGACGGCCTCATCGTCGATGTGGAGATTCTCGAATTTCCGGAGGACGGCGGCAATGCTGTGGGCCGCGTCCTCGAGATCCTCGGTTATCCCGACGATTTCGGCGTCGACGTGGAAATTGTCATCCGCAAGCACCATCTGCCGCACGAATTCCCGGAAGAAGCGCTGCGCGAAGCTGCTGCTATTCCCAAGGCCATCCCCGATCGCGAGCTGGCGCGGCGGCGCGATTTTCGCTCCTTCGATATCGTCACTATCGACGGCGAAACAGCGCGCGATTTCGACGACGCTGTCTGGGTCGACGCTTTACCCCACGGCCACTTCGCGCTGCAGGTGCACATCGCCGATGTGAGCCACTACGTCCGCCCCGGCTCTGGGATCGACGAAGAAGCAGTCCGGCGCGGTACGAGCGTCTATTTTCCCGACCGCGCCATCCCGATGCTTCCAGTCGAGCTTTCCACCGATATCTGCTCGCTGCGCCCGCACGAGGACCGCCTTGTTCTCTCCGTACTGCTCGAAATCAATCGCCAGGGCGAAATCGTATCGCAGGAATTTACGCGCGGCGTGATCCGCAGCGCCGAGCGCATGACGTACACCAACGTGTTCCGCGTCCTCGAAGGCGATGCCGCCATGCGGGAGCGCTATGCGGCACTCACCGGGCGCTTCGAACAGATGCGCGAACTGGCGCTGATCCTCAATCGCAAGCGCACCCGCCGCGGCTCAATCGATTTCGACCTGCCCGAAACCAATATCGAGCTCGACCTCTCGGGCCAGATGATCGGGGTCACCCGGGGCGAGCGCAACATCGCCCACCGGATCATTGAAGAATTCATGCTGGCGGCCAACGAAGCCGTGGCAAGCCATCTCGAAGCAGCCGACATTCCCTCGCTCTATCGAATCCACGAAACTCCGGACCCGAAGCGCCTCATGGATTTCGAAGAAATAGCCGCGCATTTCGGCTATTCGCTCGGTTTCGGCGCCGTGCCGGTGAAGAAATACGATGTGGCGGCGCGCCGCTCGAAAGATCCCAAACACGGAGGCCGCGGAGGCCTTTCCAAAACGCGCCGGTCGCTTGAAATCCCCCAGCAGATTGCGATCTCCTCCCGCAACTATCAGAAGCTGATCGCCAAGATCGCCGGTAAACCGGAAGAGCGCATCCTCAGCTATCTCATGCTGCGCTCACTCAAACAGGCTCGCTACAGTCATATCAACGAAGGCCACTTCGCCCTCGCCGCGCCGGCCTACACGCATTTCACTTCGCCCATCCGCCGCTATCCGGATCTCATCGTCCATCGCATCCTGTCGCATTACTTCGATACGCAGAGCGCGCTGCTCGAACCGGGCGCGCTGCACGAACTGGGCGACGATACATCGTTCACCGAGCGGCGCGCCGCCGAGGCCGAGCGCGAGCTGATCGAATGGAAAAAAGTGCGCTTCATGGAAGAGCGCCTGGGCGAAGATTTCGACGGCCTGATTATCAGCACAACCAAGTACGGCTTCTTCGTCGAACTGACCGAACTCTTCATCGAGGGACTGGTGCCAATCGAGACCTTGGCCGGCGACCGCTTCACCTACCAGGAAAACGGGCGCAAAATCATTGGAGAGCGTACGCGCCGGAGCTTCTCGATCGGCGACCGTGTGCGCGTCCGTCTGGAACGCGCCGATCCTGTGGAAAAAAAGCTGCAGTTCGGTCTGATAGAAGAATCGAACACGGGCCGGCGTCGCCGTAAATAGCGCTTGTAACGGCCCGGATCCCGCCCGTTTTCAGCGCTGTAACTCTGCGCAGTACTGGAGGTTATAGCCCGTACTGTTTTCCCGGCAACGTTGCTCGTGGAAGCGATTTGCTCGTTACACTTGCACCAAGAGGGTGGTCACGAGCTCCGAACTCCAGTCGTTTATCCCGTTCAACTGCGTGAGCCGGGTGGGAACCGAAACGCGGTACATCGAGCAGGCATTTGCCGCGCTGCACATTTCGGGCGACGGGATGTTCACGCGCCGCTGCCACGAAATTCTGGAGGCGGAACTCGGGGTGCGCAAAGCGCTGCTGACGACCTCCTGCACCCATGCGCTCGAAATGAGCGCGCTGCTGCTGAATATACAGCCGGGCGACGAAGTCATCGTACCCTCGTTCACGTTTTCGTCGGTAGCAAACGCGTTCGTGCTGCAAGGTGCCAGGCCCGTTTTTGCCGATATCCGGCCCGACACGCTCAACCTCGATGACGCGCAGCTCGAAGCTCTGATCACGCCCGCCACCAAAGCCATCGTTCCGGTTCACTACGCGGGTGTGGGCTGCGAGATGGACGCCATCGGCGCGGTCGCGGAACGCCACGGCATTTCGGTCATCGAAGACAATGCGCACGGTCTGTTCGCACGTTATCGCGGACGCCCGCTCGGCAGCTTCGGCCGGCTGGCGACCCAGAGCTTCCACGAAACCAAGAACTTCAGCTCGGGGGAAGGCGGCGCGCTGCTCATCAATGATCCCGGGCTGGTCGAGCGCGCTGAGATCATTCGCGAGAAGGGCACCAATCGCAAGCAGTTTTTCCGGGGCCAGGTGGACAAATACACCTGGATCGAGAAGGGCTCGAGCTTTCTCCCCTCCGACATTCTGGCGGCCGTTCTGTTCGCGCAGCTCGAAGTCCGGGATAAGATCCAAGGGAAGCGGGAACACATCTGGAACACCTATCAGCGCGAGTTGGCCAGCTGGGCCGCAAACCACGGCGTCCGCCTACCGCATGTCCCGCCGCATTGCGAGCAGAGTTTTCACATTTTTTATCTGCTGATGCCGAGCCGCGACGATCGCGACGCTCTGATCGAGCACCTCGCAGCGCAGCAGATTCTGAGCGTGTTTCATTACATGCCGCTGCATGTTTCGCAAATGGGGCGTCATTTCGGCGGTTACCCGGGGCAATGCCCGGTCGCCGAGTGCGTGAGCGACCGGCTCATACGGCTGCCGCTGTATAGTTCGCTCAGCCAGTCCGATCAGGCCAGAGTCATCGAGGCGATCCTGGATTTTTCATTTCCGCGCCGGCAGCCGCACGCCCCGCGGGATCAGATGCTCTCGCGCCGTTGACTCTGCCTAGCCACACTTCAAACAGCTGAGTGTCTTTGTAGGGGATCCGGTACCGGCCAAGCCGTCTCACCTCCGCGTGGTCTTCCTGCAGCTTGCGAAGCAGCCAGTCCTCTGGATATCCGGGAGTGGCGAGCACCAGGAAATGGCGGTGCTCCGCGACGAAATCCGCGTACGGAACCACGTGCCCCGGGAGATGAAACACAAGCTGCAGATTGGCCAGGTCGTTGAACATGCTGGCATGTGCCAGACGGATGGCCGCGGCCTGATCCTGCAGGTAATAAAGACGGTCGAGCAGCCGCGGGCTCTCGTACTGGCTCATCTCGATGAAGGTCAGCCCGCTCGCAGCAGCCAGCGGCAGATCGGGTTTCACCCGCTCGAGCACGGCAGCGCTGTCGGGCGGAGGGCTCGTTTTCTGCTGCCATAGCGGCCATACAAACCCATGCGCCAGCACCACGAGGGAGCCGGCCCAGAACGCGGCTCGGGCTGCGTTGCTATCGCCTTGGGCAAGCCTCGCCAGCGCATAGCCGGCCAGCAGATAAAGCGCCACGATGCTGGTGATGCAATAGCGGCCCCAGAATGCACCGTGCTGCAGCATGAAAATGAGCGTGAGGAGCACCGGCAAGACAGCCTGCACCAGGAAAAGCACCAGCTCTGGCGTCCTGAGAGTCTCGCGCGTATGTTCCACCAGAGCGCTCTTATGCCTTCGCCGCACAATCCAGATCGCGGCCGCCATAACCGCCAGGCACATGACAACTCCGGTGAAATTGTGCCAGTAAAAGGAACCGAGTTTGCGCGGGCTGGCCTGAAATTCCGTTGGAAAATCGGGAAAACGGTTGTAGCTGGCAAACAGCGGGAGATAGACAGCCGTGAAGACGAGGGGAGCAAACAGCGCGGCCCAGAGTGCCCAATCGGCTCTCCGGCGCTCTCGAAAGCGCGCCGCTTCGGCACAGAAAAACGCGAACAGTGTGAGCGTTCCGAAGACGTGCGAAGCTAGCATGCCAAGCGAGCAGGCGGCCATTGCGACTAAAATCCCCGTGCGCTTTGTCCGGTGGACGGCCGTATCCCAGAGCAGCAGCAGCGCGGCAAACCAGAAGCACAGCGCGGCGTACGGGCGGCCTTCGGTGGCATACTGCGACATCGGTCCATACCAGAGCAGCAGCACGGGCAGCGCAGCCCAAAGCACTCCCATCTTGCGCTGCGTATAGAAGAAAAGCAGCACGCCCGCGAAGTAGAATTCGATCTCCGATGGTATGCGAACGCCGGTTGGATGCCCACCGGCGAGCCGCAGCCCCGCGCGCGCCAGCAGATGAAACAGAGGCGGATTGAGATCGAAGCGCAAGGCCGCCCGGAACATCTCTGAGATTGTCGGGAGCTTAGCGAGATGATACGTCAGCAGCTCATCGAGCCACAGATGCCGCCCGGCCGAAACCGAAATCACGGCCGCATACAGCCCGCTCAGGACAACGAGAATCAGCGGCGTCGATAGACCGGCTGTTCGGGCAACGCGTGTCTGCGAGGCCCCGGAATTTGTAATCGAGCCGTCTCCCACTACGTCGTGAACATACAATAGCAGCTATCTCGAATGAGCACGCCGGTTAAGCCGTTTCAACCTTTTGTCCCTGAGCACGTTACGATGCGCGAGCTGACTTTGCGCGCCGTTTTGCTCGGTTTGTGCATGACCGTTGTGCTCGGCGCGGCCAATGCCTATCTGGGCTTGAAAGCCGGAATCACAGTGGCCGCAACCTACCCGGCGGCGGTCATCAGCATGGCCGTCCTGCGCACCATGAAAGGTTCGCTGCTTGAAGAAAATATCGCCCGAACCAGCGGCTCCATCGGCGAGGGTGTCGCATCCGGCGCAATTTTCACCATTCCGGCTTTTGTGCTGGCGCATGCCTGGCCCTCCTTCGGCCTTCGCGACGCCTACTGGAAAACCACCGCGCTGATATTAGTCGGCAGCGTGCTCGGCGTGCTGTTTATTTCGCTTGTCCGGCGTATCATGGTCGACGATCCCGAGCTTCCGTTCCCCGAGTCGGTTGCGGCGTCCGAGATCCACAAAGCCGGACAGCGCGGCGCGCAGGCGGCCCAATTTTTGTTCTGGAATATCGGCGTCGGCGGGCTCGTGTATCTGCTCGGCCGCTTCCAGTTGTTTGCCGCCGACAGCGATTTCTCCTTCGCCATTGGACAGCTTGGCTCGAGCCGCGTGCGGCTGGGCGGTGCCGGCTCGACGAACCTCTTGCCCACTGGCGGCCGCACGGTTTTCTCGGGGCCCAGCATCAGTCCAGCGTACCTGGGCGTCGGGTATGTCATCGGCGCCAGGCTCGCGGCCATTCAGTTCTCGGGCGGCGTGCTGGCCTGGGGGCTGATGGTCCCGCTGCTTATCTATTTCCTCGGACCGCAGCTGCATCAATTCCTGCCGGCCAATGCTCCCCAGAGTTCCTGGAGCGATATGGCGGGTAGCATCTGGCGTTACATTGTGCGCCCGATCGCCGTGGGTGGAATGCTGGTCGGTGCGGCCTACACTTTGTTCCGCATGCGCACCAGCCTCATGACCGGACTAGGCCGCGCGGTAAAGGACATGCGCCGCACCTCGGCCGAGACCGCGGCTCTTTCGCGCACCGAGCGCTACATGAGTTCGAAGGTTGTCTTCAGCCTGATCGGCCTTGTCTTTGCGCTGATGATTGCGCTGTATATCTATTTCTCGGGCCAGGTGGTCGGCGGCGTAGTGGCTGCCATTGTGATGCTGATCCTCGGCTTCTTTTTCGCCACGGTCTCGGGAAGTCTGTGCGGCATGATCGGCTCGTCGAACAATCCGGTGTCGGGGCTGACGCTTTCCACGTTGATCGTCGCGGCGCTGCTAATGGTCGCGCTCGGAGTTTCGGGTGCGGGCGGTGTAGCGGCCGTGCTCGGTGTTGCGGCGGTAGTCTGCGTTTCTTCCGCGGTGGCAGGCGAGCTGCTGCAGGACTTCAAAGTCGGCTACATTCTGGGCGGAACACCGCGCAATATCCAGATTGCGGAGCTGTTGGCGGTTACGGTGGCGAGCCTGGTCATGTACTTCCCTCTGGTGCTGCTGCACGAGGGCAATATTCGCGCGGGCGGCACCGGTTTTGGCGATCGGCAGCTCTCGGCGCCACAGGCCGGACTGATGGCGCTGCTGGCGCAAGGCATCGTGGGCGGCGATATGCCCTGGCCGCTGGTGGTGGTCGGGATTCTGATGGGGTTCGCGTTCATCGCGATGAACGTCCGCAGCCCAATGCTGGTGGCGGTCGGCATGTATCTGCCGTTTGAAACCACGTTTGCGATCTTCGTAGGTGGCGTATTTCGCTGGATCGCGGATGGAGTAGCCAAGCGGCGGGGCCTGAATGAAGCGCAGCGCGCCCGCGTCGAAAATGCCGGCGTGTTGACCGCCTCCGGATTGATCGCAGGAGAAGCCATTCTGGGCCTCGTCTGGGCGGGACTGCAGTTCACCTCCGCGAGTTTTCGCGCCCACCTGCGCATCTTCGAGCACCCCTCGTACCTGGCCGGCCTGGTTGTTCTTGCGCTGCTGGCGCTGCTCATGATCCGGCTGCCGCTGACCAGCGCCGGAAGCCCCGACGAACCGGCTCCGCCCGTGGCCATGATGTGATGCGGCAGTCCCGGTCGGTCACGGGCCGGGCTTTGTTCGCTTGCTCCTGCGATCATGAACTTCAGGCCGGACCACACCGTATTCACAGCACACACTTTGATATCCACCAGGTCCAGCGGCAAAGCTTCCGCCCGGATCGCGTCTTCGGAAAGATCGGTCGGCCTTCCGGCACTCTTTTTCGGCCACGAGATCCAGATCACGCCCTCGGGCGCGATCAGCGGCCGGAGCATGGAAGCTCACTTGCCAGTTCCGAGCGGTCGGTCACGAACACATGCACCATCTCAAGCCCGGGAAGGGGCCGGCGCAGGAGGTGGGGAGCCAAACCTGCTTTCGCAATCTCGGACGCGACGCTTGCGGGCATATTCTTTCGCCAGGTCCTTTGACCGTCTTTGACGCCAAGCTTCCTGGCCAGTGGTGTTCCCGAATCACTGTGGACATCGCAATCCCTCGATGCGAACCGTAACTTAGAGCCGTAGAATAGCGAATAGAAGGACATGGAGCGACGAAGTTTTCTCACGGGTGTTGTTGGATCGGCCCTGGCGATCGCTTCGCGCGCGGCTGCCTCGCCGAAGATGGTAAAGATTGTCGAGTTTTCGAACTCGGGGCAGCGAATGGGAGTGATCACAGTGGAGAAAGTGCACAAGAGCGACGCCGAGTGGAAGGCGCAGCTCACCCCGGAACAGTACGAAGTGACGCGCCATGCAGGCACTGAGCGCGCCTTCACAGGCAAGTACTGGAATAACCACGAACACGGTATCTACCGCTGCGTCTGCTGCGGCAACGCGCTGTTTTCTTCGGATACAAAATTCGAATCGGGAACCGGTTGGCCGAGTTTCTGGGCGCCGATCGCGAAGGAGAATGTCGAGAAGGCCATCGATAACAGCTTCGGCATGATGCGCGAAGAAGTCCGCTGCGCCAAGTGCGACGCGCATCTCGGGCACGTCTTCGACGATGGGCCGCGCCCGACCGGCCTGCGATATTGCATGAATTCGGCGTCTCTCGACTTTGTCAAAACTTAAACTGCCCGGCGAGCAGCTGGCGTTCCTGCGCGAGCCGCGCGAAATCATTCTCTATCTGCCGCCCGATTATGAAGCCGCGCCGGAGCGCCGCTATCCAGTGCTGTACATGCACGATGGGCAGAACCTCTTCGACCCGGCCACAGCCTTTGCCGGCAACGATTGGGGTCTGGAGCAGCTCGCCGACGAGCTGATCGCACAGGAAAAGATTGAGCCGCTGATCATCGTCGGAATCTACAATCGCGGCGAGGAAAGAATTGGCGAGTACACACCCGTGAAGGATCGGCGGGGTCGCGGCGGGCGTGCCCGGCACTATGGGCAGATGATTGTCGAGGATCTGAAGCCGTTCATCGACCGCGAATATCGCACCGTGCCGGACGCTGCCAATACGGGACTTGGCGGATCATCGCTGGGCGGCCTGGTGACGCTCTATCTCGGCATGCAGTATCCGCAGGTATTCGGTAAGTGGATTGTGATGTCGCCCTCGATCTGGTGGGCCAACCGCTCCATTCTGCGGCGCGCGAATGGTCTCAAACGAAAGCTTTCAGTCAAAATCTGGCTCGACACCGGTACCTGCGAGGGACAGGATCCGGAAGCATGCATTCGAAATACGCAGGAGCTATGCAAGGTTCTGGTCGAGAAAGGCTGGCAAATGGGCGGCGATCTGGCGTATCTCGAAGATGAAGGCGCAGGCCACAACGAAAAGGCGTGGGGCTATCGTATGCGGCATGCACTACAGTTCCTGTTTCCTTTGAAGGGGCAGAGCGAACAGGAAGCAGAGCAGCAAAACGGCCGCGGGCTGGTTTCGCAGAAGAAACGCCTGCTTCAGCGAAGGCGTGAGCGCCTCGGGACCTAAGCGCCGCGCGAAAACGGACTGGATCGGAAACGCGAGCACAAGAAAACACACCGCGGCCAGCACAAACCGGCCGCGCCTCTGCCATAACTCGACCAGAAACGGTATAGCGAGCAGCAGCAACTGCGCGTCGTAGTAGCGATGATACGTGAGAAGCAGCGTGAGCACGGCAAGAAATGCCGCGGTTTGTGCGCGGGAACCCCGCGCTCGCCAGAGAAACAGAACGCCTAGCAAGGCAGCCAGAATCCAGACTACGAGATTGACTGCATTCCGTTCGCGAACAAAGTAAGACACGAGCGTCTGCGCATTCAGAAACTGCCAGGCGACGTGGCTCGCGGGCGCCGGATCGCTCTGCCCTCCCGGAACAAAGCTGAGCGCGACGTTGCGCCGCTCCGTCTGCCACCAGTTCCAATGTGCCAGGCTGCCTGCCAGTAGAAATGCGCCGAAAAGCACCGCAGCGATCGCCAGTGCACGCCATTTCCTACGTAGCAGAAAGATGCAGAATCCGCAGAAGGCGATCTGCGGCTTAAAGCACAGGGCAATGCCGAGCAGGATGGCGCTGCGCAACCAGCTTTCATCGAGCACGGCCAGAATCACCAGACTGGTAATCGCTACACCCGGATTGCCATCATAAATGCCTACGTACGTCGGCGAAAACACCAGGGCGGCGGCCGCGATCAGCCATTTCGCAGTGACTGAAAGCGGAAGCAGCGCAAGTATTCGCAGCAGCGCGAGCGTCCACAGAGCGATTGCCAGCAGACACCATAAGGCATTGGCTGGATACCACGCCAGCATCGCCACCGGAGCCATCCACACCAACGCCGAAGGAAGATACACCGATGGATTCACATCCTGATCGCGCTGGACACTCGCAGGCGCGCCGGATTCGGCAAGCTGCTGTTTCAATGGCTCGCGTTCGTACGGATTGATGCCGCGGATCCAGCAGCGCGCGGCGCCGTACACCGTCGCGAAATCGCCCGTTGTGGAGTAGCGGATCGCGCGATACGGGCCGCGATTGATGAAGAACGCAAGCGCCAGAGCGAAGACAATCGCGATCGAAAAGACTCGGAAGCGGGCCGGCAGAAATGCGAGAATAGCACTGCCGGAGGACTCGAGCGACGTGTTTTGCAGCAACTGCGGATCGCAGATACCAGATACTGCCAAATTTTGCACGAATTGCGGACAGCCTTCTGGAGGCTCAGGCGCCGCAACGTACTATCCGCCTGCACCGCCGGTGGCGCCGCTCCGCTACGACATTGAAGGACACAATCTGCAGATTGCGCGCGTTCATCTCGAACCAGGCCAGGAGATCTATGCAGAAGCCGGCAAAATGATCTACAAGTCGGCAAACGTCGATTGGGCCACGCGCATGACCGGGCAATCGATCAGCCAGAAGATACTCGGCGCGATCAAGCGCAAGCTGATGGGCGAGTCGCTCTTTTTCACCTACTTCGGCGCGACGGACGGTCCGGGCGAAGTCGGCTTCGCCGGGCATTATCCGGGCAAGATCCAGGTCTTCGAACTGGCACCGGGGCAGACCATCCTCGTGCAGCGCGACGGATTCCTGTTTGCGCAGAGTTCCGTGACGCTCGACATCGCCATGGTGCGGCGGCTGGGAGCGGGGCTGCTCGGAGGTGAGGGTTTTATTCTGCAGAAGCTGACCGGGCCGGGCGCGGTATTTGTGCACGCCGGCGGCGATCATGTCGATTACACACTAGCGCCCGGAGAAGTGCTGCAGGTGCAGACCGGTCACCTGGTCGCCTTCGAGCCAACCGTCAATTACGATGTCCAGCTCGTCGGGAACATTCGGACGGCGATTTTCGGCGGCGAAGGATTGTTTCTGACAACCCTCACCGGGCCGGGGCGTGTGATCTTGCAGAGCATGACGCTCGAGCGGCTGCGGCACGAGCTCTCGCCCGCTGAACACAGCCACAACGGAGTGGAACGCAATCCGCTCGAGGCGATCGCACGCGGCGATGTGACGAGCTTCTTCCGCTCCGACGATTAGCGCGCCAGATCGATAACGCGGAAGTGCGCGTTCCGGTAAAGCTCACGAGTGTTAGCGAATTGGCGCTGCACAGCCCGCTGTTCGTCATCCGACGAAACAATCACGTAGTCGAGCCGGTATACCGTCGGCTGACATCGCGCGTACGCGTTTCGATAACCATCGACAAAGCCGCGAAACATTCCGGGATTGAGCCCGAGTGCGTACAGGACTTCCGTTGAGCGCCCCAGATGGTTTGGGACAGCAACTGCACTTTCGACCTCGGCCGGAACCTTGCCAAGCAGACAAGCCATCTGGTAGTAGCGCTGCTCGATCTCTTCGGTCGGAGTGAGAGAACGGAGGCCGCTCGGCACGTAGGTGTAATCGATCGTAATCGCCGGGATGAGCAGAATCAGGCGTGGATCGACGGTGCCGATTACGCGTTTGCCAGGCAGATGCCCATCGACCCATTTAAGCAGCGAAATTCGCGCGTCACTCGAGCGCTGATAGGGAGCAGTCTGCAGGGCGGCGAACGAGAGCCGCGCCGCAGTATCGGCCAGGAGCGCTATAAGCAACACAGCGGCGGCGAACTGCGAATGCCGCATCCGCTGGACGCGGCGAGCAATCGTGGCCGAAACAAGGAAGAATGCAGCCGGAACCGCGAGCCGTTTCCAGAAATGCCAGGGCTGTGTTTCGTAACCGGTCAGCAGTTGGATATTCATCCCAGCCAATGCTCCTACAACCAGCAGCATCAAGACCAAATCGAGCGGTGCGAGCCGCGTCCGTCCGAGATACCAGGTGAGAGCCGCAGCGAACAGCGCAAGGAGTAAAGGAATAACACGGAGATCGTGCGTAAACACTCCCACGCGCCCAAGCAGGTCCGCCTGCCCGGGGCTGTGCAAACCAGCCAGCACGTAGGGAACGCCGAGCACCGCCATGATGGCAAGTGTTGTCAGCGAGTGGGTCCAGAGAAGACGTCTGCGCCAGAGCAGCCCGAGCACAAAAGCAAAAAACAAACCGGCGCCCCAGGCAATCGTGTAGAAGTAATAGCAGTAAACGACCGCGCCCGAGAGCAAGCCGGCCGCGAGCATCGACTTCCAACGGCCCTTTTCTTCGATGCTGCGCGCGAACATCGCAGCCGCGGCCAGCACAACTAGAAAAGACAACTCGGGTTGCGGCGTGCGCGTGAATTCAAGCGGCGCAATCAGCGCGTCCTCGCCCAGCCAGAAGCAGTTCAGAATGCCGAAGGAGACGATCAAAGTGCTCCAGGCTACCAGCAGCCGCCAGCTAAGGTTTAATCCGTCTCCGAGCGCGAAAAGCAAAACGAACAGCAGCGCTGGAAACACAAAATCAGCGGCGATAAAGGCGCGCTCGAGCGAGCCCGACACGCGCGCCATGGCGCCCAGAATCACAGGCGGGATTACCGGAATGGCAGCCTGCCGGCCGCGATTTTCGTAATTGTCGACTTCAGCAGTCAGACTGCCAGTGACAAAGAAGCGCCGCGCCGGAGGTGCATAGGCGTGCGTTTCGTCAAACACAATGGCGGAAACGGCAGGCGAGACAGAAAAAGGTGTGTAATCGCCTCCGTTCCGCCAGATTGCGGCCCAGTGTGGAAGCGAGCACAGTGCTGCCGCCAACAGCGCGTGTGCCGCTACCCACTTTGCCGACGATCGCAGTGTCCGTACCCCAGCCGAGAGCTGCTAACTAATTGCGCCCCAAACAGACATAGGATACGCTGCCCGTCACCGCCTGCGCGAAATTCAGAGTGAATGAAGTGGCGCTTGGATAAGTGATCCACATACGGTTGCCGCTGCCGATATCGAATTGCGGCGTAGCGGTGCACTCCGGATGCGAAGAGTACTGGCCGCTAAAGGTGAACGTGGCCGATTTGGCCGACGAGAGCGAAAGCTCACCGTTGATATCGCTGTTGCTGCCGAACCCAGTAGCCAGACGACCCACGGGAATGAGCACGTTGTTGCCGGGATTATTCACGCCATAGAAATTTGCCTGCAGCAGCGTTGTTTCACTGTTATCCCACGGTCCGGGACTGGCGCCGAGATTCAGGTGACCCCCGTCACGCTCGACATACGCATAGCTTCCCGCGGGACCACCGGTGTTGTCGAAAAAGGCGATCTTATTCGGACTGTAGCCACCCGTCTGCTGAATCCAGAGTTCGTTATTGATGACGGGCCGCTCGCCCAGGTACGGCACGCCCGAGAAGCCTTGATCGTAACGGCCCCAGGTGTAGAGCGGCCAGATGGTTTTGCCGGGCGGAGTCTGATACAAGTCCTGATCCGAAAGCCCGGCGGCCAGTCCGAAGACTCGAACGTTACTAAAATCACCGGGGTACGTGGTGCCGCTCTGGTCGAAATACGCCGAAGTGAACGTGAAGCTGTCGATATCCAGATTCGTCGCTCGCATCAGGTATTGATCGGTAGGATCGCTAGACGAAGGATTTCCGATGCGGGTCCCGCTGATGCCATTGATGGTCAACGTCTGAGTGTCTCCAAAATCCAGGCACGTGACCACGGATTCGCAATGCAGCTGATTGATGGTCGCGGTTCCCATGCCGTTGAAATAGATGCCGTGGGAGTAAGTCGTCGGGTCGTCAACGCTGCCATCCCACGGCGAACGGAACTGCCCGTTCAACGGCAACATCGATTCTTCGACGTACACCTGGTCCGCCATGAGCGCTCCGAGTCCGGTCTCGCCGGGGTTGTTAATCCAGGTATAGGTGCTCGTCGTATTGGCGATCATCCAGACGTTGTCCAGTTGCGTTGAGCCCGTGAAGAGCGCGGGACCAAATGAATTGGTAATGAGCACGTGTCGCAGAAAGGTCTGAATGAACGTCCCGCGATAATCGACCAGCGCGTGATTCTGGAGCTCCTGTGTCTGATTCGCGCCGTTGCCGTCGAACACGATATTTTCAACCGCCATGAATTCGTTACCGCCGCCCTGAGAGTCCTCGGCGTCGAAGGTCTGCAGCAATCCGACGTTGCTATTGGGCGCGAGACGGATGACCACACCCTGATTGGGATCGCCGGCATTCGGGTTATTGGCCGAGGCGCCATACATGTAATCGCCAACCTGCAGAATGAGCGTCTGCGAGACCAGATAACAGCCGCCGGGAGGCTTCGGGAAGTAGAGGAAGCGGTGCGTATTGAGCGCCGCCTGAATCGCGGCGGTGTCGTCGGTCGAGCAGTCACCCTTGGCCGAAAAGGGGGCCGACATCACGCTCGTGAACGGCATGTTCGCGAGCTGAGAATTGAAATCGATCTTGGTCTGTGCCAGAACCGAGGCAGGCAAGAGTAAAAACAGTAGGCAAATGGATTTCATGGTTTTCCTGGAGCCGTGATAAGCAGCGTGTCGGCGCCAACCAGCGCAAACATCTCTCGCTCTTGAGAGTAGAAGCACTGCCATCCCGAACGATGCGATGCGGGTTAGTTAAATTGTTGAGAGTGCGAGAGAAGAAAAAATCTGCGCGCGCTGTGATCGCATGAGATCGGAGCCATCTGCAGACCAGGGCGCTAACGATCGCCGGACCGGTAGAGGAACTCGTGCATGGAAGGCAGTTCGCAGGCCGACGAGCCCTGGGGCAGATCGAAGGTGTTCACCCCCGCGCCGGCCCGCAGCCAGAATGTTCCGAAGCCTTTGCACCGGAGCGGAATCTCGGCCAGGAAATCATCCGCCACCCCCGAAATCTCCAGATTCGAAGTTCGCGGCGAAGCCATACGTAATTTGAGTGCAGGAATGCCGGTTCCGTAAATCCAGGTATCGAAAAAATTCGTCAGATCACGATCCGGCTCGCCGGCGGGCACGAACGCAGCTGCTGCCTGCCGAAGTTCTTCGTTGCTGATGGGTCGCACCGCGAAATCGCGCAGCAGCGCAAGCTGAAATTCCCGGAAATTCTGATCGCCGAGACGCCGCCGCAGCATCTGAAAAATCCAGGAGCCCTTCTCGTACAGAATGATGTGCCAGGTGGCGAGATCGTAGGTGTCGATCAACCGCTCCCCAAAATCGACAGACCCGGCCGATTCCACCGTCTTGCCGTTGTGTTCGCGCAGCAGATCCTCACGATAGCTGTCAAGAATGTCGTTACGCGCCGATGCTCCTCGTGTCTGCTCGATGTAGTCGAGAGCCGAAAGATTCGCCATCGCTTCCGAGATCCAGGCCGAGCGGTAATCAGCCTGGCGCACAATGTTGCCCCACCACTGATGGGCGATTTCATGCGGCAGCAGCAGTTCCGAGAAGAACGCATCGAAACGCGGCCCCCGTAGCGCGGCTGAGCGATCCCGCTCTTTTATGAACGAGATGCTCGAAAGATAGATCAAGCCGGGAAAGCCCTGCCCGAAATAGCCGGCAATGGGCGTGACCGCCAGATCGCGGGCGGCAAGCGGCTCCCATCGCTTCGTGTAGACGTCGAGAATATTGGCGGTTTGCTCGGCAAGCGTCGGATCTTCCGAGAGTGCAGTCGCATCCGTGCGGGGCGCGTCGATCTCGATTTCGTAGAGATTGTGTCGCTCGCGCTTGACCTTGTAATCGCCCAGATTGAAGCCGGCGAGCGCAGAGGGATGGCTGGTCCTGCGATGAACCGTGCGGACACCCCCCGCCACCGAATCGCTCAACGGTTCGCCGGTCGAGACCAGATGAAGCGCTTCCGGGCAATGAAACGTCAGGTCGAAATTGGCCGAAACGGGCCCGTCCACGGGATACCATGTATTGCGATCGTCAACGAAGTATTCGCCGGTTTCGGTGCGGCGAATGACCGAACCGGAATATTGCAGTTCTACGCGGTGTGTGCCCGGCGAAAGATCGGCCGGAGCAACGAGCAATAGCGTTTCGGCGCTGCCGAATTCGGCCAACCGCTGCGCGGCGCGCTGAAAAATTTCGACTGGCGCACCGTCAATCTCGGCCTCGCTCACTCGCAGGCGCGGTGAAAGCACTAGCGGCAGCACACGGCCGTCTTCGCCGTCTGCCTGAATCGCGAATTCCGCAGCAACATTCATCGAAAGATCGGGCCGGATGGTCGATTCCAGCCGGTAATCGTGTGTTCGTACAGGTGGCTGTACAAACGGAGGCGCGCGGCGCGGGCGGAAGTTGGTCCAGAGCTCAAAATGGTGATCGGGTGAGCTGCCCACACGACCCACGAATACAGACTCGGCCTGCGTGGGATCGTACGTCACATCGAATGCGCCCAGCGTGCGGCCGCCGAGCACAGCATAGAAAAGACCATGTGCCGGAGTGTGCTTATCGAGCAGTGCCTCGAGCAGCGCGATCTCGATCTGCCGCCCAATATCCCGCGCAATCGGATCGGCGCGCGGAGCAAATACGGAGGCAGCATCCGGCAGCTCGTGGAGCGGCGCTCGATTGATTTTTTCGGTAAGCTCGGAAGCGGTGTTGTCGGTAAAGAAAAACAGAGCGCTCGTGAAGTGCTCGTCCAGATTCGGCGTTTTGGCAAAGGAAGCGAGTGAAGCGCGTTCGCTGCGGCGCGGCGGCATGACGATCACCTCCGCATCCCCTGCATCGGTGTCTTCGGTCGTAAAGAGAGCGGCAAACGTGCGGTGATCGACCGGCGTAAAGAAGCTGAGTGTGCCTTCGGTGAGATACAGCTTAATGTCACCGCGGGCAAGCGACAAATCGCGCACACGGTACGTATGAGCGGGATCGAGTGAAATCTGCTGCAGCTCGGCGGCTAGCTGTTGCGCACTGGGCAGACTGGCCGTCGCGCTCGCTGCGAGCGCAAAAAACGCGCCGACCAGACCCCGGAGTGGCAAGTGCCGATTATTTTAGCTCGGGGCTGGTGGCGGTGGCGGGATCCTGTCCCCAATTCTGACGGGTGACCCCGCTTTGATCGGAGTAGAACGTGCGCCGTCCGGTGCTGCCGAACTGCTTGGGAACTGCACTGATCGCGTAGCCTTGCGAGGTAGCGGTGAGGGTGAAATTGTAGCCGCCGCTCGATCCGCTGGCCAGACTACCGGGGATGAGACCGGCCGCCTGGGGTCCTTCGCTCGTGCCGCCCGAAGGAGGCGGTCCGAGCTGCCCCAGAGAAGTGGCGTACTGGTTGAATTGCGAATAATACTGCGTTTCGGCCTTGTTGATGGTGCTGATCTCTTCGACCGCAGCCATCTCCTGCGCGTTCATTCGCATCTTTCCCATCTGCGGAACGGCAATGGAGAGGATGATCAGGATAATCGCGATCACAATCAGAAGCTCGATGAGCGAAAAACCGCTCTCTCGCCGGCGGCGCTGAATTTCAACACGGGACAACATAGCTAAGTCTTCATATTAAGACGTGGCGGATAGCCCTGGCGTTGTCTCCAGGAAAGGTGAGCCGTATTTCACAAGCCGGGGAAGAGGTGTTTTTCAAATGCGCGTTCCTATAATGAAAAGCGAGGCAAACGAAAGGACAACAAGTATTGCAATTCCTGTTGTTTCCCGCTGACCTGAGTCTGTGGGACATCGTTCACAACCTTCGCCCGGTTCCGCTCGCTGTTATTGCCATTCTGATCCTGTTTTCGCTTTTTTCGTGGACCATCGTGTTCTCGAAAAGCAGCATCTTCAGCCGCGCACGCCGCGAGAATCGTAATTTTCTGCGCGCTTTCCGGAAAGCGCCCAACCTGCAGTCGATTGCCGTGGCGAGCGAGCAGTTCAGCGCAGCGCCGCTCGTGGCGGTGTTCGATTTCGGCTATAGCGAGATCGAACGGCAGATCAAACAGCGCGGTGCGCTGGTGAATAAACCCGCTGTCGAGCGCAGTCTGCAGCTCGGAATCAGCGAAGAAGTGACGAAACTCGAGCTGAATATGAACTGGCTCGCGACGGTCGCCTCGGTTTCGCCCTTCATCGGCCTGTTCGGCACGGTGTGGGGCATCATCGACGCTTTCGAGGGGCTCGGCAACGCCGGCAGCGCCAGCCTTCGCGCCGTTGCGCCCGGTATTTCGGAAGCGCTAGTAACAACCGCCATCGGACTCGCAGCGGCGATTCCGGCCGCCATCTTCTACAACATCTTCGGTACGCGCATCCGCGAACTGGGCACGCGCATGGAAGACTTCGCCATCGAGTTCCAGAACTTCGCCGATCGCGATTTCGGCGGGTAGGCACAGCAAAGCGTTATGGCTTTTTCTTTCGGCGAAACAGGCGGCGGGCGGCGCGGAAGGCGCTTCGGTGGCCCGGCGAGCGCGCTTTCCGAAATTAACGTTGTGCCGCTGGTCGACGTGGTCCTGGTGCTGCTGATCATCTTCATGATTACGGCAAACGTAATGGAGTTCGGCCTCGACATAAACGTACCGACCGTGCGCCGCGTCCAAAACACAGCGCAGGATCTGCCGGTGGTTAGCATCACTAAACGCGGCGAATCGTATCTGAACGATAAGCCGGTGAACATCAATGCTCTGGCCGCGGCCGTGCGGCAGCGCTTTCACAACGCGACCGCGGTCTACGTTCGCGCCGATAAAGAAACGCCCTGGGATCCGATCGCGCAGATCGTGGCCGAGCTCGGCGAAGCCAAATTTGAAGTGAAGATGGTGACGGCACCCATCGACACCTCCGCGCGGCAGCGCCGGTGAGTTCTATGGCCCAGCGGCTCGATATTCTCGATGAGCGCGACCCGCTGGCGCTTCCCTTTTTTGGCGCAATCCTGATCCACGCCGGTGTGATCGCGCTTTTGTTCTTCGGCTGGTACTGGATGAACCGTACGCGCGAAACGTTTGGCGAGCAGCATCCGGCCGGAGGTCCCGCCTACGCCGTTTCGGCCGTGAAGAACATTCCGATCCCGCAGCGCGAAGCTCCGCCGAATCCCGTGGCCAGCGATACACAGTCGATGGTGCCGACCGCGCCCGCCAAGCAGGAACAGCAGAAAACACCGCCTCCGCCCGACAAGAACACATTCGATCTCGCCGAAAAGCTGAAGAAGCAAGCGCCCAAGCCAGTGCAGAAGCAGCAATACACGCCTCCGGCGCCGGCCAACCAGGTTTATAGCCGCTCCCGGCAGGCGCTTTCGAATCCGATGTATTCGCAGCAGAGCGGCGCGGGACAGGTCGGCATCGGTCCGAATTCGCCGCTCGGAAACAGGCTGGGCTGGTACGCCGAAATAGTGCGCCAGCGAATTGCGCAAAACTGGGCGACGAACGGCCTCGATGCACGCACTCAATCCCAGCCGGCCATCGTCAACTTCTACATCATGCGCGACGGATCCATTCGTACCCCGCAGATTTTGCAATCGAGCGGCAATCCGACAATCGACAACACAGCCCTGCGGGCCGTCTATAGCGCCAATCCGCTGCCGGCGCTGCCGCCGCAAATCACCGAAAGCTACATCTCGGCTCAATTCACTTTCAACTTACGCTGATGCGACTTTTTTTAGCCTTCTCACTTTTTCTGCTTAGCTCCGGGCTCATCTCCGCCGGCCAGCAGATCACCGGGAGTATCGTCAAGAACCCCGGTAAGCCGCTCATAGCGGTAACGGATTTCCGCGGCTCCGGCGCGGCTTCCGGCTACATCGATGCTTTTAACGATACGGTTCGCAGCGATCTGGAGAGCTCGCCGCTGATCAATCTCGTTCCCAAGACGCTCTACCCGCTACAGGTCCCGCAGCAACCGAGCGATTTGCAGCCCGGAGTCGCTCCGCCCTCGAACCGCCCAGCCGCGCCGCAGGGCAATCGGCTGAGCGACTGGAGTCTTCCGCCGATCTCAGCCAATTTTCTGGGCATCGGCTACGGCGCCGAGAATCAGGGCAATCTCGTTGTCTTCGGCTGGTTCTATTCGACGGCGCCGAACATGCCTTCGCTGCAGCAGGCGCAGGTATTCGGCAAAATCTACACCGCGGCGCTCTCGCGAGAAGGCGCCGTGGATGCCGGCCATCGCTATGCGGCCGACATTCTGGCGCAGTTCGGCGGCAAGAGTCTGGTGGGAACGAAGATCGCCTTCGTCTCCAGCCGCAGCGGCGCAAAAGAAATCTGGGTGATGAACTGGGACGGCAGCGATCAGCGCCAGCTCACGCGCTACGGCTCCATCAGTACGTTTCCTTCTGCCTCGCCCGACGGCCGTATCATTGCGTTCACCACGTACGCTGCGGGATACCCGGCCATTCAGATGTTTTCGCTCGATAGCGGGCGCAAATTGCCGTTCTACAACCAGCGTGCCTCGATGAACGCCTTCGTGACATTTACGCCCGATTCGCGCCGCATTGTGTTTTCTTCAACCGCAGCAGGTGGCCCGGCGCAGCTCTACACGGCGAATGTTGACGGCAGCGGACTGCGTCGTCTCACCTACTCGCGCTCGATCGAAGTGGAACCGAAGATCAACCCGGCGACCGGGGCTGACCTGGTGTATGTCTCCGACCGTTCCGGCCTGCCGCAGGTTTATTCCATGAACATGGAAGGTGCAAACCTTCGGCGTCTGAGCGCGGGCACCGGTGAAGCGACCAACCCGGCCTGGAGTCCCGACGGCGCGCATATCGCATTTGCCTGGACCAAAGGATTCGAACCCGGCAATTACAACATCTTCGTCATGGATGTAGCCTCCGGACAAACCACGCAGCTTACAGCCAATGAAGGACGCAACGAAAATCCGAGCTGGGCGCCCGACGGCGCGCATATTGTCTACGCTTCCAAACGCGGAGGCCAATCGCAGATCTGGGTGATGAATGCGGACGGCACTGGCAAGCACGCGCTCACCACCAAAGGCAGTAATGAGAAGCCCGTTTGGGTCAACGCCGAAAAGTAACGGGAGCACATGATACAAAAGCAGGAGAAGTTTGAAACGAACATGAACAAACGCAGGCTTTACCTGACGCTGAGTGCGACGATTCTTTTGACCGTGGCCGCCGGTTGCCACAAGAAAGCGCCGCCTCCTCCGCCACCGCCGCCGCCCGCCGCTGTTACGCTGCCGGCCGCCAAGCCTACGATCGACTATTTCACGGCCGAACCAGCCACGATTTCAAATGGTCAGCCTTCCTCGCTGCGCTGGTCTGTTACGGGCGCCACCGGTGTGCAGATCGACAACGGAGTGGGTAGTGTCAGTCCGAGCGGCCGCCGCGCCGTTTATCCGACCGCGACCACGACTTACCATCTGACCGCCACCGGCCCAGGTGGCGAATCGAGCGCAGACGCGACCATTACGGTGAGCTCTCCGCCCCCGCCCGCCCCGGCTGCTCCAAGCGCGCAGTCGCAGATTCAGGACATCCTCGCCCACCAGGTACAGGACATCCACTTTGACTACGACAAGAGCGACGTCCGGCCACAGGATCAACCCATCCTGCAGGGCGATGCTACCGCTCTCAAACAGATCTTCTCGCTCGATCCGAACTTCATCGTCACCATTGAGGGCCATTGCGACGAGCGCGGCTCTGCTGAGTACAACCTCGCGCTTGGCGACCGGCGTGCGGCCGCTACCCGCGATGCCCTGGCCGCCCTCGGGGTCCCGACCGATAAGCTCAAGACCATCAGCTACGGCAAAGAACGTCCGATCTGCACCGATGCAACCGAGGATTGCTACGCGCGCAACCGCCGCGCTCACTTCTCGGCTGCGCAGTAAGTGTTCCGGAGGGCGGATTACCGTCCGCCCTCTTTTCTATCCTTCGTTCGTGCGCTTTACGCTTACACTGGGGAGTAAATGGCAATGAAATTTGTGCGCGTCGCCGCCCTGCTCGTTACCTGTTCCAGCTTTTCTTTCGCGGTCAACAAAGACCTGGTGCAGATGCAGCGCGATCTGGAAGACCGCATCAACGCTCTGCAGCAATCGCTCAATTCGAAGCTGGACACGCTGACCGGCATGGTTCAGGCTATGCAGGGCGATCTGCGCCGGACCGCAGACCAGATGGCCAATTTGCAGGACAACGTGAGCAACGGCGTGGCAAAGTCGCTGGCTCCGGTGAACGGAATGAGCAGCAAAGTGGATTCGGTGAGCGACGATGTGCGTGCGCTGAAAGATTCCATTGCTGACCTGAGCGCCCGTCTCGATCGTATGGATGCGAAGATGACGGATCTTAAGAATCAGCTCCAGATCATGCAGAATCCGCCGCCGGCTCCAGGCGCAGCCACTCCCAATGGGGCTCCTCCCACCGGCGCTCCAGGAGCGACAACGCCGCAGGGCGTAGGGCAAAGCATGCCGCCAGCCGGTATGAGCGCGAACGACACCTACACGGCTGCGATGCGCGATTTTCAAACCGGCAAAACGGAGCTTGCATACACCGAGTTCTCGCAATACCTGCAGTATTTCCCGAATACCGAACTGGCCGCCAACGCGCAGTATTATCTAGGCGAGATCAGCTACAACAAGGGCGACTACTCCGCCGCTGTGAAATCGTTCGACGCCGTGCTCGAGCGCTATCCCGATAACCCGAAGACGCCGGATGCGCACTACATGAAGGCGATGTCACTTCTCAAGAGCAATCAGCGCAGCCGCGCCGTAACCGAATTTCGCACCCTGGTGCAGAATTATCCCCACACCGACGATGCCCGTAAAGCGCTTTCGCAATTGCGCGCGCTCGGTGTCTCGGCAAGCACGACCACCACCGCGAGGCGCCGCTAGCAGGATCCGCTGGTGGAATACACCACAAACCCAAAAACACCCGGCCAGTGGGCGAAGTACATCGTCATCGTACTGGTTGCCCTGCTCATGGTGTACCTCCTGCTCCGAACCTTTGTGCTCTAAGCACAGGACAGCTCTTTCAGTGGATCGAGTGCACAGGCTCGATCACCGCCGGCACCTTACCCCCGAGGCTTTCGAAACTGTTGGCGTGCGGAGGCGGGAAGACTAGGTTTGTAACCACCACGCGCCCGTCATCGGCAAACACCTCGACCGAGAGCCGGTCCACCAGCACCCGTACGCTGATGGAAGCGCCTTCTGCGTTCAAAGGTGCCTCGACGCGAGCCGGAAAGTCTTTGCTGAAATTCGTCAATCCCGAATGTGTCCGATCCACAAAGAGAACCTTTTTCGCAGGATCATAGCCAATCTCGGTAGAGTACGATGCGTCAGAGAGAAGCTTCAGGCCCACCTCATGTCCCGCTTTGGCATGCAACGAAAACGCCAGAACGAAGCTGTGGCCGGGATCGCGTCCACTTTCTTCTTCAAGCAACGATTCGAGCTGTTCGAGGGGCTTCTGAAACAAGCGTATGCCTTCGCGTGTCTGCCGAAGGGACAACTGGCGCGGAATCGTCATCTGGCCACGCCAGGGACTTGTCGGCAGCTTCGCCGCGTACTGCCAGTTGTTCATCCAACCGATCATCACCGGTTTCTGCTCGCGGGGCAGATTGTTGAAGGTCAGCGCACAATAGCAGTCCTTGCCATAGTCGGTCCATAGCGTCGTTGCGGGCGAATTATCGTTCGTAAATCGCACGCCATCGAAGCGGCCGATGAAATACTGTTCTCCCGAGCCGCCCTGCAACGCTCCCGGGTTCACGCCGATTTTCAGTACCCAGCGCGTATCCCGTTTGCCCTCCACGGGCAGCTCAAACAGCTCCGGGCATTCCCACTGCCCGCCCGTGGCGCCCGCCGGTCCGAACTCGCTCTTCTTGGTCCAATGCTTCAGATCCGGAGAATGATAGATCAGCACCTTATGCTCGTTCGGCAGCGCGACCACCATCACCCATGTGCCGGCCTGCTTCGACCAGAAGACCTTCGGATCGCGGAAATCCGTCATGTTCAGATTCAGCACCGGGTTTCCGCTGTATTTCGTCCAGGTGCGCCCGCGGTCATTGCTGTACGCCAGGTTCTGCGTCTCAAATCCCGGCTGCGAGTCGCGCTTCGGATTTTGACCGGTGTAGATAGCTACCATGCAGGGTCCGTTCGTGCACAAGCCGCTGGTGTTCTGCCCGTCCACCACCGTGCTGCCGGTGTAAATCATCACGCCATCTGATTCGGGGATGGCGACCGGCAGTTCCTGCCAGTGCAGCAGATCGCGGCTCACGGCGTGCCCCCAGCTCATGTGGCCCCATTCATCGCCAAACGGATTGTATTGGAAAAAGAGGTGGTACTCGCCCTCGAAATACACCAGCCCGTTTGGGTCATTGGTCCAATTGCGCAGTGGCGAGAAGTGATACTGCGGGCGGTACAGCTGGCTGTAATCCGCCTGTTGGGCGAAGCACGGAAAACTGACAGCGAGAATAAGCGCGAGCCGGCCTAAGAGCACAAACAGCAGCATACGCCACACCCCCAATCGTGTCTCAGAAATAGTAGTTGACATAGGCAACTATTTCGGCTGACAATAGCAACATGTCGGATGCTCTGGCCGGCTCCATACAGGTTTTCAGACGCTTCAACCGTAACTACACGCGCTTTCTCGGCACGCTCAGCGACCGATATCTCGCGAGCGATTTCAGTCTCACCGAAGGCCGCGTCCTTTATGAGCTGGCAAATCGTCAGTCGCCCAACGCAAGCGATATTTCCGAAGAGCTCGGGATCGATAAAGGCTATCTGAGCCGGATTTTGCGCAAGTTCGAGCGCGCTGGCCTGCTTCGCAAGAGAATGGCAAGCGATGACGCGCGCCGGACACAACTCGAGTTGACAAAACGCGGGAGAGCGGCCTTCGATAACCTGAACAGGCTCTCGGACGAACAGGCCCGCTCCGCCCTCGAATCAGCCGGGCCAGAGGCGCAACTGGCACTGATCCGCTCCATGCAGTCGATCGAGAGCATCGTCCTCAAAAACGATCACAGGATTCGCCCTCATCTGTTGCGGCCGCATCGGATCGGCGACATGGGCTGGATCGTCCAGCGCGAGAGTATCGGGTACGCGCAACAATACGGCTGGAATGCGAGCTTCGAAATGTTTCTCCTGAAGCTTACCGCCGACTTTTTGGAGAATTTCGATTCCGCGCGCGAGCGCTGCTGGATCGGCGAAATCGATGGCCAGAACATGGGCCACGTCTTTCTCATGAAAGACCGGCACGATCCCTCGATCGCTCGATTACGCCTGCTGTTTGTCGAACCCGCCGCTCGCGGACAAGGACTCGGCGAGGCGCTGGTTGCCGAATGCATCCGCTTCGCGCGAACCGCCGGTTATCGCAAGCTCGTGCTCTGGACACAAAGCATTCTGAAAGCCGCTCATCGAATCTACGAACGCGCCGGCTTCCGCCTGATCAAGGAAGAACCGCATCGAAGCTGGGGCCAGGAATTGGTCGGCCAGGAATGGGAATTAGAGCTCAAATAGCAGGCTATTTTTTGTCGCGGCTGGCGAGCACCGATTCGGCGTAGTAATTCACCACCTTGGCCTCGCTGCGTGCAACTTCGTAGAAAGCCGAGCGCAGCACCTGCTCCTTTGCCTGGAAAAGCCCCTGACGAATCTCTTCCTGCACGCGCGGATCGCTAAGTTGACGTTGCCCGGCCGGCTCTTTCGAAATCAGCTTGATGATGCGATAGCCTTCGGCCGTGTGAATCACGGGCGAGACCTGGCCGGGCGTCATATCGAGAATGATTTTGCGCAGTTCGGGATTCGCCTTGTCCAGCGCCGATTCCGGCACAAAGCCCACGTCCCCGCCGTTGGGCGCGAATTGATCCTCCGAATAGCTCTGTGCAAGCTGGCCGAAATCTTCGCCCTGGCGCACGCGCATATCGAGCAGCTGAATTTTCTTCTTGGCCTGCGCGTCGTTTTGCGCCTTGTCATTCTTCAGATTGTTGACGTTCGGATCGGGATTTGGGGTCACCAGAATTTGCGCCAATCGAACCTTGTTCTCGGGCAGATTGAAACTCGCCTTGTTGGCGTTGTAAAACGCCGCCACATCCGCATCCGAAATCGAAATGTGCGAGCCGATTTCCTTGTTAATCAGCTTCTGCACCGTGAGTTCGCGCCGGATCTGCGCTTTCAGCTCGGGAACGTTCATGTGCCGCTGTTCGAGCAGCTTCTGAAACTGCTCCTCCGTGTAGGGCGACTTGAGTTCGCTGAGTTTGCCGTCTACATCCGAATCGGACGCCAGCAGCCCTTCCTTCTCCGCACGCTGCATCAGAATTTCGTTGTCGATCAGCGCACGGAGAGCTTCGAGCCGCAGCTGCGTCATCTGGTCGCTGTTCTGCTTCATCGGCGCGCTGGCGACCTGAGCCGCAATGGCGCGGTCGAGATCGGCGTACGTAATGGGACGGCCATTCACCGTCGCCGCAACATCCTTGGAAACCGGACGGCTGCAACCGGTGTAGAGAAAAAGAGCGGCCGCGAGCGCGGTGACGCAGGAAAAACGGCGCATCAACTTCCGGACTTCACCTTCTTGATCTCTTCGGTCAGCGCGGGCACGACCTCAAACAAATCGCCCACGACTGCGTAATCGGCCGCCTCAAAGATTGGCGCATCCTCGTCTTTGTTGATCGCGACGATTTTCTGCGACCCCTTCATGCCGACCAGGTGCTGAATTGCACCCGAGATGCCGACCGCCAGATAAAGTTTCGGCGAGACCGTCTGGCCCGAACTGCCCACCTGCCGCTCCATCGGCAGCCAGCCATTGTCACAGATCGGACGCGAAGCCGCCAGTTCGGCACCGAGCGCCTGCGCCAGCTCTTCCACGATCGGCAGATTGTCTTTTTCCTTGATGCCGCGTCCCACCGAGACGATCACATTCGCCGCGCCCAGATCAACCGAACGCTGCGCTTCTCGGAATGGCGGCTCCGGTTTGCTTCGAATTTGCGAAGCATCAAGTTTCGGCTCGAATTTCTCGACTGTGCCTTTCTCACTGCTCGCCTCGGCTGCCGGAAATGCGCCCGCCTGCACCGAAATGAACGCCGGCTCGCTCGCGACCCGCACGTCCGCGTTCAGCTTGCCCTGAAAGAGCTGGCGCACCAGCACCAGCTTGCCGTCCGCGGACTTCACATCGATAACGTCGCTGATGAGCGGCTTGCCCAGTCGCGCCGAGAGCTTCGGCGCATAATCGCGCACCTGGTAGGTATGCGGGAAGGTCACGGCGCGCGGTTTCTGAGCCGCAATCAATTGTTCGAGCGCAGCAGTCCACGCTTCCGGCGTGTACTGCCCGAGCAGAGAATGCTCAATCGCGAAGACCTTTTCCACGCCATACGCGGCAGCTTCCTCCGCCAGCGCGCTCGCTTTGTCAGAAAGCACGGCGGCGATAACGGGCTCGGCGCTGATCTTCCGCGCTGCTCCCAGCGCCTCGAACGAGAGCCGGTTCCATTTGCCATCCCGCTGTTCCAAAACCACCAGCAAACTCACAGGACCCTCACCTCCGAACGCAGCTTCTGAGCAAGTTCGCGCGCGACCTGTTTCGCGTCACCCGACAGGATTTGCGTTTGTTTGGCACGCTGCGGCGCGTACACCTGCTCGATAACTGCCGCCGCTTCGCCTGCACCTAAATTGCCCGCTTCTACCGTCTCCACCGGCTTCGTTTTTGCTTTCTTGATGCTCATCAGCGTGGCGTAACGGAGCTTCTTGATGCCGGATTGAATCGTGAGCACAACCGGCAGCGGCAAGGTGACGTTCTGAAACCAGCCGTCTTCCAGTTCTCGCTTCACTTTCACGGCGCCGTTCTCCGGCTCGACTTCCATCACGATCGTGGCATGCGCCATGCCGAGCAATTCGGCCAGGATCACGCCGGTCTGTCCATAGCCGAGATCGTCCGACTGCAAACCGGTCAGGATCATGTCGGGCGACTCTTTCCGGATCGCGTCGGCCAGCAGACGAGCAGTGGATAAAGGATCGAGCGCAGAACCGTCTTCACCGGTCTGGATGTGAATCGCGCGGTCGGCTCCCTTGGCCAGCGCTTCGCGAATCGTTTGCGCAGCTTGGTCGCGTCCCAGACTCACCACCACGACTTCCCCGCCCAGCTTCTCGCGCAGCTGCAAAGCTTCTTCGAGCGCGTAAGCGTCGGGCTCGTTCATTTCCCAGGAGAGATCGCTCTCCTCGAGCCATTTGCCATCGGAGCGGACGCGCAGGGCCGAATCGCGCGCAGGCACCTGCTTCACCGACACAATAATCTTCATGCTTGCTTTTAGTATGCCGTGAGCGCTTCAGACGATCAGTTGATCAGTGATCGCGAACTAACGCATCGGCGCTATTGAGCTACTATACGTTCCAGCCCTGCCCAGAAATCGCCATGCTTCAGAAATTGCGCTCAGGAATCCCGGCCGTCCTGTAGCAACATTTTGCGTTATGATTGCGGGCAGTCGGAAGGCTCCCGCGCAGAATACCGCTACAGTCGCCGACGCAATCAGCCGCATTCAGAACGATCAACCTGATCCCGCGCTGGAAAATCGCCTCAAATTCGTAAATATCATTGAGCAGGCGCGAGCAGTGGAGGCCATCCGGTCCTCGAGGACTACTTCCAGCGGGCCACGGTGAGAATGGGCGATAAGAACGACGCCTATTGGGCATACCTGGCCGCACTCGCCCAACCGGCTGTCGAAAGTGACGCACCCAATCCGTTCAAACTGACGCTCGCCAAACAGGCAGATCCCATCTCTCGCCCGAATTCAAGCTACAGGCCGAAGAGCATAATCTTCCGCTTGCGAAGGCGGTGGAAATGGCGGAAGAACTACCGGGCGGTTTGGCGCCCCTTGCGAAAACCGGCGATCCTCGCGGAGTTCCGCTGCTGCGTCGCGCCTTGCGTTCCCAAAACCTGTTGGTAGCGGGTATCGCGGCCGCCGGCTTGGCCCAGGCGAACGACGTAGCCTCCGTACCGCTCATCATCGACGCCTGCAAGAACGTGCCGCCGGAATTCGCTCATTCTTTGGCAGACTCTCTACGCTCTTTCGGCGATCCGCTGGCCCAAAGTACCTATCGTTTTTACTTCCCCGATGTGAACATCTCCGATGCCAGAGCGTTCCGCGACGGGCCCTTCGCCGGCATTCCGCAGCGGCCGAAGTAAGAACATCGTCAGCCCGCGCGCTTGAAGATGACGCAACCATTCGTATTGCCGACACCACGTAGGCAGTGTTCGAGCGGGATAGCTGGCATGGAATGCAGTCCTTGGAATTGGAGAAAATACAGCGAGGCTTGTGACTGAAAAATCTGCCGCTCCACTTTTTGGCTCGGCGGCGCTCCTCCTGGCAGCCGGGGGTAGCGGCGGGATGCGAATTGTTCCGTTTGTGCGGCTTGGTGAGAAAGGGATTGCCATTCGCAGTGTCGGTGCGGCCTCGGCACAGCGAAGCGCCCCGGCACAGGTAGAGATCTACATAGACGACGGCCATCGATCTAGATGAGTACGAGAAACTAGCCCGCTGGACGGGCGATGCGCATTATCACGCGATTGCGCAGCTGCTGCTGTACAACACCAAGGCCATGCTGGCATTGCCGGGGCGAACGTTTGATCTGAAAGGGCCCGGCTGGGAACAGGAGCATTTCAGTTTTGCGCCGGTGCGCGGCTTTGGACTGCACCGCTTGTCGCTGCCCTGGGTGGCTACCAGCCAGCTGGATGGGATCTTTGGATCGATGGAGCTGGAGAACGGAGGGGCACAGCGCTGATCGGGCCGGCGCAGCCGTCCACGCTCAGTCCGCCCGCTTAAAGATCAGGCAGCCATTCGTGCCGCCAAAGCCGAAGCTGTTCGAAAGCGCGTACTCAATTGCCATCGGCCGCGCCTGGTTCGGCACATAGTCGAGATCGCACTCGGGATCGGGAAATTCGTAATTGATCGTCGGAGGAGCGATCTGGTCGCGCAACGCGAGAACCGTCAGCCCCGCTTCGAGCCCGCCCGCGCCTCCAAGCAGATGTCCGGTCATCGATTTTGTCGAGCTGACCGCCAGTTTCGCCGCGTGCCCACCGAATGCATGCTTGATCGCCAGCGTCTCCGCCTTGTCGCCCAAACCAGTCGAGGTGCCATGCGCATTCACGTATTGCACTTGATTCGGCTCAATACGCGCATCGCGCATAGCATTGCGCATCACACGATAGCCGCCTTCGCCATCGTCGGGAGGCGCGGTGATGTGGTGCGCATCGGCGCTCATACCGTAACCAACAATCTCGGCCAGAATTTTCGCCCCGCGCCGCTCAGCGTGTTCGAGAGCTTCCAGAACGAGAATGCCTGACCCTTCGCCCACGATGAAGCCGTCGCGCTCCTTATCCCACGGCCGCGACGCGCGCTCGGGTTCGTTGTTGCGCGTCGAGAGCGCTCGCATGGCAGCAAATCCGCCGATGCCCATGGGCGTGATGCAGGCTTCGCTTCCGCCCGCGATCATCACATCTGCATCGCCGTGCTGGATCAATCGAAACGAATCGCCGATCGAATGCGCGCTGGTGGTGCAGGCCGTCGCCGTAGCGGAATTGGGCCCCTTTGCCCCATACCGGATGGAGACGTAGCCGCTTGCCAGATTCACAATACACGCCGGAATGAAGAACGGCGAGATCCGGCCCGGCCCTTTTTCGAGCAGATTGCGGTGCTCGCGCTCGATCACTTCGAAGCCGCCGATGCCGCTGCCGATGTAGACGCCCACGCGTTCCGCTGCTTCGCCCGATGCCGGCCCAAGTCCGGCAGACTGCATCGCAAACTCGCTGGCCGCCATCGCGAATTGGATGAAGCGGCCCATCTTCTTCACGTCTTTCTTATCGACGTAAACCAGCGGGTCGAAATTCTTGACTTCGCCCGCGATTCGCGTCGTGAAATTCGAAGCATCGAACTGCGTGATCGGACCAATCCCGCTTTTCCCGGCGAGAATCGCTTTCCAGGTCTCGTCCGTACCGGTGCCAACCGAGGTGATCAGCCCAACGCCCGTAACGACTACTCTTCGTGCCGCCATGGAATCCTCGCCCGCACCAGACGGGCGCTGTTTCGTCTCAGAGGCAAACTACTTCTTCTTCGCTTCGATGTAATCGATTGCGTCCTTAACGGTCTTGATCTTCTCGGCGTCTTCGTCCGGAATATCCAGATCAAACGCTTCTTCAAAAGCCATCACGAGTTCGACAATGTCGAGCGAATCCGCGCCCAGATCGTCAACGAACGAAGCACTGGGGTCGACCTGACTCTCATCAACGCCCAGTTGTTCCACGATGATTTGCTTGACTCTTTCTGCAACGGTCATTCTTTGTTCTCCTGTGTTGTGGGCAAATTTATCGTCGCCGCCCGGTTACGCTGGTGCGGGTTCAACTCACTAAACTAGCATCGATAGTTTTCACTTTCCGCGCAAAGCCGGCCGGTAGCTACCATCGAAGCTGGTCAAACAGTTTGAGTATCCTATACCTCCACGGTTTCGCGTCCAGTCCCGAATCGCGAAAGGCCCGCTTTTTCGCGGCTAAATTCGAGGCGCTCGGTATCTCCATGCAGATTCCTGACCTGGCCGCGGGGGATTTCGAGAACCTTACGGTAACACGCCAGCTGCGGATCCTGGAGCAACAGGCGAACGCTTCAAAGTACACCCTGATCGGCTCGAGTCTGGGAGGCTATCTGGCCGCTTTGTACGCAGCCCGGCATCCCGAAAGGGTGGATCGGCTCGTGCTCCTTGCTCCGGCTTTCGGCTTTTACCAGCTCTGGATGGCCAGCCTGGGGCCCGACAAAATCGCTGAGTGGAAGCAGGCGGGCAGCTTAAACGTTTTCCATTACGGAGAAGGTCGCGAATTGCCGCTGTCCTACCAATTTCTGGAAGATGCCGCTCAGTTTGAACCGTTTCCGGCTGTATCGCAACCCGTGCTCATCCTGCACGGCGAGCGCGATGAGACGGTCCCGCTCGAGCAGTCGCTGGCCTTTCTCGAACGGCATCCCCGTGCACAGCTGATTCGTTACTCATCCGGACACGAACTCATCGACGTACTAGAGAGTATCTGGTACGAGACGGAACGGTTCGTATTACGCCGCGAATAGGCGTTGCCTGTCAGATTCTTGATATAAACTGAAGTCAACGGTGCTCGTGCCCGTCCAGAATCTTGCAACGGCGAATTCATCGAAGGCGTCCAAGCGTATGCCCGGGGTGAGCGGGATACTAAAGTTGCGAGACGGGAATCTCCGGAGTGTGTAGTGATTAGCCAGCCCGAAGACAATCTGAATCGACTGCTAGTGGGGTCCGACCTCGAAGAGCCGTGGTACAAGTCGATCGTCCGCGGGATCCGCGAGACCCTGAATCCGCCCAAGCTGCCGCCGCTCGAAGTCACCTCGCGCCCGGTGGAAGACGCGGAATTAGGGGACATCGCCGCCATTGAAGTCCCCTGGTACAAATCGCTCATCGAGAACATCCGCGACCTGATTCATCCCCAGAAATTGCCGCCGCTCGAAGTCACCTCGAAGCCGGTGGAAATGGGGTCGATCTGGGGCGCTTATGCCGGCGGTGAAAAAAAGTCGGGCTTGGTTTCGCTGCTGGTTCACGCCGCAATTGTCGCGTTGATGTTGATCGTCTGGCAGACGCCGAAAATCGTCAGAAAGATACGCGACAACGGTCCGATTGTCTATGTGCCGCCCTACGTTCCAAAGCTTCCTCCAGCCGCACAGAAATCAGGCGGTGGCGGCGGTGGCGGACAGAAGATGCCGACTCCGGTGAGCAAAGGCGTTGCTCCCGAGTTTGCCAAGAAGACCTTCATCCCGCCCGCGCTGAAGGTGGAGCAGCCCAAGCTGCCCGAAGTTCCCAAAATCACTGCTCCTCTGCCGAAGATTGACGCCACCGATTACGGCGATCCGCTCGCGAAGCTGAATCCGCTTTCCGGCGGCCAAGGTTCCCAGGGTCTCGGCTCCGGTTCGGGTGGCGGCGTTGGCTCGGGTAAGGGCGATGGTTACGGACCCGGCGAAGGTGGCGGTTCCGGCGGCGGCGTATATCGCGTCGGTGGCTCGGTTTCCGCGCCCGTGCTGATCAGCAAGACGGAACCGGAATATTCAGAAGCGGCCCGCAAGGCGAAATTCTCTGGTACGGTGCTGCTGTCGCTGGTAGTCGACGCGAATGGCATGCCGCGCGACATCAAAGTGATCCGTCCGCTCGGCCTCGGTCTTGACGAGAAAGCCGTAGAAGCTGTCCAGAAATGGCGTTTCCGGGCCGGCATCAAGGACGGCCATCCGGTCGCCACGCAAGCTACCATTGAAGTCAGTTTCCGGCTGCTGTAGCGTTCTCTTTCTCTTCCAAACTCTGCAACTGGGCGCGCGCTTCTCTTTCGTTCGCCGCAGCTAACGCGTCGATTGGATCAGTTCGCAGCGCTGACCTCGCCAGTTCGAGCGCATGAAGCGCGTGCTCGCTCGCACGCTCGCGAGCGCCCGTTACAGCTTCCGTATCGGCTGCCCACAATTCCCCGCGAACGAGAGCGCCGGCAGCTTCTGCATCGGCTGGATCTCGCTGGTACAGCATTAGCAATCGCTCGACTCCGGTTTCAACCAGCGTCAGCGGTTCCCGAAAATCCCCATTGTGCGCCAACGCCCGGCCCTGCGCGATTTCCGCCAGACCGTCGATCGTCTGCCAGCCGGGATCGTCTTTCTGCGCAGCCAACTGCTTTCCCGCAATCGCCACCGCTTCTGCGGCATGCGACAGCGCGGCCCGGTCTTCGTGCCCGTCCACCAGCATCATCGAAAAATACGTTTCGGCAGTAGCCAGGTAGCCGGCTGAAATCTGATGCGATAACAGGCCATGCGGGCCATGCAAAATCTCGAGAGCTGCTTCGTAGTGCTGCTTCGCCTCGGCATACCGGCCTACGCGCCAGAGATCGGCAGCTGTCATGGCTTCCATGCTCGCCACGTATGGATAACCCATCGCATTGTCCGGATTCGCCCGCCGCCAGTTGTCGAAGCGCTCGAGTGTTTCGAGCTGCCCCTGGAGTCCTTCGTTCAGCTTGCCGGCGTTCGGCGCCTGTTCATTGCCGATGTAGTCGGTCGCCAGATTCCAGCAGGCGTTCGCGGCACGCAGGTAGTTCAGTCCTTTGGCCGAAGCAGCGAAAATCGGCTGTGCCAGCGCGCACGCTCGGCGATGATACGCAATCGCCTCGGAGAGCCGGCCCTCCTGTACCAGCAGTGTTCCTGTCTGCGAGAGCAGATACGCCAGCTGCCCGCGATCCTGCAGATCTCCCGTAGCACTGAAAATCGCTTGCCGGAGTCGAACAGCCTTGTCCATGTTCGTGCGAGCCTGCTGCCGGTCCGCGCTCGACTGCGCCGAAAGACGTTGCGTTCGCCCGATCAGAAAATATGCCTGTGCGAGCTCGCGTTCGAGCGGCAGATCATTTCCCGCATCGGCCGTCATCCGGTCGAGATACTCGAGGTTTCGCCGCGCGATCAGGCTGCGAACACCCGCCGTGCCGGGCATCCCTTCGAGCTTGCGATCGACTTCGGTCAGATATGCCTGCACCAGCGTCCGGCCGTTCTCGTACCGCCGCTCCGCGATCGCGCGCTCTGCCTGAGCAGTCCGATACGAATGCCACATGCCAAGCACAGCCAGCGTCAGCAGCGCGGCCGAAACAACCCCGAGTCCCACCACCGCCTTTCGCCGCTGGACGAATTTGCGTGTGCGATACAGCAGGCTGTCCGGCCGCGCCAGAATCGGCCGGTCGAGCAGCCACCGCCGCAGGTCACCCGCAAAAGCCTCGATACTCGCATAGCGCCGAGCCGGCTCGCGCCGCAGCGCGCACTGCAGAATCGTATCCAGGTCGCCGCGCAGTGTACTTCGCAACGCCTTAGGTGCGCTTCGGCGCGCCGCAGCCGCCTTTTCGGAAACAGCTTCGCTGGCCAGCTTCGGCTCCGTCTCTGTCAACCGGCGCAGTGCCTCGTGGGGGGGCAAATTGTTGACGTCATGCGGCAGCGAACCCGTCAACAACTCGTACAGCAGCACTGCCAGCGAGTAAACATCGGTTGCCGTGCTCACCGGTTCCTTGCTTGCCTGCTCCGGGCTGGCGTAGCTCGGCGTCAGGATCTGAATGGTCGGAGCGTTCTTTGGTGTGGCGTCGCCGAGCCATTTCGCAATTCCGAAATCGAGCAGTTTCGGATGTCCTTCCGCATTCACCAGAATGTTCGCCGGCTTGATATCGCGGTGAACCACCAGGTTCTGATGCGCGTGCTGCACTGCTTCGCAGATCGCGAGGACCAGCTCGATCCGCTCCCGCACGTTGAGGCGCCGCTCATCGCAATAGCGGTCGATGGATTGCCCTTCGACATACTCCATCACCAGGTACGGCCGCCCGTCCGGAGTGATCCCACCGTCGAGCAGCCGCGCAATTCCCGGATGATTCAGTCGCGCCAGCGTCTGGCGTTCGCGCATGAAGCGCTCCAGGGCGTCGCCATTCGCAATACTGCTCTGCACGACTTTGAGCGCCACTACCTGGGCGTACGCCTCGTCGGCCCGCTCGGCCAGATAGACCGAACCCATACCCCCTTCGTCGAGCAGGCCCCGGATACGATACACCCCTACGCGCGTTCCCGGCACGAGCGAGTCGGCCGTTATCGCGGCCAGGCTCCAGCCAGTGCCGCCGAAGAGAGAGTCCGCCTGGCTCTCCACCCGCAGCAGTTCTTCGATCTCGGCTCGCAGATCGGAATCGTCGCTGCACATCAGGTCCAGGAACTCGCGCCGCTGTTCGTCCGGTTGCTCGAGGGCGGCTTCGAGCAGCGAACGCACGCGCGCCCAGTCTTCGGAGGTCATCGCTTTCCTTCGCCTGCCTGGCTCTGTCCCCGGCTCAATTCGCGAGCCAGCCACAGCCGCGCCGAGGCCCAGTCCCGCTCCACCGTCGCGACCGAGACCGAAAGCACTTCCGCGATCTGTGCAGATGTCAGTCCTCCGAACAGCCGCAGTTCCACAACTCTGCCCTGCCGCGAATCGAGCTCGGCGAGTTCGCTCAACAGCTGATCGATCTCGACAAAGTCAACCATCTGCCCCCTCAGGCAATGCGCCACATCGAGCGTGAGTTGCTGCAGTTTTCCAGGACGCTTTTGCGCGTTACGGCGTTCCGCATGAGAGGCTAATACGCGCCGCATCAGATGCGCCGCCACGCCCAGCACCTGCGGCCGGTTCTGCCAATCGATCTTATGCTGCTCGAGCAATTTGAGGTAGGCTTCATGCACGAGAGCGGTGGGCTGCAGTGTGTGGTTCTGCCGTTCGCTGCGTAGATAACTGCGCGCCAGCCGGCGCAGCTCCGCATACAGATCAGGAATGAGATCGTCCAGTGCTCTCGATGCCGCACCCGCGGCAAACGGTACTTCCATCGCGTTTCAAATCGGCCGGCTTGGAGAGACCTGCTGCACTCCAGTCTAGCCATCTCATGCAGCGATTCGGCACTCTTCAGAACATATTGCAGTTTTGGTACTCCCCGCAACTAGCGCGTACGAAAGGCTCGGGATAGGGCCGAACACCTCAAGGCATGACTTGCATAATGTTCGGAAGTGGACGAAAAAGATTGAAGGCTACTGGCGGCTTATTGAACCCGTATGGGAGCAAATTGATATCTACAGTTGTGCCGACGCATTTCTTCAAAATTATCGCGCCGTAAGAAGAGGAGCCGGGCTCGTATACGCGGCGCATTTCGCTCAATACGAGATCTGCAATGGTGGCTTTCCCCAGTTTTTCTCTAACAGCACCGGAGTGTTAGCCCCCGAAGCGAAAGAGGGCTTTCAGGAAATTGGAATGGATAAGACAGCAGAGATCGTGAGCACGGCGATGGCATTACTAGGTAAGAGCTATCCGCGATAACGAGGAGAGCGGCATAACCTGCTGACAGCCATCGACAACGAGACGCTTCGTAGACTGGACGAGAAGTTCTTCGCCCTGATCGAAACGGAAGGCGGAGGATTCATCCAGTGCGCCGACAGATTTGCAAATGAGCTTTTGATTGACCGGCAAAAGAGCGAGTGGGCATAGGGCCGCACCTGGGCGCGGCCCATTATCAGGCTACGCTTTCCGCAGCTTACGTGTGATGAGCCCAGCCACGCTAAGACCAGCCCCCAACAGCAGCGACGTGGAAGGTTCGGGTGTGCTCGAAACCGGAGGAGCACCCACCGCCGTAATATTCGAGAACGTCAGCGAGCCGCCGGCTGCAGCCGTCGAAAAGTGCAGGATACCGCCCTGGATCGGCGCCGTGTTATTCGAGTTGAAGCTGATGAAGTCGCTTGAATATTGGTTCAGAAACGACAGCAGTGCGCTTTGATTGCCGTTGGTGAGCGCCGTCACGATCGTGCTCTCCTGGGTTCCGGCAAACACCTGGTTCCAGGTCTCGGTTCCGAGCGCGGCGTTATACACGCTCTGGTTCACAGCTACACTCACCCCGTTGGGGGAGTACAGCCCGATTGCGGTTGCAACACCGCTCGAGATGTACTGCGGAACGGTTTCGCTCACGCCAAACGTGCCTGCAGGGACAAAATTGGACTGCCCCGTAAAAGGATTTGTGATCCCGACTCCTTTGATGCCGCTGAGACTGCCGGCGTTGGCATCGTAGACAAAGTAGTTGTCAAACTGATTGCTGGTCAGTGTGACGGACCCGGTAAATGTGGTTTGCGGAGCGCTCGTTCCCGCGCAAAGCATGCCCGCGCCGGCCAGGCCCAGCAGAGCCGCCGACGCTTTCTTGAGAAGAGAAGTAAACAAAATATCCTCCATGGATGGTGATGATCAGGAGACTGGCTCCTTGCAGGTAACGCCGAAACTGTGGCTCGGCTCCCGCATGCGATCGCCAGAAAGACGTACTGACCAGTACTAGAACTGGAACGCCGGCTCAGGCGCTCTGCCCGAAGCGTTCCGTCTCAAAGCTCAAACCCGCCGTCTTCGCAGTCATCGAGATTCTCGCCTGTGCCGCATTGGAAAATAAAAGAAATGGCAGGTTCAACACGCACCGAATCCGACAGCATGGGGACCATTGAAGTTCCGTCCGACCGATACTGGGGAGCACAGACGCAGCGCTCGCTCCGCTATTTCGATATCGGCGACGATCGCATGCCGCCCGAATTGGTCCGTGCGTTCGGCATCTTGAAGAAAGCAGCCGCAGAAGTAAATCGCGATCTCGGCAAACTGGACGAGCAGCGCGCGCAGCTGATCACGCGCGCCGCCGATGAAGTCATCGCGGGCAAGCTCAATGATCACTTCCCGCTGCATATCTGGCAGACGGGCAGTGGCACGCAGACCAATATGAACGCCAATGAGGTGATTTCAAACCGCGCCATCGAGCTCGCCGGCGGCGAGAAGGGCAGCAAAAAGCCGGTCCACCCCAACGATCACGTGAACATGTCGCAGTCATCGAACGATACGTTCCCAACTGCCATGCACATCGCCGCCGCAACCGTGCTCAAAGAGCGATTGCTGCCCGCCGTGAATGCCCTGCGGGACACGCTGCGCGAAAAGGCAGAAGCGTTCAAAGATATCGTCAAAATCGGCCGTACGCATCTACAGGACGCTACACCGCTCACCGTGGGCCAGGAGTTTTCGGGCTGGGTTTCGCTGCTCGATCGCGATCTGAAGCGACTCGAAACAGCGCTCGACGGGCTTTACGATCTCGCCATCGGCGGAACGGCGGTCGGTACCGGCATCAACGCGCATCCTGAATTCGGCGAACGCGCCGCGCGCAAAATTGCTGAGCTCAGCGGGCTTCCGTTCCGTTCGCATCCCAATAAATTCGCGGCGCTTTCGGCGCACGACGAAATCGTCTTCGCCAGCGGCGCACTTAAGACACTCGCGGCGTCGCTGATGAAGATCGCCAATGACGTACGCTGGCTCGCTTCCGGTCCACGCTGCGGACTCGGCGAACTCATCATTCCGGAAAACGAGCCCGGCTCCTCCATCATGCCCGGCAAAGTCAATCCGACACAGTGCGAGGCCATGACTATGGTCGCCGTCCAGGTCATCGGCAACGACGTCGCAATCAGCCTCGCCGGTTCGCAAGGCAATTTCGAGCTGAATGTCTTCAAGCCCGTCATGATCCACAATTTCGTGCACTCGGTCCGCCTACTCTCGGATACCTGCCGCAGCTTCCGCGAACACTGCGCACTTGGCATTGAAGTGGATCGCAAGCGCGTCGACCACTATGTGCAAAATTCACTGATGCTCGTGACTGCGCTGAGTCCAGTCGTCGGCTACGACAAGGCGGCGAAGATCGCGCATACCGCGCATGTGGATCACTCGAGTCTGCGAGCGGCCGCGATCAAGCTCGGTTATCTGAGCGGCGAAGACTTCGATGAGCTTGTCAAAGCGGAGAAAATGGTTCAACCCGGCTAATACCAAACTTGGCTATAATAAATAGCCATGAAGAATCTTAACGTCGCCGAGGCAAAAAATACTCTGACGCAGCTGCTGCAGGAAGTGGAAGCAGGCGAGCGGATCACGATTTGCCGTCACGGCAAGCCGGTCGCCGATCTGGTGCCTACGCGCCAGACGGCCAGAACAGCTCCGAAGCTCGGCGCATTCGCAGGCAAACGGGTTGAGGTAGATCCGGACTGGTGGAAGCCCATGAGCGACGAAGAGGCCGAAGCGTTCATCGATGGCAAGTATTGACCGCGCTCTGCTCGACGCGCATGTGTTTCTCTGGGCACTGTATTCGCCGGAGAAACTCTCGCGCCGGGCACGCGGGCTGCTCGCGAGCGACTTAACCGCTGTACAGATGAGCGCCGTCACCGTCTGGGAACTCCTGCTGAAAATTCAGGCCGGGAAACTGAACACCACGCAACGCGAGATCGCTGAAGGCCTCGACCTTCTACAAGTACGAGTGCTCCCCATACGCACCGATCATTTATGGGCACTGCAGAATGTCGCGGTTGCGGGTCATCGCGACCCCTTCGATCGCCTGCTGATCGCGACTGCTGCCGCGGAAGGGCTTCCAGTTATCACCGCGGATAGCAGTTTCAAGCTGCATCGCGATATCAGAGTGATATGGTGATCACACCCGCGCCGCGTTCGCATTCTCAAACGTCTTCGCAATCAATGCGCGCGTTTCTTCCTGAATGCGCTTCAGGTGCTCCTTGCCAAGAAAGCTTTCGGCATAGATCTTGTAGACGTTCTCAGTCCCCGAAGGCCGCGCCGCGAACCACCCGTTCTTGGTCACCACTTTCAATCCGCCGATCGGCGCGTTGTTAGCGGGCGCCTTGGTGAGCATCGCTTCGATCTTTTCGCCCGCAAGTTCTTTCGCCGAAACCTGGTCGGGCGAAAGCTTCTGCAGAATCGCCTTCTCTTCGGGCGTCGCCGGTGCGTCGATGCGCTCGTAAACAGGCGCGCCAAACTTCTCTGTCAGTTCGCCATAGCGAACACCCGGGTCTTTGCCGATTTTCGCCGTAATCTCCGCCGAGAGCAGGCCAAGAATCAGTCCGTCTTTATCCGTACTCCACGCCCCTCCATCGCGTTTCAGAAACGAAGCGCCCGCGCTCTCCTCTCCACCGAAACCCAGCGAGCCATTCAGCAGCCCATCGACAAACCATTTGAACCCCACCGGGACTTCATCCAGCCGCCGTCCGAGATCCGCCGCCACGCGATCGATCATGCTGCTCGAAACAAGCGTCTTGCCCACACCCGCATCGGGCCGCCATTCGGGTCGGTTGCGGAACAGATAATCGATCGCAACCGCCAGATAGTGATTCGGATTCAGCAGCCCAACGCTGCGCGTCACAATACCATGCCGGTCATGATCGGTATCGCATGCGAACGCGATATCGAAGCGATCCTTCATCGCAATCAGCCCGGCCATGGCGTACGGCGAAGAGCAATCCATGCGAATTTTGCCGTCCCAATCCACGCTCATGAAGCGAAAGGTGGGATCGACGTCGCTGTTCACCACCGTAAGGTTCAGCTTGTAGCGCTCGCCAATGCGCGGCCAGTACGCCACGCCCGCGCCGCCCAGCGGATCAACGCCAAACTTCAGCCCCGAATGCCGGATCGCATCGAAATCGATCACGCTCGCCAGTCCGTCGACGTAATGCGTCACATAATCGAAGCGCTTCGTAGTAGCCGCACGCAGCGCGCGTTCGGCCGGAACGCGGCGAACGCCTGCAAGATGATTCCTCAGCAGATCGTTGGCGTAATTCTCGATCCACTTCGTCGCTGTTGTATCGGCTGGTCCGCCGGAAGGCGGATTGTATTTGAAGCCGCCATCCTCGGGTGGATTGTGCGAAGGCGTGATCACGATGCCATCGGCCAGCGCATCCTTGCGGTTGTGGTTATAGCTCAGAATCGCGTACGAGAGCGCCGGCGTCGGCGTATAGCCGCCCGCGGCGTCGATGCGCGTATCCACTTCATTGGCCGCGAGCACTTCGAGCGCGCTCAGAAATGCGGGTTCCGAAAGCGCGTGCGTATCGAGCGCGAGAAACAGCGGGCCGGTCGTGCCCTGCTGCTTGCGGTACTCGCAGATCGCCTGCGTAATCGCCAGAATATGGTTCTCATTGAAGCCCGCGTGGAACGACGAGCCGCGATGGCCCGACGTTCCGAACGCTACACGCTGCGTCGCTTCGACGGGATCAGGCTTGATCGTGTAATAGCTCGCGACAAGACGCGGAATGTTGACCAGTTGTACGGGATCGGCCGGCTTTCCGGCGCGTGGATCAATCGGCATGAACAGCTCCTGACTCGTGTAGGACTGATTTTACGCCCGCTTCGTTACGAATCCGGCCGACGCGCCCACCCAGTCCAGATTCTTGTTGAAATCCACGCCCATCATCTTTCCGCGTCCCGTGCGGATAATCGTCGTGACCGGCTGCAATTGTGAACCGTCATGAATGTACATGACGCGGATCTCCGCCTTCGTGCGTCCGCTCGGCGTTTCGATCGTCGCTGCAAAGTTCATCTTGCGCTGCAGGATGAAATTGTGCCGCTCTTCTCCCGGAATTCCCGCGAGATCGTCCGCTGTCGGCGCAATCTTCACACCTAATCCCGCGAACGAATACAGCGGCTTTAGAACGTAGTTCTCGAGATCCGCCGGAATCTCTGCCGCCGAATCGAGGAAGAACGTCTCCGGCACACACTCATGCCGGAACCACGGTAACGAAAACTTGCTCAGCAGAAAGAACCAGTTCGGATCGCCGGCCCACTCCACATGAAGGTCGTCCCTAAATTCAAAATTCGCTCTGATATTCTTCCGGACGAGCTCATCCGCAATCACGCGATTGTAAATGCGCCTGACTTCCACGCCGTCAAGGTACAGCTTGCGTCCGCGCTTTTCGAGCTGACGAATATCGGCGATGCGAATCCCGAGAAGCTTCTGCGTCAAAACGAAATCGGCTGCCGTTTTTTGCTCGTACGGATCGATCTCGAGCAGCGCAACGTGCTCGGGCGCGTGCCCGTTGAGTATGGCGCGCTCCAGAAGTCTCGTATACGCAGATTCATCGAGCCCGTTCAGATAACTCGTCAGCTTCGGGTCTAAGTGGTACGTTTCCGCATACGTGCGCGCCAGCGCCGGCTGAAAGGCATACAGCGACGGGAAACCCTGAATCTCGACCAGCTTCGGTTCGTACCGACCGGCCGCACTCTCCACCAGCCCGAAGTCAGCCTGCACAAACAGCGGCGCTGCGGCTTCGTTCGGTACCCGGAATCGTGCTGGAATCTGCGCGCGGGCCGCTTCCAGATACGTAGTGTTTCCCGTGAGCTGATCGCAAAGCTCCCGCCCGTACCGGATCATTTTCTCCACCAGTTCGAAAGGTAAGAAAACCGGCGTCTCCGACAGTCGAAATTCCACGTGCCTGCCGGCAACCCCATCGGCACGGCGCAGAAATTCCGAATAGAGTTCCGGCCGCCACTGTCGATTGAATTCGTGCCGGAGTTCCGGGATCACGGCTAAACGAGAAACTCGCCGCCGCGCATGATCTGCGTGTCGTCGGCCCAGATATCGAAATCGCGGCCCACCACGTCTATGTGCGTTGTCGAGGTCCAGGGCGCGCCCGTGTGCGAGCCGTACGGATCACCGAACGCCATGTGAATACCCGGCATCTTCTCGTCCTGCAGGATATTCCCCACGATGTGTTTACATGCCAGATTCGTTCCGATGGCAAACTCGCCGACGCGGTCGCTGTTCGCATCGCGATGCGTATATTCCCAGAACTCCGCCGCCAGTTGCTGATTCTCGCTGCGCGCTTCGATCAGCCGGTTATTCTCGACACGCAGCGTCAGCGGAGTTGACTTCAGATCGCCGTATTTCGCGCACAGATAATCGCCCACCACGCCATCCACAACAAACGTGCCGTTCACTTCAAGTGGCGATGTGAACGTTTCGCCGCCCGGTAGATTGCCCCACTTCTCTCGGCTGATGATGCCGCTCGTCTTGATCCATTTATAGTCGGGCGTAAGCTCGGTGCGAATGTCGGTTCCAGCAGGCGTGGTGGCGCGGATCCATCTCGCGCTCTTCACAACATTCATCACCCGCAGCGTCAATTCGTCCACCCGGTCGAAATCGGCGCGCATTCCTTGCAGCATGATCTTCTTCTCGATATTCACCATGTGCGCGTGCCGGATCTTGTGCCGGTTCACCACTTCGCACATCTGCATGCGCGTGCGCAGCTCATTCTGCTGTGCGTGTACCGCGAAGATGCTCACGTCGCTCGACGCAAGATCTTCGAGCACGACTTCCGGCATGTCAACGAGCGGCCGCGGCGCCAGATCCTCGAGCACAAACGTCCGGTAACGGCACCCGCACGCGTCGAGTTCATCCATCAGGCTGGCAGCGATCTCCGCGCATACCCGGTCCGTTATGAGCGTCACTTTTTCCGAGGGCTGGACGTTCAGGCAAACACAAACTGCGTTGTGTGCACCCGGCTTCAGCTCGGGGTCGTACTGCCGCGTCAAGCTGCCCCGGCTCCCGCCATTTCGCAAGTGAGCCCCGCCTCTGTTTCACACACGATATAGTCCACTACTTTCGTCAAATCTCCCGTTTCCTGAAAAATCCGCAGCTGGCGATCCGCCCCGGTGCCTTCTTCCAGAATGCGATGGATGTAATTGATCTCCTCGCGCGAGCCGAGTTCGTCGACCACATCGTCGATCAGCTCCAGATATTCCAGAATCAAGTCCCGCACCGGGACCTCAGTCTCCTGCCCGAAGTCAATCATCTTTCCGTCGATGCCGTAGCGCGCCGCACGCCATTTGTTTTCCATGATCAGCGCCCGTGGATAGAGACGAAAACTCTGATTCTTCGAGTGCAGCTTCCATAACTTCAACATCGTCGCCTGAATGAGAGCGGTAATCGCAATCGTCTCGTCCGCGCGCATCGGTACGTCGCAGATCCGCACCTCCAGTGTAGGAAAGTGCGGGTGCGGCCGAATATCCCACCAGATCTTCTTCGCGTTGTCAATGCAATGCGTCTTGATCAGCAGTTTCACGAAACGGTCGTACTCGCCATAGCTCGCAAAAGTATCCGGAATGTTCGTGCGCGGGAACTTATCGAATACTTTGCAGCGATAACTCCGGAGCCCCGTGTCCATACCCAGCCAGAACGGCGAATTACTCGAAAGCGCAAGGATATGCGGCAGGAAATAGCGCGCGGCGTTCATGAGATGAATCGCCGTTTCCTGATCTTCTATGCCAACGTGCACGTGCAGTCCGAAGATCAGATTGGCCCGCGCTACCATCTTCAGATCCTCGACGATGATCTGATACCGCTCGTCAGGATAAATATCCTGCTTGCGCCAGTCCGCGAACGGGTGCGTACCCGCAGCCGCCAGGCAAAAGCGATTCTTGCGCGCCAGCTCCACGATATGCGCGCGCAGTGATTTCAATTCGTGGCCCGCATCCTTGATGTTCTGGCAGATGCCCGTGCCCACCTCCACAACGGACTGGTGCATCTCGGCCTTCACCGCTTCCTTGAGCAGCGTCTTGCCTTGCGCAATAATTTGTGACTCGATATGCGAGCGGAGATCGCGCGTATCCGGATCAATCACCTGATACTCTTCTTCGATGCCGAGCGTGAAACTGGGTCTCATCGGTTCTCCTCTCGCAATCAGCGCACGCAATTGACAGCTGCTACGAAGCCCGTGCGGCGGCCCCTCGCAAGAACCGGCTCCAGTGGAGATCGGCCTCGGACTGCTCGTCGCTCAATGCCTTATGAATCGCGAAATCGGCTACGTTGTTCACCACCCATTCGAAATTCTCCTCGCCGACTGAGTGAATATCCGCATCAGGTGCAGGATTCAAAAAATCAATCGCGTAAGGAATCCCGTTTTCAACCGCGAATTCCACGGTATTGAAGTCGTAGCCAAGGGCCCGGCAGAGCGTCAGGCAATCGCGCACCACGCGCTCGTACAGTTCATGCGAACTGGCCTGCCCGTCACGCACATAGCGCAAATGATGTGGCTGGCGCGGATCGTACTTCATCACTCGCACTTTCTCGCGCCCGACTACGTAACAGCGGAAATATTCGTCGAAATCCACCGCCGATTGCAGCGTCATGCAGATCGTCCCGGTTTCGTTGTAAGCGGCGAAAAATTCCTCCGGCGAATGTACTTTGTAAACATTCTTCCAGCCGCCCCCGCTGAATGGCTTCAGAAACGCGGGGAACCTAATGTAACTGAAGATCTCGTCCCAGTTCAGCGGAAATTGCAGATTGCGCATCGACTGCTCGGTCGTACCCGGCGGATGCTCTTTGGTCGGCAAGACCACCGTGTTCGGCACCGCCACACCAATCCGGCTCGCCAGCGCGTAATTGAAAAACTTGTCGTCCGCGCTCCACCAGAACGGATTGTTGATCACGATCGTGCCGCCCAGCACAGCGTTTTTCAGGTACGCGCGATAGAACTCGATGTCGTGCGAAATGCGGTCGATAATGACCCGATACCCGCTCGGCTCTGCCATCCTGATTCCGCCGATGCGAATATGCTCCGCCACCACCCCCGGCGCGCGCTTGCTGTTGATTCGATCCACCAGCGCCGGAGGAAACGTATTTTCCATCCCGTACAGAACTCCGATTTTGTGCACGGTTGCCGCGCCTCCGATCAAAAGAATTTTACCGCCATACGCTGCCACAGCGGCCAATCATGCCGCTCGCCTCCCGTCCACACATCGAGCCAGTGCGGAATTCCTCGCCGCCCCAAAATGTCCGCCAGCCTGAAATTTTCCCCGAGACAGATGTCCCAGTCGCCCACCCCGAGCACAATTCGCATCGCGCGGTACCGGTCGAGAAACCACGGATCGCTGATATTTGGCAGATAATCCACCGGATTGTTAAAGTAAAAGTCGTTGTCGTAATATCCGTCCATGAACGATTTCATATCGAACGAGCCGCTCATGCAAATCGTTGCGTTCACCAGATCCGGATGCCGCATCGCGAAGTTAAATGCATGATACGCGCCCAGACTGCAACCCGTGGTGGTGATCTGCTCGCTCCCGCTCATCCGCTTCATTAACGGCACCACTTCGTACAGCACATAGTCTTCGTAGGCAATCTGCCGGCGAACGCGCTCGTGCGGATGAATCGACCGGTTGTACCAGCTTTCGCTGTCGAAACTGTCCACGCAAAAAACCCTTAGCGCGCCGGCGTCGATCTTGCCCGCCAGCGCTCCGATCATGCCCGAGTTCTCATACTCAAAAAATCGTCCGCGCGAAGTCGGATAGACCAGCACCGGAGTTCCGGCGTGGCCAAAAACAAGCAATTCCATGTTCCGGCCGAGCCGGTCCGTGTACCAGTTATGGTATTCGCGCCGCATGAAGTGATGTTAGACGAAGCCTTCACACCCACTCACCGCTCCTTCGCTGGCTTGATACACACGATTGAATTTACGTCGTAACAAAAAAGAGGCATACTTGATCCTGGGTTGTCATTAGGGCCGTCTTGGCCCGGTTGCTTCAAAGCAGGTTGTACAAATTCTTAACGTCTCGAGGAGGGTCTTTCCATGGCCAGGTTGCCGTTTATGGCGGCGCGATTTTTGGCTCCAATCGCCGCGCTCGCGTTGCTTTTTTCAATTCAATCACCGAAACTCTACGCTCAGTCCGATGCCGGTACGATCACGGGATTCGTGCACGATCCCAGCGGTGCCGTCGTGCCCAATGCCAAGGTGACCATCACCAGCGAGGCCACTCACGAGGAGCACTCCGTCACCAGCGATACCCAGGGACACTACACCGTCACCAATCTGCTTCCCGGTTACTACACCATGACCGCGGAAGTGGCGGGCTTCAAAAAGTTCACCAGCACACACAACAAACTCGAGGCGAACTCGACCATCGCGCTCGATGCCAATCTGGCCGTCGGCCAGCCGACTGAAACTGTCGAAGTCACGGCCACCGCGGCCGTGCTCCAGACGGAATCGGGCGCAGTGCAGAGCGAAGTCACCGGCCGCCAGATTCAGGATCAGGAGCTCAACGGCCGCAGCCCCATTTACTCCGCGCAAATGCTGGCCGGCGTTCGCAGTAGTTCCACCCTGGGCGATAAACAAGGCCTGGGCCCGGCCGGACAGCCGTTCAATATCAACGGCGCGCGCTCCTGGGACACCATGGTCTACGTTGACGGCGCCCCCGCTCTGCGCACACGCGCCAATGGCGCCGTGATCGGTGTCGGCAACGTCGACTCCACTCAGGAAATTCAGGTCCTCACAGCCGATTATCAGGCCGAATACGGGCGCGCGTCCGGCGGCCAGATACGCGTGGTCACCAAAAGCGGTACTACCGATTTTCACGGCAGTCTCTACGAGTACTTCCAGAACTCGGACATGAACGCCAATACCTGGGGCCGCAATCTGAGTAAGTCGACCAACTTCGCCTCGCCGTATCGCTACAACAATTTCGGATTCGCTATTGGCGGACCGGTCGCCATCCCCGGAAAGTGGGAGAAATTCCGCAACCGCTTCTTCTGGTTTGTCGCCGAAGACTGGCTCAAGCAGCGTTCCACCGATACCCAGACACAGGCCGTTCCCACTCTGCTCATGCGCCAAGGCAATTTCAGCGAATTACTCTCCGCTAACCCGTGGTACAGCGGAACCCATCAGCTCTACTTCCCGGGCACCTGTCCTAAAGTCGGCGCCTCCACCTGCGCGCCGATTCCCGGCAATATCATTCCCGCCAATTTCCTGAGCCCGAATGGAATGGCTATTCTGAATGCGTATCCGACGCCTACTCCCGGCTATCTCAGCGGCACCCAGAACTGGATTGCGCAGGCCGCCCACCCCTATAATCAGCGCAAAGAGAACCTAAACTTCGACATTCTCCCCACGGACAATCACCACATCGAGTTCCGCAAGAGCGATCTCGCCTACAACGAATATCAGCCCTTCGATCAGGGCTCCGGACTGACGCCGAAATATTTCAACCGCCCTAACCAGTCAAATACCCTCGCCTGGATCTGGACCGTCAGCCCGACGCTGGTAAATGAGGCTCGCGCTACCGTCAGTCTCGACGATGTTTACATTCCCGTAAATACCGCTGCACCCGGCTTCAACGCGGAAACGCTCGGTATCAACTTCCCCTATATCTTCCCCGGCAAAGACATCGCCCACAAGATCCCAACCGCCAGCCTGAACGACAACTTCTACAGCCTGGCCGGCGGTCCTTACCCGTCCCATTCCTCCGGACCGATCTACACCGCCTCCGACAGCATCACCAAGGTCTGGGGCAACCACACGTTCAAAGCCGGCTTCCTCTTCGACTACGACGGTCAGAACGATGGCGATCAAATCAACGTCGCTACCGTTCCCGGCGGCAGCAATAACCAGAACGGCAACTTCGTCTTCACCGACAGCGGCAATGGCGCAACCTCGGGCGTCAGCATCGCCAACCTGGCACTCGGATACGCCGACAGCTACACCGAGATCGGTCCGCGCGCGTACACGATCTGGCGCGGGTACATGTTCGAAGAATTCGCGCAGGACTCCTGGAAAGTGAACCCGCGGCTCCACATTGACTACGGCCTGCGCATCAGCACTATCACCGGTTACCACCCGCTATGGGCGAATGCCGACTACTTCAATGGCGCGCTCTATAATCCGGCCGAGGCCGTCACGATCAATGCCTCCGGCAATGTTGTGCTCGGCACCGGCAACGCTTATAACGGCGTTGTGATTCCCGGCTTCAGCAAATTCCCCAATTCCGCTGTGGGCCGCGTGCTCGCCGCGACTCAGCCCATCTGCGCCGGGCAATCCTGCAACAGCCTTTTTGCACCGAACCTGAGCAAGTCGTACATCAACAACTCCAACCCGATTCAGCCGCGGCTTGGCCTCGCCTATCAGCTCAACGACAAGACCGTGGTCCGCGCCGGAGCGGGCGAGTTCGTCACCCGCATGCCGCTGCTCGATAACGTTTTTCCGGGCGGCAATTCTCCTTTCCAACCCTTCGTCACAGTCAGTAAAGTGCGCGTCGATAATCCCGCCGCTTCACTCGCCAGCGGCATACAGGCGCCCTTGACCATGACCGGGCTGAATCCGCATCTGAAACAACCCGTCGCCTGGAACTGGAACTTCGCCTTCCAGCGCCAGCTGTTCTGGAATTCCACGCTCAACATCGCCTACGTCGGCCATCGCGGCTATCACGGCTGGGACGTTTACGACATCAATCAGGCGCCCGCCGGAACCCTGCAGGCGAACCCCGGGGTGAACATCAACGCGCTCCGCCCCTATAAAGGCTTCGCCGCCATTCAGGAAGAAGAAAGCGTTGTGAACTCGATGTACAACGGGCTGCAAGTGAACTGGAGCCGCCAGTTCACCAATGGATCCATGTTCTCAGTCGCCTACACGTTCTCCAAAAGCATGGACAACAGCTCCAATTACCGCGATATCGTGCCCGACACCTACAACACCAGCAATCTCTGGGCGCCGTCCGAATACGATGCCCGCCACATGGTAGTCATCAACTACCTCTACGAGATTCCCTTCTTCCGGGCGCAGCGTACTCTTGCCGGCAAGCTGCTCGGCGGCTGGCAAATCAGCGGCGTTGCTCAATTTCAGACCGGTTCGCCCTGCGGCATCGGTACCAACAACGACTTCGCCGGTGTCAGCTCGTCCGATCTAGGAAGCTTCGGCTGCGGCTCCGAGGGACAGTTCTGGGTCCTGAACGGCACCCCTCAGATTGTCGGTCATTTCGCTTCCGGTCTGGGCGCCACCTCCAATTCCCCCAAGTACTTCGTGGCCAGTGTCACCAAACCGGCAGCGGGCACCTTCAACCTGCAGAATGGCGTGCGCGATTCCGTGTATCAGCCCGGCTTCCAGGACTGGAATCTCGCACTCTTCAAGAAATTCGCCATCAATGAACGCAACCTCTTCGAGTTCCGCGCCGAAGCCTACAACTTCATCAACCATCCCAACTGGAGCGGCCCGAACCTGAACCCGACCTCCGGCACCTTTGGAGAAGTCACCAGCAAAACAGGTCTCGCCCGCAATCTCCAGCTCTCGCTCCGCTACTCGTTCTAAAACGAAAAGGGCCGATCGTAAGATCGGCCCTTTCTACCACCTAACGCTCAGCGCACTCCGATTAACTACATCCCGAAGTCCCGCCGCAGTTCTCGCACTTGTAGCACGAACCGTTGCGCGTCATCATGCTGCCGCACTCCGAGCAAAGCGGCGCATCCCCCACCGAACTGGCATCAAACGGCAGCGCCGCCTGTGGATCCGGCACGGTCGGCCGCAGCTTGGGCGTTTCCCCCGCTTCGTTCGCCTCCGTGATACCCAGGAAGCGATTCCCCAGCCAGCGGAAAATGTAATCGATGATCGACTTCGCGTACGGCACTTGGCTGTTGCCCGTCCAGCCGCTCGGCTCGAAGCGCACGTGGCTGAACTTATCGACAAAAAACTTCAATGGCACGCCGTACTGCAGGCCGTAGCTGATCGAAGTCGCGAGCGTGTCCATCAGCCCCGAGATCGTCGAGCCTTCCTTCGCCATCGAGATGAAAACTTCGCCCGGCGTCCCGTCTTCATACAGGCCGACCGTGATGTAGCCCTCATGTCCGCCGATCGAGAACTTGTGCGTGAGCGACTGCCGCTCATCGGGCAGTTTCCTCCGCACCGGACGGTAGACAATCTTCTCGACCGTCTGCGGCGCAGCAGCAGCAATGGGAACGACCGCAGCTCCCTTCTTCTCGCCCTTACCTGTTCCCGAGCTCAACGGCTGCGCCCGCTTGGAACCATCCCGGTAAATTGCGACCGCCTTGAGACCCAGCCGCCAGCTCTCGGTGTAGGCCTCCATGATGTCCTCCACCGTCGATTCTTCCGGCATGTTGATCGTCTTCGAGATCGCACCCGAAATGAACGGCTGCGTCGCCGCCATCATGCGCACGTGGCCCATGTAGTGAATCGATCGCGTGCCGTTCTGCGGACGGAAGCTGCAATCGAACACCGCCAGATGCTCCGGCTTCAGATGCGGCGCGCCTTCGATCGTTCCGGTGGAATCGATATGCGCCACAATCTGCTCCGCCTGTTCAGCTGTGTAGCCAAGCTTGATGAGCGCCTGCGGAACCGTATTGTTGACGATCTTGATCACGCCGCCGCCCACTAGCTTCTTGTATTTCACCAGCGCCAGATCGGGCTCAATGCCGGTCGTGTCGCAATCCATCATGAAGCCGATCGTGCCCGTCGGCGCCAGCACCGTTACCTGCGCATTGCGGAATCCGGACTCCGCACCCGCCTCGTAGGCCTCGCGCCAGCACTTCTCCGCTGCTTCATACATCGCCGGCGGCACATACTTGCTGTCGATGTCGTTCACCGCGTTCCAGTGCATCCGGATCACGTCGAGAAACGGCCCGGCGTTCACCTCGTAACCGGGACACGGTCCCACCGCCGCGGCAATCCGCGAACTCGTCAGATACGCCTGTCCGCACATCACCGCCGTAATCGCCGCCGCAAACGCCCGGCCCTTGTCGCTGTCATACGGCAGTCCCATCGACATCAGCACCGCGCCCAGATTCGCATAGCCCAGACCGAGCGGCCGGAAATCGTGCGAGTTCTTGGCGATTCTCTCCGTCGGATAGGACGCGTTATCGACCAGAATCTCCTGTGCCAGGATCACCGTATCGACCGCATGGCGGAACGCTTCCACATCGAACGCGCCATCCGCCCCCACAAACCGCATCAGGTTCAGGGATGCCAGGTTGCAAGCCGAATCGTCCAGGAACATATACTCCGAGCACGGATTCGAAGCATTGATCCGCGCCGTGTTCTTCGAGGTGTGCCAGCGATTGATCGTGGTATCGAACTGCATGCCCGGGTCGCCACATTGATGCGTCGCTTCGGCGATCTGCCGCATCACCTCGCGCGCCTTATAACGATTTACCGGCTGTCCGGAAACCACGCTCTTGGTCCACCATTCGCCGTCTTCCACCACTGCGCGCATGAAATCGTCCGTCGCGCGCACCGAGTTGTTCGCGTTCTGGAAAAAGATCGAAGTGTACGCTTCGCCATCGAGCGCCGCGTCGTAGCCCGAATCGATCAGCGTGTGCGCCTTCTTCTCTTCCTTTGCCTTGCACCAGATGAACTTCTCGATATCCGGATGATCGGCATTCAGAATCACCATCTTCGCCGCGCGCCGCGTCTTGCCGCCGGATTTGATCACGCCCGCAAACGCATCGAAACCCTTCATGAAGCTCAGCGGACCCGAAGCGCGTCCGCCACCCCAGAGATGCGCGTCTTCTTCCCGAATCGCCGATAGATTGCTGCCGGTTCCCGAGCCCCACTTGAACAGCATGCCCTCCGTCTTGGCCAGGTCCAGAATCGACTCGAGCGAATCGCCCACCGAGTTGATAAAACATGCCGAGCACTGCGGATGATTCTCGCCCGGCTGCAGCTTCTTCACCGTCTGCGACGCTTCATCAAAATAGAATCCGTAGCCGCGCGATTCCTTCACGCCCACGTTGAACCACACCGGCGAATTGAAGCACGCCTTCTGCGTGAGCATCAGATGAGCAAGTTCGTTGCGGAAGTTCTCGCCCTCTTCTTTGCTCTTGAAATACTTGCCTTCGATGCCCCAGTCGGCAATCGTGTCCACCACCCGGTGCACCAGCTGTCCTACGCTGCGCTCGCGCTCCGGCGATCCCATACGGCCATGAAAATATTTACTAGCGACAATGTTGGTGGCCGTCTGTGACCACTCGGCGGGAATCTCCACATCGCGCTGCTCGAAGATCACCGAGCCTTTGTCGTTGCCAATGGTCGCAGTACGAAGCTCCCAGTTGACCTGGTCGTACGGGGTGACACCCGGCTCCAGTTTCGTCGTAAAGTAACGGGGGAACGACACGCCGGTGCGCTCCTCTTTTCGTAAGGACCTCAGTTTGCGTCCTTCAGTTGCGGGTACGGTTGCAGTAGCGGTGAGCATTGACGTTTTCTTTCGAGGCGGGATCCGCGCCTTCCATCAGCGCAGCGGACCAACAGTGCTATTGAACCGCTGAACCGTCCACCTGTCAATCCCGATTTTGGTACTAGACCACAGGATATTGTGGATTAGTTGTGAAGAACCCACGACATAAAGTAGTCTCTTCGTATTTTAGCGCGCTTTCGGGTTCCGCCTAGAGGCCCGTTCCGCCGCCTTCCAGCGCCGTTTTTCGGCCTGCGCCAGTCGCCGGCCGCGCTCCCTCTCGAGAAACGCGAGTTCCCGTTTCAGTTTCCGGTACCCGGCCAGCCGCCCAGCATCCAGACCGGCCGCCCGCACGGCGCAGCCCGGTTCCATCTCGTGCCGGCAATCCCGAAAACGGCATTGTCGCGCCAGCACCGCAATCTCGCGGAACACGTCATCGGCCTGCTCAGCCTCCGCCCATGGCCCGACCTCCCGCAATCCGGGCATATCGATCAGAAACCAGTTTCCCGGCAGGAGAAAAAGCTGGCGCTCGGTCGTTGTGTGCCGCCCCCGCGCATCACCAGGCCGCACTTCGCTCGTCGCCTGCCGGTCCTCGCCGAGCAGCGTATTCACAATAGTCGATTTCCCCGCCCCGGAAGAACCGATCAGAGCGGCCGTCTCGCCCGGCTTCACCTCAGCGGCAATCTTTCCCAGCCCCAGTCCGGTCCTGGCGCTCACAGCCAGTACACGCGTCCCCAGCTGTTCCCGAGCCGCTCGCGCGCACTCCTCGAAATCGGCGCGCAGATCGGCCTTATTCAGTACCACCACCGCCCGAGCACCACTCTCAGCCGCCACCACCAGGTAACGCTCCAGCCGCCTCGGGTTGTAATCGTGATCGAGTCCGCTGACAATGAACAGCACGTCCACGTTCGCCGCCAGCACCTGTTCGCGCGCCGCACTCCCCGGCTCTTTTCGCGAGAGCCTGGTGCGCCGCGGCAGGATCTCGACGATGATCTTCTCCCGGTGCAGCCGCACCCAGTCACCCACACACGGTCGGATCGAAGTCCCCGCCCGGAAACGTCCGCTGAGCGTGGCTGTCACTTCGCCGCGCTCGGTCCAGATCACATACTGCTCGCGGACGCCTGATGCGACACGCCCGCAAACAAATTCTCCTGATTCCATTTCTGATTCCTCTCGGTAATTTGCGCACCTCGACCCTGCTGCCCACTTGGTGAGCAGCCAAAGCGAAAAGAGGAATTAGAAAATGATGGACAGCGGCGCTCTCTGGCTCAACACCGTATCACTATTTCAATTGACACAGCGTTGAACAGATTTCAATTGACAGCGTTGAACAGGATTCCGCATCTCTTAAACAACTGAATTGATCGCCGCGACAAATGCCCAAACGGCCGCCAGCCAGAGACCTGCCACGGCTACGAAAAGCCGTCCCGGGCTGTTACTCCCAAGCGCGACAATTCCGACGGCGAGCGACACCAAAAAGTTGACATCAATCACCGCAAACCGCGCGTTGCTGTAGTAAGGTCCTATAGCTGCCGGATTATTGACGCCGGCAAATAGGCATAAAAGGCTGACCGAAGCGGCCGACAGCAGGACGGTATACGTTCGCCGCTTGCCACCAGTTAAATGGCAATACCAGCCGAGGGCCACAGGAATCATTGGGGAAAAATATGCGCCGAGCGCAAGCTTGGAGGCAAGATCTTCGCTCATCGCCGCGGGTCTTCCGGTATCACGGCTATTGAAAAGATCACAATTCCATCCCTGGCCGCTGCCGCACTTCCAGGCAACCCTTCCCAGTCGGCAGCAGCTTCCCCGGATTCAGACTGCACTGCGGATCAAACAACTGCTTAAATCGCCGAATCAGCTCCAGCGTCTCCTCCGGAAACTGATGGGCCATCAGCTCCATCTTCTCCATCCCAACGCCATGCTCGCCCGAAATCGATCCGCCCACCGAAATACAAAAATCCAGAATCGCCTCACCCGCCTCTCGCGCGCGTTCGAGCTCTCCCGGCTTCCGTGGGTCGAACGGCAAAATCGGATGCATGTTTCCATCCCCGGCATGAAACACGTTGCTGATCGCTATTCCGTACTTTCTGCCAATCTCGCCAATCGCCCGCAGCGTCGGCGCAATCTGCGTCCGCGGCACCACGCCGTCCTGCACATAGTAGGTCGGCGTCACGCGCCCGATCGCACCAAATGCATTCTTACGGCCTTTCCACAGCAGTGACCGCTCCTCCGCGCTCTGTGCCACCCGGAATTCGCGCGCCCCGCAGCCCTTGCAGACCTCCTCAATCCGCGCCGCATCCTCCTCGACGCTCTCGATTAGGCCCTCCACTTCAATCAGCAGCACCGCCGCCGCATCCATTGGATAGCCGGCGTGTGTCGCCTCCTCCACCATGCGCAGCATCGGCCCGTCCAGCATCTCGAGAGCGACCGGAATGATTCCCCGGGCCGTCAGCGCTGCAACGGTATCGCCCGCCTGCTCCACCGCACTGTAGATCGCGAGCATAGTCCGCACTGCTTCCGGCTCTCGCATCAGCCGCACGCCGATCTTCGTAATCAGCACCAGCGTGCCTTCCGACCCGGTGAGCAGCCCCAGCAGATCGTACCCGGGCGCGTCGGCCGTCATCTCAACGACCCGTCCATCCGTCAGCACCGCTTCCAGACTCACAATATGGTTCGTGGTTACGCCATGTGAGAGCGTGTGCGGGCCGCCCGCGTTTTCGGCCACATTCCCGCCAATCGTACACGCCTTCTGGCTCGAGGGATCGGGCGCAAAGAAATACCCGAACGGCTGGACCGCCAGCGTAATGTCGAGATTCACCACTCCTGGCTGCACGATGGCACACTCATTCGGAATATCGATCTCGAGAATCCGGTTCATGCGCGCAAACGAGATCAGCACGCCGCCTGCCCGCGCAATCGCACCGCCGCTCAAACCCGTACCCGCGCCTCGCCCCACGATCGGCACGCCGTGCTCGCGCGCCAGCTTTACGATTTCGACAACCTCTTCCGTCGCGCGTGGAAACACAACCAGCTCCGGCTGCCCCTTGTCCACACCGCCGTCGTATTCGTAAAGTTTGAGATCGCTCGCCTCGGCCAGAATCGCGCGTTTCCCGAGCTTCGCTTCGAGCGCCTCCCGCAACTCCTCGGTAACTGCCATTTGCTCGTTCTTATTTCAGAGCAGGGTCTGTATGTACTGGGTTAGATCGTCGCTCGTCCAGTCTTCCGCCTGGGCGTACTTGCGCATGATCTTGCCGTCTTTGATGATGTATGTCTCCGGATACTGAAACGTGCCGTAGCGCTCGCTGATCGAAGCGGCCGGATCGCGCGCCGTTTCAAACGCCACCGGAATACGATCCAGAAACGACCGGTACTTCTTCGCGTTCTTGTCGATGCTGATCGCGACCACCACCACACCGTTTCTCGCAAAGCGCTTCTGCATGGCGTCGAGCGACGGTATCTCCTGTACGCACGGGACGCACCAGCTCGCCCAGAAGTTCAGCACCAGCACCCGACCACCGAACGACTCGGGCGTAATGCGTTTTCCGGAATCGGTTGTAATCGCAAACGCCGGCGCCGCGCTTCCTTCTTTGGGCGCCGTGTCGCGCAGGCTCCAGGCAATCACGCCGATCAGCGCTGCCGCGCACGCCACCAGCAGGGCGCGTAAAATATTGGTGGTGCTTGCGCCCGCGCCGGCGCGCTTTTCGGCCGTTTCGAGCTGCGGCTTTAAGCCGCTCGCGCTTGCCTCGTCAATGCTGCTCGATTTGCTCAATTTCGCCCTTCATTCCCAGTATCTAACGCGCGGCGGCGGGCATCGAAAGGTAGAGGGATGTTTGTTACGCGTAAAGCCGAATTTTCCGCCTCTCACGTCTGCCGCGTCCCGGAGCTGAGCGACGCCGAAAATCGTGAGTTGTACGGCGAGGAGGCCAACCCAAACGGCCATGGTCACAACTACGTCCTCGAAGTAACACTCGAAGGCGAGCCCGACCCTGTCACCGGCATGGTCCTGGACCTCAAGCGCGTAAAAGAAATCCTGGAAGAAGAAGTGGTCGAGCCGATGGACCATCGCTTCCTGAACTACGAAGTCACGCCCTTCGATCGCGTCGTCCCAACCGCAGCCAACATCGCGCGCGAGATATGGCGCCGGCTCGAGAAGCGCTTCGACGATCCGCAGTTCCGCCTCGAGCGCGTCCGGCTCTATGAAACTTCGGATCTCTACGTCGACGTTCTGGCCGAGGATCTGGCCGAAAAAGCCGCGCTCGGCGAGGAGCTCGCGGCATGACTACCGAAACCCACCGTTACCGCTTTTCGGCCTCCCATCGCCTGCATGTGCCCTCGCTCAGCGAAACCGAAAACAACCAGCTCTTCGGAAAGTGCAACAATCCTTTCGGGCATGGCCACGACTACATTCTGAGCGTGACCGTTGGCGGTGAAATCGACGCGCAAACCGGTCTGATCATCCGCGCCGCCGTGCTCGATGAGCTCGTTCGAACTCACGTTCTCAGCCTGGTCTCCCATCGCAATCTCAATCGCGACGTGGCGCACTTCCGCGAAATCGTCCCGACCACCGAAAATTTGGCCTCCTTCATCGCCGGTCTGCTCGAGCGCGCCTGGCCCCCGGAACTCGAGGCGCGGCTGGCGCGCGTGCACGTCCAGGAAACCGATCGCAACGGTTTTGAAGTGCTCGTCGGAGTCCACCGCCGGCGTCCTGTTTCCAATCCAGAAACCATCGTGATCCATGCCTAGAATCAAATCCCCGCGCAAGCCGGTCGTCGAATTGCCTCGCCAGAGCATAGAGGGCAAAATCGCCGCCCACATCCAGGAAGTCATCCGCGAGCTCGGCGAGGATCCCGCTCGCAACGGCCTGGTCCGGACACCGGCTCGCGTCGAGAAAGCGCTCAAATTTCTCACCGCCGGCTACTCCACCGATATCGGCCAGATCGTCAACGGTGCGCTCTTCGACGTCAAGTACGACGAGGTCGTCATCGTGCGCGACATCGAATTCTTCAGCATGTGCGAACATCACATGCTGCCCTTCTTCGGCCGCGTGCACGTCGCCTATCTGCCCGATTCCAAGGTGATCGGCTTAAGCAAGATACCGCGCCTGGTCGACGTTTTCGCCCGACGGCTGCAGATTCAGGAACGCCTCACACAACAGATCGCCGATACGCTCCAGGATCTCCTCAAACCGCGCGGCGTTGGCGTGATCTGCGAAGCACGCCATTTCTGCATGATGATGCGCGGCGTCGAAAAGCAGCACTCGGGAGCCATCACCAGCTCCATGTTGGGCGAGTTCCGCGACAATAAACAGACCCGCGACGAATTCCTTTCCCTCGTCGCCCAGCGCGCCCGAGCGATTTGATTCTCAGGTTGCCGGTCTATTGACTCAGCAGTTGCATCATCGCCGGCGCATAGCGTTCCCCGCTCGCCGCGCCCTTCGGTGCTGCATCCTCGAGCCGCCGAAGTTCATCGGCCGTCAACGAAATCACCGCCGCGGCCGCATTCTCCTCGAGCCGCTGTGTATTGCTGGTACCCGGAATCGGAATAATATCCTCGCCCTGCGCCAGCACCCAGGCCAGCGCGAGTTGCGCCGGTGTGATGCCCTTTTCCCGCGCGATCTCCGCAACCGCATCCGCAATCGCCAGGTTGCGTCCGAACTGCTCGCCCTGAAAGCGGGGATTTGTTCTCCGCCAATCGTCCGGCGCTAGCTCGTCGATCGATCGAAAACGCGCCCCGAGAAAGCCGCGCCCGAGCGGACTGTAAGCAACCAGCGCGATTCCGAGCTCCCGCAGCGTCGCAAGCAGCTCCCCTTCCGGATCGCGCGTGAACAAAGAGTATTCGGTCTGCAAGGCGGTAACCGGATGCACCTTGTGCGCCCGCCGCACCGTCGCAGCCGACGCCTCCGAGAGCCCGATGTGCCGTATCTTGCCGGCCCTCACCAGATCGGCCATCGCACCCACCGTATCTTCGATCGGCACACCCGGATCGACCCGATGCAAGTAATACAGATCGATCACATCCACGCCCAGCCGCTGTAGCGATTCGTCACAGCAGCGGCGCGCATTTTCCGGAGTACCGTCTATCGCCCTGTTTTGAAACGACGAGTTGGCCACAAACCCAAACTTTGTGGCCAGCACCACGCCATCGCGCTTCCCTCGCAAAGCCTTGCCGACTATGATCTCGGAATCGCCATAGATATTGGCCGTATCCAGAAAGTTGATCCCCAGATCCAGCGCCCGATCCACCACCGCAATCGCTTCCTGCTCGGTTCGCGCGCTGCTCGTATACACGTCCGCAATCCCGATGCTCATACAACCGAACCCAATTGCGGAGACTTCCAGGCCGCTCCGTCCCAGCTCACGTTTTTTCATAGGCTGTTTCTCGGATGCCGAATCGAGCCGTTCGGACGCAGCCGTTTCGCTTACCGTTCATCCCGCCTGGGTCCCTGATTCATCCCGCCCCGCGTGGATTTCCCGCTTTCCGGAGCATGTTAGCATCGGGTCATGAGTGACGAAAGCCGCGCGTTTCAGGCGGGTCCGGACCCCTTCGGACAGACTTGGAACGTGCAGTTTCGCTGGCTTCAAACAGGCATTTCGATTCGCCATGCCGACACCGTCGACGTGAAGTTTTTCGCTACCCCGCCCAACGGTGAGCCGCAGGAAAAAGTGATCGCCTTGCCTCATCCCGTCCTGCTCGAACTCACCGCGCAGCGGAACCGCAAGCTCTCCGATACCTACTGCCGCCGTCTCGCTGCTGCACATCTGCGCCACATGATCGAAACTTCGGAAGATATGGACAAAACGCTCGTCACCGTTTCGCCTCAGGAGCTTTCGGCTTATGATCAGCAAATGCACGATGTAACGGACCGCCCCGGCGCGTGATCCACTGGTAGCTCAACCAAGAGGAACCCGATATGGTGACTTGTCCCAAATGTGATGCCACAATCGACGTCGAGGAAGAAGAACTCGATGAAGGCGACGTTCTCTCCTGCGATGAATGCGGAGCTTCGCTAACCGTGGCGAGCGTGAATCCTGTCGAGCTCGAATCCGAAGAAGATGAAGACGAGGACGACGAAGATTTCGACGATTTCGACGCGGATGAGGACGAAGAAGAGGAAGGCGAAGACGAGGAGGAAGAAGATTGGCGCTAGCCTGCCGGTTGCAGCATTGCGTATGAACCGGCTCTTGTCCTTTTCGCACTTACCTCATCGGTGCTTTTCGTCCGCCCGCCCCTGCCCATGCGTCTGATACGCGAATTCCCGGCAGCTGCCGCGCTCTTTTCGCTGGCGCTGTGCGCGGTTCAGCTCTCTGCCGGGCCGCAGGCCCAGGCTCCCGTAGTGGGACAGAACTCCGGCCTGACCCGCTCGATCGAAGGCACCGTCCTGAGTTCCTCGGGAGAAGCCGTTGCGGGCGCCCGCGTCCTGCTAAAAGATACGAAGACGCTTCAGGTTCGCAGCTACATTGCCCAGAACGACGGCCGCTATCATTTCTACGGCCTCAGCACCGATATCAATTACCAGCTCCGCGCCGAAGCCAATGGCATGACCAGTAAAACGAAGACCGTCAGCGTCTTCGATAGTCACAAAGTAGTGAAGCTGGATCTAAAACTGATCAAAAAGATAAAGCGGAGCTGAGCTCGCGACGGCTTAGGCCGCCGCGAGCTCTGAGTTGTCCGTGCTTTCGTCGACTACTTCGCCGTCCGCCCGCATGCGATCGATCGCCTCCTGGCAGGACACGCAATAAGCCGCCCACGGCAGCGCTCTCAGTCGTTTCTCTGGAATCTCTTCCTCGCAGCGCAGGCAAATCCCGTACGAGCCGTCTTCAATGCGATTCAGCGCCGCCTGTACTTCCTTGAGCAGTTTCGATTCGCGGTCCAGATTGCGAATCGCGACTTCCCGGTTCAGCTGCTGTTGAAGCCGGTCAAAATCTTCGGCAGCGTTTTCAATCAGGATTTCTTCGCGATCGGAGCCGCCGGCCAACAGCTCATTCTTTTTTGCTTCCAGCAAACGCCGGAATTCGTTTATTTGTTTTGGTGACATTTCGTGTACTCCAACTCGCAGATACGCTACCGACCATAACGGGCCGGTACTTGAGTCTTTACCTCGCTCTAAAAACGCGGGCTCAGCCTCATCGTGTGGAGAATAACCTCTTCAGCTCCCAACCAGCGGGCAGGTGAGCGCTACTGCTTTCAACGTGATCAGATGCGGTCATAACCGCTAAAGTTGCAAACCAGCTAGTGTACCCGAAAACTTCCGCGGACATTTGAAATTTTTGGCTCGAACTGGTACTTTCCGCATAGCCGGGCAGATCGGAATGTTTGATCACCCGCAGCCGGCGAGAATTTCGCGCACCCGCCTGTCGAACGCCTCGAGTCCCGAACGATTATTGCTTGAAAGGATATCAACCCCAAAACGCCTATGAAATTTGTCTGTCTTGGATATGCCGAACCTCAAAAGTTCGAAGGCCTCAACGAAAGGAGCGCCATTCCATGTTCGACCGCTGCCTGCGCTACGACGACGAGCTCAGAAAGAACCACCACTTCGTCGGCGGAGAAGCCCTTCAGGGCCCGGCTAGCGCCAAAACATTACGCTGGCAAAATGGCCGAGTGGCCGTCAGCGATGGACCCTACGCGGAAACCAAGGAGCAGATCGGAGGAATTCTGATTCTCGAAGCACGCGATATGCAGCACGCCGTCGAGCTCATGTCGCAACACCCCGGCGTTCAATTCGGCCCCTTCGAGATTCGTCCCGCAGCCGATCTGAGCGGCATGATGCGCCAAAGCGAACTCCGCCGGAGCAGCTAGGATCAAATCAGACCGCGGCGCGCTTCTTGCGATAGATCAGCCCGCCCGCCGCCAGCACCATCCCCAGCGCAGCCGTCGTCGCAGGCTCGGGCGTGGTCACGGGCGTTCCACCGGGAGCTGATGCCAGCAAGCCGACCGCGTGATTGTCCGATTCGAATCCGCCGCCACCCGTCTCGCTGAACACAATCTTGTTGAAGGTGCCGTTCGAGTCATAAAAATTCAGATACGCGTATTGCTGTCCGTTGTCGCCACCCTGAAAATTCGCGTTTGGATTGCCGCAGAATCCGCTTCCTGGACAGTTCCCCACCAGCCGGATGAAATCCGCCGGCGTAAAGGTATAAAGCAGCGTGTTATCGCGATAGAAGCTCAGCTGATTCCCCGCGTCGAGCGCCGAAAACCAGAGCCCGAAATAGTTCACAGACGGATTGATCGTCACCGTATACCCGGAAAATGTCTCCGGATAGGTTGCCTTTCCCGATGCGCCGCCAAATACATCCGCTGCATACCAGTCAATGGCACCCGAATACGTACCCGTAAATCCGCTGTTGTTATACGTTGTTGTAAACGGCAGATTGTTCGCGCCCGGTGCGATTCCGTCGAACGTTTCGTAGTGAGACGTTATGCCAAGCGGCGTTTCGACCCCGGCCGCCAGAAACGTGGTCTGAAAAGAGTCGCAGAAGGCGCTCCCGGCAAAAGCCAGCGAGAAGAGAAGGAATGCTTTGACGCGCATGAACGTCTCTTCGGCAGCAGCGCCGCGAATATGAGCCCGCTCGGGATAATCCGGTTCACCCCGCCACGGCGTCTTTCGTCCACTGCCCGTTCACCATGCGCCAGATCCCGCGCGGATTCGCATTCTGCAATTCGGGCGGTAGCGCCGAATCCGGAAAACCCTGGAAGCACACTGGCCGCGCAAACCGGTAAATCGCCGCCGTTCCAACCGATGTAAACCGCGCGTCCGTCGTTGACGGATACGGCCCGCCGTGCTGCATCGCGTGGGCGACCTCGACTCCGGTCGGATAGCCGTTGAAGATGAGCCGACCGGCCTTCTGTCGCAGCAGAGCGACGAGGTGAGCGTATCCGGCAAGATCTTCCGCGGTTCCGTGTATGGTCGCCGTCAGCGTGCCTTCAAGTGCCTCCGCACAACGCATCGCGTCACCTCGGGATCTACAGCGCACCACGATCGTTGACGGCCCGAAAATCTCTTCCCGCAGTTCACGATGCTGCAGCCAGGTTTCCGCCTCCGCCACCAGCACTCCCGGCCGTCCTTCCGTTCGTTTCTCCTCTGCCGCTTTCACCGAAACGGTAGTTTCCACTCCCGGCAGCGCCGCCGCTTTCTCGAAGGCCTCGCTGAAACCCCGTGCGATATGCGGATTCAGCATGCTAGCCGGCGCGCCCTGCTCGGCCTGCTTTTTCAGAGCAGCCGTGAACTGATCGAGCGCCCCGCCAGCCATCCCGATCGCCAGCCCGGGACAGGTACAGAACTGCCCCACTCCGAGCGTCACCGATTTATACAGCGCTTCAGCGGTTGCTTCGGCGCGCTCCACCAGCGCGCCGGGCAGCAGAAATACCGGATTCACACTGCCCATTTCGGCAAACACCGGAATCGGCTGCTCCCGTTTGGCAGCCGCGTCGAACAGAGCGCGCCCGGCGCGCGTCGAACCGGTGAACCCGACCGCCTGAATCTCGGGCCGCGTCACGAGCGCGATGCTCGTCTCTGGCCTGATCCCATGCAGCAGCGAAAAAGTCCCAGACGGGAGCGACTCCTTCGCCACCGCCCTCTGGATCGCCTCCGCTACCAGTTCCGAGGTCGCCGGATGCGCCGGATGCGCCTTCACAATCACCGGATTTCCCGCTGCAAAGGCCGAAGCCGTATCCCCGCCCGCAACCGAAAAGGCCAGCGGAAAATTGCTTGCGCCAAAAACCGCCACCGGCCCGAGCGGCTGCAGCATCCGCCGGATATCCGGCCGCGGCAAGGGTTTCCGGTCCGGAAGGGCCGTGTCGATCCGCGCGTCCACCCAGGAACCCTCGCGCACAATGTCGGCAAATAGCTTCAGTTGATTGCAGGTACGGTCGCGCTCGCCCCGCAGTCTATCCAGGCCCAGCGCCGTCTCTTCATCGGCCTGCTGCACCAGTTCATCCCCGAGCCCCAGAATTTCGCTCCGGATCGCCTCGAGAAAACCGGCAATCTTCTCCGCCGGAAGATGCTGCATCGGCAGCACGGCTTCCCCCGCCATCCGCGCCGCGCGTTCGATCTCTGCTGCGCTCGCCTCGTAGAATTGCCGGGATGTCGGACTCCCGGTGCGCGGATTGTATCCGCTGAAGCTCTTTCCTTCTTGATCCATGGCTAGCTTCAGCTTAATCGCCAGCCGTCCGGCGGCCTAACCCGCCGCCAGTTGCTGCTTGGCCGAAGCCAGCTCCGGCGCCGATTGCAGCACCCCGTCCAGGTGCGTCATCTGCAGCATTTTCTGCAAATTGCTGCTCACGCCCACCAGCCGCAGCGGCACATTCCGCCGGCTCGCCGAGCTGTACACGATCGTCAATTCGCCCAGCCCCGAACTATCCACCGAAGTGATTCGCGCCACGTCAAGAATAATCCCGGTAATCGCCGGGTTTGCGAGCGCCTCCCGGGCGGCGTTCCGTAGCGAGACAAGCGATGGGCCAAGGCTCAGCGATCCGCTCAGCTCGAGCACAGCCAATCCATCCTCCAGGCGGGTTCCAATGGTGAGGGCCATTCAGCTATTCACTTTAACCGTTTGAGCCAGCCGTATTAACCTTTTGTCCTACGGAATCGTCCGTTTCACCAAAATTCAAACAAAAATTCAAGCATTTAGCACGATCGCGCCAAACGGACCCAGGCTTGCTCTAAAGTAAAGCGCTCGTGAGGGCGGATTGGCGAATCACGGAGGCTCGCCAATTGCCCACGAGGATTAACCCGCTCATAGCGTCGATAAGCAGCGCGTCAACTTGGGGCGCGCTGCTCCCTTTTTCTGGCACCCGCGGCCTTCTTACTCCAGAATCTGCCCGCTTACGGACCAGCTCACGGACGTCACGCCCGGCTCGATCGACAACCGCGCCACCATCCGCTCCAGATCAGCATCCCGTCTGCCGAGACCCCGCACCTGCGCCGAAACCCGCAGCCTGGCGGTCCCCTCGATGTCTTCGCTCTTCAGCGACGTCAGATTCAGATCGGTATGCGCAATCGCCTGCATCAGCAGCGCGCGCGTATGCGCCTCGTCCTCAGCCCGGCAGACGATCTCGAGCGCATAAAACAGTTCCTCTTCTGCACTCGCCTGCTGGGTCGGATACAGTTTGTACGCAAGCGGCCGCAAGCCGATATTCGCAAGCAGCACTGCCACTGCCAGCGACACTGCATATAGCGGCTGCCCCAGCCCGCAGATCGCGCCAATCGCCGCCGAACACCAGATCGTCGCCGCCGTATTGAGCCCGCGCACGTTCCCGGCGTCTTTGAAAATGACGCCCGCCCCGAGAAAGCCGACGCCCGACACCACGTACGACACAATCTGCGCTTCCCCGCGCGACGCGTCTCGCACCAGAAACGCGCACATCACAAACGCTGACGCGCCCGCCGCCACCAGCGCATTCGTGCGCGTGCCCGCCATCCGCTGCCGCCATTGCCGTTCCAGGCCGACAATCGCGCCCAGCAGCAGCGCACAAGCTAAACGCAGCAGGAACTCAGGATAGGGCAGCGGCATTGAGTATATTTTCAACGTTCCGCACCAAGCGGCGACCATGCACGAGCGGGACAGTTTCTCAACTGTTCGCGCCGATACGTACCATCTGCCCTGGCCGTATTCGCTACAAAGCTGAAAGGCACCCGGCAGCGTACGGCAGCAAGGCTTCGATTCGGTTTGACTTCGCTTCCAGGATCACCAGCCCGATATCGGCGCTTGCAAGCTTTTGTTGATGCGGAATGCTCGGTTCTGTAACATTTTCTGTGTAAGTTGTTTTGGGCTTGGGTGAGAATGGCTGAGATGGCGCCTACAGCCATCTGGGCAGCTCGCCTGGTCCGAATACGGCGGAGC
>JAJPHN010000030.1 GCA_021325235.1 Terriglobia bacterium | reverse complement strand
GAGCTGGTGGAGCGGGAGAAGAAGAACGGCGGGCATTTGCTGGGGTGCGCGAATGTGCCGCGGCCGGAGTCGCGGGGCGGGTGCGAGTGTCCGACGTGCAGCTGGAATCGGGAAGTGCTGGAGGAGTGAGGGCGGTCTGAAATAGTGGTGGATCAACCAGCTTTTCTGAGCGCATCTTCGACGGCGGCCGGATTCCTGGAGATAACTGCGGAGTGAATGAAATCAACTCGCTTTCTTATGGCTTTCGAGCATTTCGCGCCGGAGGACGTCGTTAATGCGCGATTGGTATCCAGCCCCTTGCTTTCGGAACCAATCCACCACGTCGGCATCGATGCGGAGCGTGATCTGTTCCTTTATCGGCCGATAGAATTTGCCGATTTCGCCGCGCTCCCATTTTTCGAGCGGCAACGTCGGTGCGTCGGGTTCGTTATCGAGTGCCTTGTTCCGCTTTTCATAGAGTTCCCGGGTCCGGGCACTGATCTTAACTGATTTGGTCTTCATATAAGCTCACCTCGAATGCTTCTGCTTTTCTGGCCTGAATGATCCGAACGACTTCGCGGCTATCAGCTGAACGATCTACGAAAACCACCAGCAGCAACACCAAGCCTTGCGTCATACCGATGATCTGGTAGCGCTGCTCGAAGTCATCTTCATAGTTCTCCGAAACAAACTGATTCGGATCGGAAAACACTTCGCGCGCGGTTGTGAATGAAATCCCGTGCTTGCGGATGTTCTTCAACTCCTTTGCCGGGTCCCATTCAAACTCAAGCGCCATACAGACTTATTGTAACGACAGAGGTGTAGCTACGCAAACGAACTACAACCCACGAACTACAGGAAAATGCCGATGACATGCAAGTCTCAAACCGCGAGCGCGGCGCTCGCTGAATGAAAAAGAATTGACTGACGAGTACGGCCGCCTCGATGCGGAGCAGGTTTCGCAACGCGCGAACATCCCACGGCTCGAAGAGCTGGGCTGAGTGATTCGCTCGTGGCGCCGATGCTCTGCTCGCCGTCGGCGCGACGCTGAACGATTTGGCCGGTGTGTCTTGGGATACGCGGCGGAGGAAGCGGCGCAAGAGCATCGCCGGGAGGCGGAAGATTTGTTAACGCCGTTCTGGCGCAGGAATTCAGCGGTACACGGCGATCAGATGGCGCGGATTCTCCTGCTTCAGGCGATCCTGAGGGAATCGTCGAACGTATGCAAGGAGGCCTGCGGGCTAGCGAGTCGCGCGTTGGCTGCGGCGTACGACCTGTCGCTGAAGGAAGAAATTCAAGCATTCATTGAGCGATGTGCGGCGGGGGAGGCCGGCGCGGAGGGAGAGGCGGCGTTCTAAGTCGCGCTTGCGGGTCCGATTCCGGGCTTTGGTGAAAGCAGCGGGACTGGTTTAATGAAGTTTCCAAAATGATGTGCCCGTTTTGCGGCTTTCGCGAGGACAAAGTGATCGACTCCCGTGAAAGCAAAGAAGGGGATTCGATCAGGCGGCGGCGGCAGTGCCTGAGCTGCGAGCGGCGGTTTACCACCTACGAACGATCGGACGAAGTGCCGTACATGGTGGTCAAAAAAGATGGGCGGCGGGAGACGTTTGATCGCCAGAAAGTGCTGAACGGGTTGCTGCGAGCGTGCGAGAAACGGCCGGTGAGTATGGGTAGTCTGGCGGCGCTGGTGACCGAGATCGAGACGGAGCTTTTCGACAGTCCGGACCGGGAGATGCCGACCGCTACCATAGGAGAGCGGCTGATGGAGCGGCTGAAGACGCTCGATAAGATTGCTTACGTTCGATTTGCCTCGGTTTATCGGGATTTCCAGGATATTGAGGAATTTTTCGGCGAGTTAAAGAGCGTCATGCTGCAGCGGAAAGGCTGACGGGTGGGGGCCGGTCACAGCACTCGTTAAACCGCTATCATTTGTGTAACCAACCACTTTCGCGAACATCTTCCTAATTAGGTATTAACTTTTCTGCGAGGATCGGGTACAATCATGGCGCGCAAATACGAGGTTCGGGTTTTCGCCAGCGGATTGTGTCCGGAGGAGGCTGGGCGGAACAGTATTCCTGCCAACTGCTGCACCAGAGAGCCAGGTTGCTCGCCGTTTGAGGTTCATTTTGTCGTTGTGATGCGAGGTCATGAGGGGTTTGGGTTGTTGCCAGAGGTGATGAAGTAAGTGGATCAATTTGAGGATCAGTTTCTAGCCGAGGGGCGGGAGCCGTTAGGGCTGCCATTCGACGACGACTCGAATTTCTTTCATCCCGAGGAAGTTCAGGATGAAGAGTTCCACGGTGCGCAGCAGGTTGAGGAGTCCATCTATACGGATGATCCGGTCCGCGTGTATCTGCGCGAGATGGGATCGGTTCCGCTGCTGACGCGCGAAGGCGAAGTGACGCTGGCGCGCAAGATGGAGCGGGGCAAGCTGCGGATGCAGAAGGCGATCAGCCGGTCGCCGCTGATCCAGGGGATGGTGCTGGAGTTTGCGGAGCTGATCCGCAAGGGCGCCGAGGATGTGGACAGCTACGTCGATTTTGGCCCCTCCGATATTGAAGAAGGCAGCGCGGCGGATGTAAAGCGGCGGGCCGAGATGGCCGAGTTGTTCTTTGCGTACCAGGCGGCGGACAAGAAGCTGCGGCAGACGGAAGAGAAGTACGCGGCGGTTCCGGCGGCGAATAAGAAACTGCGTAAGAAGTGGGCGGGGAAGGTGGCGCGCGCGATGGTGGAGCTTTCGCGCACGCTGCGGGCGATTCCGTTCAATCTGGCGCGCTGGAAAGAATTCGTCCGTGCGATTGAAGCAACGGCCGATGAGATGGCGCTGCTCGAAAGCGAAGTGCATAAGCTCGAGAGTCGCACTTCGGCTTCGGCGCAGGCGCGATTGAAGGAGCTCAAGCGCGATCTGAAGAAGAAGGAAGCGGAAGCCGGCGCCCCGCTGCCGCATCTGCGCCACAGCCTCACGATCATCCGGCAGGGCGAAGTGGAAGCCGAGCGGGCGAAGAAGGACCTGGTGGAGGCCAACCTGCGGCTGGTGGTCTCGGTGGCGAAGAAGTACGTTAATCGCGGGCTGCATCTGCTCGATCTGATTCAGGAAGGCAACATCGGGCTGATGCGGGCGGCGGATAAGTTCGAGTACCGGCGCGGCTATAAGTTTTCGACGTATGCGACGTGGTGGATCCGGCAGGCGATCACGCGCGCGATTGCGGACCAGTCGCGGACGATTCGCATTCCCGTTCACATGAACGAGAGCATGAACAAGTTCCTGCGGGCGACGCGCGAGCTGGAGAAGGAGCTGGGGCGGGTACCGACGAACGAAGAGATCAGCCGGCGGATGGACATTCCGGTGGAGAAAGTTCAGAAGCTGAAGACGATTTCGCGGGATCCGGTGTCGCTGGAGACGCCGGTGGGGCGGGACGGCGAATCGGCGCTGGGCGATCTGATCGAAGACCGCTGGGTGGGCTCGCCGGTGGATGCGGTGATCGACTCCAACGTGCGGGATGAGACGGCGAATATTTTGAAGACGCTCTCGCCCAAAGAGGAGAAGGTGATCCGGCTGCGCTTTGGGATCGGGTGCGAGCGGGAGCACACGCTGGAAGAGATCGGCCAGGAATTTGACGTGACGCGGGAGCGGATACGGCAGATTGAAGCGAAGGCGCTGCGGCAGTTGCGTTCGCCGGAGCGTGCGCGGCATTTGCGGGCGTTGCTGGCGGCGCGGTAAATAACCGCTCCTTTTAGTCGCGGCTCGGTTAAGACGGCTCGCGGGTCGGTTACGAGAGTCGGCGCTCGGTGGCGGGGATCGCTACCAAACTCATATTACTTTTTTCTTACATTGACCCTTTTCGTATCTAGTAAGGTTCTGCTAACATGAAGAACCTATCCAGCCCAGTTGACTGGCCACTTACGAAAAGAAGGGGTCAATATGAAGTCCAGCATCTCCGCCGCGCTTCTGGCGGTTTTCCTTTGCTTCTCAGCACATGCGCAGAGTGTGCAAGGCGTGGTGACGGGATCGGTAACGGATCCGGCCGGCGCCTCTGTTCCTAACGCGCAGCTCACGCTCACCAACGAAGGCACGTCCGTCAGCCAGCAGAGCCGTACGGGCGGCGACGGAAATTATCGTTTCCCGCTGGTGCCGCCGGGCTCGTACACGCTGACGGTGGAAGTGCCGGGTTTTGCGAAGAGCGAGACCAAGCACATCACGGTGGACGCGAGCCAGACGGTGCCGGTGAATGTGCAGCTGGAGATTGCGTCGGCGTCGACGGCGGTTGAGGTGACGACGCAGGGGACGATCGTGCAGACGGCGACGTCGGACCTGGCGACGACGGTGAATCTGAAGACGGTGGATGCAACGCCGCTGCTGACGCGCAATGTTTTTGATCTGGCGTTTCTGGCGCCGCAGGTGTCACAGGGCATGAACTTCGGGCCGGCTTCGGGTGGGGCGCGCGAATCGGGGACTGCCTATCTGCTGAATGGCGCCGATAATAATGACAACTTCGGGGAAGGCAGCTTCAACATTACGCCGCCGCTCGAATCGGTGTCGGAGTTCAGCATTCTGACTAATAGCTTCAGCGCGGAGTATGGGCGCGGGGCGGGGGCGGTGGTGAGCGCGGTGCAGAAGTCGGGCACGAATGCGTTCCATGGTTCGGCGTACGAGTTTCATCGGGACCGGTCGATCAGCTCAAACGATTTCTTCTCGAATCGCGACAGTATTGATAAGCCTAAGTTCATTCGCAACCAGTTCGGCGGAGAGCTGGACGGGCCGATCCGGAAGGATAAGACGTTTTTTGCGTTCGCGTTTGACCGGTATGACGTGCGGACCGGGGCCAATCTGCAGATTCAGGTGCCGACACCTTCGGAGTTGACGGCGATGTCGAGCGGGGCGGGTCCGATTGCTTCGAGCATTCTGGCGAAATATCCGCTACAGACTTCGAATACACCGTGCGCAGCAGAAGCGGTAAACAATCCGAGCGCGATCGGGCATATCGGTTGCCTGCAGGTTTTCGATGCCATTCCGACGACGCAGAACACGTATTTCTTCAAGATCGATCAGAACTTCAGCGCGAGCGACCGGCTGAGCGCGTCGGTGAATGTGCAGCGCTATACGAATACGGATGCCTACGGGGCGAACTATGCCAACGCGAGCAGCGCGATTCCCTCGACGGACGCCGAGCATTATCACAACATCGGGCTGGTGGAGACGCATACGTTCAGCCCGTACCTGGTGAATGAATTCACGGGGGCGCATAACCGGCATTTTTCGGATACGTACTACGGCAAGAACGGGCAGTTCTCGACGCCCGAAATTTACATTGACGGCGCGAATTACAACGGTCTGGGCTTCGACATCGGGCCGAATTCGGAGTACATTCTCTCGGCCTTTACGCAGGACCGCTGGCAGGTGCAGGACAACCTGGGCTGGACCAAAGGCAAGCACTCGTTCAAATTCGGCGGGAGCTGGCAGTACGGGAATTTGTACCGCAACTGGGATCTGGGCGGCAACGGCTACTACGAGTTTGCGACGACGACGGGCGGACCGATCCCGGCGAGGCCGCGCGGGCCGAACGGAACCATCCAGAACGTGAACTATCTGGACAGCAACTTCCAAAACGATTTTCCGTATTACCAGGAGATGTCGATTGACCCGCGCTCGGGGGCGAAAGCGAATGCCTACCGCCACTACATCGGGGAAGACGGGGCGGCGTTTGCGAACGACGACTGGAAGCTGACGCACCGGCTGACGCTGAACCTGGGGCTGCGCTGGGAGCATTTTGGCGCGCCACGGGAAGTGAACAATATTCTTTCGCAATTCACGAATCTGAACTGTCTTTCGATCAGTTGCATTGCGAACGCGCAGGTGGGGCCGGTGAGTACGATGTGGAAGCCGCGCTGGCACGATTTCGCGCCACGCATCGGCTTTGCGTGGGATGTGGCGGGCGATGGCAAGACATCGGTGCGCGGGGCTTACGGCATTTTCTATGACCGGATTTTCGATAACGTGTGGTCGAACGCGGCGTGGAATCCGCCCTTTTATGCCTTGGTGGATCACGACGCGACGGGCGGCGATCTGATTTACTACTCGAATCCTTCTTCGATCGGGTCGGCGTATGATCCGGCGGTGGGTCCGGGGCGCGTTTCGCTGCGCACGATGGATGTGGCGCTCAAGGACGCCTCATCGCAGAATTTCAATCTGACGATTGAACGGCAGCTGGGGACGAATTATTTGATGCGGGTCGGGTACCAGGGATCGCTGGGGCGGCATCTGCCGAATTTGATGAATTTGAACCGCTATGACGGGGACGCGTACAACGCGAATCTTTCGCCGGTTTATCCGAACCCGAATTACAACGGCTTCAACTATCGGGCCAATAACGGCAGCTCGAACTACAATGCGCTGGTGACGGAGCTGCAGAAGCGTTTTTCGAACGGGCTGCAGTTCCAGTTGAGTTATACGTGGTCGAAGCTGATGGATTTCGGCTCGGACCTGTTTGCGGGGGAAACGACGCAGGGCAGCTACAGCTCGCCGTATTATTTCATTACGAACACGGACAATCGCAACGAGTACGGTCCGGGCTCGTTTGACCATACGCATTCGGCGAAGGCCAATTTCGTTTACCAGCTGCCGTTCTTAAGAGACAAGCGAAATTTCTGGGGTGAGGTTTTTGGCGGCTGGCAAGTTTCCGGCTTCTACCAGATGTACTCGCCGCATCCGATTGAAATTTATACGTCGATGACTCGCTTTGCCGGCGACTATGTGGATGCGAACGGAGTTCCGGAAAACATCGGGGGCGATTACAACCTGGACGGGGTGAAGAATGACCGGCCCATCTATATCGGTAGCGGCAACCCGTACTCGAGTTACAGCCCGGCGGATGGCATTTTCAAGGACAACTCGCCAGTGGGTTGCGGGTTTCCAGGGGCCAAATCGAGCGCGACATCGATTGCGACGTGCAACCTGAACTTAGGGATCACGAGTGTGAGCTCGCTGTTTGAGAATCCGGGCGGTTCCGGGGCGATTCGCTACGGCATGGGACGAAACGCCTTCCGCGGACCGTGGTTCAACGGGTTTGATGCGGCGATTTCGAAGACGTTCAAGCTGACGGAGCGAGTTGGCCTGCAGGTGCGCGCGGACGCGGTGAATGTGCTGAATCATCCGAACTTCGACTGCGTTACGACCGACGTGAGTTCCGGCGGATTTGGGAAGGCGAACTGTCTGGCGGGGGACGGCGGGATTTACGGGCCGAGCGCGGGCGGGTCGTGGTCGAACGGCGTGGCGCGACGGTTCCAGTTCTCGGGTAAGTTCACGTTCTAGGGCGTTCGGGGCCCGCTTGCTGCGCGCGGGGCTCGGTTTAGCCGCTCCCAGAAATGGGAGCGGCTAGTCCTTTTCTATTGGATTCTGTAGTAAAGTTTCACGTAAGTACAACGTTATAGAGGCGTTAGCTGGCGGCTAGCAAATTGCAAGAACTCGCCCGAGTTCTCTCTGGGGGTTTTGCATGCTCAAGCGTTTTGCCATTCGCAGTCTGCTGACTCTGGTTACGGTTGCCGCGGTTTCGTCGCTGGTCTGGGGCCAGGCTGAAACCGGTCAGATCACTGGCACAGTGTTCGATCCGGCGGGGGCCACGGTGCCGAATGCCAATATCGTGGTGACCAATACGGCGACGGGCGCCGAGCGAACGACGACCAGCGGGAGCGCCGGCGACTTTGCGGTGACGAACCTGCTGCCGGCCAATTACCTGGTGACGGTGACGGCGCAGGGGTTTGCGACGTTCAAGCAGCAGGTGGTGCTGACGGTGGGCGGCAAGGCGGGTATCGATGCACGGCTGGAGCTGGGGCAGACCGGGACGGTGGTGGAGGTGAGCGGCGCGGCGGTGGCGGTGAACACCGAGACGCAGACGCTCTCGACGGTGGTATCGAGCAAACAGGTGACGGAGCTGCCGACGCTGACGCGGAATCCATACGCGCTGGTGGCGATTTCGGGCAACGCCTCGGACGACAACGCAGGCGGGCGCGGCGTGGGCTTTGCGATCAACGGGCAGCGGGCGGAGAGCACCAACATTCTGCTCGACGGCGCGGCGAATAATGATGAATTTACGGCCAGCGTGGGGCAGGCGGTGCCGCTCGACTCGGTGCAGGAGTTCAGCATTCTGACCAACAGCTTCACGGCGGAGTATGGACGTGCGGGAGCCGGTGTGGTGAACGTGGTGACGAAATCGGGCACCAACGAATTTCACGGGACGGCGTATGAATTCAACCGCGTCTCGGCGCTCTCTTCCAACAGTTTTGACAACAACGCGAAGAGCCTTCCGAAGTCGGTCTTCACGCGTAACCAGTTTGGGTACTCGGTGGGCGGGCCGGTGAAGAAAGACAAGCTGTTCTTCTTCAGCAGCACGGAATGGATTCGGATCCGCAGCTCTGCGTTCACTACGGTCTGGGTGCCGACGCCGGAGTTCATCGCGGCCAGTTCGCCGAATACGCAGTCCTTTTTCAGTACCTATGGCCATCTGAAGTCGAACGACGTGCTGCTGCAGACGCAGAGCATCAACGGCTTTGCGGCGCAGGGTATCGACGTTTGCGGTACGAACGCGCGCTGCGCCGGATATAACCCGAATGCGCCGCTCTTTTCGCAGGTGGCCTACAGCTTTGCGGGCGATGCGGGCGGCGGGGTGCCGGATAACGAGTACCAGACGGTGGCGCGGGTCGACTATAACCTGAGCGACCGGACGCAGATGTACGGACGGTATGCGCTGCAGAGCGTTTTGAATCCGGCGGGTGCAATCTCGAACAGTCCGTATCAGGGTTTCGACTCGGCCAATACGAACTTCAACAACAACGGCCTGTTTTCGATCACGCACAGCTTCTCTCCGAGCCTGGTTTCGCAGTCGAAGGTGGTGTTTAATCGCCTGGTGAACACGAACCCGTTCGGGCAGCAGCCGGCGGTGCCGACGCTCTATGTGAATCCGACGGGTACGATCAGCCTGGGGCAGAGCAGCGTGGTGTTTCCGGGGTACGAGCCGTTCTCGCCGGGCGCGGGCATTCCGTTCGGCGGCCCGCAGAATATCGGGCAGCTGTATGAAGATCTGAACTGGAACCACGGCAAGCACCAGCTGCGGTTCGGCGGCAGTTTCGATTACATCCGGGATAACCGGACCTTCGGCGCCTACGAAACAGCGGGCGAGTATCTGAGCTCTGGATCGATTGGGGGCGCGGTGGGGAATTTCCTCGCCGGGCAGCTCTACCGGATGCAGGTGGCGATCAATCCGCAGGGCAAGCTACCGGGCGAAACGGTGACGCTGCCGATCGGTCCGCCGAACTTCAGCCGCAGCAACCGTTTCGACGAAGGGGCGCTGTATGTGCAGGACTCGTGGAAGATCGTGCCGCGCTTTACGACCAACATCGGGCTGCGCTGGGAGCACTTTGGTGTGCAGCACAACAAGAATCCGAAGCTCGATTCGAACTTCTACGATCCGGCGAATGAGATCGACACACCAGCGGGAATTCGTGACGGGCAGGTGTTTCTGGCGCCGAACAGTCCGATCGGGCAGCTCTGGAAAAGTGACTGGCACGATTTTGCGCCGCGGCTCGGGTTTGCCTGGGATGTGGCGGGGGATGGCAAGACGGCGCTGCGAGGCGGCTATGGGATGGGATACATCCGGAACTTCGGCAACGTGACGTTCAATGTGATTCAGAACCCGCCGAATTACGAAACGGTGCAGCTGAATGCATCAAAGTTTGGGGTGATCCCGATTTCGGCGAATAACTTCGGGCCGCTGTCGGGCGCGAGCGGAACGTATACGCTACCTGCGGCTTCAATCCGAAACGTGGATTCGAATATTCGTACGGCTTACAGCCACTTCTGGAATCTGACGCTCGAGCAGCAGGCGGGCAAGAGTGTGGTATTTGGCCTGGACTACAATGGCTCGCGCGGCGTGCATTTATATGACATTTCGCTGTTAAACCGGCCTGGCTACGGGAATGTGTTTCTGGGCGATCCGTGCAGCTATGCCGCTGGCGATTGCTCGAGTTACCTGAACGATCAATACACCGGAATCAATCGCCGCGGCGACAGAGGCTGGTCGAATTATCAGGGGATGACGGCGCGCATGACGGCGCGCGGCTGGGCTTCGAGCGGCCTGACCTTCAACGCCAACTACACGTGGTCGCATGCGCTGGACAACCTGAGCAGCACGTTCAGCGATGCCAATTCTCTGCAGGTGAATAACGGGAACTTCATTACGGGTTACCTGGATCCCTATGCGCCGATGCTGGATAAGGGCAGTTCGGATTTCGACATCCGGCAGCGGCTGGCGGTGAGCGCGGTTTGGGAAATTCCGGCGTTCAAGAGCGGGACCGGACTGGCCCATCAGATCCTGGGTGGCTGGTCGGTGGACCCGATCTGGACGGCGGAAACCGGGCAGCCGTATTCCATTTTCGACTGTACGAACGCGCAGTACGTATGTCCGCGCGCCGAATTCACGGGAGCCGTACCGGTAAACGGGCCCAGCAATCCTCCTGCAGTGGCGGGCGCCGCCAATACGTTCAACTATCTGAACTTCACAAACGTGTACAACTACACGAATCCGATCTACTTCTATTCCGATTTGCCACCGTTCCCGGCCGGAATGAGCGGGCGGAACACGTTCCGGGCGCCGGGGTTGTGGTTCGTGGACGTGGGTATTTACAAGACCTTCTCGTTCAGTGAAAAGTGGAAGCTGCAGCTTCGCGGAGAGGCGTACAACATCTTCAATCACGCCAATCTCTATGTGCAGGGCGCCGGGGCGGATGTTTCTTCGAGCACCTATATTCCAGCCTGCAGAGGATGCGCGGGGAATACTACGGACCGGCGGAATTTACAGCTGGCGGCGAAGATCATTTTCTAATTTCATACAATTAGGTACAAAATACTAGGGCCGCCTTTCTGTGCGAGGGCGGCCTTTTTGCATTTCCATTTTTCGAAACGGCCATCTTCCGTAATTCGATATTGCATACATCTTTCCTGGTCTAACTCGCTCATTTCAAAGCGATTGCATGTTGGCCAAGTGATTGCTTGGAATGACCGTGAGCTAACCGAGTCGTGACATTCACGTCACGACTAATCCAAAGAACTTAGTTCATCAAGTTTGAGGAATTCAAGAAAACACATGAAACAAATCAGGTCCGTGCTACGCACCTCTGGGTTCGTTTCGTCGATTTTCAAGGCGGCTCCGGCACTGTTGCTGGCTGCCTTATTCGGCGTAATGACGCTCTCTGCCCAGACCATCACGACCGGCGATATTGCCGGAACGGTAAAAGATCAGACCGGCGCGATTGTGCCGGGCGCAACTGTGGAATTGAAGAGTCTGGACACGGGAAATACCCGGAACCAGCAGGCGAATCAGTCCGGCGAGTACCGCTTTACGACGCTGCCGCCGGGAAATTACCAGATTTCGGCTTCCATGACGGGCTTGAAATCGGATGTGGAGAAGACGCAGATCGCGGTTGGCCAGGTGGCCACGTTCGATCTGACGGTGAAACCGGAAGCCTCGCAGCAGATTGTGGAAGTCACCTCGGTGGCGCCGCTGCTGCAGTCGGAGAACGCCAACCTGGCGACGACCTACGACACGCATCAGCTGGAGAATTTGCCGGCTCCCGGTAACGACATGACCTCGTATGCGTTCAGCACGCCGGGCGTGACGATCAGCACGGGGGGCGGGTATGGCAACTTCTCGGCGTTCGGTCTGCCCGGGGTTTCGAACCTCTTTACGCTGAACGGCACCGACAATATGGATCCGTACCTGAACCTCAATAACTCGGGGGCGAGCAATCTGACGCTGGGTTCGAATGAAATTTCGGAAGCGGCGGTGGTGCTGAACGGCTACACCGGCCAGTACGGACGGCAGGCGGGCGCCAACGTCAATTACGTGACCAAGTCGGGTACGAATCAGTGGCACGGCAATGCGGGCTGGTGGTACAACGACCGCGTTCTGAATGCGAACGATTTCTTCAACAACGCGAATGGTGTGGCGCGGCCGTTCTCGATCTCGAACGAATGGGCGGATTCGATTGGCGGTCCGATTGTGAAGGACAAGCTGTTCTTCTTCATCGATAACGAGGGACTGCGCTACGTGCTGCCGGCCGGCGGTCCTGTGTATATCCCGACGCCGGCCTTCTCGAATTACGTACTGGGCAATCTGGCAGCGACAAATGCGGCGGCGGTGCCGTTCTACCAAACGGCGCTCGGGCTGTATGCGCATGCTTCGGGAGCCGGACAGGCGCGGCCGGTGACGCTGAACGACGATCCGTCGGGGGCTTATGGCTGCGGCGATTTCGCGGGCGGCGGATTCGGGACGGCCTCGACGCCCTGCGCGGAAGTGTTTCGCAGCACGGTGAACAATCTGAATACGGAATGGCTGCTGGCGGCGCGCGTGGATTACAACGTGGGCGCGAAGGATCGGCTGTTCTTCCGCTACAACACCGATCACGGCGTACAGGCGACCGGCACCGATCCGATCAATTCGGCGTTCAACGCCAACAGCGTGCAGCCGTCGTACGGCGGGCAGCTGGGCTGGACGCGCACGGTGACGGCGACGCAGGTGAACCAGTTGTTGCTTTCGGGCAACTACTACACGGCGATCTTCGGGCCGCCGGATCTGGCGAAGGCGCTGGCCACATTCCCGACGACGTTTACCTTCAGCAACGGGCTGTTCAATAACCTGGGCGGCACGGATTACAGCTATCCGCAGGGCCGGAAAGTACGGCAGTGGCAAGCGGTGGACGACTACTCGTGGAGTCTCGGCACGCATACGGTGAAGTTCGGAGGGAACGCCCGTAAGAACTTCGTGAGCACCTATGCCTACGGCGGCAACACGAGCGGCACGGTGAACTTCAACTCGATGACGGATTTCGTGAACGGCGTGTTGTCGCCCGACACGGGATCGAACTACTCGCAGACATTTGCCCGCATCGGCGCGGAGAACCTGACGATGTACAGCGTGGGTTTCTATCTGCAGGATGAATGGCGGGTTCGTCAGAACCTGACGCTGACGCTGGCAGCGCGCTTCGACCGGAACAGCAATATCCGCTGCGGGGTGGGCTGCTTCAACGAGCTGGCGACGCAGCCGTTTGGCCAGCTGGTGCACGATCCGACGATTCCGTACAACCAGGCGATTTCGACCGGGTTGAAGGAAGCTTTCCCGAGCATCGAGCCGATCGTGGCCGAGCCGCGGGTCGGTTTCGCGTACAATCCGAAATCGAATACAGTGATTCGCGGCGGGTTCGGTATCTTCTCGGATCTGTATCAGGGACTGATTGCGGACCGTCTGATCACCAATGCGCCGGCGGTGGCTTCCTTCAGCTCGACCGGACTGGTGGCGCTTAACAATCCGAACAGCATCTTCGCCGCGGCGGCGAACTCGAACGCTATTTTCCAGAATGGCTTCAACAGCGGCGCGACGTACGCGCAGATGCTGGCGCTGCTGCCGAATCAGTTCAGCGCGCCGAACATGAATACCGTGGCCAACAAAATGTACAACCCGAAGTACTACGAATGGAACTTCGAAGTTCAGCAGGGCTTCGGACGCAACTACGTGTTTTCGGCGAACTACGTCGGCAACAAGGGGTACCAGGAAGCGAATCAGACGCTCTTTGGTAACGCGTATGGAGCCGGCTTCCAGGGCGTCTCGGCTACTGTGCCCGACGTTCGCTTCGGCCAGATCCGAGAGCTGAACAGCGATGGCTTCTCGAATTACAACGGACTGGTGACGAACCTGCGCTGGCGTCCTACGAGCAACTTCACGGGCAGCATCTCCTACACCTGGAGTCACGCGCTCGATACCTGCTCGAACGCCTGTCTCGAGCCGTTCAATGCTTTGACGGCACCGAGTATTCGCTACCAGTTGAGCCCGCTCGGTCTGCGTAGCCTGAACTACAGCAGCGCGGATTATGACATTCGTCATTCGGTGAATGCGAACTACGTTTACACGCTGGCTCCTTCGCACTTCTCGAACGGCTTTGTGCGAGCGCTGGCAGGCGGTTGGACGGTAGGCGGGACGGTTTACTGGCACACGGGCTATCCGTTCAGCGTGGTGGACAGCGCGGTGCGCGCCAACCTGAACAATGTGACCGGCATTGCGAACCAGACAATACTCGCCGAGTATCTTGGCGGGTTCTCAGCCGGGAGCTGCACGACGCCGAATGTGCCGTGCTTCTCGGCGAGCTCGTTTGCGCCGGCCAGCAGCCAGTTCAACTGGGGTAACCTGACGCGGAACTCGTTCCGGGGACCGGGCTACTTCGATACGGACATGAATCTGAACCGTACCTTCTCGCTGACGGAGCGCTTCAAGCTGCTCATCGGGATGAACGCGTTCAATCTGTTCAACCATCCGAATTTCGATCTGCCCTTTAACAATGTGGGCGGGAACTACGGGAGTATCCAGTCGACCGTTTCGGCGCCCACCAGCGCTTACGGCTCGTTTGTCGGATCGGATGTTTCAGGGCGCGTGCTGCAGACGCAGATCAAGCTGACGTTCTAAGCTTGACCGCTCCTTCCAGTCGCGGCTCGGTAAAGCCCGCAACAAAGAAAAGCCCGTTACCATCAAAGTAACGGGCTTTTCCTTTTATGATGAGCCCGCGTTTCTAAGCGAGGCGAAGATTCAAACATGCTGGCTACGCCGACACTTGCCGAGGAGATTCTGGAGCTGAAACAGCAGCGCCGGGCGACGATTCTCGCGCACCATTACCAGGACGCTGAAATTCAGGAGGTTGCCGATCAGATTGGCGACAGTCTGGAACTGGCGCGGGTGGCGCAGAAGTTTACGGGCGATGTGATTGTGTTCTGCGGCGTGAAGTTCATGGCGGAGACCGCCAAGGTGCTCAATCCGGAGCGCATTGTGACGCTGCCGGATCTGCATGCGGGGTGTTCGCTGGTGGATAGCTGTCCGGCGGAGGGGGTGCGGGCGTTCAAGCGCAAGCATCCGGATCATGTTGTCGTCAGTTACATCAACACGTCGGTTGAGGTGAAGGCGGAGAGTGACATTCTGTGTACGTCGCGCAATGCGGTGAAGATCGTCAACTCGATTCCGGCGGAGAAGCCGATTCTGTTTCTGCCGGATATCAATCTGGGCAACTATGTGAAGAAGCAGAGCGGGCGCGAGAACATGCAGATCTGGCAGGGGGCCTGCATCGTGCATGCGACGTTTCCGGCGCGGCGGCTGAGTGCGGCGCGCGCGGAGCATCCGAATGCTTTGGTGGCGGCGCATCCCGAGTGCCCGCAGGATGTGCTGCGGATGGCCGATTTTATCGGGTCGACTTCGGCGATTATCGAGTGGTGCCGGGAGCAGAGCGCGGACGAGTTCATCGTGATGACCGAGAGCGGGGTGCGGTACTCGCTCGAGCGGGACAGTCCGGGGAAGAAATTTTACTTCGTGGCGAATGAGAACTGCAATTGCAGCGAATGCCCGTACATGAAGATGAATACGCTCGAGAAGGTGCGGGATTGTCTCGACACGTTGCAGCCGCGGATTGAGCTGCCGCGCGAGCTGATGGACCGCGCGCGGCTGCCGATTGAGCGCATGCTGGCTGTGAAGTGAATGCCGGCGGCGGTTGTTGACACGTTCGGGCGCGTTCATTCCGATCTGCGGATCAGTGTCACGGATCGCTGTAATATTCGTTGTTTTTACTGCATGCCCGAAGAAGGCGGGGCGTTTGAACCGGTTTCCAAGCTACTGACGTTTGAGCAGATTGCGCGGTTTGTGCAGGTTGCGGCGCCGCTCGGGTTTCGCAAGATACGGTTGACGGGTGGAGAACCGCTGCTGCGGCCGGGGGTGGCGAAGCTGATTGAGAAGCTCAGCGCCGTTGCGGGCGTGGAGGATCTGGCGCTGACCACGAATGGCGTGCTGCTGGCGCGGTACGCACGGGAGCTGTATGCGGCGGGTCTGCGGCGGCTCAATATTCATCTGGATACGCTGGATCGCGGGCGGTTTGAACAGATCACGCGGCGGGACGAACTGGGGCGCGTGCTGGCGGGGATCGAGGCGGCGCAGGCGGCTGGTTTTGCAATCAAGCTGAACACGGTGGCGGTGAAGGGCTTGTCGGAGCCGGATATTGTGCCGCTGGTTCGGTTTGCGCGGGAACGTGGTTTTGAGGCGCGGTTTATTGAATTCATGCCGCTGGATGCGCAGCAATTGTGGTCGCTCGACCGGGTGCTGACGGCGGATGAGATGATCGGTGTGCTGCGGGAAGAGTTTGGGCTGGTGGAGGCGGTTCCGGATGCCGATCCGCGCGCTCCTGCGACGGAATATCGGTTTGCAAACGGCGATCGCGTCGGGTTTATCGCGTCGGTGAGCAAGCCGTTTTGTATGAATTGCAACCGGCTGCGGCTGACGGCGGATGGCAAGCTGCGGTACTGCTTGTTTGCGCTGGAAGAGACCGATATTCGGGAGTTACTCGATGGCCCGGCAGCGGCGCTGGAAGGGGCGATTCGGGAGAACATCCGGCAGAAATGGGCGGGGCATGAGATCAACCGGCCGGTCTTTGTGCCGCCGCCGCGGCCGATGTACTCGATCGGGGGGTAGCGCCCGCCTCATGGCACGAGCGTAAAGCGCTTTCCGTGCGCGCCGCGCACGATGCTGAAGTCGCGGCGATCGAGAGTGAAGATGGTGTCGATACGTTCGCGGTTGGCGAGGTGCACGAGTGCGGCATCGGCCAATTGAAGCCTGAGGTTCCGATAGCGGCGCATCAGGGTTGCGATGTAAGGCACGTCGTCGGCCGAAAGCGGCAGAATCTCCAGCCCACGTTTCTCAACAGTGGCTAACAGGTTCGCGAAAATGTCTGGCCTATTCTGCAGCAGCCACGCGGCTTCGGTAAGCACGGGCCAACAGGTTGCCAGACGTGCGCCGGAATCCAGGAAGTAACGGACACACGCTGCATGGTGTTGTTCGGTGTCCAGGAGAATCGCCAGGAGCGGACCTGTATCGACCAGAACGCGATTCAATCAGGATCTTTGCCGAAGCCCTCAAAATACTTCTTGTTGGTCGCGAGATCGCTGGGGCCGTCTTTGATACACCCAATCAGGCCCGCACGCTTGAAGACCTCATAAGAACTTCGCTCACGTTTCTTCTTCAAGTGCTTATCTACAGCGTCCCGGATCAGATCCGATTCCCGGCGGCCGGTTCGCCGCGCTTCTTCCCGCAAGCGGTTACGCAGCTCGGCTGAGAGGCGCACGGTGACGCGGGAATCGCTGGCGTTCATGTCTGACATTTTAGCGGATTTGTCGGACAAAGTTCAGATGCGGGCTGCACCGAAATAAAAGATCCTTTCTTCTGATCTCAGGGCACCTCGGCAAGCGCATGAAACTCTTCCTCTGAAGTCGCAGTTAGGATGTACCCATGGCCGTCGGGTAATTGATGATCCCTGAGAAACGTTAAGGCTTCGGTATTGTTCAGGCGAACGAATTCCGCCCAATCTCCTCGAAGCTCGAAATTGTAGCCGGTGTAGTCCATCACGGCGAGACCCGCCGCCAGAATGCGAAATGATTCGACCCCGAGTATGGCGATCAGACGCTCGCTTGCTATCTCGATGGCACGCTGAGCGTCTCGAAGCGCGAGGACATATTCTGACCCGCTGAGAATTGCATTCTGCCTGATCTCATCGGGAAGGATTTCTTCAAGAGCACCCATTCAACCGAATTCGCCGAAGCCCGTCCGTGCGCGTTGTTTTTTATGCCATTCTATCCATTTTGTCCGATCGCGCCTACATCCTACTCGCGCCGGGGGATGGGACGCAGTCGTAGAAGATGGGGTCGAGGTTGAATTTTTGTTTGTAGTCGGCGGCTAGCTCGCGGCGGAAGCGCTCTTCGACTTCGGGCGCCAGCAGGTTGACGGTGCAGCCGCCGAAGCCGCCACCCGTCATGCGCGCGCCGTAGACGGCCGGGATGCGGAGGGCGCGCTCGACGAGGAAGTCGATTTCCGCGCAGGTGATTTCGTAGTCGTGCTGCATGCTGCGATGGGAATCGACGAAGAGCTGGCCCATTTCGGCGAGGTCGCCGGCTTCGGCGGCTTTGCCGAGAGCGAGCACGCGCTGCGAATCGGTGATGACGTGGCGGGCGCGCTTGCGGGGAATCTCCGGGATCTGCGCTTCGACCTCGACGAACATTTCGGGGGTGACATCGCGCAGGCTCTGCACCTCGGGGTAGCGCTGCTGGATGGCTTCGACGGCGGCGCGGCATTCGGCGACGCGCTCGCGATAAGCGGAGGTGCCGAGTTCGTGCTTCACCATCGAATTGACGGCAATGATGCGGAGATTGGGCGGCAGCTCGACGTAGTTGTGGGTCAGGCTGCGACAGTCGATCTGAATGGCGGCATTTTTTTGACCGAAGACGGCGGCGTACTGGTCCATGATGCCGCAGGGCATTCCGACGAACTGACCTTCGGCGCGCTGGCAGAGTTTGGCGATCTCCAAAGGCTGGAGTTCGCGGCCGTCGAGCAGGGCCATGGCTATGGCGACTTCGATAGCGGCGGAAGAACTCAGGCCCGAGCCGGCGGGAACTTCACTGGCGATGTAGATATCCGCGCCTTTGAGCGGCACAGCGTCGCGGGCGAGTTCGCGGGCGACACCGACGACATAGTCGCTCCAGTTGTGCATCGGCTTCGCCTCGGCGACTTCGTTGATGTTGATGGCAAAGCCGGCGTTCGCTTCGCGCGAGAAGACCTGGAGCTTATCGTGAGCGGCGGGCGCGATGGCGGCATAACAGGCCATTTCGAGGGCGATGGGAAAAACAAAGCCCAGGTTGTAATCGGTGTGCTCCCCGATCAGGTTGACACGGCCGGGGGCGCGATAAATCTGCGGAGCAGCGCCGCCAAAATGCTGGCGAAAGAGTCTTACGATTTCGCCCGGAACGAGAGCCAAAGAAGAATTCCTCCAAAGATGAGCATCGTGAGGCCGCACCAGAGATTGACATTGACGGTAGGCGCGAGCGGGGCGCGCACTTCCGGACTGACGAGCCCGTACACCAGCAGAATCAAGCCGAGCAGAGAAAAGAGATAACCAGTGGGGCGGCGTAGGTCATTCATGAGTGTTTACCAGCATGAGTTCTACCAATAGATGAGGTTGATGGCGACGAGCACGACGATGACGACGACGGCGAGCGGGCCGGGGCGTTTATACCAGGGCGCGTCGGCTTCGTGCGGGATGTCGGTGACGCCGTAGACCAGGTTGTGCAGTTCGCTTTCGGGCTTAGGCTGGGTGACCAGAGTAATGGCGAAAGTCACGAGCAGGCAGACGACCCAGGCGATGATGGCAATCCAGAAATTTTGCGCCATGGAAGAGGGGAACTGATGGAGCGGCGCGATCCAGCCGCCTTTATTTTCAGCTACGGTGAGGCCGAGCGTGAGACCTCCGGCGATCAACCCGGTGAGGAGGCCCCAGAAAGCGCCGGCGCTGGTGGTGCGTTTCCAGAACATGCCGAGCAGGAAGGTGGCAAACAGCGGCGCGTTCACGAAGGCGAAGACCAGCTGGAGGAAATCCATGATGTTGTTGAAGGCGGTGGCGAGATAGGCGCAGGCGATGGAGAGAGCGACGCCGACGACGGTGGTGACGCGGCCCATCCAGAGGTAATGGCTGTCGGGGGCGTGCTTGCGGATATAGCTCTGATAGATGTCGTAGGTGAAGACGGTATTGAAGGCGGTGACATTGCCCGCCATGCCCGACATGAAGGAGGCCATGAGGGCGGTGAGGCCGATGCCGAGCATGCCATTGGGATAGAACTTGGCCATCAATGTGGTGAGCACCAGATCGTAGTTGTAACCGGCGCCGTTAGGCTTGAGCGGGATGTCGTAACCGCTGCCGGCCATTTTCATGAGCGCGACGGCCGCGATGCCCGGAAGGATGACGACGAAGGGCATGAAGATTTTGGGGAAGGCGGCGACGAGCGGGGTCTGGCGCGCGCCGGCCATGCTGTCGGCGGCCATGGCGCGCTGCACGACCAGGAAGTTTGTGCACCAGTAGCCGAAGGAGAGGACGAACCCGAGTCCAGCGATGAGCACGAAGGCGTTGACGCCCATCGGATTCTCGTGGGTATGCGCGGCGTACTTCCAGGTGTGGAGCATGACGCCGGGAAGACGCTCTTTCAGACCGGCCCAGCCACCGGCGCGGGAAACGGCCAGGATCGAAAGCGGCGCAAAGCCGAGAACGATCAGGAAGAACTGGACGACCTCGTTATAGATGGCGCTGGTGAGGCCGCCGAGCAGCGTGTAGACGAGCACGATGGCGGCCGAGAGCAGAACGGAGTTGGTGAAATTCCAGCCGAGGACGAGTTCAAAGAGCAGCCCCAGCGCATACATGCTGATGCCGGAGGAGAAGATCGTCATGACGGCGAAGGTGATGGCGTTCAGGCCGCGGGTCTTTTCATCGAAGCGGAGCTTGAGGTACTCGGGGACGCTGCGGGCGCGGCTGCCGTAGTAGAAAGGCATCATGAAGAGGCCGACAAAGATCATGGCGGGCACGGCGCCGAGCCAGTAGAACTGGGCGGTCATGATGCCGTATTTGGCGCCCGAGGCGCACATGCCGATCATCTCCTGGGCGCCGAGGTTGGCGGCGATGAAGGCGAGGCTGGTGATCCAGACCGGAACCGAGTGGCGGGAGGTCAGAAAATCTTCGCTCGAGCTGATTTTGCGCTTGGCAAGCCAGCCGATTCCGAGCACGAAAAGAAAGTAGATAGCGAGACTTACGTAGTCAATGGCCCTGAGTGTCAAACGTCAGCTCCGTCCGACGAATTGTATCGCAAGGCTTCGTACACTTTTTACAATATGAGCGCATCTAACCTGATAGAAATAGGCGTACAATGTAGCCAGCGCAGGGGAATAGGAAAGCCCGCGTTTGCCAGCCGAGAAAAGGAGTTTCGTATGAATCGCGCGTGGCCCGCCACTTTGAAGGTCCTGACCGGGGCACTTCTAACCGCCGTCTCTGCAATGCCGCAGGCGTATACGGTATCCGCCAAGCCGGGCGTTGTGAACTACATCGAAGGGGACGTTTCGATCAATGGAAAGGCGCTTTCGAGCGCGATGCCGAAGGCTACGTTCCTGAACCGGGAGGATACGCTTTCGACGGGGCGGGGCAAAGCCGAGGTGCTGCTCGCGCCGGGTATATTCCTGCGAGTGGGGAACGACAGCCAGGTGCGGATGATCTCGCCTTCGCTGACCGATACGCAGCTCGAGGTGAAATCGGGCGAGGCGATGGTGGAAGCGGACAACATTGTGAAGGACAGCCAGTTGACGGTGAAGGTGGGAAGCGGATCGGCTTTGATCGATCGCAACGGGCTTTACCGGTTTACGGCGGGCGACAGTCCGGTGGCGGCTGTGCTCGAAGGCAAGGCGACTGTTTTCGACGGCGAGCGCAAGCTGGAGATCGGCAAGGGGAAGGAAGTGCTGCTGGCGCAGGCGAAGACGGAAAAATTCGATGCGAAGAAGCAGGACGAACTCTACGCCTGGAGCAATGTGCGGGCGCAGTATGATGCGGCTTCGAGCTACCAGGCGGCGCGCGATGTGAATGCGTCGAGCTATGGCGGCGTGTGGGGCGGCTACGGCTACAGCGGCTTTGCCAATCCAGGCTGGATGTGGAACTCGGCTTTCGGCTCGTGGGCCTGGGTGCCGGGCGACGCATACTTCTACAGCCCGTTTGGCTTTGGTTTCTATAGTCCGGGACTGGTCGGCTATGCGCCGGTGATCTATGCGCCGGTGTACGGCGGCGGCTATTACACGGGCAACGGTACGGCAAGCGGCGGGGGTGGAGGGACGACGGTAACGAAGCCGGTGCCGGTGAATCCGGTGCGTCCGCCGGTGGTGGGCGGCGTGGTGGCTGCGTCCCCGGCGATGCATGAGGCGGCGCGCACAGCAGCGGTTCGCTCTTATGCTTCTGCCGGCGGTTTCCGCACGGCAACCGGAGCGACGGTTCCGGCGGGCCACGCGGCGGTATCCTCGGGAGGTTCTTCGGGCGGCCACAGCAGCGGATACTACAGCGGCGGGAGTTCTTCGGTTTCCGGGATCTCGTCAGTCAGTAGTGTTTCGGCTCCCTCGCACGGCGGCGGCGGAGGCTCGGCGGGCGGCGGGCATCACTAGAGCGTGCCCTATCTGCTTAAGACGGAGCCGGAGCCAGACCACGCTGAGGAAAGGGATCCGAGTTCGCGCCGAGATTCAGCGTTGTATGAGGCGACGATTTACGGCTGGGTTCGAGCCTGAGGAACTCGCGCTGGTCAAGCCAATAACACTCGCGCTTCAAGTGCATCCAATTGGGGTTTGGCAAATGTGCGTTCGGTACAAAAAACTCATAAATCGTACCTTACGGGGTCCGGCCGTCTCATAAATTCGACGAACAAGTGCCTTTAGCCCGCTCCGTGGCACTTTTCCGCTTGCAGTACTGTTCGGGATAAGTGATAGTACGGCCTCATCGGGTGATAACGCTGTCCCTGTGAGGTGCGTAAATGCGCTGGTCCTTAATTTGTTCGGTTCTGCCAGCCGTTACTTGCGTTTTATATGTTTGCGCCGGGCCTGAATCCGCATCCGCCCAAAGTTGCGGTGGTAAGCCGTGCAATGGGGTTTGTCCGACTGGCGAATGCATGGGTCCCGCGAACTTCGACGAATATCCCGCAACCGGATGTCCCACCAATGCCAGGAATATCGATAATTGGTGTTGCAATGGGCAGACTCCGATCATTATTGACGTTGGCGGGAGAGGATTTTCGCTGACCGATCTGGAGCATGGTGTCAAGTTCGACCTTTCGGGTACCGGCATGCAGGAACGCGTGTCGTGGACGGCGAAGAACTCTGGAAATGCTTGGCTGGCATTGGATCGTAATGGCAACGGCAAGATCGACAGTGGTGCAGAATTGTTTGGAAATAGGACTATGCAACCGCAGCCGCCAGATGGCCAAGAGAAGAATGGCTTTTTGGCGCTCGCAGTGTTTGATCGGCCTGAGAATGGAGGCACCGGAGACGGCATTATCGACAGACGTGATGCGGTCTATCCGCGTCTTTTGTTGTGGCAAGATTTGAACCGTGACGGGATCAGTCAGCCCGAAGAGTTACACCATCTGTATGAATTCGGAATTACCGCAATTGAACTACATTATGAGAGTTCACGCAAAACCGACTCGTATGGAAACGTCTTTCGTTATCGCTCAAAACTTTATCGAGATACCGACATGCGCGATGACCTATGGGTTTACGATGTAATTCTGCTCACAGCGCCGCTCGATGCGGAATCAAACGCCAAGAACCGCTCGGACGCGTCGTCGAAGTTGCTCCAGGCCGCCATGCTTGGGTGGAGAAGCAACTTGACACGACTCACCAGTTCATTTCGTTTTGAAGTATTGTCCCGGAACCCCATACTGTGTCCTCGATAGGCGATGCAGTGCAGCCGCATGTGCCATTCAATCTCTCGGCCTCATTTGGAGTTCTACCTGCCCATCGCAAAAAGGAGAAAAACCTGAATGCTTGTTCGAAAGAAGTGTGGCGTTTCCCTTGAAACGGGACACGCCAAACCGAACCTTCTGATGATAGTTCCTGCACTGTCGGTTTGTGCCTTTTTCCCGGCGACTGCTCAGTCTCCGGACATACCTGCCGTTCAGGTGTCGGCAGTAAAACAGGTAATCAATATCAACGATATTCTCAGGCGCGAGTTGAAGTACGAGGCTGACGTTTCCGATCGAAATAAACGAATAGCGCTGGGACAAATAAGTCAAGCCAATGGCTCATGGGCTATCTCCGTCCCACTTTCTCCTCGGTCGACTGGATTTGTTGTTGGGACAGACAGTGAGGAACACACGTTTATATTCGCCGGCCGTGTGCGACAGCTTGCGTTAGATCAGGACCACAACATTCACATTTGGCAACGTACGCTCCCTCCCGCTGAGGGCGAAACGGTTTTGGTGCTGGATTGGCAAGGATCAGTGGTCGACCATTATTCTTTGCCGGAGGCCTCAGCTTCTCCTTTCCTTACTCAGACAGGCATCGTCTGGAGAGTCCCTGGAGCTCTGGTAAACAAGAACTTATTTGCTTCACTGTACGAGAAGGCAGACGTATCGGACGCAAACGATAAGACATCAGGTCAAAGAGTGTACGTTGGTGCCCTTCCTGGGAACGAGGGTTTTTTCACTTTCGGTGATATGACAGAGGGGGTTGTTATCCATAACCGCAAGGGGTCGGTTATCAAGTCGTACACCGCACCACTTGATTCGGCTTACCAAGCGCTTGGAATGTCTTTTTCCAGACCTGCTCCACCCAGCGAATCGAGCCGAGTATTATGGGCGGCAGCAACGAGAGCCGGTTTAATTTACATTTGCTTGGCTGGTACATCTGCGGCCGGTCCTGCCTATATCGCTGTTCTCGACGTAAACTCTGGAACAATTACCAGTATCATCCAAGCCGAATTGCCTCGTTTGAAACAGCTTGTTTCACCACGCAATTCAACCGGTATCATGTTCCCCGGGCGCGGTGCGGTTGATGACCGGCTGATTATCGCGGATCAACGGGGGTTCTTGGCAACCTACTAAGAAACAGGGGCGAGGAAGTTCATTATGAAAACGGTAAGTTTGTTTGACCTTGCCCGACAGAACTGAGCCACTCTAAACTGGGTTTTCCGAAGCAACGAAGTTGCGGAAGGAAAACGAAAAGGTGAAGAACAGCAGGTTCAGCGAAGAACAG
>JAJPHN010000032.1 GCA_021325235.1 Terriglobia bacterium | reverse complement strand
TCCCGCGGCGCATACGTCCGCAGCCATCCCTCCGCGCAGGTCTCTAATTCCTCCGCATCCTCCCCGGGCAGCAGCACGCGCTTCGACAGCACGCCATGCGTCGTCGCGTTCACGCTCGACTTCCGCTTGCCCTCCACCGACTTCCCCATCTCGCCGAATCATCGCCCACCCCCGCTCTCCCCACCTCTCTCGGTGACCGCTAACCCACTCAAAACAAAGCACCCGGCTATTTCACAAATCCCGGTGACCGGCCATTGCCAAAGTTCGTTTCGTAAAAAAAGCCCCGAATCGGAGCCGAGCTAACTGAGCCGCGACTAAAAGGAGCGGTTAGCGGTCATTACCCCGACACCAACCCGCGTAAATTCCATCCACAAATCCGGCTCGCTTCCCGTTTGTCCCCGTTCGGTCCAGCCCAGTGCGTCTCCAGACTGATCGCCCCCTTGTACCCGTCCGCCACCAACGCCTGGATCTGGCCTTTCCAATCCACATGGCGCGTACCGAGCGGTCCCCATTCCGGCCTCTCCCCTTGCATCCGGCAGTCTTTGGCATGCACGTGTACAATTCGCTGCGTGGGCAGAGCCGATAGCCGGACGGAAACGGCTCTTTGCCCGCAACGAGGGCATTCGCCGGATCCCAGACGAGCTTCAGCGCTTCCTCCGGCACAAGCTGCAGCAGGTGAGCTGCTTCCGCGCCGGTGGCGAAAAGGAGCGGTCACCGAATGCCTCTCACGATCTCTCACCCCGACACGAACCCGCGTAAATTCCAGCCACAAATCCGGCTCGCTTCCCGTTTGTCCCCATTCGGTCCAGCCCAGTGCGTCTCCAGACTGATGCGCCCTTGTACCCGTCCGCCAGCAGCGCCTCGATCTGGCCTTCCCAATCCACATAGCGCGTACCGAGCGGTCCCCATTCCGGCCTCTCCCCTTGCATCCGGCAGTCTTTGGCATGCACATGTACAATTCGCTGCGTGGGCAGCAGCCGATAGCCGGACGGAAACGGCACTTCGCCCACAACCAGGGCATTCGCCGGATCCCAGACGAGCTTCAGCGCTTCATTCGGCACAAGCTGCAGTATCTGAGCTGCTTCCGCGGCGGTGGCGAAAAGGAGCGGTCATTACCCCGACACCAACCCGCGTAAATTCCAGCCACAAATCCGGCTCGCTTCCCGTTTGTCCCCGTTCGGTCCAGCCCAGTGCGTCTCAAGACTGATCGCGCCCTTGTACCCGTCCGCCAGCAGCGCCTCGATCTGGCCTTTCCAATCCACATGGCGCGTACCGAGCGGTCCCCATTCCGGCTTGTCCCCTTCCATCCGGCAGTCTTTGGCATGCACGTGTACAATTCGCTCGACCGGCAGCAGGCGATACCCCGACGGGAACGGCACTTCGCCCGCCACCAGCGCATTTGCCGGATCCCAGACGAGCTTCAGCGCTTCATTCGGCACAAGCTGCAGCAGGTGAGCTGCTTCCGCGCCGGTGGCGAAAAGGAGCGGTCACCGAATGCCTCTCACGATCTCTCACCCCGACACGAACCCGCGCAGATTCCAGCCGCAAATCCGGCTCGCTTCCCGTTTGTCCCCGTTCGGTCCAGCCCAGTGCGTCTCCAGACTGATCGCGCCCTTGTACCCGTCCGCCAGCAACGCCTCGATCTGGCCTTTCCAATCCACATGGCGCGTACCGAGCGGTCCCCATTCCGGCTTGTCCCCTTCCGTCCGGCAGTCTTTGGCATGCACGTGTACAATTCGCTCGGCCGGCAGCAGGCGATACCCCGACGGGAACGGCACTTCGCCCGCCACCAGCGCATTTGCCGGATCCCAGACGAGCTTCAGCGGTTCGTCCGGCACCAGCTGCAGCATCTGAGCTGCTTCCGCGCCGGTGGCGATATTGCAGGCATGCTCATTTTCGAGGCCGATGATCAGCGATTCGCGCTTTGCGAGAGCGGCGAGATCACTGAGCGCGCGCGCAACCGCATCCCAGGTGCGCGCCGGCTCGGTGGTGCGCCAGTACGAAAAGACTCGAATAATCCTCGCCTGAAAAAAATGTGCGACTTCAACCGCACGCTCTGCCAGGCGCCCCTGATCCGCAAACTGGTGTTTGGAGGCGAATGCATCATGCGCAAAGCGCTGATCGAGTTCGCCGCCATCCGGCAGCACGCATTTCAACAGCGGCGATGCGATTGAGACCACCCGCATCCCGAAACGTTCGAGCAGATCGTTCGCCCGCTGCAACTCCGCATCGCCGAGATCGAGGATATTGACGCCGTCAATCGTGCGAAGTTCGGCCATTTGCATCCCGATCTCCTGCATCACAGGCAAGGCGGTCGCGAGAGAAGGTGAAAACTCGTCGGTAATGGCAGCAATCGGAAGTCGCGGAGTCATCTCTACACTTCTTATACTGAAGTCATGTTCTTTCGACGGCCGCGCCCGAAGATTCCCACGTTCGCTGAACGCGTTGATCTGCTGGGCAAAGCCGGATTCGCAACCGAAAAGCTGGCCGACGGGCGCGTGCGCGTTACCAAACACGGCATTGCCGCCATCATCGGTGACGAAGGCAAAAATCAACCCGACATCGAGCACGCCGGGCTATGGGTTGCGGGCGAGATTGCGACTCTGCTCAACCGCGGGTATCAGATGTTTTGGGAGAGCCCGCGCGGAAAGCGTTTCCCGGCCACTTCCGAACAATTGCATGCTCTTCATGAGTTCGAGGCCGACGTAAAGGAAGCGCTCGATCTCACCGATCTTTACAACACTTCGCTTGGAACCACCACTCGAAAGCACATGTACGATCGCGTGTTCAAGCGGGATCAGGGCGAGCAGCCAAAGCCGTGGCTCAAGAAAGATCGGCGCATCACGCCTCCCGAAACCAAGGCCGACACCTACCCGGCCTGAGTCATCAGCTTTTCGAGCTGGCTGAACGAGATAATGCTGAACAGGTCGTTGAGATCCGGCACGAACGGCTGAACACGAATTGCGCCGGTTTCAGCCGCACGGCCGGCGGCGCGCAGCGAAGCAGCCAGCATCACCTGTGCACGCAGGTCGCCGCCTCCCGCCGCGCGATCCGCTTCTCTCCAAAGCTCGACCGCCTGCGGGTAGAAACCAAACAGAAAATCGCCATCAGCCAGCAACGTTCGCTTCACCGCCGGATTTGCGACCGCATCCGGCAAGCCCTCTACCCTGCCTTGCCATTCGTCGGCTGAACTCGCGCCGGCTGCTAGCAGCGCCGCAATCGGTCCGGCATTTTCGCTCGCTTGCCGCGCGCCCTCGCGATCGCTGTCCAGCAGGTACAAAACCACCAGTTCCGTTTTCGCGTAGGCGGCCAGGCGCGGATCCTGAAAACGTGCACCATTGAGCGAAGCAATGCCGCCCGCCCGGTCGCCCGTGTGCGCCTTCCAGGAAGCACGTAAGAGAGTCCTCGCGTCTTCATTTGGCACTGTATTCAGATAGCGCTCGTAGGTGCTCGTGGCGCGCGCCCGATCGCCTTCAAAGAAAATGCAGAAGGCGAGCGCCGGGAGCAGTGCAGGGTCGGCCGGCTCGCTGCTCAGCACCTTCTCGGCGCGGGCAAACTGACGGTTCGCAATCAATCCGTTGCCGAACTGCTGCCGCAGGGTGGCATTCGCCGGATTCAGGGCAATGGCGCGGTCCATCAAACGGGCCGCGTCGGCTGGTTTCGCCAGGAGAAAGAGACTTGCGGCGGTGGCGGCCAGCGCTTCACCGTCGTTCGGCAGCAAATTGGTGAGCGCGAGCCCGGCAGATACCTGCTTTTCGAGCGGCGCATGCAGTACCCGGGCGCGCACGAAATCGTATCTCAGCCGGTCTGTCGGGCTGAATGTCTGGCGCTGGCCGTCGGCCTTTGCGAGGATACTCTCGAGCTCCGGGCTGTTCTGAGCGGCCATGGTCTCGACGAGCAGACTGTAGGCGAGTCCGAAAGACGGGTCGGCCGAAATTGCAGCTTTCAGACTCTCTATCTTGGTGTTCGGATCTGCTGAGAAAGCGGCGGCAGCAAAAGCGCGAAGCGCCTCCGGGTTATGCGTTCCGAAGGAGGCGGCGTGGCTATCGAGCGCGCGCGCCAGCTTGTCGAGCGAGCCGATGAGATCGGCCTCGTTCGTCTGCTCGCTGCCGGTATAAACGTTGCGCTGCGTAGCGAGGCTGCTGGCCGTGGCGTTCAGCTCGATTCCCTTGCCGCGGCCTTCCAGAGTGACTCGCAGAACCTCAGCCGGCTGCGCTGCGTAGACCTGGGATTCATCGGATACGAGCACGGGAACGAGATTGCGGGCCGGCGCCAGATCCTGCGCCAGAACCACCGGAGTTGCCAACCGCATCCAGTCAGCCGAGGAATCAGCGATCAGTACGTTTGCAGGTAGAATCGCCACTCGCCGCGGACCCTGCGCAGCCGGTTGCCTGGAACAATTCGTCAGCAGCAGCAGGCCGGCGGCAAGGGCGGCGTGAAAGGACCGGCTCAGGCCAGCCCTCTAGAGCGGTTTTGGATTTTCGGCGAGCAGTTCCTGAAAGTCCGCATTCGTCTTGAGCACCGAAAATTCCGGCATATCGGGAATCTTCTTGCGATCCTTCACGCCCTCTTCCAGCGCTTTACGCAGATAGATTAGCGCACGGTCCGTGGCGCCCGATTTCGCATACATCTTGGCAAGGTACAGATGAAACATGGCGCGCTCTTCGACCGTGCGCTCCTGCATCATCGTGCCGAAATTGCCATGATGCTCGAATACTTCCGGATCGAGCTTGAGCGCCTGCTCGTAGTACTCGCTCGCCTGCTTGTAATCCTTGCGGGCGAAGTAGGCTGCGCCCAGGTTGGCATAGATCGACGCCGTAGGACTCGATGAGACTCGCAGCGCCTTCTTGTAGTAACTGATCGCACGGCGATAGCTCTTCTGCGCGTAGTAGATCGTTCCAAGATTATTCAGCGCTTCCGGATACTTGCGGTCGAGCTTGATGGCGCGCTCGTAGTTCTTCTTCGCCAGGTCGAGCTGAAGAAGCTGGTGGAAAGCAATTCCGATCTTATTCGCGATAACGGCCGAATCCGGTGCTTCGCGATACTTGTCGATGGCCTCGCGGTACATCTTGCGCGCCATGAAGATGTCGCCTCGCAGCTCGGGCGAGATGTTCGGGCGCGGCGCAGTGAGCGAGGTGGGAAGTGACGCCTTGGCCCGAGTGTCGGGACCGAGAAGCGGATCCTGCTGCTGCGGGACGGCGATCGCTGGCAAGGCTACGCAGAGGGCGGAGACACAGCAGGCGAGACGAACGGTCTGAGAAGAGATCATGTCGATCCTCCTGTTTGGTCCTACTATATACCTTTTTCAGAGGAGCGGAGATCTTAAGAATTACTTAAATATGCCTTTCAGCTTGTCGAACAGGCCCTTTTTCTTCTGGGCTGCTGTATCCTTCTCGCCGTTAACAGCTGGCGCGCTCTCTGGCTGATCGGTTTGGGCGACGGCGGGTTGTCCGGCCGGAGGAGGCGGCGCTGTCAGAGCGGGAGTGTCCCAGCCGGCTATCTCGGTTGCGCCGCCCGGATGGAGCGGACAGAATTGCGTTGGCTGTGTTCCCAGCAGGTAGTATTCGGTGATCGTCTTCGGACAAAGACTCGTGGCGAGCAGGCCGGTATCGGCATCGATCTGCGCGCTGACAACGCCTGCAGGCACATCGAACGGCGTGACATTGCTGTAGGCGCGGTGCTTGTGAGCCCGCTTCATGAAGTCGGTCCAGATGGGCAGAGCGGCCTTCGCGCCCTCCATTTTGATGTCCTGGTAATCATCCAGGCCGACCCAGACGACACAGAGGAGATTTGAAGTAAAACCGGCGAACCAGGCATCGTGCGAGGTGCCGGTCTTGCCGGCAGCCGGAAGCGCAAACCCGCGCGAGCGAACTCCCGCGCCCGTGCCCCAGCGCAAAACGTCCTCCATCATGCTCACGGTCATGAACGTGATGCGCGGATCGAGAATTTTCTTGGTCTGCGGCTCGTTGGCCCAGACCGTGTTGCCCGAGCGGTCCACGATACGCGAGATCATCTCCGGCTTCACTTCCACGCCCTTGTTCGCGAACAGCGTATAGGCTCCGGCAATCTCGAGCGGAGTGACGTTATAGGCGCCGAGTGCCATGGCCGGCGTGGCGCGGATATCAGTCAGGCCCGCTTTATGGGCGAGTTCGGCGACGGCGCCATAGCCGGTCTGCTCGGCAACTTCAACCGCGGGTACGTTCAGCGATTTGGCAAATGCGGTTCGAACCGTCACTTCGCCGAGCCAGTTGCCTTTGTGATAGTCGGTCGGCTCATACGTCTGTCCGCCAAAGACAAACGTCTGCTGCTCATCCTGCAGGATGGTGGAAGGCGTAATCGGGCTGTCCGTACGCCAGAGCCCGGTATTCAGCGCGGCTGCATAGACGAACGGCTTGAAGATACTCCCCGATGGCCGCTTGGCGACCGCATGATTCAACTGGCTCATGCCGTAGTTACGTCCGCCAATCAGCGCTTTTACGGCTCCGGTGTGCGGATCGAGACAGATCAGCGCCACTTGCGGCTCTTCCATCGGCACGCCTTCTTTCCGGCGCTTGGCGATGAATTGCTCGATCTCCTGCATACCGCTCGAGACGGCTGCCGCGGCATCGCGCTGCAGTTGCGGGTCGATGGTGGTGTAAATTTTCGAGCCGGAATCCTGAAAATCGCGGTCCTGGAAATTCTGGGTGAGCCGTTCGTTTACCAGGTCGACGAAATACGGCGCGTCGGCCCATTCGACGCCCTGTTTGGCAATGACCATCGGCTCAGCGGCGGCTTCACTGTACTGCGCCTGCGAAATGTAGCCGTTCTCGAGCATCTGCGCGAGCACGACGTTACGCCTTGCCCTGGCGCGTTCCGGCCAGCGCACCGGATTGCGAAAGCTTGGCTGCTGGATCAACCCGGCGAGTGTTGCGCATTCGGCCAGCGACAGGCGCCGTATATTCTTGCCGAAATACGCTTCGGCCGCTTCGCCGAATCCGCGAATGGCAAACGATCCGCGCCGGCCCAGATCGACCTGGTTGGCATAGTACTCGAAGATTTTTTGTTTGCTGAGCTTGCGCTCGAGGTGGATGGTAATGAGCAGCTCATCGAACTTGCGGGCAAAGGTCTTGCGCGAGTCGAGCCACAGATTGCGCGCCAATTGCTGCGTCAGCGTTGAGGCGCCCTGGGCGTTGCGATGTTCGCGCAGATCGACAAAGCCGGCCTTGAGAATACGAACCGGATCGAAGCCGGAATGCTGGAAAAAGCGCTTGTCTTCGATCGACAGGACGGCCTGCACCAGAATGGGCGGGATATCTTCGTAGCGCACCAGGCGGCGCTTCTCCCGGTTCTTATCAAACAAGCTGCTCAGCAACTCGGGCTCGAGCGTGTAATCGGTGCGCGCGGTGTGATCGCTCAGGTTTCGAATGGCGGCGATTTTCCCGCCTGAAAAGCGCAGCTCGGCCGGTTCTGCCCCGGTGGCGGATTGCTCGCCCGGGAAGATCTCGATCTGGTCGGAGCTGAGGTGATACCAGCCATTCGGGTTTGATTTTGCATCCTCGCCGTAGCCGCTCTCGCGCAGCGCGCTGGCCAGACTCAGCGGGGTGCCGGGATCGCCGACGCCGACCGTTTCCGGAGCGGCGTAAAGCAGCGAAGAGTTCGGGAAAGGGCCCTGTGCCAGCTTTTCGTCCGTCAAACGGGCGTATTTTGCATACACGAAGCCAATCCAGATCAGGGCCGCCACGAAAAGCGCCAGTCCAACGGCGAATGTATAGGAAAGGATCCGCCGGGTGCGGGGTGAGAGCGCGGCGGCGCGCTTCTTTAATCTGGCTGGGAATTTAATGCGTACGGGCAATAGTCGAGCCTGTTTCTATTGTGCCTTCGCCACGCTGAAAACGCGGGTCGATCCATTTGCCCGCCCCAGCCATGCCGGCCGTAGGAGCAGCCACTACTTCTGGGCCTGCTCGACTGATTCTAACTCTTTCCAGATGTCGTCATCGTGCGGCTGCCATTCGGGAAACTGACGGCCGGTGATCTGCAGATCTTCGGTGTTAAGCGTTCCGTGCCCAAATGCGCAGATCCATTCGGTCTGGGGGCGCCCGAAGACGACCATGTTGCCCCAGGATCCGCGCTGTACGGGCATGATCAGTTTTCGCAGACAGGTGCGACAGCGCCTCCGCTGATCCCAGAAGGCGAGAAAAAACAAACCCGCTCCGATCAGCCAGGTGCCGAAGACCAAGAAGGTGAACGGCATGTCGTACAGGAAAAGAGATTTCACGGGCGGATAGCCAGGAAGCGGCTTGGGCGGGGCAGGATAGACGGCGCAGAGTGCGGCTTCGAGCCCAAGAACCACGCCAATGCTGAGCAGAAGCTTGGCCGCGAGATAAAGCCAGTACTTCATTTCTTCTTATTAGACTCCTTTCGGACCGGTGGAGTTCCGCCAGTTGCCCGTTCCGGAGAGCACGCCGAGTGCCGTTCCGGACGCTCAGCTCCGAACCAGGTTTTTCGCCAAAAACAGCAGGTTTGCGGGGCGTTCCGCCAGCCGCCGCATGAAGTAGGGGTACCAGGCGTCCCCATAAGGCACGTACAAACGAAGCGTGAAACCCTGCGAAACAAGCTCGCGCTGCAGATCTCGCCGGATGCCGTACAACATCTGAAATTCGAAACGGTCGGGCGCGATCTTTTGTTCCCGAGTATAGGCCACGGCCTGACGGATCATGCTCTCGTCGTGGCTCGCAATCGCCGGGTAGGTACCCTCGGAAAGCAGCAGTTTCATCAACTTGAGGTAATTTGCGTCGACGTCACTTTTGCGTGTGAACGCGACGTTGGCGGGCTCGCGATAAGCGCCCTTGCAGAGACGGACCGGAATCTTGCGCTCCGACAGCATGCGAATGTCGTCCTCGCTGCGATACAGATAGGCCTGGATCACGGCGCGAACCGAACCCGGGCAGCTCTCCTGAAATCCGCATACGATTTTGAGCGTTCGATCGGTGTAGGCGGTCGATTCCATGTCGATCTCGACGCGGCTGTTCATTTCGCGCGCGCGCTCGATCAGAGTCCGGACGTTGGCGACGCACACCGATTCCGAGAGATCCAGCCCGAACTGAGTCAGCTTGATCGAGACTGTGGCGGGAAGTTTGGCGCCTTCGATCTCGGCCTGCGCTGCCAGATAAGAAGCTTTTGATCGCGCTGCATCTTCGAGCGAGTGAACATTCTCACCGAGGAAATCCAGTGTTCCGAGAATACGTTCGGCGGAAAGATGCTGCAGAACGCGGATGCCTTCCTTGAGCGTTCGTCCGGCGACGAAACGAGAGGTGAACTTTTGCGAGAGTTTTGAATTCTCCATCCAATGCCGGAGCCAGCTTTGTTCGGAGAGATAAAGGAGAGTATGACGCAGCACGAGGGTAATCTGCCTGACGCGTTTTCGCTTGAGTGCCGGCCTGCGGCGGTTACCGGGCCATTACCAATATAAGTGGTTGCGAAAACGGGCGATTCATCTCGATGCTTGGGACTCTAAGCAGGTCGACGGCGGCGCGCCAGCAGAAAATACGCGAAGCCGAGGGCGATCGTTGCGCCGGCAAGTGCACCGACCCTGCGCGCGAGAAGATGGGCGGGACGCGTTCTGACACCCGGGATCGCGATGCGCTCCGGCACGATTCCGGCTCCGACCACGCGCAACAGGACCGGCTGGAGTACGCGCGTCCGCAGAATGATTTTCACCAGAGGCGAAACGTGCAGCGGTCCCGGACGGAAGATGTATTTGAAGTTGCGATGTGCCAGGGCTTGCAGCCGCTGGGTAAGGCGGGTGCGGAGTTCGCGATCGCGCTGCACAAGCGGCAGCAGACGGTCCGTAGACTCACCCGAACGTAAGGCGCGGGCGAGTATGTTGGCGGCTGCGACAGCGTCCTGAATCGCCAGATTGATTCCGACTCCGAAAACCGGCGACATGGCATGAGCGGCATCGCCGATGCACAGTAAGCCGGGCCGGTACCAGCGTTCCAGCCGGTTCAACTGCACCGACAGAAGCTTCACCTGCTCCCAATCCTGCAGTTCGTCCACGCTATCTCTGAGAAAGGGTGCAATCTGAACCAGAGCCTGACGCAAGGCGTCGAGTCCGCGCTCTTTGATGGCGTCGAAGGAGCCCTTACGAATGATGAAGCCCGCCTGATAGTACGTGTTGCGGTTGATCAATACGAGGAGCTTGCCGTAATTTACGTAGCCGAGAACCTGCTCGGGCGTGTCCCGCTCCCGTGGCAGCCGAAACCACAGTACGTCGATGGGAACACCGAATTCTTTGACGGCGAGTTGTGCGCAGCGGCGGATGAGGGAATGGCGTCCATCGCAGGCAATAACCAGATCGGCGCGGATTTCGGTTTCACCCTGAGGAGTTTTGCTCCGGACACCGGTCACGCGGCCGTTACTTTCGATCAGCGCTTCCGCTGTATGCTCCATGCGCAGATCGAATCCCGGGAACGCTCTTCCCTGCTCCGTCAAGAAATTCAGAAAATCCCACTGCGGTATCAGCAGCGCGAAGCGGCAATATGTGTGCAAGTCCTGGAAATCAGCCATTTCGTAGGATTCGCCGGCGAGATTCACAGCGACGGAGGTTACTTTCTGATGCGGAACTTGCAGGAAGGCGTCAAGAAGGCCAAGCTCCCGAAGGAGTTCGAGGGTAGAGGGATGAACGGTGTCGCCGCGGAAATCGCGGAAGAAATCCTTATGCTTCTCGAGAATTGTTACCTGAACGCCGGAGCGCGCGAGCAGATATCCGAGCATGACGCCGGCCGGCCCACCTCCCACGACACAGCATTGCGTATGAACGGCTTCAACGGACATGATTGGATCCTCCCGAACTGACTGACCAGTCAGTTTTCACTGAATCACTTGCATCCTATCATGAAATCGTATGCGCAGCAGCACAGCTTCCGTCCCACGCCCGACTCGACCGACAAAAGTTGCCGGACGTTCCACCGACAAACGCAGACAGCTGATCGTGAATGCGGCTTTTGAAGAATTCAGGCGTAAGGGCTTCGCTGCTGCACGAATGGACGATATTGCCGTGCGCGCCCGCGTGGCTAAAGGGACGCTCTATTTATACTTCCGGAACAAACAATCGCTGTTTCAGGCGATCATCCAGCAGGAGATTTCGCCCGTTATCGAAGCGGCTGCAGGCACGATCGGGGCTGACGAATCCGTGCGGGATTTTCTTGAGCGGGCCGTTCTGCCGTTTGTCGCGAGTCCCGGACTGGAGCGCCGGGCAGCGGTGGTCAGGCTGCTGGTGGGCGAGGCCGGCCGGTTTCCGAAACTTGCTGAAACGTATTTCCGAAGCGTGATTCAGCCAGGTATGGATGTTTTCCGCCGTCTCGGCGAGCGTGCGTTGCGCCGGGGCGAATTAGCGAATCGCGCCGTACTGCAGTTTCCACACCTGATGGCGGCGCCTTTGGTGGTGACACTGCTTTGGACGGAGTTGTTCAACCGTTTCGAGCCGCTGGATGGCGAGGCCATGCTGCGCGCTCATTTCGACCAGCTGTTCCAACCGTCGAAACCAGTCCGCAATCCACGGCGCTCAAAAGGCCGTTAGCGCAGCTGGCCGATGGTGTACTGCAGGGCCGAGTAGGCTTCCTGATACTCGTACTTCGCGTTGAGGTTCTGCACCTGCGCCGAGGTCTGTGCAAGCTGTGCCTGGCTCAGTTCGACGATGGAGGCAAGTCCGAGGTTGTACCGGCCCTGGGCCAGATCGAGTGCCATGTTGGCCTGGGTTAGCAACTGCTCGGTGGCTGCGATCGCTTCGAAGGCGGTTCGGGCGCGTGCCCAGGATGCACGCACGTCTCGGGCGATTTGGTCCTGCAGATTGCGAACGCGCTGTTGGCTTGCCTGCAACTGGTACTCCGCTGCCTGGCGCCGGGCAGCGAACAGGTGTCCATTAAAGACCGGGATGTTGACATTCACAGCGGCGGCTTCATATCCGGTGGGAATATCGGGATTGGCGGTTCCCGGATTTATGTAGGGCAGTGCGCCGCCTACCGCACTCAGACTCACGGTCGGGCGCTTCAGATCGCGCTCGGCATAAACAAATTTCTGGTCGGCTTCGACCTGCAGGCGAAGACCGGCGAGCTCGGGCCGGTTCTGAAAAGCCTGAGCAATCAGCGCATCGACATCCGCGGATACTTCGCCGGGCAAGGGTTGATCGGTCAGATGATACTCGACATATTGCTGAGTGCCGAGCGCCTGGGCCAGCGCCGCGTACCCGGCTTGCAGGCGGTCGCGCGCGCGCAGCAGCATGAGTTTTGCATCGGCCAGATTGACGTTCGCAAAGCTCAGATCGACATTCGAGCGAAGCTTATTGCGCGCAAGCTCCGAAACCTGGTCGAGAACAGTTTGCCGCGCCGCCACGGTTTGCTGCGCCAGCTTTACGAGCTGCTGCGAGAGCAGAACTTCGTAATAAGCGTCGTCGACGCCCAGGATGACGTTGTACTGCGTAGCGCGATAATCTTCGCGTCCGGCTTCGGCGCCGAGCCGCGCATTTGCGACGAGATTTTGCGTCCGGCCGGAATCGGTAATCAGCTGCGATAAGGTCAGCCCTGTGCCAAAGTGATTGAACAGCCGCGGATCGTTGATCACGCCAGCGCCAAGACGGCTGTTGACATTTGCCTGTGCGGCTGTAATGTCGGCATTTACGCTCGGATAGTAGGCTGACCGGGCTTCGCGGGTGAGTTCATCCTGGCGGCGATAGTCGGCTTGCGACGCCAGAACCTGTGGATGATTCTGTAACGCAAGCGAGCGTGCCTGGCTGAGACTTAGCTCGGGCGGCGACTGCGGAAACATCGGCGCAGCACAGGCGGCCGCGAGCAAGGACGCGGAGAAGATACGGTTGCGGGTCCAGCGCTTACACATGAGCAGGTGCGTTTTGAGCAGAGCGGTTACGATCCTTCTTGCCGTACACCAGAAGGTACGCCGCGGGAACGATAAACACGGTCAGAATGACGGACGACGTCAGACCGCCGATGATCGCGCGCGCCATTGGTGCATACTGTTCCGAGCCGGTTCCGAGTTTGAGCGCCATGGGGATCATCCCGATGATGGTTGCCAGCGAAGTCATAAGAATGGGCCGCAGCCGAACTCGACAGGCGGTGATCACCGCGTCTTTCACCGAGAGGCCCTGCTCCTCGAGGCGGTGCGCAAAATCGACGATCAGAATGCTATTCGAATCGGCGATTCCGATCAGCATGAGGACGCCCATCAGGGACATCACGTTCAATGTGGTTCCCGTCATGAGGAGAATCAGAAACACGCCCACGAATCCCATGGGTATGGCAAGCATGATGAGGAAGGGATCGATAAACGAGCGAAATTGAGCAATCAGGATGAGATACAGCAGAATGAACGACAGGATGAACCCGAAGCCAAAACTGGAGAAGGAATGACGCATGTTCTGTACCATGCCGCGCAGCGCCGTACGCATTTCGGAGGGCGGCTTCATGTCGGTAATCAGCTGTTCAATCTGGCCAGAAAGTTTGCCGAGGTCCTCGCCGCGCGGAGTAACATACAGATCTACTGCGCGTTGAATCTGATAGTGGTCGATCTCGGTCGGGGTTAGTAAGTGCTCCAGGTGAACAACAGAAGCGAGCGTGGTGGGATGGGAGAGATTCGGTACGCGCAGAGGAATGTTGCGCAGGTCAACCGCATTATGAATGGCCGGCGCGCCGTGCTCGAAGTATTGGACCGTCAGATAGTAGTCGTTACCGGTCTTGTAATCCACCCAGTAATTCGGCGCGATCATATAGTTTGAGTTAAGCGCAGTAATCACGTTGTCGACGACGTCCTTCTGGGTTAGTCCTAACTCGCCGGCGTGAACCCGATCGATGTCCATTCGCAGCGCCGGGTAATTCATGTCCTGCGGAATATAGACCGCATCGACACCATGGAGCTGGCGGATGCGGCGGGCCAGCGCCTGTGCGAACCGGTAGTCCTGGTCCAGATCTTTACCTGTTACCTGAACATCAATAGGAGCCGGCATGCCCATGTTGAGCGTGGCGTCGACCATGGAGCCGCTCTGGAAGAAGGTGCGTATTTCGGGAAACCGTTCGGCGATCGCTTCGCGCACGCGATCCATGTAAGCGAAACTGCTAGTCTTGTGGTCCTTCTGCAGAGCTGCCTGCACGGTCGCGGTGTATGCTCCCGAGTTACTCGTGTAGAGCGAGGAGAAGTCATCGACCACACCGATGTTAGAGACCGTCATCTTGAAATCCGACGGTGTCACGACGTGACGAATCAGATCTTCTACTTTGCTGACGTACTTTTCTGTAAGTTCGATACGAGAGCCGGTGGGCGCCTTCAGGTTGATGGTGAATTGTCCGGCATCGGTTCTTGGAAAGAATGCTACTCCCAGGAAGGGATAGAGTCCGATACTTAGGACAAAGACACAGCTCAGCGCCGCCACCGTCCAGCCGGGCCGGTGCAGTGCTGCTCGCACCATTCGTTCATATAGATCGAGCAAACGGTTGAAGGCGCGATTGAATGCCTCTGTAAACCGTCCCCAGCGGGAGATACTCTTCTGCTCTGCCGCGTGTTCATGGCCGGGAACGGTCTTGAGAAATCGCGAGCAGAACAACGGAATAACAGTCATGGCCACTACGAAGGAAATGAGCAGCGAGATACAGAAGGCGAGCGCCAGCGCGGTGAAGAGAAAACGGCTGACGGAATAGAGGAATGTGACGGGAAAGAAATCGACGACGTCAACCAAGGTAGCTGCCAGCACGGCCAGAGTTACTTCCACACCACCCAACTGAGCGGCGATTCGCGGCGCTTCTCCCATCTCTAAGTGGCGATAGATATTTTCGAGCGATATGACGGAGTTGTCGATTACCCGGGAGAAGGCCAGCGCCATGCCGGCGAGAACCATGGTGTTGATCGTGCTTCCGCCGATGTAAAGGATGACGAAGGTAGCCAGCGCGGACAGCGGAATCGAAAGCAGTACCGCCGAGGTCGCACGCATGCTTCCCAAAAACAGCAGAATCATGAGGCTCGTGAGCGCCAGCCCGATCAGTCCTTCGTGCAGAACGGTCGTGATCGCTTCTTTGACAAATACAGACTGATCGAAGAGCAGATCGGTCTTCATCTGTTTCGGTAGGTCGTAGAGGTGCTGGGTCAGGTTACGAACCGCGCTGACGACCTGGATGGTGTTGGTATCGCCGCCCTGCTTCATGATCGGGATGTAGGCCGAGCGTTGCCCGTCCACCCGCACGATGTTGTATTGAATCTGGCTGGCGTCCTCGGCCTTGCCCACATCTTTGACCGACACCCACGAGTTACCAACCGTCTTCAGCGGAATGTCGTTCATCTCTTTCATGTTGTTGACGAGACTGTTCGAATACACGTAGTAATCAAACGGCCCCATCTTGACGTCGCCCGCCGGGAGAATAAGATTGGATTGATTCACAGCGCGCACGACATCCATCGGACTGAGTTGCCGCGAAGCGAGCTTGTACGGATCAACGTAAACCATGATCTGGCGATACTTACCTCCGAAGGGCGGCGGAATCTCCGCACCTTTGACGACGGCGATCTGGTTACGAATGGTGAACTGCGCGTAATCGTGCAACTGCGTCTCGGTCAGTCCTTTCCCTTTGACTGTTACTAAGCAGACGGGCTGGCTTGAAGCATCGAACTTAAGAACTACAGGAGGTAAGGTTCCGGGCGGCAGCCGTTTGAGATCGGCCAAGGCGAGATTCGAGAGCTCGGTGACGTCGGTATCCGCACTCGTGCCGGGCTGGAAATATACCTTGATCAGGCTGACGCCCAGCATCGAGCGCGATTCCATATGATCGATACCGGCGGCGAGAGTGAAGAAGCGCTCGAGCGGATTGGTGATATCTGTTTCGATATCTTCGGGCGGCATGCCGGTGAAGAACGTCGCCACAACTACTTCCGGCAGATTGATCTGCGGAAACAGGTCAACGGGCATGCGCGTAATGCTGACGATGCCGATGATCGAAATCGCCAGGCAGATGACAACGATGAAGTGCGGGTTACGAATCGAAAAACCGGACATTACTTGTAAGCGAAGTTAGCTTTGACCCTGGTAAACTGCCGCTTCGGCTACTTTCGGGTGAACGGATTCGCCATCGCGGAGGCCGCTTCGGTCACTGATGACAACCTGATCCCCTTCCCGCACGCCCGATAGAACCTCGGCATAGTTTTCGGTTTGAATGCCGAGCTGTACCAGCCTTGGATGAATCCTGTCGTCCCGGTCTACTACCCAGATGCTGGCCTTGTCGCTCGACTGATTGATGGCCTGAAGAGGTAACGCAAGCGCGTCCCCTCTTCGATCGAGGGCTAGCGTCGCTTCGGCGTATAGTCCGGGCATCAGCACGCCGCCCGGATTGGGAACATCGACTTCGGTGTGCATGGTGCGAGTCGAGTCGTTCACGTCGTATGAAAAGCGCGCGACGTTTCCCGGGAAATCGCGGTCGAGCGATGGCACACGCACGTTTACCGGATCGCCAACCTTTATGTAGCGCACATAGGACTCGGGCACGGGAATTGTGAGGCGAAATAGATCCTGCTGCGCCAGTTTCACGAGCGGCATAGCCTGGGTGCTCGAATTTGTTCCGGCCTGCATCAGGGTGCCGAGATTGGCGTAGCGCTGCGTAATGACTCCGGTGAAGGGAGCCGTTATTTTTGAATAGGCGTACAGGGCCTGATCGTGAGCCAGCTTCGCCTGCGCCATGGCCAGCTGGCTTTGAGCAACCTGCAGCCGCGATTTTGCCGACTCTACCTGAGCTTCGGCGGCCAGATCCTTGCCCTGCGCATCGTCGACCTCCTGTTGCGCGACCAGGCCGGGCTTGCTCACGGCAACGCTGTTGAGGCGTTCGTATTCGAGATGCAGAACCTTGTGCTGCGCTTCTATCCTGTTCAACTCATGCTGAGCGTTTAACACCTGATCCGAGTAACTCTTGATGGATGCCTGATCTTCCTGCAAAAGAGCCTGTAATTCGGGGATCTCCAGGACCGCCATAAGTTGTCCTTTTTTCACATGAGTCCCGTAGTCGACGTAGAGTTGTTTGACAAAGCCGGACTCTTTCGCGAAGACGTCGATTTCCTGGAAAGGAACCAGTTCGGACGAGATTGTCAGATCGCGGGCCATCGGCCGTCTGCTCACCTTGACTACGGCGACGGCTGGCTGTGTAGCTTCGGTGTTGCTGGTTGCGGGTGCGGGGTCGTCCTTGCGGCAGGAGATCATTCCGGCGGCGGCGAGTACGATTCCGCAAATTATGCCGATGCGGGTGATCCGCTGGAAATTCAAGTGATCGAGGAACGGCTTCATTTCGAATCCTTGTCAGGCGTTGCGAGCCTGCTCGAAACGTGCCTCATTTTCCTGGTCAGTTCCTCAAAGGAGAAATGTTTAGAGCGGCAAAGCGCAATCAGTTCGTTCTCTGTCGCCAGCATCTCCTTGACTTTCGCCGGGATCTGGTCCGCGATTGAAATTGGAATGGATTGGACCCCGTGCTGATCGCCGTGCAACAGATCGCCCGGTGCGATCCGCAGCCCTCCGATTTCCACCTGGGAGCCGTACTCAATTACATGAGCGTAGGCGTGAGACAGGGCGATGCTGCCCGCGAACAGCTGGAATCCAGCAGCTTCAATCCCGGGAAGGTCGCGCACGGAGCCGTTCGTGAGATACGCGCTGCACTCGAGAGCTTTGGAAATGTTCGCGTGTACTTCTCCGAACAAGGCGCCGAATCCTGGCCGTTCGTCCACATCCTGCACGACGATGAAGCGTGGCGCGGGAATGGTTTGGACATAAGCCCACCAGTCCGCGCGATCGTAATAGCAGCGTCCGGCTATGGGCGTCGAGGAAGAACGCATACGAGCCGTGACCGCATATCCAACCCGACTTCCGAGCCGCGGAAACATGCAGTGGGCAACACCGCTCACGAAGCCTTCGTTTCGGCTTCGAACCGCAAATTGTTCGATGGCGTTTGAGACCGAACAAGCATCGAGCTGCTCGAGCTGGAGCAGAGTTTCCGGCGCTAAAGTTTTGTACGAAAGATCGACAGTCGGCATCTATCTGGAGGCGTGCGGAACGCGGGCCGATTCGCAGATAAACCCGAACCGGATGACCCTCCGACCTTCAATTTACGGGGGTTTCCGGCTTCGGACCATACCCTGCTGACGGGATTTCTTCCCGCCAATTTCCCGATTATCGAGAGTCGGCCTCTCGCGTTCGTGGGCAGTCCGTGTCGCTTTACATTTGGCGCGAATCGCCTGCCGGCGGTTGCGTCTACACTTGCGGTATGTCGACCGTCTCGCGTCCCAGCGCTCTCGATGCCCGAACGCAGACCTTTCCCGTACTGACTTCTGAGCAGATCGAGCGAGTCCGGGCGGCCGGCGAGCTTCGTCCAGTGAAGCCGGGCGAAATACTGTTTGCTCCCGGCGATACGAATGTGCCCTTCTTCGTTGTGCTCTCCGGAAGCATGGAAATCGTGCAGCCCGACCTCGACGGAGAACGCCGCATTGCGGTGCATGACCGCCCGGGTGAGTTTACCGGAGAAGTGAGCATGATTTCCGGCCAGCGCTGCCTGGTAGCCGGACGCGTGACGAAGCCGGGTGAATTCATCGAGGTGTCCGCCGAATCGCTTCGTTCTCTGGTAGCCAGAGATTCGGAGCTGAGCGACATTCTGCTGCGAGCATTTATCCTGCGGCGTATCGAACTGATTCAGCGCGGCTTCGGAAATCTGATTCTGCTCGGGTCGCGCTACTCGGCCCGGACATTGGGAATTCGCGAGTTCCTGACCAGAAACGGCTACCCGTACACTTACGTCGACCTCGACACGGACCGCACCTCGCAGGAGTTACTCGACCGGTTCCACATTCAGGCTTCGGAGATCCCGGTCCTTGTTTGCAACGCGCGCAACGTGCTTCGCAATCCCTCTGTGCAGGAGCTCGCAAAGTGCCTGGGGCTGAACGCTCGGGTGGATGCAAACGTAGTGCACGACGTGGTGATCGTGGGTGCGGGTCCGGCCGGGCTTGCTGCAGCCGTTTATGCGGCGTCGGAAGGTCTTGACGCTTTGGTGGTTGAGAATCACGCACCGGGCGGTCAGGCCGGCTCCAGTTCCAAAATTGAAAACTATCTCGGTTTCCCGACCGGAGTTTCAGGACAGGAACTTGCGGCGCGCGCCACCACGCAGGCACAAAAGTTCGGAGCCCACCTTCTGATCGCTCGCAATGTGAGCCGGCTGGATTGCGATCAGCGACCGTACCGGGTGGAACTCGACGGCGGCGATTCTATCGCGGCGCGGGTCATCGTGATTGCCAGCGGGGCACAATACAACAAGCTGCAGATCGCGAATCTGGCAGAGTTTGAGGGCCGCGGCATTTATTACGGTGCAACCTACATCGAATCGCAGCTATGCGGCTCCGAACAAGTGGCCGTTGTGGGAGGCGGCAACTCGGCCGGTCAGGCGGCCGTTTTCTTATCGCAGAACGCGGCGGCTGTTCACATGCTGGTCCGTTCAGGCGAACTCAAGAGCACGATGTCGCGATATCTGATTCAACGAATCGAGGAGAATCCGCGCATTCACCTGCATGTCTACACCGAGATCGTCGCACTCGAGGGTAAGGAGCATCTGGAGAGGATCACCTGGCAGAACAAGCAAAGCGGAGAAACGTCGACGCACGACATCCGCCATGTTTTCGTCATGACAGGCGCTTCGCCTCGAACCGAATGGCTGCGCGGCTGTCTGGCCCTGGACGATAAGGGTTTCATTCTCACGGGCAGGGATCTGGAGCGGCGAAACGGCGATTCGCCCTGGCCACTGAAACGATCTCCGCAGATGCTGGAAACGAGCCTGCCCGGTGTGTTCGCTGTCGGGGATGTGCGAGCCGGGAACGTCAAGCGCGTGGCCTCGGCGGTAGGTGAAGGCGCAATCGCGATCTACATGGTGCACCGCACTCTGGCTGAGCTCTGAGCCAGGTGGACGGCGCTCACCAACCGATATCGTCAAGCCATCCTGGAGTATCCGGGGCTGGCAGAATCGAAAAATAGGGATGACCGGCTGGTGGTTCTGAGAATACCCGAATTTGCTCTGGTCGTACTGATCGGACCTTCTGGCGCCGGCAAATCAAGTTTCGCTCGAAAGCACTTCCGTCCGAGTGAGATTCTTTCCTCGGATTATTGCCGTTATCTGGTGGCTGACGATGAAAATGACCAGCAGGCCACGAGGGACGCCTTCGAGGTCGTACACTTCATTCTGGCCCGGCGTTTACGTGCCGGAAAACTAACGGTCGTGGATGCGACCAATGTGCAGCAGGAGGCACGACGACCGCTGCTGGAGCTGGCCCGGCAGTATCATTGCGCGGCGGTTGCCATCGTCTTGAATCTGCCCCGATATGCCTGCGCAGAGCGCAATCACAGCCGCCCCGATCGCGACTTTCCTCCGCATGTTTTGCGCAGCCAGGCGCAGAATCTGCGTAGGTCTCTTGGGCTGCTTGCGAGCGAAGGCTTTCACAACGTCTACTTCCTGAACAGTCCGGAGGAAATCCATTCGGCCACCGTACAGCGCGAACCACTTGCATGCAATCGCAGCTTTGAACATGGCCCCTTCGACATCATCGGCGATGTGCACGGCTGCTTCGAGGAACTCGCGGAATTGCTGAAGCGCCTTGGATATCAGATCGGTCCCGATTGGCAGGTAAAGCCACCCGAAAACCGGAAAGCGATTTTTCTGGGTGATCTTGTCGATGGCGGCCCGAACCCGATGGCGGTTCTCCGTCTGGTGATGGGGATGGTTCGCGACGGCTTCGCGCTTTGCGTTCCCGGCGACGGCGACGTAGCACTCCTGCGCCAGATTCGCGACGGCGATGCGGATGCTGTGCATACCCTATCGGTGCTTCTGACCGAGCTTGCGAGAGAGCCGGGGCTCCGTGCGCGCGTCGCTTGCTTGCTGGAGGGCCTGCCGAGTCATTACGTGCTCGATGGCGGCAAACTGGTGGTCGCACATGCGGGGATGAAGGAAGAGATGCAGGGCCGCGAATCCGCCGCGGTGCGCGCGTTCGCTCTTTCGGGCGAGACGAATGGCGACGCCGATGAACTCGGTGCATCGGGTCACAGTGTCTGGGCCGCAGATTACAGGGGCAGCGCAATGGTCGTATACGGCCATACGGCGGTTTGCGAACTCCGGTGGATCCATCGCACCGTCAACATCAATACCGCTTTCGGAGGCCGGCTGACTGCGCTTCGTTATCCGGAGCGGGAGTTTGTTTCCGTTCCGTGCGTGCGCAACACGCAGACGAGTGCAGGATGCTAGAAGCGGCCGGTGAGCGAAATCTGACTGTACCAGCCCGCAACCGGAACGGTGGGCGCGGCACGAAGGCGGCGACCCGTGTCGAGTTCTATGTCGAAGAAGCGCGATGTGGAGTAGCGGGCGAGGAAACCGGCGCTCGCGAGTTGCAGCGGGCTTTTGACGTCGGGAATGGGCGTGACCTGGCGTAGATCGGCGTAATCGAAGAAGATACCGAATTGGGCCTTATCGGCCGATTCCAAAGCGCGATCGAGGTAATGCGCGGGTGAGAATGCGGGCAGGCGCAACTCTTGCGAAAAGAGCTCGCCGCGGCTGCCAAACGCCGTGTCCGTGTAGTAGCCGCGCACGCTGCCAACGCCGCCACCGCCGAGCTGCTCGCTATACGGCAGGTTGTGATCGGACTCCTGCAGCGTGACGCGGGTGACAGCGCTGAAAGCACGGGGTAGCGGCGTGGTGCGAGTAATCAGAAAGCGATTGTAGAGGTACGCCGCCCGCGCACCGCTTACGAGTGTGGAAAGCGCGGCCGTGGTGTTACCGGGCGTTATGCGGCCCGGGCTGTAGACGAACGTATTTTGTACGGCGGTCTGTCCAAGATGATCGGCGATGTTGGCGTCGTAGATGAGCGGGAACTGGTCGACTTCGGCGAGCGCGCCAAACACATGGAAACCGGCGAACTCGAGGTTGTTGTCGGTGGTCTTGAAATCATAGCCCGCTTCGATTTCGTGCGTCAGGCGATGGAAGCGGCGCAGCTGATGCACGTAACGGGCGCTGGCCTGGCCGGAGTGGCCCTGATCTTTAAAGATGCTGGCGAGCAGAGGACGCTCGGTCGCGTAGGAGCCGAAAATAAGCAGCTGATCGCCCCAGCGCAGCGGGATCGCGTCGGAGATGGAGTGGGAATTGTACGCACCGGAAACGGAGCGCGTGAACTGGTACGAGACGATCTGGCCGGTGCCGAAGGCGTTGCCCCAGTTTGCGCCGGCGTTGTATTCGCGAATGCCGAGGCTGCGCGTACCGAGGTTATCGTAGCCCGAATAGACGCGCAGGGGAAATTGATCGCGCGCCTGCAGTTTGACATCGGTTTCGCTCGTATCGGCGCCGGGTTGAAAGACGGCATCGACGTTGAGGAAGGGATTGCGGTTGAGGCGATCGAGACCCGTTTGCAGATCGTCGAGGCGCAGAGTCTGGCCGGGCTGAAGGCCGCTGGCGCGTTCGATGAGCGACGGCGAGAAGTAGCGCGCGCCGGCGACTTCGATTTTGCCGAGCTTGTATTCGGTGACGACGACCTGTATGGTGCCGCTCGAGATGTTCTGAGGCGGTATGTTGACTTCGCAGAAGGGCCGCTGATGCGCACGCAACCAGTTCAGAGTAGTGGTTTTGATGCGGTCGAGATCGGCGAGTGTGAGCTCCCGATTCAGCAACGGTTCGAGCTCCGCCGTGAATTTCGCGTCGGCTAATTCGGGGACTCGGGAGGCGTCGATGGTGCTTGTGCCCGCGAAGGCAGCGGATTCGAGCGTGCGCACAAAGATCAGCTCTTTGAGAGTCACGCCAATAGGCTGGCTGGAACGGCTCGCGAGCGCAAGCGGCGCCGGTTCGGGAAGCGCGGGAGCTTCGACGCGCGCAGGCGTCTTTGGCGCGATGCGGGCGTAGTCCTGCGCGGCAAGCGGCGCGGCGATGGCCATGGCGAGCGCGCAAATTTTTTGCGGGTGGTTCAAGGAAAGGAGTGCGCGCTGCATTATCGGCCTCTCCCGGCTTGTTGATTGACCGATGTGCTGGGCAAAGCAATCGTCCAGTTTTTGTTTTTTCCACCCTGCAACAGAATCTGTTCCGTTGAATTGATGACGGGCGCATTGGAGAGCGCATTACCGGTCTCCACGATTGCGGGTAGAGAGCCGAAACCGTTGTTCTGCCAGGTAGAGAGGGCAGAGGGCGCCGGGTACGGGATGTAGGTGCGCGGCACCGCGGCGGCAAAGAGCGCCTGAACGGCGGTTTGAACAACAACGGGAGCCGGGGCGAGATTGCGGACAGTCATGTTGTCGCTGATCGCAGCGGCAAACGTGGGCGCGTTGGTTTCGACGGCGGGCGTGATCAAGCCGGGCCCGGTGGCAATCGCCGGCAGAAAGTAGTTCGAGAGCAGTGTGCCATCGCTGGCGCGGAAGTTCTGCGGCGAAAGCGGAGCGCTCACCGTGCGAGGGCCGGTCTGGGCGAGATCGTACAGGCCGGCGGTTTGCGTGATCATTGCGCCCTGGCCCGTAACGAAACCCGAGAGGGCGAAGTTGGCCGGAGTGAGGAGCGCGTTGAGCGTGCCGTCGTTCATTTTTGTCGGCGTGCCGATGAGCTGGGCCGTGAGCGCGCGCGGCGTGATCGTGCCCTGCCCCGCAGCAGACAAGGGCAGGATGTAGTTCGCGAGATTGGTTCCGGCGGCGCTTTGGAAGTCCTGCGAATTGAGGATTGCGAGGATGTTGCGACTTCCGGCGTTAGCGGAATCGTAGAGACCGGCGGATTGCGTAATGGAAGCGCCCTGACCATTGACGAAGCCGGAGAGCGTGTAGTCGGCGGGAGTGAGCAGCGCGTTCGCCGTGCCGTCGTAGACCTTCGAGGGCGCTCCCGTAATGGCGGCGACGAGCGCTTTGGGATTGATCAGGCCGGTACCGGTGGCGGCTTCCGGAAGAATGTAGTTGGCGAGATTGGTGCTGCTATTGGCGGCGAAATCAGCGGCCGCGAGATTGGATGTGATGGCGCGGGACCCGGCGTCGGCGGAAGCGTAGGTGCCGGCGGTCTGCGTGATGGCGGCGCCCTGACCGGGTGCGAAACCGGTGATCGTGAAATTGCCCGGAGCGAGCGTGGCAGCGGTGGTGCCGTCGTAAGTTTTCGACGCGTTTACGATGGTCGCAGTGAGCAGAGCCGGGTCGATCTGGCCTGCGCCGGTCGCGCTAGCCGGGAGCGAGTAGTTGGCGAGCGAAGTGCCGGGAGCGGCGATGAAGTTACCGGCCGCGAGAGTAGCGCTCACTGTGCGGGCGCCGGCATCGGAAGCGTCGTAGGTTCCGAATGTTTGCGTGATGGCTGCGCTTTGACCATTTACGAATCCGGTGAGCGTGTAATCGCTCGCGGCCAAGGAGGCCGAATTGGTGCCGTCGTAGTGTTTCGTCGGGTTGCCGGTGATCGCGGCGGTCAGAGCTTTTGGTGTGATGGTGCCGGGGCCGGAAGCTGTTACCGGGAGCGAATAGTTTGCGAGATTGGTGCCGGCGATCGGCGCGAAATTGCCTGGCGCGAGCGAAGCTGTCACATTCTGGCTGCCCGCATCGGCTGCGGCGTAGGTGGCCCCCGTCTGATTGACGGTCGCGCCTTCGTTGCCAACAAAACCGGAGAGCTGATAGTTGGCGCTGGTGAGAGCGGCCTGTGTATTAGCGTCGTAAGTCTTGGTTGGATCGTTGATGATCTGGGCAGCCAGCGCCTTTGGCGTGATGCTACCGGTGCCCGTGGCGCTGGTGGGCAGGATATAGTTGGCCAGATTGGTGCCGTTGTTCGGGTTGAAGTCGCCCGATGCGAGCGCGGCGTCAACGGTACGCGAACCCGCATTCGCGGAATCGTAGGTGCCAAAGCTTTGTGTGATGGTGGCGCCCTGGCCTGCGACGAAGCCGGTCAGCTGATAGTTGCCGGGCGCGAGAGTGGCGGCGTTGCTGCCATCGTAGGTCTTCGAGACGTTGGCGATCGTGGCGGTGAGCGGGGCTTGATTGATGAGCCCGGAACCGGTAGCAGTGGTCGGCAGTGAATAGTTCGCGAGATTGGTGCCGGCGTTCGGGTTGTAGTCGTTCGCGCCGAGCGAAACGGTAACGGTACGGGGGCCGGCGTCAGAAAGGTCGTAGGTACCGGCGGTCTGCGTGACGCCGGCGCCCTGGCCCGCGACGAACCCAGTGAGCGCATAGTCGCTCGATGCGAGCGTCGCCGAACTGGTGCCGTCGTAGGTTTTGGTGGGAGTGCCGGTGATGCTGGCGATCAGCGATTTTGGATTAATCGTGCCGAGCCCGGCCGCAGTCGTTGGCAGCAGATAGTTGGCCAGATTGGTTGTGCCATTGGCGCTGAAATTGTTGGCCGCAAGCGAGGCGGTCACGTTTTCTGAGCCTGCATCGGGGGCAGCGTAGTTGCCTGCGGTCTGATTGACGGTTGCGCCTTCGCTCCCGATGAATCCGTTGAGCTGATAATTCGTGTTCGTGAGTGTGGCGGACGTGTTGCCGTCGTAGGTCTTGGTTGGATCGTTGACGATCTGAGCCGTCAGCGCTTTTTGTGTGATGTTGCCCGTCCCGGTAGCGCTGACGGGCAAGATGTAATTGGCGAGATTGGTGCCGTTGTTCGGGTTGAAATCGCCCGGTGCAAGCGTCGCCGTGACCGTACGCGCCCCGGCATTGGCCGAATCGTACGTGCCCGTGTCTTGCAGAACGGTTGCGCCCTGGCCTGCGACAAAGCCGGAGAGCGTGTAATCGCTCGGGGCGAGCGAAGCGGTGGTAAGGCCGTCGTAAGTCTTGCCGGGATTGCCCGTGATCGCCGCACTCAGAGACTTTGGAGTGATCGTGCCGTTACCGGTAGCGGCGCCGGGCAGAATGTAGTTCGCGAAATTGGTGCTGCCGGTTGGCGCAAAATTGGCGGCTGTGAGGAGCGCGCTTATCGGCTGCGTGCCGGCATCGGGCGCAGCGTACGTACCTGCGCTCTGACTCACGATCGCGCCATCGCTTCCGACGAAGCCATTGATCTGATAATTCGCTGCCGAGAGCGTGGCGGCGGTGGTGGCGTCGTAAATTTTGCTCGGATTATTAATGATGACGGCTGTGAGCACCTTCGGATTGATGTTGCCAGCGCCGGACGCGGTCGTCGGCAGTGTGTAATCGGAGAGCTGTGTTGCGCCGGTGGCGGCAAAGTTGGAGCCGTTCAGAGATGCCGTCACTGTGCGCGCGCCGGCATTGGAGGAATCGTAAATGCCGCTCGTTTGATTCACGCTCGCGCCCTCACCCGCGACGAAGCCGCTGAGCTGGTAATTTGCGCCGGTAAGAGTAGCGGCACTGGTTCCGTCATAGGTCTTCGAAGGGTCGCCGATGATCGAAGCCGTCAGCGCTTGAGGATTAATCGTGCCGGCACCAGAGGCGGTCCCTGGCAAAACGTAATTGGCGAGATTCGTGCTGCCGCCTGCGGTGAAATCGCCGGCATTCAGCGCGGCGGTGACGGTGCGTGCACCAGCGTGGATCGCGTCGTAAGTGCCCGAGGCCTGATTGACGGTTGCGCTCTGGCCGGAGACAAACCCGGTCAGCGAGAAGTTGCTCGCGTTCAGCGCGGCCGCCAGCGTGCCATCGTAAGTCTTTGTTGGGTTACCGATGATCGCGGCCGTCAGCGCCTTCTGGTTGATTGCACCCGCCCCTGATGCTGTAGTCGGCAAGATATAGTTCGAAAGATTTGTCCCGCCGCCTGCGGTGAAATTGCCTGCGCTCAGCGAAGCCGTTACGATGCGGCTGCCGGCATCGGAGGAATCGTAGGAACCGGCGGTCTGGCTGATGGTCGCGGACTGACTGCCGATAAAGCCGCTGAGCAGGTAGTTGCCGCTCGAGAGCGTGGCGGCGGTAGTGGCATCGTAGGTCTTCGTGGGGTTATTGATGATGGCGGCGGTCAATGGCGCCTTTGCGATCGTGGCCGAGAAACTGCCCGGCTGCGTGAAGTTGTAGTTAGCTGCATCCGTGCCCGAGATGGCGTAACTGCTCGAAGGCGTCACGGCCCAGGTGCCAGCATTGCTTGAAGAGAAGGTGCCGGTCGTTGGGCCGGAGAAAGTGACCGAGTCGCTGCCGAGGACGCCCGCGAGCGCGGCGCTTGCGTTATTGATGACGGCGCTGGTGGTGCCGTCGTAGGTTTTGCCGACGCCCACTGCGCCCGTGAGCGAGAGCGGCGCTTTGGTGATCGTGCCGATGAGCGCGTTCGTGACGCTCGAGGCAATCGAGTAGTTTGCGGCCTGCGCACCGGTGAGCGAGAGACCCGTGAAGCTGACGCTCAGATTCGTGCCGACGTTCTTGGCGGCGTAGGTGCCGCTGAGACCGGCCGTGTTGACGAAGACGTTATCCGAGCCCTGAATACCGCTCAGCGCATAACTGACGCCCGCTCCCGTGGCGGCGGTGGTTGCGTCATACATCTTGCTGACCGAGGCAAGATTCAGCATTGCCTGTGTGATGTTCGCCGTCAGGCCAGTGGGCTGCGAGAGCGTATAGTTGCCGGACTGGCCGCCGCTGATGGAGAAGCCACTGGCAGTTACCGGTTTATTGCTGCCGACGCCGGCTGATCCGAACGTTCCCGTCGCGCCAGTCTTGATGAGAGAGACGTTGGCGAGATCGGACGCGAATACACCCGAGAGCGCGGCCGAGCCCGTGTTCAGCGTGTCGGCGGTGGTGCCGTTGTAGACCTTGTCGGTCGCGAGTACGCCCGTAATGGTCAGCGCCGCTTTGTTGATCTTGCCCGCACCCGTTGCAGAGGTCGGCAGGATATAGTTGCTCAGCAGCGTGGCGCCATTCGCCGTGAAGTCGCCGGATGCGAGTGTGGTCGTGACATTCGGCGTACCTGCGTTGGCGCTCGTGTATGCGCCGGTTGTCTTCGTCACGGTCGCGCTTTCGCCTGCAACGAAGCCGCTCAGATTGAAGTTGCCGCTCGTGAGCGTCGCTGCAGTCGTGGTGTCGTAGGTTTTCGTAGGTGTGCCAACGATCGAAGCGCTCAATGATTTCTGAGTGATGGTTCCGATCGGCGCATTCGAAAGCGTGGAGCTCATCGAATAGTTCCCGGCATCTGTACCGGTGAGTTGCAGCCCAGCCAGATTTACGTTGAGATTACTGCCGACGTCTTTCTGCGCGAATGCACCGGTGATGCCGGAGGCGTTCACCGAGACGCTGTCGCCGTTGAAAATGCCCGTGAGCGTGTAATCGCTCGAGACGCCCGGCAGGTTGGTGGTGCCGTCGTAGGTTTTTGCGATTCCAGTGAGGCTGATGCCGGTGTACGGGGTAATGCTGGCTGTCAGACCCGTCGGCTGCGTGAACTTGTAGTTGCTTTGATCGGTACCGGAGATGCTGTAGCCGCTCGCGGTCACGGTTTTGTTAGTACCGGCATTCTTATCAGAGAAAAAGGCCGTCGTACCCGTCTGGAGCGTAACGTTGTCGCCGGCGAACAGACCCGAGAGTGCGGCCGAACTGTTATCGAGCGTAGCCAGGTTCGTGGAGTCGTAGACTTTATCGAGCGCGCGCACGTTAGCAACCGTCAGCGGCGCAGGCGTGATCTGTCCAATTGCGGCGTTGACCGTCGAAGCAATCGTGTAATCGGATGACTGACCACTGTTCGCGAGCTGAAGATTGTTGATGGTTACGTTCTTGCCGGTCGCTACGTTCTTGTCGGCGTAGCTGCCCGTGATGTTCGTGGTATCCACCGAGACCGAATCCGAGCCAAAGATGCCCGAGAGCGTGTAGGCGCTGCTCGCGGTAGGCAGATCGGTCGTGCTGTCGTAAACGCGAACCACTTTGGTGAGCTGGAGCGTCGCTTGCGTAATGTCAGCCGCGAGGCCAGTGGGCTGCACGACGGTATAGTTATTCGATGCGCCGCCCGAGATCGTGAAACCGGACGCGGTAACGGCGATATTTGTCCCGGCGTCTTTCGAAGCGAAGAGTCCGGTTGCCGAGCCGGTATTGAGATTCACAGTGTCGGTGCCGAAAAGGCCTGAGACAGCCGCATTCGAGACATCCAGCGTGTCGTTGTATGTGCCGTTGTATGCGCGGCTGGTCGCATTCACGTCGATCACCTGCAGCGGCGCCTTGTTGATGGTGCCGGTACCGGACGCGGAGACCGGCAGTTGATAGTTGTTCAGGTTTGTCGAGCCAGCTGCGGTGAAATTGTTGCTCGCGAGCGTTGCCGAGACCGTTTCCGTCCCAGCGTTGGCGCTTCCGTACGTGCCGGCGGTCAGCGTAACCGTCGCGCCCTGGCTTCCAATGAAGCCGCTCAGCACAAAATTGCTCGAATTCAATGTGGCCGCGGTAGTCGCGTCGTAGGTTTTGGTCGGATTGCCAACGATCTTCACTGTCAGCGGCGCTGGCGTAATGGTGCCGGTGCCCGAACCGGTGGTCGGCAGGATATAGTTCGCGAGATTCGTTCCGTTATTCGCCACAAAATCCGAGGAGACAAGCGTGGAAGTGATGCCTTCGGATCCGGCGTCGGGCGCAACGTAGCTGGCGCTGGCATTTTGCGGCACGCTGGCGCCTTGCCCGGAAGCAAAGCCGACCAGCTGATAATTCGAGGCGTGCAGGGTCACCGAGTTGGTGCCGTCATAAACCTTGGTCGGGTTACCGATGATAAGCGCGGTGAGCGGCGCCGGGTTGATGTTTGCACTGAGCCCGCTGGGCTGGTTGAGATAGTAGTTTGCAGATTGTGCGCCCGCAAGACCGAAGCCGCTAGCCGCGACCGAAAGATTGTTGCCGACGTTCACAGAAGAAAACGTCGCGGCGGCATTGCTGGAATCGAGCGAAACCTGGCCACTGTCGGCGCTGTAAACGCCCGAGAGCGCAGCCGAGCCGAGATTGAGCGAAGCGGCGTTTGTCGCGTCGTAGTTCTTGTTTTGCGCGCTGACGCCAGTGATCGAAAGCGGTGCGCGATAGATGTTTGCGAACAGCCCGCTCGGTTGATTCAGTTGATAATTCGCGGCATCGGAGCCGGAGATGGTGTACCCGGAAGCGGAAACCGCGACGTTATTGGCTGCATTCGGGGTGGCGAAATTTGCTGTCACGCCGGAGGTCGAAAGCGTTACGTTATCGGAGCCGACGACACCAAACAGGCTCGCGCTGCCTGCGATGGTCGCGGTGGTGGTTGTGTCGTAGGTCTTGCTCTGCGCGGAGATGCCGAGTATCGAAAGCGGGGCTTGCGTGATCAGGCCTGCGCCGGTCGCAGTCGCGGGGATCGTATAGTTTGACAGCAGCGTGCCGGATTGCGGAGTAATATCGGTGGCCGGCAGATTGGCGGTAATTGTCCGCGAGCCAGCCTGTGTCGAATCATAGAAGCTCGGAACGCCTCCCGCGATATTGATGCCTTCGCCAGGCGCAAGCCCGCTGACGCTGAAGTTGGCCGCCGAGAGTGTCGCCGTGGTTGTGCCGTTATAAACCTTGGTAGGCGTGCCGATGATCGAGATGTTCAGCGCCGCCGGATTGATCGTGCCCGAGCCGTAAGCAACCGTCGGCAGCGTGTAGTTGGAAAGGTTCGTGCCCTGATTTGGCGTGAAGTCAGCCGAAGTCAGACTCGCGGTGACGGGCTGCACGCCAACGTTCTTGCTCGCGTACTGCCCGACGGTCTGCGTTACCGTCGCGCCGTCGCCGTTCAGGAAGCCGGTCAGCGTGAAGTCGCTTGGCTGCAGGGTGGCGGTTGTCGTGCCGTCGTAGGTCTTGGTCGGATTGCCGGTAATCGACGCGCCGATATAGCCAACGCCGAGCGGTGCTGGATTGATGATCCCATAGCCGGTGACGCTGGTCGGGAAGGAGTAGTTCGAAAGCAGCGTCCCCGAGCCGGGGGTGAAATTCGAGAGGCTGAGATTGGCCGTTACCTGGCGCACCCCGGCGTTCGGCGAGTCGTAAGTGCCCGAGGTCTGATTGACGGTTGCGCTTTCGCCATTGAGGAACCCGGTGAGGAGGAAATTCGATGCGCTCAGGATGGCGGACACGTTGCCGTCGTAAGTCTTGGTCGGATTACCGATGAGCGAAATCGTGATGGGCGCCTGGTTGATCACTCCGGTGCCGGTTGCGCTCGAAGGCAGGAGGTAGTTGGAGAGCCTGGTGCCGGAGCCCGCGACGTAGTCGGAGATCGCGAGCGTAGCCGTTACGGTCTGGGTGCCCGCGTTGGCGCTGGCGTAACTGGTATGCGCCGTCTGGCCGATTGTCGCGGATTGGCCCGCAACGAAACCGCTCAGAGTAAATCCGCTCGAGCCGACCACCGCGCTCGAGTCGCCGTTGTAAGTCTTGGTAGGCGTCGAGGTGATCGCAACAGTGATTGCTTTTTGTGCGATGTTCGCAGTGAGACCCGAAGGCTGCGAAAGACTGTAATTCGATGCGCCGGCCCCGCTGATGGTGAAGCCGCTGGCAGACACCGCAATATTGCTGCCCGCATCCGAGCTGGCGAAGGCTCCGCTGGCCGAACCCGTGCCAAGCGTGAGCGTGTCGCCCGAAACGACGCCGTTCAGCGTCGCGCTGCCTGTGCTTAATGTCGCGGCGGTGGTGCCGTCATACGTCTTGTTGTTGGCGGTGACGCCCGTAATGGAAAGCGTTGCCTGGGAGATGTTTGCACTTAGACTCTGCGGCTGAATGAGCGAGTAATCGGCCGCTTTGCTACCCGTCAGCGCGAACCCTGACGCCGTGACGGCCAGATTCGAACCAGCATTCGATGTGGCGAAGACGCCGGCTGCCCCGCTCCTGTCGAGGCTGACGTTATCCGACCCAATGATGCCGTGGAGTGTTGCCCCGCTCGTGTTCAGCGGATCATTGGTGCTGCGGTCGTAGGTCTTGTCTGTTGCCAGCACCCCGCTGATATAGAGCGGAGCGGGATTGATGGTGCCTGCGCCGGTCGCGCTGGCCGGCAGATTGTAGTTGGAGAGATTGGTTCCGTTGTTCGCAACGAAGTTGGTCGGGCTGAACGTTGCCGATATGGTGCGCGCGCCCGCATCCGCAGAGTCGTAGCCTACCGAACTCGGCTGATTCACACTCGCGCCTTCGCCCGCTACAAATCCGGCGAGCTGATAATTGCTCGAAGTGAGTTCCGCGGTCGTGGTGCCGTTGTAGGTCTTGGTCGGATCGCCGACAATCGAAGCGCTCAGCGTGGCGCGATCGATCTGACCGATGTTGGCGCTCACCGACGGACTTGTTCCGGCATAGCCGTAGACCGGAATGCCGCCATGCGTGACGGAGATGCTGGAGGCCGTAACGCCGATCCCGCTGCCCGCATTCTTGTCGGCATAGGAACCGGTGACACTTGCGCTGTCACCGTTGATCAGGCCGGATACGGTGGCATTCGTGCCGCTAAAGACGGCGGCAGTGGTGCCATCGTACGTCTTCTCGACCGTGCCCGAAAGCGCCACTGAGAGGCCAGGTGCAATGCTGTAGAGCAGGCCGTTACCGCTCGTGGCCGGCGGTGCGTTCCAGTTGGCATTGTATTGATAGAAATTCGGCGTGAGGCCGCCGGTTGTGTCGTTGGCCGGATTCGTCGAGTAAACAAGCCAGTTGCCGCTTCCGCCCGAGAGCGCGTTTGCGCCGGCGTTGTTGATGAACTGCCCGCTCGTCTGTAGCGTGACACCGTTACCCGCCGCAATCGAAACGCCCGAAGCGATACTCAGATTCCCCGCGGCGCTCAACAGAATGCTGGCTGCCGAAACGTTTGCATTAGCGGCGATCACTCCGCCCGCGCTGCCCGTGAGATTGCCGCTGCCGCTGATCGCCGCATTGATATTCAGGTTGTTGTAAGCCGATAGCGTGAGCGCGCCGGTGCCGGTCCAGGTAATCGGCGAGTTCACATTGATATCGCCAGAGCCTGCACTCTGCACACCTGCGCCGGATGCGCCGCTCGCCGTGGTTTGTTCTGTAACATTGGTGCCGCTGTTGAGTGAACTCGCGATGGTTAAGGCCGCGGTGGAATCGATCGTCAGATCGGTGGGGTCAACCAGCCAGTTGCCGCCTTTGCCTGCTTCCACGCGGGCTCGGCCAATGGAAAAGTTCCGGCCGGAAGTTTCGATCGAGCCGCCGCCTTGCGGACCCCCCGCCAGGATGACCGCGCCACTCGCAATGGACGTATCATTCGCGAGATCCACTCCGCCCGGAACAGAGGTGCCGATCAGAACACTGCCGCCCGAAGTACCCTGTGCCGAGATGTGGGAGCCGGACGCCACGGAAACACTCGATCCATTGGCCACGATTTGGCCGCCGGTCCCGTCCGTGTTTTGAGCCGAGAGGGTTCCGCTGGTATTCACGCTTCCCTCGGGAGCCGAAAGCCAGATTTCGCCGTTGATGTTCCTGGTTCCCGTCGCCGAAATCAGCCCGCTGCGATTACCTGCGAGCGTATAGATGTTTCCACCGGCGGCCTTGAGCGCAGCCGCCGCCGCGGCAATGCGTCCTGTTTGCGTGATGTCGCCCGAGGCGCCGGCGTCCGGCGAAACATAGATACCGCTCGGGCCATTGACAGTCGTCAGCAGAATGTTGTTGCCCGCCAGCAGACTGGCCGTTCCGTTCGCTGCCGTAATAGAGCCCGCGTTCTGTACGGAGTTGCCAATGAGCAGCACATTGCCTTCTCTCGACAGGATGGTGCCCAGATTATCTACGCCGCCCGTAGACGTGCCCGAGAAGCTCATATTTCCAACGGACAGAAATGCGCTATTGGATGTATCGCGGGTAGAAGCGACGAAACTGCCGCCGGTGAGCACCGTACCGTTCGGTCCGACCACGATGCCGTTCGGATTGATCAGATAGATCGAGCCCGAGGCCTTGAGCAAACCGTCGATGCGCGAGAGATCGCCACCGAGTACGCGATTGAGCGTTGCGCCCGAGCCGTTCTGAAAAAATACGCGACCGCCCGCGCCAATGGAAAAGCTGCGCCAGTCGATAATCCCGCGGGCGGCGTTCTGATTGATGGTCAGCGACCCGTTTGTGGCTGCACCGATCGTGCCGGAGCCGGCAACGAAAGCGCCGCCCTGAGGCAGCGTAGGTGCCGACTGCGGCCGCCCAACTGGCGCCAACGAAAAAAAGAGTCCGAGAATGAGAGGAACGATTGAAAGCTTGCGCGCACACCTGGCGCTGAAAAAGGAAAGATACACTGTGCCCCTGAGTGGCCCGACGGCTCTCCTCAAACCCGCGGGAGAAGTCAGGAGAATTCAGAAGGGTTGTACAGCAGACAAAGCGCTTGTCTCAGCTGACGATCATTTCTCGGAATTATCTTTAACCCTTTTTCCAGGAGGGGACGACTGCGGAAATCGCGGAGAGCTTGCCGTCTGCTACTGCCGTCTCGCAGACGAATCCACGGCCGATAACAGCTTGGCCTGTTCGCGAGCATGTGCCGCAGCTTCCTGTACATCCGGCGCTCGCAGATGCCCTTCCTTCTCGAGCGCATTCCACAGCGCTGCTGCGCGCGTCCAGTCTTCCGCGGCCCGTTCTCTGTCGTTCATCGATTCATGCACAGCGGCCAACTTGCCTTGATAGTCGGCGAGCGACACACGTGCCGGAACACTATCCGCATCGAGCGCCAGCAGTTGTTCCTGCAGCTCGATCGATCGCTCAATTGCCTGCAGCGCCTCCGCTTTGCGTCCGGCCGTAAGCAGCACCGCCGATTCTTCGGCATAATTGCCGGCCAGCATGGAACGGGTGCGGGCATCGCGCTTATCGGTTGCAAGCGTGGCTTCCCGAATCGAAATCGCCTCGCGAAAGCGGCCGAGGGATTCTCGAACATTCCCCGTCGCGCCCAGTGCTACTCCCAGGAAATGATCCGTCCCAGCCAGTTCGAAGCGCAGCTGGCTATCGTTTGGGTGGCGCTCCAGCAGCCCTTTCTGAACCTCGAGTGCAGCGCGCAATTCGGGTATCGCGGCATCGGGATGCCCGGCCTGCGCCTCGAGCACGCCCAGCCGATAGTGGATGTTGGCCAGTTCCCGTTGAGCACTACGGTTCTGCGGTTCGGCACGCGCGAGTTGCTCTCGTATCGGCGCAGCTTTGCGATACAGCGCCGCCGCATCCTCCCACTTTCCTTGGAGACCGTAAGAATATGCCAGGCCCGCATAGGCGGAAGCGAGCAGCGCCTCATAGCTGGCATTTTTCGGATGCTCTTGCACCAGCCGCTCGCTCAATTCGAGAGCCTTGCGATCGTAGGGCAGACGCTGATCGATGGCGGCGATTCGCCCCACGATGTAGCTGCCCATCATGTAGTTGGACGCAAGGTTATATTGCGCTTCGGCATCCGCCGGAAACTTATGCGCGAGCTGTTCGCGGATTGTCCGGGCCGATTCGTACGCTTTCAGTGCATCCGCTGATCTGCCGAGCCCCGCCCCGCCCACACCGGCAAGAAGATCGGCGAATCGTTCGTACGCCAGCGCGAGCGATGTCTGAGTGCTGCGATCTCCCTGGCCCTCGCGCGCGAGCCCGTTCAAATAATCCAGTGATTTCGTCAGCAACGCCTGCCGAACCGGCATGGAGCCGGGCAGCCGTGCAATTTCGTTGTGTATATCGACCAGAAACGAACTGGCCAGCTTGCGGTCTTCGGCGACCCTTTGCGCCAGCCGCTGCGATTGCCGCGTAATGAATACTGCCGCGGTGCACAGCGTTATGGTCATGAGTATCGCCGCCGCCACTGCCAGTCTGTGCCGGCCCACAAATTTTTGCGCACGATATACCACTGAATCGCCGCGCGCCATCACCGGACGCCCATGCAGATGGTTCAGCAGATCCTGCTGAAATTGATCGACCGAACGATAGCGATGGCCGGGGTCCTTTCGCAGCGCCACGGCGAGTATGTTGTCCAGATCGCCGCTCAGCCGCTTCCGCAATCCCTCCGCTGTGGTGTTCCGCTGCCGGCTGATCTGCTCGGTTTCCGCGATGTTTTCCCTTGCGATCAGGGCACTCGCTCGGGTCGGCTGCTGCTCACAGATAATTCGCGCCGATTCTGCCCACCCCGTCTCCAGCCGGTACGGCCGGCGCCCGGTCAGCAGTTCGTAGAGCAGGATACCCAGTGCATAAATATCAGAAGCAATGCCCACCGGTTCGCCGCGAATCTGCTCGGGGCTTGCATACGCAGGCGTCACCATTCGCACCATGGTGATGGTTTGATCGGTATCCGCCGGCGATGATGATTCGAGGATCTTGGCAATGCCGAAATCCAGTAGCTTCGGAACACCGTCTTCGGTCACCAGAATGTTATCCGGCTTCAGATCGCGATGGACTACCAGATTCCGATGCGCATACGCGACCGCTTCGCACGCCTTCGAAAGCAGGCGAATGCGCTCGGAAACCGAGAGATTTTTCGCGTCGCAATACCGCGTCAGCGGCAAGCCCTGCACGTACTCCATAACGAAGTACAGCAGCCCGTCATCGGTTGTGCCGCCATCGAGCAGCCGCGCGATATTGGGATGCTCAAATTTCGCCAGAATCTGGCGCTCGATCCGAAACCGGTCGAGCAGAATCGGATGCTCCAGCCCGCGCGCGATCACTTTGATGGCGACTTCCCGCTGAAACTCGCCGTCGCTGCGAACCGCCCGGTAAACAGTCCCCATTCCGCCACGGCCGATCTCGCCGAGGATCTGATACGGTCCGATGTTCTTACCGACCAGCGCGGGACGCGGTGTGGGAGGCTCAGTCAAGGGCAGCGCATGAATCGGAGCCGTTCCAATACTCGCCCTGTCCGGGCGTACTTCATCCTCCGGTCCCCGCTGCATTCCTGTGACAGATTCAGTGTAGCCATTCCGCAATGTTTTCTGCCTGCAGCCGGCGAGCGTGAATCATAAGGATCAGGCGGCCTATCTTGCACTCGGACAGCACACTTGTCTGGTTTCGTCTCGACCTCCGGCTGGAAGACAATCCGGCGTTGCTGGCCGCTTCGCAAGCCGAGTCACCCGTCGTTCCGATTTTCATCTGGGCACCGGAAGAAGAGGAGCCTTGGCCGCCCGGTGCTGCTTCGCGCTGGTGGCTTCATCAGTCGCTTTCGCATCTGGAGAAGGCCTTGCGCAGTGCCGGTTCGCGCCTGATCATACGCCGGGGCCCTACCGACCAGGCCTTCGACGATCTGCTGGAAGAGACCGGTGCACGAACGATCTGCTGGAACGATCGCTATGAGCCGGCCGTGAGTAAACGCGATGAAAACCTGAAGCGGAGCTTACGCGAGCGAGGTATTCGTGTTCAGACCTTCAACAGCTCTCTGCTCTTCCCCCCAGAGACGATCGCAAAGAACGATGGCCAGCCGTTTCAGGTTTTCACCGCGTTCTGGAAAGCGTGTCTGAAACAGCCCGCGCCTCCCGAGCCCGCCGCAGCTCCGGAAAAGCTGCTGGCTCCCAGACACTGGCCAAAATCTTTACCGCTCCAAGATCTCGAACTCGAGCCGAAAATCGATTGGGCCGGCGGAATTCGCGCGGCTTGGACGCCCGGCGAGCAGGGTGCGCAAAACGCGCTTCGTCTCTATCTTGACGACGGCTTCGCGCACTATGCGACCGGCCGCAATCCTCCGGCTCTGCGCGGCACCTCGCGCCTTTCGCCTCACCTCCATTTTGGAGAAATCAGCCCGCGCCGCATCTGGCATTCGCTTCGCTCGGCTCGTAATCCCAGGAACGCAGCGGACGTGGACGCCTACTTACGCGAACTCGGCTGGCGCGAATTCGCCTATCATCTGCTGGTCCATTTCCCGTTTACCACGAATCAGCCGCTGCGCCCGGAATTCGCCGGTTTTCCATGGCGTAAGGACCGTCATCAGCTCAAAGCCTGGCAGCGCGGCCGCACGGGCTATCCGCTGGTCGACGCCGGTATGCGCGAGCTCTGGACCACGGGCTGGATGCACAATCGCGTGCGGCTGGTGGTGGCTTCGTTTCTTACGAAACATCTGCGTATGCACTGGGAAGAAGGCGCGTACTGGTTCTGGGACACGCTGGTCGATGCCGATCTGGCCAACAATACCCTGGGTTGGCAATGGAGCGCTGGTTCGGGAGCCGATGCCGCGCCCTATTTCCGTATCTTCAACCCCGTACTGCAGAGCGAGAAATTCGATCCAGACGGCGAGTACATTCGCCGCTGGGTTCCCGAACTCGGCCGGCTGCCCGCGCCCTGGATTCATAAGCCCTGGCAAGCTCCGCCCTTGATTCTCACCGAAGCCGGAGTGGAACTTGGCCGCGATTACCCGCTGCCGCTTGTGGATCACGACCAGGCCCGCGCCGAAGCGCTTGCGGCGTTCGAGCAGATTCGGGCCCACCGCTAACCTGTTTCTGCAACCGCAGGACTGGCCGCCGCGTACACATATTCCGGGGGTGCACTTGTGCGCAAATGGCTGGCTATCGTCCTGCTCGCACCAGCTCTCGCCGCGCAATCGGGCCCGAAACTCGCGTCGATCGAAGGCCGAGTTGTCGAAGCTGTCACGGGAGCGCCTGTTCCCAAGGCCAGCGTACTGCTCGAAGAGCGTGACGCCGGGCTGCAGCTCGAAGCTCAGAGCGACAGCGCCGGCCGGTTCCGCTTTGCCGACCTGAAACCCGGCCATTATTACCTCAGTCCTTCAAAAACCGGCTTTTTTGCGGGCCGCGAGGAAAGCTTCTTCACCGTGCGGGACGGAGACGAGATCACCGGTCTTCAACTGAAGCTCGAACGCTGTGGCACCATCAGCGGGCATATCCTCGATCCCGATGGCGATCCGGCGCCGGGCTATGCCGTCCTGCTCTGGCCTGTCGACCGCCGCCGCTGGAACAATGGACATCGCCCGATCGACCAGGCGACCACCGATAGCCGCGGCCAATACAGCTTTTCGGGTGTTACGCCCGGTTCCTATTACATCAGCGCCACTAGTTCCGGTTGGGAGGAGCCGGACCATCTGACTCTGGTCGATGCCAGCGGCCACATAACGCGAGTACGAGAGTTGACAACGTTTTACCCGTCCGCTCTCTCACGTCGCGACGCCCAACCAGTCCGGGTGGCAACCACACAGCAAGTCGAGGGCATTGACCTTCAACTGCAGCGCGGGCGCCTGCTGACCGTAACGGGTAAGATCGACGTTCCGCCGGCCAGTCTGGGTCATTACGACCTCACCGTGGAGCGCGAAGAAGTTGGGATTCCGCTCGTGGCGGATGTCTCCCCGGATGGTTCGTTCCGCATTGACCTGCCTCCCGGCGAGCATCGTCTCTCGCTCAATGTGAACGATTCGAACAGAATCTATGAAATTGCCTCCGCGTCTGTTTCGCTAACCGATGCCGACGTCTCGAATATCGATCTCCATCCGGGCAGGCTCGCACGCGTTCGTATACGCGTTGTGCTGGAGGGCCAGGACCAGCCGCTCACGCAAGGCGCGGCATTCCTGTTGGCGCCCGACGAGAACTCGAACGATCTCTCCGCATTTCCACCCCGAGATGGGACCTATGTCTTTGAGAACGTCCCGCCCGGCAGATACCGCCCGCATTTCAACAACGCCGGCGGCTACCTGAAGTCCGTCCGGCTCAATGGGCAGGAGCTCACGTCGCCCATAATCGATGTGGCCGACGGCTCAAACCTCGACATCCTGCTCACCTACAGCCCGAAAGTGGCCGAAATCAACGGCGATGTGGAATTATCCGCCGATCAGCCCGCCGTCGTTCCACATGTCTTCGTTGTGGCCCCGGACGGCGACTGGAATTCCGAGAAAACGATTTCACCCGATATCGACCAGTTCCATCACTTCATCTGCGGCAAACTGCGCCCCGGCCACTACTTCGCCTTTGCCGCGGAAGAAAACGATGCCGCGCTCTGGGACAATCCGGCCTTCCTGGATGCACTCCGCTCGGACGCCGTGAAACTCGACCTGAAGGAAAACGGTCACGAGTCGATTCATCTCAAGCCAATCGCTGGAGACGAAATTGCTCGAATCCGGCGCGAGCTCGGTCTCTGAGTTGTCGTCGCTACCATGGTCTGTTCATGTCGAAAATTCAGAAACTCGCCGCGCGTTATCGCATCGACAACGGAAAAAAGTTCCGCCTGAAAGATTTCGACCCCGCCGACACCGGATCGATCGCTTCGGAAGATGAAGCGAAAGATTTGCTTCAGCAGGGACTCGAACGCCTGCGCGACGGCCAGGAGAAGCTGCATGCCCAGGAAGAATGGGCCGTGCTGCTGATTCTGCAAGGCATGGACGCCGGAGGCAAAGACAGTCTCATCAAGCACGTCATGTCCGGCGTGAACCCGACCGGCTGCGAGGTCTTTTCGTTCAAGCAGCCTTCTGATGAAGAGCTCCGCCACGATTTCCTGTGGCGCAGCAACGTTCGTCTGCCTGAGCGCGGGCGCATCGGCATTTTCAACCGCTCTTATTACGAGGAAGTGCTCGTGGTTCGGGTGCATCCGGCCGTGCTTGCGAACGAGAAGCTTCCCAAGCCGCTCGCCAACGACAAGAAGATCTGGAAGCATCGCTTCGAAGATATCTGCGCCTACGAGCGTTATCTCGCCCGCAACGGCACCGCCATCCGCAAATTCTTCCTGAACCTCTCGCTCGAGGAACAGAAGAAGCGCTTCCTCGCCCGGCTCGACACGCCCAGCAAGAACTGGAAGTTTTCCGAAAGCGATGTCGAGGAACGCCGTTTCTGGCCCGAGTATTGCGACGCCTACGAGCAGGCGATCCGACATACCGCCACTCCGGACGCACCCTGGTACATCGTCCCGGCCGATCACAAGTGGTTTACGCAGTTGGTGGTGGCGGCCGCCATTGTGGATACGCTCGATGAGCTTGGGCTAGCCTATCCGAAAGTCACCGGCCAGAAGCGCAAAGAGCTGGACGCCGCGCGCAAGGCACTCGAAGCCGAAAAGTCCTGACTTTCCTCAAGATTTTTGGCCCGCTGCCGATACGTCTCATACAGACACTTTTATCGGAATGCGCGCGCTACTCATTTCTGCCGCCCTTTTTATACTTCTGCCCGCCGTGCAGGCCCAGCAACAGGCGCCCCCGACGGGGCAGCAGGATTCCAACGCCTGGGTGACGAAAACGATTGAGCTGAAGTATCTGGACCCCGAACAGCTCCGCAGCCTGTTCTCCAACCAGTCATACGTGATGGAAGCCAATCGCGAGCTGAAAGTTTTAAAAATCAGCGGCCCACAGTCGTTTGTTAAACAAGTGGAAGATGCCGGAACGCAGCTCGACGTCGCACCGGCGGCGCCGGCTGATATTCAAGTAACGGTTTATCTTCTGGCCACCACCGGCAAGCCTCTTCCCGACGAGCTGAAAAGCATCGACCCGGGTCTCAGCGGCCTGACGAACTCGCAACAGCTCAAGCTTGCCGATAGCCAGGTACTGCGGCTTCGCGAAGGTCAGACAGGTGAAGTCGCGCTGACCGATACGAAAGCGGCTCCCGGCCCGGCGCTCACTCGCGTACGAGTTCAGTCGGCCATAGCGTCGACCGACTCCAAACCGGCTCGCATCAGCCTCGATGGCGTCCGCTGTTGGATTGTGAAGCCGCCCGCAAGTGGAGACGCCACTCCCCCCGCGCCGCACGCCGATGCCGATTTCATCGCCAACATCGATGTGGTCCCGAATCAAACCGCCGTGTTAGCGGAAGCCGGCACGGAAAAGCCCATTGTGCTTGCAGTTCGCGCAACAGTAGCAAAGTAGAACATGAACATTTACTCCGCCGGTATTCAGACGATCGGGCAAGCCCAGGTGCAATTCGAACGCAGCGCGGCCGCTATCACCCGCGCCGGATTCCCGAGCTCCTCGGATACAGTCGATTTGTCGACAGAAGCCGTTTCGCTCCTCTCTGCAAAGAATCAGTTCGGAGCTGGTCTCGATCTCATCAAAATAGGCGACGAGATGCAGAAGAGCACGCTAAGCCTGATAGCTTAGACGTTCGGCAGCTTGCTCGCATTCCAGCCGCCACCCAGCGCGCGCACGAGATCGACACTCGCCGCCATTCTGCGGCGTAACAGGTCGACGTCGGTCCGCTCATTGGCAAGTGCAATGCTCTGCGCCGTGATTACTTCGAGGTAGGTCACCAGGCCGCCTTTGTAGCGATTGAGCGAAAGCTGCAGCGAGTTTTCCGCCGATGCCGTCGCTTCATGCTGCTTGGCCGATTCCTCTTCGAGAATGCGCAGCGTGGAAAGATCATCCTCCACTTCCTGGAACGCCGTCAGCGTTGTCTGCCGGTAGGTCGCGATTTCGGCATCGTAGGCCGCTTCCGCGCCGATCACCTGGGCACGTCGCCGCCCCGCGTCCCAGATCGTCTGCGAAAGCTGTGGTCCCGCGGCCCAGAAACGGCTCGGCCAGGTAAACCAATTCACGATACTGCCGGCCTGCAAACCCCCGGTCGCGCTGATCACCAGGTCGGGATAATAGGCCGCCCGCGCAATACCAATCTGCTCATTACTCGCTGCCAGCCGCCGTTCAGCAGCCGCAATGTCCGGTCTGCGTTCCAGCAGCTGCGACGGAATGCCGATCGGAACCGCCGGCGGAGTCTGGGTGAGAGGCTCATTGGCCAGATGAAAGCCTTCCGGCACTCTCCCGGTTAAGACCGCCATGGCGTGCTCGAGCTGCGCGCGCGCCACACCCAGGTCGATATCCTGCGCCTGGGTCTGCTGCAGTTGCGTCGCAGCCTGTTCGACTTCCACCTTCGATGCCACGCCGCCGGTATAGCGGTTCTGGGTCAAAGCCAGGGCTTTCTGATACGCGACCACCGTGTCATCCAGCAGCTTCTTTTCCGCATCCAGACTGCGAGCCTCAAAATAGTCGGAAGCCAGTTCGGCCTCGAGAATCAGCCGCGCGTTCTCCAGATCGGCCGCAGCCGCCTGGGTCTGCTCTTTCGCCGCCGTAATGCTGCGCCGGATTCGTCCCCACAGGTCGGGCTCCCAGGAAGCGCTGACCGGCAGTTCGAAGTTGCCGTACTGAGAGCCCTGGAGACCCGTCGGCGCGTTCCCCGAGACGCGATTATGAGTGATAAGCGCACCCGCCGTAATGGTCGGATACAGATTGGAGCGATTGAATTGAATTTGTGCCTGCGCCTGGCGGTAATTGGCCTCGGCCGACTTCAAAGTCTGGTTGGCCGCGATCACCTGTTCTTCCAACGCATTCAGATCCGCATCGCCAAAGGTCTCCCACCACTTTTCACGAATGGTTCCGTCGCTCGGCTGAGCCGTCTTCCAGCCCTGCGCCTCGCCAAAGCTGGCCGGCGGCTGCTCGCTATAACTCGGAGCAGCCGGTGCGGCCGGTTTCGTGTACTTCGGCCCGACCATGCAACCGGCCGATACCAACAACAAACCAACGGCCGTGGCCAGCGCGGCCGTCCGGCGTTTCTGCAAACTCAACTCCCTCATCACTCATTTCCCGCGCTCGAATTTCGGACGCGCACCTTCTCTCCCGATACAATCGAATCGCTCGGATTCACCACCACCGCATCATCCTTCCGCACGCCCGACAGAATCTCGACCGTATCGCCGTAATCATGTCCGAGCACCACCGGCACCAGCTTCACCGTGCCGTTCGAAACAGTGGCCACCTGCAGGCCCGCCGAGCGAAACAGCAGTGCATTCGCGGGCACCGTCAGCGCCTGTACCTTCTCCGGCAGTTTCAGGTGAACCGAAGCGTAAGATCCCGGCAGCAATTCGCCCGTCGGATTCTTTACATCCACTTCTACCAGCAGCGTGCGCGAGCTCGTGTCGATGGCATTGGCGTTGCGCACGATGGTTCCGTGAAAACGCCGGCCCGGATACTCAGTCAATGTCAGAAACGCGCTCACGCCCGGTTTCGCAGCCCGTGAATAAACCTCCGGCACGCTTACATAGACGCGCAGGGTCGCGTTCGACGCCAGGTGGAACAGCTCCTTGCCCGGCGCATTCGCGTCCGCATCCACCAGCGCGCCCACATCCACATTACGCGCCGTGATCACGCCGTCAAACGGAGCAAAAACCTTCTCGTAACTCACCATCTGCTCCAGCCTGGCCACATTTGCCTGATCCGCGTTCACTGACGCGGTTTTAGCGGCCGCATCCTGCACCGCATTATCCACGTCCTGTTTCGAGACCGAATCGGTCTTGAACAGGTTGTTGTAGCGTTCCGCTGTCACCTGCGCCAGCTTCAAATTCGCACTGGCCACGGCCAGTGTCGCTTTGGCCTGCGCCAGCTGCTGATCCACTTCCGGCGATTCGATTTCCGCCAGCAGTTCACCGCGCTTCACACGCGCGCCGATGTCCACGTGCCAGACCTTGAGGTAGCCGCTCGCCCGCGCCCAGATCGGTGTGTCGATAAACGCCTGCATGTTGCCGGGCAGCACCACTTCTTCGGCGCCTTCGCTCGGTTGCGGTTTCACCACCGCCACCGTCTCGATCGCATTGTCGAGCGTCTGCCGCTCGAGCGCCTGATTCGCTTTCGCGCGCGCCGTAATGCCCGCCCAGATCAGGTATCCGATCACCAGCGCGCCGGCCACTGCCAGTATCGCTACCACTCGCAGCGCATTTCCGCCCGTCTTCGTTGCGCGATCCTCGCGCAACGGCGGCTGCGCTTTTGTCTCTTCTTCCTCAGCGACCATCGTCTCCCCCCAGTCTCTACGCATGAACCCTTGTCTCGCTTCCTTCGCGCACGGCGTGCCCTTCGTCCGGTTTCCGATTTCGATGCAGCAGGCTGAACACCGAGGGAACGAAGAACAACGTGGCCACGGTCGCGCACAGCAAGCCGCCAATCACGGCGCGGCCCAGCGGCGCGTTTTGCTCGCCGCCTTCGCCCAGACCCAGTGCCATCGGCACCATGCCGATGATCATGGCCAGCGCGGTCATCAGAACGGGCCGGAATCGCGTCGAGCCCGCCTGCAGCGCCGCTTCTCGCGAGTTGCCGTGCCGCGCCAGCTCGTCTTTCGCGAAGCTGACCACCAGAATGCTGTTAGCCGTCGCGACGCCCATACACATAATCGCGCCCATCAGCGCCGGCACGCTGATCGTCGTATGCGTCAGGAAGAGGAACACGATGATGCCCCCAAGCGCGGCGGGCAGCGCGGTGATGATGATGAACGGATCGAGCCACGACTGAAAATTCACTACGATCAGCAGGTAAACCAGCACGATCGCGCCCGCCAGTCCAGCCAGCAGCCCGAAGTACGAATCGTGCATCGTCTCGAACTGTCCCCGCAGCATCACTTCCGTGCCGCGCGGCAGATACTTCCGGTTACTTGCAATTACTTTATTGATCGCCGTTCCTACCGCGCCCAGATCGCGATCCTGCACCGAACCGTAGATATCCACTGTCCGGCGAATGTTGTAGTGCGTCACTACGCCAAGCTCATCGGCCCGGCTGATATCGGCCACATCGCTCAAAATCTCCGGCTGCTTCTGAGCACTTGAGCTGACCGGAATGTTTTTCAGGTCCTGCAGACTCTGAATGGCGTATTGCGGAGTCTGCGTGACCAGGTTGTAGCTCACGCCATTCTTCGGATCGAGCCAGAAAGTCGGCTGCGTCTGGAAACTGCCGCTAAGCGAGGTCAGCAGACTGCGCGCCAGATCGTTCTGCGTGTAGCCGCTTTCTGCAGCCTTGGTTCGATCCACGTCGATGTGCAGTTTGGGCTGATCGAATACCTGGTGTACATGCAGGTCTACCGCGCCTGGAATTTTCTGGAGCTGCGGCAGCAGGCGGTTCGCATAAGCGCGGCTCGCTTCCACGTTATTGCCTGTGACCTGCAGGTCGAGCGGAGCCGGCATGCCGAAGTTCAGGATCTGCGTGACAATGTCGGCCGGCAGGAAATAAAACGTGACGCCCGGAAATAACCGCGGCAGATTCGTTCGCAGCTCCCGGACATAGTCGGCCGTGGGCTTGTGCTTTTCTTTCAGACTCACCAGGATGTCGCCATCGGCCGTGCCCAGCTGGCCGGAGTTGCTGTAGGAGAGATTGATCTGGCTGTACGGCAGGCCGATATTGTCGATCATCGTCTCGAGCTCATTTGGCGGGATTTCGCGTCGGATCTCTTTATCGACAAGGTCCGATAGCCGCGCCATCTCTTCGATACGCGTACTCGTTTTCGCCCTCACATGGAGCTTAAATTGCCCGGTATCGCTGGTCGGGAAAAAGTCGCGCCCGAGAAACGGAACCAGCAGCATCGTCGCCAGACAAACCGCCAGGAACGCGGGAACCAAGATGAACTTGCGATAAACGAAAGCCGTCAGTATCGCCTCGTAAGACGACCGCAGTCGCTCGAATCCGCGCTCAAAGGCACGCTGAAAGAGCACCAGCGGATTGCGCGTCGGCCTGCCATGCTCCTTCTTGCGCAGCAGGTACATCGCGAGCGTGGGAACCAGCGTTCGCGAAAAGATATACGAAGCGATCATGGCGAACACCACTGCTTCGGCGAGCGGCACGAACAGATACTTCGCTACACCGCTCAGGAAGAACATCGGAATGAAGACGATACAGATACAGAGCGTAGAAACCAGCGCGGGCAAGGCGATCTGCGCCGCGCCTTCCAGAATCGCGTCGTGCAGCTCGCGCCCTTCTTCGAGATAGCGTTCGATGTTCTCGATCGTTACTGTGGCGTCGTCGACCAGAATGCCGACTGCCAGCGCCAGCCCGCCGAGCGTCATGATGTTGATCGTCTCGTGCAACGCGCTCAGCACCAGAATCGACGTCAAGATCGAGAGCGGGATAGAAACGGCAATGATCAGCGTGCTGCGCCAGCTTCCCAGAAACAGCAGAATCATCAAACCGGTCAGACACGCCGCAATCACCGCCTCGCGAATCACGCCGCTGATCGAGGCGCGCACGAAAATTGACTGGTCCGCCAGCGGTTTGATCTGCAGCTGAGGAGGCAAGGTTGCGGCTACTCGCGGCAGCATCTTCTTGATGCCTTCCACCACATCGAGCGTTGACGCGCTGCCCGCCTTCAAAATGCTCACCAGCACGCCGCGCTGCCCGTCGCGCCGGATGATGTTCGTCTGCGGCGCGAAGCCGCGGCGGATATTCGCCACATCGCGCAGGTACACGGTCGAGTTGCCGATCACCTTCACTGGGAAATTGCCGATCTCCTCTACCTTCTGCGGGCTGTAATTCATGTCGACGTCGTATTCGAACTGCCCAATTTTGGCGGTACCTGATGGCAGCAGCAGATTTTGATTCGCCACTGCAGTCACCACGTCGAACGGCGATAATCCCTTGGCCTGCAACTCGGCCGGATTCAGATCCACCATGATCTGCCGCATTTTTCCGCCATACGGATACGGGATCACCGCGCCCGGCACGGTCACCAGCTGCGTCCGCAAGAAGTTGAGCGCCATGTCGTTCAGATCCTGCTCCTGCAGCCCTTTGCCGGATAACGCCAGCTGCAGAATCGGCACGCTCGAGGCGCTGTAGCTCAAAATGATCGGCGGCGTAATGCCGGCCGGCATCTGCTTCAGAATCGTTTGCGAAACGGCCGTGGTCTGCGCGATCCCGGTCGTCACGTTTGCGTACGGCTGCAGGAAGATCTTCACGACCGCTGTTCCGTTGAGCGTGGTCGATTCAATATGCTCAATGTCGTTGACTGTGGTCGTCAATACGCGCTCGTAAACCGAAGTGATGCGGCCCTCGAACTCTTCCGGATGCAGGCCGGTGTAAACCCAGATCGAAGAAATGACAGGTATGTCGATGTTCGGGAAAATGTCAGTCGGCGTACGCAGAATGGCAATCGGGGCCGCCAGCAGGATCAGCAGCGCCAGCACAATAAACGTGTACGGGCGCGAAAGAGCAACTCGGACGATCCACATTCAGTTGAAGTGATGAAATTACGATACCGGAAAGTTTCGAAAATCTGCAACTTTCAGGTATCTTTGCCGTCAAAAGCTCGTGGCCCGCAAGGCAGGCCTATTCTGTATTTGCACTATATTCATCGATGTCGACCCTAACAAAAGAACTCCTCGACGAGTCCTCCATGCGCGGCCGGGGCCGCCCGCGCGACGAAGATGCACGCGCTCGCATCCTGCAGGCAGCCATTCAGATTCTGGAGAGCACCTGCTTCATCAACGCCACTGCAGATGCCATTGCCGAGCGTGCGGGGGCCAGTAAGGCCACCATTTATCGCTGGTGGCCCAACAAAGAAGCTGTTTTCATCGAGGCGCTGCGCGAAACCACGGCGCAGGAACTGCCCTTCCCCGACACCGGCGATCTGCGCGAAGATATTCGCCAGCAACTGCATAATTTCGTAAAGCTGCTTACGGGCCGCCGCGGCCGTACCTTCAAAGCATTTATTGCAGCCGGTCAGAGCGATCCGGAGGTGGCCGAAGCCTTCCGCAATCTCTGGATCAAGCCGCGCCGCGCGCAAACCAGGGCCGTGCTCGAGCGCCATCAACAGGCTGGCCGCATCGCACCGGAGATCGATCTCGAATGCTTCATCGACCTGCTTTACGGTCCGTTCTACCTGCGCCTGGTCGGTGGGCACCGGCCGCTGACACCCGCGCTCGCCGACGCCATCACCGACATGGCCCTGGCCGCTGCTACCCACTCGCTATCTGAAAGTGTCGATGGTTCGGGAGAAACGATCCGTTCTGTTCCGGATCCCGCCCTTTAACCTTCGCCAAAGCTGATCGCCAGCGCCTGGCTTGTCGATTGCATCACATGCTGACAACGTTCGGAGATCGGAGGATCGCCGGACTCTTGAATAGGAGTCATGTGATGCAAGAACAACTCTACGAACGGGAGCCTTACGGACGCGTACCGACCGTCCGCATTGCGCCCAACAACGAGGAAGTACTCGAAAAGCTCGGCCTGCTGCGCGAGCTGGCCGGAACCTGGGAAGGCGAGGGTTTCAATCTCATTGCGCGCCCGGCTTTCGAGCTCAACGCCAACCTTTATCTGCAGCTCAATCGGACCCGCGAGGTGCTCAAGATCGACCCGATCGGCTCAGCGATCCCGAATCGAGGGTTCGGCCAGAAAGACATCGAGCTTCACGGCCTCACTTATTTGCAGAAGATCAACGATTACTACTCCTGTGGCGGCGCGCTTCACATCGAGCCCGGCCTGTGGGTCACGCAGCCGGCCACCAGTTATCCACCCGAAACTGCTCCCGCAAAGGCAAACATCGTCGCGCGTATGGGCTCCATTCCGCACGGCAACGCACTGCTGGCCGCCGGGAGTGCCCAGCGCTTCTCGGGTACTCCGGTGCTCCGGGATGCCAGCGGCAACTATGGCTTCTCGCAATTTCCCTCCTTCAACAGCGTTCCCTTCCCCGAGACCCCGCCCATTCCGGTCGTTGTCAATGCAGCCGGTTCCTCGAGCGCGCTGACGCCGCCGCCCGGTTTTCCGTTCAGCCAGTACAACATGTCCATTCCGGCGGGACCGGCAAATCCGCGCAGCCCGTATCTGACCTGCGATCCGCCGATTGACGCCAGCACCAAAATCGACGGCGTGCCGATGCAGGACCTCGTTAACGATCCGATCCTTCTTCTCGAACGCGTGATTGCGCACCAGCTCAACCATGGTCATCATTTCGAGGGGACCGTTATCAACATCGCGTCGCAGAAGTCCGTCACGTTTTTCACTGTTCCCAACAGCCCTCCGGGCGGCCCTACCGTAACGGTGAATGTCAATGACGGTGCCGGCGGCATTGAAAACATTCAGTTCCTCGAAGGCGGCGAGCCCGTCGGCCCGAAGGGTCCCAATGCTGATACAGCGCTTGTCTACGCGACGTTCTGGATCGAAAAAGTGAAGCACCCGCACCGCCCGCACTTCATGCAGCTGCAGTATGCGCAGATGGTGGTGCTCGATTTCGGTATCCTGAACCCGCCGCCTCCGGGACCACCGCCGGGCGCACCGCCCTTCATTCTCGGCTGGCCGCACATTTCGGTTGCCACGCTGCGCAAGACCTTCAATTAAGGCACCGCTGGGCCGGGTGGGAGACCGGCCCAGTCCCCTTCGGCTCAGCCCACAATTCACGCGCGCACGCCGCCCCGCATCAATCTGCGCCGGAGTAGACTACAGTTAATCGGGCATCCGTTCTCGAATGGGTTCGTCTTCAGGAGAGTATTGCGGCTTCGTGCGCCGGCGTCGAGTCTTCATCGCCTCGCTCGCCATTCTCCTTTTTTCGCTTGCTCACATCCGCGCGCAATCGCCCTATAACTCTGGAGCCGCCGCTTACGATTCCGCCATTCGCAAGACCTATGATTTTCGTTTCGCGGACGGCAATCTCTCCGCGCCCGGCAACGCGCTGACCGAAACCGGCGGCTTCATCCAGCCCGGTGCTTTCCCGAGCGCGAAGTACTGCGAGCACTGCCATCCGCAGGCTTATGCCGAATGGCGCCAGGCGCTACATTCCAATTCCTTTCGCACTCCGTTCTATCGGACCAGCGTGAACATCCTCGCGCGCACCAAAGGAATCGAATTCACCCGGCACTGCGACAGCTGCCACAATCCCATCGGGGTCGTCAGCGGCGCGCTCACGTCGCATTCCAATGTCGATCGCAGCTTTGATACCGACGGCCTGACCTGCATGAGCTGCCATTCGGTTCAAAGCCTGCAGTCCGAGCGCGGCAACGGCAGTTACGTTATGGCAGTCCCCTCCGTCATGCTGGATGAACAGGGCAAGCGCATTCCCGGCCAGGTCCCTTATGCCGAGATCATGCAGCATCCCGAGCGGCACGCGCAAGCCGTCATGAAACCCTTCTACCGCAATGCGGAGTTCTGCGGTTCCTGCCACAAAGCGAATCTGCCGAATCCGCTCAACGGCTACAAATGGATTCGCGCCTTCACGGTCTACGACGAGTGGCAGAATTCAAAATTCTCGAATCGCAATCCGCTCACCTTCTACAAAGCCGATTACCGCGCCTGCCAGTCCTGTCACATGATGCGCGAACCGGCGCAACCCGGCGAGTACGGGGCGAAGAAAGACAGCTTCGCTTCGCATCGCTGGCTGGCCGGCAACACCGCCGTGCCTTTCTATTACAAATTCGACCAGCAGCTCGAGAAAACCATCGCGTTTCTCCGCTCGGGCATGTACCTGAACGTCGATCTGTTCGCGATCAAAAAGCCCGCAAGCGATGAAATGTATGGCCCGCTCGGCTCCGTCCCCGTTTCGCTGGTGCCTGGCGAGACCGTACAGGCCATGGTGGTCATTCAGAACAAAAACATCGCGCACTCCCTGATCCCGGAAGTGCGCGATCTGTACGAGAGCTGGGTCGAGTTCACCGCTTCCGACGCAAAAGGGAAAGAAATTTACCACAGCGGTTTTCTGAAGCCCGATGGCACGCTCGATCAACGGGCGCATTCTTTCACCAACCGCCCCGTCAATCTGGATGGCAACTTCGTCGATAACCACAAAGTCTGGACCATTCATTCCATGGCCTACGACAACACCATCCAGTCCGGCCGTTCGGCGCTCATCCGCTACCAGTTCCGCATCCCGGCCGATGCCAAAGGACCGATCACGCTGACGGCGCGCGTCAATTACCGCCATCTGCGTCAAAGCTATCTGAACAATGTCTTCGGCAGCGATCATCCCGCCTATCCGGTGGTCGAGCTCGCCTCACGCAGCCGCGCGCTGAAGCTTGGCATGAATCCGGCCGGGGTTTCGGATCCCGAAGACAACCCGGATTGGATGCGCTGGAACAATCTCGGCATTGCATATCTGGACCAGTTGCAGTATTCCGATGCCATCGCCGCCTTTCGCCAGGTTGTAAAGCTTCGGCCGGACTACGCCGACGGCTACATCAACATCGGCCTGACAAATATCGAATGGGAGAAGTACAGCGCCGCGCGTGAAGGTCTCGAGAAGGCGCTCCAGCTGAGCCCGGCCAATGCGCGCGCGCTGTATTACCTGGCGCTCGTCGAACGCCGCGAAGGGAATTGCGACAAGGAGCTTGCGGATCTCGAAGAAGTGGTCCGGCAGTTTCCGCAGGCACGCGATCCGCGCCGCGAACTCGGCATCTCGTACTACCAGCAGCATGAATACGAGAAGGCGAAACAGCAGTTTGAAGCCCTGCAATCGATCGATCCCGACGATCTCGCGGCTCACTACAGTCTGGCCGTCATCTATCGCCGGCTCGGGATGAAGCAGAAAGCCTCCGAGCAGGCCGCCTTGTTCGCCACCAAGCAGGTCGATCCCGGTGCGCCCACTTACTCGCTCGACTATCTGCGTAAACACCCTGAGATTTCGATTGAGAGCGTACCCTGGCACATGCACGACCAGCTTGCCGGCGCAAGCGAGCCGGATTCCTCTACTGCCGGTCATCGTTGATGTTTTTGGAGTTTCGATTTTGTATAACAATCGACGCCGATTTATCCGCTCTTTGAGCCGCACCGCGCTGGTGCTGCCGTTTTCCGATCTGCTCGCGCTGGCACGGCCGCAACAAGTCAAGCTGGGCCCGACCGAGCGCAGCTACAACGCCCAGGCGCGCCCGGCCGAAAAAGGGCCCAAATCGCCGATCGAAGGCACACCGCTCGGAGTTACTTTCGTCGATGTTGTGAAGGAATCCGGTCTCGCCGTGAAAACCATCTACGGCGGCGAAGGCAAGAATAAATATCTGCTCGAAACCACCGGCTGCGGGCTCGCCTTCTACGACTACGACAACGATGGCTGGCTCGATGTCTTTCTCGTCAATGGCTGGCGTCTGGAGGGCTTCCCTAAAGGGCAGGAGCCGCACTGCCGTCTCTTCAAGAACAACCGCGACGGCACCTTCACCGATGTCACTAAAGGGTCCGGTCTTGAACATCGCACCGGCTGGGGACAGGCCTGTTGCGTCGGCGACTACAACAACGATGGTTACGACGATCTGTTTGTCACCTACTACGGGCAGAACGCGCTCTATCGCAATAACGGGAACGGCACGTTCACCGATGTCACCGAGCAGGCCGGCCTTCTGCAACCCGGACCCAAAACGCGCTGGAATACCGGCTGCACCTTCGTCGATTACGACAAGGACGGCCATCTGGACCTGTTCGTCGCCAACTATGTCGATTTCGATCTGAAGACGGCGCCGCCTCCCGAAGCCGGTCCGTGCACTTACAAAGGACTGCTGGTCGCGTGCGGACCACCCGGTCTGCCCGGCGGCAAGAACATCCTGTACCACAACAACGGCAATGGCACGTTTACAGACGTCAGTGCGAAATCGGGTATTCTCAACACCGCCGGAACCTATGGTTTGAGCGTGGCTGCCTCCGATCTCGACAACGACGGCTGGCCCGATATCTACGTCGCCAACGATTCGAGTACGGCCACGCTTTATCAGAACCAAAAGGACGGTACCTTCAAGGACATCGCCATCGAATCCGGCGCCGCGCTATCGCCCGAAGGAAAACCGCAAGCGGGCATGGGTGTCTCGATAGGTGACTACAATCGCGACGGGACCCTGGATGTCGTGAAGACAAACTTCGCCGGCGATACCGACTCGCTCTATACCAACCTGGGCGATGCGACCTTCGAAGATCGCACATACCCAAGCGGCATCGGCGTGAACACGCGTCTGCTCGGATGGGGAGTTGGCTTCTTCGATATGGATAACGATGGCTGGCTCGACATTCTCATGTCTAACGGACATGTCTATCCCGAAGTGGATAAGTCAAAGGCCGATCTCAAATACGCCGAGCACAAATACCTTTATCGCAACCTGCAGAACGGCCATTTCGAAGAAGTGACCGACAAAGGCGGCCCCGGTATTCTCGAAGCCGCTCCGGCGCGCGGCTGTGCCTTCGGCGATTACGATAACGACGGCGATCTGGATATCGCAGTGAACTGTGTGAACGCCATTCCTCAGCTGCTGCGCTGCGATTCAACGCTGAACCGAAACTGGATCAAGATCAAGCTGGTCGGCGTCAAATCGAATCGCACCGGAATCGGGACCCGCGTCATCGTGACTGCCAGGACGAAACCCGAAGCCACCAAGGCTCTCGTGCAGATGGACGAGCTGCGCAGCGGCGGCAGCTACTTTTCGCAGAACGATCTGCGCATGCATTTCGGGCTGGAACACGCGACAAAAGTGGATGCGCTGGAAATTCGCTGGTTAAGTGGCCAGATCGATCGCTTCAAGGATCTCGACGTGAACCGTTTGTACACGATTCAGGAAGGCGGAAAGATTCTGAAATCTGAAGAGTTGAAGGGCTTAGCGAGGGCGGCCAGCACGTGAAGCGCTTTCTTAGTCTCTGGCTTCTGCCGGCCGCGCTTTTTGCTGCCGATCAAAACGAGTGCCCGTGGATCAACGCCGCAACTGCGGCAGGGATCATCGGCGCACCGGTTCAGACCAAGACCGCTGCCGATAGGTGCGAGTTTGTCGCTGCGAACCCGCAATATGTGCTCCGCGTTGAAGTCAAGACAGCCTCGTCTTCGTCCTCCGATTCGTGTGGTCCGCACGCACAAACGCTTTCCGGTATTGGCAACGAGGCAGTTGCCTGCCTGGAGAAGAAGCCAGGCCAGCGTACCGAACGCATCCTCGGCAGAGTGCGCGACCGCTCCTTCGTGATCAGCTTGAGTACAGCCGATAACTCCGCCAGCGACGCGTCGCTCCTCAGCAAGGCCAAGAGCGCGGCCGAGCAGGTCGCCGGAAATCTCTTCTGATTACTTCGAAACCCGCGCTGCGCCTTGCGCCAGTTTCTTCTGTTTCTCTTCGTTTTCTGCCTGCCGGAGCGCGGCGGCTTTCGCGAATGCTTCTTTGGCGCCTTCCGCGTCGCCCTTGCGGCGCAACAGTAGACCGAGCGTGTTGAACGCGCCGGCATCCGATCCGTCCAGCGCAACCGACCGCCGCAAGGCCTCGATCGCGCCATCCGAATCGCCCAGATCTTTCAGAACCATCCCCAGCTCAAACCACGCCTCGGCGTAATTGGGCCTTTGCGCGACCGCCTGCCGCAGCTGCTCAGCGGCCTTCTGCCGCTCGCCCTGATCGATATAGGTCGTCGCCAGCACAAAGTGCGCCTCTGCCAATGAAGGCAGCAGCCGCACCGCTTCTTCGAGCTGAATCTGCGCATTTTTCAGATCATCGCTTTGCTTATACGCCACGCCCAGATCGTAATGCGCGTCGCCGGCCTCCGGATGACGTTGTATTACTTGCGTCAACTGCCGGATCGCTTCTTTGTAATCAGCAGCGCCGATATACGCATAACCGATATTGACCTCGACGTGTACATTGTCCGGCTCGCGTTCGAGTATTTTGCGGAATTGCGCAATCCCCGCCATCGGATTGCCCGATTTCACCAGCACGTTCGCATAGTCGTTTCGCAGCGCGGTGTTGTTGGGATCAAGTTCAACAGCCACGCTGTAGGCGTGCCGTGCTTCGTTCATTCGATTCTGCTTCTCGAGCGCATGCGCCAGTGCTTCCCAAACCCGCGCATTCTGCGGCAGCTGTTTCGATGCCCTGGTCAGCTCCGGTATCGCCGCCGCGTACCGTCCCGCATCGTTGTATGCCGCGCCGAGCCGGAACCGGTACTCGGCGTTATCGGGCGCCAGCGCGACAGCCTTTCGCAGATCGTCTATCCCGCGAGCACTCTGCCCCGACATCAGGCGCGCCGCGCCCAGGTGAAACCAGGCTTGCGCAAACTTCGCGTCCAGCGCCGTCGCCTGTTCAAAGTGCGGCAGCGCTTCGGAGGTGCGGTTCGTAGCCGCAAGCAAGAATCCGATCTCATCCTGATACGCGGCCGATCGCGGCACGAGCTGCGCCAGCTTCTGGTAAATCGCGAGTGCGCCGTTGGCATCACGTGCGGCTAGACGCTGCCGTGCTTGCGCCTCCAGTTGCTCGGGATTGTCTGCGAACTGAGCGGCGAGCGGCTGCGCGACGAACGCCATCAACACTAAGCAGCACAGCCGCATTCGGGTTCTATTGTATCGGCACAGACGGCATATCATACTCCTCGCGCTGCCAGTACAATAGAGCAGTGCAGCGCCTGATCGCCATCCTCATTCTTTGGCAATTCAGCTTTGCACCTGCCATTGCAGCGCTGGCCGCGCCACAAACAACTCTGCCCGCCTGCTGCCGTAAAGACGGCAAACACCATTGCGCACAGTACAGCCGCCGCCAGTCGGCTCCGGCGCTGACAACGATCTGTTCTCAGTGTCCGCTCGGCGCCATGGCGGCTCCCGCGCATTCACAGTATCTCTACCGGAACTCGGCCGGCCTGCGCTTCCCTAGCAGCTTCGCCGGTTTCGTGAATGTCTCGGTTATCCGGAGCACGAGTTACCACCGGACTCTTTCGAAGCCGCAGCGCGGCCCCCCTTCCCTCCTCGGCTAACCCAGCTCGTTTCCACTTACAAACCTGAGGAGAATTGCATGCAGTTACACAGGCCCGTCTTGTGCCTGGCCCTTTGCTCTATCTGTTCTTATTTACTTTTGGCACAAAACACATTTGAGGTGAAAGGGATCATTCATGATCCCGATCATCATCCGATTCCGGCGGCACAAATCCAGATCGCCTGCCGCGATACCAGCTGGACCGAGACTGTTCAATCGGACATCAATGGCGAGTTCGACATGATCGGAGTCCCGAGCGGTTCTTGTGAAGTTACAATCGCTGCGCGCAGCTTTCGTCCGGAAACACGCACGATCACGGTTGGCGACAAACTACCAGTGCTGCACTTCCAGCTCGCACTCGCCCCGGTGAACCAATCGGTGGAAGTCTCTGCCAAGCGGCTCGAAACACAGATTTCAACCGTCCAGACCACGACCACCGCTCAGGAAGTACAACAAACACCCGGCGCCGATCAAACCAACAGCCTGCAGATGATCACCGATTTCGTGCCGGGTGCATACATGGTTCACGACATGCTGCACATGCGCGGCGGTCATCAGGTGAACTGGTTCATCGATGGCGTTCCAGTGGTCAACACCAGCATCGCCGCTAATGTCGCGCCTTTAATCAACCCCAAGAATGTCGATGAGCTCGAAACAGAGCGCGGCGGTTTCTCGAGCGGCTATGGCGATCGCACCTACGGCTTTTTCAATGTAGTTACTCCCTCCGGATTCGATCGCGACAATCAGGCCGAACTGATCAGTTCCTTCGGTAACTTCTACACGACCGACGACCAGTTAAATTTCGGCGGCCATACCGAGCGCCTCGCCTACTATGGCAGCATCGACGGTAGCCGGTCCCAACTCGGCCTCGCCACACCTACTCCCGAACTTATTCACGACCAGCAGAGCGGCATCGGAGGATTTGCCTCACTGCTCTACAACCCTACACCCAAGGATCAGCTCCGCTGGACCTTTTCGGCTCGCGGCGATCACTACCAGATACCAAACACACCGGACGATCAGGCGGCCGGCATTCGCGACCTCGACTTAGAACGCGATGTGCTGCTTGGATTCACCTGGACGCATACCTTCTCCGAAGGACTGCTCTTCTCGGCCACTCCTTACTTCCACTTCAACTCCGCGCGTTACCTGGGCGGCCCCAACGACACTCCGTTCATACTGGATGACAACGACCGCTCTTCGTATCTCGGTGGCCGCGCTTTCCTCCAGGCACAAAGAGCCAAGCACAATGCGCGTATCGGCATCGATACCTGGGCTCAGCGAAACGATACCTTTTTCGGCCTCGCCGCCAACCCGCCCGACCCCGCTACGCCCCCCGTTTCGCAACATCAGATCCACTGGGCCACTTCAACCGCCTTATTTCTGGAAGATCAGTACAAAGCAACGTCCTGGTTAACGTTCGACTTAGGCCTGCGCCTTAGTCACTACGCCGGACTTATCAACGAGAATGCCGCCGATCCGCGACTTGGAGCGGCTATCCGCATTCCGAAACTCAATTGGGTGCTGCGAGGTTATTACGCGTATTACTATCAACCGCCCCCGCTGAACAGCCTTTCCGGCCCTCTTCTTCAATTCGCTCTCGAACAGGGTTTCGGCTTTATCCCGCTGCCCGGCGAACGAGATATACAGCACGACTTCGGCATTACTATCCCTTTTCGCGGCTGGACCCTCGATGCCGATAATTTCCACACCAGCGCTCGTAACTTCCTCGACCACGATGTCATCGGCAACTCCGGCATTTTCGTTCCGCTTACCGACTTGGGAGCCCGTATTAGCGGTACGGAAGTAAGTCTGCGTTCACCGCAGGTTCTCCACACCGCTACCTTCCGAGTCGCTTACTCCAACCAGCTCGCCAAAGGAGTTGGCCCCATCACGGGCGGTCTGCTGGAAGATTCCGATTTCGGCACGTTCCTGCTCGATCACGACCAGCGGAATACCCTGAGCACGGTCGTGTCGCTCCATTTGCCGGCGCGGTTTTGGGCCACTCCGACTTATAGCTACGGTTCCGGGTTTCTCGACGGCGACGGCCCAGCCCACCTTCCGCCTCATTCCACCTTCGGCTTGTCCATCGGCAAGCACTTTGGCGAAAACTGTTCCGCATCCGTCAATGCAACCAACCTTGCAAACTCGCGCTACATGCTGGACAACAGCAACACCTTTGGCGGCACACACTACGTCAACCCGCGCCAGATCTATGGCGAGCTGCGGTTTCGCTTCCACCTGTAGGGCACGCGCTCAGAAAGCATAACTCAGACCCGCCACCGCGGTTCCGCGCGGTGCCAGGTTGCCGACGACATAGTAAGTCTGATCGAACAAATTGCTCATCCGCGCGTAAATCCGCGCGGACCTCTCATCGGATTTCCAGAACGCATAACTCCCTGTCAGGTCTGCCTTTCCATATCCCGGAAATCGGTAGGCCTGCTCATATCCGATGTACCCGTCGTAATAACTCGAATAATGGAAGTAGTCGAAGGTTGTAGTGATGCGAGGACCCCAGGTTTTCGTGGCAACGAGGCCAACCGTGTGCCTGGGCAGATCAAAGGCTCCGAAAAAGCCCGGCACAATCGCGTCCTGGTCCGTATCGGAATTGACATATGTATAAGAGGCATTCAGACTGAAACTCCGCATCGGGCGAGCTTCGACACTCACCTCCGCTCCGCGCGAAATTCCGCCCGCACCGTTGAAGTACCCGAAGCTGCGGCCAAACGGATCGGTCAGCGGGTTGAATCCATTCGAATTGAACGTGATCAGCTCGACAATGCGCGTGTAAAAGAAGGTAGCCGACACCTTCACACGATTACCCAAAAGATACTGATCGATTCCGGCGTCCACGGAGTTATACCGGTCCGGCGCAAGTCGCGGATCACCATAAGGGCTGAACACTGGCGCACCGGTGGAGAAGTCGTTGTAAAAGCCAGCCCCGTAACGCTCATACAACGACGGTGCCCGGTAGGCGTTCCCCAAATGCGCCCGAAGCTTCGTGTTCGCGTGCGCAAGGTAAGCAAGGGAAATGTCGCCCGTCAGCGCTTTGGGTGGCGATACACGAATCCCTTCATAGGGATTCGCGCTCCCGAAGTAATCGAGCGACGGCGCGGACACCGAAAAAGCCTGTAAGCGGCCCGAAGCTGAAATCAAAAGCCGGTGTCCGAAAAACCCAAGCTGCGAGGCAAAAAAGCCGCTGTTCGAGTTTTGCGCGATGCGAGTCTTCTCGATAATCCGCATGGGCGCAGGCAGATGGTTGTCCTGGTCATCGAAATAGTTTTCGCGCTCGAATTCGTACCCTCCCGTCAGGTTGAACCAGGGCGTAATCTGTCCCGCCGCACTCAGATTCGCCGTCTGTATCGTGCCGGCGTACTTACTGTAATCGAGCGCCGCTGGCTGGTACCCAATCCCAAGCGGTCCATTTTCGTAACTACGCCAGTTATGCAGCACCTGATAAGACGCCTGCCAGCTCGCCTTTGGCGAGAGCAGGTCCCGGAATATCAGCCCGGCATCTTCAAAACGTGAAGAGATACGGCTATCGGGATCGTTAACGTCGGGAATATAAGTCGCGTTGCCGAAATCCGGAGTTCCCCCCGCGAGCAAGGTACGAACACCAGCTGGCGAAAGCGGAATGGCTGGAACGATTGTGGTCGTCGGGATGTTACTGAAGGGGATACCGGACGAGGTCGGCGAGTTGTTCGCCTGAACAAAATCGTCTGATCCCCAGAAGCGTCCGCTCAGGCTGATTTGCGGTGTGAAATCGTAGCGCGCAAAGCCCTGCAATCCGCTGCTGCGGTTTGCGTCCTGCCCGTCGACCCCGGACATCACGTTCAGGTGCAAAATGCCGGCCGAGTACTTCAGACGGTCGCCAAACCCGCCGCCTGCGATACTCGCCCGTCCGCGAATCAGACCGAGCGTACCCCCTTCGATCTGTATATCGCCATGAGTCGGACCTCCCCCCGTATTACTGACAATGTTAATCGCACCACCCACCGCCTGCGTACCGTAGAGCGCAGAGCCGGAGCCCCGCAGTATCTCGATGTGGTCCGTATCGATGAAATTCAGCGCGGGCAGAAATGCAGTCGAATCGCCCTGCGTGCTGCTCGCATCCCGCAGCCGCATGCCGTCGACCAATACGATCCCGGCCGAAGAAGGAAGACCGCGGAAGCCCAGGCTGGTGTATTGGCCTGGCCCGCCCTCGTTGCGCACGACGACGCCCGGAGTCGTTGTTAGTAGCTCAGTAAGTGCGATCGCATTTCGGTTGATGATTTCATCGTGCGAAATAACAGTCGTATCTTTCGATACCTGATCGCTCGTCTGTGCCTGATCAGCAGCGGTAACAATAACGTGTTCGCTGACGCCGGCCACGGGTAGCGTGATCTTCAACTCCGCCTCTTGCGGCGAAGTTACCGGCAACGTAATGGTCCGAAAACCAGCATGTCCAGCCTCCAGCAGGAACGCGCCGGATTGCAGCTCGTCAAACCGGAAACTCCCATCATCCGCGCTCAGCTCGGTTGCTGATGGCACTGACGCATTCTCCCGGTACAACCGCAGTTCCGCACCCGGAATAGAGCGCCCGTCGGGGTCGACAATCATACCGGTTATCCCGGAGCTAACTTGTCCCCACACGTATGTGCTACTAAGAATGAAAAAAGATAGAGCGAGTGTAAGTCGCATTTGTCCCTGTCCTCCGCAGGAATACTGCTGAATTAGTCCTCGGCAGGTCTCCTGGCTCGGAGATGGCACGCTTTCTTCGTGCCCGCCGTTTTCCTTCCCCGCCTCACTTATCCGGCGAGTGGAATTACAAACGGCATTTCTCACTTACAGTGGCGGGACCGCGCCGGCTTTGCACCGGCTTCCCTATTAAGCCTTGTTAGGCGCCTGAGAACTGTTACAACTTAGCACGCGCACGGGTGCGCCGTCAACGAATCCGCGCGAATGGTCAAACGAGTACCGTGAACGTCGATTCCGTACGTTGCACGGGCCGGTAGGACGTGTCACGCTCAACCGGCTCGCGCCCCGCTTCCCGGATCAATCGCAAAAGATCCTGTCGGCGCAGGTGCTGGGCAGTTGTTGCGCCGGCATCGTGATAAATCTTCTCTTCAACCACTGTCCCATCAACATCGTTCGCACCGAAACGCTGCGCGATCTGCGCGACGCTCGGCGTCATCATGATCCAGTACGCTTTGATGTGCGGAATGTTATCCAGCATCAGCCGAGAAATGGCAATCTGCTTCAGATCGTCAAAGCCGGTCGTCTTCGGCAAATGCGCCAGCGCCGTGTTTTGTGGATGAAAAGCCAGCGGAATAAATGTTACAAATCCGCCCGTTTCATCCTGCAACTCGCGTAGTCGGACTAAGTGGTCGGCGCGATCTTCCGGCGTTTCCAGATGCCCGTATAACATGGTGCAGTTACTCTTTAAGCCGATCTGATGCGCGATGCGAGCCGTCTCGAGCCACTCCTCGCCATCAATCTTGTGATCGCAGATAATTCGTCGAACGCGCTCCGAAAAGATCTCCGCTCCGCCTCCGGGCAGAGAATCCACCCCCGCCGCCTTTAACCGCTCCAGTGTCTCGCGAATCGAAATCTTCGCGCGTTTGGCGAGATACGCAATCTCGACCATCGTGAACGCCTTCAGATGCACACCCTCGTAGCGTTCTTTCAGCCCGGCGATCATCTGGCAAAACCAGTCGAGGCTCAATTCGGGATGCAAGCCCCCCACAATGTGAAACTCGGTCACGGCTTCTGCATAACCCTTGCCGGCCACGTCCCACACCTGCTCGAGCGACATCGTGTAGGAGGTAGGATCTTTCGCCCGTTTTCCGAAAGCGCAGAGTCTGCAACTGGCCACGCAGACATCCGTCGGATTGATGTGGCGATTTACGTTGAAGTAGGTGACGTCGCCATGCAGCCGCTCACGAACCAGGTTCGCCATATAGCCCAGCGCCAGAAGATCGGCACTGCGATACATCGTCACACCATCTTCCAGGCTTAAGCGCTCGCCCGCTTCCACTTTTCGCAAAATCGGCTTGAGAGACTGGTCTTCGATAGAGGGCATATTTCAGAAGCTCAACGCATGCGGCCGCGAACGCAAAATGTCCGCCGCCCAGAACAGAAAAAAGAGCACGCTTACGTAGCCATTCACAGTGAAAAAGGCCGCGTTCACGCGCGACAAGTCGTTCGGCTTCACCAACCCGTGCTCATAAACGAGCAAAAGCAGGACAGCCGCAACTCCGGCCATGCTCAACGCCCCCAGATGGAACGTCACCACGAGCGCAATCAAACACCCAACCATCGCCAGATGCAGCAGACGCGCGATGCCCAGCGCATTGGCGATACCCACGCGCCGTGGAATACTGAACAGGCCTTCGGCGCAATCAAATTCGAAATCCTGGCAGGCGTAAATCACATCGAACCCCGCCGTCCAGAACATGACCGCTGCCGTCAACCACAAAATGCGAACGTCCAGCGATCCGCGCATCGCAATCCAGGCCGCAGCCGGCGCAATGCCGAGACAGAAGCCCAGCACTAAATGCGACAGCGACGTGAAGCGTTTGCAGAACGAATACAAAAACAAAATCGCTAGCGCAAGTGGCGAGAGCGCGAAGCACAGGCCGCCAAGCTCTCCCGCCGCCGCGACAAAGATCAGGCAGGCGATCGCCGTGAAACCCCAGGCGAATCGCACCGAAAGCAGTCCAGCCGGTAAATGCCGCATCGCCGTTCGCCGGTTACGCGCATCGATGCGTGCGTCCAGCAGGCGGTTGAACGTCATGGCCGCCGAACGCGCGGCAACCATCGCTACCACGATCCATCCGAAACGCCGCCAAAGCCCCTCGATCTGAAATCCGCTGTCGTACCAGGCAAGCAGCGCGCCCGTGAGCGCAAAAGGAAGCGCAAAAATCGAGTGCTCGAATTTGATCATTTCGAGCGTCAAACACAGTCGTTTCCAAAAGGGGCGCATTCGCCTGTCGCATTATCATTTTACGGGATACACCCGGCGTCCCTCGATACCGAATTATGAACACTCAACAACTGCAGCAGTTACTCGAGAGCGTGCGCAACGGCAGCACACCGGTCGAAACCGCTGTCGAAGAGCTGCGCGATCTTCCCTTTGCCGATCTCGGTTTCGCCAAAGTCGATCACCATCGCGCCGTCCGCCACGGTATGCCCGAGGTTATTCTCGGCAAGGGCAAAACAACCGAGCAGGTCGTCGGCATTGCCTCCGCGCTGCTGAAAAAATCCAGCAATCTGCTGATCACGCGCTCCACTCCCGAGATGGCCGAGGGCATCGCCTCCCTCGCAGGCGAGAGCGAGCATTACCCCGCTTCGGGCGTGATTCGCGTCTGGCGCGATCGCACCATCGTCGGCAAGGGCAAGATCGCGGTCGTCTGCGCGGGCACCAGCGACATACCCGTCCTCGAAGAGGCTCAGCTCACTGCCGAAGTCATGGGCAATCAGGTCGACGCAATCTGCGACGTCGGCGTGGCCGGCATCCACCGCCTGCTCGATCAACGCGAGCGGCTCATGCATGCGCGCGTGGTCATCGTCTGTGCCGGTATGGAAGGCGCGCTGCCGAGCGTCGTAGGTGGCCTCGTCGGTTGTCCTGTAATCGCTGTTCCCACCAGCGTCGGCTACGGCGCCAGTTTCGGTGGTATCGCCGCCCTGCTCGGTATGCTCAACAGCTGCGCCAGCAATGTCACCGTCGTAAACATCGACAACGGCTTCGGCGCCGGATACGTCGCGAGTCTGATCAATCGCAGCTGATACGCTTCCGCGGCAGCAGCGCCTTATGGTTGATTCGCCACAACGAACGTCTGGGAGGCCGTGTATTTCTCTCCGCTCGCCGATAGCGCCCGCACTTCGATCATATGCGGTCCGTTCGCAAATGGCGTTGTATCGAGCTGATAATTCCAGCCGACGTTCGGACACCCGCCGCCCGACGGAATCACGGCGCACACATCGGTTCGCGTTCCCCCATAGATCGCCACGCCATTGACCACGCCATCGACGAGCACCGTCGCGCTCACAATCTGCGCACCGCTCGGATCCACTGCCCAGCCGCCCACGTGCGCCGTACCCGTCAGCGCCTGGTTCGGACTCGGCGTGTCAATACTCATCTGTATGCCGTTTGAAGAGTGATTCGCGACGTTGAAGATCTGGAAAAAGGTCGAGCTTTGCCCGGCCGTTGTGGTGCCGGTAACGCTCAGCGTATGGGTTCCGTCGCTCAAAAGCGTCGTATCCAGCAGGAAATTCCAGCCGACATTCGGGCATCCAATCGCGTTCGGATGCGTAGCGCAGACGTCCGTTCGCACCCCGCCGTAATTGGCGTAACCGAACGAAACGCCGTCAATCGCAATCGCCACGGTTTGAATCCCGGCCAGTTGGTCGATCACCCACCCGCCGATACCTGTCACTCCGCTCAGCGTGTCTTTTCCGTTGGGCGTGTCGATCGAGAGCATCATGGGATTCGTACCGGACCAGTTCGCAACCGTAAACGGGCTTGTAATCGAACCTTTGCGCCCATCCGCTGCCGTCGCCACACAAGTCATGGTATGAGAGCCGTTCGCGAGCTGAGTCGTGTCCACCCAGCCGAGAGCTCTGATTGGCGGCGAACCTCCATCGATCGTCAGAACGTCACTCACGATGCTTTGATTTGCGTCGTGTGTCAGGCACTGGAAATTAACGGCTCCGATCACGACCGAAGCGCTCGGACCTGGGAATGGAGATAACGATATCGGAAATACATCGGGAGCATTAAGCACCGAAAACATTCGGGTCGCGGCGGTGGATTGCCCCGCCGCAGTCGAAGCCGTAATCGCAAGAAGGTGCGAGCCATTCACCAATTGCGTTGTATCGAGGAAATAGTTCCAGCCGACGTTCGGGCAACCCGGCGCGCCCACGTGCGACTGACACGCATCCGCGCGATTCCCCCCGTAATTCGCATTGCCGTACGGGATTCCGTCAATCGAAACCGCAACGTTGCTGATCGGAACCGTGCTGCCGAGCGTCCATCCGCCCAGGCCGACGCCGCCGCTCAAGGAGCCTCCATTGGCGGCCGGTGAGTCAATTGCGACAATGATCGTGTTCGAAGGCGTATTCGCAACCACGAAGCTTGTGGCTGTGGTTGTATATTGCCCGCCAGCGCTCTCGGCCGTCACGCTCACGGTGTGCGTGCCGTCGCTCAGCTTCGTCGTATCCAGCGAAAAGTTCCAACCGACGTTCGGACACCCTGCTTCGCCCGGAAAAACGTTGCAGACGTCGGGTCGATTCCCACCATAAACGCCCGCCCCATACGAAACTCCGTCTACCGCGACGGATACCTGATTGATGGCAGCGATGCTGCTGATCGCCCAGCCCGCGAAACTCGCTACGCCGCTGAAAGCCTGGCTATTCGGCCCAGGAATGTCGATATTCACTTTCATCGGATTGCTGCCTGCCCAGTTCCCCACGACAAAGGTCGAGCTCTGCGTATACGTTTCACCCGTGCTTGCGGTGGCGGTTACGTCGAACTGATGTGGGCCGCTGGAGAGCAGCGTCGTATCGACCAGCACGACCCATCCTGAGTTGTTGCAGTTCGCTACCGGATACAGCGAACAAACATACGACGGCGCGCCCATGTTGAATGCCGCGGGTGAATAGGGCACGGAATCAATCGCCGTGGTAACGGAAGTGATTGTGCCACTCGTCGAAAGCGCCCATCCGCGGAAGTCGAGTGTTCCTATCACCGACGAGTTTTGCACGCTCGGGACATCAATTCCGATCGCGAAACCCGGCTGGGTGTGCGCCGTTCCGGCCCAAACGTCCATCAGGTTGGCAACGTTGATCGAGCCGAGTCCGGTGGCGAGATCGTATCCCACCCCGGCCTGATATTGGGCAGCGATGGTGCCGTAATTCACCTCGCCGGGTACGGCATTGTTACCGAGAACGATATCGTTAAAGACGCAGCCTGCCGCCGGCGTCACTGCGATGCACGAGGGAAAATTCTCATAACTCGCGTAGTCGTAAAGCTTAGCCGCGGCCTGTCCTTGCCTGCCTCCCGAGTACTGCACGAGCAGCGCCATGATGCCTGCAAACGAAGGCGTAGCCGCCGACGTCCCGCTCACGCCCGAAAAGTAACTCTGCCCGTGCTGCGAAGTGCACGATCCATCCAGGCACAACAGATAAAAATCATGACCGGCCGAAGTGAACGAAATATCCGGCACGTCGCGCGCACCGTCGTTCGGAATGCCCAGCACATTCGTCTGCCACGAGGGCTTCGGAAACAATATGCTGGCGCCACCGGAACCCGCCCAGATTCCGGCATTCGATGATCCGCATTGCGCCGCGGTGCAGCTCTCATTCCACGCTACTTCCGGAATGTAGCCGGTCGCCGAACCGAAGTTCGTTCCATTCGAGCTGTTCCAGTAGGCGTTATTCCCGTTCTCGTTGAATTCCGTTCCTCCCACTGCAATGTCGTACGGGGTCGAGGCCAGTATGTTCACCGAAACCGGACCAGTGGCCACCGTCTCCGAGCTGGGATCGTCGCACCCCTCTGCACCCGAGTCGCCCGCCGCCACCGTATACGTGATACCCTGCGTCGCCGCCTGCTGCGCCAGCGACAAATAAAACTGCGCTTCGGCCGGCGAATAGTTCGCTTCACAATCGCCGTAGCTTTCCGTCATCACATCGGCCAGATTGTTGTCCACAATGTACTGCTCCGACAGATCGACGCCGTCGCTCGAGTTGGTCGATGCTGATACCACCAGCTTCACGGTCGCATTTGGCGCCAGCGCCGCCGACCAGCTGGTATCGAGCACCGCTTCCGCTTCATCCCCATCCTGCTTATCGCCCGGATCCGTACCATTCACCACAATCTGCGGCAGCTTGTTTGGCACACCGAATGAGCTTTGGAACGACTGAATGTCAGAAATATGAATGTTGCTGCGCGCCACGACCGCGATCGTGGTGCCCGTCCCATCCACGCTACTGATGAAAGGTATGTTGTAAATGGTTTCGAAATCGATCGGGGCCAGCGCGTGCGACCCGTCCGACAGCGTTGCGTTGGGTTTCACACCCGCTTGCCGCCGTACCGCCTGCGGCCGGATCGAGGAAATCTGCGACGCCTTCCGGAAATTGTGCAGCGTCGCCACGCCCGCCACAACCGGTGTCAGCGCAGCCGGAATCTGCGGATCACTGGCGTTCGCCCAGTGCTGCTTTCCGTTCACCACATACTGATGAATCTCTGTGTGAAACGCCTGCGATACCTGTCCAGCCGTGCCGGAAAACTCGATCACATTCTTCGCATTCGCAATGCGCGTGACCTTGAAGCCGTGTCCTGCCAGCCAGCCGGTGATCTTCGCGATGTCCGCGTCCGCCGCCCCGAATCGCTGCCCGAATTCCTGCGGCGTCAGCCATTTGTGATATTGCGTCGACTTGGGATCCAACTGTGCCGCCGTGAGCGCGCTCAATTCCGACTGCTTCGCCGGATCGGGCTTCAAAACCAGCAGCATACGGTCGTATGGCAAGCTCGCCGGTGCCGCGCCGTTATCAAACTCCGTCCGTGCCAGCGGATGGGTGCTGTGCGGAATCCGCTGTAACTGCGTTTCGTCAATCGGTGCAACGATACGCGCCTGCCGGACCTGAGCCTGCGCGCCCCAGGCCAGCGCCAACAACGCCGCCGCCCCGGCAAAGAATGAGCCTGCGTCTCTCACCATGGCAAATAGTAACCCAGTTAAAGTACGAAGGAAAGACGAGAATTCTCTGAAGCGGGTTGCCGAAATGGTAAGAGAACGTTCAGCCCGTGAGCCGGTCGAGACGTTCCGCTGCGGCTTCCAACGTTTCGAGCTTCTTGGCAAAGCAGAACCGGATCAGCCGCGCCCCGTCTTCCGCCCGCGAGAAAAAGCTTGATCCGGGCACGGCCGCCACTCCCGCCACCTCTAAAAGATGCCTGCAAAACGCCACATCGTCGCGGAACGGGAACGCCGCGATGTCGCACAAAATGTAATACGCGCCCTTCGGCAGGAAGCACCGGAAGCCCGCCTTCTGCAGAATCCCGACCAGCAGATTGCGCTTCGTCTCGTAGGTCTGTGCCAGCTCTGCGAAATAGCGGTCCGGCAGAGCCAGAGCCGTTACGCCCGCCTGCTGCAGCGGGGCCGCCGCGCCCACCGTCAGAAAATCGTGCACTTTACGAATCGAGGCCGTCAGCTCCGGCGCCGCAATCACCCACCCCACACGCCAGCCGGTCACCGAAAACGTCTTGCTCAGACTGTTCACCAGCACCGAGCGCTCTCGCATACCCGGCAGTGTCATCGCCGGAATATGGCGCTCGCCGTCGAATATGATGTGCTCGTAAATTTCATCCGTGAGCAGGAAGCAGTCATGCTCGCGGCACAGCTCTGCAATCGCATTGAGCTCGTCCCGTGAAAAAACCCGGCCCGTTGGATTATTGGGCGAATTCACAATCACGGCCCGCGTCTTTGCATTAAATGCGCTCCGCAGCTCTTGCGGATCGAAGGTCCACTCGGGCGCATGCAGCGGAACGTACCGGCAAACCGCCCCGCTCAGCAGCGAATCCGGCCAGTAATTTTCATAAAACGGCTCGAAAACCACCACCTCGTCGCCCGGATTGAGCAGCGCCAGCATCGAGGCGACCATCCCCTCCGTCGCGCCGCAGCATACCGTGATCTCGGTTTCCGGATCGATCTCTAGAGCGTAGAACCGCCGGTAATAATCGGCAATCGCCCGTCGGAACGGCTTCGATCCCCAGGTAATTGCGTATTGGTTTACATCCTCGGCAATCGCCTCCTGCGCGGCGCCTTTAATCTCGGCCGGGGCGGCGAAGTCCGGAAAACCCTGCGCCAGGTTCACCGCCCCGTGCGCCAGGGCAAGGCGCGTCATCTCCCGGATCACCGATTCTTTGAAATTCGCGATGCGATTGCTCCCGGTACGCCGGGCGCTGGCAACGGCCATGTCGTGATTTTAGCTTTCGGTCGAAAGCGCCGTCAGATACGCCGTCAGCATCACGATCAAATGCCGCCGCGCCGCCTCCAGCATGCTCGCTGGCGCGCCTTTGGCCAGCACCGTGGCGACTGTCCCGGTCAGCGTCGAATAAAACATCAGCGACGCGAACTCGACCTCCTCCGGTGGAATTGCCTTCGTGCTGCGAAGCATAGCCGCAATCGCCTGCCGCCCGCGCTTCGCGATGCGCTTCATCAATCCGTCCTGCCGGAACTGCGGCGATACCTCATACAGCACCAGCGATTTCTGCCGTACCCTGAGCTTCGCCTGAATGAACGCCGAGACGACATTCTCTACCATCGCCGCCACCTCCGCGCCCGCGCTCCCCCGGCAAGCACGCTCGACTTCTTCCATCAGCGCCGTCAGATGCTCTTCGAGAACCGTATAGAGCAACGCCTGTTTGTTCGGGTAATACTGATACATCGTGCCAACGGACACACCTGCGCGCTCCGCCACTCGCACTGTGGTCAGTTTTTCCGATCCAACCTGCAGCAAAACCTGAATAGTCGCTTCGTGAATCGACTGCACGGTATCGATCGACCGCTCCTGAACCGGCATTTTCCGCGGCCTCGGCGCAGTTTTCAAAGAGCTCGCCATATGCGAATTGTAAACCTGAAGCTTTCTTCAGATAGTGAAAGCGAAAGGAATTGTTGCTCATGACCGACACAACCACGCTGGGTGGAACCTATCCGCTCGCGGGAGAATTCAACGTAAAGCGGATGGGTTTCGGCGGCATGCGGCTCACTGGCCCGCAGATCTACGGTCCGCCTGCCGATGTCGCCGAAGCACGCCGCGTGCTCGAAACCGCCATGGAAGCCGGCATCAACCACATCGATACCAGCGATTTCTATGGTCCATACGTCGTCAACGACCTGATTCGCGAAACACTCAAACCCTACCGTGGCGATCTGGTCATTGTCACCAAAGTCGGCGCGCGGCGCACTCCCGACGCAGGCTGGCATCCCGCGCTCAGCCCCGAAGAACTGCGCCAGGCCGTCGACGACAACCGCAAGCGCCTCGATCTCGACGTTCTTCCGATCGTCAACCTGCGCGTCTTTTCGCGCGAGCACGTGCCTTCCTATTCGCCGATCGCTCAGCAGTTCGAAACTATGCTCGAATTACAGTCAGCCGGAAAAATTCGCCACGTCGGACTCAGCCACATCGTCGCCGCGCATCTCGAAGAAGCGCTCAGGCTCGGCTCGGTCGCCTGCGTGCAGAACAGCTATGGCGTACTGAACCGGCACGATGATCCGCTGGTGGAGCTCTGCGCTTCGAAAGGCATCGCTTTCGTTCCGTATTTCCCGCTCGGCGGATTTACCCCGCTTCAATCGGCCGCTCTCGACGAGGTCGCTGCTGAACTCGGGGCATCGCCTCACCAGGTCGCCCTGGCCTGGCTCCTTCAGCGCTCGCCCAACATTCTGCTCATTCCCGGAACATCGAAAGTGGCGCATCTCAAAGAGAACATCGCCGCCGCCGATATTCGACTGAGCGACGAACAACTCCGAAAGCTCGCCGTCTGAACCGCGCCTACTGCGGGCAGACTTCAACGTAGTCCAGCGCGGCCGAATCCGGCCCATCCGGAATGCCTTCGATACGGATTCGGTCGCCGCGCCTGAGCCTCACATCTTTCACCGTGTAGCGCGTGGACGTATCGCCATTCGGAATCTTCGAGGGTAGTTCGAGATCGCCCGTCCACGCACCAGCTTCCCGCTCATTGACCCGCAGCCGGAACTTCGCGCTTCCTCCCGGCAGGTCAAAATACTGCACCGCCAGGTCATAGCGCCCATCGCCTCCCTGAAATACCAATGCCGCCGTGCAGCTCGCGCTCTTGCAAACCACGCCTTTGCCACCCGAAGCGTCTTCCCAAGGCGTTATGTCGTATTCTACATAGCCATCGAGCTGCATCTTCTCCGCCTCATAGCGCCCCGGATAATGCCCCACTCTCCCCTTCTCATCCGCAATCCCCGATTCGCGCGCAAACCAATTCGTGATCGCATCCCGCCACACAATCGCGTGTCCCGCCTGGTAGGTCAACTGCGCCAGCACTCGCTCAAAGCGCGTCTCGTCCACCAGCCCCCGCAGCTCCGCCCACTCCTGCGGAAACAACTGCGCCTCATGCGCCGCCGCATAGTGCGAATCGTAGACATACTGCACCACCGTTTCACCCGAATGCAGCCGGTATGTATACGGCACGTGGTGAAAGAACAGCAACAGATCGTCCGGCGTCGTCGCCAGCGACTCATATACACGCGCCACCGCCGGCGGATACTGCCCGACAAAGCCTGTCCCGGTGGCCACTGTGCGATCCATGCCTATGCCTTCGTGGTCGGCGCGAATCCACTGTCCCCAGCCGTTACGTTCCGCGCTCTCGATATTCGGCCCGTAATGCCCGTGCAGAATATCGGTCAACGTGCCCAGCCCCAGCGGCCCGGTATAGTGCTCATACACCCGCCACGAGCGCAGCAGCAGATCGTCGACCGTCCGCACCACTTTTGCATTGCGCCCCCAGTTCAGCTCGGTCCATTCCTGCGCAATCTGTTCCGCGCTCAGATTCGGATTCCACGCCAGCCGTCCGAAGGCGTACAGATTCGCCGGAGCCAGATCACTTCCCAGCCAGTTCGGGCTGTTCCCGACGTTCGCCACGCCGACAAAGCCCCCGAGCGGCCGATCGTGCGTCTTCCCGGCCACTAGCTCTTTCACCCTCGCGCCCGGCCCGAATGAAAAATCGAGCACTTGTTTCCACATCGGAGCCAGAAAACACAAATGCCGCTGCTGCCCCGTGTACTCCTGCGTGATCTGCAGTTCCAGCGCTTCATTCGTCTGCGCCAGACCGCCTATCAATGGCGAAACCGGCTCTCGCGCCTGAAAATCGATCGGTCCATATTTGATCTGCAGCACCACATTCGGATCAAATGCCCCCTCGAGCGGATGAAAATTGTCGTACGCCGCCCGCGCCCGATCGTTTTTGAGATCGCGCCAGTCCATGTGGTGGTTGTAGACAAACGCGCGATAAACAAGAATCCCGCCATGCGGCGCCAGCGCTCGCGCCAGCACGTTAGCCGCATCCGCATGCGTCCGATGATACGCCGATGGCCCAACGCGCCCCTCCGAATCCGCCTTCAGCACAAACCCGGCAAAATCGGGGATTTCCCGGTAGACCTCATCAGCCTTCTCTTTCCACCACTCCGCCACGCGCGCATCGAGCGGATCGAACGTGTCGAGTCCCCCGAGTTTCTGCGGACTCGCAAAATCCACCGCCAGCGACAGCCGCACGCCCCACGGCCGAAACACATCCGCAATCCGCGCCAGCTGCTTCAAGAACTCCGGCGACAACACCCGCACGTCCGCATTCACGTTATTGACTGTGCAGCCGTTGATCCCCACCGAAGCCAGCAGCCTCGCGTATTCACCAGCCCGGCTCAGATCCGCCAGCACCGCACCGTTCGCAAAGAAAATCGAACGCCCGCCATAGCCGCGTTCAATCGAACCGTCCAGGTTGTCCCACTGATTCACCCATCGAATCGGCGCGTAGGGAGTCTCGCGCTTCGGCAATGTTTCATGCAGCTGCTTCGCACGGATCAGTGCGAACGCGCCATACAGCACGCCCGTCGAATCGCCGCCCGCAATGACGGTCTTTTTCCCGTTCCGCTCGATCGAGAAACTCTCTCGCCCTAGTTCCGGCTTGACTTCAAAGGCAACAGCTGCCCGATCGAATCCCGCACGACGGCACTCCCGCGCCGCCGACTCGAGCGCCGGCGACTGCGCCCAAAGCTCCGCCCCAAGCGCAACCAGAATCACCAAAACGCGCAGCACGAATTACAGTTTCGCGTCCCGGTTGTGAACCTGCGCGGGCGGATGCGTCGCTTCCACCGCCTTGAAACGTTCTTTAATCCGATAGGTATGCCGCGCGCCCTTCGGCACCACCCAGGAATCGCCCGTCTCCAATCGGATCGTCTGCCCCTCGATCTCGAGCTCCGCCGCGCCCTCGATCACGTACCCGACCACCTCATACTCCCGAACCGCATCGTGCTCGAGTTGCTGTCCGCTCGCCTCGTCCCACAGCCTCATCGAAATCGTCTTGCCCGATGCGAGATACCTCTGCCCCAGTTCGCCCTTCGGCGAATGGCGCGAATCGATCTTGGTCACAGTAGAATCGCTCATACCCGGTAGACGGCGCGCGCTCGCCTGCGTGACACCCGCCGATTTCTGTCGGCCAGCGCTCCCGCAAAAATCGAGCGCGCCTAGTCTTCGGTTCAGTACTTCACATCTACCCAGGCATGCTTCTCGGCGCTCGCTGCCACCGCCTCGAGCAGTACCATGCCGTGCAATCCATCCGCAAACGTCGGATAATCCACCGGCATCGAGGGATCCGCCACCCGTGCATAAAAATTCTTGAACACCTGTTTGTGCGAATCGTCGTACCCTTCGCTGTGGCCGCCCGGCAGGTCGGCAAATTTCGCCGCTTCCGGATAAAACAGCGAAGCGTCTTTCACAATCAGCTGATTCGGCTCATTGCGGTGCCCGATCCAGAGCGTATCCGGCGATTCCTGGTCCCATGCCAGCCCCGCTTTCGTGCCGAAAATCTCGATCGCAAACTTGTTCTTACGCCCGGCCGACATCTGGCTCACCGTAAACGCCCCGCGCGCCTTCGCCCCCAGCCGCAGCATCACCATACCGAAATCTTCCGTATCGATCGGGAACGTTTCGTACTCGCCCTGTATCCCCTTCTTGCCCGAAAACGTCTCCACCGATCCCTTCGGCCGCTTCCGCTGCTCATGGAAAATCGCCAGATCCGCGCACACCGCTGTAATCTCCAGCCCCGTCAGATGCTGAATCATGTCCATCCAGTGCGAACCGATATCACCCATCACCCGCAGCTTCCCGTTCGACTTCGCATCCAGCCGCCAGTTCCAGTCCGTGTCGTACAGCAGCCAGTCCTGCGAATACGTTCCCTGCACAATCAGCACGTCCCCCAGATCGCCCTTGGCAACCATCTGCCGCGCCTGCTGCAGCACCGGGTAGTAGCGCAGGTTGTGCTGCACGCAGTTCACAACCTTCTTCTTCTCCGCCGCCGCAACGAGCTTCTTCGCTTCTTCTACACTCAGCGTCATCGGTTTTTCACACAGCACCGCCTTATCCGCTTCCACCGCAGCCAGCGACTGCGGATAGTGATCCACGTTCGGCGTGCAGATATGCACCGCGTCGATCTCCTTGTTCTTCAGCACGTCCTCGAGATTGGCGGTTGCGAACGGAATACTCATCGCCTCGGCAAACTTCCTGGCCGTCTCCGGACGGCTGCCCACCACCGCCGCGACCTCCACATTCCCCAGCCGGCGCACATTTTCGGTATGCACCTTGCCCATGAATCCGGTACCCACAATCGCTGTCTTGATCTTTTTCATTCTTTTTGCGCTCTCTCCACTTCCTTACTCACTCTATATTCCCAACGTCGGCGGAATTCGCCCGATCCATTACAGCGCCTGAGAATTCCCGCCGCTAAAAGCCACACGAGCGATATAGCCCGTTCAGTTTTTCGGGCAGGCCAGCAGTTTTTACCGTTTTTCATAGCGCTGCCCCTCAAGCAGCGGCTAGAACAGCCGATAAGTACTTTGTTTCGGACCTGAGGAACTTTCGGTCATTTACGTGCATCAGAGGAAGTGAAGGCTACAAAGATGCCGGATACGCGAACCACAGCAACCGCGATAGCAATTGCCAGAGATGCCCAGCGCGCGGCCGTTTTACCCGCGCCGCCCAGTTTCTTGACCCGAATTGGAGTCTGGGCTACCGATACGGCCCAGGAATTCGCCACTCTTCTCTCCGCCCTGATGGGTCCGGCGGTGTTTTCCGCTTACGCGCTCGCTCTGTGGAGCCTCGCCTCCAGCCTCGGATGGACGAATAGCTTCCTGTTCGCTTCCGGACCGTTATCCAACTGGTTAGTCTGGTCGGCCATTGCGGTCGCCATCCATGCCGCCGCGGTCATCCTTGACCGCCGTTCGGTTCAGTCCTCAGAAAAATAACCGCTCGTTAACAAACGAGCGGCACCACTCTTTTTGGTATTCTCGACGTGAGGAATACCCCAGCCGATGCCCTTCAGCTCGCGTTCGTATGCGAACCGGTACATTCCTTCCAATCGGCTGCCGAGCGGCGTAAAATGGCTGCTCATTGCCACCATCGGCATCTCCGTTCTCAGCATTATTCTCGCCGCCAGCCGGCCTGAACTCTCCCTGTTCGGCTATTTCGCGCTCATTCCAGCCCGCGTCGTCACCCGCTTCGCCATTTGGGAGCTCGTCACCTATCTCTTCATCCACGGCGGCCTCTTCCATATCGTCTGGAACATGCTGGCCCTGTGGATGTTCGGTGCCGAGCTGGAGCGCACCTGGGGCACCGCGCGCTTCGTGCGCTTTTATTTCAGCTGTGGCGTCGCGGCCGGCATTTTGGTCATCATCGCTGCTTACCTTTTCGGCGGAGCAAACGTCCCAGTAGTTGGGTCGTCGGGTGCCATTTTTGGCCTGCTGGTCGCTTACGGCGTGCTGTTTCCGAATCAGACCATGCTGTTCGGTTTCCTGATTCCGATCAAGACTAAGTACTTCGTCATGATTATCGGCGCGGTGGTACTGATTGAGTCGTATCTTTCGGTTAGCGCGCGCCAGGGTGCCTCGGAAGCCGTTGCCTGCGTCGGCGGCCTCATCGCCGGCTATCTGATCCTGCGCGGCCGTGGACTCCAGACCCGGGTCAGCACTCCGGTACTCGCCGGCTACAAGGACTGGAAGCTGCGCCGCGCGCGAAGAAAGTTCGAAGTTTACATGCGTAAGAAAGATTCGAATCGTGATCGCTGGGTCCACTAGGGCCCGGCTGAGGTTGTACCGCATCATGAAAAACTGTGTTCTCGCCGCGCTCGCCCTGAGCTCGGCTCTCGTTCTGTCCACGCCCGCCTTCGCCCAGGAGACGCCGCAATCGCAATCGAGCGATTCGGTCGCCAAACCCAAGAAACCCTCCGACAACACCACCGCCCCCGACGCGGCGCCCGCCCCCGCTGAAGCGCCCATTCACTCGGAATACAACAAGCCGAAGGACATCCCAAGCAGTTCCAACACGCCCACGTTCAAATCGGAAGCGGTCACGGTCAACGTCGACGTCTCCGTGATGGACAATCACAACCACTTCATCCCCAACCTCAAACCCGAGCAGTTCCGCATCCTCGAAGACGGCGTTCCCCAGAAGATCACCCAGGCCAACCTGAGCGAAGCGCCCATGACCATCTGCATGCTGATCGAATTCAGCGGGAGGTTCCAGCAGTTCTGGAGCTACGGCTGGTACGAAACGCTGCAGGCGTCCTATACCTTCCTCGAAACTCTCAAACCCGACGACAATGTCGCCGTTGTGGCCTACGATCTGCGCCCCACCATCCTCTCCGACTTCTCACCCGATAAGCGCAAAGCCGAAGAAGCCATGTCCCGGCTGCGTATTCCCGGCTTCAGCGAATCGAACGTCTTCGACGCGCTCACCGACATGGCCGATCGCATGTCCGGCATCGAGGGCCGCAAGGCGATTCTGCTGATCGGCACGGGCCTCGATACCTTCAGCAAGATCACATTCGATCAGGCCCGCAAATCGCTGCAGGAATCGGGTGTGCCGATCTACACCATCAGCATTCTGCAGATCGCCCGCATGAGTCTCGAAGGGCGCGGCGGCATGAGCGCAGCCATCGCCAACATGGATTTCCTGCAGGCCGATAACGAAATGCGCACGTTTTCCAAAGAATCCGGCGGCCTCAGCTTTTTCCCGCGGTTTGTGGGCGAGTACCCCTCCATCTTTCGCCAGATCGAGCAGGCCATGCGCGAACAGTACTCCTTCGCCTATCACCCGACCAACGTCGCCCGCGATGGTAAATTCCGCCGCATCAAAGTCGAGCTCATCAACCCGGAAACCAACGAACCGCTGCGTATCGTCGACGAGAAGAACAAGCCCGTAAAGTACACCATCATCGCCAAATCCGGTTACAAAGCGCCCCGCGAAGTCGAATAGTTTGTCAAGAACTAAATCTTTCGAAGTTTGAATCGGATAGCGGAGCGTTGACACTCTGCGTCACGCTCTGTTAACGTTTTTGAGTCTTGATGCGATCTGGTTCTTCCTTTCGCGCCGCGTCTCCGTCGACGATCCTTCTGGTTGACGACAACACGGACGGAATTCTTGCTCGCCGCTCCGTGCTCGAAGAGCTCGGCTACAAAGTGATTCCGGCCGGTTGTGGCTCGGAAGCGCTGAAGCTTGTGGAAAAACAAAGCTTCGACCTGGTCATTACCGATTACAAGATGTCGCCCGTCAACGGCCTGGAGCTGATCAAGCGCCTGCGCGAGAACGGTTTCAACAAACCGATCATTCTGCTCACCGGCTTTGCCGACAATCTCGGCCTGAAGCCCGACAGCACCGGCGCCGACGTGGTGCTGCAAAAAAGCGCCAACGAAGTCGTCACGCTCGTCCGCCATACCAAACGTCTGTTAAGCATTCCCCGCAAGCCGCCGGCCTCCCAACGCGCCCGCGCCCGCAAAGTTCAAACCAGCTGACCCGAACCTACAAGGCTCACACCGGGTGGCAAGCGAAGCGACCCATATATCGCAAACGTCCCGGGCATCCCGCAGCATCAATTCTTTCCGTGCTGTGAGCGGCTTTCGGCATGGGTCTGTTTGACTCTGACTGCTCTAAGGAAAAATCCCGCGTAGTAGAAAATGATCTCGTCAGGGCGTTTGAGGAAAACCTGGCCGCACACGATGTCGTACACAGCTACGGGCATTTCCAGATCGAGTGCTTTGATTTCCGATGGCCCAATTCCACGGAAATATCTTGTGAGCTGATCAGCTGATTTGATCTCCTCCTGCTCGTAAGAACCGCTACAGCTCTTGTCACCATCAAAGATTGCCGCGTGCGCTTTGAGTCGCAATTCTTTACCAATGAGACTACTCGCCCGCTCTGCACTTATTGCGGGACTGCCGTCCGTTGTAAGGTCCTTGTCTATCTTCCAGTCGCCGTAAATATCTCGCTGCCCCGCTCGCGACGCGACAGCCAACCAAAGCACGATCAGTCCGAGGAATTGAGAGTACGAGGCAAGTGCTTCCCTCTCGAATCGCAGCCGGGAGCGTAAGCGACCTAATATAGTGCCTCCACCAGACAGTCCCCCACCGGCGCGCGAGTCGCCTGGTTTAAGGATCCAGATGGAAACATCCTGAGCCTTTCCGAGCATCCCGAGCTCTGAGCCCGCGGCGCGCTGGCTATAGTGAGGTGCATGGCCGTGTTTCGTTCCGCCATCGCACTCTGTCTTCTGGCCGTCTGCGCTCTCTGGGCCAAAACCCGGACCCCCAGCACCTCTCCCCTGCTCCGCCAGCTCTCCCTGCGCGATCGCATTGCCCAGCTCATCATCGTGCGCGGCTACGGCGATTACCCGCCCAGCGACAACGCCGAATACAAGCGCTTCCTCAACTGGATCACCAAAACCCACGTCGGCGGATTCATCGTCGCCGGCCGTATCCGTAACGGCGATGTCATCCCCGCTCAGCCCTTCGAGCTCGCCGTCTTCGTCAACCACATCCAGAAGCTCGCCAAAACTCCGCTGCTCGTCGGCTCCGATTTCGAGCGCGGCGCGTCCATGCGTGTCACCCAGACCGCGCCTTTCCCTTACCTCATGGCTTTCGGCGCCGCCCGTGACCGCGATGCCATCAAACAACTAGGCGCCGCCACTGCCCGCGAAGCACGCGCACTCGGCGTCAACTGGGCCTTCGCGCCCGACGCCGACGTCAACAACAATCCCGACAATCCCATCATCAACACGCGCTCGTTCGGTGAAGATCCGCAGGCCGTCGCCGATGATGTCGCAGCCTTCATCGATGGCGCGCATTCCGATCCCGCCAACTACGTTCTGCTGAGCGCCAAGCATTTCCCCGGCCACGGCGACGCCTCCCAGGACAGCCACATGGAGCTGCCCCGCATCGATCGCACCAAAGACCAGATGGAGCAGGTCGAGCTCGTGCCCTTCCGCGCCGCCATTGCGCACAACGTCGATTCCATCATGACCGCGCACCTCTTCGTCCCGGCCTTCGAACCCGAGCAGATGCCGGCCACGGTCTCGCACAACATCCTCACCGGTCTGTTGCGCGACGAGCTTGGCTTCAAAGGTCTCATCGTCACCGACGCACTCGAAATGCAGGCCGTCGCCGGCATGTACGGGCCCGGTGAAGCGGCCGTTCGCGCCATCGAAGCCGGTGCCGACGTCCTGCTCATGCCTACCGATCCCGATGCCTGCGTGCGCGACATCCTCGCCGCCGTGGCGCATGGCCGCATCTCCGTGCAGCGCATCAACGCCAGCGTGCAGAAAGTGCTGGCCGCCAAGCAGCGCGTCGGCCTCTTTCGCAGCCGCTTCGTCAATCTCGATCACCTCACCGACGATCTCGATGCTCAGAAACTCGACTCGCTCGCCGAAAACGTCGCCAACAAAGCCTTCACGCTCGTCAAAGACGAGCAGCACCTCTTCCCCATACCCGAAGGCCCCACTCCCGGAGGCAACGCCAGCTGTCTCGCCATCCTGAGCGAAGGCGATTTCTCCACTCGTGGCGCCACGCTCGTCCGCGCGCTCCATGCCGCGTCCGTCCCGCTGACGGTCTACGTCGCGCATCCCTCCATGCCCGACTCTCTTCTCACCGAGTTCGCCAGCGACATGTCGCACTGCAAACAGATCTACGCTGCCGCGTTCATCACGGTTGGCGCCAATCGCGGCAACGTCGCGCTGCAGGGAGGTCTCAGCGGCTTTCTCCAGGCGCTGCTCAGACAACCCGTTCCCGTTGCGCTGATCTCCTTCGGCAGCCCGTATTTGCTGCGCGATTTCCCCACCGTCGCCGCTTACGCCGCCACCTTCAGCGTCGCCACCAGCTCCGAAGCCGCCGCCGCTCGCGCTCTTCTGGGCGAAATCCCGATCACCGGCAAACTGCCCGTCTCGATTCCACCCCTCGCCAAAATCGGCGACGGACTGGATGTACCGGCAAAGCTCAAAACAGTGTCTAACGGATCGAAATGATACAGATAAACTGGCTCGGCCACGCAACGTTTGAACTGAAGTTTGAATCGGGTGAAGTGCTGCTGCTCGATCCCTGGATTGAAGGCAACCCCGCCTACCCCAAGGCGTATAAAGTCTCGCGCGTCGACGCCATTGCGGTCTCGCACGCCCACTCCGACCACACCGGCGACGTGCTTCCGCTCGCCAAACAATACAAACCCAAAATCGTCGCCATCTTCGAAACCGCTACCTGGCTTGAAAAACGCGGCGCGCACAACACGATCGGCATCAACAAAGGCGGCACCGTCGATCTTGGCTTCGTGAAGCTCACCATGACGCACGCCATCCACAGCTGCGCCATCAAGGACGGCAACAATCTGATCTATGGCGGCGAAGCGGCCGGCTATGTGCTCACTTTCCAGGACAACCGCAAAGCCTATTTCGCCGGCGATACAGCCTTATTCGGCGATATGAAGCTCATCGGCGAAGTGCACAAGCCCGAGCTTGCGTTTCTACCCATCGGCGATTACTACACCATGGGTCCGGCCGATGCCGCCTATGCCGCCCGTTTCGTCAACGCCAAAAAAGTGATTCCGATGCACTACGGAACTTTTCCGGTTCTCACCGGCCGCCCCGAACATCTGAAAGAACAGCTCGGCAAGGACGGCATCGAGGTCTGGACACTCGAACACGGTAAACCCGTCGAGTGGTAGACTCGCGAATCGCTCCTACGCCTTCGACGAAAACCGCTCTTCCAGCCGCTCCACTACCCGTCCAAACCGCGCCGAGCCGCGCAATCCGTCAAAGCGCGGCTCCGCCTTCAGCCACACCAGCCAGAGATCGTCTTCCTCCACCGCCTGCTCCAGTGCCGACAGCGCATCGCTTTCCGAATCGAACCCGAGATGCGCAATGCTCCGCCAGTAAGCGGAAACGTGCTGCTCGCGCGCCAGCTCCTCCAGGCTTTCCAGCGTTCTCTCCGCTTCCTCGCGTTTACCCGAGCGCGCCAGGGCATGCGCCAGCCCCGCCAGAATCGGCACATGGTTCTCCGAGCACTGCCGCGCATTATTCAGCTCGGTGATCGCTTCGTCACTCATGCCCATCTGTTCATACGCCAGGCCGAGCGTATGCTGCGCGAGCGCAAAACGCGGCTCGAGCACCAGCGCCTGCCACGACTGATTCGCCGCTTCTTCAAAATTCCGGCTCACGTAATGAATCCACGCCGCCTCCGCCAGCACCGCCAGCGACAACGGTTCCACGTCGAGCGCCCGCCGCATCTTGTGCAGCGCCTCCGGCATTCTTCCGCTCGCCGCCAGCACGCTCGCGTACTCCAGATACGCTTCTACATGATCCGCCTCTAACTCGATCGCCCGCAGGCACTCCGCTTCCGCCTGCTCACAATCGCGCTCCAGCAGATGCCGCACGCGCGCCATCGCCACCCGCGCCTCCGCCAGCGACGGATCGATCTCCAGCGCCATGCGCGCATTCTCCTGCGCACGCCGCCGTGCCTCCCGCGGCGGCAGCAACCCCAGCAGTGCAAACGAAATGTACGTCTCCGCCAGCCCCGCATACGCCGGTGCATATCGCCGGTCCTGCGCGATCGCCGCTTCGAAATGCGCAATGCTCTTGCCCAGCTCCGCCCGCGTCAGCTTGCCTTGCAGGTATTTGCCTTTGCGATAGTCCTGATACGGCCCCTCGCGCGAATCGTACCGCTTCTTTACGCCTGCACCCGGCCCGTTCTCGGCGATCTCTTCCACCTTCGCGATAAACCGGTATCCCAGCCCCGAGCGCGTCTCAATGTATCGCGCCGATGTCGGCGAATCGCCCAGCGCCTGCCGCAGCGTATTCACCGCCGTATTCAAACTGTGGCTGAAACTCACATGCAGATCCGGCCACAGATACCGCGCCAGTTCTTCCCGCGTCACCAGCGCGCCCGGCTGACGCAACAGCAGTTCGAGTATCTGAAACGGCTTACGCTGCAGATTCACCCGCACTCCGCCGTTGCGCAGCTCCCGTTCGCGGAAATCCACCTCGAACGTTCCGAACCGCACGCGCCGCGCGCGAACTGGTGAGCCTTGGTCCGTCATGACAAACCCGTGAACTTCTTCTTCTTACTCTGATCTTGCCAGACTCGCTCCCAACCCCGAGTCAGCCCGCCTTTGATCATTTGCTGATTTTCTTCTGAGGGTCGCCCCATCCGTTTCCTTCGTCTTTAGGCATGTACGGCTTCCGGAGCGAACAAGTTCCCCGTAACAGAGAGGAAACAAGTCTATGTCGAATAAAACAAATCGTGTATTTCGTGTCGCGGCTATCGCGGCCGGCCTCGGGATCGCAGCGCTCCAGGCGAGCGCGGCTCAGGGCACCTTCAACCTCCCCGTCGAAGCGCATTGGGGACGCATTGTCCTCGAGCCCGGCATCCACCGTGTCGATGTGCCGACGGCCGAGCTTGGCCAGAAAATCGTCTACCTGCGCACCGGTACGCAAACCAGGCTGACCGTGCCGGTCACCACTCAGCCCGCCACCGGCACCCGCAGCTATCTGCGCCTGGTGAAGGTCGACGGCGCCTATTACGTCGATGCCTATCAGTCGCAGTTCGACGGCCAGAAGTACTTGTTCGCGCGTCCCAAACCCGCCCCGAGCGATGAAGCTTCTGCCGCCCCCGAACAGGAGACTCTGGTCGAAGTCGATTCCAAGTAACCGAATCAGCCCCTAAACCGCAACGCGCAACCTCGCAGCGGCACGGCTCACTACAACCTCCAGAGCCGTGCCGCGGGGCCGAATCGCCTTCGGCCTAGAACGTGATCCGTCCCACCAGCTGCACGTTCCTCGGCGCGGTCACCGTGCCGTTCCAGACGCCGAATTGCGTGCTCGACGGGTCGTTGTTAAACGGAACGCAGTCCCCAAACGCCTGCCCGTCGCAGGTGAAGTAATGATTGTTGAACACGTTGAACGCCTCCGCGCGTACCTCGATGTTCAGCTTCTCCTTGATCACAATCTTCTTCGATAGCGAAAGATTCGTGTCCCGATACGGCGATCCGCGCACGCTGCTCACCCGCGGCCCCGTCCCCAGATAGTCGCCTTTCGCGAACAGCGTGCTCGATTCAAACGCCGCCGCGTTATACATCGGCTCATTCACATTCACCCCGGGCCACGACTGCGCCAGCACCTTCGATGGATCCGTAATCGCCGGAATACACTGCGCCTGGAACTGCGATGGCACTCCGCACACCGCCGAATCGCGGAAATACAACGGCATTCCCGAAACCAGCTTCACACTCGATGCCAGAATCCATCCGCCCACCACGTTGCTCAGAAATCCCGAACTGCTCAGCCAGCGTTTCCCCGGCCCGAACGGCAAATCATAGGTCCCGATCAGCGCAAACGTGTGCGTGATATCGTCCGGTGAAAGCGCGTAATTCCGGCTTCCCTGGAATGGATTGATCACCGCTCCGATCGCTCCATACCCCGCCGTCGCCTGCGTGCTCGACGACGCATCCGTCATCAGCCGCGCAAACGTGTAATTCGCGCCCAGATACAATCCGCCCGAAAACTGCTTCTCGATCTTCGCCTGGAACGAGTTGTACATCGACGTGCCCTCGTTCTCGTTCTCGCCGATCAGCCCGTTGCAATACTGCGGATACATCACCAGCGCCTGCGCCAGCGTCGGCTGGCATGTCCCCACGCTCAACAGCTGCGCCGCCCATCCCGAATACGGCTCGCTCACTCCGAAAAGCGGCTGCCCCGGCGTAAACACCGTATTCAGCTTCGCCGCCCCTAAGCTCGTCAGCAGCGACGGGTTCAGATAATTCAGCGGCTGCATCTGCGATGGCAAATGCGTCCCCTTGTTCCCCACATACGCCACGCTCGCAATCGCGCTGTTTCCCAGCTTCCGCTCCACCGTCAGATTCCACTGCTGCGTGTACGACAGATGATTCGCATACAGCGGCCGGTAATTCGGACCGCCTTTCCCGTTGTCCGCCGTCGCGCTGATATCCGGCGCGCGGCTATAGGCCGGAAAACCGGTATCCAGATTGAACGCCGGCTGATATCCGCTCTGCGAATCCGCGAAGCTGATCGACGGATTGAATCCATCGAGCGACATCCCGCCGCCCCACCCCGGATAAAACGCCTGCGTATAGAAAATTCCATAGCCCGCGCGCACCACCGTCTCCGGCGTCACCTGATACGCCAGCCCTAGTCGCGGCGCAATTCCTCCATTGAACGGTGTCTCCGGATAACGCGCTCCGTAACTCGCCGAGCCCCACTTCGATCCCGCAAACGCCAGGCTGCCCGGCCGGTTCCCCGCACCCGGATTGTCCGCAAAACTGAAAAACGACAGCTGATTGCTCGTCTCGAACGTCGGCGTGAACTTGTCCCACCGCAGCCCGTAGTTCAGCGACAGCTTCGGCTTCACCTTCCACGTATCGCCAATGTGCAGCGCAAACGCCAGTTGCTCGGCGCCGTACTTCGATACGTTGTACACGCTCAGCCCGCCGTTATCCACTGCTCCGATGTACATGCTCGCAAACGGATCTCCGCTCGCCACCCCCGGGATGCCCGTCGATTTATCGCTGAACCCGACCGTCCCCGACTGGTTCCCGTTCTGCCGGAACACCTGCTGCAGATGCCGGAATTCGCCGCCAAACTTGATCGTGTGCGCCCCTCGCACCCACGTCAGCAGTTCGTTGGTGATATAACTCGGCCGCGTCGTCTTGTTCAGATATCCCGGCCCCGCCGTATTGCCCCAGCTCGCCAGGTTGCTCACGCCGCTCGCGCTGAAATTAGCCGCGGGCGACGCGAAATACGCCGCGGCATTGGGAATATGCGGCAGCTCCGCCGGATTCTGGCCGCTTACCGAGCCGTATCCTTCATTCCGGTTCACATACCCGACAGCGAAATGACTCAAAAATGTCGGCGTAAAGTTGTGGTCCCAGTTGAACCGGTTCACCCATGCGTCTTCCGGTTTCGCCGGGCTCGATGTGCAGATCATCACCGGCAGCGCGCACTGCTCGTTCGGCGGATTCTTCTGCCGCCAGATCGTCACGAAGAAGTGATCCTTCTCGCCCCAGTAATGGTCGATCTTGTATAAAAACAGATCGGTGCTCGCCAGAATTCCGTCCGGTGTCGGAAAACCCAGAAAGTTGTTGTACGGACCGGACGAAGTCGGCGTCGGCAGATACTTGAACCACTGCTGCGCCAGCGGACTCTGCTCGGAAACTGGAATCTTATTGCCCGGATACGGTTGCCGTTGCGCCGGATTCGCCAGAAAACCCGAACGCGGGTTCCCCGGAACGCTGTATGGATCGTAAATCGGAATCCCCAGGTCCGAAAAATCGCCGTTGCGCTCCTGCATCGACGGAATCGAATAGAGCGGCCGGTTCGTACCGCCTAAGCTCCGCAGATACTCCTCATCGTGGAAAAAGTACGTCTTGTGCTTCGCTCCCCAGACAAACGGCAGAAACGACAGCTTCACCGGACCGCCGATAAATCCGCCAAACTCGTTCTCGTTATCTTTCGGCCGCTGATCTCCGGGCGGTCGCGGATTCGTATATGACAGCGCGTTCAAAACCTTGTTGCGGAAATATTCGAAACCGCCGCCATGAAACTGGTCCGTTCCGCTGCGCGTCGTCACGATAATCTCTCCGCCCGTCGTCACTCCGTACTCCGGCTCGTAGCTCGACGTCAGCACCCGCACTTCGTTCACCATGTCCGGCGTCGTCGGAAAATCGAAGAACGACACCATGCCGCTCTGCGACATCGTGCCCTCCTGCATGCTCACGCCGTCCATAATCGCTTCGTCGCCCATCTTCAATCCGCCGTTGATGCGCGCATTGAACGCCTGCGGGCTCGTCCCCGTATTGACCCCAGGCAGAAACGATAGGAACTGCACGGCATTGCGCGGCGTCCCCGAAGCCACTTCCAGTGGCAGCTGATTCACAATCTGCGGCGGTACGCCTTCTTGCTGCGCGCCGTTGTCGTAATTCAACTGCGCCGCATCCGCCGTCACTTCGATCTTGGTCGAGGCCTCGCCCACATCCAACGTCGCATCCACCCGCGCCGACTGGTTCGCCAGCAGCTGAATGCCATGCTGCACATACGTTTGAAAACCTTTCGCCACTACGTTCAGGTCATACGTTCCCGGCGCCAGGTTGGGAAATGAGAACCGCCCTTCGTTGTCCGACTGCACGGTCGAACTCACCGCGCGTTCGGCGTTCGTAATCGTCACCGCCGCGCCCGGAACCGACGCCCCGGATTTATCAATCACCTGCCCATCCAGCGTCGCGTTCTGGCTTTGTCCAAACAGCGAACCGGCTGCCAGCAGCAACACCGCTGCCCCCAACCCTATGCGTCGTGGCATCCTCGCTCCCCTTTCGTCTCGGTACTTTGTTTCGGCTAGGTACTAAGTGACATAGTTATATAGCGAATCCCGAGCGAGGTCAAGTCGAGTTCCCCCTAAATTTGTAGCCTCCTAACATCCCCGTGGTTGAATTATTTCTGATCGTCGGCTGGCTGTTACCATCGCAACAACAAGTGCCGCGCGCGATTCTGTTCCTGCTGCTCGCTTCTCTTGTAGCCGCTGCCGATCTCGACCAGCAGATGCTCGCCATTCAGGCCCAGCTTGAGGCCGGTGATCTCGATCGCGCCTCGCTCGCCATCGACAAAGCTCTCCAGTTGCATCCGCGCTTTGGCGGCCTCTTCAACCTCCGCGGCATCGTACGCGCCCGCCGCAACCAGATCGACCTCGCCCGCGCCGACTTCGCCCAATCCGTCCGCTTCTCTCCCGCTCTCATCCCGGCCTGGGACAATCTCGCCCACGCCTGCCAGTCCGCGCCACCCCGCGATCCCGCCTGCTCCGCCTTTCGCTCGCTTTCTCCGGCTGCGGCCCACCAGCTTGCCCAGCGCGATGATTTCACCGAAGCCGATTTCGCCGCCATACGCGCTTCCCTCGCGCCTTCCGCCGTCATTCCGCTCGTTGAAGCGCTCGACGCGCGGGGCCAGGCCGGAGTTTTCGGCCTTCGTCAGCTCGCCATCGCGCAGGAACAGCTCCATCAACTCGCAGCCGCCCGCCGTACCCTCGAGCGCGTCGCCACTCTCGACCCGCATGACACCGCGCACTTACTCGAACTCGCGCGCCTCGCCGATCTCTGCCACGACGAAGAAGGCGCTCTCGGCTATCTCGCCCATGCCCGCGATCTCGAGCCCGGCAACGCCCGCATCCATTACCTGTTCGCCATGATCGCGAGCAAAATGAACCTCCCGCTCGAAGCCCGCGCTTCGCTCCAGAAAGCGCTCGCCATCGCTCCCAATAATCCCGACTACAACTACGCCATGGGGTTCGTCCTCCTCAGCACGCGCGACGCCGCTACTTCCGCCTCCTACTTCGAAAAGTTCGTCGCCGCCCGGCCCGATAACATCAAAGGCCACTACGCTCTCGGCATCGCCTACTACTCTTCCGGCGACTTCGCTCGCTCGAAGCAGCAGATGATTCGCGCCAGTGAAAATCCTTCCACCGCCGGCGCCGCCGAATACTTTCTCGGCCGCATGGCGCGTCAGGAAGATCAGTTACTCTCCGCCAAAGAACATCTCGCCCGTTCCATCCAGCTCCTGCCCAACTTCGCCGAATCTCACACCGAGCTCGCCCGCGTTCTGATGGACGAAAACAATCTCCCCGCCGCCCGCGCCGAGCTCGACCGCGCTCTGCGCATCGACCCCTCCAGCTTCCAGGCCAACACGCAACTGCTCGCCATCTATCGCCGCACCAAAGATCCGCGCGCACCATCGCAGGAAGCTCTCCTCAAAAAACTCGACGAGCAGCGTTCCCGCCGCGCCGAGCTCATGCTGCGTACCATCGAAGCCCGTCCCGAGCCATGAAGTTCGCCTTCCTCGTTTTCTTCTCAGCCGCCTTTGCCCTCGCGCAGTCGGACGACATCTTCGCCCGCCTCGCGCACGCCTTCCCCGATCCCGCCCGCGCCGGCCGCGCTGTCAGCGAGCTCCGCGCCGCTCACTTCACCACCGTCAAACAGCTGCTCGAGCAGCAATCCGCCGAAACACCTGAGCACCGTCCCGAACTGCTCGCCCTCGCAGCCGACGTCGAATTTTTGAACGGCGACATGCCTTCCGCCGTCCGCGACTTCACCGCTGCCGACCCGCTCAGTGAGGCCGACAACTTCACCCTCGCCATGGCGCTCGTCAAACTCGGCAACGACGATCGCGCCCGCACGATCCTCACGACTCTCTCCCGCAAACATCCCGATCGCGCCATCTACATCTACTGGCTCGGCCGCCTCGACTACGATCAGCGCCGCTACCAGGAAGCCGTCGCCAAACTCACCCGCGCCGTCGAGCTCGATCCCAACGCACCCCGCGCCTGGGATAGCCTCGGCCTCGCCTTCGATATGCAGGGCCAGATGCAGCTCTCGCTCAACGCCTTTGAGAAAGCCTCAACCCTCAATCGCAACCAGCCCCATCCGTCAGCCTGGCCCCCGCACAATCTCGGCTACCTGCTCCTGCGCATGAACCAGCCCGAAGCCGCCGTTACCGCTCTCGAAGAATCTCTCCGCTACGATCCTTCGCTCGCCATCGCGCATTACCATCTCGCCCGCGCTCTCGAAAAACTCGGCCGCACCGGCGACGCCATCGTCCACTACAAACAAGCCATCGCCCTCGACCGCACCTCCACCGACGCCTGCTACTCCCTCGCCACCCTCTACCGCAAACTCAACCGCAAATCCGAAGCCGACGAAATGTTCGCCGAATACCGCCGCCGCAAATCCACCACCAATCCGTAACCTTTGCGATGACCGTCGTGCCCAATCACAGATCCGGCCAGCTTTTGGCCGGGGCCGAAGTGGCGCTTTAGCGCGCGACCAGAGGGAGCGGTCTCTTCTCCCGTCGCCAGCATGTATTCTTATCAATCATGCGATTCGTCCTGGCGCTGCTCGCCTGCACGCTCACCCTCTCCGCCCAGACCTACGTCCTTAAAGCCGCGCATCTCTTCGATGGCAAATCCGATCAGGCCGTATCGCCCGGCCTCATCGTCGTCTCCGGCGACAAAATCACGGCCATCGGCGGCGCTCTCCCGCCCGGTGCTCAGGTGATCGACCTCGGCGACGCCACGCTCCTCCCCGGCTTCATCGATGCCCATACCCACCTCACCATGGACTTCGATCCCGACTACAACGGCGCCCGCCTTCGCCAGACCGAACGCACCATCCCGGAACAGGCCATCCGCGCCACTCTCAACGCCCGCAAAACTCTGCTCGCCGGCTTCACCACCGTGCGCGACGTCGGCTCCAGCGACTTCCTAGATGTCGGCCTGCGCAATTCCATCAACAGCGGCGTCGTCCCCGGCCCGCGCATGCTCGTCGCCGTGCACGCCATCGGTGCTACCGGCGGCCACTGCGACGATGGCGCCGGTTTCCGCTTCGGGTTTCTCAATCACGAAGCCGGTCCCGAAGATGGCGTCGTCGATTCCGCCGATCAGGCCCGCTTTGCCGTCCGCTTCAACATCAAGTACGGCGCTGATGTCATCAAGACCTGTCCCACCGGCGGCGTGCTCTCCCCCACCGATGCCGTCGACGCTCCCCAGCTCACGCAATCCGAGCTCGACGCGCTTGTCACCGCTGCCCATGATCTGCGCCGCAAAACTGCCGCTCACGCCCACGGTGCCGAAGGCGCCAAGCGAGCCATCCGCGCCGGCATCGATTCCATCGAGCACGGCACCTTTCTGGACGACGAAGCCCTCCGCATGATGCGCGAGCACGGCACGTATCTCGTTCCCACTCTCTCCGTGCGCGCCGGCATCGCCGAATCGAAATTCCCCCCGCTTGTCCAGCAGAAAGCCGACACCGCCATGAAAGCTCAGGACGATCTCGTGCACCGCGCTCTCGCCTCCGGAGTCAAAATTGCTCTCGGCACCGACGCCGCCGTCTACCCCCACGGCGATAACGCGCTCGAATTTGTTCTTCTCGTTAAGGACGGCATGACACCCGCCCAGGCACTCCGCGCCGGAACATCCGTCGATGCCACCCTGCTCGGCCTCGACTCGCAGCTCGGCACTCTCGAACCCGGCAAAATGGCCGACATCGTCGCCGTTCCCGGCGATCCGTTGAAAGAAATCCGCGCCACCCAGAGCGTTCTCTTCGTCATGCGCAGCGGCCACATCTACCGCAACGACCGTTCACAAAAGTTCTGAATTTTTCTCCGCCCCGCAACCCCCGTCTTTTGTAGGGCGGAGCTCCAGCGCCGCGGCGCATGGTCCTCATCTGCCTCTTCCTTCCGTGCTACAGCGTCGTCATGGCAACCGAAGCACAACAAACCGCTAACCGGGCAAATTCCCAACTCTCCACCGGCCCCAAAACCGCCGAGGGAAAAGCCAAGGTCTCGCACAACGCCATCAAACACGCACTCACCGGCGCCACCGTTCTGCTGCCCGCCGATGATGCCGCTCTCTACCGTCAGCAGCTCGACAACGCCCACAAAAAGTGGCAACCTGTCGGCGATGACGAAGCGCTTCTAGTTCAATCCCTCGTCGATACACAGTGGCGCTTGCGCCGCATCCCGGCCCTCATCAGTGGCATCTACGCCCTCGGCCGTCTCCAGCACGCTGAGATGTTCGCCGATCAGCCCGAAGACCTCCGCGCCTCCCTGCTCGAGACCCACATCTTTCAGACCTCCCGCCGCGATCTGAACAATCTCGCCTTACAGGAGCACCGCCTTCGCTCGCATCTCGAAAAGGACATCGAACAGCTCAAAGCTCTCCAGGCCGAACGCAAACAGCGCGAACGCAGGCGCATCTTCGCCGCCATGAGTCTCTATCTGGACCTCAAACGCCAGAAGAAACCCTTCAACCCCGCCGAATTTGGCTTTGAATTTTCACTCGACGAAATCGAGTACCAGCTCGCCTACGACGAAGGCGAACGCCGCTCCGGCTACCCCGAACAATACGCCAAAATGCGCGCCAGGGAGCTCCGTAAAGAACGCATCGCCGCCTGAAGCCACGAGCAAACCGAGCCACGAGCAAAGGGAGCGGTGTTTTCCCTCCGCTCTCTACCGCGCTTCCGCCAGTTTCTGCTTCGACAACAGCAGCAGTGTGCCTACCTGCTCGCCGATCGTGCTCAACATCTCCATGTCGTCGCCCGAATGCACGCGCGGCTCCCGGTTCTGCACATTGATCACGCCCACTACCTTGCCCTGCGCAATGATCGGCACCGACAGAAACGCCTCATACGTATCCTGCGGCAGGTCTTTGAAAAATTTAAACCGCGGATCGCTGTACGCCTCGCGCGAAATCGCCAGCAATCTCCGTTCGCGCGCTACCCAGCCCGTCAGACCTTCCGATTTTCGCAGCCGTACTTTGCCCACGCTGCGTTGATCCGGATCGCTGGTCGCGTAAAGTACGAGCTGATCCTCTTCAGCCAGGTAAATCAGACAGGAGTCGCACTTCAGAAAATCGCTGATCAGGCTCACAATCTCATGCAGCACATCGTCGAGATCGATGTCCCGCGTCATCAGCCGGCTCACGCGCTGGAAAAGCCGCAGCTGCTGCTCCACTCGCTCCAGTCTGAGTTCGAGTTCGCGTGCCTTCACAGCCAAATATTATCCCAAAGCAAGCGGGCCGCGGTTCTATCCGTACTTGTAACTGCATCGCCACAATCGCGGCAGTCTGGAGTAGTACCATGTAGGCAGCGAATGCGAGGAGATTACCTGTTACATGTGGAGTAAACGTAGAGAAGATGAGCTGCCGCAACGGCCCGAATCGCGGCCTTCGACAGCCCCCACATCCGCGCCCCAGATGGAACCCCAACGAAGAGAGAGCAATACCATGGCAACCCCACACCGGACTTTTGAACCCGAAACTGGCACGCGCGGCGGCCCCGCGATTCTTGGCAAAAACGTGACCGTCAAAGGTCAGATCTTTGCCCGCGAGGACCTGACCATCGATGGCGAAGTCGAGGGCACCGTCGAGTGCCACGAGCACCGTCTCACCATCGGCCCCAATGCCCGTGTGCAGGCCGGCCTCAAGGCGCGCGAGATCGTCATCCAGGGCTCCATTCACGGCAACGTCGATGCCACCGACAAGATCGATATCAAGAAGGAAGCCAAACTGGTCGGCGATATCAAAACCAGCCGCATCGTGATCGAGGACGGCGCCTACTTCAAGGGCAGCATCGATATTTCGAAGCCCAACGCGCCGGCCAAACCGGTCCCGGCTCAGGCCGCTGCGCAGACTTCCACCGCACCGTCCGCTGCGCCGCAAACGCCTCAGACTGCCGCCGCCACTTCGGGAGCCTCTACCCGATAATTCCCGGGTCGACGGCGCATACAAGCGCGGATCGCCAGCATGAGGTTTAGTGCACCTAGAGCGTTGCTGAACGCTAAATCTCAAAGATCTGCCGGCGAGGCGATCACGCGTCCGAGCAGCGGCTTTTCGGAGTTCTGCAACATGCTGCGGAACTCCGAAAACCTGTCGATCCTCGACATGTCGGGCGCCAGCCAGGCGAACGTCAGCTTCATCACCGGCTTCGGCCATCGCATCTCGTCCGACGATGCCGTTGGCACCATGCAGACTTGCTTCGGCGCCGATTTTTTCAAAAATCAGCAGGCCGCCAGCAACGCCCACCGCTTCCTCGAGCAGACGCTCACCTTCCCGGACGAGACCTTCGATGGCGCGCTCGTCTGGGATACGCTGCAGTTTCTGGTTTCGCCGCTGCTCGACGACACCATCGCCAAACTGTTGCGCGTCATGCGTCCCGGTGCTCTGCTGCTCGCCTTCTTCAACGCCGACGAAAAGGCCTCGGAAGTGCCGCTTTACAACTACCGCATCCAGGACAGCAAGACGCTCGTCCAGACGCCGCGCGGCGGCACGCAGCGCGTGCAATACTTCAACAACCGCGCGATCGAGCGCCTCTTTGCCAGCGCCTCCTCGCTCAAGTTCTTCCTCACTCGCGGCTCCCAGCGCGAAGTCATCATCCGCCGTTGACTGTCGGCGTCGCTCTCGCGCGCCTCTACAATAAAACTTCCAGGAGACCTCCCGATCCTTGTCTTTAGAAGATGAAATTCTGCGCCAGCGCCACGCCCGCCTGGCGCAAATCCGCGCGCTCGGCTTCGATCCCTACGGGCACGCCTTCGATTTCACCCACACCGTCCCGCAGATTCTCTCCGGCTACAACTCGAAAACCGCCGAAGAACTCGAGCCGCGCATCGAAGTGCGCGTCGCCGGCCGCATCCAGAGCCTGCGCCGCATGGGCAAAGGCGCCGGTTTTCTCCATCTTCTGCAGGAAGGCGAAAAGCTCCAGGTGTACGTTCGCAAAGATGCTGTCGACCAGCGCAGTTTCGGGCTCTTCGATCTGCTCGATATCGGCGACATCATCGGCGTGCGCGGTTATCTCTTCCGCACCAAAACCGGCGAGCTCACCATCCACGCCGAAGAGCTCTTCTTCCTCTCGAAGATCATGCTCGCGCTGCCCGAGAAATGGCACGGTCTCGAAGACGTCGAAACCCGTTATCGCCAGCGCTATCTCGATCTCATCGCTAACCCGGAATTACGCAAAACATTTCTGACACGCGCCCGCATCATCGCGTCTCTCCGCCGCCAGTTGAACGAGCGCGGCTTCGTCGAAGTCGAGACGCCCATGATGCAGTCCGTCTACGGAGGCGCTGCCGCTCGTCCTTTTGTCACGCATCACAACACGCTTGATATCGATCTCTATCTGCGTATCGCGCCCGAGCTCTACCTGAAGCGGCTCGTGGTCGGAGGCTTCGATCGCGTCTACGAGATCAACCGCAACTTCCGCAACGAAGGCATCTCCACCCAGCACAACCCCGAGTTCACAATGCTCGAGTTCTATCAGGCCTACACCGATTACCGCGGCATGATGGCGCTCAGCAAAGAACTCCTGCGGCAGGTTGCCATCGACGCGACCGGTTCCGATCAGGTCGTCTACAACGGCCAGACTCTCGATTTCGGCAACATCCGCCAGCTCTCGATGCGCGACGCGCTGAACGAATTCTGGCGCGGCAATAACAAACCCAACATCAACGAACTGGGCGGCCTCGCGCTCGTCGAGCTTTTCGAGCAGCACGTCGAAGATCAACTCATTCAGCCGACCATCATCTACGATTTCCCGGTCGAGGTCTCGCCGCTTTCCAAAAACAAGCCCGACGATCCCGCCTTCGTCGAGCGCTTTGAGCTCTACGCCGCCGGAATGGAGCTCGCCAACGCTTTCAGCGAGCTCAACGATCCGCAGGAGCAGCGCCGCCGCTTCGAACAGCAGCTCGAGCGCAAAGCCAGCGGGGATGCCGAGGCGCACGTCATGGATGAAGACTACGTGCGCGCGCTCAGCTACGCTATGCCGCCCGCCGGCGGCGAAGGCATCGGCATCGACCGCCTCACCATGCTCCTCACCGATTCCAAGTCCATTCGCGACGTTATCCTGTTCCCGCTGCTTCGTCCCGAAGGCGAGATTGGCCTCGTCGAGCGCCTGCGCAGTCTGGATTGATAAGACTTGATGAAGCGCTTCGAGTGGATCGTCGCGATTCGCTATCTGCGCGCCAAACGCAAGCAGACGGTCATCTCCGTCATTACGGTCATCTCCATTCTGGGCGTCGCCGCCGGTGTCGCTTCGCTGATTATTGCGCTCTCGATCAACAACGGCTTTAGCAGCACTCTCGAAGCCAGCCTGCTCAGCGCCACCGCTCACGTCAGCATCCAGGAACGCCATCCCTCTTTCGGCATCGAGAACTGGCAGGCGCTCATTCCGCGCCTGCGCCGCATTCCCCACGTCGTAACCGTCACGCCCGGGCTTTACGATCAGGTCGGCCTGCGCGGCCCGCTGATCAGCGCCGGAGCAATCCTTAAAGGCGTTCCGCTCGGCAATGGCGCGCCCGTTCCGCAGATGCTCGAACGGCTCAAACAAGGCTCGCTTGCCGATTTCAACGATTCCAAAACCGCCGAAACCTCCATCGTTCTCGGCGCGCGTCTGGCTGAACAGGTCGGCGTTCGTTTGGGCAGCCCGGTGACCGTGATCGGCAACGAGCTCACCCCGTTTTCCATCGCGCCTTCTCTATACAAGTTCCGCGTGGTCGGCATTTTCGAGTCCGGCCTCTACGATCTCGATTCCACCTGGGCGTTCACCACTCTTAAAGCCGCGCAGCACGTGCTCGATCTGCCCGATGTAGTGAATGCCATCGAACTCCGCCTGGACGATGCGTATCAGGCGTCCGCCGTGGCGCGCGAAGCTGCACCGATCATCGGACCGAAACTCATCGCCGAAACCTGGATGACGCAGAATCGCCCGCTGCTCAACGCACTCAAGCTCGAGAAAATCGTCAGTATCATCACCGTCAGCCTGATCGAGCTCATCGCCGCGCTCAATATCCTCGTTGTGCTCGTCATGCTGGTGATGGAAAAGCATCGCGATATTGCCATCCTGATGTCGATGGGAGCGCGCCGCGAACAGATCCGCCGCATCTTCGTTCTGCAGGGCGTGATCATCGGCGGCATCGGCGCCGCCATCGGCCTGACCGCCGGATACTCAGTCACAGCACTTTGCAATCATTACCGCTGGATCCGCCTCGACGAGCAGATCTACTCGATCAGCTACGTTCCGTTCCTTAGCCGTCCAACAGATGCAGTCTGGGTGGCCGGTCTGGCGCTGCTGACCAGCCTGGTTGCCACGCTGCATCCTTCCGCCAGCGCCGCACGCATTGCTCCCGCCGAGGCATTACGCTACGAATGACCATGACCGTTTCTGCACCGCGCGCGCGGCGCTATGAGTTGATTGTTCTGCTCGTTGCCGCGGCCATTTTTCTCGGCTGCATCGTGAGCCCGCCCGCGCTCATGGACGACGTCGATTCCGTGCAGGCCTCCATCGCCCACAACATGCTCAAGTCGGGTGATTGGGTGACGCCGCGTCTCGATGGCGTGAAATATTTCGAAAAGCCGCCGCTCAAGTACTGGCTCATCGCCATCTCATTCGAGATCTTCGGCGTACACGACTGGGCCGCGCGCCTGCCGCTCGCGTTGCTGGATGTGGCGCTTTGCTGGCTCGTCTTTCGCATCGGTTTGTGGGGTTTTGGACCCAAAGCCGGCTACTACGCGGGCCTGATCGTGGCCAGCTGCATCGGCCTCTTTCTCTTCACCCGCATTCTCATCGCCGACTCGCAGCTCACGCTCGCCATCATCTTCTCGGCTTGGTGTTTCTTACGCTCGCTCGATCCGGGAGAAGCCAAACCGCGGCTCTGGGCTGTTGGTTTCTGGGCCGCTATCGGTGTCGCCATCCTGCTCAAGGGATTTATCGGGGTCGTTTTCCCGATTGGCGCGGGCTTTCTCTACCTGTTCTTTACGCACCAGCTTCGGGCGCGCGAGACGTATCGCAGACTCGCGCCGTTCTGGGGCATACTCGCGCTGCTTGCCATCGCCGCGCCCTGGCACATTCTCGCCATTCTGCGCAATCCGCCCTATTTCCGCTTCGATTTGACGAGCGGCCCCGGCCATTATCGCGGCTTCTTCTGGGCCTGGTTCTTCAACGAGCACATCCTGCGCTTCCTGAGCCGCCGTTATCCGCACGATTACAACACCGTCCCGCGTCTCTGGTTCTGGCTGTTCAACCTGCTCTGGCTATTTCCCGGCAGCGTCTATCTGCCCGCGCTCTTTCAATTGCGGTATCGGGGCGAAGATCGAGCCTCGCGTCTGCGCCTGATCTCGCTTTGTCTCATCGGCTTCGTGATGGTCTTCTTCACGCTTTCTTCGACGCAGGAATACTATTCCATGCCGATCTACCCGGCCTTTGCGCTGCTCCTCGGTTGCGGTATTGCCGCCGATCAGCAACGCTCGCAGAAATGGCTCCGCACCGGCGATATTCTTCTCGCTTCCCTCTGGACGCTTGCGCTTGCCGCCATGATTGCGCTTCTGGTCCACGTCTGGAATCTGCCCACTCCGGGCGATATCTCCGACGCGCTGCGCATCAAGAATCAGGCAAGCTACACGCTTTCTCTCGGACACATGGGCGATCTCACGCTCGAGTCGTTCGCCTATTTGCGTACGCCTTTGATTGTCGCCGCCATCGCGGCTCTGATCGGGGCTGCGGGACTGCTCCTCGTTCGCCGCCGGCGCATTCTGGTCAGCGCCATCGCCATGGTCATCTTTTTCCACGCCGCGCGGCTCGCGCTCGTCATCTTCGATCCCTATCTCTCCTCAAAGCCGCTCGCCGATGCCCTGCTCCGCTTGCCCAAAGGCCAGCTGATCGTCTCCGATCAGTACTACGCTTTCTCGTCCGTCTTCTTCTACGCCAACACCGATGCGTATTTGCTGAACGGCCGCATCAACAATCTCGAGTACGGATCCAATGCGCCGGATGCGCCGCACGTCTTTATCGGCGACAGCGATCTGAAACGTATGTGGAGTGAGCAACGCCGCTACTACCTGCTGGTCGAGCATGAATTCATGCCCGATATCGAAAGAGTGATCGCCCGCAATTACGTCGTCGTAGCCGAGAGCGGCGGCAAGTATCTGCTGACCAACAAGCCGCTTTCGGAGCCGCTCAACAGCGCTCGCTACTTGCCCGCGGGCTGATAGGCGAAGTCCCAGACCAGCAGTTCGACTTCGTCCATATCTTCCTTATCGGTAAACTCGATGAGCGCATATTCGCCCGGCGTCAACGGCTTCTCCGGCCAGACGCGGAATAAGCCATCGCCGATCTGCTGGTCGAAGGTGTCCATTTGTTTGCGCTCTTCAATCGCCTGTTTGGCAACCGGAACAATCGAGATGTTCTCGACGATGCGCGTGTTCTTGTGCGGCGTCACACGCACAATCCCGAAGCGCTCTTCCTTCGCCAGCCGCAAATAGAACGACGGCCGCGGGTCGTTGATCACGAATTTCGAATGCTCACCCTTGATCACCACCGCCGCTTTTCCCGGAATCAGCGGCACCGGACTCGCGATCTGCAGGGCTCGCCGCTTCTTATCGGTGACGACCTGGAAATCGGCCTGGGGCACGCTCTGCACATCCTTATCGGTCTTGTAATAGGCGCCGGGATCCATCGGAATCGCGGCGATCTCGCGCTGCTGTTCGCGTTCGGCCTTCTCTTCCTCGTCTTCGGCGCGCGCCTCCGATTGTGCTTCGTCTAGTCGTGCCTTGTGCTCGCGCTCGGTCTTGGGGAGATCCACGAGCGAAACCGGCATCTCCTCCCACTCGTCTCGTTCAGTGCTATAAAAACGCACGCGATCGCCCTGCACCTGGTACTCGCGCACGAGATGATAACCGCCGTCTTTCAAATACAGCTTGAAGGTTTCGCCGAGCAGAAGCGCGGCCGAGAGCAGAAACAGCAGAACAACGCGCACGCTATTCGTATCTTCTCACCGGACGCGCTAACCTGTAACTAGCAATGGCCAAGGTTGGTGAAATTTTCGAGGGCGCTGCCGCGATTGCCAAGGGCATGGGCATCACGTTCAAGGAGATGCTGCAGCCGACGATCACCGAAGAATATCCGGACGGTCCGGCCCGCCTCGAAGAGCGCTATCGCGGCGCGCATGTGCTGCAGCGCGATGAAAACGGCCTCGAAAAGTGCGTGGCTTGTTTCCTGTGCGCAGCTGCCTGTCCGGCGGATTGCATTTATATCGAAGCCGCGGAAAACACCGAGCAGGAACGCTTCAGCGGCGGCGAGCGCTACGCCAAGGTTTACAACATCGACTACAACCGCTGCATCTTCTGCGGCTACTGCGTAGAAGCCTGTCCGACCGACGCCATCACGCACGGCCACGGCTTCGAGCTGGCCAGCTACAACACGTCTACGCTGATCTATCGGAAAGAGCAGATGCTGGTGCCGCTCCCCGAAGGCGGCAAAGCTCCCTCGCAGCGCACTCCGATTCCGGCAGGGGCCGGCGAAGCGGTTTCGGTTTCCACACGCACCTGAGCTGAGCGATGGCGCCCGATGCGCATCGCGATCCTCTCCGATATTCACGGCAACCGAACCGCATTTGAAGCGGTCCTGAACGATCTTCGTGCCGCGTCTCCCGACCTGATTCTGCACGGCGGTGACCTGGCGGACTTCGGTTCCCGCCCGGTGGAGATTGTCGATCAGATCCGCGATTTCGGCTGGCCAGGCGTGCTTGGCAACACGGATGAAATGCACGTGAGACCCGAATCTCTCGATGATTTCGCAGCGTGCTCGACCGCCCCTGCATCGATCTGGGACGCGATTCGCGAGATGCGAGAGGTTGTTTCCGAACGGTTAGGAATGGAGCGGATCGCCTGGCTGGCAGCTTTGCCGGGCGTGCACGTGATCGAGAACATGGCGCTGGTTCACGCCAGTCCGGAGAGTCTGTGGCAAGCACCACCGCGCGAGGCGACCGATTCCGAAATGCAGAGCGCCTATGGTTGCTTAGAGCGCGAGATCGTTGTGTACGGCCACATTCACCAGCCATTTGTTCGCAGACTGACTGGTCTCAACCTCAACAAGGTGATCGTCAATAGCGGAAGCGTGGGACTGAGTTACGATGGTGACCCGCGCGCTGCCTACCTGCTGCTCAATGATTTCAGACCCGAAATCCGGAGGGTTGAATACTCGCTCGATAAAGAGCTGCGAGCTGTTGCACAGAGCGGAATTCCGCACGCAGACTGGATCGCGCGCACGCTAAACGCGGCCGCGCCGCAGATGCTCTGATAACTCAGATTCGCTTTAGCCCAATGGCACAATCAGCACCGGCTTAGTAGTCGGCGCGGGCGAGCCTCCGGGCGGTTCCACGCTGACTGCTACGGCGTGAATGCGCGTCAGATCTACCGGCTCGGTGCGTACCTGAACGAATTCGCCCGCTGCATTGGGTCGGAACACGCCTGCCGATTCGGGCGCGCCCTGGGCCGGGATCAGCCACAGCTGGAAGGTGCGGTCGCTGGCGATCTGGGGCAAGCTCGAACCGACGAAAACCACGCCATGATTGCGGTTGACGAAGACGCGGCCATGCGGTTCTTCCGCTTTACCGAATTCGACGGCGCGCGTATCGGAACGGCTCAGGATTTCGACCGTTTCCGTCAGTTGCCGCCGCTCGGTTTCAAGCGCCGCAACGCGCGCGCGGCTGGAGCGCAGCGATACACCCGTCCAGAGCACAATCAATAACAAGGCAGCGCACGCCGCGCTCAATGCGGCAATCGCCAAGGTCCACTGACGTCCACGGATCTCCGGCTTCACCGCAGCTAAGACACGGCGCCTCAGATGCGCTGGAGCTTCGTGTTCTTCCGCCAGTCCCGACAGAGCTGCGGCGACGCTCATCGCCTGCGCCAGATGCTCGTTGCAGTAGGCGCAGCCATCGCGCAGATGCTCATCGATCTCGCGCGCCTGCTCCGGTTCCAGTACGTTCAGCACGTAGAGTTCGTACAGCTCGTTCATTTCCGGGTGCGTCATTCGGTCACACCTGTCTTCATCGCAGCGCGCAACCGGCCTAACGCGGAGCGCATCCAGCTCTTCACCGTGCCAAGCGGCTGCTGGAGTTTGCGGGCGATCTCAGATTGCGAGAATCCTTCAAAATATGCCAGCTCGAGCACCTGGCGCTGATTAGCGGTTAATTCGGATAAAGCCTCCCGTATGGATTTTGCATTCTCGAAAAGTTCCGGCTCCTTCGATTGATACGAAAATGCGAGCGGATCGGTTTGGTCGAGCGGCCGCAGCCGGTTCTGGAACCGCGACTGCGCGGAGCGCGCGTAGTCGATACCGATATTGCGCGCAATCGAAAGAATCCACACGCTGAGCGAACCCTTGCTCGCGTCAAAGTCGCGGGCCCGGTTCCAAACGCGCAGAAAAAGCTCCTGAACCAGGTCTTCGGCGGCCGCATTGTCGTGTGTGATCCGCAGGAATATCGAGTAAGCGATGCGGCCGTAGCGATCGTAAGCCGCCGCGATCCCTTCCGGGTCGCGGGCGCGCAGCTTCTCAACGATTTCGCTATCGGGCGTCTGCTTACGCGGCATCCGTCACTCGAATGGTGGACGCCATTCAGTACAATTCATGAGACATGAATCTTGCAAGCTTACCGCATGAGCTCGACAAGAAAACGCGCGAGTGCCGCGTCATCATCGAAACCCCCAAAGGGCGCCGCAACAAGTTCGATTATGACCCCAACACCGAGACGTTTACTCTTGGAGGTCTGCTGCCGGAAGGGATGAGCTTTCCTTTCGACTTCGGGTTTATCCCGTCCACGATTGCCGAGGACGGCGATCCGCTGGACGTGATGGTGCTGATGGACGAACCGGCACACGTCGGCTGTGTATTGCGCGCCCGGCTGATCGGCTACATCGAAGCGCAGCAGACCGAAGACGGCAAGACCACGGAAAACGACCGGCTCATCGCGGTGGCGGTGCACTCGTACAGCCACGAAAACGTGCATTCGATCAGCGAAGTCAACCAGAGCATGCTCGAGCAGGTACAGCAGTTCTTTGTTTCCTACAACAAGAGCCGCGGGAAGAAGTTCAAGGTGAAGGGCGTGCACGGGCCGGGGAGCGCAGTCAAGCGCCTTGAAAAAGCGATTGCCGAAAAGGATAAAGGCGCCAAATAGCACCCGCGTCGCCCCAGGCGCTTGCAGGATCGCAAAGCGGCGCTTCTGCTACTCTGACTCTTTCACTTCGACGCTCGAGCGCTGCACTTTCCGCGAGCGGTTCCGCAACGCATGCACCTGTTCGAACTCACCCGCAAGCTGATCGACATCGAATCGATCACGCCCAACGAACGCGCCGTCAGCGATTACCTGTTTGCGGCGCTGAGCGAACTTGGGGCGCGTTTTGGCGGGCGCGCGGAACGTATGCCGGTGGAACCGGAGCGCGACAACATCTTCGTCCAGTTCGACGATCCGGTGGTCACGCTTTCGACGCACATGGACACCGTGCCGCCCTTTATTCCGGCGACTGAGGACGACAACAACATCTACGGCCGCGGCGCGTGCGACACGAAAGGCATCATCGCGGCCATGATCAAAGCGGCCGAGGAACTGCTCAACGAAGGGCAGCGCAATCTTGGCCTGCTGTTCGTAGTTGGCGAAGAGCGCAACAGCGCCGGGGCACTGGCAGCGGCAAAGGCTCCACGCGGCAGCCGGTTTTTGATCAACGGCGAGCCAACCGAAAACAAACTGGCGCTCGGCTCCAAAGGCGCGCTGCGATACGAGATCCTAGCACGAGGCCGAATGGCGCATTCGGCGTATCCGGAGCTGGGCGAATCGGCCATTGAGAAACTGCTCGAGGCTCTGAATCGCATTCGCCAGATTCGTCTGCCGGTGGATCCGGTGCTTGGGCCGAGCACGCTCAATATCGGACGCATCGAAGGCGGGCGCGCACCCAACGTAATTCCTGATAAGGCGAGCGCCGAGATTTTCATCCGCGTGGTCGGCGATGTGACGGCGCTGCGCGAACAGATCGAACGGGCAGCCCGGCCGGAGGCAACGGCAGAAGAAGTTCTGTTCATTCCGGCGGTGCATCTGGGCGCGCTCGATGGTTTTGAGACGGCCATCGTCGCATTCACGACCGATATTCCTGCGTTCGACGGGGCCTGGGGTCAGCCCTATCTGATCGGTCCGGGCAGCATACGGGTGGCGCACACCGCCGACGAGCGCATTTCGAAGAACGAGCTGAGCGAAGCCGTTATCCTTTATAAAAACCTTGTTCAGCGCCTCGCTCGCTGAGTCCGTCTCCGCAATATGAAACCGATCGAAGTTGGCATTCTGGGCGCGACCGGTATGGTCGGCCAGCATTTTATCCGTTTTCTGGAAGGACATCCGTGGTTCCGGCTCACATGGCTCGGTGCGAGCGATCGCTCAGCCGGTAAGAAGCTACGCGATGCGACCAGCTGGCGTCTGGATGGCGATATGCCGGCGAGCGTTGCGGATGTGACTGTCTCGGAATGCAAGCCGGGCAATGCGCCGCCGCTGGTTTTTTCCGCCATGGATGCTTCGGTTGCGACCGAAATTGAACGGGCCTTTGCCGAAGCGGGTCACGCGGTGGTTTCCAATTCACGCAATCATCGCATGGAGACTGACGTGCCGCTGATCGTGCCCGAGGTCAATGCCGATCATCTGGCGCTGATCCCCGAGCAGCAGAAGAATCGCAACTGGAAAGGGATGATCGTCACAAATCCGAACTGCTCGACGGTGGTGCTGACGATGGCGCTCGCGCCATTGAAGAGATTCGGCATCACGCGGGTGATCGCGAGCACCATGCAGGCGGTATCGGGCGCGGGTTATCCGGGTGTGGCGTCGATGGACATTGTGGCGAATGTGATTCCCTACATCGGTTCGGAAGAAGAGAAGATGCAGCAGGAGACGCAGAAGATCCTGGGTGAAGTGCGGACGCCGCACCAGGCGCGAGTCAGCGCGCACTGCAACCGGGTACCGGTGGTGGACGGACACATGGTAGCGGCTTCGGTTGAACTCGATTCGCATCCGCCGATTGGCGAAATTCGCGGAGCGATCGAGAGCTTTTGCGGTGTACCGCAGCAGCGCAAACTTCCGAGCGCGCCGGCGAAACCAGTGATCTACATGCCACAGGCGGACCGGCCGCAGCCCCGCCGCGATGCCGCGCGCGAGAACGGCATGGTCGCGTTCGTGGGCCGGCTGCGCGAGTGTCCGGTACTCGATATCAAATTCATCGCCTGCGGGCACAACACGATTCGCGGTGCAGCCGGTGCCGCTGTTCTGAACGCGGAGCTGATGATGTCGGAAGGACTGCTGGGCTAACGAGCGAATGCGGTGGCGGTTCAGCGCAGCATGATCGTGATGAAATTCGGCGGCACGTCCGTCGAATCGGAAACCGCGATCCGGCGAGTGACGGAGATTGTGCGGGCGGCGGAAGTGCGGCGTCCGGTGGTGGTGGTTTCGGCCATGGGCAAGACCACCAACAAGCTGCTGGCAATGGCGCGTGAAGCTGCGGCGGGGCGGCGCGATCAGGCGCTCGGGTTGCTGGACGAACTGCGACTGGATCATCTCCGGCACGGATTGCCGCTGGCCGGGGCAGAGTCGGCGGATCTCGAGCGCTTCATCCGCTCGCATTTCGAATGGCTGGAAGAGTTTGTCAAAGGACTTGCGGCGGTGGGCGAGCTTTCGCTGCGCTCGATGGATGCGATTGCCAGCGCGGGCGAACGGCTTTCGAGCCTGATTGTGAGCTTCGCGTTTCGGGCGGCAGGAATGCGTGCGGAACATGTTGACTCGCGGCGTGTGATTGTAACCGACACACGCTTCACGGAAGCGCGTCCGCTGTTCGAGCGCACGTACGCGGCACTGAAGGAGCGGGTGGCGCCACTGGCCCAGGAGGCCGTGGTTGTGATGGGCGGCTTCATCGGCTCGACGCTCGATGGACAGACGACAACGCTTGGCCGCGGCGGCTCCGATTATTCGGCGGCCATCATCGGGGCCGGAATCGACGCCGAAGAGATCCAAATCTGGACCGACGTAGACGGCATGCTGACAGCCGATCCGCGCATCATCGCGGGCGGACATCGCGTGAAGAGTTTGTCGTTTGCCGAGGCTGCCGAAATGGCCTATTTCGGTGCGAAGGTGCTGCATCCCGCCACTGTGCTTCCGGCGGTGGAGAAGAATATTCCCGTGGTGATTCTCAACTCGCGGCGTCCCGAGGCCGGCGGCACACGTATTGCGTCGGAGGCCGTGCCCTCAAAGAATCCGGTGAAGTCGATTTCGTGCAAACGCGGCATTACGATCGTGAATATTCGCTCGACGCGCATGCTGATGGCGCATGGTTTCCTGCGGCGTATCTTTGAAGTTTTCGATCGCTTCACGACCAGTGTGGATATGGTGTCGACGTCGGAGGTGAGCGTATCGCTGACGTTGGATAATACGGAGAATCTGCGCGCTATCACCGACGAGATCCGCTCCTTTGCAGAGATTACGGCGGAGAACGATCACGCGCTGGTTTGTCTGGTGGGCGAGAACATACGCCATACGCCGGGCATTGCGGGGCGTGCGTTTCAGGTGCTTAGCAAATTGAACGTGCGCATGATCTCGCAGGGTGCATCGCTGTTGAATCTCGGATTCGTGATCGCTGACCGGGATGTACCGGAAGCCGTAGCGGCGCTGCACCGGGAATTTTTCAGCGAACTCGATCCGGCGGTCTTTGATTAGCATGTCCAGCACGAAAACACTCGCGATCGTCGGCTATGGAAAGATGGGCAGGTTGGTCGCGCAGCTTGCGCCGGAATACGATTTCGAGGTGATCGCGCGCCTCACGCGGGCCGATCGCGATCAGGCAATCAGCGCGGATGTGGCAATTGAATTTTCCACGCCGGAAGCAGCGCCGGAAAATCTGCTACGGCTGGCGAAGGCGCGGATTCCGGCGGTCTGCGGCACGACCGGCTGGTTATCACGATTGCCGGAAATCACCCAGGCCGTCGAAGAGAATGGAAGCGCGCTTGTCTGGAGCCCGAATTTTTCCACCGGCGTTGCGGTTTTCCGGCGTATTGCGGCTCTCGGGGCCGAATTGTTGCGGGACAAGAGCGAGTACGGTGCGTGGGCCTGGGAGATTCACCACGACGCGAAGAAAGACGCGCCTTCCGGCACGCTGCTGGCGCTGGTTGAGACCATGCGCGGGCACGGCTACGATCGCCCGATCGATGTAGCGGCCAACCGCGCGGGCAAGCATCCCGGCACGCACGAAATCGGCTTCGATTCCGCCGCCGACACGATCACACTGCGGCACGCAGCGCGCAGCCGGGAGGGATTCGCTCGCGGCGCACTCAAATCGGCACAGTGGCTTCTTGGAAAAAGCGGCGTGTTTACCTTCGAAGACGTTCTCTTCGGCTGAGCAAGGCCGGTTTGCCGCTCAGGCCGCCGGAACCGCCGCGCTCGCCTTGGCCGAAAGCCTCGTGAGCAGCTGACCGGCTTTCTCGCGCACATGTGCCGAGGGATCGGTTTCCGCGACTGCTGTGAGCACCGGAATGGCGCTCGGATCGCCCACTACGCCCATGGCCCAGATGGCGGCGGCGCGATGCATCTCGAAGGGATGATGCGCGCATTCGAGAATCTTCGGAAATGCGCTCGCGTTCTTTTGGTAGAACAGCCCGATCAGCCCGTTCATGATGACACGGTGGTGCGTGTCTTCGAGCGCTTTCTCGAACATCGCTTTCGCTTCTTCGGTCTGCAGTCCCCAGAGCGCCTCGATGGCATTCGCCCGTACGCGGAATTCCTTCGATTGCAGCTGGCGCTCCACCAGTAACGGATTGGCGCGCACCCGGCAGATCACCTTGACGGCCTGCGCCCGCATACGCTCGTCCGGCGCTACGGTCAGCGTCTTCAACCAGGAAAACAGTGCGCTGGCATCGCTCAGCCCATCGGTAATGGCGAGGCCGCGCAGCAGCCGGTCGCGCACTTCATTCGGACGTTTGGTCCACTGCAGAAAGTGGATGAAAAAACGGGGATCCTTCCCGGCCAGCTGGTCGGCTGCGCGTTGCGCCGTTCCCACCGGCACGAACTCGGGATCGAGCAGCGCGTCGAGGTAATCAATCATCAGCAGCCAGGGCAGCAGGCAGGCCTGAGCGCAGTCATCAGTACCCTTCTCGGCGAGATAGCGGAAGGCGACCCGCAGCGATTCCCGCGGATGCGTCTTCCGGATCTGCCGGAAAAACGTCTTAAACTGGTCCGGGTTGGACACGGCCATGGCAAGCAACGCCTCTTCCGCATCGCTGACCGACGGTGTTTCCCGATCCATGACATCCTGGCTCATACACGAACAGTGATTCTCTACACCTGCTGTGTATATCGGGTGCAGCGGGATTAAAGTTTAGGTATTTTTGAGGATCGGCGAATTCCGTAGGCCGTCCAGAATTCGCTTACTGCCGCCTGGATCACCCGCTTCGGGCACGGCTCGTCCTTTGAAAGAAAGATTTTCCAATAGAGGACCGGCCCAAGCAGCAGAGCCAGCGAAGTCTCGATGTCGAGTTTCGCACTCAGCTCTTTTTTCCGGATGCCTCGCGCTATTGCTTCGCGGAGTTCGCGGCGCGGGGGATCCATCGCCATTTGCCGCCATGCTTGTCCGAAGTTCGGATTCCGCACCGAATACGCCATCATGTGCGGGGTCATACGATCGCGCAGTTCATTGCGCTCCTCCACGCGGTACGAGAGCACGGCTTCCATGTCGGCGCGCGTGTTGCCGGAGTTGAAATCGGGGCGGTTCCGAAGGCCAATGAGATCGGCCATGACTTCCAGCACCAGCGCCTCTTTATCCGCCCAGTGCTTGTAGATCGTGGCCTTACTCACGCCCGAGCGGGCGGCAATAGCGTCCATGCTGGTGGCATCGATGCCGTGGTCCGCGATTAGGTCGGCCGCGGCATCGAGCACCTTGCGATGTGCCTCGGAACTGGCCGTGCGCGGCATCTTACGCCTGGATGCGCGCGAACAGGCGGCTGCCGATAATCAGCAGCACAATGGTCACACCTACCAGTACCGCCACATCGATTGCCATGCCGAAGTGCGCGCGCGCCAGCAGCGCGCTCCGCAGTCCGTCGACCCCGTAAGCCAGCGGATCGAGGCTCGTGATGAAACCCAGGACTTTGGGCAGCCCGTTCAGCGGAAACAGCGCGCCCGAAAGAAAGAAGATCGGCATCACCAGGAAGTTCATGATCAGCTGAAAGCCCTGCATGTTTTGCAGCATCGAGCCGATGGCGGTGCCGAGCGCAGCGAACAGACAGGCAATCAACAGCATGAAAACCAGCGCCAGCGGGCTCAGCGCCAGATGCGTGAAACGGAAACCGGCGATGAAGCAGACGATGGTCACGAGGCACCCTTGCAGGACGGCCACGGTTGCCGCCCCCAGCGTGCGCCCCAGCATGACCTGAATGCGCGGCACCGGAGCAACCAGCGTCTCTTTCAGAAATCCGAACTGCCGGTCCCAGAGCAGGCCGATTCCCGAGAACACCGAGCTGAAGAGAATGGTCATCGCAATCACGCCCGGCGCCACGAACTGCAGATAGCTACCCTGCCCCGCTTTTTGAAATACAGGCCCCAGTCCGAAGCCAAGCGCGAGCAGATACATCAACGGCTGGCCGAGCGAGGCAATCAACTGCGCCCGCGAACGGCTGTAGCGCCGCAATTCCCGCAACCAAAGTATGTAAATGACCTTCATCGCCGGTTCCCCCACATTCTTGCCATTGCCCGCATCTGGTCGGCCGAGACATTGGCCGATTCATCGCGAATCGTCGAGCCGGTGAGCGCCAAAAACGCTTCTTCGAGCGACTCGGTTTCAGTTTGCCGCTTGAGTTCGTTGGGCGAACCCTGCGCTACGATCTTTCCGTGATCGATGACCGCAATGCGCTGCGCCACGCGATCCGCTTCATCCATGTAATGGGTGGTCAGAAAGACGGTGACGCCTTCGGTCTGGTTCAGATGTTTCACATGTATCCAGAGCTGGTTGCGCGTCTGCGGATCGAGGCCGAGCGTCGGTTCATCCAGAAACAGAATTTTCGGGGTGTGCAGCAAACCGCGCGCAATCTCGAGCCGCCGCTTCATGCCGCCGGAGAAGAGCTTCACCTGCTCCTTTCGCCGCTCCCAGAGTTCGAACAATTTCAACAACTGCTCGGTGCGCTCAATGCGCAGTTTGCGCGGCATGTGATAGAAGATGCCGTGCAGCTCCATGTTTTCCCAGGCCGTGAGATCGCCGTCGAGGCTCGGGTCCTGAAACACGATCCCGAAGCGCTTTCTAACTTCATTCGGATTGCGGCTCACATCCAGGCCGTCGATTCGCAGCGTTCCACTGGTGGGCGTGAGTAGCGTGGTCAGCATTTTAATGGTGGTGGTCTTGCCCGCACCATTGGGTCCGAGAAAAGCGAAGATTTCCCCGCCGGCGACGTCGAAGGAAATGGCGTCGACTGCGGTGAAGTCGCCGAACTTCTTTGTGAGGTTCTGCACTTCGATCATTGGTTGTCCTCGTGAAACGAGACTAAACGGTTTAGTTCAGTTATGTCAAATCAAATTTATGTCGGGAGCGGCGCGTAAAACGGACTACTTTTGCCCGGTGCCCATTCGGGCGCGCAGCTTCTTCTCTGAATCCGCTCTCCAGTAGGCGCAATCGAGCTGCAAGAACACGCTCGTATACGGGAGCGTGGACCGGGTCTTGATGATCAGCACCCGAAACAACTGCGCGGCTTCATCGAGCTTCGAAATGATCTGCTCATGCGGCAGCGAAAGCGGGTTGGATAGCAGGGTTGGAAGGCTCTGCCGGAAGGCTTCGATACCCGGGACGTCTTCGTCGGAGAGGAATTTAAGCTCGCTGTCGGTATAGGGGATCGGGCGTACGTGTTTGGAGTTCGCGAGCTCGCGTAGCACCTCTTGCAGAACCACGGTTTGATCCTCATCGGCCACGACGGTTTCGATCGCCGGCCGCGCCTGCGCCGGATATGCTGAATCGGCCACCACGATCCAGTTGCGGTGCCCATAGAGCGGCAGCCGATCGCGTAGAGTATCGCGCCAGTTGCCGCGATCGTTCGAAGCCGCCGCGCAACTCAGTGCCAGGGCGACCGTCAGCGCCGGTATCCGCGCAGTCTTGCATATTCCAGGGGGTCGATGCATAGAGCTATTGTCCTTCCGAGCTCGTTTCCGACGATCGGAGCCATGAGCCCCGTAAAGACCTCTGGCAGACTCGATTTAACATTTATACATGCGCACTGCCTCGGTGAGCGATCTGCGCTACCGCTTCAAAAGAATCGATCGCCTACTCCGCCAAGGTCACCAGGTGCGATTACCTATCGCAAGCGCATCATCGCCCGCTTAGTTCCGGAACCGTCTCAAACTCCGCCTCGGCTTCGTGATTTCCTGAAACGCCTGCGCGCCATTTACGGCGGCAGAACTTTGCCGATTACAGGGGCCGACGTCGTATCCGATGACCGGAGCCGTTGTTGAAAAAAGTAGGCCTCACAGCCGCCCGAAGCGCGCCACCGCTTCGCGAATCGACTTATATTTCTCGATGAACGGAAACATGCTGTGCTCGCTTTCATCGAGCTGCTGCGCTTTCTTCAACACATCCGCTGCATGCTCGCGCGGCACAATCGCCACTCCGTCCAGATCCGCCACCACGATATCCCCGGCGCGCACCTCCACACCGGCGCATTGCACCGGCACATTCCGTCCGGCAAAGCGATAATGATTCACGGTGGTCGAGGGCACCACGCCGCGGCTGAACACCGGAAACTGCAGTTTCGTAATCTGGGGCGTATCGCGAATGCCGCCATCGACCACCGCGCCCGCAAAGCCGCGATACTTCATCGCGGTGCTCATCAAGCCGCCGAGTCCCGCATAATCGAGCCCGTCTTCGAGCACCATCACATAAACCGAGCCCGGGGCGGATTCATCGATCGTGTCGAGCATGCCCTGGAGCGCCTTGGCCCCGTCGTGATTTTCTTCTTTCTTCAGCAGCACCGTTACGGCCGGCCCGGCAAATTTCGCCGCATTAAGCGGCCGCATGTCGTGCGCCAGGTACGCGCGCTTCCCATACAACTGCTCCATGGCATCCGCCACTGACGCCACTTCCACCAGCCGAAAACCTTCGAGTAACGCGTCCTGCCCCGAAGGAACATCCGCATGCGCCAGCGACAGCACAGCCACCAATGCAGCCGCAACCGCGCCCGCGGCAACGATCTTTTTCATGCACTGATCTTAAGCCAACCGGATGTTCTTCACCTGGATCCGGCGATCGTCGAACACACCGAGTCCGAGCGCCGACGCGAGCTCGATATGCTCCACCTGGCAATGCAGAAACGTGCTCGCGTTATCGGGCTTCGCCACGGCAATCGGCGCCATGCCCACCTCTTTGCGCTTGGCATCGAGCACCTTCCAGCCCGTCTTGTCGAGCGCTACCGGATCCGTTCCGAAATACAGCGTCTTCGGCTCCCACTGAAACTGCGGCTTCCCCGACGGCCCGCCGTGATACTGCGCGCGCACCGCGTCCACCACATGCAGGACCACCTTCCGGCGGATCACCGGCAGGCTCACAACGGCCGGAATGAAGCTGCCGCACCAGTTCGCGGTCGGGCTGTAATGACTGCGATTCACGTTATTCACAAAGCCGTGGGACATGTTCTTCAGCGTGATCGTCACGCCCGCCGATTGATGGTGCTTGAGCACCGGGAGATTGATGATCTTGTTCACATCGGTGGTGACAATCTTCGCCACATACGAGCGCCGCGAGCGCGGATCGGCCGGATCGTCGCCGGGCTTCACCAGCGGCATTTCCATATAGTGCTGCTCGTCGTAGCCATCGATGCCCAGCTGCGAATTGTCGTAGGCAGGGGCCGCCGCTGCGAACCGCACCCCGGGACGCACCCACTGATCGATCCCGCAGTCTACAGCCTCCGCGCGATAGCGATTGAAGACCACAATCTGCGAATCGGGCACACCGGCCTGATTCAGCCCATCAAAAATCGCGTGGATCACCGAGCGATCGGAACACAATCGCGGACCGCCCACCGGACTCACCTTGATCCCGACCACATCGGTTTTGTTGAACAGCGCGCGCCAGGCATCCTGAGCCGTGGGAGCGCCGGTGAGTTCCTTCATCCCGCGCTCGACCATGGCGCGCACCGGCTCGGCCTGGTATCCCGCCGCCGTGATGCAGCCCGAATGCTCTACCGCCACCACGCGGCCCGGATACGGACCCGGTATTCCCTGCACCGTCGCGGCCCGGCTTACCGATTGCGTCAGCGCCGCTGCGGCTACCGCAAATGCCGATTCCAGAAATTCTCTTCGAGGCGTCTGCAAGGTCGTTAGCCCTCCTCGTGCGATGAACTGGACACAGTGTATCGCCTTCTTACCAATCGCCGCGATACGATGACGGTTTCGCGCCCATGCGCCCGCACCTTCTCCTTGCTTTCGGGCTTCTCACCGTCATGACCGCTTCTTCGCAAACCAGCTACGATCTGCTGCTTCAGGGCGGCCATGTCATCGATCCCAAAAACAATCTGAGTGCGGTGCGCGATATCGCGATCAAAGACGGCAGGATCGCCGCCGTCGCCGAGCACATCGATCCCGCACAGGCGTTGAAGACGGTCAATGTGCACGGCCTGCTCGTCACCCCGGGCCTGGTTGATATTCACGTGCACGTCTATGCCTCGACCGGCGAACACGCCTCCTACGCCGGCGACAACAGCGTCTGGCCCGACGGCTTTACTTTTCGCAGCGGCGTTACCAGCGTCGCCGATGCCGGCTCATCGGGGGCGCGCAATTTTGCCGATTTCAAAGAGCACATTATCGATCGTTCGAAGACGCGCGTGCTCGCGTTCTTGAATATTGTCGGCGCGGGCATGCGCGGTCCCAAATACGAAAACAATCTCGCCGACATGGTGCCCGAGACAGCGGCCGAAGTAGCGCGAGAATATCCCGGCCTCATCATCGGCATCAAAACCGCCCACTACGCCGGCCCGGAATGGACGCCCGTGGAAAACGCCGTCAAAGCCGGCACACTTGCCAATATTCCGGTGATGGTCGATTTCGGCACCAATCATGAGGAGCGCCCGCTGGATGTGCTGCTCACACGGAAGCTGCGTCCCGGCGATATCTACACGCACTGCTACTCCGGACTCCGAGACGAGCTTCTGCCCGATGGCAACGTGAATCCGGGGATGATCGAAGGCCGCAAACGCGGTGTCATCTTCGACGTCGGCCACGGCGGCGGCAGCTTCGTCTGGCGTGTCGCAGTCCCGGCGATTGAGCAGGGCTTTCGCCCCGATTCTATTTCGACCGATCTGCACATCGGGAGCATGAACACCGGCATGAAGACCATGCTCAACGTGATGAGTAAATTCCTGGCGCTTGGGCTGAGCGTCGACGAAGTGATCGCTGACTCTACGTGGCACCCCGCGCGCGAAATTCATCACGAAGAGCTTGGCAATCTTTCCATCGGCGCGCCCGCGGATGTTGCCGTGCTGCGCATCGAGCACGGCGATTTCGGCTTCACCGACAGCTACGGCGCGCGCATGAATGGCAATCAGAAATTCGAATGCGAGCTGACGGTAAAAGGCGGCAAAATCGAGTACGATCTGAACGGCATCAGCCGCCCCGACTGGCGCAAACTCCCGCCCGATTACAAAGCGATTGGCGACCACCGCTGGGATGATCTAAATCCCGCCAGCAAAACACCATAAACGCCGAACCAGAGCCGGAAGCGTCGGCGACCCAAAATGTGGCGACGTACCTTCGAGTCGCTTAACGGCAACGATAACTTCGAAATGGGGACTTCACTACGGAAAAGCAAGCGATCGTAATTGAAGTATTTTGCCGAACAAGAAGGAGCAATGCGGCTCGGACGCTAGAACGACTCTCAACGAGGTAAGAGCCGTCGGATTCCTCAGTGATCCGAGTTCCGACGACGGAATCTGGTGCCCTGCCAAAGTGCGCAAGACTCTCAAACCGGTACCGGGACAAGTCACCATTTTCGTTAAGAAGCCTACGTGGTGGCAGTCTCACGTTGCGGGCGAATGAACGGAAAATCCAAGTTTCGGATAACGAAGGTTCAAACATTTTGGCCATACCGGCCAGCAGGCCATCGATAGCGCGTGAGACGAACGATCAGGAGCTTGTCCAGCTGCTCAACAGCGAAATGCGCCGGCGCGCGAATCGTCAATAGCCCTCGGATCCTCCCCAAAATCAGCCCTCTTCCCACCCCCGATGCGACCATAGAAAAAAACATGTCCGATTCGTTTCGTTTGGATGGCTTGACCGCACTGGTCACCGGGGGCGCCAGCGGCATCGGTGCCGCTACCGTCGAAAAATTCCACGCCGCGGGAGCGGAGCTCATCGCCGTCGATCTCGATGAAAAAAAACTGGCCCAGCTCCCTCACGCCCGCACCTTCGCCTGCGACATCACCGACGAAGCCGCTCTCCAAAACGTCTTCCGCCAGATCGACCGGCTCGACATTCTGGTCAACTGCGCCGGGATCGGTCACGTCGGAACCGTAGAACAAACTGAAGCCGTCGAATTCGAGCGCCTCTTCCGCGTCAACGTTCTTGGAACTTACCTCGCCATCAAAACCGCCCTGCCCCTGCTGCTCGCCAGCCACGGCTCCATCGTCAATATCGGCTCCGTGGCCGGTATGGTCGGCATCAAGCGCCGCTTCGCCTACTGCGCGACCAAGGGCGCGATTCACGCCATGACCCGCCAGCTGGCCGTCGATTACCCCACCCAGATCCGCGTCAACTGCATTGCTCCCGGCACCGTCGACACCCCCTTTGTCGAGGGATACCTCGAAAAGTACCATCGCCATGAGAAAGATAGGGTCCGCGCCGAACTCAATCAAAGGCAGCCGCTCGGACGTTTGGGGCGGCCCGAGGAGATTGCCGACTTGGCGGTCTATATTGCATCCCCGGCGGCAGCTTTTATGAACGGCTCAGTGGTCACCATCGACGGCGGCTGGACGGCGGCGTAACAGCGGGTGAACTTTTGTTAACCGTTTCAAAATGTTTCAGTTGACGGCGCTCGCCGCTGTACTTACCATAGAAGTAATCTGTATTCCAGATTTTGATGGGGATTCTGTCAGTTAGGGAAAAGCGGCATGTATCTGCTTTCTAAGCACATCGCAATTCTTCAGCGGCCCGTTCTTGTATGGGCCGCATTCGGCGCGCTGCTCGGCACCGCAACCGCCGCCACGTCCAAACCAGTCGTACACAAACGCCACGCCGTGACGCACCGCCGCCGTGTGACCCACGCCGCTGCGCGCGTGAATGCCGCACCCGTTACGCGCGATGTCACCCGCGCTGCCATCCTTCACACCACCGACCGGGCCAATCTGCACGCGGCGATCGCCCGCAAACGGACCCGCGGCCGCCACGTTTTCTATAACCCCTGGACCGAGCCGACCTACGCCGATTCCACGGTGGGCGACAAAGTCGATGGTGAAGATCTGGCCGTCCGCAAGGCAGCCGTCGACGCGCTTGGCCCGTATAACGGTACTGTCGTTGTGGCCGATCCGCATACCGGCCGCATCCTGAGCATCGTCAACCAGAAATTGGCTTTGGGGGGCGCGTACCAGCCCTGCTCCACAGTTAAAGTGATGGTTTCACTGGCATCACTAAAAGAAGGTGTGGTTGATCCTTCTTCAAACGTCCGCATTTCCCGCCGTTCCTCCATGGACATGACCCGCGCGCTCGCTATGTCCAACAATCTGTACTTCGCCAAGCTCGGCCAGGAACTCGGCTTTGAGCGCGTCGTACGCTACGGCAAGCTGTTTGGCATGGGCGAAAAGGCCGGTCTCGATATCCCCGGCGAACAACCCGGCTATCTGGCCAGCGACGTTCCACAGTCCGGCGTCGGCATGATGACCAGTTTTGGCGATGGCATCCGGCTCACCCCGCTCGAGCTCACCAGCATCATCTCGACTGTGGCCAATAACGGCACGATGTACTACCTGCAATATCCGCAGAGCCAGGACGACGTCCAAAAATCTGTTCCGCGCATCAAGCGCCAGCTCGATCTCGGCGATCTCGCCGATTCCATCAAGCCCGGCATGATGGGCGCTGTCGAATACGGCACCGCGCGCCGCGCCGGCTACAGCAATCTCGACGAAACGATCCTCGGCAAGACCGGTACCTGCACCGACACCGCGCAGCCCGGCGTTCATCTCGGCTGGTTCGGCTCCTTCAACGAGTTTGGCGACAAGAAGCTGGTTGTCGTTGTTCTGCTCACCGGAGGACGCGGCGTAAGCGGGCCGATCGCTTCCGGCATCGCCGGCAATGTTTATCACAATCTGGCGCTCGCCAACTACTTCAAGCCGGCAGCACCCGCGCTCGAGACGACTTCGCTTCTTACGCAACCGGCCGCCCAGCAAGCCTCTACCGCAACGCAGCAATAGGCATCGAATCGCGTTCCTCGATCATCAACAGAAGTGATGATTGAGGAACCGCCTGTTGAAAAGCGCGCCGATACTTCGCCCGAAGTGCACAAGCTGATTCGCGCCCGCTGGAGCCCGCGTTCTTTTTCCGATCGCCCCGTGTCCGATGGCGATTTGAAGCTAATCTTTGAAGCCGCGCGCTGGGCCGCCTCCTCCGGTAACGAGCAGCCCTGGCGCTTTATCGTCGCGCGCAAGTCGGATCCGCAGCTCTTTGAAAAAATGCTGGGCGTCCTGCTGCCCGGCAATCAGAAATGGGCCAAGTCCGCGCCCGTCTTGCTGCTCACCGTCGCCAAACGCGATACCAAGGAGGGCAAACCAAACCGCCACGCCTGGCACGACACCGGCGCCGCCCTCGCGCACATCTTCCTGCAAGCCACGGCGCTCGGACTGCACGCCCACGGTATGGCCGGTTTCGATCCAGAGCGCGCTCGTACCGCACTCAAGATCCCGGAAGGCTACGATCCCGTTGCCGCAGTCGCCATCGGCTACCTCGATTCGCCGGACAAACTCGACGAGCCCTACCGCGAGCGCGAGCGCACGCCGCGCACCCGCAAGCCGCTCAGCGAAATCACGTTCAATGGCACCTGGGACACCCCGCTGGAGCTATAAAGGACCTTCAGGTCCGCGGCGGTGTGCCCCGCACTGTCATGCTCCAGAGCCGGTCGTGCGAGCGCTCTTTATTCCATTCATCGGTCGGATCGAAATAGCCGCCGTCCAGATGCTTCTTCACTTCCGCCTCATTCAGTGTCACGCCCAGGCCGGGTGCGTCCGGCACGGCGATGAACCCGTGGTTCACAATCGGCTTCTCCACGCCTTCCACCAGATCGCTCCACCAGGGCACGTCCACCGAATGGTTCTCGAGCACCAGAAAATTGTTCGTCGCCGCTGCGCAGTGCACGTTCGCCATGCAGGACACAGGCGATCCCGCAAAATGCATCGCCATCGGAATGCCATACTGCTCAATCGCGTCGCCGATCTTCTTGGTTTCGAGAATTCCGCCCGATGTCGCCAGATCGGGATGCAGAATGTCGACCGCATGCTGCTCGGCTAAATTGACGAAGCCTTCCTTCAAATAAATATCCTCGCCGGTGCACAGTGGAATATTCACCGCCTGCTTGATCTCTTTGAGCAGCGCCGGATATTGCCACGGCACCATGTCTTCCAGCCACGCCACGTTGTACTGCTCGAGCGCCTTGCCCAGCCGAATGCACGAATTCACGCCGATATGCCCAAAGTGGTCGCACGAAAGCGGCACATCGTAGCCGACATAATCCCGCACCACCGACACGAAATTCGCCATCGTCTCGATGCCCTTAGGCGTCAGCTCGATTCCGGTGAACATGTGCGGCGTATCCGCTCCCTGCGTAATCAAGACGCCCTCGGGCCGCGTGATCATCCCCGGCTTGTCCTTCATCAGGTCAATGCCCAGATCCATCTTCAGCCACGTGAAGCCCTGCTCTTTACGCTTCTTCAGCCGGTCGCCGTAGATATGCGGATCGTCCGATTCCGTCGTATCGGCATAGCAGCGAATCTTATCGCGAAACTTGCCGCCCAGCATCTGGTACACCGGCACGTTATACGCCTTGCCCGCCAAATCCCACAACGCCATCTCGATCCCGCACACTCCCCCCGCCTGCCGCGACTCTCCGCCGAACTGCCGAATCTTGCGAAAAATCTTGTCCACATTGCACGGGTTCTCACCCAGAATGCGGCTCTTGAGCATCAGCGCATAGGTCGGGCTCGCGCCATCCCGCACTTCGCCCAATCCGTAGATCCCCTGATTGGTGTCGATGCGAAGGATCGGATCGCGCATCGGCGCATGCGTAATCGTCGCCACGCGCAGGTCGGTGATCTTCAGCTCGGATGGCTTCGAATTGCTGTTAACGTTGCCAGTGATCGCATCGAGTGTCTGGTCGTCCCAGAAGGCAAGGCCCAGCGCGCCGGCCAGTGATGCCACGAATCGCCGTCGGTCAATCATTGGCCAACATTCTATAACCAGCTACGCCGGCACAACCGGCAATTTCCGCTTCGGTATACGCGCCAGCGTCTCGCGGCTGATTTTCAGATGCTGCATCACCAGCTCCGGCGGCGTGTGCGAAATCCAGTCCGAGAGCGACAGATCTTCAAACCGCGGCGCCTTGAACATCTCGAGAAAGATCAGGTCCGTGTTGCCGGTGTTCTCGATGTAATGCCCGAATGTGCGCGGCACATACCCCACATCGCCCGCATTGAAATCCTGCGTGCGCGCTTTGCCGCCGTTGAAGAAGACCGTCATCCGGCCGCGACCCTGCACGTAATACTGCCACTCATCCGCGTTCTGGTGCCAGTGCAGCTCGCGCAGGCCGCCCGGCTTCACCACCACATGCGCCGCCGCAATCGTCGTCGAAACCGGGAAATTGCGCGAATCGATCACCCGCACTTCGCCCGACTTCGTCTTATACGTCGGCTCCATCGCGTGCATCGCAAAATCGAACGCTACCGGAGAAAGCGGCTTCGATCCCGCCGCCGCGCGCTGATCTTCTTCGAGCGCCGGCGGCACTGCTTGCTGAAAAATATAATGACCCTCCGGCGGCACCGTGTACACCGGCGCAATCTCGCTCTCGGGCACCCCAAAATTCTTCGCCAGTACTTCGCGCGGCGTATGCCGTGCCCAGTCCGAGATCAGCGTCGTGTTGCCTTCCGAAAATTTCCCGTCATCGAACACAAGTAGAAATTCGCAGCCATCGGGCGCGAGTCCCTGAATCGAATGCGGCGTGCCCGTCGGAAAGAACCACAGGTCGTTTACCCCGACATCCTTCACAAAACTCCGCCCCTCGTCATCGATCGCCGTAATGCGCGCGCGGCCCGTGAGCATCAGCGCCCATTCCGCCGCATTATGCCAGTGCAGTTCGCGAATGCCGCCCGCCGTGAGCCGCATGTTCACACCCGCGATGTCCTTCGAGATGGGGAAATCCTCGACCGTTACCTGCCGCGACCAGCCGCCCTCCTGTATCCGCCGGTGCGCCGAAGAAAACGAGTTCCAGAACGTCTGCACTTCGCCGTGATCTGTCTCCGGCGGTAGGAAAGCATTCGGGCTCGCCGCCTGCAGCTCGCGGTTCTCCGGTCCGGGGTCCGTCCTGCTCTGATTGCGCGGGGCCTTCTCGGCGCTCGGTAGTTCCTGAGCGTGCGCTGGGTTCAACATGGCAGTTGCAAGATAGCTCGCCGTACCCGTCAGCAGCCGCCGCCGCGCCACGCCCGGCTGCTGTTCGGCTTCATCCTGCGGCATCCATCAACAGGGACCGTTTGCCAAACCAAAACGTTTCGCACGAGCCTTGAAACGGACGCGGAAGCCTGAGCGAGCTTAAAATCGCAGCTTCCCAATCGAATCCCTCAGCGTTTTTTCCAAGGCCGCTTTCCGATTCTCAGCGTCCGAGATTTGGCCCGTGAGCTTCCGCAACTCCGCCTCGTTCGCCGCCAGCTGTGACGAGTAATCCCGCACCTGCTGCTCTTCGCCCTTCACCCGGTTCAGACTGTCGATATTCATTCGCAAACGCGTCTGATCCGTGCTGAGCTCTCCCTGCCGGCTTCTGAGCGCCGTCACCTCCGACTGCGCATCCACAATCCGCTGCTTCAGCTCCGCAATCTGCCGCAGTTGCCGCCGCGCACTCTCTCCAATCTCGGCATTCGTCACCTCAAGCAGGAAATCCGGCGTGGCGTTCGCGATCACCGTCACGTTCTCGGTGGCCAGCTCGTGCTCCACCTTCAGCTCCCGCGTCTCGTGCGCTCCGAGCCGGATCTCAAAGCGGTAGGCTTTCGCCGTGCGCTCGCTCGGCTTCGGCGCGAGCAGCTTCTGGTTCTCCTGCACCGTTTCCTCAATCAGCAGCGTCTTTGCTTTCGCATCCACATTGCGAATCGTGTAAGCCGCCGTCTGCCGCGTCGCATATTCCAGCTCCAGATTGCCGTCCCGCACGTGCACGCGCTGCAGTTGCTCCTCTCCGCTGTCAAACGTCGTCGAAATGCGCGTGCCGTAATCCACCGCGTAGCCCAGCAGCCGTTTATCGCCGGTCTTCACCGTCTCAAACAGCGCCTCGCCCGCATACGCGCCCTCGTCATAGACGGTCACCGGACCGCCATCCAGCGTCTTGCCTGTCTCATTCGCCAGTTCCACCGCGTTCACCGGATGCTCGCTGGACGTATTGTTATAGATCAGCAATTTGCGTGCAGCTACACGCGTCTGGAGAAAGGGCAGCATCGCCGACTCGTTCTTGCGAATCGTCACCGGCGTCGCAAAATCGTATTCAAAGAGCTCGCCGATCGTCTCACCCGTCGCGCCTTCCACCGTGCTGCCCAGAAAGCCATTGGATGACGCCTGCACCTCCACGCTCTGCGCCACCGACCCTACTGGCGCCTGTGCCGGAGGCGGCGGCGGTGCTTGTGGTGATGCACCCGGAACGCCGCCCAGCATTCCGCCCGCCACACCCGATGGATACCCCGTACCCTGCCCCGGCGTAACCAGCTGATTCGCAACGTACTGCCGAGTATCGATCGCGCCCCCGTACACTACCGGCCCCGCCGCGCGATCTTCGGGCAATTCCGCCACCTGCCGGTTCCCGAAATGCGGGGTATCGAGCAAGCTGATGAACGAAATCGGGCGCCCCGACACTACGCTCAGATTCACATTCACCCAGTCCTCATCGGTCGTGTTATCCACGATGGCCCAGCCCTCGAGCTGCGAGGCATCGCCCTTCAACGCCAGCCGGTACGACGATTTCCAGATCGCCGACGGCGCCACATACGACACGCTCAGATCCTTGGCGCCCCTGCTCGCAAAATCCAGATACAAACTCCGCTTGTCCGCCGATTTCGAGCGCGCCATTGCCGCCAGATACCGCTTCAGCTGATCCTCGAGCGCCGCATCCGTCAGCCGGAACGAGGCCACGCTGCCGAGATCGAAATTCTCGATCTCCCCCGAAGCAAGCAGCATTGTCAATTGCTCCGTCGGACTCTGCGCCTGCACCACGCGCGCCCCCATGATCGTTCCGGTAATTCTCTGATCCCCGCGCTTCAGCTCCAGTTCTGCGCCTTTAATGTTGTCGAGGAACACCGTTACTGACTGGCTCTCCCCAATTCGAAACGGAAACTTCGCCAGCTGCTGATCGATCGGCTCATTGGCGTCGTACCGAACACCGCTCAGCCGGTTGCCCGTCGCATCGGAAACCGTGAACGACTTCAGCACGTCGTTCATCTCTGCGGTCTTGAAATCGAGCCGCGCTTCTTCGCCGGCCGGTATCGATCCGCTCCGCTCAAAGTAAGCTACTCCGTGCTTGTACAGCACCACGCGCCGCACCGGCACATCGACCGCGCACCACGCCACCATCACAATCGATAGAAACAATGCCCCTAGCTTCATGTAGCTTTAGAAGCATCTAAGTAGGTGAAAAGTTCCCGCGACCTTCGCACGTGAGCTTATCTTTCTGCGAACAGGACTCGGTGCAGATGCAGTTGGCGGCTTTGCCGCCAGCATGGTAGCGACCGAAGCGGGTGCGTGCAGCGAGCCGCGTCGGTCAGTTAGCCTGCAGTCGCTCCGCGATTTCGCGTTCTGAAATGGCGCCTTCTTTGATAACCCGCCAGTAGGGTTCGGTGATGTCGATGGTTGTCGAGCCCGGGCCGGTGCAAAGCCCTCCGTCGAGCACCAGGCTCACGCTGCCGTCCATCTCGGCAAACAGATCGATACCGCTCGAGATGGTGGGTTTTCCGGACAGGTTGGCGCTGGTGGCAATCAGGGGCTGCCCCATCTTCTCCATCAGAGCGTCGAGAATCGGCGATTTTGCCTGGCGCATGGCAAGGCGTCCGGTGTTGCCGGTCACCTTTAGCGGCACTTTCGCAGCAGCGGGCACGATCATGGTGAGGGGACCGGGCCAGAAGTGCCGGGCCAGGATATAGAAACGGCTGTTTAGTTCCTTCGCGAGATCTTCGGCCATCAGCACATCGGAAACAGCCAGGGGAAGCGAGCGGACCGCCTCGCGCGCCTTACTTGCAAAGACCTTGCCCACCGCCTGCAGGTTAAACGGATCTGCCACGAGCACATAGAGTGCGTCGGTAGGTACGCCGATTACCCGGCCTCGACGGATTTCATATGCCGCGCGATCCACCGCGGCCTGATCTGGTTGAGCCGGATCGATTTGTAGTAAGTCGGTTGCCACTAGAGAACGGGCCCGGTTGCCGGACCGTTTTTCGAATTATGCGCGAATACTTGGATAGTTTAACGTTCGCCGAGAGCCTGAGCAACCTCGACCGCCATATCATAGCGGCCGAAGGGAGCGCTGAGGGCAGCGCCGCGTACCATTTTGCGTGCCTGAGCGGCCATTTCGCGGGCGATAGCGACGCCCTCGGCACGCGCCTTTTCGGCGTTGTCGGCTCTTTTCATGCGTTCCATATAGTCGTTCGGCACCGGCACACGCAGCTCGTTGACCATGAACTCCGCATTGCGGTAACTGGTCAAGGGCCAGATGCCGGCGACGATCGGCAATTTGTATTGTTCGACCCGGCGCAGGAACAGCTCGAGCAGATCGAGATCGAAAACCGGCTGCGTGACGACATATTCGGCGCCCGCTTCCACCTTCCAGGCAAACCGCCGGAGCTCCTCGTCCATGTTGAGCGCGCCCGGGTTGGCTCCGACACCAATCAGCAGCGCAGTCTGGGATCCGGTGGGATTACCGCCGATATCGAGTCCCTGATTGAGATTGTTGGCGATGTTTGTCAGGCCGATGGAATCGACATCGAAGACCGCGCTCGCATCCGGGTAGGTGCCCATGCGAGGCGGATCCCCGGTGATGCAGATGAGATTGCGGACACCGGTCGCGTGTGCGCCGAGCAGCTCGGATTGGATGCTGAGGATGTTGCGATCGCGGCAGCAGAAGTGGAGAACAGACTCGATACCGGCATGCTGCTGGATGAGCTGACAGGTGACCTGCGCACTCAGGCGGGCACTCGCGCGCGGGCCATCCGGCACGTTGATGCAGTCGATGCCATGCTGTTTGCATAGCTTTGCGCCCTCAATTTCCCTGCTGGGATCGACGCCGCGCGGTGGAAGGATCTCGACAAATGCGACGAATTTGCCCGCGGCGAGCTTGGCGCCGAGCTGAGATTTTTCGGCCAGCGGCACCTTCGCCATGCGCTTTACCGACGGTTTGCCGGGCTCTTCGACGATGACCTGTGTGCTCTTGTGCTGCCGGACCGGCTGGAGTGAGCGAACTTCGCCCAGGATCTGCTTGATGTGCTCGGGCGTGGTGCCGCAGCAGCCGCCGAGCACACGCACCCCGGCCTGCAGATAGCGCCGCGCATATTGAGCCATGTACTCGGGCGAGCAGAGATAGATGTTCCGCCCCTCGACCGTCGCGGGCAGACCTGCGTTCGGCATCGCGCTGAGCGGCTTGGTTGTGAAGCCGAGCATTTTCTCGATCGTCTCGAGGATGACCTTGGGACCGGCAGAGCAATTCACGCCGATCACATCGACGGGCCACTCATTGAGGCTGCGCGTGAATGTTTCGGTGCTTGTGCCGTCGCGCAAGGTGCCGTCGTCGTTAACGGTCACCTGAGCGATCACTACCATTTCGTGAGGAGCTGCCTGGCGAACGGCGGCAATCGCCTCCCGCAGTTCGTTCAGCTCGTAGAAGGTTTCGAGGATGATCAGATCGACGCCGGCGCTCACCAGAGCTTCGGCCTGCTCGCGAAAGACCGCACGCGCTTCGTCGAATGACATGGGGCCGAGTGGCTCGATGCGAGTTCCCAGAGGACCAATTGCACCGGCTACGAAAGCCTTGTCGCCCGCAGCTTCCCGCGCCAGGCGAACACCGGCCTGATTGATGGCCCCCAGCTTCTCCGCGAATCCGAATGCGGAAAGCCGCACGCGGTTGCCGCCGAAGGTATTGGTCTCGATGACTTCGGCACCGGCGCGCACGTACTCCTGATGTATTTCTTTCACCAGCTGCGGCGCCGACAGATTCAGCTCGTCGAAGCAGCGATTGATAAAAATGCCCTTGGCATAGAGCATGGTGCCCATGGCGCCGTCCGCCACAATGATCTTCTGCTCGAGTTTGCGGCGAAAATCAGCCGCGCGCGTCTGGGCAATGGGTTCGGTGACAGTCATAGGGAAATGCGAGGAAACGAGCGGCCCGAGAACTGGATTTCCTAAATTGTACCCCTAGCCGAAACGGCCTAACTGGACGGGATCACCCGCCCGCAGCCCAAGAGAAGCTGCTGCGCTCCCTTGATTTATGCCGACTTCGAGATAGCCTGAGCTACCCGCGTAAGCGAAAATTTCGTGACTCGGCGCCTCGCCGAAGGTTTTGTGAAAGCGCGTGACCAGGTGTGAACCGGTGGCGAGCGCGTATCCGTTTTGAAGGTTTTCGAGGAAGCGGTCGCGCGCGAAATTTGTGATCACGTTCCCGAAGTGATCGACGCTGAGCACAACGCCTCGCCATGCACCGTCGGCGAGCAACTGCGGCTCGAGATCCGGGAGAAAAATTGGATCCTCGATAAGCGGTCCGGCATCTTCGGGTTGTGATTTGCCGCCGGCGATAACGGCTGCAACCGGGGCGAAGATGTCGCGCCCATGAAAGGTAGAGGAGAGTGACGGTCGCCACAACGCGCGATTGGTCAGCTCTCGAATTTGATACGTCCGGCAGCTGCGTAGCACGAGGCTGAGTACGCCGTTGTCGGGCGCAATGAAGAATTGCTTGTTGGCTTCCGCCAGAATCGCGCGGCGGCTGGTTCCGACTCCCGGATCGACGACGATCAGATGCACCGTTCCCGGGGGAAAATGCGGCACCGATTGTGCCAGGGCGTAGGCGCCTTCGTGAATGGAAAAAGGCGGGATTTCGTGCGTGATATCAACCAGCCGCGCGTCGGGAAAAATGCTCAGGATGACGCCCTTCATCGTTCCGACATAGTGATCTTTCGCGCCGAAATCGGTGATCAGCGTGAGGATGGAAGATGCCATGCGCTGGTAAAATTGTAGATGAGCCGGCTCTACCAGCAGGCTGATTTCATACTCACTCCTTGCGCTATTTTGATCACAATGCGACGACGCCGGTGGCGCCCGAGGTGGCCGATGTTTACGCGGCGGCACTACGCGGAGTGCCCGGGAATGCCTCAAGCAGTCATCGCGCAGGCCAGGACGCACGCAAGCAGCTGGAGCAGTCGCGCCTGTCGATCGCGCGGGTACTGAATTGTGCAGCGCAGGAGCTGGTATTCACCAGCGGCGGCACGGAATCGAACAATCTGGCAATCTTCGGAATCGCTTGCGGCGATCGGTCGAGCCGGCGCCACGTGGTAACCACGGCCATGGAGCATCCAGCCGTGCTCGAGCCGGTACGTCAGCTTGCTCGCGAAGGATGCGATGTCTCCTTTACTGGCTCTTTAACCGGCGAGATCGATGCCGCCATCCGCGAGGAGACCGTGCTGGTTTCTGTCATGCATGCCAACAACGAGACCGGTGCGATACAGCGTATTGGTGAAATCGCCGAAGTCGTGCGAGCCAGACGCGCGGCCGGCCAGAAGATTTATCTCCACTCGGACGGTGTGCAGGCATTCGGGAAAATACCCGTGGATCTCGAACGGCTCGGAGTCGATCTGTACTCGATCAGCGCGCACAAGATTTACGGGCCGAAGGGCATCGGCGCCTTGTTCGTGCGCAAAGACACGCCGATCCGCGCGATTCAGTTCGGGGGCCGGCACGAACGCGGACGCCGGCCCGGAACCGAGAGCGTACCCGGGGTAATGGCGTTCGCTTGTGCCTGCAAACTGCTCGCTGAGTATCCAGCGCATGAGCTCGGTGCGTTGCGCGACCGCTTCGAGCGCCAGCTTCTCGAAACACTGGACGATATCGAGATCAATGCGCATACAGAGGACCGCCTGCCGAATACCAGCAACGTTCTGTTCCGGGGTATCTCGGGCGAGACGATGCTGATCGCGCTCGATACAGCCGGCTTCGCTGTTTCCACCGGCTCGGCCTGCAGCAGCGGGTCGATTGAGCCGTCGCACGTCCTGCTCGCGATGGGACGAAGCGCTGCCGAGGCGCGTTCTTCCGTCCGTTTTTCCTTCGGCCGGAGTAATACTTTGCACGATGTGGATCAGCTGGCCGATGCTGTAGTCGGAATCGTCAGGCGTTTGCGCAAAAGTCGTGAGCGGAGGCCGCAGCTTGCCGCTTACTGATACGCCGATCGCGGTCGCCATGTCGGGCGGCGTGGATAGTTCTGTCGTAGCCGCTTTGCTCAAGCGCGAGGGCTTTCAGGTGGTCGGGCTCACCATGCAGCTCTGGAACCAGCGCCGATTACCAGAGCTTGTCCCCGAAACTGGCGCAACCGGACGCTGTTGTTCCCTCGACGACGTGTATGATGCGCGCTTTGTGGCTTCGCAACTTGATATTCCGTATTACGTGGTCAATTTCGAAGAGCGCTTCGAAGAGCAGGTGGTGAAGCCTTTCGTGAGCGATTATCTGGCCGGACGCACGCCGATTCCCTGTACCCTCTGCAACAACTTCATCAAGTTCGATCAGTTCCTGGAGATGGCCGATGGTGTTGGCGCAGAGAAAATTGCCACTGGCCACTATGCGCGGGTCTCCTACAACGAAGCGACTGGGCGCTACGAAATGCGCACCGGCGCCGACCAGAGCAAGGATCAGACATACTTCCTTTTCGGATTGACACAACAGCAGCTGGCGCGCACTTTGTTCCCTCTTGGACACATGACCAAGCCGGAGGTGCGAAAGCTGGCTGAGCAGCTTGGCCTGCCTGTAGCGCAGAAGAACGACAGCCAGGAGATCTGTTTTGTGCCGAATGGCGATTATGCGGCGTTCATTGAGGCCTACTTTCGCGAGCAGGATATTGACGCTTCACAAACGGAAGGCGAGATCGTCGACACAGCAGGGCGCGTGCTGGGCCGGCATCAGGGAACGCACCACTACACGGTCGGTCAGCGCCGCGGGCTGCGCATTGCCGCTCGTGAGCCGCTGTATGTGATTGCGACCGAGCCAGCTTCTCAGCGGGTGATTGTCGGCGCGGGAGCAGATCTTCACCGCTCCAGTCTGATCGCGACCGATGTGAACTGGGTTTCCATCGCGCCTGTTCTCGAGCCGCGGACGGCCGAGGTGAAGATTCGCAATAAGCACGTGCCCGCGAAAGCCACGCTTGTGCCGACCGATACGGCAACGCGCGTGAGAGTAGAATTCGAGGAGCCGCAACGCGCGATCACGCCCGGCCAGGCCGCGGTCTTTTACAGCGGCGATCTGGTGCTGGGCGGCGGCTGGATTGCACACGCGGGAACGAACTGAGCTGGTCGCTTGGCTGCCGGAAAGAACTGGTTCATTGCCCGCTGCGAGTACGCTGCCGCGCTGGTGCTGCTTACGGTTCTGCGCCGCGCTCCTCTTGGGCTCGCTGAAAGTGTCGCGAATGCCGCGGCTAAAGTGCTGGGGCTCGCCGTTCCCAAGTTGCGCCGGGTTGCGCGCGCCAATCTCTCGTTCGCCTTCCCCGCCCTTCCCGCTCACGAACGCGAAGCAATCATCAATGGCGTTTTCCGCAGCATCGCCAGGCTGTTAGTGACATTTGCGCGGCTTCCCGATCTGACGCACGCGAACATCGGCGACTGGATCGAGTACGAGGGTCTGGATCACTATCGTGCGGCCAAACAGGCCGGCCGCGGCGTGCTGGTCGCAACCGCCCATCTCGGCAATTGGGAGCTGAGCGCGTTCGCCCACGCGCTTATGACGGAACCGATGAACGTGATGGTGCGCCCGCTCGATAACGAACACATTGACCAGCTCGTCGAAACGCGCCGCACGCTTTCCGGTAACCGGCTAATATACAAATACGACGGCGCACGCACCGTGTTGCGAGCCTTGCGGGCGAATGAGGCAGTGGGCATTCTGGTCGACCAGAACACTTCCCTCGCGGAAGGAGTTTTTGTCACTTTCTTCGGCAAAGCGGCCTGCGCGAGCCCGGTCTTTGTGAAATTTGCGTATCATTCGGGAGCGCCGATTGTGCCCGGGTTTGCGATCTGGGATGAGGCACGCGGCCGGTACATCCTCCGCTTCTACCCGCCGCTCGAATTATCCGGCGATCCGGCAGCGGATACACAGCGCCTGCATACTGCCATTGAAAATGTGATCCGAGCGTATCCCGATCAATGGCTTTGGATCCATCGCCGCTGGAAGACGCGTCCGCCGGGCGAGCCGCCTTTATATTCTTAGAACAAGAAGCTTATGACGCGCAGGACGTTCGCTGCTTTGCTCGCGTGTGCGCCTTTGTCGTTTGCTGCCGAAGGCGATGAACTGCTCGGAAAGCCAGCGCCGCCGCTCGGTTTACGAGACTGGATCAACTCGCCGCCGCTTGAAATTTCGCAGCTGCGTGGCAAGGTGGTGCTGCTGCGCTGGTGGACCGAAGGCTGTCCGTATTGCGCCGCGACTGCCCCCGCCCTGAACAACCTCCAACAAATCTATGGCGAGCGCGGCTTCGAAGTCATCGGCATTTACCATCCCAAACCGCCCGGCAAATGGAGCATGGCCGCGGTGCGGCGCGCGGTAGCCGAAAAGCATTTCACCTTTCCGGTTGCGATCGATGGTAGCTGGACTGCGCTGAAGCGCTGGTGGCTGACGAAAGATCCCGATTTTACTTCCGTCTCGTTTCTACTGGATCAGAACGGGATCGTTCGCCATGTCCAACCGGGCGGCGAATACCACGAGGCGAGGAGGGCGGCATGCCGTCCCATGCGGCCTGCCACCGCGACCTGCAAGCGATGCGCAACGAAATTGAAAAGCTTCTGAGCGTGTAGCTAGCGGCAAGATCGAAATTGCGGACCGCGTTTCCGGTTCTGCAACGCTGCGCCTCGAATTCGTGTCTCCTTTTGAAGAGAGAGGCAGGTGTCTCATGGAGAGGCGAAAATTTCTACAATCGCTGGCAGCGGCCGGGAGCGTGGTTCTGCCGGCAACTGGCGCGGCGCAAAGCGGGACGCAAAGTCCGGTATTGAAGATCCCGCGCGTCAGCGACCCCGGAGAACTACGGGGCGAGATGCTCTATCGCAAGCTTGGGCAAACCGGCGAAACCGTGTCGGCCATTGGCTTGGGCGGCTCCCATATCGGAAAGCCGACCCTGACGCAGGACGAGGCCACCCGGCTCATTCATCAGGCGATCGACCGCGGCATTACGTTCATGGATAACTGCTGGGATTACAACGAGGGGCGCAGCGAACGCTTCATGGGCGATGCTCTCGCGCAGAGCGGATACCGCAACAAGGTTTTCCTGATGACCAAAATCGACGGCCGGAATAAAGACATTGCGACCGATCAGTTGAATGATTCACTCCGACGCCTGCGAACCGATCGCATCGATCTGGTACAGTTCCACGAAGTCCTGCGCTTTGATGATCCCGATCGCATCTTCCGCGAGGGTGGAGCGTTCGACGCACTGATGGATGCCAGGAAAGCCGGCAAGGTGCGCTTTATCGGCTTCACCGGACACAAAGATCCGCACGTGCATCTCTACATGCTCGAAGTTGCAGCCAAACACAACTTTCAGTTCGATGCGGTGCTGATGCCTTCGAACCTGATGGATGCGCACTTCCGCAGCTTCGCGCAACTGGTCATGCCGAAGCTCGTGGAGCAGAAGATCGGCATTCAAACCATGAAGCCGTTCTGTGGAGGCGATGGCATCATTCTGAAGAGTGGAGCGATTCAGAATCCGATCGACTGCCTGCACTACGCCTTGAATCTTCCTACAAATGTTGTGATTACCGGCATCGACAAGCCTTCCATTCTCGACCAGGCATTCGAGGCGGCGAAAACTTTTAAACCGCTCAACGATCATCAATTCGCCGCGCTGCTATCCAAAACACAGCAGGTGGCGGCAACAGGCCAGTATGAGCTGTTCAAAGTATCGGCCCACTTCGACGGAACAGCGCGCCATCCCGACTGGCTCGGCTCGGATAATCCGGCCGTTCAAAAGCTCGCGCCTCAGCTGCCCGGGTAGGATGGCCGTCTACAGCGAGAGCAGCTGCGTGAGCGAAGTAAGTGCGATCGGACGGTCCGCAATCAGTGCTTCGCCGTGATGCTTTCCGATGAGCGACCCGAAGTAGCGGTCGCGCGATTCTAGGCCGAACAGATAGTCGCTCATACCGTGGGCCTGGATTCCGAGTTCATCGGCCGTCTTCGCGAACTGCGAACGATGCAGCTTGAGCAGTTCGACTTTTCGTGGATAAACGCCGGAGATATCGACCACAAAGGACGGCCGGCGGAACTGATGCAATAGGTAATAGAAGAACGCGTGCGGCTTGTGCGGCGGATACTCCGAATGGGACTTGGTCAGCGTGCAATACAGCGCGGAATTGCGCAGAATGGTCCCGGCTGCGGCGTGATCCGGATGTCGGTCCTTCCAGTAAGGCGCCATAACGATCCGCGGCTTATGCTTACGGATCGCCTCGGCAACGCGATAACGATTTTCAGGCGAATCCACGACGGAGCAGTCGGGCATGTTGAGATTCTCGCGCGCGGCGCTACCAAGAACTTCGGCCGCATGCTGCGCTTCGAGAGCTCGTTCGCCAGGCGTTCCGCGCGAACCCATTTCGCCTGCGGTGAGGTCGATGATGCCGAAAGAAACCTTCTGATCGGCGAGCGTCAGTGCAATTCCGCCCGCACCCCATTCGACATCGTCGGGATGCGCGCCAAAAAAGAGAACGTCAACGGGCATTTCCCCCAGTATCGGGGGCAGTCGCTGGACGGCGCGCGCGATCGTAATCGAGCGACAACTGATGCGCAATCTTGGCCGCAACATCGGCGCTGGCGCCCCGAAACTTCGCGCCCTGGCTCTCCTGCGTGGTCGACCAGAGTACGTCGCCGTCTCGATTCACCAGCCGAACTGCAGCGTAGGATTCGTGCTTGCGCTCCTTCGAATGGTGGTATTCCGTATCGGAGACGCTCAAACCGCCGTACGTGCCGCCGCTCTTGATTCCGGAGGTGCCCTTTCCAGCGCTTTGGCGCGTGCTGATGCCTTCCTGAATGTCGAGCGTTTGTTCAAACGTGTGGTCGTCAGCCGCACCCTTCAAGATGGTGTCGGCGCGATCCGGATTGTCCGTCAAAACAAAGAGCTTGGTGGAGTCGAGACTGGCGATAATCAGGTCGCGCAGGGAGGCGGCTTGTTCGCCGGTCAATTCGGCAACGTAAATACGTCGAACTTCAGGTAATGCATGAATTGTCGATGCGGGCACCGGGGATTGGGCGAACGCAGCTGCTGAAAGAATCAGCGCAAAGAACAGATAGTTTTTCATCCTTTACCTGAGAGACGCGCTTCATCATCCTGATATTGAATGGCTTGCCCCGTGCGAGCCTCTAGCGTGACGAGCGCAATCCGGATATCGTTCTTGTCCACCTGAAAGACCATGGCCTGCTGCTGGCCGTCATCGTCCTGAAAGCCGACCGTCAGGAAGTGTTCTCTCTTTTTCGACATCATGAAGAGCGGCGAAATCACCACGGCCTCGAGCACTCGGCGATTCACCTTCTGACCGTACTCGAGGAGATTGATCCGCTCGAACGGGATTCTTACAGTGGTGTGCTTCGAGGTAAAGACGAAATAGGTGCGATCGGAAACAACGATTTCACCGGAGTTCTTAGCTGGAATATCGGGCCGCGTGCCGCCGATATAGAGCACATGGCTGCCCGACTGAGCAGCGTGGGAGAGAACTGAAGAGAGACAAAGAGTCAGTACGAGAGCAAGGGTCCGCATGGGAGTGGGGATGTCCCTGCTCTATGAGTGCGCCGGGTGCGGCGAAGTTCTCGGGTGCCGACGCTAGGTCCAGACCTTCTCGATCGGCACGCCGCGTTTGCAGAGTTCGCACGTGGTGGCGTCTTTGTAGTAAAGGGCGTCCATTTTGGCCAGATAAAAAAGCGGCAGATTTCCGAGATCGGCGATGGTTGGATTCGGCTGATAGACCGCAACCGCCACTCCGATGACCTCGGCCCCTTTCTCCTCCGCCAGCGCGCGTAGCATCGTCAGGCGGCGACCGGAGCGCAGAATATCATCGACCATCAGGATTTTCTCGCCCGGAGCCGGTTCCACGAACTGCCGGAAATGCATGGGGGCGCTTTCGGTGTCAGGCTCAGCCCAGTACACCTGATGCGCGCGGAGCGCTTCACAAACGCCAAAGGCAATCGGCAGGCCGCCGATGGTGGGGCAGACGATGGAGACTTCGCGAATCATGGCACGAAGCTCCGGATCCGCCCGCAGACGCCGGCTGAGACCTACGCTCAATACCTTCGCGTATTGGTAATAGCGGAAGGCAAGAGCAACCTGCAGATACTCGTCGGTATGCATGCCGTTGGTGTATTCAAAGTGTCCTTCCCGAAGAGCGCCGGTTTCTCGCAGCATCGCGATGACTTCATCATTCGTTGGTATCAAATGCATGTTTCAGTGCGCGCCCTTCCCGGCCAGGACGTGCGGAATCGTACGCAGGATAATGGCCCAGTCGAGTTTGAGCGACCAGTTCTCAATATAGGAGATGTCCATTCGCATCCACGAGTTGAAGTCGATGTGGTCGCGTCCGCAGACTGCCCAGATACAGGTGAGCCCCGGCCGCATGCGCAGGCGGCGCCGCTGCCATAGCTCGTACCGCTCGACTTCTTCGGCCAGCGGCGGGCGCGGACCGACGATCGACATTTCTCCGCGCAGCACATTGTAGAGTTGCGGGATTTCATCAATGGAAAACTTTCGGATCCAGCGGCCGATGGGCGTTACGCGCGGATCATCCGGGATTTTGAAGGCGACATCGCGGCGGCTCATGTGCTGGTAGCGGCGCTTCAGCTCATCGGCGTTTTCCACCATTGAACGGAACTTATACATGATGAACTTGCGCCCGTTCAAACCGCAGCGCTCCTGCTTGTAAAGGACCGGACCGGGAGATGTGAATTTGATTAGCAGCGCGATCACCGCCACAAAAGGCGCCAGAACAATCATCCCGGCAAGCGAAATGACGATATCGAAGAAGCGCTTGACCACTAACCGGACATCCTCCAGCGGTGCCGCGGAAAAGGTCAGCAGCGGCGCGGTGCCGACCCGGTCGAGCGTGATTTCACTGTTCACATGCGGGAAAAAATCAATCGCGACACGCGTACGGACGCCCTGCTCGTCGCAGTGCAGGAAGATCTCTTCGAGCGAAGCCAGACGGCTGCTGTCGACCGTGAAGATCACTTCGTCGACGATACCGTTCGCCAGCAAGTTTGGAAGTTCTGTGCGGCATTCGTTTTCGGTCAATTCCGCGCAGATCTTGAGGCGAAAGGGCGAACCGGCGTGCAGAGTGTTCGCGAGAGCGGCGGTCCGGGCCGGGTTGCCCACGATCGCGACATGGTAGGGATTGCCGAAGCCGCGCTGGAAAGCGTTGATGGCCACCGGCGAGTACCAGCGAAACAGCGCAAGAAGGAAAACGCTGAAAAGAAAAAAGAGCGCCAGAAAGCTGCGGCTCAGCGGCGGGTCGAGGCGAACCAGGTACTGGAACAGCACGACCAGCACAATCCCGAGAAAGCTTTGCCGGACGGTTCTGCTGAGTAATCGGCGCAGGTTCACCGAATCGAGGTATTCATAGACCCGGTAGAGCGATCCAAGCGCAACCCAGGCACACGCACAGAAGCACAGCATGAGTATGTGCGTGCGATGCGTCAGAAAGAATAGATGTTCAAAGGCGAGCTGGGTACGGGTGAAGTACGCAGCTTCAAAGGCGATCAGGATAAGAACAGCATCTGCGGCACCGAACAGAAGCTGGATTTTCTTTCTCTGATGCGCAAACACAAACTGCCCTTACTGTATCAATGGGCCAGCGCCTGATCGAGATCGGCGATGATGTCATCCACCGCTTCAATGCCGGCCGCCACGCGCACGAGATTTTCTTTTATGCCCATGCGTTCACGCATTTTCGGGGCAACGTTGCGGTGCGACGCACTCCAGGGATAAAGGAGCAGCGTATGCACATCACCCAGCGACGTACCAGGAACGACCATTTTCAGGCGATCCATGAACGCCAGAACCTGCTCGCGCTTGTGATCCTTGATTTCGAAGCTGAGAATCGCGCCGTAAAGTCCCGGGGCAAAGTATTTCTGAATCTGCGCGGAGTCGGGATGGTCCGTATCCGAGCAGTAGTAAACGCGATCAATCTTCGGGTGCAGAGCAAGCCATTCGGCGAGCCGCCGGGCATTCTGGCACTGGCGCTCGAAGCGAAGGGCAAGCGTTTTTATACCGCGCATGGTCAGGTACGCTTCAAATGGCCCGAGAACCGGGCCAGCCAGGCGTGAAATCGCACGAACATGTTCGTGATGCGCCTCGTCGCTGATAACGACTCCGCCCAGCACATCACCATGTCCGGCCAGATACTTTGAGGCGCTGTGGACGACGATGTGCGCGCCGTGCTCGAGCGGGCGCAGAATCATGGGGGTGGCAAACGTGTTGTCGACCACGAGCGCGGCATTGGCCCCACGCGTGATCTCGGCGATGCGGCCGAGATCGCCTACCCGAAGCAGCGGATTCGAAACGCTTTCCACAAACACAGCACCCGGCTTCTGCTTCTCGACCACGCTCGCAAACTTAGCGAGATCGCAGATATCCACATACGTCACATCGATTCCAAATGGTGCAAAGATCTGGTCGAGCATGCCGACCGTAGCGCCGTAGATGGCATTCGATGCGATGATACGATGCGGCCGATCGATCAGCGCGGCCTGAATTGCGATCTGGACCGCGGCCATTCCCGAAGCCGTTGCAAGCGATCCAGCGCCAGCCTCGAGCGCAGTTGTTAGTTCTTCGAGTGCGGCATTGGTCGGCGTCGCGTAGCGGGCATAGCAATACCCTTCTTCTTCGTGCCCGAGCACGCGGTCGAGCGTGGCGGCGTTTTCGTAGAAATACGTCGAGCTGAGGTGGATCGGCGTCGTCGAAGGAACGGGCGCACCGGGGCGCCTCTTCCTGTCGCCGGCGTGTACCACTTGCGATTCAAATTTCATTTTCGTTTCCAGCGCACGCCCTCTTTTGTGTCTTCAAGGACGATTCCCTGCTCGAGCAGCTGATTGCGGACGGCGTCGGCACGAGCGAAATCGCGCGCTTTCTTAGCCTGATTGCGCTCGGTAACCAGCTTCTCGATTTCGGCATCGCTCAAGGAGTCCGCCTGAGCCCCTGTAGTCTCGCTCGGTTTCAAAACGTCAAAGACCGAGTCGAATACTTCGAGTACCTTCGCCGCATCCCAGCGGTTTTCCTCGCGAAATTCGCCCGCATCCAGCGCACTGTTGATTTCGCGAACATATTCGAAGATCGCGGCCAGCGCTTCCGCCGTATTGAGATCGTCGTCCAGCGCATCTTCGAAGGCACGGATGGCCTGAGCGGAGCGTTCCGCTATGGCATCGTTACGACCGCGTGGAAGTTTGGTTGAGGTGAGCCGCAGTTCAAAGTCGCGCAACCGCTCGATTGTCTTGCTGGCCGCTTTCAACCCTTCGAAGGTGAAGTTGAGCTTCTTGCGGTATGGAACCGAAGCGAGCAAATAGCGAATCGCTTCCGGCGCGTAGCCCTGGCCCAGAAGATCGCGCAAGGTATAGAAATTGCCGAGCGATTTCGACATCTTCTGCGATTCGATGTGCAGATGCTCGGAATGCAGCCAGTAGCGCGCAAAGGATTTCCCCGTGATCGATTCCGATTGCGCGATCTCGTTTTCATGATGCGGAAACACGAGATCGATTCCGCCTGCGTGGATATCGAGCGTCTCGCCCAGGTAGGCCATGGCCATCGCGGAACACTCAATGTGCCAGCCCGGACGGCCCGCGCCGAACGGTGTGTCCCAGTACGGTTCATCGCCCTTGCGCGCTTTCCAGAGAACAAAATCGCGGGCATCGGCCTTGTCGTACTCGTCCACGTCCACGCGCGCTCCAGTCTTCATGCCGCTGAAGTCGTTGTGCGAAAGTTTGCCGTATTCGGGGAAGGTCGTAATACGGAAATAGGTAGAGCCGTCGTTGGTGTATGTACTGCCATGCGCGCTTAGCTTTTCGATGGCATCCACCATTTGCGCGATGTGTTTGGTAGCCGGCGCGACATGCTCGGGTTGTTGCAGCCGAAGCGTGGCCGCATCTTCAAAAAAGGCCTTAGTGTAGACGGCCGTGTAATCCGCTATCGACTTTCCTTCCCGCGCCGCCCCCGCGATGATCTTGTCATCCACATCGGTCACGTTCATGACGTGATTGAGCTGATAGCCGCGATACTTCAGCCAGCGCCGTAGAATGTCCTGAAAGGTGAACGTGCGAAAGTTCCCGATGTGGACATAGTTGTAGACAGTGGGGCCGCACGTATACATGCGAACCAGGTTGTCTTCAAGAGGGCGGAAAAGCTCGACCTCTTGGGTAAGAGTGTTGTAAAAGCGCAACGGCATTTTTCACATCTTCGCCTCGTTGAGAGAGACGCGGGCTTCTCATTTCCGGCGGGTAAAGCTCAATCGTAACAGGGCGGCAGTCTGTTTCTCCCGCGAGAAAAGGGAGTCGGACCCGTCTGCGGTGCTATTGATAGTGCTGCACCAGAACCTGATTAAAGCCGGTCTTTCGCAACGATTCGCGAGTGCTCGACAGCTCCCCGGCAGTGCGAATCGGCCCTACGATCACGCGATACAGATTGGGAGTACCGGGTTTCGCGACAGCATGCGCCCGGAATCCCTTTTTGCGCAGCACGGACGCAACCGCGACCGCATGATCGCGCGGCACGGCCATTACCTGCAGAAACTCCTGGCCGCTCTGGGGAGTAAAGCTGTCGTCATGCGCGGGGACGTTTGCCGGAGCAGCAACGGCGGTTTTCTTTTTTGAGGTTCCGAGGGGTTCGTCGCTGGGCGGAGGTTCTGAAGCGATCGTGGCCGCATCGTCAGCGCCGACCGAGTGTGTTTCGCCTACCTGCGCAGGGGCGTTCGCAGAAGTGTCGGTGACGGATGAATCCACCGGAGGATTGCTCGCGACCGCCGCCACCGGTTTCTTGGCCGCCGAACCCCGGCCCACCATGTAACCACCGGCGAAGGCGGCGCCGAGTAACACGGCACCGACAAAAAATATTCCGAGCAACTGCTTGTTTCCCAGCAGAATCTCGGTCTCGCGCTCGTCACGCTGCAACATTTCTACTCCGAATTGTACTGTAAATTTTCGCGCCTGTGGTGGGCACTCAGCGCGCTAACCTACGTATTTAAAGCTATGGGTCTTCTTCCATCCGCGCGCTTCGTCTCCGCGCTGCTTCTGACCACCTGGGCGATAGCCGCCGCCGATTTACCGGGCATGCCGCCGGTGCTGGATCGTAACAATATCTACTCGGCCGATGCTCCTGGCGAGCTCAGCGAAACCGTCAAGAGCTTTCCGTACCGCGTCTACGTGCCGAATTCGAAGAGCGACACGGTCGACGTGATCGATCCGGCAACCTTCAAAATCATCGATCACTTCGCATTGCCTAAGCACGGCAAGGGGCTGCTCGAGCCGCAGCACGTCGTACCTTCCTGGGATCTGAAAAAGCTCTGGGTGGCGCAGGACTTAGGCGATCAGCTCACTCTCATCGACCCGGCAACCGGCAAGAAAGGCGAGACCGTACATGTCGAAGATCCCTACAACATGTACTACACGCCTGACGGCAAGTACGCGGTCGTTATGGCCGAACGCGAGAAGCGCATCGACTTCCGTGATGCTCAGACGATGAAAGTGGTGAATCGCGTGCCGGTCGGCTGCGAAGGCGTGAATCATGCCGACTTCACTCCCGATGGCCGCTACATGATCGCCACGTGTGAATTTTCGAGCGAACTGCTGAAGATCGACGTCGCCGCCCAAAAGGTGGTCAATCGGATGAACCTCGAACCCAAAGGCATGCCACAGGACTGCCGGCTGTCACCCGACGGCAAGGTCTTTTACGTCGCCAATATGGATGCAGACGGCGTACACATCATCGACGGAAACGCTTTCAAGCAGCTGGCGTTTCTCAAAACCGGCAAGGGTGCGCATGGGGAATACTTCAGCCGCGATGGGCATTACATGTACATCTCGAATCGCGGCGAGGGCACGATTTCACTGCTCGATACAACCACTCGCAAGCTCGCCGGGAAATGGGTGATTCCAGGCGGAGGCAGCCCCGATATGGGCGGCGTCTCTCCCGATGGACGCCAGCTCTGGCTCTCCGGCCGCTACAACAGCGAGGTCTACGTGCTCGACACCGGCAACGGTAAACTGCTCGCGCGCATTCGCGTCGGCAAAGGACCGCACGGGCTTTGCGTGTATCCGCAACCCGGGCGCTATTCGCTCGGCCACACAGGAAATATGCGGTGAGCCAGTCCCACTCTCAGACCGAGCCATGGATGCGCGGACCGATCGAAGGCGTGCATCCGCTGGTTGCTCCGGTATTTTACTGTTTCGAGCAGGTGCGCGAGGATCTTGCTAAATACACGGGTGGGCTCTCACGCGAGCAAGTGTGGCACACATTCGGGCGCGCTTCCGTCGGCTTCCATATTCGTCACTTGGGCGGAAGCGTCGAGCGCCTTAGCGCGTATCTAGCGGGACGTCAGCTCAGCGAAGCTCAGCTCGAAGCGCTGAAGCGCGAGTGGGACGCCGATGAAGATTTATCCGCGATTTTGCAGAAAATGAATGCGCAGTTCGCCGCTTGTGAAGAGCAGCTTCGCACTCTCGATCCAGCCACACTCTACGACAAGCGCGCGGTAGGCCGCCGGGCACTGCCGACCACCGTAATCGGTCTCATTGTTCACATCTGCGAACACACCCAGCGTCATCTGGGACAGGCGATCACGCTCGCCAAATTGCTCCACAGCGGGCAATAATGTCCGATTTCACGCGCCTGCTTGCGCGCAATCGCAACTATCGCTGGACCTGGATGGGCCAGATCGTCAGCGAAATGGGCGATCACTTCAACAACGTCGCTGTCCTGAGCCTTGCGATGGACGAGACGCACAGCGGAACCGCGATTGCTGCCATCATGCTCTCGCGCGCGATTCCGGCAATCGTCGTCGGCCCGTTTGCCGGTGTGCTGCTCGACCGCTTCGACCGCCGCCGCATCATGATCGCGAGCGATCTCGTGCGTGGCTTTCTGGCCCTCGCCTTCATCCTGGCAATCCGTTATCACCACGCCTGGCTGCTGTACCTGCTGAGCGCTCTTTTGATGATCGCTTCGCCGTTCTTCACAAGCGGCCGCTCCGCCATTCTGCCCGCTATCGCCACGGACACGGAGCTGCACACGGCCAATTCACTGACCCAGACAACGGGCTGGATGACTCTCGCCATCGGCGCCTTCTTCGGCGGCACCACCGCCGCGCGCTTCGGCTATGAAATTGCTTTCGTCTTCAATTCGCTCTCGTTCTTCTTCTCGGCCTTTTGTATCGGCAATCTCCGCTCGGACGTTGGACACTTCCGCGCGGCCGACCGCAATCTGAATGAGACCAAAGTGGCGCGCCCGTGGCATGAATATCGCGAAGGTCTCGGCTACATGCTGCGATCTCCGCTGATCCTGGGCATCGGCCTGATCTCGGTGGGCTGGGCGAGCGGAGGCGGTGCCGCGCAAGTGCTCTTCACGCTATTCAGCGAAATGGTTTTCAAGCGTGGCGCGCAGGGTCTGGGCGAATTGTGGGGCACCGCTGGCGTCGGCCTCCTCATCGGCGGCGCAATTGGAAACCGCATCGGCAAACGCGTCCGCTTCGATAACTATAAGCGCGTCGTCTTCTTCTGCTACCTGCTGCACGGCGGCGCTTACGTCGTGTTCAGCCAGATGCCGAGCTGGCGGCTGGCGCTGCTCTTCATGGGCTTATCGCGAGCCAGCGTGGCGGTCAGCTCCGTCCTGAACTGGTCGAAGCTGCTCAAGCATGTGGAAGATCGATTCCGCGGCCGTGTCTTCTCCACCATCGAGACCATGAACTGGTCGACCATGATGCTCTCCATGATGGCGGCGGGCATTGCTTCGCAGTATGTCGCCATTCGCCTGATCGGCGCCGTTTCGGGCGTGCTGAGTTCGTCTACCGCGATCTTCTGGGGCTGGGCCAACTGGAGCGGCCGGTTGCCCGAACCATCAGTCACAGAAGATCCCGAAAATGTAGAAGTCCACACAAGTTCAGCCGTTGTAGACGGTTAGCCGCTCACGCTGTTCTCACCCGGCATCCATTCGCGCGCTCGTACGGTTAACGTGGGGCCGAACCCACTGCGCTTACATGAGCACCGAACGCATCTACAAATTTCAGCCGGATCGAACGCTCGCACTGCGGGGCTTCACAGGCTTCGGCGCTGCCGCATCGCTTTGCCAGGCAACTCCTTCGAGCTTCAACGTCTACGGTGTCTTTCGCGATCAGGCCGACTTCTGCGTGCTTGTCCTTTACGACGCAGATAATCTTTACGAGCATTACACGGTCAAGTATCTTCCCGATTTCAACCTGAGCGGGATGAAGCTGAGTTTCACTCTCAGTTATCAGGGCGTGCAGCCGATTGATTCGGCCAAATACAGCTGGATCGACTGGGCTCAGCTCGATGTGCTCAAGACCACTGGCGAACCGGTCCAGGTCCGCTTATGGGACCACGCCACACTTGCTTCCAGCAATTACACAGTGGCCCAGGCGAGCTGTACACTTTCGGCGCCGGGCGGCTGCACGATCTACGACCGTCTGACTTTGTTCGTCAACAATGTCAGCTTCGATTTCGTGGCCGGTGGGGGCGAAACAGCTGCGTACGTCGCGCAGACATTCGCGAACAGCATCAACTCCTACAACTGGTCGACCTTCCAGAACAACAGCATTGCGCTGCTGGCCTCGGCCGACAACAGCGGCAATCTGACAGTCAAAAATGCACGTACGGGTACCGTCAACGTAAACGGCACTGCCGTGAGCTGGGTATCGGGGACGAAATTCCCGGGCATCGCGCCTGGATCCACGATCTACCTGGGCTCGACCGCCTTCACTGTGAGCGCTGTCACGAGCCCCACGACTCTGACGCTCACCAGCGCGGCTCCTAACAGCACCGGGACCGTCTATCTGGCCGAGTATGGCGGTGCGGATGGCAACGATGTCGCGGCGTATTTCGTGGTGCGGCCGGGCAACGTATCGCTCACCGTCAATAATCCTGTTCTGCAACTCGCTGGCGGCAACTCCGATAACGTGCTCTGGAATATTTCGCTCGATTTCAGCGCGCTCGGCATTGACCAGATTCGCCAAGCCTGGTTCACGTTCGCACCGCAGCTGGCCCCCGGACGCGTCTACACCGATACGCAGTGGACGGCCGCCTTCACCAACTGGAGCATTACGGATCCCGACAGCGTGAGCGCTCTGCAGTGTGCCGGTCCCGGGAGCATTCGCACCGGCAACGGCGATACAAGCTGCACGTATTCAGGCAGCGGATGGCAGAGTGTTGCCGCCAACAATTATTGGCACGGCTTCGCCCGGCAGACCGCGAATCCCGGCGACTCTGTGACGATCACCTACAAATGCGCCAGCACGCACGACCTCTACCTCGGCACTTCGCTTTTCAATAATCGCGGCATAGCTTCGGTCAGCGTCGACGGCGATTCAGCAACCACGCTCGACTGCTTTCTGAACGTCACATCCGAAGTTGTCACGCGCCGGCTGCTCCGTTCCGCGCTCGCGCCCGGTTCACATACCGTAACGATCACACTGCTCGCCTCCAACCACCAGGCTCTGAACACGTCCTGGGACATCACTTCGCTCGGTTTTCAGTTTGTTTTCGATTACCTCGAGGCGGCTGTTCGTTCGGACATCCCGCCGCCCCTCGTAACATATCCGAACGTCAGCGCGGCGCTCGATTTCGACACCGACGCGACTTACAAAGTCAGTCCGCAGCGTTTGCTCTGGCATTTACAAAAGCTCGGGCTGACGGGCCAGATCGACGAATATCTCGGCGTCTACTGGTGGAATCAGCGCAAACGCGTGAACGGCACGTGGAACTCGGCGGTCGTAACCTTTAGCGGGAGCTGGACCGCAGGCGATTCCATCACAATCACCATCGGCAATTTTCCATTTCGCAAGGCGATTACCACGTGGGACACTCTCGACACTATCGCGGCGCATTTCGTTTACTACATCAACGCGGCCAGCGTCTCCATGTGGGCGGAGAAGACCGGCTCCGGTCAAATCACGATCCACGTTCGGTCTCCGCTCTGGCAGGACACGTACAGTGTGACCTGGTCGTCAGCTTCCGGCACGGGCAGCGCGTCGGGGACGCTGGCGGCGGGCTCGGATGGAACCTGGGAGATCGACACCTCCGCCTCGAATCCGATTAACTTCCCGGTCGCCCAATGGCACGCCGATCTGTTCAATACCGCAAAAGCCGCCGGACTCGTAGTGACCAGCGCATTTTCCATGGAGCTCGTTAATCCACCGGACGACGGCACATCCGCTAACACCTGGAAAGCCCGCTTCGCGGACGGAACAGCGGTCGACACCGCAACCGATTTCCAAGGTCTCTTTTCATCGCAGTGCGCGCCGGTCGCAAATCTCACCCATTTTCAGAGCCAGGCGTATCTGCAGCTTGCAGGCCTACAAAACAGCGCCGGACTCACGCCCTGGCTGCAGTTTGGCGAATTTCTGTGGTGGTACTTCAGCTCCAAACAGAATGTTCCGCTTGGCTACGTTGCCTACACTTCTCCGATTTCGATCGGCGTCGCGAGCCCGCACGGATTCCAAACCGGCGACAGAGTTGTGATCTCGGGCGTGCAGGGTATGACGAGCGCGAATGGCACCTGGATTGTAACGGTCACCGACAGCACGCACTTCACGCTCAACAATTCGGCAGCAAACGGAGCGTGGGTAGTGGGAACAGGCACCGTCTCCGGCGGTTCTATGGCCTACTACGATCCGGTCACGGCCGCTGCGGCGAATAGCGCTCTGGGCCGCCCGCTTGCCAGCTTCACTTGCCAGGACGATGACCCCGGCGTAAACAGCGGCGCCGACGCCACCTTCCTCGCAGGTCAGCTCAAGTCACATGTTGACCAGATTCGCGAGGCCGTACTCGCTTCGTTCCCTACCGCCAGATTCGAGTTGCTGTATCCAGACGACGTCAACCACGCAACCTGCTACGTGACCGCAGTCAACCCGTATCCGCAAGGAGGCCGTTTGAATGCAGCCGTCAATTTGCCCGCCCCATGGAAACAGCAGGCTTCAAGTGGTCTCGACCGGCTGAAAATCGAGGCGCTCAGCTGGGGCGCGACATATCGAAATCTTGATCTCGCATTGCAGGCAATTACCCGTACTGCGTCGAACGGCTTTTCCTGGCCGCTGGCCGCCGTTGCGTACCTGATCCCGTGGTTCAACGGAGCGTGCCCCTGGCAGACGGAATATCGTATGGCCGCTACGCTGGGCACACCCCTGATCAACTTCTGGGCTTACGACCACCTCGCACTCATGTCGTGGCCGCTTCCCTTCCCCGATCCCGGACGCCGCTCGCTTTTTGGCGGCTGATTACCCGAGTCTTACAGCAGGCTGATATTGCCGACCTTCAGTGTGTCCCCGTCGACGTCGCCCGTTACGACTACGTGCAGGTTATCTTTATCCGGCGAATCTTTGAGGATCTGCCGAATCTTTGCGTTGCCCGGATCGTCAAGCCGGTAATATTTTTTGTCGTCGGTAATGAGGCCGTATGCATCGCGGTTGTAATTTTTCATAAGCGAGCATGAACGGTTGTTACGCAGCGTCTTCTCGCGCCCGTTCTCCACCATGGGGCGCACGCAGTTCCAGTCCGCAATAACGCCCTGAATGTCGGCCGCGCTCACCTCCGCAGCGGATATCGCCAGCAAAGAAAGCAGCAAAAATGTTTTCACCGGAATCTCCTCCGGGCACGCTGTGCCCGCTACTCGAATAGATTGTAAATACCGCCGCCAGGAATCGGAAATCGTTTTCCCGGAGCTGTGCAAAACGGCCGGGATGCGAAGATAATTTGAGAACCTGGTCTGATTTCCCTTCCTATGCGCTTTGGGAGCAGAACCGAATCACTCGGCAGATGCATCAACATCAAGGAACTCTGAAGTAGGATGGCAGACGATCAACAGCCGCAAGGCGGACAGGATAGCGCACAGAAACGCCCGCCCGAGCGGAAAAAACGGCCGGAAGACCCGCGCCGGAAGCGGACCGTGCGCCTGGTCGCGCTCGCAGTGCTCGTGGTAGCGATTATTGCCGCGATCCCGATCTGGGCTTATTACTCGGTCCGTGAGTCAACCGACGATGCCCAGGTCGACGGGCATCTGATTCCGATCAGTCCGCGCATCAGCGGCGTTATTATCACCGTTCTCGTCAACGACAATCAACCGGTTAAAGCGGGCGACGAACTCGTACGCCTCGATCCGGCCGATTTTCAGGTGGCACAGGCGCAGGCAGAGGCCAACCTGGCGAATGCGGAGGCAAGCACCCAGCAATCGGAAGTCAACCTGCCTCTGACCAATATCAGCACGCGCTCACAGGTGAGCACAACCTCGGCCCAGGTGCAGGAGGGACGTGCGGGTGTCGCGGCCGCAGAACAGGCCGTCAATGTGGCGCGAGCTCGTGTGAGTTCCGCCAATTTCGCTTTACAGCAGGCGCAGGCAAACTACACGAAATCGCAAAACGATTTGCAACGCTACCGCGAACTGGTGGCCAAGGACGAAATTTCAAAGCAGGACTATGACGCAGCGGTGGCGGCCGCAACGGGCACCGCGGCTCAGGTCGATTCGGCGAAATCCGCTATAGCCGAAGCGCAGCATACGCTCGATCAGGCCGGCGCGCAGCTGGCGCAGGCACGCGCGCGCCTTGCGTCCGCGCAGGTCAGCGAACGCGAGAGCCAGGAGAGCCGGCCTCATCAGGTCGCCGCCAGTCAGGCGCAGTATAAATCCGCGCAGGCCATGGTGAAACAGAGCCAGGCGAATCTCGAGCAGGCGAAACTGAATCTCGGCTACACGATTCTGCGCGCGCCGGTGGATGGCGTCGTCAGCCGGAAGAATGCCGAACCGGGTATGCACGTCTCCGCGGGTCAACAGCTGATGGCGCTCGTTCCGCTCGATGACGTCTGGGTGACCGCAAATTTCAAGGAAACGCAATTACGCAAAATGCGCGTCGGCCAGAAGGTCGATATTGAGGTGGATACCTACGGAAGCAGCCGCAAGTTTCGCGCCCACGTGGATAGCATCGCGGCCGGCTCGGGTGCGCGCTTCAGCCTTCTTCCACCCGAAAACGCGACCGGCAATTTCGTCAAAGTCGTGCAGCGCGTGCCCGTGAAGATCGTGCTCGAGCCGGGTGAAAATCGCGATCATCTGCTCCTGCCCGGTATGTCCGTGACGCCTACTGTCTTTCTAAACAGCGGCACCAACAGCGCCTACTAAGCTTCACCAGGGCTTCGAACGCGCCACACTGATCCCGCGAACCTCGTTCGGCCACTTGCCCGACACGGCGCAGTAGAAATGGTACAGCGCACCGCCATGCGAGATCAGCGATGGCTTATGCGCGTACGTCGAATCGACGGATCCGGGCGGTCCGATGTCCACCAGAATCTCACCCGATTTCGCAAACTCGAACGGACCGCTGCCGGTGGCGAGCAGATCGCGAGCTTTGCCGGCGCTATCGAGGCCGAAGTAAAACAGCAGCCAGCGGTGTCCGTCGAGCAGCACGCACGGATCGCTTGCGAACCGGTCGTCCCAGGTCGCCTCGGTGCCGTTGCGCAGAATCGGGTTGGCTGCGTATCGCGTCCACTTCGTCAAGTCGCGAGAGGTAGCCACCCCGGTTTGCTCATGCCAGCGCTTCTCCTGTGTTTTGGCGTTGTAGAAGAGGTAGAACATACCGGCGTGCTCGACCAGGCAAGGCTTGTACAATCCGCCGCGCTCCCAGGCCGCTCCGCTTTCGGCATCCAGGCAGGGCCGATCCAGCTGCCAGTTGCGCAGATCCCGGCTCCAGCACAGCCCGATAACCGCCGGCCCTTGCTCATATCCGGCATTTGGATATGCGTGGTAGGCACCCAGGAATCTGCCGCGAACCCGTTTCAGAGCTCCGGGTGACGCGATCGCGTTTTCGCGAACAATCCAGTTCATCGCGATGTTGTAGCGGGTCACCGCCGATGACGGATCCCGCCGAAGGATGCACCCTTCGCGCCGCCAGTTCACAAGATCGTCGGAACTGGCGAGGCCTGTCTGGTAACCGGTTCCGTCGAAGCCGATATACGTCATGTAAAACCGGCCCTGGTGATGAAAAACGAACGGGCAATCGACCGCTTTCTCGTCGAAATCGCCTTTCACTCCGGAGCCCGCCAGAACGAGCCGGTTCAGCTTGTACGGCGTTTGATACGAATGAGCGTTTGTTGCGCGCAGCGCTGATGAGGCAAACAGTGCCAGCGCCTTGCGCCGCGTCATTCCGCTTTCTGCCAGACGCGAACCCAGTCCACAATCATCTTCTGCGGAAAGTGCGTGGTCTGATCGGGATTCCCGGGCCACTGTCCCCCGATCGCCAGATTCAGCAGCAGGAAAAACGCGTGATCGTAGACCCAGTGTGTGCCGGCAGGAAGGTCGCGCGGAGTCACGGTGAAATACGGATGCTCATCGAACAGGAAGGTGATCGAGCCGGGCGCCCAATCCACTTCGTAGACGTGGAAATCCGACCAGAGTGGCTTCGAATGCGTAAACGGATGCCCGATTCCTTTTGCCCCGGAATAGCCCGGGCCGTGCACTGTGCCGTGCACAATATCCGGCTCTTTTCCGATGTTCTCCATGATGTCAATCTCTCCACAGGAGGGCCAGCCCACTTTCTCGATATCCGATCCCAGCATCCAGAAAGCGGGCCAAATTCCCTGCCCGTGCGGAATCTTCATGCGAACCGCGATCTTGCCGTACTCGACCGTAAACTTGCCCTGTGTCTTCAGCCGCGCCGAGGTGTATGATCCATGGTCTTTCCTCGCCCAGATGACCAAGTGGCCTTTACCATCCTGCGAAACATTCTGCGGATCCTTCGTGTAGGTTTCCAGCTCCTCGTTGCCCCAGCCGCCCGCACCCAGATCGTACGTCCATTTAGAGGGATCCGGCAAAGAATGAGCCTTCCCGTTGAATTCATCGCTCCAGATCAGGCGCCAATCGGCCGCATTCAAAGGCGGCGCGCCAATCATGAGCAAACCGAAAACGCAAACAGCGGCAAGTCGCAAGGCTAGTAATTATTCGTCCCATTATGGCCGATACCGCCGGCGGCGAAACGGAATCTGACAGACGAGGCTGATGAATGGCCGGGGAGATGAGATGAATTATCAGGATTTCGCTAAAACAGAGCCGGAGACTGGTGCGCGCGAAGAGCATCGCGAAGGAGTGGTGGCGCGCAGTATCGAACAGCAGACCGCCAGGATGCCCTCCGACTGGTTCTTATGGGCGGCCTTCGGCTCGATTGCCGGATCGCTTGGATTCAAGATGACGGGTAAGGATCACGCGGCGCTGTTCGTAGGACAGTGGGCCCCAACCTTCCTGATTTTGGACCTGTACAACAAGCTGGTGAAACTGCAGGGCTCGGACGGCTCGTAAAGGCGCGAGCCTTTTCCATCACTCAGCCAATCTTTCGCAGCGGCAGTAACTCGGCCAGCACAGTCGCGTTCTTGTGCAGTTCGAGATAGGTGTTCAGACCGAGCCGGTCGCGGAAAATCAGTTGTCCGGTGACGGAGTCGGCGGGCAGATCTTTGGCCAGCTCGATCATGGCGATCTCACCGCGGTGAATCGAGCCGGACTTCTGGCAAAGCGGGCACCGCTCCAGGCGCACCTCCGGCCGCACATTCGCGATCAGCAGCCTTCCCGAGGGACCCAGTCGCGCCACAGCGCTCTTCACCACCTGCCGTGCAGCCGGATTGGGCAGCGAATTGAAGAAGCTCGCCGAATAGATCAGATCCCAGCCGCCCGGGATCGCCGGAATGCCGCCCTCGAGCGTTTCCAGACAGAGAACGCGCGGCTTTGACGACGTCCGGTACAGGTCCTTTAGTTGTCCGGCAAAGTGCTCGCGTGCGGTACGCGCCGCGTCGCAATAGCAGCAGACGGTTTCGTTGGTCTGTGACCGGCCGGCCCGAAGCTGCGAGAATTCTAAAATTTGTGCCAAGCGTTTTCTTCCTCGATGAGTCCATCGGCGGAAGGTGCGTCGGGCTTTAGGCTGTTCTCGGCTTAAATTTTGGAAATGAATGATCCGGCGAGTTCGGACGTCTCCGCCTTACTTTCCTCCAGAGCTATGGGCAGGCTGAAATAAAACGTGGATCCCACGCCGGGGACCGACTCCGCCCAGATGCGGCCGCCGTGCCGCTCGATGATCTTGCGCGCGATCGCCAGGCCCATTCCGGTTCCGTCCACTTCCCGGCTGTGCAGGCGCTGGAAAAGCCCGAAGATACGCTCGGCGAACTGCGGATCAAATCCCTGAGCATTATCGGCTACGGAAAATACCCATTCGCGGCCTTCCCGGCGCGCCGCAATCCGAATGCGGGGTGGCTCGTCGCGGCGGTACTTGATCGCGTTCGAGATCAGATTCTGCAACACCTGCGAGAGCTGTACCGGATCCACCATCAGTGCCGGAAGCGTTCCATGCTCGATTTCGGCGCCGCTCTCGCGAATGGCGGCCTGCAGACTAACCTCGGCCTGTTCAAGCAGCTTTTCAAAAGAGACTCGTTCGGTGGGCAACGGAGCTTTCCGCAGACGCACCAGTGCGAGGATTCCGTTGATGAGCTCGGTCATGCGCCGCGAGGAATTCACGATGTATCCGATGAATTCATCCGCTTCCGCATCGAGCCGTCCCTGATAGCGCACCGCCAACAGCTGGGAGAAACTGGTGACCGTACGCAGCGGCTCCTGCAGATCATGACTTGCCAGATACGCAAACTGCTGTAGCTCTTCATTGGTCTGCATCAGATCGCGCGTGCGCTCTTCAATACGCCCTTCCAGATCCGTATTCACGCTGCGCAGCTTGGCGTTGGCAATGTCGCGCTCAGCCAGATAACGCAGCAGCGCGTAGTACAGCCAGATAATGACTCCAATCATCAGCAGCGAGCCGATGAAGAAGAAAACGAAACTCCCGCGCGCATAGCGCTGCTGAGAATCGAGGATGGCGAACTCCTCTTTGCTGAGGCGCTTCAGCAAGTCGCGAGAAAGGATCCGGACCTGGTCCATCGTGTCCTGCTCATGGTTCAGGTGGGCAATCAGAGTCTCGGGAGTGAACGCGCCCGAGCGTTTCCGACCCACCCCGTCCCAGGCTTCCGCAAAACGCTGATTCACGAGCCGTATGAGCCGTTCGCTATCGGCGCGGTACTCCGGACGCTCGGCCGCATAGGAGCGGATCTGGCGCTGCCATTCGGAAAGCGAGTCGTTGGCAACCTGCAGAGGTTCCAGAAAGCGCGGATCGCCGGTAAGGAAAAATCCACGCTCGCCCGATTCCGAGTCGCGTGCGTGCGCCCGGAGCTGTGTGACGCAGCCCGCCAGCCGCTGTACTTCGAGCAGCCGCGTCTCGCGATGCTCCGAGGCCTGGTTGACGAAGAAAAACACCAGGCTGAAAGCCAGTGGGACCGAAAAAAGGGCGGCGAGGCGGCGGCGAGTCTTCGGTTGAACGGGCACGGCCATCGCTTCATTGTAAGTTGCCTCACGAGCGAATCGCTCTGCCGACGAAACGCATGTGCCTGTTAAACTGAAGCCAATTCGGGGGAGGCGCTCGCGTTTCAGCCGTCCACCCCGTCCTCTTCATGGCCATTCAGACTCTATTCGGATCCGTTCCCACGGAACCCAATCTGCTCGACCGCCTGAAGGCCGGAATTCAGAAGACGCGCTCCGGGCTGGTCGATCGCATTGAGGATGTGCTCTCGGGCAGAAAAGAGATCGATGCCGAGCTGCTCGAAGAACTCGAATATACGCTGATTACCGCCGATCTCGGCGTTCGAACAGTTCAGGACATCCTCGAACGCATCCGTGTCAGCATCGATCGGCGCTCGACCGGCGATGCTACCGAAATCCGCGGCCTCATTCGCGAGCAGTTGCTCGAGACGTTGCGCGCCTCGGAAACCCCGGTTCATGTGGTCCGGACTCCGCCTGCGGTAGTAATGCTGGTCGGTATCAACGGCGCCGGCAAAACGACGACCATCGGCAAACTGGCGCACCGCTTTCTGGGCGAGGGCCGCAAAGTTCTGCTTTGCGCAGCGGACACATTTCGCGCGGCCGCCATCGAGCAACTCGAAGTCTGGGCCGAACGCGCCCGGGTGGATCTGATTCGTCAGAAAACCGGCGCTGATCCGAGCGCGGTGGTCTTCGATGCGCTACAGGCGGCGAAAGCGCGCGGCGTCGATTACGTGATCATCGACACGGCCGGACGCCTGCACACCAAAGAGAACCTGATGGCCGAGCTCGAGAAGATGCGCCGCACCTGCCAGCGCGTGGTGCCGGGTGCTCCGCACGAAGTCTGGCTCGTGATGGACGCCACCACCGGCCAAAACGGCCTGGAGCAAGCGCGGAAGTTCACCGAGTCGGCCGGTGTGACCGGGATCATTCTGACCAAGCTCGACGGCACGGCCAAAGGCGGCGTGGTGGTGGCCATTGCCCGCGAGCTGAACCTGCCCATACGCTTTATCGGGGTCGGCGAAAAGATCGACGATCTGCTGCCGTTTGAGCCGGAGCGCTTTGTGGAATCGCTCTTCGACTGAGGCGCCCCGATGAACCGGTACATGCAGGAGGCGCTGAAGCTGGCCGAGCAGGGCCGCGGGCAGACAAGCCCGAATCCCACCGTAGGCGCCCTCGTCGTGAATGATGGGCGCGAGGTCGGCCGCGGTTTTCATCTCTGGTCGCACAAGGATCACGCGGAAGTCGTAGCTCTGCGCGAAGCTCGCGAGGCGGCCCGTGGCGGAACCTTGTATGTGACCCTCGAGCCCTGCTCGCATCAGGGACGTACCGGGCCGTGTGCCGATCAGGTGATCGCAGCGGGCGTGACGCGTGTCGTGGCAGCAATGCAGGATCCGAATCCGCAGGTCGCCGGACAAGGTTTCGCAAAGCTGCGGGCAGCCGGTGTCGAAGTCGATCTCGACGAGGAAGCCCGGGTATTTGCCGAACGGCTGAATGAACCCTACGTCCACTTCATGCGCACCGGTAAACCACTGGTAACCGTGAAGGCTGCGCTGACGCTGGACGGAAAAATTGCCGCGCCGCAGGATAACGTCGGTTGGATTACGAGCGAGATTGCTCGCCGCGATGTGCAGCAGGTCCGCCATTTCTCGGATGCGATTCTCACCGGTCTTGGAACGGTGCTCGAAGACGACTGCCTGCTCACCGACCGCTCAGGACTGCCGCGCAGCCGGCCTCTGCTGCGCATCGTGCTCGACTCACAGCTGCGCATTCCACTGCATTCGAAAATCGTCTCCGGTGCGCAGAACGACGTCATGATTGTAGGGACGTCCTCCGCTCCGGCCGAGAGACGAAAAGCGCTCGAGTCAGCGGGCGTGCGAGTCTTCATCGCGGACGGCACCACCGGACGAACCGATCCCCGCAAACTGCTCGACCTGCTCGCAAGCGAACGCTATCTGTCGCTCATGGTGGAAGCGGGAAGTCATGTCAACTGGACCATGCTGGACGGGCAGATTGCCGACAAGATTCTTTTCTATTACGCACCGAAGATTCTGGGAGGCTTGAAGAGCTTGCCAGTGGCGGGCGGAACCGGACGCATGCGCCGTGCTGACGCCATGCTGCTCGACCGCTTACAGCTTCACCCGATTTCACAGGATGAATTTGCGGTGGAAGCCTACCTGGTGAAGAACAAATAGATGTTTACAGGGATCATCGAAGAAGTCGGTTCCATTGCGGATTTCCATCCGCTGGCCACCGGCGCTCGCATTCGGATCTCCTGCGCCAAAGTACTCGAAGGGACATCGCCAGGCGCGAGCATCGCGGTAAACGGCGCTTGTTTGACCGCGATTGAAGTGTCCGAAAGTTCATGGACCGCCGAGATTTCCCCCGAGACGCTGCGGCGTACCAATCTGGGCGATCTGAAAAGCGGCGCGCTGGTGAATCTCGAGCGGCCGCTCCGGGCAGACAGCCGGCTGGACGGCCATTTCGTGCTGGGCCACGTGGACGCGACCACCGAGATCGCTTCACTCGAGCAGATCGGCGGCGGCAACTGGTGGCTCCGCATTCGCATCCCGCCTGACCTCGACCGTTACATCGTCAGCAAAGGTTCGGTAGCGGTGGATGGGATCAGTTTGACGATCGCGGAACTCGACGAAGGAATCGCTGGCTTTACGATCCTCCCGTACACCTATGAGCACACCGCGCTTCATGGCCGCAGCAAAGGCTCGCGGGTGAATCTCGAAGTGGACATTCTGGCCAAGCACATCGAAAAGCTGCTGCCGCGCAGCTGATCCGGTTCGATTCCGAAACAGTATACTCACATCCAGCATTTCCGGCACGGAAGGGCCGCCATAATGATCGTGAGAACGCTTCTACTGATCATGTCGCTTACGCCGTCCGCCATCCTTTCCGATACAGCAAATCCCGAGCCGCCGCGCGCACCGCAGACGGACCATCGTGAGGTGCGTCACGGCGAAACGGTGGTCGATCCGTATTTCTGGCTGCGTGAAAAAACAAATCCCGAAGTGCGCAAATATCTGGAAGAGGAAAACGCGTACACCGAGGCGATGACGAAAGATCTTGCGCCCTTCGCCGGCGCGCTGTATAACGAGATGCTGAGCCACATCAAGCAGACCGATCTGAGCGTGCCCGTCAAGCGTGGTGACTATCTCTATTACACTCGTACCGAAGAAGGCAAACAGTATCCGATTCACTGCCGGCGCAAAGGCAGCATGCAGGCTGCGGAAGAAATTCTGCTCGATCTGAACGAGCTCGGCAAAGGACACAAATTCATCGGCCTTGACGCGTTCGCCGTGAGTGATGATCAGAATCTGCTGGCCTACACCGTCGATTACACCGGTTTCCGCCAATACGTTCTGCAGGTCAAAGATCTGCGCAGCGGCCAGACACTGCCCGACACGACCCAGCGCGTCACGTCTGTCGAGTGGGCGGCCGATAACAAAACACTGTTTCTCACCACCGAAGATGCCGTTACGAAGCGCTCGGACAAATTGCTTCGCCACATGCTGGGATCGGAACACTTCGAGCCCATCTACGACGAGACAGACGAGCTATACGATATCGGGCTTTCCAAAACACGCGATCGCAAGTTTCTCCTGCTGCATATCGGCAGCAAAGACACAACGGAATTCCGCTACCTGAACGCTCACACTCCCGACCGCGACTTCGCCGTATTTCTGCCTCGCGAGCCCAAGCACCGGTATTACGTGGACCATCGCGAAGATCTGTTTTACATTCGAACGAACAAACATGCCAAAGACTTCGAGATCGTCACCGCTCCCGAGAGCGATCCGTCGCCGCAGCACTGGAAATCCTTCGTCCCGGCCGAGAACGGGAGGCTCATCGAAGAGACGGATCTGTTCAAAGATTTCGCCGTCGTGCTCGAGAAATCTGAAGCGCTCAACCATCTGCGCGTTTACGATTTCGGCCAGCACAAATGGACTTCCATCGAATTTCCTGAGCCGGTCTACTCGGTCTTTCCGGGCAGCACACCCGAGTACGAGTCCACCACGTACCGCTATACCTATCAGAGCTTCGTGACCCCGCCAAGTGTGTTCGATTATGAAGTGGCAAGCGGCAGGTCGCATCTCCTGAAACGGCAGGAAGTCCCGGGCGGATACAATTCCTCCGAGTACGCTTCGGAACGGCTCTGGGCCACTGCGCGCGACGGTGTGCGTGTGCCGATCTCGATCGTTTATAAGAAGGGCTACAAGCGCAACGGCACTTCGCCGCTCTTCCTCTACGCCTACGGCTCTTACGGCATCGGAATGTCGGCCACGTTCTCGCCAGCGCGTTTGGTGCTGCTCGATCGCGGCATGGCATACGCGATCGCCCACATTCGGGGCGGCGATGAGATGGGCGAGCAGTGGCGGGAGGATGGCATGTTGATGAAGAAGAAGAACACCTTCAATGACTTCGTCGACTGCGCTCAATATCTGATCACGAATAAATGGACCGCCAGCGACAAACTCGTGATCGAAGGCGGCAGCGCCGGAGGTCTGCTGATGGGCGCGGTGGTCAACCTGCGGCCCGATCTGTTTCGCGCCGTTCACTTGGCTGTGCCCTTCGTCGATGTGATGAATACCATGATGGACGCTTCCCTTCCCCTCACCGTCGGCGAATATCTTGAATGGGGCAATCCCAACGAGAAGCCTGCGTACGATTACATGAAGACGTACAGTCCGTACGACAATCTTGAGAAGCGTGCCTATCCCGCCATGCTCGTGACCACCAGTTTCAACGACAGCCAGGTCATGTACTGGGAGCCCGCGAAATACGTAGCACGCCTGCGCACGCTCAAAACCGACTCGAATCCGCTTCTCCTGAAGATCAAGATGGACCCGGCCGGTCATGGCGGCGCTTCCGGCCGTTACGACAAGCTCAAAGATACGGCCTTTGAATATGCGTGGCTGCTAAGCCAGGTTGGAATTCGCCAGTGACGCCTCGTTTTCGCTGGAGCGCCGTCTTCCGCGATGTGCAGTTCTGGATTCCGTTCGCGGTTCTCATCGTGGGATTGCTGCTGCTGCGGATGGTCTTATGAGCGCCGGCGCGGCCCAGGTGCATTTGAACGAAGCGCGGCAGCGGATGCTGCAAAAGCTTGGGATCTTCTGCGGTTTCTCGGCCGCGCTCTGGCTCGCCGGCGCGGAGGCTCCGACCAAGCTGGTAACAGTCGCAGTATCGCCGCTGATCATATCGTTCATGATGGTCCTCGGCGCCTTTATTTCACGCTGGAGCCTGCCGGCGCTGATGCGCGGCTGCCGCGATACGCTCAGCGATACGCGCCATGTACCGCATCTGGTGATCTGGGGCGTAATGGCTGGCTGCTTATGGGCGGTCGGCAATACGCTCACCATCTTCGCCGTGCGGGACATCGGCCTCAGCATCGCGTTCCCGCTCTGGAATTCCAACAGTCTGATCGGCATCATCTGGGGCACGCTGCTTTTCAAGGAGCTGCACCGCGCTTCGCTCTGGAAAAAGCTGGGCGTTGTCGGTGGCGCTCTGGTAATCTTTATCGGCGCGCTTCTCATATCGGAAGCGTCGACTTCGCAATCCGCACACGGCAACGCAGCTCACGGCATTCTCGCCGCGCTGGGCGCGGGGCTGATGTTCGGCTCCATGTACATCCCGTATCGCAAGGCTTACATCAGCGGCATGAATCCGCTCACGTTTCTCACCTATTTCACAATCGGAGAGATCACAACGGTCACGATTGTCGCCGTCGTGTTCCTGGGCGGCGTTGGCCCCTTCTGGAATCAACTCGCAGCCAACCGCGGCATCCTCTTCTGGCCGCTGCTCGGCGGCTTCATGTGGGTGGTGGGCGACCTTCTGCAGAATTACGCGACCAAATATGTCGGGATCAGCCGGGCCATCCCGCTATCGAATACCAATCAGCTCTGGGGCTTGCTTTGGGCCATACTCGTTTTCGGCGAACTGCGCGGTTTGGGCGCGAATACGTATGCGCAGGTGATCGGCGGGTCGCTGCTGATGGCTGCCGGTGCGGTTTCGATCGCGTACTCGTCGGCAAGCGAACAGGAATACTCAAGCTGGCATGAAGCAGCCGAGCGCGAGGCCCAACTCTACAATCTGCCCAGCTCGTACGTGCTGGCGCGCATGCACGGTCAGCAGGAAGTCGCACAAGACGCACGGCGCAGCTGGTTCGATTGGCTCGTGGTCGCGGTGGCAACCGCAATCTTTGTGGCGTTCGGCCTCTTGAGCCGTATCCCGCAAATGGAAATCCACATGAGCTGGCTCGCTCTTCTGAGCCTCGCCATGCTGATCGTCATCGCGATCGCCGGCGTGGCGCTCTGGCGCGCCACAAAGTTCACCTGAGGCCGGGGCCAAAGCCAGCTAAGAACTACCGCTTGTCGCCCGCCAGGTGATTGTCCACAATTTTCCGGCTGAGCGCCTCCAGATCGACCTGGTACGAACCATTCTTCACGCGCGCGCGTAAATCTTCAAGGCGCGAATCTCGCGCTGGCCGAGCGGCAGCGCTCGTCATGGCATCGGTTTCGGCCAGTGAATCGGTATTCTCCCGGATCACTTCACGCGCGCGCGCCGGCGCTACGTTCCAATACGTCCGGCGTGTCAGGGTCTGCTCGCGTTCGCGTATTCTCATCTGGTGCTCCTTATGCGTCAACTGCCTTTACCGACATATCGATATTAGCGCCATAAATGTAGAGCTTTCCTCGTACAAATTAAATAAAATTTTCGCCAGCCCTTAAGATTTGGCGAAGAACTGCCGAAGGTTCTCCCAGGAGCAAGCCCGAAATGGGCGCTTCCCAGGAGAATTTGCGTGATCGCCATTGACGCAACCGACGAAACACTCTCGTCCCGCGACGAATTGATTATGGAGCACCTTCCGCAGGTGAAGCTGATTGCCAGCCGGATCCACAAGGGCGTGCCACCTTCGGTATCGCTCGAGGATCTGATTTCGGCCGGCACCCTGGGCCTCATTTCGGCCATCGACCGCTACGATTCGACTCACGGCGTCAAACTGAAGACCTACGCCGAGCATAAAATTCGCGGTGCGATTCTGGACAGCCTGCGAGTTCTCGACTGGGCTCCTCGCCAGAAACGCCGCCGGGCGAAAATGATCGAAAACGCCATCCAGGAGCTTGAAAAAACGCTTGGACGCGTTCCGGTCGAGGAAGAGATCGCCGCCCAGCTGGATTTATCCGTGCAACAGTATCAGGATTGGCTGGCCGAGACGCGGGGCATGACCGTTGCGAGCCTCGAACCAGGCGATCCGGAGAAGAGCGGCGCCGATCTCCTTCGCTACGTTTTCGACTCAGAAGACAAATGGCCCTCGCGCATTCTGGAGCGCGCCGAACTGGAGCGTCTGCTGGCCCGTGCGCTTGCCGGAATTCCGAAGCTCGAGCAAACCATTCTTGCCCTCTACTACTACGAAGAACTGACACTGCGCGAAATCTCGAAAGTGGTCGAGCTGCACGAGTCGCGAGTGTCCCAGCTGAAGTCCCAGGCGATCCTGCGCCTTCGGGCTCACCTGCAAAGCTGCTGGCCCCAGCAGGGCGTACTCATGCGGCAGCCGGAACGCGCCGCCTGAGTCAGCCAACCCATTCGCCGGAGCGCATCAACGGCTCAGCCGTCCCATCCACGTGCAGGCCGTCGAGATCGATCGAACCGGAACCGATCATCCAGTCCACATGAATCAGACTCTCGTTGGCACCCTTGGCCGCCAATTGCGCCGAATCCAGCGTGTCGCCACCCCGAATGCAGGTGCTGTAAGCCTGGCCGAGCGCGATATGGCTGGCTGCGTTCTCATCGAATAGCGTATTCAGAAACAACAGTCCGCTGCGCGCGATCGGCGACGAATTGGGAACCAGCGCCACCTCTCCCAGCCGCCGCGCACCCGCATCGGTTTCGATCATCCGGCGCAGAACAGTCTCGCCCTGGGTCGCACGAGCTTCCGTAATCGCCCCGCCTTCAAAACGAACCGCGATATTTTCAATCAGCGTGCCCTGATACGAGAGCGGTTTCGTGCTCGTCACGTATCCTTCCACCCGATCCTTGTGCGGCGTTGTGAAGACTTCCTCAGTCGGCATATTCGGAATGCAGTCCAGGCCGTTGTGCGCCTTGGTCCCGCCGCCCATCCAGAGGTGATCGTCGGCGAGTCCAACCCGCAGATCGGTTCCGGGTCCGCGAAAATGCAGTGTGGCGAAGCGGCGCTCGTTCAACAAAGCCGCGCGCCGGCGCAACTGCGCATCGTGCTCGCGCCAGTTCGAGACCGGATCGGGCACATCGATGCGGGTCGTCGCAAAAATCGCATCCCAGAGTTTGGTCACGGCAATGTTCTCAGGCTCGTTCGGGAATACGCGGCGCGCCCAGGCGGGCGTGGCGGCGGCCACGATGGTCCAGTTGATCTCGTGACGTGTGATGTATTCGAGCGCCGGCCGGTACGCCTTCGAATTTGCGACGTTGGCGCGCGCTACCTTCTGCGGATCCTCATTGGCAAGCAAGGCCGGGTCCGCACCCGCGATCGCCAGCCGTGCTGAGCCGCCACGAAAGGCCTCCGCAATCCCGTTGAAGAGCCAGCCCGGCGCGCGCTCGAAACTCTCTTCCGGCGCATAGCGGAATCGCGCCAGAGTCGCTTCCTCATCCGTGTAAAAGGTCGTCACCAGCGACGCGCCCGCACGGTACGCCTGCTCGGTAATGCGCCGGGCGAGCGGAATGGCGTCGGTCGAGGCCGTCATCACAAGCTCCTGGCCCGGGGCTAAGCCCAGCCCCACATTCACCGCCACCGAAGCCAGCCGATCCAGTCTCTCAGCGAAGCTCGTCTCGGCCGAAGGCTTCGTGCTTGTTTCGCTTTGTTCGATCGCGGAGGGAATCGTCATGAAATCCTAATGACCATTATCGGTTGCGCTCGCGCCCGGCTTCTCCGGATGATCATCGTTCAAGCCATAGGCGCGATGCACGTCATGTAACGTAAGGGTCCCGAGAACCTCATGCGGATGCAGACGGCTCACGACTTCAATCTGCTGCTCGGTCGAAAGCACGCGCAAAGCGGCGTCCAGTGGTTCGTCCGGATAAAGCTGAGCGGCTCCGGCCAGGCGAGTATACGCCGACCGCGTTTCCATCGCATCCTCAACACGCAGCGGCTGAAAGCTTCGCTTCTCTTCGGCCGAGGGCAGGTTTACGCCTTCAAGCTGGGCCAGCATTTTGAAGAATGCCGTGTGCTGCAGCCGCCGCGAAATCAGGTAGGACGTAATATTCGAGATCATCACGGGCAGAATAATCACGTAGCTGGCGCTCACTTCGAACACCATGAAAATCGAGGTAATCGGGGCTCGAAACACACCCGCAAAAAACGTTCCCATGCCGACCAGCAGGTATGCTTCGGCAGGCGCAGCCGCATGCGGCCAGATACGGTGAGCCAGTCCGCCCACGCCGCCGCCCATCATGCCGCCTATAAAAAGTGCAGGCGCGAACATCCCTCCTGGAGTCTCCGCCGTAAACGCGAACAGCGTCACAACCAGCTTGGCGAGCGCCAGATAGATCAGGACCGGCCAGAGAAACTGACCGTGCAGCGCGCTGTTGATCGCTTCGTAACCGGCGCCCATGACCTCTGGAAACCAGAGCCCCACCACTCCGGTGAGAAAGCCCGCTGCGGCCGGCAGAACCCAGTGCCGCCAGTGCCCGAATTCGGCAAGCTGCTTCTTCACCCGCTCGATCAGCGTGATGAACGCAGCCGACAGTGCACCGCCCACCACACCGATCCCGGCATAAATCAGCAGTTCGGAAGCGCTCGCCAGTCGAAATTCCGGTACTTCGAACAGCGGCTGGTTGCCGAGGAAAGCGCGCATCGTCACCACCGCCGATACGGCCGCCAGAACGATCGAACCCACCGCCGTCGCGCTCCAGTCGGCCAATACTTCTTCCATCACGAACAGCACACCGGTAATCGGCGTATTGAAAGCGGCTGCGATACCGGCCGCCGCGCCCACCGGCGCGATCAGTCGCATGCTGTTGCGCGGCAAATGAAACAGCCGCCCCAGCCAGGACGCGACGCCCGCGCCCATCTGCAGCGATGGATCCTCCGGGCCCAGCGAGTTGCCCGATCCGATGGAAACCGCGCAGGCCAGAAACTTGCCAAAAATCGTCCCGCCCGGCACGTAACCGTCCGAGCTGTAGATCGCGATCTTCGTCTGATTGACGCCGCTGCCTTTGGCGCGAGGAAAAACCTTTCGAACGATCAGCACCGCGCCGATCGCTCCTATTGCAGGCGTAAGCAGGCGGACCAGATGAAAGCGTCCGGCCAGCGCACCCAGCGTGGTCCAGCTGATAAAGTCGATCGCGATGTGAAACAAGACGACGAGTAGGCCGGAAAAAATCCCGATCAGCAAGGCAAGCAGCAGAAATCGTTGCGCCTCGCTCAGGCCCAGGTGTCCAAATGCGCCTTGCCAGAACTTCAGCTGCGCCAGAGAAATGCGAAAGCGCCCGCTGGTCTGCACCGGCGGTGAACCAGCCGGCGCCGATTGTTCCACTTTTTCGTACGATTCGCCGGTCACTCGTGGCCAATCCTTGTCAATACGGTATCGATTGCCTTGTCCTGCGGCGCTGTCTTCCCGCATGGACCGTCCCGTCCCGACCACAGCTGCATCGCAGCCGACTGCATCGAGACCGCGTCGTCCTCGCTGTGTTTAGGAGCGGAAACCAGTTTCCCGGCGTCTGACACACGCTGCGCAAAAGCCGGCGAAGCATTCGTGCAGGAGCTGAGCTCCTTCAGCACACGCTCGAGCAGATTCCGGCTCCGGCGCAGTTGCTCGGAGGCCGTAATGCTGGGCAGCGCCGGGTCGAGATCGATGACTTCGTTGGTCAAAGCGAGCATCTGCGCAGCTTCCGCGTTCTTGGGGTCCAGGCGGAGCACGCGCTGAAACTCATGCCGCGCCGAGACGTACTCTCCCATCGCAAAATGCACCTGCGCCAGTCCGGCACGAGCGTCGGCATTCTGCGGCGCCACTCGTGCCTGCTCCTGAAAAATGCGGGAAGCTTCGGAAATCGCTCCATTCGACAGCAGCAGCGAACCGACCTTCAGCTTTTCGGCAATAGCGGAGCTCGGCAGATTGGTATAAAGCTGCATCAGTTCCCCAATAAATCCGTTGCGATCGCCGCTCTCATGCAGCAGATTCGCCAGTTCCCAGCGCGCCTGCCTCCTTTCGGCCAGTTCGGATTCCGGCCAGTATTCGTAGACACCCCGCTGATAGTATTCAATGGCGCGCCTCAGGTCATGCTGACGAAAGGCCAGCCGTCCCACCAGCAAATTGATTGGCCCGCTGGTTGGGTCCTCCTGTACCAGCGCCTCCAGATGCGACTGCGCTTCGTTCAGCCGCCCGGCTTCGAGCAATGCTTTAGCCAGCGAAAGGCGGTAATCCGTGTTGTTCGGAGCAAACAGCAGCGCTTTCCGATATTCATCCAGCGCCGGATCAAGCTCACCCTTCTGCTCGAGCGACTTCCCAGCGTCGTAGTGCGCGATGCCGAGCTTTTCCCGCTCACGATGAAACGCGGAGCTGGCAAATCCGGTCACAACGAAGGTAACGAGCAGAGTGCCGCATACTGTCAGCGTCGCCCGCAACGTACTCTGCCCGAATCGCACTCCACACGCCCCTATTCACAGCATAGGAGAGCCTTCGTCTCCACAGGGTGAGAAAATACACGGCAGGCTACTGCTTATGTCTGTGCCGCTTCGATCAGCTCTGCGTGCTCTGCTCAGCTTAGGTTTCATTCCCGCTGCCTTCGCCGTTACCGTTCCAAGCGGCACCACCATCGATCTGCGCCTGACAACCGAAGTGAGTAGCGACAAACCATCAGGGCAGTCCGTCTCCGCGGTCGTGATTGCGCCCGTCCTGGTCAATGGAACGATCGCCATTGCGGACGGCACCAGGCTCGACGGAGTAACCGCCGATGCGCATGCCAACAAACCCGCCGCCGACGGGAACGCCGAGCAGCCGGCTACGCTCCGTCTGCAATTCACGAAAATTCAGGATTCACATGGTCAGTCAAAGAGCATCACGTGCGTTCTGAGCGGCGTGGATAATGCGCGCGAATCGGTCGACCAGTCGGGTCTCATCACCGGCATACTCGCCTCCCGCACCTTCACGTCGTTAGCGCAAAGCGGCGTCGACAAAGTGATGGAGAAGAATTCGACGCTCGGACAGCTGCTGTCCAGTGTCAAGACTTCCGTCGTGAAAGAAGCGGATCCATCGATCGTCTACAAGCCCGGGGTTGAATTTACAGTAAAGCTGTCGCAGCCGCTCGATTGGACGCCCGCCAGGGACGCACGCCTGCCCTCCCCGATCCAGAATTCCGCCCAGCTTACCGCGCTTGTCGCAGAGTTGCCCTATCGCACGGTCGCGCTCAAGCCGCCCGATCCCTCCGATCTGACCAACTTGCTGTTCATTGGCACGCGCGATCAGGTCGAAAAGGCCTTCAAGGATTCCGGCTGGTTCGCTTCGGACCCATTGGGGCGATCGGCCAATTTCAAGACCGCGCAGGCCATCATCGAAAATCGCGGCTACGACGAAGCACCGATGTCGATACTGACCCTCGGTGGCAAGCCGCCTGACATGACCTACGAAAAACAGAACAATACGTTCGCTTCCCGCCATCACATCCGCATCTGGCAGATGCCGCAGACCTTCGATGGAAAACCGGTTTTTGTCGCGGCCGCCACGCACGATATCAAGATCTACTTTTCTCAGACCAGCCGTTCCATTACGCATGGAATCGACCCCAACATCGATAACGAACGAACCAAGGTCACCAACGATCTGGTCTTCACCGGCATGGTGCAGGCCGTATCGTTGATCGATCGCACGAACGTTCCCAAGGGCATCTCCAACGCGACGGGCGATAAGCTGCAAACCGACGACAAAATCGCGGCCATCGAGTTCAAGTCGCAGTGAGCACGCCCCAACCGGTAACTCGAGCGCACAGCGGCTCACGCGCCGTCCTTTTTTCTCTTTGGGGATTCGCCTTCCTCAGCTATCTTCTGCGCACCAACATCAGCGTGGCGCAGCAATACATGGCGCGCGAGCTGCATTGGAGCGATCTGCAGGTGGGCTACGTCTTCGCAGCCTTCCTCACCGGCTACACGATCTTTCAGGTGCCGGCCGGCGCGTTCGGAGATCGCTACGGTGCGCGTCTCGTGCTCGCCATTTCGGGGCTCAGCTGGGCTGTCACCACACTGCTCACTGGTCTCGTTCCCGGCCTGCTGATTCAAACGGCCTCTCTATCCCTCGCCGCCGTCCTCATCATCCGTTTTCTGCACGGAGTAGAGGAAGCTTCGACCTATCCGGTCGCTATGACCGCCGTCTCCGACTGGTATCCGCCCCGCGATCACGCGTTCGTCAACGCCGTGATCTTCACCGGTTCCACGCTCGGCGCCGCCTTTGCACCTCCGCTGGTTGCCCAGATCATGAATCGCCTGGGCTGGCGGCCGGCTTTTTACTTCACCGCACTCCTGCCATTTCTGCTGGCGTTTTTCTGGTGGCAGGCCGCACGGAACGAAGTACACCGAACAATTCCCAATTCTTCGTCGATTGCGCGTCAACCGAATCGCTGGACGCTTCTCTTGCAGAAAAATGTTCTTCTGCTTTGCCTCAGCTACTTCCTCTACTGCTACGCCATCTCGATTTTTGTTTATTGGCTTTTCAAATATCTGGTCGATGTGCGCCATCTAAGCATCGTGAACAGCGGATGGGCCACCAGCCTCCCCTGGATTACCGCTTCGGTCACCGTACCCATTCTGGGCGCGTTCAGCCGGAGCTTATCTGCCAGGATCGGAGCCTTGCGCGGCAGGCGCGCGGTCGCTGCTTCCTGCTTGTTCGTCTCTTCGGTCCTGATGTTCGTCGGCGCGGGAACAGCCAGCATCGGAGTCGCGCTCGCTGCCATCGCCGCCAGTGTTGGGCTGCTCTTCAGCACCGAGTCATCCTACTGGTCCAGCGCCATCGATTTCGCGCCGGAGCATGCCGGAGCGGTTAGCGGACTCATGAATCTGGCCGGTAATCTCGGCGGCGTCGTTTCCACGCTCGCCGTTCCGATCCTGGCCGCACATTTCGGCTGGTTTCGGGCACTACTCTCCGGTTCCTTCTTCGCCGTGCTGGCCGCGCTTTGCTGGTACCTGCTGAGATCTCCATTACAGAACGAGCACCCAGTGCCGTATACTGAGAGTCTTCCGCAAGAGCTTGCTTGAAAGTCGACACTGGCAGTACGCCCGAAACCGCTCTGGAGCGCCTCTATCGCCTGCAGGTTGAGGAACTGCAAGACTACGCCCTCTTTCTGATTGACACCGACGGCGTCATCGCGAACTGGAACAGCGGCGTGGGCACGATTCTTCAGTACACCCGCACCGAGTTCGTGGGCAAGAACTTCGCACAGCTCTTTGTCCCGGAAGACCGGAAAGCCCGCGCTCCCGAAAACGAAATGCTGACCGCCGCGCGTTACGGCAAGTCGGCCGATGTGCGCTGGCATCTGCGCAAGGACGGCTCGCGCGTTTTCGTCGATGGAACTCTCTACGCCGTTCGCGAGAACGACGAGGTTGTAGGCTTCACCAAAATCATGCGGGACGCCACCGCGCGCCACGAATCGGAGAAGGCTCTCCGGCGTTCACGCGACGATCTGGCTGAATTTGCGCACGTCGTCGCACACGATCTGCAAGCGCCGCTGCGCACCATGAAGAGCTACGCGCAGTTGCTCGCAAAACGCTATCGCGGCCAGTTTGACGAGTCCGCCGATACTTTTCTGGCCTTCGTACTCGAGGGCGCTAATAACATGGAAGCGCTCATCGCGGGCCTTCTCAACTACTCGGAATTCGGAGGCAAAGGAGCCGCCGCGAGTGTCTCGCTCGGTGACGTGGTAGAGGCAGTGGTGGCAGCGCTCCGGATTCCGAAAGAAGAGTGCGCCGCGCAAATTACCTGGGGCGATCTGCCGGTGGTGGAAGCGAATCCAACGCACCTGCGCCAGTTGTTCCAGAATTTGATCGACAATGCGCTTAAATATCGCAGTTCCCGCCCCCCGGAGATCGACATTCGCGCGGAACTGAAGGAGAATCAGTGGCTCATATCAGTCGCCGATAACGGCCTGGGCATCGCTCCCGAGTATCAGCAGCAGATCTTTCTGCCATTGCGGCGCCTGCACGGCCCCGAGATCGCAGGTTCCGGGCTCGGTCTGGCCGTTTGCAAACGCATTGTCGAAAGCTATGAAGGGCGCATGTGGGTTCACTCCATACCCGGCCAGGGGTCGACGTTTTACTTCACTCTTCCGCGTACCAACAAGCTGAGCGCGCCGTAGTTTAGAATCAAGAAAGCGCCTCGTGAGCGGGCGCGTAGCTCAGTTGGTTAGAGCGCCTGCTTCACACGCAGGAGGTCACAGGTTCGAGTCCTGTCGCGCCCACCAGTAATCAACACTTGCCTGTTCCACTGGCAAACCGGGCAACGGCATTTTCTTAGAAGCTTTCCCCGAGATCAGACCCGCCGCGAAATCACTGTCACTATATGAACACCATGGCCTTGGATCGTAATCCGGACCGAACCAAGGGCGGTTTGGGATGAGCAAAGAACTGCAACGGCCCTTCGACTCCATTGAGAGCGCTCTCGAATTCATGGAGTTGCTCGAGGGGACCATCCACGAAGCCTCCGCCGAACTGGAAGAGCAAAGGCAGCAGGCAGCCAACGAACGCACCGCCAGCGGTCTCTCGTTAGCCGTTTACAAAACCAGGCAGCTCGCTCTGCACGTGCAGAAGAGCCGGCGCATTCTCAACGATCTCGCGCTGATCCGCGGCGCGCTGCTCGGCGAACATTCCAAAGTTGCCGGGCAAAGCTGAGCTTCTCGTGATGGTCTGGCGCGGAACGGTCTAGTGAACGTCCAGCGACATATTCACCACTTCGAAATTGAAGCGCTCCGGGGGCAGCGAGGAAATCGGGTTCGGCGTCATATTCAGCCAGGTGCTGTACGCCGTCTGCGCCACGGAATTGTTCAGATAAAACAAAAACTGGTCCGAACAGCAGCGAATCGGAGGCATCTGGCGAAAGGCCAGCCGCAGTCCCACGGCTTTCTGCAGTTCCACCCCGCTGGTTGGCACCGCTTTATCGGTCAGCAGCGTAACAAAACTGCTGCGGCCGGCGTGCGGCCACAGATCGCTCCGTAGCAGATTGCGCAGTTCCAGGCGCGCGCCGAAGGTGATCTCGCACTGCCGGATCCATTCGACGATCGCATCGCCCCAGTGCCAGTGGCTCAGCAGCCCAAGATATTGGTCCACCAGGTTCAGCGCCAGATCCATCCGGCGCCGTTCCATAATGTCCTCGGCGGCCAGCCCCTCCACCGCGACAGGCTGAATCATCTCCTCCTGGTCGATGATTTCGGCAGCAATGCTCATCATCTTGTCGACGCGCTTCACATCCGGCACAGTCTTGACCAGCAGCGGCGGTAACTCGTGCGTTTTTCCGCCAGGCACCTCGACGAATTTCCTGTCACCAACGATGTCCATAAGCAGCCTCGCTGTTCCTATCGACAACCAGGTCGAACCTTTTCACCTCTATTTCAAAGACGCTACGCGACCGGCAGAAGTTGCCGTACCGGCAGTAAGACCAGTTTAAGACAAATTACCGAAAAATGTTTCAGCCGATCCAACTTTGGCAGCATTAGCTCTTCACTGCTACTCTTCACAGAGCAATTTGTCAGCCAAAACGCGCAGATCAGCTCTCGCCCTGCGATCCTCGCCACGCAAGCGCACGCGTCGATAGCTCAATCGGCTCAATTTGCCCGATCTCGCCCGCATTCTGCGAATGCAGCGTCTTCAAACGCCTCGCCGAAACCAGCACGCGTTTTTCGAGGGAGTGCATCGCCGAGTTGTACGCCGTTACGGTTTTTTCGATTACGTCGCCCAGTTTGCTGAAGTTTTCACCCATCGCAAGAAGCCGCTCGTAAAGCTCCGCGCCCGTCGCCGCCACCGCCTTCAGGTTGTCCGCCAGCCGTTGCTGGTGCCAGCCGTGTGCGATGGTCAGCAGTAGCGTAATAAGGGTAATAGGACTCGCGATCACCACTCGATTTTTCGCTGCGAACGACAGCAGTTCCGGGTCGGTCTCGAGCGCCGCGCTGAATAGCGATTCCAGCGGCAAAAACGCCACTACAAATTCGGGCGAGCCCGGCAGCTGCTGCCAGTACGCCTTGTCGGCCAGCGATTTCACATGCGTTCGAACCTGCCGCGCATGATCCGCCAGATGCTGCATCCGGCTCGCTTCATCGGTGGTCTCAATCGCCCGTAGGTAACCTTCCAGCGAAACCTTGGAATCGACCACAACCTGGCAGCCGTTCGGCAGATTCACAATCAGATCGGGACGCTGGCGCCGCTCCCCGAACAGCGTCTCCTGCTCGGCAAAATCGCAGTGCTCGAGCATACCGGCCAGCTCCACCACACGCCGCAACTGAATCTCTCCCCAGCGGCCTCGCTGTATGGGCGACCGAAGCGCCGTCTTGAGTTGCTCGGTTGATTCGCGCACGCGTTCCTGCAAATTTGTGAGCGCTTGCACCTGCGCCGTTATGCTTCCATACGCCTCGGCGCGCGCCTGCTCCAGATTCTGCACCTGCGCTTCGAACCGCTGCAGCGACTGGTTCACCGGCTCCACCAAATGCTCAAACTGTTCCCGGCTGCGGTCGAGCAGCATCTGGCTGTTGTTCTGCAGCACATCCGCGGCAAGCGCGCGAAACCGGTCCTCCAGCTGCGCATGTGCCTGGTTCAACGCCTTCAGCTGCACATCCGCGATTTCGCGCACCTTCGCCAGTTCGCTCTCATGCCGTATCGCCGATTCGCGCGCGCTTTCAACTTCCGAGCGCAGCTGCTGGTTCTCAGACCCCAGACTTTCAGCCGCTCTCTTCCAGCGCTTTCCATCCGCCAGCAAGTACGCGGACAATCCCACTGCTCCGAACAGGCAAAGCAGCAGGAAAACGATCAGGGCCGTCATTTCTCGAAACCGGTCTCCCGCTTCCACTCGGCCAGCGTGTTGAACACAATCGGGCAATACACCGCCCGGTCCGGCATGTGCCACATCCGGCTCACCAGCGATCCGTTCCCTTTCACCATATGCGGAAACAACTCGCACGTATTCGGGCGCGCGTCATACACGGAACAGGTATTTCCTTCGAGAAACACACAGCCGTTTTCATTGCGCTTGAGAATACGGCCCTCTTCGGCGGATTCAACCGTGTAATCCCGCAGGAACTCAGCCAGCCGCATCCCCAGATAGCGCGCCAGCCGCTCGGCGTCCCGTTCGCTGATCTGCGTCGTCGCCACCCGGCAGCAATTGCCGCAGGCCGTGCAATCGACCGCTTCTTCCACTTCCTGCGCAATCGCCTTCAGCCGCTGCTCGGCAAAATTCCGCCGCCGCAACCATTGCCGGAAGCGTTGATTTTCGGAGCGCTGCTTCTCCCCAGCCCGTTGAATCTGCACCAGATCCGTTGTCAGTTGCTTGGTTAACACCCTTACTTCCATTATGAGCTTTCGAAAAGAGTTGACGCGCGACGCGTCGTGTCATAACATGTCGTTATGCGACGTGTCATAGCGCAGGAGCCCCTCACCGAGCCCGTCCTGCTTATTCTTCTGAGCTTGGCCGCTGAGCCCCGGCACGGCTACGCACTGATGAAGGACATCGAACAACTGAGCGCGGGCCGCGTCCGGCTAAGTACTGGCACCCTTTACGGCGCGCTGCACCGGCTACTCGAGGCTGGTTGGATCGAACGCTTCGATCAGCCCGACACGTCGCGCGATAAGCAGGCCTATCGGCTCACCCGCACCGGTCTGAAGAGTTTGCGCACGGAGCTGGATCGGATGAAGCAGCTGACTCGAGCCGCCGCGGCCAGGCTCGCCTGGAAGGAGGCGTAAATGTTACGAGCATGGCGGTCGTTACTGCGCCTTTACCCGCGCTCTCACCGTGCCATCTACGGCCAGGAGATGGCGCGCGTCTTCGAGCAGGCGGCACAACACGCGCGCGAACGCGGCAGGTTGGACTACGTGCACTTCCTCCTCTGTGAAATCGCCGGGCTGCTGGGCGGATCCGCACGAGAATGGCTCCGCGCCTTGGCCCACAAGCACTACACCCCCCAAGCCGCCAGTTCCCAAGGCGGGGCACTTACGGGTCTGGAAAGCGCTGAGCTACGCATCAAAGCTAATCTGCGCCGCATGGAGTACGCCATCGCGCATCATCAATTTCAACAGGCCCGCTTCTTTGCTGAAGTCGACTGCCGCGAGCGCGAAGAGCTGGCCCGGCTCATGAAACAGCACAACGGTTCGTGAAACTTATCGCGCGCGCCCGGTACGCCGGAGATGGTGCTGGATCATGCGGTTGTAAGGCTCGGCCTCGCTCGAGCGAAGCTCTTCCACGCTCACTCGCATCTTGCGCTGCCAGTTCGGATACTGCGCCGTTGTACCGGGCAGATTCTGCTGTTCGCTCTCTTTCGTGTAGTCTTCCTGATTGATCAGCAGCAGCATCGAGGGCACATTCGCCAGAAACCCGACCACCGCGTTATGCAGCTCTCCATCCAAATGGTCAAGCTGCTCCGCCCGCCGCGTATAGTGCGCCGGAAGCAATCCCTCGCTGGCGAGCGTATCGAGCATCCGCTGCTTCTCCCGCCGCCGCTCGCAATCCGCATGCTGCGCTCCCGATTCGTCGAGCACTCCCGCTTCCCGCCGCGCCTGAATATCGCGATGCTCCCAGAAGCCAGCCATCGTCGGCAGATCGTGTGTCGAGGCCGAGACGAGTGCCTGCCGCGGATATTCCCGGCTCGCCTTGAATTCGCCCGTCTGGTAATTCTTCTCGAAAGGAAACAGCCGGTAACTCAGAATGCCGAAGCGCGTGAACAACTCCCGCATCTCGTCCGTCACCGTCCCCAGATCCTCGCCGATGATAATGTTCCGGCTGCGCACGCTTTCGAGCGCCAGCACATGCATCAGCTCGGTCGCATAGTCGCGCACGTAGGCCCCGCGGACGGGCGTCATTCCTTCCGGCACCCAGAACAGGCGATAGAGCCGCATCACATGATCCAGCCGCAGCGCCCCGCCATGCCGCACGATCTTGCGAATGCTCTCGCGAAACAGCCGGTATCCTTCCTCCCGGTGCGTTTCTTTGTTCGGCGGAGGAAAACCCCAGTCCTGCCCTTGCGGCGAAAAATCGTCCGGCGGTGCGCCGACCCGGCAACCCTTCACGTAATGCCGCGGATACGCCCAGAGATCCGAGCCGCAGTTATCGGTCGCAACCGCCAGATCGTGGTACAAACCGATACTCATACCGCGCGCGAGCGCATGCTGCTGAGCTGCCGCCAGCTGTTCTTCAATAACGAACTGAATGTACTTGTAGTATTCGATCAGCCGTGGGTTCTCGCGCGCGAATGCTTTCGTCTCTTCCGAATCCGGGCGCTGGTACGGCGCCGGCCAGTCCCGCCATGTCCACCAGTCCCGGTTTTGCTTATGCAGCCGCTCGTCGAGCGCGCAGTACAGCGCAAACTTTTCGAGCTGATCGCCTTCGCGCTCGCAATATTCCGCAAATCGCTGTTTCCGTTCGGCATTCGCGCTGCGCCGGAAATGCCGGTACAGCAACTTGAGAAAGCGCCGCTTGAGCCGGTCCACTTCCGCGTATGCAACCAGCTCGGAACGGCGCAGTTCGCCGATGTGCTGGTCAATCCGCGTCGATTTCCGCAGCCCCTGCGCGCAGCGCGAATCCTGAAACTCCGGAACCGCTTCGATGTCGATGTAAAGCAGATTCTTGTAGTACATCGAGAGCGGCAGATACGGACTCGCATTGTACGGCGTCCGGTTGTGGAGCGCATGCAGCGGATTCAAACCGATGAAGCTGAACCCGATCTCGTCCGCCGCCCAGTCGATCAGCTTCTTGAGATCCGTAAAATCGCCCGCGCCCCAGTTGTGCGACGAACGTAACCCATAGAGCGCCACATTGAATCCCGCCGTGCGCCCGCCTCCCTCGAGTTGCGGCGGCAAATACGTGCGATCCGGACACACAATCACCTGAACTTCGCCATCGAGCGCGCTTCCATTCAATGTGGCAGTCATGGAGTGATAGCCGAGTGGAAGCTCCGCCGGCAGCGGAAGGTCGAACATACGCCAGCTGCGCGGCCCACACACAGCGCGCGCCGCCTGTTTCAGTTGCGACAGAGCAACCGATCCGGCCAGCCGTTCGCCGCCTTCCAGCCGTAGCTCGTAATCAAGTGTTCCCGCTCCGTGCTCCGGCACCGCCAGCACCAGCGATTTCGCATTTTCACTGACCACCGATGTCTTAACCAGTCCGGCATCAAGCGCCGCCTCAAACCGGTTTCGACGCTCCGACTCGATTGCCTCGAAACTGCTCGTATTCCAGCCAAGCGCACCGAGTATCGCCTGCAGCGTCTCGCGGCTCGCGTGATGCTGGCGGCCGAAGATGTCCCAATAGCTCGAATCCACTGCGGATTCAGCTGCCGCTCGCCAGAGCGCGTCGTCGTAGTTGACTGCTGCCTGGAAGTAAATTTCGCGCATGCTCACTTCGATTCTAGGGAACAGTGGAAATTTTCTCGACCGTAGAATGTCGTAGATAAGTCAATGGATTTCCGGGAGGCGACGACGGCCGATGTTCCAGGGATGAGTCGCTTGCGCGCTGAACGTTTGGGGACAGAAGACTTCTGGCACGCCCGCATCATGGCTTATATGTCCGGCCAGCACAATCCGCAAAAGGCGCTCGCTCCACGCGTGCTCTATGTTGCCATGGACGCAAGCTCGGCGCCGTTCCGCTCAATGAACACTGGCTCATATGGGAAAACATTGCGACTGCGTTCCCGCACCCGAGCTGAACAGCGCGATCACATATCAATCCGCTGTTCCGTGTGCCGCTCCAGGTACCAGCAGGGAGCATCGCCCATATGCGGAAAAATCGAATGCACGCAGCTCTGCTGCACGGGATCTCCCACCAGGAACTCGGTTTTCTTATCTTTCTGCGGCACCGCGTACACCGGCCGCACCGTCACGCTGCCCGTAGCTGTGCGGCCCATAGCAATCCGAATCCGCAGCACCAGATAATCGCAGACATAGACAACCGCGAGTAAAAGCACGATCGTCAGCAGCGTGTTTCGCAACAGCCGCGCGATGATCTGCTTGCCCGTGAGAGCTCGCTCTTCAGGCATGAAAACTGTGCCGCTCGGATACATGAATCCACGCCTCGGCGCCCAGCAGCGTCGTGCTGAATCCAAGCCAGAAGGCAATGCCGAAAAATTCGTGGGGCGAGAACCGGCGCGCCGCGAAGAAAGCGCCCATGATCGGCCGCGTTGTCGCGATTCCGAGAACCACCCCAAATGCCCGCAGCATCCACTGCCGGTGTTGCACGATTCGCCTCTTCTGCGCACTGCGAAATCCGGCTAGCAAGAAAATCAAAAACAATACCGCGAAAAAGGTCGTCGCCGCCGTCTCGTTCGCTCCGCCGATCGGAACGCTGTAACTCATCACCAGCGCCGAGATACCGACCACAAACCCGAGAACGATGATCAGCCGCCCCGACCAGCGATGCCACCCCAGATGCCGTGCGCGAATGCCGGGCACAAACTGCATCGTCATGAGCACGATGAGCAGTGCCGCCGGAAGAATGTGAATCAGTGTGAGCAGCGGATGCGTGGCAAACGTGGCATCCACTGCCGCACCCGCTGCAAAACGCGGTGCGCGCGGTGGCTCTACAAACACGAACAAGCGCCGCGCGACAGCCGCAAGTCCAATCAGAACCAGCAGAAGCGTCGGAACCCACACCAGCCGGCTCCAGCGCGCCGATGTCTTAGCGGGAGCATCGAGTGTCGCCAAATTCCAGCCTATCGAAGTAAATCGGCCGCTACTGCTTCTTCTTTTTCTTCCCGAACTGATTCAGCAGCGAATTGATGGAATTCTGCGGATTCTGCTGATTCGTTTGTCCCGCTTTCCCTTGTGGCTGCTGGCCGCCCAGCAGGCTGTTCACCACGCCGCCGGCGCCTCCCGCTTTCCCGCCCAGCAGCGAACTCGCGAGACTTCCCGGATTGCTCGCCGACGGCAGCAGGTTATTCAGTTTCATCTTCGCCAGCGCCGCCGCATCGGGCGCGAACGTCGGATGCGCCATCGTCCCGGTCACCAGCACCGGAATCACCAGCTCGCCTTTGTTGTTGGCCAGCGCCGTGTTCATAAATCCCCCGATATGCGTCCCGCCCACCGCCTGGCTCGTTGAGCTCGCGAGCGCCGCCGTCATGTGCAGGTCGAGGCCCTGATTCACCAGGTTCAGCGTCCCATTGGCCGCCAGCGAGCCCGCATCGAGAACCGCTGTCAGATTATTCGTCGATGCCACGCCGTTGACGATATTGAGCGTGCCGGAAAATTTGCGCAAGGCAGTCTCGTTGCCGCTTTGCGTAGGAGCGCTGCCCAGGAATTTGCCCACCTTGGCGAGCTCATTGAGGATATTCACGTTCTTCAACTGCCCGTTTGTCACATTGAAACTGAGCGTGCCATTCAGCGTAGCCGGCAGCTCGTTGCTCGAAACGAGCGCGAAACGAAGGTTGGTATCGGCTGCCAGGCTTCCATACAACGTGTTCTTCGCCGTGCTCACAGCCGAAAGCAACGCGTTCGTATCCACACCCGAAAACTTCGCATTCACCGCGCACAGCGGCCGCGCCGGCCGCGTATCGAGCGTGATGGTACCGTTCTCGCTTCCGCCAAAAATGTTTGTCGTAAACGGCGCGAGCGTGATTACGCCGTGGTCGAGCTTCACATGCGCATTCGCGTTCGTCAGCACAAAATCCTGCGCTTTGACCGTTCCCGCAGATAACGTACCCGCACCCGTCATCTTCGACAACATGCCGGGCTCGTTACTGGCCGGATGCGCAGCCGCGGGCGTTTTGTTTTGAGCCGCCGGCTGCTTCGCCTGGAGCGATTCCAGTTCATCCGCATCGATCTTGTCTGCCGCGAGCGCGAACTGCAGATCGGGCGCCGCGAAATTCTTCGCTGACAAATTCCCCTTCACATGCGTCGACCCGACTCCACCTGCCAGGTTCGAAATCGCGATCGAATTCTGCGAGAACTGCGCATCGGCGCTGCTGATCGAGACCGGTTTCGTTAGCTCGGGCGTCGTCAACGTCGCAGCCGAGATATTGGCCGTCCCCGAGTAGTTCAATGCCGATGCGTTCGAAACCGGGCCGGTCACATGAATATTCGCCGTCAGCTTGCCGGTGCCGCTCGCGCCGTTCGCCAGGTCGAGCCCGTAGGCTTTGGCAATGTTGAGCAGCTCGGCGATATTGGCATCGTGCGTCTGAAGCGTCGAATCCACGTTCACGTTCTTGGTCGTGTATTGCGAGAGCGTGAAGTTACCCGAAACCGACGTGCTTCCGCTCGTAGCCGTGAAATTGTTCGACTTCACCGCATCCGGCGAAAGCGCGAGATCGATGTCGGGAACCGAAACCGGCTGCTTGATCTCACCGCCGCTCGCCTCGATCTGCTTGCCCTGAATAGAGCCGCTCAATTGCGGCGAATTCGCCGGACCCTTCGCCGCCAGATCCGCCGTGACAAACCCTTTCACCTGATAGGCCGGATTGAATGCCACGCCGAACGCTCCGGCCAGCTTCGCCAGTTCCGTGATCGAGGAGTTCTTCGTCGCCAGATGCACATCGAGAATCGCGGGCTTCGCTTTGTCGTTCACGTTTCCCGAAACGGCGAACGAAGTCGATCCCAGATCAATCGTCCCCGACCGCACCTGAATCAGATCCTGCGCGCGATTCATGCTCAGGTCGTACTTGGCGGTCATCGGGAAGTCGAGCTTCGCGCCGCGCAGCGTAGCATTCTGAACTTTCAAATCGCCTTTGGCCGACAGCTGCTCATTTTGTGAACTTACGTCCGCATCGCCCGAGATCACGCCGTCCGTGTTGGGCGGAAGAGCACCTGCCGCGAAACGGTTCGCGCCCGCCAGCGACACCTCCTGCAGCGAAATGTGCCCGTCAATCGGAGTCGCTGCTGAATTGCCCGAGTTCAGCGGCCCGGCGTTTCCCTTAAAGCTCAGCAGTTCTTTGCCCTGCCCCGGCAGATGCGCCGCGATATCGAGTCCGAACTTCTTTCCGGGCCCGAAATCGGTCAGCTTCAGATCGATGTGATCGTAAACCGCGCGCGCCTCGTTGGCTTGCTGATCCGTGATCGCCACCGCGCCGTCATTGATCTTTAACTCATTGAGCGAAAGAGCCCCGTTCGAACCCGTGTTTGTCTTGGACGCATTGTTCTGCCCGACAGTCGAAAAGTTCCACACCCCGCTCTTGTTCCGCACCAGTTCGATCTGTGGCTGATCGAGTATCAGGTCTTTCACTTCCGGGTTGCCCGTCAGCAGCGAGAACAAACCCACGCTGACATACAGTACCTTTGCCGTTGCAAACGGCCGTCCCGTGGAAAACTCCGGCGCATCGGCTACCGTTACGTTTTCGGCTCGGATCGACAACGGGAAAATCCGCAGTCCCAGGTGGCCGACCGTTACTTGCCGCCCCAGTTTCTGCTGCAGTTCAGCTTGCACCCGCGGCCGGTAGCGGTCCACATTTCCGGCCACCACCGCCAGCACAATCACAACCAGCACCACAATCGCGAGTACGGCAACAACGATGTAGCGAGTACGCATATATTTGTTATTAGACGCCCGAATCTGGACGCGCGGCAACGTACAAAAGCTTCGCGACGCGAAAAAATTCCGGCGTACTTCTACCCTGAAGACTGAGAGAAAATAAGCGAGACCTGATGCCAGCGGCCCGAGAAGCGGAACGAACCGTCGAGATCACTCCGCAGCGCGCAGGAGCAAAGCGCCGCAGCCGGCTGCTCTTTGCAGCGGGCGCTCTGGCCGTGTTATGCGCCTCGGCTGCTTTTCTCGTGCTCGTTCTGCGCGATCACGGGCACACGCAGGTGATGGTCCACGATCAGGCAGCGCCGCATCTGGCTACCTCTTCCGCATCGCCAGCACCGGCTGCGCCGTCCCACCCTCGGCTCGATACCAGCCAACCAGCCGCATCCCGCGCCTCGTTCCGTCTGGAACGTGGCAATGCCGTGAATCTTGGCCCCATTCGTGTGCGCCTGACGAAAACCGACCCACGTCGCGGCCTGTATGATTTCACCGTGTTATCCGGCCGCCGCTCTTTCTCGCATCGGCATCTGCGTCTGAACGTCCCCGTGTGGATCGCTCTCGGCAAGGAAAAAGGCGCGCTCGAAATTCTTGTCACGTCTATCGACAAGCGAGTTGTTGAAGGAACCTGGATCGTTTCCACCGAAGCGCCCGAAGTCATCGCCAGCCGCTCTCACAAACGCTAAAACGAAACAGGCGGCGTCCGGAGCGATGAGGAAGCCGCCTGCCGTTTTCATCCGTGCCAAAGCACGGCCTGAAGAGGACCTTACTTGGTCGTCGAGGTCGTCGATGTGGTCGAGCTCTCGGTCTTCTTCTTCGAGTGCTTCTTGTGGTGCTTCCCGGTCGAGCTTTCCGTGCTGCTGGTGGTGCTGCTCGTGTTCTGAGCGAACATCCCAGTCGAAAGGACAAAGCCGAGAGCGAGAGCCGATACGGTCAGTTTCTTCATGTTTCGTTTCATCTCCTGTTGGTTGGCGTGCTTCAAACTAGGAAGCCACGCTTGTCTATTGTGACGCACGTTGCATAGTAATTGTCACAGACTGAATAATGTTTAATGTGTAACTGCTCGGAACTGGGCCTGCAGCCTTCTGAGAAGCACCGAAAGTGAGGACTGGCCTTTCCCATGTACCTCCTCGATGAGTGCGCGTTCCGGCAGCCGTTCCAGCTTCTCCAGGCTCCCCCCCGTCAACACAGAAACCCGCAGCCCTGGCTGGATCTTTCTAAGCTCGCGTAGGAGCCGCAACCCGGCGCTTTCCTCGGGCAGCCGCAAATCGATCAGTGCGTAATCGAGCTCCTGAGCACGGGCGGCCGCGAGCGCTTCTTCCACGCTCTGCACCGCCACCGCCTCGAATCCGAAATGCGCCACCAGCATCTCGCGAATCGCGAGCTGCTCCGGATCGTCTTCCACCAGCAGAATGCGCATACTTCGCGTAACCGTCAATCCGCGAACCGGATCTGCGCAATCACCAGCCGCGGCATCGCCTGATTCCATCCGTCCGGCAGCGCGTCAAACGGCAGCCGGAACGGACGTTTCTCACCGGGACCAAGCGGCGCCTCTTTCGCGCTCAGAATCGGCAGCCGCTCCCGGTAAATTTCATGCCCGCTCGTGTCGGAGAAGATGCAATACACCTCGATCGAGCGCAGCGTCTTGGGGCCGTTGTTGGCGATGTTGCCTTTCACCTCCACCACCTGCTGCTTCATGAAGTTTTCACTGGCCTGTATCGACACATCGCTGAGCGCCAGATTCGGCAGATACGCTTTGGCTTCCGCGCTCGCCTGCTCCGGGCTCTCCTGACGGCTCGGCCGTGAAAAGTAAATCCCGGCGAAAATCAGACACACCAGCGCGACGGCACCGCAGATAAGCGGCACCGTCGGAAATTTGCGAACAGTGTCAGCAGTCCGCGCCATGTCTGACCTCGCCTCGGTTTGCACCCCACCAAACGTGCGGTGCCGATCCCGAACACCCGATCAACGGCGTTTGCGCGCGCCCGTCTTCTTGGCCGTTTTCTTGGCAGCGCCGCGCTTCGCCCCGGATGCACGAGAGCTCGTTCGTCCCGCCGTCTTCTTCGCCACCGTCTTCTTGGCAGCGGACTTCTTCGTTGCGGACTTCTTAGCCGGTGCAGCCTTCCTTGCCCCAGCGGATCGCCCCGTCTTCGCCGCGCTCTTCTTGGCCGTACTCTTCTTGGCCGCGCTCTTCTTCACCGCCTTCTTCGCGCTGCCCTTTGAAGCCGCCTTCGTAGCGCTCCTCTTCGCAGGTGACTTCCTGGCCGCAGCGCTCCGCGATCCGCCGTTGCGTGCCGAACTCGCTTTCTTGCCGGAGCTCTTCCGGTTCCCGCCCCGGCTCGTTCCGCTTTCTGCTTCGGCCGTCTCCGCGCTCACCAGCTTGTTGAAGTTGCTCTTGGCGCCCTCTGCGGTCTCTTCCTGATAGAGCAGCGCCAGCCCACGCTCGTCGAACTTTTCAAAGAACTCCTCCCACGACAGCTCCTGCAGGTTTTCATCCTTGCTGCCGGGGGCTCCCGGAAACTCGATTCGCAATATGCCAACGTCGTCCGACGAGCCAGTCTTCGCCACGTGCGCCGGCTTGCCGCCGCGCTCTTCTGCCCAGCGCCTGATCTCGTCGTGATCTTTCGTGATGTTTGAAGTTGTGCTTGCCATTGATTCTCCCTCTCCAGAGGTTTGCAATTACCATACCAGCAGTCAAGCCAGCCCGCTCGCGCAGCCAACTTCAATCCACTGGCAAAATTTGCGGTGACCGCGGCAGATTCTGCTATCGATTCGTGCCCGTCCTCTGATTGAAACATCGCACAACACGCCGAGTCTCACAAGTGTTCCCAGCGCGCATCCGCGTCTGCCAGGAATGAAGGAGCCAACACATGCCACTTTTTTCATCGGTCGAACTGAACTCGTTGAAAGACCTGTTCGTCAACCAGATTGAAGATCTGTACGACGCCGAGAACCGGCTGACCAAGGCCCTGCCCAAAATGGCTCAGGCCGCCAACTCATCGCAACTGCGGAACGCAATTGAGCAGCATCTGACCGAAACGCAGGGCCACGTCTCGCGTCTCGAGACGATCTTCCGTGAGTTGGGTGTCGAGCCGAAGCGCGAAACCTGCGAAGCGATGAAAGGTCTGATCGAGGAAGGCGAAGAGGTCCTCGGCGCCAAAGGTGATCCCGAAGTGAAGGACGCGGCCATTATTGCGGCTGCGCAACGGGTCGAACACTATGAGATGTCGGGCTATGGCAGCGCTCGAACATTCGCCCAGCGCCTTGGCCTCACCCAGGCCGCCAACCTTCTTCAGCAAACGCTCAACGAAGAGGCCGCCGCCGACAAGAAGCTCACCACCATCGCCGAATCATCTGTCAACGCGCAGGCTGCCTCCAGCGCCCGTTAACCCACTTGTCACAATTCACAGCTCGCCGGTCCCACTCCGGCGAGCTATATCCTCCTGAGTATTACCCCGGGCCTGACTTCCTACCATTTTTCCTACCCGGATAAATCCTGTAAATACTACTAGATTCCGGGCCCAATCTGCCGATAAGATAAACCGAGCGGTCTTTCTTATCGGCGATGCTGTTCGATTCACCAGTATTCTTCGTCTTTCTGACCGCAGTTGTCGGCTGCTACTGGCTCCTCAATCGCCGGCAGCAGAATGTCATGCTGCTGGTGGCCAGCTATTTCTTCTATGGCTGGTGGGACTGGCGATTTCTCGGCCTCATTCTTCTCTCGACCATCGTCGATTTCTTTTGCGCCCGCTACATCGCTCGCTCCACCAACCGCCAGAAACGTAAGCTCCTGCTGACCATCTCCGTCAGCCTCAATCTCGGTTTTCTCGGCTTCTTCAAATACTTCAACTTCTTCGCCGATTCCCTCGCCCATGCGCTCGGCGCAGTCGGCATGCCCGTAAACATCGCCTTCCTGCGAATTCTCCTGCCGCCCGGCATCTCCTTCTACACTTTCCAGGCACTCGCCTACATCGTCGATGTCTACTTCGGTAAGCTCGAGCCGGCCGAATCGATCGTCGATTACGCGCTTTTCATCAGCTTCTTCCCGCATCTCATCGCCGGCCCCATCCAGCGCCCCTCGCACCTTCTGCCACAGGTCCAGTCGCCGCGCCGCTTCGATTCCCGGCAATTCTTTCAGGGCGTCCTGTTGATTCTTTCCGGGCTTTTCCGCAAGTGCGTGATTGCCGATAACTGCGCGCTGCTGGCCAATTCCGCTTTCAACGGCCGCATGGGCTCTCCCACTCTGCCCGTCGTAGCTCTTGGCACCTATGCATTCGCCTGGCAGATTTATGGCGATTTCAGCGGCTACAGCGACATCGCGCGCGGAGCCGCCAAACTCATGGGCTTCGAGTTCATGTTGAACTTCCGCCAGCCCTATCTCGCCACCAGCTTGCAGGACTTCTGGCGCCGCTGGCACATCAGTCTAAGCACCTGGCTGCGCGATTATCTCTACATTCCGCTAGGCGGCAGCCGGCATGGCGAAAAACGCACCTACCGCAACCTGATGATCACCATGCTGCTCGGCGGTCTCTGGCACGGCGCCAACTGGACCTTTGTCGTCTGGGGCGGCATCCACGGCCTCGGGCAGTCCATCGGCCGCTTCCTCTCACGTTTACGGCCGTCTGCTTCCGATGCGTCTCATCCCAGCTGGCTCCGGCTGTGGTGGAAGCGCATCTTCATCTTTCATATCGTCTGCCTGGCATGGATCTTCTTCCGGGCGCAATCGTTATCCTATGCCGTTTCCTTCATACGCGGACTGAGCGTCCCCGCCTGGCGCCCCGAGTACGCGATCGCTTTCAAATTCCTGGCACTCTTCTCCATCCCGCTTTTCCTGCTCGATCTTTTGCTCGAAAATCGCCGCGAAGAATATCTCTTCGAGAACAAGAAAGTGCCTCTGCAATGGGCTTACGCCTGTGGTCTCGTTCTCGCCGTCCTACTCTTCGGCGCCAATCAGAGCAATGCCTTCATCTACTTCCAGTTCTGACATGTCCCGCCGGGCGATCTTCGTTCTGCTGCTGCTCATTGCGCTCCTGCTCGGCAGCGCCGAGTTGTTCGCGCGGCTCATCGTCCAGCGCCATAGCAAAGTCGAAGTGATGGTCACTCGCGAGCACCGCGAAGCCCTCGCGCTTCGTCCCGCCGCAAACGGCACGCCGAAACAGCTGCTCATTGTCGGCAATTCGTTCGTTGGCATGGATCTCGATCTGCCCACCTTGCAGCAGCGCCTCGCACCCGCCTGGAATGTCCATCGCTACTGGCTGTACAACACCTACTACAACGACTGGTATTACGGCCTGAAGCGCCTGCTCGCGGAGGGCAGCCGTCCCGACGCGATCGCCGTCACGTTCGCCACCACCAGCTTCCAGATCTCCACCATTCGCGGCGATTACTCCTCCTATTACCTCTTCCAGCCCCGTGATCTGCTCTCGCTCGAGTCGGCCGCCGACCTGGACAACACCGAAACCGCCAACCTCCTGTTCGCCCGTTACAGCCGTTTTTACGGTCTGCGCAGCGAGATCCGCAAAGTTCTGCTCCAGAGTGTCCTGCACGACCTGCCGCGTATGTACAACCTGTTCCACCCCCCAAGCGGCACACCGCTCAAGGGCGCAACGGTTTCTTCTGCAATTACGCCACGACTCGCCGCATTGGAACAGCTCACTTCCCGCTACGGCGTTCGCTTGCTGATCATCGTTCCGCCGCTGCCGCGGCCCGGCCAGGAATTTCAGCCGGAAATGCGCCAGGCCGCCGCGCGCGCGGGGATCACGGTCGTTATGCCGTACTCCAGCCACGATCTTCCGGCGAGCCTCTACATCGACGATGTTCACTTGTCGCCCGAAGGTGCGCTCAAGTTCTCCGAGACCATCGCGCCTCTCCTGGCTGACGCGCTCGGTGCCACTCCTCAGCCCGGCGTGGATGCCTCAGACTTTCACCGCGATCACCCGCAAGCGCCGGTAGTCGGCATACCAGCCGCTCTCGCCGTGCAACACCGGCCGTAGTCTCGCAACGACCTCAGCCAGCGCCGCTTCCCGCCGGGCCGGTTCTATGGCTTCCAGTGTGTGCCCTCTGAATTGCCGAAGCCAGTTCGCCATCCCAGCCTCGCCCTCGAGCGGCGTCGGACGTTCAAACAGCTGCGCCATGCGCGTTTCTAGTCCCGCCCTTTCGAGCACCGCCGCATACTCCGCAATCGACGGGAAATAGTTCCGCTTCTCACTCCGCGTCGCGCCAAAGGCCGCCAGCACCGCATCGAGCGCCTGCTCAATCTGAGCGATATTTCCTTTCCCGCCAAATTCCGCCACCAGCCGGCCGCCCGGCTTCAAAGCCCGCGCAATCGCCCGCGCCACCGCTTCCGCATCCGGCATCCAGTGCAGCGCCGCGTTCGAAAACACCGCATCGAACTCGCCTTCATACCGCATCTTCGCCGCATCGTCTAAAACAAACTCGAGCTTCGGATAGTTCTGCCGTGCCTGCCCGATCATCTCGGCCGAAGCGTCCAGCCCCGTCACCTGCGCTCCCCCTTGTGCAATGCGCTCGGTCAATTGACCGGTCCCGCAGCCCAGATCGAGTATCCGCTCACCCGCCTTCGGTTCCAGCAATTCGATCACGCCCGCGCCCAGCTGCCACACAAAGGCGTGCCGCGCTTCGTACAGCTCCGGATTCCAGCTCTGTCTTGCACTCATGTTGTATACGCTCGCAGAATCGCGAAAACGAGCACACCGGTCACGGACACATACAGCCACACCGGAAATGTCCAGCGCGCCACCCGCCGGTGAAAACGAAACTGGCTCCGCAGCGCGTACCAGAGCGTCGCCAGAATCAGCGGCAGCGCAACGATCGATAGCCCGATATGCGAAATCAGAATGAAAAAGTAAACTGGCCGAATCCAGCCATGCCCCGGAAAATGCGTGTCGCCGTGGAAAAAGTGATAGGTGATGTAGCTGGCCAGAAACAGCGTCGAAAAAACCGTCGCGCTCAGCATGAAGCGCATGTGAACCAGCCGGTTACCGCGCCGTATCTGCACGTATCCGCAAACCAGGCAAATCGCGCTCAGCGAATTGAACAGCGCATTACAGGCGGGCAGCGCACCCACCCACGCCGGCTCCGCTACTCGGCCCTTGAAATAGATCAGCCAGACCAGAAAGCACGAAACCGCCGCGCTCAGCGCGATAATCACCGGCAGCGGCCTACGCGCCAGCTCCACGTCCTGTGTCATCTACCCGCGATCCCGGCGCAGCGCTTCCGCATCCCGCACCAAAGCGTCCAAATCATCCTGCCCCAGACTCTCGTAATACCCGCGAATGCGCCCCCGCTTGTCCACCAGCACAAACTTCGTGCTGTGCTCAATCCTCCCCAGCACATCGCCGACATGAAACGTTGTGTACGCAACCTGATGCACCGTTGCGGGCGTCCCGGTCAAAAAAATCCATTGCTGCGTAGGCCCGCCGTAGCGCTTGGCAAACGCCGTCAGGGCCGCCGGCGTATCCCGCGCCGGATCCACCGAAATGGAAACCAGCCGCACATCGTCCTCGCCGCGCACCCGTCTCTCCACCCGCCGCATCTTCGCCGACATCAGCGGGCACGCCGCCGGACAATTCGTATAAATAAAGTCCGCGATCCAAACCTTCCCGCGCAGCGCCGCGCTGTCGAACGTGCGCCCGCTCGCATCGGTCATTTCAAAAATCGGCACCGAATCGTATACCGGCAGCTTCGCCGCACGATCCGCACACGATCCGCAGGTTAGGAACAGCACGGCCGCACACGCGCCTACAATTTGCCGCGAGAGCTTCAAACCTCAGTCTAGCCGCGCCTCGAGTCACAGCTCGCGCAAATATTTTTAAGTCCCTCTCTCTGCATGTTTTACGCCGGCTCGACCGCATACCCCGCGAACCGTTTTTCCGCCCTCACATGCTATATCCAAACCGGAGGTTTTCATGTCAACTCCCGCCCAGATCCACGCCAATCAGGCCAACGCCAGCTTCTCCACTGGTCCCCGTACCGAACAAGGCAAGGAGCGCTCGTCGCAGAACTCCTTCAAACACGGCATCTACTCGAAGGCGCTCATCCTTCCCACCGAGAATCCCCTCGAATTCAAGGAACTCCGCGACGCCCTTTACGCCGAGTACCAGCCCGCCACCACCACCGAAACTCTGCTTGTCGATGAACTCCTCCACAACGCCTGGCGCATCCGCCGCTTCCGCCGCCTGGAAATCACCGCGCTCGATGCCCCGCACTGCGAAGCCGGCCATGATCTCAAACTCATGTCTCTCGTGGAGCGCGCTTTAGCCTCCTCCGAACGCGCCTTCCACCGCACCCTCACTACCCTGCGCAAGCTCCAGAAGGACCGCCAGGCGGAAAATGGCTTCGTTCCTGCAAAACCTGAACTCGTGGAGCGAACGTCCACGTCCGCAGCGGATGGTCCCCATCCGCCCAGTTCTGAAATTGGCTTCGTTCCTGAAAAAACCCAGCATCCTGTCGCCGCCGCGCCTTCCCCGAACTTCATCCCACGCTCTGATTTAATAACGTTGTTACCTCATGGCATCTAACCTTGTCCCCATTACCGTTGCGCACGGCGACGGAATCGGTCCCGAAATCATGGCCGCCTCCCTGCACATCATGCAGGAAGCCGGAGCGCGCCTCGCCATCGAAACCATCGAAATCGGCGAGAAAGTGTATCTCCGCGGCATCAATGCCGGCATTGAACCGAGCGCCTGGGAATCGCTCCGCCGCACCAAAGTCTTCTTCAAAGCGCCCATCACCACGCCCCAGGGCGGCGGCTTCAAGTCGCTCAACGTCACTACGCGCAAAACGCTCGGCCTCTATGCCAACGTGCGCCCCTGCGTCTCCTACGCGCCTTACATCGAGACCAAGCACCCCAACATGGACGTCGTCATCGTGCGCGAAAACGAGGAGGATCTCTACGCCGGCATCGAGCACCGCCAGACCGACGAGGTTTATCAATGCCTCAAGCTCATCAGCCGCCCCGGTTCGGAAAAAATCATCCGCTACGCCTTCGAATACGCGCGCCGCAACAATCGCAAGAAGGTCACCTGCTTCTCCAAAGACAACATCATGAAGTTCACCGACGGCCTGTTCCACAAGGTCTTCGATGAAATCGGCGCCGAATACCCCGAATTCGAAAAAGAGCATTGGATCGTCGATATCGGCGCCGCCAAACTCGCCGACACGCCCGAAGCCTTCGACGTGGTGGTCATGCCCAACCTCTATGGCGATATCCTCTCCGACGTCGCCGCGCAGATCGCAGGTTCTGTCGGTCTCGCCGGCTCCGCCAATATCGGCACCGGCGCTGCCATGTTCGAAGCGATCCACGGCTCCGCCCCGCGCCGCGCGGGTCAGAATCTCGCCAACCCTTCCGGTCTGCTCCACGGCGGCATCCTGATGCTCGTCCACATCGGCCAGCCCGAGATCGCCGAGCGCGTCCACAACGCCTGGCTGCGCACCATCGAAGACGGCATCCACACCTACGACATCTACAAGGAAGGCGTCAGCAAGCAGAAAGTCGGCACGAAGGAATTCGCCGAAGCCGTCGTCGCCCGCCTTGGTCAAAAGCCCGAGCACCTCAAAGCCGCCTCCTACGCCAAAGACACGCCCGAACACAAACACCACGTCAACGGCACCGCCAAACGCGCGAACAAACAGCTCGTCGGCGTCGACGTCTTCTTTCAGTGGAACGAGCGCAACCCCGTCGAGTTTGGCAAGAAGCTCGAATCGTTCAACGGCGACGGCATCAAACTCACTTCCCTAAGCAATCGAGGAGTGAAAGTCTACCCGGGCGGCTTCGAAGAAACCTTCTGCACCGACCACTGGCGCGCCGGCTTCATGTCCCAGCAGGAAAACGGCCCCGTCACCCACGAGCAGATCGTGAAGCTGCTCGATCGCCTCGCGAAAGCTGGCCTCGACTTCATCAAGATCGAAAACCTCTACACCTTCGACGGCCAGAAAGGCTACGTAGCCTCGCAGGGAGAGTAGTTTCCGCGCATGAACGATAAACCGCTGGTCGGCCTCATCATGGGCAGCCGCTCCGATTGGGCCACCATGCAGCGCACCGCCGACACACTCGACAAACTCGCCATCCCCCACGAGCGCCGCATCGTCTCCGCGCATCGCACGCCTGACTGGATGGCCGAATATGCGAAGTCTGCCTCCGAGCGCGGCCTTGAACTGATCATCGCCGCTGCCGGAGGAGCCGCGCATCTGCCCGGCATGGTGGCCGCCCACACTTCCCTTCCCGTGCTCGGCGTCCCCATCAAGAGCAGCGTTCTGAACGGCATCGACTCCCTGCTCTCGATCGTCCAGATGCCCGCCGGCATTCCCGTCGGAACGCTCGCCATCGGCGACGCGGGCGCAACCAACGCCGCTTTACTCGCCGCCGCCATCCTCGGCATCAAATACCCTGAAATCCGCGAACGCCTGGAGGCCTGGCGCAAGGCCCAGACCGATTCCGTGCTCGAAAATCGCGAACTGTGAAGAACGCAAATCAACCCATCCTCCCCGGCAGCACTCTCGGCGTGCTCGGCAGCGGTCAGCTCGGCCGCATGTTTGCCATGGCCGCGCGCCGCATGGGCTATCGCGTTCACACCTTCTCCCCCGACGAAGACACCCCCACTGGTCAGGTCGCCGACGTCGAAGTCACCGCGCCCTACGAAGATCTCGATGCCGTCCGCAAATTCGCCAGCGGCGTCAGCGTCGTGACTTTCGAATTCGAAAATGTGCTGGCCGAAACCGCCGCCGCAGCCGCCGAATGCGCGCCCGTCCGGCCCAGCGGCCATGTCCTTCACACCACGCAACACCGCCTGCGCGAAAAAACATTCCTCTCCCAAAACGGTTTTCCGGTCACCGCCTTCCGCCGCGTTACCAGCACCGCCGAACTCGCGCAGGCCGCCAAAGAAATCGGCCTTCCTGCAATCCTCAAAAGCGCCGGCTTCGGCTACGACGGTAAAGGTCAGGCCCGCATCTACTCGTCCGCCGACTTCGAGTCCGCCTGGAGTTCAGTCGGCGCCGACGAAGCCGTCCTCGAAGCCTTCGTCGATTTCGAACGCGAAGTTTCCGTTGTCGCCGCACGTTCGCTTACGGGCGATTTCGTCCACTACGGCACGGTCGAAAATCGCCACAAGAACGGCATCCTCGATCTCACCATCGCACCCGCCGCCGTCCCCGAAACCGTCACCCGCAACGCCGTCGAAATCGCCCGCGCCATCCTCGAATCCCTCAACGTGGTCGGCGTTCTCTGCGTCGAATTTTTCCTCCGCAAAGACGGTCACCTGCTCGTCAATGAACTCGCCCCGCGCCCTCACAACTCCGGCCACTTCACCTTCGACGCAAACGTCACCAGCCAGTTCGAGCAGCAGCTCCGTGCCGTCTGCGCCCTGCCGCTCGGCTCCGTGTTTCAACATTCCCCCGCCGCCATGGCAAATCTCCTCGGCGACCTCTGGGAACCCGCCGAACCCGACTGGGCCGCTGTCGCCGCCGTTCCCAACGTCAAGCTCCATCTCTACGGCAAATCGAGCGCGCGCCCCGGACGCAAAATGGGCCACCTCACCGCGCTCGCCGTAACCACCCAACAAGCCCTCGCCGACGTGACCCGCGCTCGTTATGCGCTGCAGCCCGCCTTAACGCAAACGTAGCGAACCAGAATACCTCCCGGCGCACTCTAATCCACAAGAGATGAGTACGCTCGCCAACGCTCCCAGCTCCGAACACACCCCGGAACCCGCGCCCACCAAACGAACCGGTCTGCTGCGCGCCGTCGGCCTCGGACTAATCACAGGTGCTGCCGACGACGACCCTTCGGCCATCGGCACCTACGCAAGCGCCGGCGCCAAGCTCGGCCCATCCTTCCTCTGGACCGCCCCGGTCACCTTCCCCATGATGGTCGCGGTCGTCTATCTCTCGTCGAAACTCGGCCTCGTCACCGGCGAAGGACTCTTCGCCGTCATCCGCAAACATTACGCCCGCTGGTTCTTGCTGACCGTGCTCGCCGGCGTGCTGATCGGCAACATCATCGAAGCCGGAGCCGACATCGGCGGCATGGCTGCTGCGCTCAATATCGTCATTCCGATCAGCGAAAAAGCACTCGTTCTCGCCGTCGGTCTTGCGGTGCTCGTTTTGCAGATCTGGGGCTCCTACACGCTCATCCGCAACATCTTCCGCATACTCGCCATGGCTCTGCTCGCCTATGTTGGCTCGGCAATTCTGGCCCATCCCGACGCGATCCCGGTGCTCAAAGGCACCTTCATTCCGACCGTCCACTTCGACAAAGATTTCCTCGCCATGGTCGTCGCCGTCATCGGCACCTCGCTCTCGGCTTATCTCTACACCTGGCAATCGAATGAAGAAGTCGAAGAGCGCATCGCTGCCGGACGACGCCGTTTGTGGCAGCGCCGCGGCGCTTCCCGCGCGGAACTCAAACAGTCGATGTGGGACATCATCTTCGGCATGTTCTTCTCGAACATCGTGATGTACTTCATCATTCTTTCCACCGCCGCCACGCTCTTCAAAGCCGGCAAACACAATATCGATTCCGCCGCCCAGGCCGCACAGGCTCTGCAGCCGCTCGCCGGCCATCTCGCGGGCGTCCTCTTCGCGCTCGGTGTAATCGGCGTCGGCTTCCTCGCCGTTCCCGTCATGACTACCGGCGCGGCCTACGATCTCTGCCAGAGTTTTGGCTGGAAACACGGCCTCTATCGCAAACCGCGCGAGGCCAAGCGCTTCTACATCGCCATCAGCATCTTCACTCTGATCGCGATCGCGCTCAATTTCTTCGGTATCAATCCCATGAAGGCGCTCGTCTTTGCCGGCATCGTGCAGGGTTTTTCCACGCCACCGCTCATGCTGCTGATCATGCGCATGACCAACAATCCCGTGATCATGGGCAAGCGCACGAACGGCCGCGCCATCAACATCCTCGGCTGGATCACAACCATTGCCATTTTCGCTGCAACCGCGGGGCTGATCGTAAGCTGGTTCCTCTAAATCGCCGCCTACTTCACACCGTTCGCGGGATTCCATGAGCCCTGCAGCTTGCGTAT
>JAJPHN010000021.1 GCA_021325235.1 Terriglobia bacterium | reverse complement strand
TGGACCGAAGAACATCATGCCGTACCATCCTCCCGCCCAATCCATCATGTATGGGCCGTATCCATATCTGCCGGGCTCAGCCGGCTGTTGCGCCCAGACCAAAGTCGGGGTCAGGGCAGCCGCTCCACTCGCCGCGGCAAGGATCAATTTCGAGCCCCTCTTCATCGGCTTATCCATTGTTAGGTGATGCGACTGGAGGGCCGGCATGGTCAGACCAGTGCCAATCCAGCATTAGCCGCGCGGAGTTCCGCCGCACCGGGCGGCGGCGGTGGAATCTCCTCCAACATTGCGCGCACAAATGCCTCTTCGTCTTCAATGCGAAACGCCACGTTGTGGCGCTTCTCGAAGCCGATGGTGGACATGGGTTTGCCGCTTAGCTGGCGCCCGCAGACCGATCCGGCAAATGCCCCTGGTAGCACCTCTAAATAGTCCGGCAGCGTCTTCAGACGCTGCAGGCTGCGGAACAGAATGCGCGCTCCCTCTTCGGCCGTCGCGGCAAGCTCGGTCCGGCCGACATCGCCGACCATCAGCGTATGGCCCGTCAAAGCAAACCAGGGCTCGTCGGAGCGAGTCCGATCGGTGACGAGCAACGAAATGTGTTCGGGCGTATGCCCAGGCGTGTGAAGCACCTGAACCGACACGTTGCCTAGCGGGAGCACGTCCCCATCACGAGCGCCATGGAACGGGGACGCAGCGTTCGCCTCGGCAAACAGCACGTAGTCGGCACCGGCGGCTTCGGCCAACCGTCGCCCCGCCGAGATGTGATCGGCGTGAATGTGCGTGTCGATGACATACAGGATACGCATCCCAGTCTCCCGGGCGGTTTTGAGATAGGGCTCGATGTCCCCAACCGGATCGACCACAGCCGCCGCGGCCTTGCCGCCGCAGCCGAACAGATAGGAGATCGCCACGGGCTCGGTGTGGAGGAACTGGCGCAGGATCATCGAAACCTCACGATTTCTGGCGCGTCCCCTGATGCGCCATGCCTCAATCGACCCCACTATTTGCTTGACAAGCAGGGCCGATTGTCGTCATTCAATTATTCTGTTGAATGATTCCTACGTCTGAGCAGGATGTCAAGACAGAATCCCAAGAGCGCCATGTTTGCCGGCTTCGCGGAGGTGGCTAAGGCACTTGGCCAAGGCCATCGGCTGGAAATCCTCGAGCTGCTGGCGCAGGGCGAGCGCAGCGTCGAGGCGCTAGCCGATCGTGCGGGGCTGTCGATCGCCAACGCCTCCCAGCACCTTCGTCTAATGCGCCGTGCCGGCCTGCTGGTGTCGCGCCGCGACGGCAAGCGCATTCTTTACGGCTTAAGCGATCCGGCGGTGCTCGATCTGATTGCCGCGCTCCGCCGCGTTGCCGAACGAAACTTGGCCGAAGTCCGCGAGCTCATCGGCGGCTATTTTCACGAGCGTGATGCATTGGAGCCGGTCGGTCGGAGGGAGCTCGTGCGCCGCCTCAAGGATGGCCTCGTAACCGTGCTGGATGTGCGTCCCGAAGACGAGTTTGCGGCCGGCCACCTGCCCAACGCAGTCAATATCCCCTTGCGCGATCTGGCGCAGCGCCTGCGGGAAATTCCGAAGAGTCGCGAAATCGTCGCCTATTGCCGAGGTCCATACTGCGTACTCGCCTTTGAAGCCGTGGCCTTGCTGCGTAGCCGTGGGTTCAAGATCAGGCGTCTTGAGGACGGGTATCCGGAATGGAAGGCCGCCGGCCTGCCCGTAGAATGATACGATTACTCGGATAAACAACTGGGTTCCGAGGAATCGGGTCAAGCGCTAAACGGGCGAGAGCGCTTCGATAATCCGACACTCTGCGACTGTGCCGCGGCTGCAGTTTCCGATGAGGTCTCGTAGTTCTCGGCGTAGCACTGAAAGATCGGCGATCTTACGCTCGACTTCGGTCAAATGCTCACGGGCGATTGCATCGACGTCGGCACAGTCGCGATCGCGCTGTTCCGCTAAGTCGAGCAACGCGCGGACCTGGTCGAGGGTAAAACCGAGATCACGAGCCCGGCGAATGAAGCTGAGGCGGCCCAGATCGCCTTTGCCGTAACTGCGATAGGCGCCGCTGCCCATGCGCGTCGGGGTCGGCAGGAGGCCGATCCGCTCGTAGTAGCGGATGGTCACCACCTTAACGCCGGTCTCGCGCGCCAGATCGCCGATCGAGAGACGCTTATGCATGGCTTGACCCTATAGTGACTATAGGGTGCATAAAAAGTGCCCGGCTGTAAAGGACGAGACACCATGGCTGGCTGCTGCCACGACGATCACTGCGCTTCAACACCACCCGCGAACGCGTCCGCGTGGCGGACGGCGCTGTGGATTGCCCTCGGGATCAACGCCACAATGTTCCTGGCAGAGATCGTCGCGGGCTTAGCCGCTGGCTCCGCCTCGCTTCAGGCTGACGCACTGGACTTCCTCGGAGATGCAGCGAATTACGCAATCAGCTTGGCAGTTGCCGGCCTTGCGCAGACTTGGCGCGCTCGGGCCGCCCTCGCCAAAGGGGTAACACTGATTGTCCTGGCCCTATGGGTCATCGCCAGCACGGCCTGGCACGCTTGGTTCCGAACGCTGCCCGAGGCAGAGGTGATGAGTGCCGTTGCGGGAGCAGCCATCGTTGCGAATGGCATCGTGGCGTTGATGCTGTATCGCTTCCGGACCGGTGATGCGAACATGCGCTCGGTGTGGATCTGCTCGCGCAACGATGTCATCGGCAATCTGGCCGTTCTGGTCGCCGCAGCCGGCGTGTTTGGAACAGGGACTGGATGGCCCGACATTGTCGTCGCCTCGATTATGGCGTTGCTGGGCCTTGATGGCGGGAGAACGATCGTCCAGCATGCGCTCGAGGAACTGCGGACTAACCGCCGCACGGGGATCGTGCTTGCCGCCGTTCAACGTGATGGCTTCTGAACGACGACTACTACACAACTGTCCCATCTTTGTCCCAGCGCCCTCTGCTTTCCTACGAATGCATTCAAGGTCTTCCATCTTTCAGTGACGTTCGCCTTCAATCTCCTCTACGCCTGCGAACCGAGGAGATTTCAAATGGCAACGAACATAAAGACGCAGATTAACCGGACCATCCGGAGACCCCAGTTGCGCGAGATGGTGCCGCTTGCCGACAGCACCATCTACGAGATGGAACAGCGAGGAGAGTTTCCGCGGCGCTTCGCGCTTTCGCCACGATGCGTCGTATGGGATTTGGGTGAAGTAGAAGCATGGCTGGCTTCGCGCCGGTCCGCGCCCATCGCTCGTGCGCTGCATCCGGACGTTACGCAACGGCGCTCTCGGCCGGTGAAAGCGCCGGGTCGAACTCCAAGAGCGGCATCGACGGTGGAATGAGCACGGGGACATACTTCCTGCCATCCACCCAGGCATCGATGATGTTTGACCACTCCTGCATCATGTGTCGACGCTGCACTTCATATTCCGCTTTGTTGTAGACGCCGCGCGAGGAACGCCCGTCCTCGTGCGCCAAGCACTTCTCGATCCAGTCGCTGTTAAATCCCAGCTCGTTGAGCAACGTCGAGCCCGTCCTCCGCAAGTCGTGCACGGTGAACGGCTCCAGCGGAAGACCTTCCTTCTTCGCTTGCTCCACCACCAGATAGGTGACGCGATTGAACGTTGCTCGGGACATCGGCGCATCGGCGTCGTAACGCGACGGCAAGACGTACTTGGAATTGCCTGCGCAGGTCTTCAAGGCGATGAAGATATCGAGCACCTGACGAGACATATAGACGTTGTGCGCCTTCGAGCGCTTCATCCGCTCCTTCGGAATCGTCCAAACAGCGTTCTCGAAATCGACCTCGTCCCAGATGGCATCCTGCAATTCACTTTTGCGCACCATGGTTTGCAGGTAGAGGCGCATGCCAAGCCTGATGGTTGGCAGCGTCGCCACCTTCTCGAGCTGCTTGAGCATGATCCTGATCTCGGTTGGCGAGAGCGACCGATCTTTCGGCACGAATGTCGCGATAGAGGCTGGCCCCACATCATCAGCCGGGTTGGGAACCTTCTCGCCGTGCAAAATCGCGAAACCGTAAATCTGTTTGACGATGTCGCGGACGTGGATCGCTGTCGCCGGCGCGCCCCGCTCGACGATGGCACCGCAATGAGCCCGCAGGTCATCTGGCGTGATTTCCGTCAGAAGCCTGCTCCGCCACACGGGAAGCAGCTCACGCTCGAATATCGATCGGCGCATCGCCCTTGTGCTGTCCGCCATCGGCGCCGCGGTCAACCACTTCTCGCCGAACTCGCCGAAGCTCCTCGCTTCCAGGAGCCGGCGCTTCTCACGCTGCTTCTCGATCGCCGGCGATCGTCCCTCGCTGATCGCCCGCTTCGCGTCGATGCACAGCTCGCGCGCACGAGCGAGTGACAGCCCGGCCGGGCCGTACTTGCCGAACGTGACGGTCTCGCGCCGCCCGTTCATCCGGTAGTCCAGCCGAAAAGTGAGGGTCCCCGAGGGCTTCACCAGCACATACATGCCGTCCCGGTCCGTCACCTTATAAATTTTCTCTTTTGGTTTCAGGTGCTTAAGAGCTGCATCCGTCAGCATTTGGGCCGCCTCCTCGAAAAAAAGACCGTCAGGCAATTTTCGGGCGTCCTCGTGACAAAATCTCTTTTTCTTACAGTCAGTTAGTCCGAAAAAAAGACCGTCAGAGGCCACTCACACCCTGACGGTATCG
>JAJPHN010000003.1 GCA_021325235.1 Terriglobia bacterium | reverse complement strand
GGAGGGCGTATATCCTTTTTGGCTCGGCGGTTCTCCGGCGGCTAACCCGATCTCGCGCTGAGCCATCGCGAGTCGAGTGACCGAGTCCATCACGAGCAGGACATTTTTTCCCTGATCGCGAAAATATTCGGCGACAGCGAGAGCGACAAAGCACGCGCGCACCCGAAGAGGGGCTGGGCGATCGGAAGTGGCAGTGATGATCACGGAACGCTGTAGCCCTTCCTTACCGAGCTCGTGTTCAATAAAACCGCGAACCTCGCGGTTGCGCTCTCCTATCAGCGCGATGACGGATACGTCTGCCGAGTTCTGGCGCGACATGGCGCCGAGCAGAGTGCTTTTACCAACGCCGCTGCCGCCGAAAATACCGATGCGCTGCCCTAGGCCGCACGGAAGCAGGCTGTCTATCGCGCGAATCCCGGTGATTAAGGGAGTGGAGATGTGCTCGCGTTCGAGCGGTCCTGGTGCAGCAGCGAACAGGTCATACTTGGCTTGGGCCTCAATCGGAGGCCCACCATCTATAGGAAGACCGAAACCGTCCAGAACCCTGCCGAGAAGACCGGGGCCAACCGACAGCTGTGAAGCTTGCGGGCGGGCATATATAGGATCACCAGCCTGCAGGCCATCAATTTCCTCCAGCGGAATGGATAGGACACGGCCGTTGCGGAATCCGGCAACTTGCGTGCGGATGGTGCGACCGACGGATGTCTGTATTTCACAGAAGCTTCCGACCTGCGCTGCGGGTCCTTTCGATTCGATGACAAAACCCGTTACGTCTGTGATGCTTCCGCTCCATCGAAACGGATCACATTCTTTCAGCGCGGAATGATAACGACTGAGATCAATTTTGGCGTCGGGTGTCATCTCGCACCGATACGATCGGCGAAGCCGCGCTGAATCTCCTGAAGCTGTGTATCAATGGACGCGTCGAGCTCTCCCGTGGCGGTATCGATGAGCAGGTCACCCGTACGCAGAGACGGGTCCCCGACGACCTCGATGGAGCCTATGCCCATGCGCTGTAGAGCGGCGCGTATGGCATCGACGCCGGCAGGGAAGGCGCGCACTTTCAAAATCTCGCGCTTCTGAATTTTCTGCAGTGCGGCGTGTACAACGCCGTGCATGGCTTCGCTATCCGTCGACAGTTCGCGGTACAGAATGCGGCGGGCGATAGCGAGCGAAAGGTTCAGAAGCTCCATTTCCGCTTCTGCGCGCAGTTTTCGCTTGAAGTTCGCGAGATCGGCCAGTGTTTGCGCCAGTCTGTCAGCAGACGTTTTCACCTCCGCGGCCGCCTGCTCGCGCGCCTGGCGAGTGCCCTGCTCTAGCGCTGCTTGACGGGCTTGCGCTACCTCAGTCTGCCGCAGCCGCTCAAGTTCAGCGATACGCTGCTTTAGCTCAGCAACTTCTGCCGGGGGCGCCTGGCCGGGCACAACAGCGAGCCCCGATCCACCGCCAGGCTTGACCTGGCGCCAGACCACCGACTTGGCCTCCGAGGGCTCGATGATCCTACGCGACATACTGCTCGCCGACGGTGGCTTTAAGGCTCACAACTCCTTCGCTGTCCAGCTGGCGGACGACCGAGATGATCTGCTGTTGAGCCCCTTCGACTTCGCGAATTTTGACAGGCCCGAGCGCCTCGATGTCTTCCTTTAACATTTCGGCACCGCGCTGGGACATTGCACCGAAGAGATGTTCACGAAGCTGTTCGCTGGTGCCTTTTAGGGCCAACGTCAGAATCTTTCGATCCACCTTGGCAAGAATTTCCTTGATTCCGCCCTGATCGATAAGCAACAGGTCTTCGAACACGAACATCAATTCGCGGATGGTCTCGAACAGGTTGAGATCCTGCTGCTCGATATCGGTAAGAATCGTTTTGCTGGTGGCCGAATCCAGGCGATTGAACATGTCGGCCACGGCACGGACGCCGCCGTAAGATTCCCGGCTGAATTCGCCGAGGGTCTTCAGCTTTTGCCCGATCACGCTGGCGATCTTGTTGATGATTTCGGGTGAAATCTGGTCGAGAGTAGCCATGCGAACGGCTACATCCGATCTGATTTTGGCCGGGAGTGAGATGAGCAACGAAGCCGCCTGGGTGGGATTCAGGTGCGAAAGGACGAGAGCCACAGTTTGCGGGTGCTCATTATGAATGAACTTCGCAAGCTGCTGCGGATCGGCGCGCTGTAACGCATCGAAATCAGCTCCATCGCCGCCGACCGCTTTTGTCAGACGGTCGATGAGCCGTTTGGCGGATTCCGGACCGAAAGCTCGCGCCAGCATCTTACGCGCGTAATCGAGGCCACCTTTGACGACGAATTCCTGCGCCACGATCATGGTGTGAAACTCGCCGAGAACGGATTCGGCCTGCTGAGACGTTATGTTTGAAGACCGGGCGATGGCGCGCGTGAGAAGACCAATCTCTTCCTCGCTTAGCTCCTTCAGGACTTCCGCGCTCGAGTCCTCGCCTAGAGTGACCAATAGAACCGCGGCTTTTTGTAAGCCCTTCAGGCTTTCGTTTTGGGATGTATTCGTAACCATCGTATTTAGATCGACCGGAGACTACCGGGCGTCTTCCTCCAACCAGCCGCGCAGAATGCTGGCGGCAAATGCTGCGTCTTTCCTGACACTTTCTTTCAAGTGCTCACGAAGAATCTCAACCTTTTTGGTCGGCGGCGGCAAACGAAGCGCTTGTTGCATCTGTTCGGCTTCCTTGGCGGCGAGTGCGGCAGCATCCGGCTCGGCCCAGGCCGACGCGGCGCTGGCCGCTGCCAGGGCGAGGATCAACAGAGAAAATCTCACGAATGGACTCCGGGAGGGTTGCAAAGGGCGCCATCATCGCCGATGCGCCTTGCCCGGCTTCCTCCATACTTGCGCCGTGGCGATGCCGAACGGCGGCGT
>JAJPHN010000055.1 GCA_021325235.1 Terriglobia bacterium | reverse complement strand
GAAATGCCGTGGGTTTCTGATTTGCGATTCGCCTCAATAAGCTGGGCTCGAGCTCCATCATAGAGTTGGCGCCATCGGTCAAAGGCGCGGGAAAAGCGTTCCATTGCATCAGCGGCTGTCGCCGCTGCGAACGCGGTGCGATCCGCAGCCCAAGGCGCCGCCTCAAGCGTCAACTCGGGGTTGATGCTCGCAAGGATTCGTTCCATACGCTTGGCGGCACGCGTCGCAACATCCGGATCATTCAACGCCTCGGCGATCTCATCCTGGACGGGCAGTGATCCCGCAGTGAGATCGAGGACGTGCGGGATGTCCGCCGACAATTCCCTGCCCGTCTCGGCGAGCCAGACGGCATGGAGATGGGCCTCGACCAGATCGCGATTAGCGAGTTCGATCGCGGGCGGACGGACATAGCCATTCACCATCCGCTCAGGCCGTTCGAAGTAGTACTGATCGTGCGGGCTCTGGGCCGCGCAATAGCTTACAACGAGCGCGGCTTGGCCTGAGCGTCCGGCGCGACCTGAACGCTGCGCGTAATTGGCCGGCGTCGGAGGCATATTGCGCAGATAAACGGCGTTCAGCGCCGAAATATCGACACCAAGCTCCATAGTGGGCGAGCAGAACAAGACCGGCAGAAACACGTCGGGTTCGCCAGCTTGACGCATAGCATCCTTGGCTTCCTTTATCCGTCTCTGATCATCGTCGCCCCACCGGAATCGCCACTCACGCCATTCGCGCTGCGTTTGCTCGACTTGGGCGGTGTGGGCACGCCCTTCCATCCCAAACAGGCCCGCGCCGCCGTCGGACAGAGCTTTAGCGAGCGCACGATACAGTTCGACGAAATAGGGGTTGGGCGGTCGATTGTCGGGGCGGCCTTCACTGGCCACCAGCCGAACAGCATTCGCCGCTAAGCGCCACCCGTCGACGTCAAAGCTGGTCGAGACTTGGCGCACCAACTGATAGGTCGTTGCCGCAGTCAGCAACGATCTCAAGACGGCGGTATAGGTCTTTCCATCCAGCCTGCGTCCCCACAGCCTCGGATGGCCGAGTCTCCGAGCGAGGCTGCTGCGCGGGCCAGCGCGAACGATGAGTGGTTCTCCCCGAACCCCGGCATCAGCCTTCTTCGGCGCATCGACAATCAGTGCAGCCGCTACACGGGGATTTTCCTGCTGCGAGATGGACCAAGGGTCTCTGAGACTTTGCCGCGCAGCATTTGCAGTCGTTTCCACAACTGCGGGATCCAGCGAATCGGCGGTGACGGCGAGCCCACGGCGCATTGTATCGAGAAGCTCTCGCAGCGCTCTCGTACGAGTCTCGACAGCAGCATGGCGCAGCTCGGTTGGCGCTCCCTCAAACGCGTCATCGTCAGCCGCCAGGTCCTCGAGTGAGACGTAATGAGCTTTCAGCAGTCCCAACTCTTCAAGGTTCGGATTTGTGAAACGCCAACCTCTGCGCTGATCGCTCCAAACTCTATATGCCAGGACGCGCGACAGGGTGCGTTCTGCCTCGATCTGACCAGCCCCCTTGATTTCGGGATCGAGCATCCATTCCGCACGCCGGTCTCGATTGGCTGTAGTGAAACCGAGCGCCGACTGGATCCGTCGACCAAATTCGTCGTCCGATAGGCCGTCGGGGCCGGCGGTGGAGGCTGCCGCGTAAATGGCCGCTCGCAGAAGCGCCACGAATAGGAAATCGTTGAAATGTCCAGCTTGAAGCGCCGCATCTTGTCGATTGTCAGTAAAGCCGAGAAGCTTCCGCTTCTCGGTCCGAAGACCGCTGTCGGGATCATTCATCCAACGCAGCATGCTCGACACAAGGAGCGTCGTCGCCGAGCTACGACCTTCTGCGGATAAGCCGGCCAGCTTGTTTATTTCTCGGGCCTGTCCAGGTGGTTGATCCTTGCAAGTCGGACAGAAGCGGAACTTGCCGGGCAGGAACCACGCGCGTCGGCCGCGCACTCCGATCTGACCGGCCTCATCAATAATGAGGGGCTGTGGCGCAAACGGACGCAGGTTGCTCTTGATGCGTCCTGCGGGATCGATCCAATCCTCAGGATATTGATCAGGCGTTCCGTCGAATGAGAAATCCTCATCATTCAACGGTTCAGGCATCAAATATCCGGCCTGTTCGGACTTATCCTCGTCATTGAGCGGCGGCTCGTCGATCGGCCTCGGCAGTGCCCTCCGGACTCCACCCTGTTCGGTAAGCACAATCGGATGATGCTCCTGCCCGCAGTTACGGCAGAAGAAGGTCGGGTAAAGGCGCGCTTGTTCGTCATCCGGATCGAAGAGTTGGCCATCAAGGGTGACCTTTCGTCGGCCCGGCTCTCTCAGCGTCGAATACAGACGTCCGGCGCCGGAAAAGAACTGATGCAGTTTGAAAGCTAGAAACGCTCTATCGCTACTACCGCCTCTCTCGCTCGCAGGCTTGCTCATGAGAATGAGCATTGACTGGATTTGAGATTGGCAACGCGCCACATCACAACCCGTCAGCGCCGCCAATTTCAGCGCTGCAGCGCTCAACGTAATGGGCGGACGCCGGGTAAGGCGTTGGCCGTCTTCAAGTCCTATCTCAAGCTCGATCCACACCGCGAGCGGATGTGACCGCAATTCGGCGTCTGACAACGCCTCGGGAATCTCGCCTGTTACAGCGGAAGCAAGTCGATCTCCGAGCGACTTGACGCTAATTGCCGGATCTGTCGCTCGCTCAAGGCTCTCGCCGATTACGCCATCACTTGTGATCTGCGTTCCGAAAAGCCGTGACGCGACGATGGCCACGGATGCTGCTGGATCAGTACTCGCATCGTCGCTGACCATCGTTGCCGACGTGCCGATGCAAATCGGCGTCCGATCACGGCAGAGCCGATCGCGGAGCCGCCGGACTAACAGAGCGACGTCCGCTCCCTGCCGCCCCCTATACGTGTGGAGCTCATCGAGTACGATAAAATCGAGATTCTGCGCATTGGCGATGACCGCCTGATCGAGAGCGTTTTGCCGGGTCATCAGCAATTCAAGCATCATAAAGTTTGTGAGCAGGATATCGGGCCGCAGCTCCCGAATCCGTTCTCTTTCATCCACTTCCTCTTGTCCGGTATATCGCTCGAATGTTGGTCGGAGCTTCTCAGGCAGACCGGATTGGCCGACGAACTTTCTCAATTCCTCAAGCTGGCTGTTTGCGAGCGCATTCATCGGATAAATGACAATGGCTCGCGTACGTGGAGCCTCACCCGCCGCCCGCGCTCGAATTGCCGCATCGATTATCGGAATGAAGAAGCAGAGCGACTTGCCCGAGCCAGTACCGGTGGTGACTACGAAACTCTGGCGTGCTCCCGCCTTCGCGATCGATTGCGATTGATGTCGGTACAAGGTGATAGGTTGCCCATCGACCCGAAAAACCTTCCCGGTGTCGGTGTGCAATGAGCGGTCAGCGACGAGCGCATCGATACTGGCGTCGCGCTCAAAGTGAGGATTGAGGCTGATGAGCGGCTCAGGCCAAAACCGCCGGGTCGCGTAGATCGCGTTGACCTGACTGGCGATATCCTGGGCCCGGATCTGCGTGAAAGACCGTGAGAAGCGCGTATAGTCTTCTACGAGGGTTTGATCGAGGTTGAAGACGTCCACTTAACTGCCCCCCTGCCGACTTCTCCCGGGCTGCCCGGCAACGCCGAGCGCGCCATCCCGGAGCCCGCCGATCATGATTGGTCGGAAATCCGCGTTAGGCTCCGTTGTCGCCGAGCGCTGACGAAATTCCGCATCGCCTCCTCCAAGGCCTTGTTTCTCGATAGCCCTTCCCTGAGCGCAGTCGCATCGAACTCACGCAGCAGCTCCGCGTCGACCATCGGGCCTATGCGTTGGCCTAGCGTGCGCTCGCGGGGCCTACCGCGTGATTTGAGAGGCATTCGGTGCCCACCCCCGGTGCTATCCAGCCCGCCACATTAGTGATATCAGAAATTCAGCGCAACCGCCGATTTACCAAGCGGACGGCCGATTCCCCGTTTTCTGGCCTGCCTCACACGGGGATCACAGAGCCGGCCTTCGATGCCGTCTCGCAACCCTTCCTTATCAGTCGGTTCGCATGCCTTCTTGAGGAAGCCAGACCTTGTGTCCAACTATTCGACGCGGTGGTGGGCTGCCGAGCAGCGCGAGGCCGTCTCGATAAAGAGCGTACCTATATTCGCCTTCTGGCAACGCGAGACCGGTTTCGCCACCGCCAAACCCGAAGCCGGCAGGATCGAGCCGTGGGAGCTCGAGCACCTCCGGTATATCGTCTCGGCCATTCCGCACGATCGCACTCAGCGCATTGAGGAATCGCTCGGCGGCCTTCTCCTCCATGACAAACCATCCGGTGAACTCGTCTCTGCGGGCACGCACCATTCGTGATCGTCGAAGATGAGGCCACCATCGCGGATGCCAGAAATCGTCCAGCAAGTCCGGATAGCCACTGAAAGGCCAACCTACCTCCACGCCGCATAGGAAGGTCCGACCGGCATATGGAATACGGATAAACTCTGACGGCGACGCATCGTCTGGACGCTCTCCACCGTCGCGAACCCAATCGATCCATCGCACAATGCCGGGCGCATCCATCACCGAAAAATTCGAGCGATGCGTCGAGAGTGCGAGCGAGGTCGGCACTGCCTCCGGGTTTAGCACCGGCACCGTTTGTGGCGGCGGCTGTCGCCGGCCACGCGGCTTCGAAATCAGCGTTTCTGCGACATGGAGAAGAGCCCCCGCCGTCCCGGGCTTGGAGCCAAACGCGATCGAATATCCATGAATGACCTTGCCGTGCGGAGAGACCGTGGCGAGATGAGGCCGTACTTGCCGCAGATACTTGCGTTTCGCCTCGCGACCTATGCGAGACATCGTCACGCTTGCCGCGAATGATCCGTGCGCTTCGGCCAGCACCACGCCGTGTCCTGACACCGCGCCGTCGGCGTAGATAAAGTCCGCGTGCGGCGTGAGCGAGCCAGAAAGGCTAGAGGCGTTGTCTCTCCAGGTGAAGCCCAGCGCGTTCATCAGCAAGTCCGTGATCCCGGCGCCGACGCGCCCCGCGAAGGATGTTCGCTCGGCGTCAGCCAGCGCTTGAAGATGCTGAGACAATGCGAAGGTCGTTCCGTCCTCGATCAGCCATTCCACTTGCGTCAGGGTACTGTCGCCCCAGCTCGCCAACATTTCCGGCGGTGCATTTCGCAGCGTCGCCGTCCTCGCGATCGAAGCTGCAAGCGCGCTTGGCCCAAAAACGAGTGTCGTGTTTGCCTGAGGAGGTTCGAAGCCGACTGAAATGGGACCGGACTTATGTCGATGCCGCGTATGCCCGTTTACGACGATCGTCTTTTGAGCGCGCCAGACCGCGGGTGCGGACAGGACGGTGCTCAAGAGAGACCCCTCGTCGCATCGATCCGGTTGCCCATCAGGAGCCATCCGCTGACGGAAGGATCGATGAGAGATCTGGCTCGACATCGAGGCCGTATTGATATGCAAGGGCCGCGATGTGCGTACCAAATGTCGCGCGCAACTCACCCAGCGCGACGAAGAATGAAGGACTGCCTTCCTCGTCGCCTCGGTGTCTCGGCCCATGCCATTGCGTCAGGTTGCGGAAATCGGGCGCTGGCTCCTCCAGGAAGCGGCGACACGCTGCACGCATCGCGCGAATGGAACCCGCTGCGCGTGATGTCTCGGGTAAAGCCTGCAAGGTTTTGGTCAGTATCTCACGAATTTGCAGCACAGAGGACGTAACATGGGAGACGACCTCGAGATGATGGGGGACGAACAGCACGCGCCGATCCTCCAGTGAGGTCAGAAGTCCTCTGACGATTTCGCGTTCATCAGCAGGAGGCGTCCATTGCACGCCAAAGAACGGCAGCGAAAATCCGGTCAGCCGATGCGCCAACGATTTCGCGGCAATTCGGCCCTTCTGAGTGATGTCTCGCGACCTACTCACGTTTCACTCTCCCTAAATCTTCGTCGCCCGCCCGGAACGAATAGCCAAGTCTAGAATTCATCCCAGCAGTCGCGCGAGCGCGTCCCTTTGCTCAGCGAACTTTCGGGCATCGGCCTTCCGCAACCGTTCCAGATTTTGAAGTTTCCACCGCACCCCCGGAAGCTGCTGCACATGAGCGACGCCCAGCAGGTTCCACTCGGGCTCTGCCGCGACCAGTGACAACAGAAACCGCCGCTCGTCGGCCGTCAGGCCTTGCTGAAGCTCGCGCACCATCCGCTCGCGCGCGGTCAGAAGCGTTTCGAGCTCTACGGGCTCGACGGTCATGCCGGCGAAATTGTTCTCGAACTCCTGGCGGATATCGCGCAGCGTCGGAAACAGCACCTCATGCACCGGCCGGTTATGGCTCGCGAGATAGACGACGAAGGCCCGGCG
>JAJPHN010000040.1 GCA_021325235.1 Terriglobia bacterium | reverse complement strand
GACCAACACGCGATCGCGCTAAGCGCTGACCAACACGCGATCGCGCTAAGCGCTGACCAACACGCGATCGCGCTAAGCGCTGACCAACACGCGATCGCGCTAAGCGCGATCGGCGCGCGCGGCGTAACAGCCGGCTTTGGCGAAGTGCAGATGGAGGAAGGCGATCTCGGGATTGGCGAGCATTTTCTCGATGGCCGGTGCGAGTACGGCACCCTCGGCGAGATCGGCTTCTTTCAACAGGCCGTCTTCGCTGAAGCCGCGCAGGGACAGAATGCGGGTGCGCAGCATTTCGGGAATTTCGTTGATCGCGGGTTGTGCTTGAGCAGCCTGCGGGCGAACGTATACGGCATGACTGGCGCGATACGGCGTGTGGGCGCTCAGATGTTCGTAATGGACCAGCAGAAGCTCTTCGCCGACTTCGGCATCGGCGAGGCTGATGCGGCAGGGGAAGCCGGGTTTCTTATCGGCCACGACGCGCAGCGCACGGCGCGCTTTCAGCTCCTGGTCTGAAAGTTCGAACAGATTGGCGAATTGCGCCCGGTCGAGCGCGCTGATTTGGAAAGCCACGTTTTGTATCTCCTCGAGTCGAGCGTAAGGAGCAGCGGCGGCCGAGCGCTATTCGTTTTTTGCGTTTGAATTACGGATCAGCTGCGTTCCCAGAAGGGCGGCGGTTCAATGCCCAGCGCGCGCAGATAGACGTAGCCCTGCCCGCGATGGTGGATCTCGTTGTCGATGGCATAGAGAATCACGCCGATGCCGGGGCTCTCCCATTTACCGAAGGCTTTATCGCTCTCGGAAAAACGATGAGCCGGAATCTGCGGGAAGATGCGTTCGATCGCTTCGCTCGATTTATCCCAGAGCGCGAGCAGCTCGGCTTTGGTTTTGGGCGCGGCTCCGCTCCATTCCTTCCATTCGCCGCTGGCGACGCCGTGAACAATTGGTTCGCCCATTTTGATGAATTCGAGTGCCAGCTCAGAGAAGGGCCGCATGCCGCCGATCGAGAACGTGAACAACTTGTCTTCGGGGAATGCTTCGATGACACGACGGGTCAATTTGCGGTGTCCCTGCCAGTGCTCCAGGAGTTTTTCTGCATCGAGAATCTGCTTGCTCGTTTCGGTTGCGGTCATGGTTTCCTCTCTTTTTGTCTCTGGCGAACGCCTCGCAGCGCTCACAAATACGAGTGTGAGTGCAATTCCCGACAAGAGCTGTCGTAAATGGCGTGTGACTATTTTTTTATGTACGACCCGATCATGCGCGTGCTCACGGTGCTGGAGATTCTGCAGGCGCGGGAGCGGGTGAGTGGGGCGGAGCTGGCGGAACGTCTGGAAGTGAACACCCGGACGGTGCAGCGATACATTGCGCGGCTGCAGGATCTTTGCATTCCGGTGGAATCGGTGCGCGGTGTGGGCGGGTATTACCGGCTGAAACCCGGCTTCCGGCTGCCGCCGCTGATGTTCACCGATGAAGAGGCGCTGGCGCTGGCGCTCGGGCTGCGGGCGCTGCGGCAACTCGGACTCGCGGCATTCGCGCCGGCGGCGGAGGGAGCGGCGGCCAAGCTGGGGCGTGTGCTGCCGGACGATCTGCGCGAAGGCGTGCGGACCGTGGAGGATGTTATCGCGCTCGAGCCGGGACCGTGGGTGATTTCGACTTCGGCCGAATCGCTGCTGGCGGTGGCAAACGCGATTCGCTGGCGGCGCAGGATTGCATTCCAGTACCGGGCGCATGACGAATCCGTTTCAAGGCGCGAACTGGAGCCTTATGGGGTGATCCATCTCGATGGGCGCTGGTATGTATCGGGCAGGTGCCTGCTGCGGCAGGATCTGCGGACGTTCCGGCTGGATCGCATTTCGCAGCTTACGTTGACAGAGGGCGCATTCGAGCGTCCGGCGGAGTTCGATATTCGGGTGTATTTGAACCGCTCGATGCCGTTTGTACAGTCGGCGCATGCGATCGAGGTATGGCTGGACATGCCGCTGGCGCAAGCTCAGAAGGAGTTTGCGCTCTATCGCGTCGCGATGCACGCAGACGGCGAGGGTACCGCGATCCGCTGCGGGCGCGACAACCTGGAATCGTTTGCCGCGATGCTGTTGAGTTTAGGCTGCCGGGTGGTGGTGCGCTCGCCTGAAGCTTTGCGGGAAGCCTTCGGAAGGGTCGCAGGGAGGGCGGCTGCGGCCGCGCAGAGCTGAGCGGTTTTGGTGTATCGTAGTTTTCCGTATGGCAGAAACTCATCACGATTACCTGACGGACCTGAAAAAGTATGTCCCTAATCCGGACGAAGCGGCAGTGAACGGGATTGCGAAGCATCTCGGAATTGCGCTTCGCACGCGGGATGCCTCGTATGTGGCGGCGACCGATCCGGAAGAAGTGAAACGCGTGCGCGAGAGCTTCTTAAAGAAGAAGCTCGGGCTGACGCAGAGCGATGCGGAACTGGACGCGGCTCTGAAAGAAGTGCTGAACCGGATGCACGGCGTGCACGACAAGCATCGCGTGACGGTTTACTATTTGCTGGCGGAGAAGTTCGGGAAGCTGGGCGCGTTTCACGGCAAGGAAGAAGCGCACGCGGGTGCGTGACCGCTACCTGGCTTTGAACTGCAGCGGTTTCGCGAGATCTTTCGAATAAAGCAGCAGCGTGGAACCCTGGCGCTCGAACCGTTCGGCCGATTCGAGCGCCTTCAGATATTTTGTTTCCTGGTTCATGAGCGCTTCGGGGCACATCATGCGGGTCGTGGCCAGCGGGCCGAATTTGATGATGTTGCCCTCGATGGCGGCGGTCCCGGTGAAGCGGTTGCAGGACGCTTTCCCGGCTACGCGGCCTTGTTCGGGAAACGAGAGCGTGGCCTCCGCATGGTCGATAACGCCGGCTGCGCCGAGATCTTCGAGCACCCATTCCGTACCGACCAGGCTTGCCGATCTGGACGCGGGCGCTTTGCGGATGGAGGTAACTTCCAGTACGGGCCGGGCACCCGTCTCGACGCTCTGACGATGGGAAAGCGTACCGGTGGCGCGCACGTGCTGATTGTTCAGAGGCTCGAGCTTCGCGTTGTCGAAAGCGATTTCGAGCGTGTCGAGACGCTTATCGTCAATACCGAGCGGCGAATCGAGCCGGATGCTCCAGCCGGTGGATTCGCCGCCGATCGCCATAACGCGCTCGAGGGTACCGCTGACGGTGATCGGCTTCTCCTCGGCAGCGGCTGCGCCGGCAAACACGGACAGAGCGAACAAGAACGGCAGCAGCCGGCGCATAGGCGGTCTATAGATTACCGCGGCGGGCCTGCTCGCGCTCGATGGCTTCAAACAGCGCTTTGAAATTGCCCTTACCGAAACTGCGGCTGCCTTTGCGCTGGATGATTTCGTAGAACAGCGTGGGACGGTCTTCGACGGGCTTGGTGAAGATCTGCAGCATGTAGCCTTCGTCGTCGCGATCGACCAGAATGCCGAGCTCGGCGAGTTTCTCAAGCGGCTCGTCAATTTTCCCGACACGCTGCGTCAGCTCCTCGTAATAGGTAGTCGGCACGGTCAGGAAGGCGACGCCCTGAGACTGCAGGCGGGTGACGGTATCAATGATGTCGTTGGTCGCCATGGCGATATGCTGCACGCCCGGGCCGCCGTAAAAATCGAGATACTCCTCAATTTGCGATTTCTTACGGCCTTCGGCAGGCTCGTTGATGGGGAAACGAATGCGCTCGTTGCCGTTGGCCATCACTTTCGACATCAGCGCCGAATATTCAGTGGAAATATCCTGATCGTCGAAGTGCTTGAACATCTTGAAGCCCATCACGTTTTCGTAAAACGAGACCCAGGTGTTCATCTGGCCCCAGCCGACGTTGCCGACGGCGTGATCGATATGAAGGAGATTCACCGGACGCGCGACGCGATCGGCTTCTTCGACCGCGACAAAGCCGGGCAGAAAGACGCCGCGATAATTGCGCCGCTCGACAAAGGTGTGGATCGTGTCGCCATAGATGGCAATCGAAGATAAACGCGCCGAGCCGTGTTCGTCTTCGATGGTCTGGGGTGAATCGACGGAGCGTGCGCCGCGGGAGGTGGTCTCGCGCCAGGCGGATTCGGCATCGTCGACCCACAACGCGACCGACTTCACGCCGTCGCCATGCTTCAGGATGTGCTCGGCAATCGGGCCGGAGGGTCCGAGCGGAGTAGTAAGCACAAAGCGAATTTTGCCCTGCTCCAGCAGGTAGGAGGCGCGGTCGCGAGTGCCTGTTTCCGGTCCGCGATAGGCCTTCAGAGTGAAGCCGAAAGCGGCGCGGTAGAAGTAGGCGGCCTGTTTCGCGTTGCCTACATAGAATTCGACATAGTCGGTCCCGTGAATCGGCAGGAAGTCGGTTCGCTCCTGGGCGGTGTCGGGACGTTGCTCAGCAATTTGCGGCATAACGGTAGTCTGCTCCTTCAAATTCCAGCGGTAGTATATTACTCGGGTTTGTTGAATTATGCCTCGCTATCATCAGCTCGGCGAATTGCCCTCGAAGCGGCACAAGATATACCGGCAGCCCTCGGGCGAATTGTATGCGGAAGAGTTGATGGGCAATATGGGTTTTGTCGGCCCAGCCTCGCTGCTGTATCACGTGCGGCGGCCTACGGCAGTTCGCGCGCTTCGCTTGATTCGCGAAGTGCGCTGGGAATGCGCGCCGCCTGAACCGCTTCGTCACCGGCATTTTCGCACCAAGCAGCTTTCGCGCCGCAGCAACTCGATCACCGAACGCACGCCGCTGCTGTTTAACAGCGACGTGTCGATGGAGATCGTGCATCCGGCCGAAGAACTCTCCTCTTTCTACCGTAACGCGCAAGGGGACGAAATTGTATATGTGAGCCAGGGCGCAGGCACGCTCGAATCGACATTCGGTTCGCTCCCGTTTGCCAGCGGCGATTATCTGATTATTCCGCGCGGCATTCTGCACCGCTATCGGTTCACGGCGGAGACGACGCTGCTGGTCATCGAGAGCGCGGGCTATGTGCGGACACCGCGGCGTTACCGCAACGAGTTTGGACAGCTGCTCGAATCGAGTCCGTATTCCGAGCGCGATATTCGCGCGCCCGAGCAGCTCGAGACACACGACGAAAAAGGCGAATTCCCGCTGATCATCAAGAAAGCGAACACGCTGAGCGAGATGATTCTGGCGTATCATCCGTTTGACGTGATCGGCTGGGATGGCTATTACTATCCCTGGGCGCTCAATATTCACAATTTCGAACCGCGCGTGGGGCGATTCCATCTGCCGCCGCCGACGCACCAGACGTTTGAAGGCGATGGGTTCGTGATTTGCTCGTTTTGCCCGCGGCCGTTCGACTTTGATCCCGAAGCGGTGCCCGCGCCGTATTCGCATTCGAATGTGATGTCGGATGAAGTGTTGTACTACGCGAATTCGGAGTTCATGAGCCGCAAAGGCATTGAGTACGGATCAATCACGCTGCATCCGGACGGGCTGGCGCATGGTCCGCAGCCGGGCCGCACGGAGGCTTCCCTCGGGCAGAAGGAAACCAACGAGCTGGCGGTAATGATGGACACCTTTCGCGGGCTGCATGTGAGCAAGGCCGCGGTTGAGCTGGAAGATCGCGACTACTATCTCTCGTGGCTCGATACATAGCGCCCGCGCTCCGCGCGCTGCTTGAAAATATCGTCGATTACGCCGGTGCGTTTCCGCCGGCGGGGCTGCCGTGCCGCGAAGCGTTTCGCAATTACGAAGAGTACCGGCGCTCGGAGCAGGCCTGGATGCTGGGACGCTTTGTGGTGACGGCCGGGGACCTCGATCTGCTGCTGCCCGAAGGCACGGCGCGCTTTGCGGTGCTGGCGCAGCAGGACCAACCGCGCGCCGATTGCATCGAATCGAAGACCTTTGTCGAAACCGCCAAGCCGTTCTACTGGGAGACGGACGATCTGGAGGCGGTGCGGCGGCACGGAGTCTGCGCGAAGTTCCGAACGGGCGGGTTGACGCCGGACGCAATTCCAGCGATTGAAAGCCTGGCGGAGTTTCTGGAGCGTGCGGCGCGGCTGCGGGTTGCGTTCAAACTCACCGCGGGCATGCACGAGGCGGTTCGCTCCACGCGCGCGCTCACCTACGAAGACAATTCGCCGCGAGCGCCGATGCACGGTTTTGTGAATGTGTTTCTGGCAGCCTGTTTTGCGTGGCGCGGGATTGGCAGAGTGAGCGAGGTGCTGGCCGAAATGGACCCGGCGGCGTTCCATTTCGATGAGCACGCGCACTGGCGCGATCGCTGGCTGAGTGTGGAAGAAATCGCTGAAGCGCGGCGGAGTTTTGCGCATTCGTTCGGATCGTGTTCGTTTACCGAGCCGGTGGAGAGTCTGCGGACGCTGGGCTGGCTATAGGCCAGTAAGGCCACAAAAAAAGAGCTTGCATTAAATTACACCTTAGGGTGTAATATTGTCGTGGATCACTTGTCGGCGGCTCTCACGGCCATCTCGCATCCGGCCCGGCGCGCGATTATCGACACTCTGGCGCAAGGACCCAAGCGGTTCACCGATGTTGCCGAGCCCTTCGACCTGGCTCTGAATTCGATAACCAAGCATCTGAAGCTGCTCGACCGAGCGGGTCTCATTCAGCGCGAAAAGCAGGGCCGGGAAGTGTTGATTTCGCTTCGGCCTGAACCGCTCCGCCTCGTCTCGGATTGGGTGCACGAGTACGAACGCTTCTGGACTGAACGTATGGACGAGTTTGAGCGGCACTACCGGAACAAGAGAAACAAGCAGGAGAAGAAGAAGTGACGAAGGTTGCTGATAACAATCTGGAAGTTACCGTTCAGCGCGTGATTCCCGCGGCTTGCGACGCAGTATTTGATGGATGGCTTGATCCCGAGGTGCCCGGCAATCCCTGGAACTTCGCCGAAGAGTTCAGCCTGGACGCCCGGCCGCGTGGCCTCTTCTATTTCCGGGCCAGAGACAAGCACCACTATGGCCGCTTTCTCAAACTAGAGCGGCCGAATTGCATTCAACATACCTGGGTCTCGGCGAATACTCTGGGCGAGGAATCGTTGGTTAGCGTGACGTTCGAGAAAGAAGGCGAGGAAACTTTGATGACCCTGGTGCATTCCGGCATTCCCGATACGGAGCGCGGACGCAGACATGAGAACGGCTGGAGCTTCTTCCTCGAAGAGTTTGCGCGCGAGGTTGTTATGGCGCAGGCCGGGAGGACACGGTGATGACATCGCTGTCGTATGAAACAGCCAGGACGTGCGGGTATGCGCCGGTGAACGGGCTGAAGATGTACTACGAGATCGAGGGGAAAGGTGACCCAGTCGTTTTCATACCTCCGGCATTTGGATTTGCGGGCATGAGATCGTTCCGTTCGCTCGCTGAAAAGAGATCGGTCCTCAGCGTCGACCTGCAGGGGAATGGCCGGACAGCGGATATCGCCGATCGTCCGCTTTCGCTGCGTGGCTACGCGGAGGACGTGGTGGCGTTGTTGAAACAGCTAGGAATTTCGAAGGCCGATTTCTTCGGCGAAAGCTACGGCGGGGGCACGGCGGTACTCATCGCGATCGGCTGGCCGGAGCTTGTGGGCCGGGTGGCTACTTACGGGGCTACCTTTGGACCTCCGCAGAGGGCTCACAATCCCGAAATGCTGCGTTTCGACGCGCCGCCCAGCGCTGATTCCAGAAATATTCAGTTCCAGCGCGAGAGATACAAAGCGATCGCTCCGGAACCCGAATACTGGCCCACATTGTGGAACAAGATCGCCCAGATTGAGTGGAACGGATTCTCCGATGACGAGCTGGCGGCAGTGAAATGTCCGGTTCTGATTGCGGTGGGCGACCGCGATTTTGTGCGGGTCGAACACGCGGTCGAGGCGTTCCGGCGCATTCCTAACAGCGAACTCGCCGTCATCCCGGATGCCGGTCACTTCGCGCTCTTTTCGGAGCCGGAGAGAGTGATGCCGGTGGTCGAGCATTTTCTCAACAAACCGCTGCCGCAATTGCCGGTTGCAACCGCCGGGATGGGGTATCAGCCGGGTGAAACCAGGTAGACCGGCGGTCTTCTCAGTAGTCGTAAAGATGCTCGAGCTTCACGCCAGTGCGGGCCAGGGCCGCGAGTATATCGTTTAGATCGGAGACGCGTGCGAGCAGCACGATGCGCATGTTGTCCCGAGCGGTCAGAATGAGCTGTTGCTCGAGCAGCTGCAGCTTCGGGTTATCGTTTTTCCAGCCTGCGGGAGCGATGGCTGATATCACGAGTAACTCATTTCCGGCAATCTGGCGGAAGCGTGCGCCCTGCTCGAGGAGCGTCTGAGCATCCGTTGTGAATTCCTGATAACGGGGAATCTCGACTATGGCTTCTGTGGGGCCGAGATCGCGAGCAAGCTTCATCGATTTCACCGAAGCCAGAACGCGCGCCTTCGCCTCAGCCGGAAATTCGATCCAGGCCGCGGTGTTCACGTCTTCGTAGCCGTACATGGCGTGTGTGGCCAGTTCGATCAGCTCGCAGTAGAGGGACTCGACGGCGTAATCGAGTGAGAGCCAGGTGCGGCGCTCGAGCGTACGCAACAGATGCGCGGTTTGAAACGGTGTGTCGCGCCACAAACCGTGCAAAGCGTGTGCAAAGGAGAATTCGTAGAAGGGGCGAACGTGAACGAACGCGGCGTAGTCCTGGGCGACTTTGGCCGCGTACTGGTCTTCGGCTACCAGGTGGTCGCCGCTGGTCCATTCACTGAGGCGGCCGATTGTGTTTTCATAGGCGCCCTTCAGCGCGTATTCCACGGCAAACGACGATCCGATTACGACGAGCATGACGTGATCGCCGGTCGCAAATGGGTAAACGCGGCGGGTTGCGGCATACATGCGCGAGTAGGCGTGCCAGAACTGGCCGATATCTCCGAAATACGAATAGCCGGAGGGCAGAGAGCGGCTCTGGAAATCCGCTTTCGATTGATAACTCCAGACGATGTACCACTCGGGAAAGGTATAAAAGGTATCCACTTCGTCGCGCGTGTAATTGGCGATGCCCGCGGCCTGTGCCGGATGGCGACTGGCTTCGGGGGTGGGCGGAAAGATGAGCGGGAAGGGTGGTGAGCAGAGGGAAAAGATAACGGCCGCCACCACGAAAAGAGCTGCCACGAGCGCAGCGCCGCGCCCAGCCCGGATGATCGCTTTACGTGCTCGAGGCCAGCGCATGCGATGCCGGTCGGTCCACATAAATCGCGATCAGAAAAGCAGCGGTGGAGATGACGATATGCGGCAGATTGACCAGCAGATTTGTTAAGGGCGGAAGAATCGTCCAGTGGCGGATGGCGTAGGTGATCACATCGGCGGCGTAGAAGAACCCGAGAAACCAGAAGTAAACGCGAGCTGCTCTCTGGCCGGCGAATCCGCTGATCAAAGCGAGTAGGCCGAGGCCGAGATGCCCGATGTCGACAAATGTCGTCATGGAGAACAAGCCGAACATTTTGCCGTTGGCGGCCATAATTCCGGGAACATAATCGAGCGAATACACGGCCAGAAACAGCACCGCAAATCCGAAGGCACACTTTCTGAGCGTGCTGAGCCGCTGCCGCATAGTCCTCATGCTAACGGATGCAAGCATTCTGCCGCTATACTGCCGCCATGGCCATTTTGCTGCGCTGCTACGCAAGGCGTGTTGCCGCGCTGAGCTTTCTGCTGCTGGCTGCGATCGATTGCCGGATCGCGCTGGCGGGTGGAAATCGAGCGGCTTCTTCGGACGATTCGCTGCACGCGGTACACAACGCGCTGTTTGCGACATTCCTTCCGGTTGACGAGCTGCCCGGTGATCCGGGAGCGGCGGCATTGCTCCGAGGCGCGCGCGATGCGATCTGGCAGCAGGCTTCGCAGGTGCCGCAGATGCGGGAATTACTCGAGCCGTTTGCCGATTTGGGCGGTTTTCCCGGTTCGTGCGGGCTGGCGCCGATACTTGAGGCGAATCATGCGATCTCGTTCGCGGCGCTGTCTCACGAGCAGCGAAATCAGGTGTGGCTGCTGCTACAAAACTGTGCGGAAACGGCTCCGCGGCGCCTGGCAGCCACGGTGCGAAACTTCTACATCGTAAAGGGCTACGGAGCGGTGCAGGAGCAGCTGACGGGAGTGAAACTTTCGCTGTTTGCGCCACCGGATTACGTTCGCACGCATACGCCGCGTCTGCCGCCTACGCGCCTCGCCTACGACCGCACACGGCATGAACTCACCGAAGCCGACGGGCATGCGATCGACGTGCTGATTGTGGGCAGCGGTCCGGCGGGTTCGGTGCTGGCGCATGAGCTTCGCCGTCATCACAGGCGTGTACTGCTGGTCGAGCGCGGCTCGTTTGTGGTGCCCGGTTCGATGGAGACGCGCCTGATTGACGATCTCCTCGACACACGCACTTCCTCCGACGGAGCCATTCGCATTCGCAATGGAATGGCGGTGGGAGGAGGGTCGCAGGTGAATGTCGATCTGTGTTTTGCTCCTACCTCGAAACCGATTCAGCTGAAGATTGAATCGTGGCGGCAGGCGGGACGGATTGCACCGGGCCAGTTCACGCAGCCGGAACTGGCGGCGGCGTATGAATGGGTGAAGCGCGCGATCGGCACGCGCACCCTGAGCGAGCAGGAGATCAATGCCAACAACGATGTTCTCTGGGAAGGCGCCAGGCGCGCGGGTCTGCATCCCAAGCTTTACAGTTTGAATACGTATCCGCCGGGCAAATCTCCGTCGCCCGTGACGGACAAGCGCTCGGCAGAAAGCGAGCTGCTGATCGGCGCGCTCGAGGATCGAGACAATCCGCTGGGCATGATCCCGGATGCTGATGTGGGGCGGGTGCTGTTCTCGGAGCAGGGAGAAAACCGTCGCGCCATCGGGGTTGAAGTACGCATGCGAGCTCCGATTCCGGAGAACGGCGTCATTGCCGATCCGAATCAGCTGCACATACCAGCCGGCGAAAGTTTCACGATTCGCGCGAATACGGTCATTCTTTCGGCCGGCGCGCTGGGCTCGCCAACCATTCTGCTGCGCAGCGGCGTGGCTAACGACCAGATCGGGCGCGGCGTCGTGCTGCATCCTTCCATGCCGATTATGGGCCGCTTCTCGCATTACATCGACGTGCTCAAAGGCACCGAAGCCTCGGTGTATGTCGACGATCATCTGCCGGATCGCGGCTATGCGCTCGAATCGATGGCCGATCAGCCGATTTATGCCGGAATCATGAGTCCGGGCCCCGCGCTGCATTCCTACGAAATGATCAAGGCGTTTCGATATCTGGCCGGGTTTGGGGTGATGCTGATCGACACGCCGCAAGCAGACAACCGCCTGCGCCTCGATGCGAATGGAAACCCGGAGATCGACTACACGCTGAGCGAGGACGACAAGCGGCGGTTTGCGGAGGGAGTGGCCGAGGCAGTCCGTATTATGTTTCAGGCCGGCGCGAAGGAAGTTTATCTGCCGACGACGGAAGACATTCTGGAACAGCCCAAGAGCAGTTCGCAGCAGTTCGAGCCGCAGGTCTTTCGCTCGGCCGACGAGGCTGCCAGCATCGACAAAAAGCTGCGGTTCATCCCGAACCGGACCATGCTGAGTTCGGCGCACATGCAGGCGACCGACAAAATGGGTGCCACACCGCAAGACAGTGTGGTTGGCCAGGATTTCCATGTCTGGGGCACACAGAATCTGTTTGTGGTGGATGGAAGTGTGTTTCCGACGTCGGTGGGCGCGAACCCGATGCAGAGTATCTACACGATTGCGAAAATTTTTGCCGATCACTGGAATCGGAGTGACCTGCGGGAATCGGCTGCAAGCGTGACGCGGGAGCCGCGATGACGGAATGGAATGCCGAGCTTTATCGCGAGCGCTCAACGTTACAGCAAACCATGGCGGCTGAAGTTCTCGCAAGCCTGGAGCTGAAGGGCTCCGAGCGCGTGCTGGATGTCGGTTGCGGCGATGGCCGGATCACCGCCGAAATAGCGAGCCGGCTGACAAACGGCAGCGTCGTCGGGGTGGATGCCTCAATGAACATGGTGGAGCTCGCTTCGCGCAACAGCCGTCCGAACCTTAGGTTCGAAGTTGCCGATGCGCGCGCGCTCCCGTTTCAGCATGAATTTGACCTGGCCGTTTCGTTCAACGCGCTGCATTGGATACAGGAACAGCAGCCGGCGCTGGCCTCTATACATCGCGCGCTCAAGCCAGGCGGGAGCGCGTATCTGCGGCTGGTTCCGATCGGGCCGCGCAAGAGCATCGAAACGGTTCTCGAGGAAACCAGAACTGCGCCGGCGTGGAGCCAGTACTTCGCTGATTTTCGCGATCCTTACATTCGTCTCACGCCCGACGAGTACTGCGCGCTCGCGCGGAAAACGGGATTTGAAATCGAGCGCGTGCAGACGGATTCGAAATCCTGGGACTTCCGCACGCGCGCCGACTTCGCTGCGTTCGGGGCGGTAACCATGATCGAGTGGACGAAGCGATTGCCCGAATCGCTCCGGCCTGTTTTTATAAATGATGTGCTCGACCGCTATCGCGCGGCGGTCGCCGACAAGCCGGAAGAAGCAAATACGTTCAAGTTCTACCAGATGACGATCGTACTGATCGCTGCTTAGACCTTTCGGGCCGCCTTGCAAGACGACCCGATCGTTCGCCCTATATCTCGGAACGATTCTGCCGTCTGCGCTTCCACTCGCCAAGCACACCCGCACCTGTCAGGCCGAGGCCGAGCAACAGCAGTGAGCCGGGCTCTGGCACGGCACTCGTCGTCAGAGAGCCAAACCTTCCCGGCGGAATGGTCGAGCCAGGGCCGTTATTCGGATCGTCAACTATGCCAGTCGCGTTGGCAAGTCCGGCCGCGTAGACAATCGGACCGTTGCCCACATCGCCATTGCTCCAGAGTTCCGCAACGTAACCTCCCGGCCCGGCAATGTTAAACGCCACGCCAAAGATGTCGAACGCGCCTCCGGAAAACGGATAGGTCAGCGTGGGGACACCGTTGACGAGCTCGTAACAGATCGCCGGAGAGTTGCCTCCCGGATAAAATGTGTCGTCGTAAGATAACCCGCCGGTCGTAAACGCGACACCAGGCGTGGCCAGAGTATTACTGACATAAGACACCGGCTGATATAACCCGGTAATCGCTCCGGAAACGCCTACGTTCGTATCGGAAAAGGTTCCGCTGATGCCGGTAACCAGATCGACGCCCGGCTTCGAACTCGGAGAGACCCACAACGTTCCCGAACTGGTGACGCCGGAGCCGGTGAAGGAAAAATGGAATGCGTCTGCGAACGCGGCCGGCGCAATGGCGAGAGCCGCACTTAGTCCGAGCAGCAGGTAGTGCTTTTTGATCATCTCTTCTCCTAGACATTTGATAGTAGATCAAACCACCAGGTTTAAACCACTTCAAACGACGGGTTTAGAGAGCGAAATAGTCCCGGTGGTACGGGCAAACCTTTCGCACGGATCGATTTCCGCTGCTCGAGAAAGGGCCGGACGCAGAGGCGCGATTACCCGCGAAAACCGCTCCGCGGCGCTCTTCGACAGGGACGTGCTCAATAATTGGAGGCTGATTCGGATGTGAGTGGATCGATCGGCAACGGCGGCCCCCTGCTCGCCGGTGTTTACATCGTGAGTGCGACGCCTTTGGTAGGGCCGCCGGCCGCCGCGATCTCTTTGTTCAGCGCGCGATAGGTCTGGCAGACGTCCTCAAAACCGTTGATGCAGGACGCGCATTCGAAGATGTGGCACATCAGTTCGTCGCAGAGATCTTCGACCGGATTCCGCCAACTGGATTCGCCAGCGCTGAGCGCAAGTGTCATTGGAGTTCCTTGCTCACGGAGAGAGGGCTTGGCAGCGGTTCCCATTACGCTTTACCTATCTGCAATCCGCTTACCAAATACTCACATATCCCCAAAGGAAAAGCAAGAGTATAAATTTCAGCTAGTTAGCGTACGAGGTCCGAGAGACCTGCCGGGCGCAGGCGCGCCAAATTTACCGAGTCGGATAATCCCGATACCATTTCACAAACCTTTTGTGAAAATTCGATACGGATTTCTCTGGCGCGGCGGGCATTTCGAGAGTATGCTGGATGCAAAAGAAGGGTAGACGCGGCCCGGACTCCGTTGCGGTTTGCTTTCGCTTTCCGACCCGGTTCACGGGGACTACCCGATGGCGCCGCTCGCCCTTCTCTTTACCCCCGGCCCGCGGCCTGTTCCACGCAACCGCTGCTCGTTTTTCCCCTGCTAATTGCTTAACGGATTCGTGTGGTCGTGCTTGCTGCGCAGCAGATGATAGGCCCAGTAATAGGCGTTATCCCGTAAAACGTAGTTGCGCGTCTCGAGCACGATGCGGCGGGCTAATCTGCTGGCGCGATTGCCGGGACGCTCAAAAGGCACGTTGTCGGAAGGCGCTGCCTCGCACGGCCGCATGGCCAGAACCAGGAGGTTATTATCGGTGCTGATGCGCTGGCCGGTGCGGGCCAGGGAACCGGGGCGCGGCAGCAGCAGCGCAGTCTGCGAGCAGCCGGCGAAACCGAGATCGGTCTCGACTTTGTCGCGCTCGAGGTCGATATTGGAGTCGATTTTGTGTGAAAAGGTGAACCTTGCTGTGTGAAATACGATACCGCTGTCGTGAGTGGCGGCGCCCAGCCAGACCGGTTCGCCCTGGAACTCGCCCGCACTCCAGAAGCGCACGTGATGGCGCTGCGTGACCGTATCGAACGACTTTTCGAAGACCAGGTCGGGTTCGGCGCCGCGGTAGAGCAGAGGCGAAACGGGCGCGGAACTGTAGCTGCGCATGCTGCTGAATGCGAGATAGACGCGCGACGAGGTGCCCCAGGTTCGCTGATCGGCTTCACTCCAGCCGGCGGCCGTGAAGTCCGAAATAATCTGCGCGCGCGAGCCGAGCAGAATCACGTTCAGCTCATCTGGTGCAATTCGGCCATTGGCGTAGGTGATTGGCCGCAGGCGGCCAGCGACCCACTCCTTCAGGCCATCGGCGAATTCGGGATTCGGAGCGCTTTGAGTCGTACTCCCGGCCGCCACCTGCAGCATCTGCATCTCGGGTAATCGAACCGCCAGCTTCATGTCCGTGCCCGGCGGAAGCTGGATCTCGGGCTCAGGAAATTTGGTAAACAGGCAGTGCGCCGCAAAGATGCCCGCCGCACCGAAAGGACCAAGCGAGTACTTGACCCAGATCTGATTAGCAGCCCCTGTGAGCCCGATCAGTGAACGGACTGCGAAGTTTTGAACCGGCCGGGCCCAGAATCCATTTAGAAGGTTGCCCGGATTATTGGCCGCCAGAACACCGCGTATGCGACCGTTGCGATCCACATGCTCGCGCGCGTTATCAATAGATGCGAGACTCGCCGCAAGCGGAATCCGTTCGCCGCCCGGCACTTCGTAGCTATCGAAATTCAGTTCGAGTGCGGCGCGCTCATGCCGCAGGCCAATGCCGACCGAGATTGCCCGTCTTACGGTTCCGTGAACGATGCTGCCCTGCGGGATCGCCACCCGGCCGCTACGCAGATAATCGCGCAGCACAACGCATTCGAATGGCGTGCCGGCCTTCGAGGAGTAGCTGGTCAGATGCGTTTTGAGACGCACTTCGAGCGGCGGACCGGTTTGCGCGCCGGCTACCGCCGAAAGCAACAGAGCCGCGCATGCAGAACGCACCAGTAACTGCAGATGTGTACGAAACGCTATGCTGGACCGCCTTTTCGGGATGGGAACATCCAGCTTACCCGAAGATCGCCGCGCGAGTAAAGCACGAAACCACAAATGTTCGGTTAAAAAAGAGCAACACCTCGCGAGCGCTGCGAATGCCGCAACCCCAGCGAAGACAAGCACATCCAAGCAGGTATGAAGATCCGGAAACCGCTCGGGTTGGCGGTGGGTGCCATTGCACTGCTGATACCGCTTACAGCCGCGCAGAACATCGTGCGCAAGCCGCTCCTCAAGGCGGACGTAGGCGCAAAAACAATTGGTACGGTCGATGTGCGCGAAATCCGCTTTTCGCCGAATCAGAAAACGGGCTTGCACGAGCATCCCTGTCCGGTGGTTGGATACGTGGTGAGCGGCACGATTCTCTTCCATGTCGAAGGGCACGAGCCGCAGGTGCTGCACGCGGGCGATGCTTTTTATGAACCGGCGAATACCAGAATTCTGCAATTCGATGCCGCGGATCAGCCGGCCACGTTTATCACAAATTATCTGCTCGCGCCGGGCGAGACGCAGCTGATCCGGAAGCTGGATTGAGTTAATGCGGGTCGAGGCCGTCGAGCCGGAAGATCAGATACGGACGGCCATGGCGGGTGCTGTAGCCATCGTGATAGCGAGGCTGCTCGTCGAGCCGCGAGGCGCTGATATAGATGTTGCCCGAGGCGTCCTCGCTGAATGTATCGGACCAATCGAGCGCCGGCGATTCAAAGATGAGTTCGAGCTGGCCGGTGGTGTTGAGCCTTCGAACGGCATTGTGTTCCACATCGCTTAGATACAGCCGGTTCTTTGAATCCATCCACAGTCCGTCGGTTGGAAAGAGATTTGTCGCGGCTGCTTTCACGGCTGGGGATGGGTCCGCGCTCCGGTCGCGCAGCAAGGCTGTTGGAACGCTCCACAGCGTGTCGGAATTGATCGCCTTGTAGTAGAGCGTATTGCCGTCTTTCGAGAGCTCGATGCTGTCCGAATTGAACAGGGCCGGCTTACCGTTCGGCTGCTTCAGTTCAAAGCCGTGCACCACGACCGGGATAGTGGGATTGCCGAGCACGGAGGGATTGCCGTCCAGTTTGCGCCAGCTTTCGCCGGTGCCGATATCCAGGACGATGATGCCGCCGTGGCCGCTGTCGGTGAGATACGCAAAGTTGCGCTTATTATCGATGCGGATGTCGTTCAGATAGCTGTCAGGAAGCGCGACCTGCTCCATCGGGAACACCTGCAGCACTCTATTTGTGAGCAGATCGATTCGCACCAGTTTCGGGCCGTTCGGAACCGGCGAGGTCAGCAGAGGCGCAGCCGGATCGACCACCCACAACGTGTTGGCCTGATCGACGAGCACCGCCTGGACGCAGACGAAATGGTTCGCAGCGGTCTGCGGCTTGCCGTCCCAGCGGTTCCACTCGAGGTCGGGATAAGGCTCCTGACTGCCGTCCGGAGTCTGTACGATCACGGCATTCAAATACCGGTCCGACCAGCGCGGATAATTGACAAACAGACGGCCGTCGGGCGCGGCGCTTACACCGGTTTGCTCGAAATGGCGATTGGCGTAAACGACGTGCGCGTTTGCGACGGCATCGCCAGACGACTGTGCAAATAAGGCTGTGCTGAACAGAGCGGCAAGCAGGAAGAGGGGTCGCATGGCGATGGTGAGAACCGATCCGCCGTTCAGAAGTTACCCCGAGGAAATGCGAGTGGGCCGGTGCGCGTTGGGATGCTAGACGGCGAAGCTTTTACCGCAGCTGCAACTCCGCTTGGCGTTCGGATTGTGCCACACGAAAGCACTCTCCATCAGCGATTCGGTAAAATCAAGGGTAAGCCCGTCTAAATACGGAAAGCTTTTCGGATCCACATACACGTTTACAGCATCAAACGTAAGGATGTGGTCCGTCGCCCGCGGCTTCGGATCCAGGCGAAACAGGTAGCTCATTCCCGAGCAGCCGCCGCCCTGCACGCCGAGCCGTAAACCGCCCTCGCAGTTGTGCTTTTCGAGTAGCTGCTTGATGCGTTTGACGGCGTTGTCAGTGACCGTAATCATGCGTTTTTTGGATGAGCCCGCGTCTTTTCAGCGGGGCGAAGATTCAATCTCTGCTCCCCCAGTATAATCAATCTTGACGAAACTGTATAGATTTGCCAGCCTAGAGGAAGAGACCCCTACATGCCCACTGAAGTAAGTTCGATCGAGTCCCTTGCCAATCAGGAATATAAGTGGGGATTCGTCACCGAGATCGAATCGGAAACCGTTCCCGCTGGTCTCAACGAAGACATTATCCGGCTGATTTCCAAACGCAAGAATGAGCCTGAGTTCATGCTCGAGTGGCGTTTGAAAGCCTATCGACACTGGCTCACGATGGAAGAGCCGACCTGGGCGAACATCCACTATCCGCCGATCGACTACCAGAAGGTCATCTACTACGCCGCGCCGAAGACCAAGATCGATCGGCCCAAGAGCCTCGAGGAAGTGGATCCCGAGCTCCTTAGGACGTATGAAAAACTCGGCATTCCGCTGCATGAGCGCGAGCTGCTCGCCGGGGTTGCCGTAGACGCGGTTTTCGACAGTGTCTCCGTCGCTACGACTTTCAAAGAGAAGCTCGGCGAACTCGGCATTATCTTTTGCTCGTTCTCGGAGGCGGTGCAGGAACATCCGGAGCTGGTGCGCAAGTATCTGGGTACCGTCGTTCCTTCTACCGACAACTTCTTCGCGGCGCTCAACTCAGCGGTCTTCAGCGACGGCTCGTTCTGCTACATCCCTAAGGGCGTGCGCTGCCCCATGGAGCTTTCTACCTACTTCCGTATTAACGCCAAAGACACCGGCCAGTTCGAGCGCACGCTGATTATTGCCGACGAAGGCGCCTCGGTCAGCTATCTGGAAGGCTGCACGGCGCCGATGCGCGACACGAATCAGTTGCACGCAGCTGTAGTCGAACTCGTTGCGCTCGACAACGCCACCATCAAATACTCGACCGTGCAGAACTGGTATCCGGGCGATAAAGAAGGCAAGGGCGGCATCTATAATTTCGTCACCAAGCGCGGCAAAGCGCTCGGCGTGAACTCGAAAATTTCGTGGACGCAGGTCGAGACCGGCTCGGCGATCACGTGGAAGTATCCGGGCTGCATTCTGATGGGCGACAACTCGGTGGGCGAGTTCTATTCCGTTGCGCTGACGAACAACTATCAGCAGGCCGATACCGGCACCAAGATGATCCACGTCGGCAAGAACACGCGCAGGACGATCGTCTCGAAAGGTATTTCGGCGGGCCACGGACAGAACACGTATCGCGGCGCGGTGAAAATTCTCAAGGGCGCAACCGGGGCGCGGAACTACTCGCAGTGCGATTCGATGCTGCTCGGCGACAAATGCGGCGCGCACACCTTCCCGTATCTCGAAGTGAAGAACACGTCCTCGAGCATCGAGCATGAAGCCTCCACTTCCAAGATCGGTGAGGACCAGATTTTTTACTGCCGTCAACGTGGCATACCAACCGAAGACGCAGTGAACATGATCGTCAACGGCTTCTGCAAGGAAGTATTTCGCGAGCTGCCGATGGAGTTCGCCGTGGAAGCGCAGAAATTGCTGGGCGTGAGTTTAGAAGGAAGTGTTGGTTAACGAAGTGGGAGGAAACGGAGTGGCGAAGAGCCCGATTCTCGAAATCAAAGATCTGCACGCGAAGGCGGGCGATAAAGAAATTCTGCGCGGTATCAACCTGACGATCTATCCGGGCGAAGTGCACGCCATCATGGGGCCGAACGGCTCGGGTAAGAGCACGCTGTCGCAGGTGATCGCCGGCCGCGATCTGTACGAAGCCACCAAGGGCGAGATCATCTACGAAGGCGAAGACCTGCTCGAGCTCGACCCCGAAGAGCGCGCGCAGAAGGGCATTTTCCTTGCCTTTCAATATCCGGTCGAAATTCCGGGCGTCAGCAATCTCTACTTCCTGAAGGCTGCACTGAACGCGATTCGCAAGCAGAAGGGCGAGCCGGAAGTGGATGCGATGGAGTTCTTCAATCTCGTGCGGCAAAAGATGTCGATCATGGAGATGGACGAATCGCTGCTCAATCGCGCCGTGAACACCGGGTTCTCGGGTGGCGAGAAGAAGCGCAACGAAATTTTCCAGATGGCCGTGCTCGAGCCGCGTCTCGCCTTGCTGGATGAGACCGACTCGGGTCTCGATATCGATGCGCTCAAAGTGGTTTCGAGCGGCGTGAATGCGCTGCGCAGCCCAGATCGGGCGATTCTGGTCATCACGCATTATCAACGCCTGCTGAACCACATCGTTCCCGACTTCGTACATGTTCTCGCAGAAGGCCGCATTGTCAAATCGGGCGGCAAGGAGCTGGCGCTCGCGCTCGAAGAGAGCGGCTACGCTGGCCTCGAGGAGTTTGCGGAGATCGCGCGATGATCATGGAGACGGTCTCGGGTTTGAGCGAGCTGCGCAAGCGCGCTGCCGAGCAGTTCGAATCTCAGGGCTACCCCACAACCCGCAACGAAGAGTGGCGCTTCACCAACATCGCGCCGATCGTGAAGGCGCAGTTCCCGGTGGCCGCTCCGGTGGTCGCGGGGCCCAGCCTGAAAGACGCTCTCGAAGCGGATCCCGAGCTGATTGAAGCGCATCTGGGCCGCTATGCCTCGACCGCGGACAACCCGTTTGTCGCGCTGAACACCGCGCAATTTGAGGATGGCGCTTTTGTGCAGGTTCCGGCGAACACGGTGTTGCCGGAGCCGATCGATATCGAATTCAAGGCTCTGCAGGGCCGCACCACTCATCCGCGCACGCTCATCGTGGTCGGCCCGAACAGCCAGGTCCAGATCATCGAGCGCTACTCCGGCGCAGGCAAATACTTCACCAACGCCGTGACCGAAATCGTCGTCGGCGAAAATTCGATCGTCGAGCACATCAAGCTCAACGAAGAGAGTCGCGAAGCGTTTCACGTGGCCACCATTCAAGCCCGGCTGGGGCGCAATGCGAATTTTAAGCAGCACAACGTCACGCTCGGCGGAGCGCTCGTGCGCAACGATATCAATGCCGTGCTCTCCACGGGTAGCGAGGGCACCGTCAACGGTTTTTACTTCGCGAACGGCAAACAGCACATCGATAATCACACCGCCATCGATCACGCTGAAGCCTATGCCGCGAGCCACGAGCTCTATAAAGGCATCCTCGACGGCCATTCCACCGCGGTGTTCAACGGCAAGATCTACGTCCGCAAGGACGCGCAGAAGACCGACGCCAAGCAGACCAACAAGAACCTGGTGCTCAGCGAGAATGCGAGCATCAACACCAAACCCGAGCTGCAGATTCTGGCCGATGACGTGCGCTGCACGCACGGCGCGACCGTCGGCCAGCTCGATCAGGAAGCTCTCTTCTATTTGCAAGCCCGCGGCATCAACAAAGACGAAGCCCGTAACCTGCTCATCTATGCTTTCGCACGCGATGTGATCGAGCGCATGGGTGTGGAACGAATTCGTCAGTATCTCGAAAAAGCGCTCTTCGAAGTTCTCACGCATAAGAGCTTCGCGGAGAGTGCATAATGTCCTCGGTGCGGGCGGAAGTAATCGAAGCTCCTGCCGGTTTCGACGTGGACCGCATTCGCGAGGATTTTCCGATCCTCAGGGAGCTGGTCCACGGCAAGCCGCTCGTTTATCTCGATAACGCCGCCACGACTCAAAAGCCGCAGGCTGTCATCGACGCGCTCGTCGATTACTACACGCACTACAACGCCAACGTGCATCGGGCGGTACATCTGCTGAGCACGCGTGCAACCGAAGCCTGCGACCGCGCTCGCGAGAAAGCGCGCAAATTCATGCACGCGCGCTCGACCAACGAAATTATCTTCGTGCGCGGTGCGACGCAGGGCCTCAACTTAGTCGCACAGAGCTTTGGCCGCGCCAACCTCAAGGCCGGCGATGAAGTGCTCGTCTCCGGGCTCGAGCACCATTCGAACATCGTCCCCTGGCAGATGCTGTGCCTCGAAAAAGGTGCGCATCTCAAGGTCGTTCATATCGATGACTCCGGGGTCATCCCGCTCGCCGATTTCGAAGCCGCGCTCACCGAACGCACCAAAGTGGTCGCGCTGGCGCATGTCTCAAACGCGCTCGGCACCGTGAACCCGATCGCCTACATGACCGAGCTGGCGCATCGCGTGGGCGCGAAGGTAGTCGTGGATGGCGCGCAGGCTGTGCCGCACATGCCGGTCGATGTGCGCGCGCTCGATGTCGATTTCTATGCTTTCTCCGGCCACAAGCTCTTCGGGCCCACCGGCATCGGCGTGCTTTACGGCAAACAAGCGCTGCTCGATGCTATGCCGCCGTTTGAAGGCGGAGGCGACATGATCCGCTCGGTCACGTTTGAAAAGACCGAATACAACACACTGCCCTACAAGTTCGAGGCGGGCACGCCCGATATCGCCGGCATCATCGGACTCGGAGCCGCCATCGACTACGTGAATCAGATCGGTCTCGATCGCATCGCCGCCTACGAAGCCGAGTTGCTCAAGTACGCCACGCACGTTGTCCAGCAATTGCCGGGCGTGCGCATTCTCGGGCAGGCGCCGGAAAAAGCCAGTGTGATCTCCTTCGTGCTCGAAGACATTCATCCGCACGATATCGGCACCTTCCTCGATCAACTCGGTATCGCGGTTCGCACCGGGCATCACTGCGCGCAGCCCGTCATGGATCGCTTCCAAGTCGCCGCGACCACGCGCGCTTCGTTTGCGTTCTACAACACTGTCGCCGAAGTGGATGCGCTCGTTGCCGGTATTCGCAAAGTACAGGAGTTTTTCGCCTGATGTCGACGCTAAGCGATCTGTATCAGGAAACCATCGTCGACCACAGCAAGCGCCCGCGCAACCGAGGCACGCTTGCGCACGCCACGCACAGCGCCGAGGGCCACAATCCGCTCTGCGGCGATCGCCTCACCCTGCAGCTTGAAATCGACAACGGCCGCGTCGCGAATGTCGCGTTCCAGGGCCAGGGCTGCGCGATCTCCACCGCTTCCGCCTCGCTCATGACCGACGCCGTAAAAGGCAAAACACCCGAAGAAGCCGAGCAGATCTTCGCGAAATTCCACTCGCTGCTGACCGAAGACAAACTGCCCGCGCCCGATCTCGGCAAACTCGCAGTCTTCTCCGGCGTGCGCGAATATCCGATGCGCGTCAAGTGCGCCACACTCGCCTGGCACACACTGCACGCCGCGCTGCAGAACGAGCACAAGCCGGTCTCGACGGAGTAGCTATGTCAGAAGATTTGCGCAACCGAGTCGTTGACGCGCTCAAGACGGTCTACGATCCCGAGATTCCGGTGAACATCTACGAGCTCGGGCTCATCTACGGCATCGACATCTCGCCCGAGAACGATGTCGCTGTCCGCATGACGCTGACCGCGCCCAACTGCCCGGTGGCCGACAGCATGCCCGCGCAGGTGAAATACAAGATCGAAAACCTGCCCGGCGTTCGTTCTGCGAAGGTCGATATCGTTTTCGACCCGCCGTGGGATCGCAGCAAGATGTCCGACGCCGCCAAGTTCGCGCTTGGCTTCGATCTCGATCTCGGCCGCAATGTCGTGCCGCTATCCAAAATCAAATGAAGCTGACGTCGCACGAGGAATACGGTTTACGCTGCCTGGTGCAGGTTGCGCGGCGCGGGGAACACGGCAGCGCCACGATTCCCGAAATCAGCCAGTGCGAAGGCATCTCCACTCCCTACGCCGCGAAACTGCTGCGCGTCTTACGCCGCGGCGGATTTGTCAAAGCCGCCCGCGGAAAAGTCGGCGGCTACACGCTCGCGCTCCCGCCCGAGCAGATTCTCGTCGGCGACGCTCTCGCCATTCTCGGCGGCCGCATTTACGAAGACGGCTTTTGCGGCCGGCACGCGGGCAAGAAACACGACTGCGTCCATTCCGCCGATTGCTCCATGCGTTCCCTTTGGCGCAACGTACAGGATGCGGTGGATCGTGTGCTCGGCTCCATCACGCTGCACGATCTACTTTATCCACACGAGACCGGGCTCGCCGAGCATCGCTTCACCGTGCTGCGCACGCCGGCTCGCCTGCACACAAATTCCTGAGCCGCTCGCCTGACTCCGCATCGGCCGGGAAAAACGATTCGATCGCAATCTCGGAAAGCGTCACATCGAGCGGCGTCCCGAATACCGTTGTTGTGCTCAGCAAGTTCAGAACGCCCGCATCCGTGCTCAACCGCAGCGGCACAACCAGGCTCCCGTAATCTTCCGCGCTCGACGGCTGATCCGACCGCGCTGGTCGATATTGTCGGAGTTCTTCGATCAAATCGGACAGGTGCGGATCCGCAGTTGCGGCCAGTTGATGCCGCAGACGAGCGATCAGGTGCCGCTGCCATTCGCAAAAGTTCAGAACACGCGATCCGAGCCCTTCCGGGTGAAGCGCAACGCGCAAAACATTTACTGGTGGCGCAAGCAGCATTTCGCTCACTCCCGCAAGCAGCGGCGGAAGGGCTGCGTTGGCAGTTAACATGTTCCAGTGCCGGTCGACGGCAAGGGCCGGATTCGGCTCATGCCCGCGCAGCACCGCTTCGATTGCGCGCCGCCCTGCCGCAAGCGAAGGATCCTCCAGCGCTCGCTCGGGAAATACGGGCGCAAATCCTCCCGCCAGCAGCAGTTGATTTCGCTCGCGCAACGGCAGCTCCAGTGTCTCCGCAATTTGCAGGATCATGTCGCGGCTCGGCTGAGAACGGCCGGTCTCGATAAAGCTCAGATGACGCGTCGAAATATTCGCCTCGCACGCGAGGTCAAGCTGGCTCATCCGTTTTCGCTCGCGCCACTGGCGCAGGACACTTCCCACCGCAACAGCTGCTGCCATACTCTCGAACATAGCGATTCGAGAGACAGCGCGCCATTACCTCCGACGTAATTGCGGCAATGAGTGAAGAGACTGCATCATGGCGTCATGGAAAACAACTTCACCACTCTTATCGACAACTACTTCGCGGCCTGGAACGAGACCGATCCGGGCCGCCGTCAACAGATCATCGCGAACACCTGGGCCGAAGACGCCACCTACCTCGATCCGCTCATGCGCGGTGAAGGGCACAGCGGCATCGACGCAATGATCGCCGGCGTGCAACAGCAGTTTGCCGGACTCGAATTCCGTCAGACCGGCACGATCGACAGCCACAACAATACGGCACGTTTCTCCTGGCATCTGGGGCCGAAGGATGCACCGCCGGTTGCAGGCGGCACGGATTTCGCCACCGTTCGCGATGGAAAACTCGCCAGCGTGACGGGATTCCTGGATTTCGCGCCAGCGCAGAAATAATGCTGTACGGCCGCGGCATACTATGTCAATATATGACGTAGTATGCCGCGGATGCCAAAAGCTCAGATGGACGCCTTCCTCCCGCTCCCGCTCGCCGTGTTTCACATGCTCCTGGCGCTTACCGAAGGCGAACGCCACGGCTATGCGTTGAAACGCGCCATTCTCGAGCGGACGGGCGGTAAGCTGAACCTCGGCTCAGGCGCTCTCTACGGCTCCATCAACAAAATGCTCGAGAACGGGTTCATCGAGGAATCCGACGAGCGGCCCGACCCGCATCTCGACGACGAACGCCGCCGCTATTACCGCATCACTGCGCTTGGCCGGCGCGTCGTCGAAGCCGAAGCTCTGCGATTGCGCGAACTGGTCACCCTCGCCCAATCGCATCTCTCGTTGCCGGAGCTGGCCTGATGTTTCCGCGCTTGTATCGACGCCTGCTGCGCCTGTATCCAGCGCGTTTTCGCGAGGAATACGCCTCGGAAATGGAGCGCCAGTTGCGCGATGAGTATCGCGAGACGCGCAACCGCGGTCAACGAGTCGCACTCGCTCTGCACACACTTCGCGATCTTGCGACGACGCTGCCCGGGCAGCGCGCGCGCGAAATTGCAAGCGATCTCAAGCACTCCGTACGCGTCTATCGCCGGCGCAAAGCGAGTGTGACGCTTGCCATTGCGGCGCTCGCCCTCGCCATCGGTTCGGCCACCGGCATTTTCAGCGTCCTCAATGCGCTGCTGCTGCGCGGTCTGCCGTTTCGCGATTCCGCGCGGCTGGTCGAGCTCTGGCTATCGCCGTTCACGGCTTTGAAAGGCCGTAATGCGTTCTATGCCTGGTCACACGATTCCTCCTATCTCTCGAGTGCTGCCACATTCTCCGTCTCCGAGATGAATCTGGCGCGCAGCACCGAGAGCTATCGCGTGAAGGCCACCGAAAGCTCGGCCAATCTGTTCGCCCTGCTCGGCGTATCGCCCGCCCTTGGACGAACATTCTCGCCTGAAGAAGACATCCTCGGGCACAACGGCGTCGCCGTGATCAGCTACACGCTTTGGCAGCAGCTTTATGCCGGTGATCCGGCTGCGCTGGGCGGAACGCTGCGGCTCAACGGACATCCGTTCACCATTGCCGGCGTCGCGCCGCCCCGCTTCGACTATCCTGCCGGCACTCGGATCTGGGTGCCGACCGTTTTCGATATCGAAAAGATTCCAAAGCGCGGTGCGTTCTGGTTTGAAACCATTGGACGCCTTCGTCCCGGTCTCGCTTTCGGCACAGCTCAGCGAATGTTTCGCGCCGAAATTTCGCGTGCGGAGCCCGCCGCCCTGAAGCGCGATCCGCTGAACCGTCCGCGTCTCGTTTCCATTCGCAATCAGCTCGCCGGGCCGGTACGCGAAGCGAGCTGGGCTTTGGCCGGCATGGCGTTGCTGCTGGTGCTCGCCGCGTGTGCCAATGTCGCTCACGTTCTGCTCGCGCGCAACAACGAGCGCCGCTCCGAATTCGCGATTCGAGCCGCGCTGGGCGCAAGCAGCGCGCGCCTGTCGCAGCAGCGCACTACGGAAGCGTTCGCTCTCACGTTTGTTTCTGCCGTCCTTGGGCTGTTGCTTGCCCGCTGGGTAGCTCACATTGCCTTCTCCTTTCTGCCGCCGGCGCTCGCAAGCCAACAGTACACGGTCCTCGATGCCCGTGTACTGGCGTTCGCTGTCGTGCTTGCTCTAATTACCGGTCTCGTATTGGGTGCGTTGCCGGGCACATTGCGCGTCCGTTCCCTTGCCGAACATCTGCGTACCCAGACACCCGATAATATTCCCGGCAGCCACGCCCGCTTTCTGCTGATTGCTCTGCAAACCTGCCTGGCAATCGTGCTCGTCTTCGGCGCCTTATCGCTCGGCCGTGCATTCGTTCGCCTCGCGCGCGCCGATCTCGGATTTCGCACCGAAAAGATCGTGACGGCCAGTGTTTCGCTGCAAGGCGCGGGGCTTCCCAACAGCGCTGCCGAATGGCAATATTACTCGCAGGCGCTCCAACGGCTGCGCTCAGTACCGGGCGTAACGGCTGCGGGCGCTGTCAGTTATCTGCCGTTGGCCGACAACTTCTACATGGCGGGCGACTTCACCCTCGATTCCGGACAGCGTGTCGCGCGAGTGATTACGAACGCTGTGTTACCCGGCTATTTCGATGCGATCGGCACGCGGCTGCTCGGCGGCCGCGATTTTACGTTCCGGGAGCAGCGCGACACCGAGAAGCCGGTTATTGTCAACGAAGCCTTCGCTCAAAGAAGCGGGCTCGGGTCGTTGATTCTGGGGCGCCACATCAAAGCCCCCTGGAGCCGGGCACCCTATGTAGTAATCGGTGTAGTCCAGACCGAAAGACTTGGCGGTCCGCAGGACGATGCCGAGCCGCAGATCTTCTGGCCGATACAGGAAGAGCCGCCGGCGGCGCTCACGTTCGTGGCACGCATCGCCGGGCAACCGGAAGTGTATCTGGCGCGCTGCCGCGATGCGATTCGAGCGACCGATCCGCGCGTGGCTGTTTACGATGTGAAGACGCTCGAGCAGCGCCGCGACGAAGTGCTCGCCAAACCACGTTTTTATACCACCGCCATGCTCTTCCTCGGGCTCGTGGCATTGCTGCTCGCCGCCGCGGGCGTTTACGGAACCGCACTGTACGTAATCGCGCAGCGTAAGCGCGAGATGGGCATCCGCATGGCGCTGGGCGCATCGTACCGAACCCTGCGCGGGACGCTTTTGCGGCAGAGTGCGCTGCCGGTTGCGGCCGGATTGCTTTGCGGTATACCGGCTGCGCTCGGCTGTGCTCGCTTTCTGTCGCATCTCATTTTTGAGGCGAATGCTCCGGCCGCGACCACGCTTATCGGCGCGTGCGTTGTCCTGCTCGCCGTGGCGGTGCTGGCCGCGTGGCGAGCAGGAGCGCGCGTGCTGGCGATCGATCCGCTCGAGGCGATACGCGCCGAATAGCGATGGCTCACTGAGCGACCAGCTCGCGGCGTTTTGCCGGTTGATACGTCCCGGGCGCGGTACGGGCCGAGATTGCAAAACGATTCCAGGCATTGATGGTTGTAATCGCGAGCGTCAGATCGGCGAGGTCTTTTTCATTGAAGTGCTGGCGCGCTTCGTCGTACACCGCATCGGGCGCGTGCCCTTCGGTGATCTTCGTTAGTGCTTCGGCCCAGCCTAGCGCCGCGCGTTCGCGATCGGTGTAATACGGGCATTCGCGCCAGGCATCGAGCGAGTAGAGGCGCTGCTCCGTTTCGCCAAGCGCGCGCAGATCTTTCCAGTGCATATCGAGGCAAAACGCGCAGCCATTGATTTGCGAAACGCGCAGCTTCACGAGATGCAGCAGGCCCTCTTCGAGGCCGCAGCTGTGCAGGTATTGTTCAAGCCCCGACATGGCTTTGTATGCGCCGGGAGACGCTTTGAAAATGTTATAGCGTTGTTCCATCATTTCACTCCTGATTGAGATCTGGTTCGTAATTGATCGATGCTCCAGGGGTAGCGGGGAGCCGCAGCAAGCAGAAAAGCACCCGCAGCAGCGGCGAAGACGGAAGCGTCGAAGGCAGTTTTGATGCCGGTGCCGAACGTCATGCCGAGCGCGAATGCGAGTAGCAAGAAGCCGCTCAATCGTGCTACCCAGCGCGTTTGAAAACCGATGAGTAGTAACAGGCCGAGTACGATTTCGGCGATGGTCGCCACCCAGCCGACGAAGGGAATCAGCGCGGCCGGGAACCACGGGTTGAGTTTCGCCGTGTACTCGAGGAAGTGCGGCATGTCGCCCCACGCCACATTCGGCTGTCCGGGCGCGCCCCACAAGCCGAGGCGGTCGGCGACGGCGGATAGAAAATCGACCCCGAGCGCGATGCGTAGAAAGATCGTTGCGAGATTCATGCCGGTAGGACGATCGAGCTGCCGGCAGGAACGACGAGGAACGCGAGAAAGCGAACGGGCTCGCCGGGCGTGGCGCTCTCACCGGTGGTGTGCACTGCGCCGATCGGTTCGAAGAAGGAAGCGCCGGCAGAGATAGTCTCGGGCGTTTCGTTGTTGATGCCGAAACTCAATTTGCCGTCCAGAACGTAGCCGAGCACGAAGCCGGGATGCCGATGGATGTGCGACGGCGCGCCTGCTGCGGAAGTCACCTCGACGAGTACGGCTTCCATGCCCTGCTGCGGGCCGGTGAGCGCGTGGCGGGCGAGCAGTTTCACGCCGGATCCGGATGCGTGCGGCTGCGCTTTGGCGCGGAAGAAAGCGAGAAGGGCGGCTGCAAAGCCGAAAAATGTGCGGCGATTCGAATTCATGGTGTCTCCTGATGATCGGTGTGCCAGCCGGGATTGATCCAGCGACCGTTCTGAAAAACAAAAACTTCGGTGACGCGACCAGCGGATTGCGACCGTTTGCCAGCCTGCTCCGTTTCAAGCCGGTAATCGCTGTAAATGAAGGCGGCGTTGCCGAAATGCTGAACTTGCGTGCGCGCGAATTCCAGATGAGTGAGCTTGCCGCCGTGTGCATGGAAGTCGGCTGATTCATCCAGGATCTGTTGCTGAAATTTCCAGTCGCGGTCGCCGGCGCTGATCGCGATCGCATTCGCGGGAATCAGTTGCTTGAGTGTACCGACATCGCCCGCGAACCAGGCTTCCCAGACTTTGACACGAGTGGCGAGCAGTTGAGAGTCATCCTGGGCAAAACAGGGTGTCAGGAGCAGGAGAGTAAGCGCGAGAGTTTTCATGCGGATTGGCTTTCAGGGATTTGGAACCCGAGCAGGAGCGCTCCGGCCGATGCCGAGAAGACCGAGTAATCGAGCGGTTCCTTAATGCCGAAGGAGATCGCCATCGCGGTGCCGAAGAGCGCGAGCAGAATGGCGCTGCCGAGCGCGACGTATTTCGGCCATAAACCCGCGATGAGCAGGATGCCGAAAGTGGTTTCGGCGATGGTGGCGGCCCAGGCGAGAACCGGAGCGAGTGTGGCGGGCAGGAACGAATTGACCTGCGCGGTGTACTGGATGAAATGCGCGAAGCTGGTGGAACCCGCGTGGAGGCGAGAGATCACGGCCGAGAGAAACGCTGCGCCGAGAGCAATACGCAAATAGAGGATGGCGAATCGGTGCCGGTTCATTTTGATTCGACCCGTTTGGTCAACGGCGTTTCGTGGTCGCAGACAAAGATGGCGAGGAGCTCGGCGGGCTGGATCTTGCTGTCGTTCGTGGATTCGAGGTGGATGCCGTTGGGAGCTTCGTAGAATGTCTGGCCGACGTGGTAGACCGCCTCGGGCTCGCCTTTTACCTGATGCCGGATGGTGCCCGAGACGATGTAGCCGATTACTGGACACGGGTGCGTATGCGGCTTCGAGGTTTCGCCGGGCGCGTACTTGACGTCGACGACGTGGACCTTCAGATTCTTGCCGTCCATCTCCGGGAGGCTGTGGGAGGAGATCTCCTGAGCCGGAAGCAGCACGGCCGCGAGCGCGAATGTTGCGAGTTGTTTGAGCAAGTTTGATCTCTTTCTACAATTCAAAGGTAAGGCCGAAGTGGACTGTACGAAAGATCCACTTAGCTCGTTTTCTCTGGACCACTTCACATGCCCCGAAAGACTACTACGTTCGAGCTGACCCTGCCATTGCCGAAGAATGGCGAGCCTGAGTATCGCTGGTTGTACACCGTTTTGCGAAACGAAGTGCTGGCCGCACGGCTGGCGCCCGGTACGCGGTTGCCCGGGACGCGCGATCTGGCGGCGCAGTACCGGCTTTCGCGCGGGACGGTGGTGCGCGCCTTCGAGGAGTTGAAAGCGGAGGGCTATCTCGAAGGCAGCATCGGCTCGGGTACGTACGTGAGCAAGGTACTGCCGGAGTCGATGCTGGAAATTACGAAACGAACCCAACCGTCGGCGGTGGAGGCGAAATTACGAAACGAACCCAGGCTCTCGGCGTTTGCCGGGCGGGTGCGTCCGTTTCCTTCGTACGAACCACGGGCACCGCGGGCGTTTCGGGCGCATGTTCCGGCGTTCGACCTCTTTCCGATGGCGCTCTGGGCCCAGCTTGCGGGACGGCGACTGCGGAAACTTTCTGTTAGCGCGCTGGCTGGGTGCGAATCGCTGGGATATCCGCCGCTGCGGCGGGCTGTGGCCGGATATCTGGCGGCTTCGCGCGGGGTGAAATGCACGACGGAACAGGTGATGATCGTTTCGGGCGCGCAGCAGGCGTTCGATCTCGCGGCGCGACTGCTGCTCGATCGGGGCGACCGGGTGGCGATGGAGGATCCGGGGTATGTGGGCGCGGCACGGGTGTTTGCGGCCTGCGGGGCCGAGGTGGTGCCGGTGCCAGTCGACGCGGCGGGTATTCGAGTTGACGACATAAATATGAAGGGAGCGCGGCTGGTGTACGTCACGCCGGGCCATCAGTTTCCGCTTGGGATGACGATGAGTCTGGCACGGCGGCTCGAATTGCTGAAGTGGGCGGAGCGGGCTAACGCGTTGATTTTCGAAGACGATTATGACAGCGAATATCGGTACTCGGGGCGGCCGGTGCCGGCGCTGCAGGGTCTGGACCGCTCGGGCCGGGTGATCTTTGCGGGGACTTTCAGCAAGGTGCTGTTTCCGTCGCTGCGGCTGGGGTACATGGTCCTGCCCGAGGCGCTGGTGGAGCGATTTGCGGCGTTGCAGTCGTCGACGTCGCGTCATGCGCCGGTGCCGGATCAAGCAGTGCTGGCGGATTTCATCGAAGAGGGACATTTCGGGCGGCATCTGCGGAGGATGCGGCAGGTGTATGGCGAGCGGTTTGGGGTGCTGCTGGAAGAGGGGCGGCGGGAGTTGGCGGGGTTGGTCGAGATTTCGCCGATCGAGGCGGGTCTGCAGACGTGCGGCTGGCTGGCGGACGGGTTGGACGAACGGAAGGTGGTGACGGCGGCGGCGGAGCGGGGGGTGGAAGTGGAGCCGCTGGGGAGGTATAGCGTGCGGGGGCTGGAGAGGCCGGGCGTGCATCTGGGCTTTGCGGCGGTGGATGAGCGGGAGATCCGGCGGGGGGTAAGGGAGTTGGCGGTGGCGTTAGAGGGTTGACCTCATCGCGTCAGGTTGTCTTCCGAGACATGAGCGTTATCAGTGCGACGGTGTCCACACCTTCGGGCATTCAGCGCTCGGCCAGACTCGCAAATCTCGTGTTACATTACGACATCAGAATGAAAGCGGAACCGAAGCCCCCAGCCGAATTGGACTCCTCATCTCGCCCATTGCACTCCACGAACAAAGAACGCAAAAAGCACCACCGCATTGAGGGAGTCGTGTCCCGATTCATAGCCGAGATTGACAGCCTTGCGGACACCCTGCCGTTTACCATGGCATCCATTGCTGAGGTCATAAAGAGCGCTCAAGCCGAAATGCGTAAGTTTATTGCGGATCACGGAGAGGATCTGGGGAATGGGGAAGCCAGGCTCAACATTTCGGCAGAAAATGTTCATCGTTTTGACCGGCTGATCAAGCGCCTGAGACGCACGGAGGCAGCATCAGTGCTTATTCCACGCAGTTTCGTCGTAGCGCTTGTGAGCCAGTTCGACAGCTTTCTCGGATCACTCATAAGAGCGTTGTTGTTGGCAGTTCCTGAGGTATTGAACGGCTCCGATAGATCCTTGTCGTTTGCCGATTTGGTAGGTTTCGGATCTCTCGATGCCGCTCGTGACCACATCATCGAGAAAGAGGTTGAGTCGGTTTTACGTAAGAGCCACAGCGAGCAGTTTGAGTGGCTAGAGAACAAGTTTAGATTGAAGCTGCGCCAGGACCTTACGGTTTGGCCCACGTTCATAGAGTTGACCGAGCGCCGCAATCTGTTCGTGCACACTGGAGGTCGCGTGTCCGCACAATATCTGGAAATTTGCCGAACTCATAAAGCCGACTGCAGCGGAGTAAAACGCGGATCGAGACTTCGGGTAACTCCCGCATACTTCCGATCAGCACACGCCGCGGTGTTCGAAATAGGTGTCAAGCTGGCCCATGTGTTATGGCGCAAGCTGCTACCAGAACAGCGCAAAATGGCAGACGAAAATCTTGTGAGCATTAGTTACGATCTGCTTATCGCAGAAGAGTACGATCTCGCGAAAGCCGTCCTGGACTTTGCGACGGAAGTCCTCAAGCAGCACTCCAGCGAGGCCATCAGGCTAAAACTACTCGTCAACCGCATCTTGGCATATAAATGGTCGGGCGATGATGAGCGGGCTTCAAGGCTTCTCCAAGCCCAGGATTTTTCCGCTGTTGACGATCAATTCAAACTGGCAGCGGCAGCGCTCAGAGGCAACACGGAAGACGCGATTCGAATGGTCAGAAAAATCGGCGCCTTGGGCGACATGACGTTGGAGCAGTACCGGGAGTGGCCGCTCTTCAGAGAACTTAGGACTCAGGTTGCATTCCAGAAGGTAGTCGAAGAGGTGTTCCGAGAGCCCCTGAACGAAATTCATTTGGCGGAGAGTAAACACCTGACGAACAATCCGATTGTCGACTAGCACCATCCCCATCACGATCTAACCCGATTAGGACTGGTGCGTACTGCAAACGGCATTAGCGCCGATTCAGGAATCAGCTCGGCGACGAGCGCACAGATTCGTGAGCCAACGCAGGGCGGACGAAGGCCGCAGGGCGACGGCCACGAAGCGGGTTCTACGACAGAAGTTCTGCTCGGCCCACCCCTCTCAGCTTTCGTTCAGGAGTTTGGCTAGACGCAGACCGGCTTTGAGGAGTTGTTCGCGGACGGTCCATTGGTTTTGCTGGAGGTAGTCGGGGTCGAGGTGGAAGGTGAGGTTGGCGACGGCGGCGGGGGCTTCGCGGCAGTTTTTGGGGAAGATCACTGGCTCGACCGGGACGCCGAGTTCGCGGTAGAGGCGGATGGCGAGCTCGTGGGATTCCCAGGTCCAGTCGGTAGCGTCGCCGGCGGCTAGTTCCGCGACCGCGTCTTTACCAAACGAACTCAGTTTCTGATTCAGAGAGGCGGCCAGGGCGCGGTCGGACAGACCGAGCGAGTTGACGATGGCTCCGTCCCAGACGGCGTGGAGGTTCTGGGCGGTGTCGACCGGGGGCGAGACGTGTTCGCAGTTGCCGCCCAGGTCGGCATCCGAGATGGCGTGCAGTGGCTGATGCAGATCTCCCACGAGATGAACGAGATAGCGAAGCTGGTCGAGGTCTTTCGGGTGGCTGAAAATACGAACCCGTTCGGTGGCGCAGTTGTCGTGGTGGCAGCGGGCTGGGAGGTCGGCGAGCGTGTCCTGAATGGCTAAGTCGGTGTAGTGCCAAGCCCCGGTATGGGTCTGACTTTTCGTCTCATCGGCCCAGGTGGAGGCGAGGGCGAGGGCGTCGGCGACCGCTTTTGGGGTGTCGGGGACGTTTAGAATCTGTGCGATACGGGCGCGGGCGGCGGACGTCAAATGAGCGGCGGCGATGCGGGCGACGGTGCGGTGGCCGGTTTCCCACCAGGCGGAGGCGGGGGGTGCGGTGAGGAGGCCGACCAGAGTCACGGAAAGAAGTTGAGTGAATCGCGCTAAGATTACTTGCATCTTTGTCTATAAAGCGGTATCCTAATGATTGAGGCAGTAGAACTATATGGATTTTAATCGTCTGACCGAGAAGTCGCAGGAGGCGATCCGACAGGCGCAGGCCATTGCGATCGAGCATGGCAATCAGCAGGTGGACGTCGAGCATTTGTTGCTCGCCTTGCTGGACCAGGAGGGCGGGTTAGCGCCCTCGATTCTGCAGCGAGCGGACGTGGCCGTCGATCCGCTGCGGAAGCGTGTGCAGCAGGAGATCGACAAGCTTCCGAAGGTGAGCGGGATAGCGAACCGTCCCGATCAGGTATACGTGACGAGCCGGCTTTCGCAGCTTTTTACTCGAGCCGAGGAGCAGGCCAAGCGGCTGAAGGATGAGTACGTTTCCGTCGAGCACTTTCTGCTCGCGATGACGGAAGACCAGGGCGCGGCGGGGAAGCTGTTGCGGGATGCGGGCGCGAACCGGGACCGGATTATGAAGGCGCTGGTGGAAGTGCGCGGGAATCAGCGCGTGACCAATCAGAACCCGGAGGCGACCTACGAGGCGCTCGAGAAGTACGGGCGCAATATCACGGAGGCGGCGTCGAAAGGCAAGCTCGATCCGGTGATCGGGCGCGATGAAGAGATTCGGCGTGTGATCCAGGTGCTGTCGCGGCGCACGAAGAACAACCCGGTGCTGATTGGCGAGCCGGGCGTTGGTAAGACGGCGATCGTGGAGGGCTTGGCGCAGCGCATTGTGCGGGGCGATGTGCCCGAGGGCTTGAAAGACAAGCAGGTGGTGGCGCTCGACATGGGCGCGCTGATTGCGGGTGCCAAATTCCGCGGCGAATTTGAAGAGCGGCTGAAGGCCGTGCTGAAAGAAGTGCAGTCGTCCGAAGGCCGGATCATCCTGTTCATCGACGAGCTGCATACCGTGGTTGGCGCGGGTAAGGCCGAGGGCGCGATGGATGCGGGTAATCTGCTCAAACCGATGCTGGCGCGCGGCGAACTGCACTGCATTGGTGCGACGACGCTCGATGAGTATCGCAAGTACATCGAAAAAGACGCGGCACTCGAGCGGCGATTCCAGACGGTATTTGTGGATCAGCCGTCGGTGGAAGACACGATCTCGATCCTGCGCGGTTTGCGCGAGCGGTATGAGCTGCACCATGGCGTGCGCATCAAAGATACAGCGCTGGTCGCGGCGGCGGTGCTGTCGAATCGCTACATCACGGATCGATTTTTGCCGGACAAGGCGATTGATTTGGTGGATGAAGCAGCGGCCAAGCTGCGCACCGAGATCGATTCGATGCCGGCGGAGCTCGATGAAATTCTGCGGCGTACGATGCAGCTCGAGATCGAGCGCGAGGCGCTGAAGAAAGAGTCGGATGCGGTGTCGAAAGATCGGCTGGGCAAGATCGAGAAAGAACTCGCGGAGTTGAAGACGCAATCGAGCGCGTTGCAGGCGCAGTGGGAGGCGGAGAAACAAGCGGTCGATCGCGTGCGCGGATTGCGGACGCAGATCGAGCAGGTGAAGGTCGAGATTGCGCAGGCAGAGCGTGCTTACGATCTGAACAAAGCGGCCGAATTGAAGTATGGAAAACTGACGCAGCTCGAAAATCAGCTGAAGAACGAAGAAGCGAAAACGGCGGCGAACCAGAACGGCGTGCGGCTGTTGAAAGAAGAAGTTGACGAAGAGGATATCGCGGAAGTGGTGAGCCGCTGGACGGGCGTGCCGGTTTCCAAGCTCCTCGAAGGCGAGATGAAGAAGCTGCTCGCTCTGGAAGACGAACTGCACAAACGCGTCATCGGGCAGGACGAAGCCGTGATGGCCGTAGCGGAAGCGGTGATGCGCGCGCGGTCGGGATTGAAAGATCCGAACCGGCCGATCGGGAGTTTTCTGTTCCTGGGTCCGACGGGCGTCGGTAAGACGGAGCTCGCGCGGGCGCTGGCCGAGTTTCTCTTTGACGACGAGCGCGCGATGATTCGCATTGACATGTCGGAGTACCAGGAGAAGCACACGGTCTCGCGGCTGATTGGCGCGCCTCCGGGATACGTCGGATACGACGAAGGCGGTCAGTTGACGGAAGCGGTGCGGCGGCGGCCGTACTCGGTCGTGCTGTTTGACGAAGTCGAGAAGGCGCATCATGACGTTTTCAACGCGCTGCTGCAGGTGCTGGACGACGGGCGCTTGACCGATGGCCAGGGACGCACGGTCGATTTCAAGAACGTGATCGTGATCATGACGTCGAACATCGGGAGCCACCGGATTCTCGAATATCGCGGCGCGTTCGAAGGCGAAGAGTACCGGCGGATGAAGGATGCGGTGATCAGTGAGCTGCGCAATTTCTTCCGGCCGGAGTTTCTGAACCGGCTGGATGAGATTATCGTGTTCCATGCACTGAGCGAAGACAATTTGAAGAAGATTGTCGAGATTCAGCTGGCTGGATTGCGCAAGCGGCTGGCGGAGCGGAACATTTCGCTCGAGCTGACGGATGCGGCGCGGACGCGGCTGGTGCGGGAAGGCTACGACCCGGTGTATGGCGCGCGGCCGTTGAAGCGTGCGATTCAGCGGGAAGTGGAGACGCCGCTGGCGAAGAAGATTCTCGGCGGGGAAGTGCGGGACGGATATACGGTCCGGCTCGATGCGGATCCGGCGGGGAATGATCTGACGTTTGAGATTGGCGCGGGCAAGAAGGCGGAGGCAGTGGTGGCTTGAGCAGGGTGCGGCCGGATTAGCCATCCGGCCGCTTGCTCTCCAAACCTCTCGCATTTCCCTAAAAGTCGGCTCCATAGCCGAGTATGTTGGTCAGGCCCTGCTGTTTTGCCCGGAAGACGTCCAGCGGCAGATTATCGATGAAGGCGCGATACGCCAGGTGCGCCAGCTTTGATTTTTCCTGCTCGCGAACAAGTGGGGGCGGCAGCAGGGCCTGTAGCTCCTGGGGAATGACATGGTTCAGCAGGTGATGATACATCTTCTCCACACGAGGATCGCTTTGGGCCGCGTTATCCAGTTCGAGTTGCCCGGAACTGGTTGAGTAATCGTAAAACTCTAACTGAGTCTTGCGCCGGTTGATGGCGCTCGTAGCCGGGAACCAGTCCGCGTACACACCCAGTTTGCTGTCAGGCGTTCGTATTCCCAAAACGTGCGTGGGACATTGATTGAAATTGAAAAACTTAGGAGCGATTTCGTCCGTGGCATAGAGCACGTACGGACGCCCGGGTGCGGCAGCAGACCGCAACATCGAGATCATGTCCAATCGCCTGCCGTAAATATCCGCGAGGTATCCCTGCATCCAGCTCCGCGTGCCGTTATTACCGATGCTCACCAACAAGGGCAAGAGATCTACTGAAGAAGCAAGCCCTGTCCGGATGGCATCGACATCCGCCGTGAAGCGCTGGCTGGGATCAAAAACGATCAGAGGAATACGCCAGGCTTCCTCATAAACCGTACCTAGTTTGCCCTGCAACAAACCATGCGCGCCTGCATACTCGCCGTGATCCGAGGTGAAGACGACGACGGTATTTTCTACAATGCTGCTGGGAAGAGAATTCAGCGCATCGAGAACGCGCCCGATCTGCACATCGACAACTCCCATGATCTGGGTGTAGCTGTCGAGCCCACGCTGCCAATAGGTGTATTCCATTTTGGCGACGCCGAAGCCAAGGTCTTCAGCGGGATATGGATCGACAGTCCGGTCGGCGGGTGTCGTCCGCGCGGGATCGTCGGTCACTCCTCCCCAAACCAACTGTTGAAATTCCTTGATAAACAACTGGGTATTGGGTTTGCCTTGCTCTTTCAAGCGGTCTGACGATTCCCAGTTGGGCGGCACGGCCGGATAGCCGTAAGAGGCGGGGGCTCGCAACGCATTGTCTTCCCACGGAACGAGTGATTTATCTGCGTAATTCGTCAGTGGCTGCAGATTTCCGTTTGCCGGCGCCTCATCCTCGAACAAGTTACTTACTGTTTTGAATTCCGTTCCGGCCGGGAAGAATTCTCTGTCATGCGGATTGATCAAGCTCACGGTGAGACACCAGGGCTTTTCATTGGGTATCCGCTTTTGGAGAAAGTCTACCGCTGCATTCGTCGTGTCCACATCGCTGAGATACATTTGGCCCGGTCCCGGGTTCTGGATGAAGTCGTCGCCATAAGCACCCTGGAGGTTGCTGCCGGTTGGGTCGGGATAGGTGTAGTAATCAAAACCATAGTTGTCGAGTCCCGTGGGCTGCCAGGGAAACGGAGACGTTTGCAATGGGATGGAGACGTGCCATTTTCCGAAATACGGTGTACTGTAGCCGGCAGCGCGCAGCAATTTGCCGTAGGTCGGGAAGTGGTGATTCAGAGCCGGTTGCAGCGCCGCAAGCGCCGGGTTCGGGTTTGGTTTAGAAAGGATAGTTGTGATGAGCCAGTTCTGCTGTGAATACAATCCGGTAATCAGCGTTCCTCGCGCGGGCGTACAGGCGTTGGCCGCGGTGTAGTAGTTTCCGAACTTCACGCCTGCCTGCCACAGCTTGTGCAGGTTGGGCATAAACCTTGCCAGGAATTGTCCTGCATCGCTGATGCCTTGTGGGAACACGGTCGGATAGCGTAGCTCATCTACCAAAATGAACAGGATATTCGGTTGTGGACCGGCCACGGCATCGTCATTGCTTGCCTTCATTGTGCGAAGCCCGGCCAGCATTCCGCCTGTGACGGCGCCCGTCGACTTCAAAAAATCTCTGCGTTTCATATTTGCTCCAAGCTCAGGTTAGGGCTGGAAGCGCACGCAACGGAATACTTCGGGGGTAATCAGTTTACCCCTCGAGTGTTCCGGGGAGCGAAATCGGGAATAAGCTCGAAGCAGGTGAGGTGAGATGAAATAACAAACGACGTTACGGTCTGCTCAGCACTAACTCTGAGGCCGTCGGCATCGCTTCATCGGCGGGGCGTTGAATACTTTCTATCAACCGCCTGCAGCGCGGGTCTGACCGAACCGGATCGAAGGCCGGATCGACGGCCAGGTACAGCGTGCCGATGGCTCGCTCTCTGAAAGCACGCTCGATCCAGAATATGGCGCGCTCGTGCTCCCCCAGCCGAATCAACAACTGAGCCAACATGGCGGAAGGAGCACGCGCGGAAGACTGAAGCGATTTCGCAGCAGCTAATAAGGAGGGCCGCACCCACTTTGTTCGCCCCTTGTAGATGGCGGCCAGCACGGCCGGCCATTTCAGGACTCGCATGAAGGGCATCCGTTCTTCGCATTTGCGGAACATATTCAGCGCTTCGCCCTCGCGTCCCAGGCGGTCGTAAGCATTGGCCAGCGTGAAGGAGGCTATGAGGCTGTCCGGCATGATATCGAGCGCCGACAGCGCCACATCGGCGGCCAGCTGGTAGCGCCGTTGAAAATGCAGAACCGACGCCATCATCTGCAGAGCTTTTGGATTGAGTGGGTCGCTTGTCAGCACGATTTCCAACTGGTCTTCAGCTTCTTGCAATTGGCCCAGAGGCGCCCGGCAGATCATCGCATGGAGCACCCGGCTGGAGTGATCTTCTGGATTTACGGCCAGCGCGCGCTCGAAGTACTGTCCCGCGAGTGCTGGCTGAAAGTCGCCCATGCCAGCCAACAGACCCATGCCCGTGTATCCCTCAGCGGCGGTGGGGTCGCAGGCAATGGACTTTTCAGCGGACAAGCGCGCCTTGTGCCATCCCTCAACAACCGGCAGCATGTGATACGTCGTCATCAGGCTCTGCGCTATGGATAACCCAGCCCAAGCCTTCGACGAGGCAGGCTGTTTTTCCAGGATCTTCAGAAAGCAGCTTTCACTCTTTTTGAAAGCCTCCCGGCTGTTCTGGTTCAGGTAATATCTACCCTGCACCATCAGGCGATAAATGCCTGGTTCGACTCTCGAATCAAGTACGGGACGGGACGGACGGCCGGACGCTTCGAGCGCGTGCTTCTCCAGCTGGCCAGCGATCTCGTTCTGAACCGTCCAGATTTCGTCCAAAAGATCCTGCTCATGATCTCCGGACCAGAGGGATTCGCCATCGTCCGTACGAACGAGTTCCGTGCTGACCCGGATCTTGCCGCCATTGGAAAGGCAGGCGCCGCGTACCAGGAAGCGTACTTGCAAACGCCGCCCGATCCGGATGACATCTGAGTGCAAGTCGTGCCTGGAAGGGAGCCACTCATTCGCTACCAAACGGAAGGACGTGTTTTGGGCTAGTCTCGAGAGGAGCGCGTCCCTCACGAGTCCCGCGGCTTCTACGTCTTCGCTTTTCGCTGTGGAACTCTCGAGGGGGAGCACCGCGATCGGAACCCGCGGCTGCTCAAGGCTGCTCCGCGGTCCGAAGCGAGGCACGTAGGAGCCCGGTTCGAGAGAGATCACGATGAAGTCTGCTGCGCCCTCATTGCTGTAATATTGACGGAGCCGATCCCGGAGCCGCCGCATTGCCATGCGTACCACCGGATCGCTTTTGGGGTCGAAGTCCGCCGAAAGGCCAAACAAGTCGACTCCGAGCACAGTCTCTTTCAGAGTGTCTTCGCGTCCGTCAAGGGTGGCGTCGACAACATAGGCCAGCAGACGCCGTAACTGTTCGGCTCGAGAAAACGCGCGGCTGGCCAGGATACGTTCCAGCATTTTTCTCCGGTCGGCAGGAGAAGGCGCGAGCATATGCTGTGCAGACATTATATGGCGCAACACTCGAGCGGGCAGTTTAAGGGGACCCAGCAAGGATCCGAGTGGTACGGATGCGGCGCGGACGCGGCTGGTGCGGGAAGGCTACGACCCGGTGTATGGAGCGCGGCCGTTGAAGCGTGCGATTCAGCGGGGAGTGGAGACGCCGCTGGCGAAGAAGATTCTCGGCGGGGAAGTGCGGGACGGATATACGGTCCGGCTCGATGCGGATCCGAAGGGGAATGATCTGACGTTTGAGATTAGCGCGGGCAAGAAGGCGGAACCGGTGGTGGTGTGAGGCGAGACTAACTGCGGCGCCATGGAGGCGTTTAGTATTGGCGCTCGATAGTTAGGAAAGTGAGCCTCGGCCTCCCCGGAGCGTGCCACGAGGCTCCGTTCACTCCCGTACGAGCGCCGGACCAGCGTGTCTAATTTATAATTCTTTATATCTTGCCTGTTGACACTCCATATAATACATTGTACAAATTGATCATAGGATATGACTCAGACGAAGCAATCCGAATCCGGCACCCAGCTTTACAATCGGATTCCAGTGCTGCGGGCTGAACGGAATTTGAGCAGACAGGACCTGGCGCGGGCTCTTGACGTGAGCTATCAAACGATCGGCTATCTCGAGCGTGGGGAATATAATCCGAGCCTGGACTTAGCCTTCCGAATGAGCGAGTTCTTTGGTGTTCCTGTGGAAGCTATTTTTTCGCGAACGCCTTTCAGGCCAATGAGCGCTGAGTTGTACTAGTGGAGGTTAAAGCATGGACACCGGCACCAAGATTTTGTGGATCAGGATCGATTCCCAATCTAAGCGGAGATGGATGGTGGTCGCGCTATACATCGGGTACGTCGTAACGTACGCTCTTGCCGCCGATGCGCGTATCAGTTCCGGTTTTCGCTTCCTGTGCGATTTTGCGGGATCGGCCGTTGCAGGGTTGATCTTGGGGGGATGCTGGCTGGCACTCGTAAAGCTGACCCGGGAATACGGATTTCCTGGAGATTCGAGACTGGAGACGAGCCGCGATGAGCGTCAGAATTATGTCCGTTATCAGGCGTTTGTGCGCGCGTACCGCGCGATAACGATCTTGCTCTGCGGTGCAGGCATTTACTATGTCGTAGCTCAACAGGCGGACTTTTGGCTTCCGCACCCGCCATACAGCAAGCCGCTGTTGTTCGGGCTAATTTTGCTGATCCTTACGCTGCCCTCAGCGTTCACAGCCTGGGTTGAGCCCGATGAGATCGCGTAAACGGCACGTCGCAGTGAGCTATCTCAGCAACTGTGATAGCTTTTGCTTCTGGCGTTAACAGGACCGGGCGTCGATCTGCTGGCCAAGGGCAAAGTTGCAGGGACGGCTCGTGAACGCGTTCGCCTGACTGTGGTAAGCCTCCCAGACGTTTGTGTTATCCCCGGTGCATTCGACCGAAGAACAAGCCTTGCGCAGGCGTCCATATTGGTTAGGAGCGCGCGCTGCAGCGCCGGACTCAGCCATTTTCGAGGATGAACGTCTTCATCGACCAACGGGACGAGCAGGGCGTAGCACGCGGGATGCTCCTCGGATGAGAGCAGATCATCGTAACGCTCCGGTGCTTCGAAAGGCAGCTTTTGCCAATAGACAAATGCATCATTCAACAGCCAGGCATATGCACGCGCTGTGGCAAGGCTGGAGGCATGAAGGGGAGACAGGATTTTGAGGCAGTGTAGAGCGATATACGGCCGCAGCAGGCGCCAGGCGGCGGACGGGTCCTGTAGCCCGGCCGATTGTGCGTTTTCTCGGGCGTGCTGAATGGCGGACACGGTGCATGCGGCAGGAGCCGGCATGGCGGCGAGCGCGGGAGAGCACAGACCCAGCAGAGTCGAGAATCTTATTAGAACCAGGGTGAGAGGCAACTCTTAAAGCCTAAAGCTTTTCGATCGCAGAAGGCAGACGCGGGCGGAGTTGGCACAATAAGTTGCGTGCCACAGATCGCGCTTTCGGAACTGCGCAGCCGGATTGAACAGGTTTTTGAAGACTCGTACGCCAGGCGCACGGACGCGATCGTCGAACTGCTGGCGGATTTTCGTGCGGAGCTGAATGCGGGGCGTGCACGTGCCGTCGATCTGATCAATGGCAGATGGCAGGTGAACGGATGGGTGCGGAAGGGGATTGTGCTGCACGCACGTTTCGGGCACCTGATCGATACGTCTGCGGAACTCCAGTCAACCTCGTTCGAATATGACACGATGCCGGTGCGCCGCTTTTCGCTCGAAGAGGCGGTGCGGGTTCCCGGCGGAAGCACGATTCGCGATGGCTGTTATCTCGCTCGCGGTGTGGTTTGCCTGCCGCCGTCGTTCGTGAACATCGGGGTGTATGTGGATGAAGCGAGCACGATCGATTCGCATTGCTCGATTGGTGCGTGCACGCGAATCGGCAAGCGTGTCGCGATTAACCCGGGCGTGCAGATCGGCGGTGTGATGCAGCCGATTGAGATGCTGCCGACGATCATCGGGGATGATGCGATTCTGGGCGGGCAGTCGGGAGTGTATGACGGCGTGCTGGTGAGCGCGGGGGCGGTGATTGCGGCGGGTGTGGTGTTGACGCGGCAGAGCGTGCTGTACGATCCGCGGCGGAAGGAGACGCATCGCAGCGCGCCGGGCGGGAGTTTGATTGTGCCGCCGATGGCGGTGGTGGTGGCGGGCGCACGGTTTCTGGACAAGGGCGCGGGTGTGGGTTCCGGGCTGCTGGCGAATGTGCCGGTGATCGCCGGATACCGGGACGATCCGAATCTGGGCGAGTTCGTGCTATCGGAGCTGATGAATTAGTACTCCGGGCGATTGTGCCGATTCCGAGGTATTTACGATACTGGGAGCGAGGCGCACATGTCGGTATTTGACGCGGCGAACAAGACGGCAACGGTGGTGAAGGATCCGGTGACGGACAGGAATCTGGCGCCGCCGGCTTCGTTGAGCTATGGCGCGATTGCGAGTGTGGGCGCGCTGGCGGGTACGAACGGCGTGGACACGAATCTCGTCTTTGGCAACCGCGACCGGCAATTGAACGGGAACGAATCGACGCGCATCACGCAGAACCGGAGTCACCAGATCGGGCAGAACCAGATCGAGAAGGTCGGCGTGAATAAGACGGAGACGACGGGCGGGAATTACAGCGAGACGACGTACGGCGCGACACATACGATGAATGTTGGGCCGACCGACGAGACGTTCGTGGGCACGCACACGGTTCAGCACAAAGATAATCAGGTCGTAGAAGAGCCGGTGACGTATCTGCACTCGATCCAGAACTTCATTGAGCAGCACGGGTTCCATGCGGATTTTCACCACATCACGGTGTTTTACTCGGAGCTCTTCTCGAGTTTCGTAGGCGTGTACACCGATGTACGGCCTGTTTACGTAATGACGACGGGTATTTCCGGTAGTTGGACGTATTGGGATAACCAGGCGAAAGCACTCGATAACAAGCTGAGCGCGATCAACGCCAAGATCGAGGCCATACAGCCCGAGGTGTCTATCACGATGGTTCACGAGGTTGCGGTCACACAGAAGATCCTGGTAATCGGCGTTAACCAATTTATGTGAGATGCCGACGGTACAGATCGAAGTTCGCAGCCCAAATCAACTGACCGTGTTTCAACCGCCGGAACACCTTTACTGGACAACAATTCTGGTCCTTTGCATACTTGCTGGTTTTGCCGTTTTCTCACAGATAAAGTCGAGAGGGTGGCATCGGCTACCGCCGATCTTGTTTGTCGTACTGTTTGGCGGAGTCGTTTTCGCTGTCAACTTTCCCGCTCTTGCGCGCTCCTGGCGTCTGGATTTTTCGAGAAGTTCGAACGCGGTGAAGTCGACTGAGTATTGGTTCGGTAAACCGAAACTCGAAAGAACGATGCGATTGGATGACGCGGCTTCGGCCGTCGTGCAGGTCGGTTTTCGAGGCGGAAAACGCCTGGTGCTGGTGACCAAATCGGACAAGGAATTCGTTCCGTTCAACAGCGACTACACTGACGTTCGCGGGCTCGATGAAGCGCGCGATGCGATCAATCAGTTTCTCGGCGCTCACCCGGAAAACTGAGCCGCTTGCCGTGATCGAGATGCTGAAGCAGCTGGTGCTGGTGCGCAAGGACGACCGCGAGTTATATCCGCTAGGCTTTGCATTTACAGACATACGATACGGGCCGGCCTGCGAGGCAATCAATCGGTTTTTGCGCGTGCGGACCGCTGGTGGTGTTGCACTCTGCGATTAAACGGCATATAGCGTGCTCGCGATAGCAGAGTGGAAAATAGAACCTCATGCCCGAAACGACAGAACTGAAAGCGAGACGGACGCGGCTGACGCCGGCGAGCGAGTCTCACGATCTGCTGCCGTGGCGGCGCGCGACCGACTTTGATGTCTGCCAGCTGTACTGGATGCCGGTGAGCTCGTTTCCCATGCGGCAGAAGCAGCGTATGTGGATTCTGCGCTTTCTGGATGTATTCGCAGAGAAGTTGGCCCGGCAGGAACTCTGCTGTGAGCAGTTTCTGCAGATGAAAGCGCTGCATCCGGATCTGCTCAAACCGTTCATCAAGACGGCGAAGGAGTTCAATCCGGTTTTTGGGCTGAGCCGGAGGCCGGGAGAAGCGATGCCTGCCTTGCCGGACATGGCGTATGTGAAGGAGCTGCAGGAAGGGCGGCGCGCCTACGACCATAGCGAAGGCAAGCCGAATTACTGCTACTGGTTCCTTTATAGGCGCGGCAGAGAGCAGCGGGAACTCTTTCTGGGACACGGCGGATTCACAGCAATATTTGTAAAGCCGGACCCCGCCACGAAGGCGCCGGAAGTGGCGATTCCGAAGCGGGCGCTGCGGAATCCGGCGATGCGCGAGCTGATCGAGAAAAGTAGTCTGCAGGGCATGCTGGACGGTGCTTTCGCGCTCAAAGCCGGCTTTCTGGCGCAGAGCAAAGAGCTGTTCGGAGCGGATCTGCGTGACGCGCCGGAATTTGAGGGGCTGCCGTATATTGTGCCGCTGCTCGATGCCAATACGGTGCTCCGGCAGCCGGTGGACGAGGTGGCGCGATGGTTCACGCTGTTCGATGTGTACCTCGGGGAGAGTCCGGCGGATCAGGGTATGGTGCTGGCCGCGAAGAAAGGGCGCAAGCTGCCGATAGCCGAGACACTCGCCGCGCTGCGCGAGGAAGGCCTGACGTACCCGGCGTACTAGCAGCCCGTCGCGCGGTCAGGATGGAACCGGGATATTAGATAGTGAACAAGACACGAGGCACTGGTTCTCTGGTCTGGAAGGCGCTGAGCTTGCCGGCTGGGTGGCACGGGGCGATTTTGCCGGTGAGCGAGTTTCCGCTGCCGGAGCGCAAGCGGGAGGAATACCGGTCGGCGTGCGACCTATTGACGGAACGGCTGCGAGAGGACTTTCCGGAGGCCGAGCGGCAGGTCTATCTGCAGTTTCACCGTCTGCTGCCAGGAGAGGACGTCGAGCGGCTGCAGGAGAATGCGCGCTTGTGGATGCCGGAGGTCGGGCTCGGGGTCTGGCCGGACCGCGAACCGCCGCGGCTTTGGACGAAAGAAGATCTGGAAGAGGCTGAGGAGCCGGCAAAAATCCGTCCTCTGATGTTTAAGGTTTTGAAAGTACAGGAGGATCCCCGAGCGGGCACCCACGCCTGGGAGGCGATGGCGGGACGCGGCTGCCGGATGCTGATCGGCTGTACTGAGCCGGAGCAGTTTCTGAAACATACGGCGGAATTGTTCGTGCCGCGCATGCAGCAGAGTGTGTTTCGCAGCTTTCCGTTTTACGTGCCGCTGCTCGAGAGCGCGAGCTGCGCGGGCGCTGGCGAGGCGGAGATGGCGACCTGGCTGCGGTTCTGCTCGTATTATGTGCGGGAGAGCGTGGAAGATGAAGGTTTGCTGGCGATTTCGGCTAAGCCGCTCGATGATCTTTCGGAGTGAGGGTGGCGAGCGAGCTTGGCGGACCGGGGCGGTCCACCCCACACCAAATTCCTCCTGGGACGTCATATGTAAGGAACGCGGCCGGGTCGGCAAGCCGAGCCGCCAAAAGAAGTAGAAGGAAAGGATTGTAGAAGGGACATGTCAAACGTAGTCCAATTTCGCCGCACGACCGCGATTCTGGCGCTGGTAGCGGCGTCGATCGGGGGCGGTTTAATTGCCGCTTTTGCGGTGGCATCGCGCACCGGGACCCCGGCGCGGGAGACGGTGATCGCGCGGGCCGATACCAGCAACGAGAAAGTAAGCCAGCTTTCTAACTCGTTTGCGGACATCATTGAAAAAGCGTCGCCGGCGGTGGTGACGATCAGTTCTACACGGGTTATTAAAGCTTCCGAGCAGCAGCAGAATAATCCGTTCACAGCAGATCCGTTTTTCCGGCAGTTTTTCGGCGGTCCGAATATGCGGCCGCGGGATCAGCGGGAGAGCGGGCTGGGTTCGGGCGTGATTGTGTCGCCCGGCGGGTATATTTTGACCAACAACCATGTGGTCGATAAAGCCACCAAGCTGACGGTCGGGCTTTCCGACGGGCGCGATTTTACGGCCAAAGTAGTCGGGACCGATCCGCAGACCGATCTGGCTGTGGTAAAGATCAATGCGAACGATCTGCCGACGCTGCCGTTTGCGAATTCGGATGCGGCGCGCGTGGGCGATCTGTGTTTTGCCATCGGCAACCCGTTCCACCAGGATCATACGGTGACGATGGGGATCGTGAGCGCGAAGGGGCGGCATCTGGAAGGCCAGACGCACATTCAGAACTTCATTCAGACGGATGCGGCCATCAACCCGGGTAATTCGGGTGGCGCGCTGATCAATGCGCAGGGCCGGCTGATCGGGATTAACACGATGATTCTGACGGGCGGCGGTGGCGGCGGAATGTTTGGCGGCGGAGAGGGCGGCAATATCGGAATCGGCTTTGCCGTGCCTTCCAACCTGGCCAAGCAGGTGATGGATCAGATCGAGAAGAATGGGAAGGTTTCGCGGGGCTACCTGGGCGCTTTGCTGGGTCCGGTAACGCCGGAGATGGTTCCGCAGTTCGGTCTGAAGGATGCGAAAGGCGCGCTGGTGGATCAGGTGACGCCGAATACGCCGGCTGAGAAGGCCGGGCTCAAGATGGGCGATGTGATCGTCGCGATCGACGGCAAACCGGTGAACAGCATGGACGATGCGACCATGACCATCATTTCCAAGAGCCCCGGGACGACCGTGAAGCTGGACGTGATTCACGACGGGAAGCCGAAGACCATCGATGTGACGCTTGGACAGCGCCCGAACGGGATCGACTGGGATCAGAAGAACAACCAGTCGGACAATAACGGCGACGATAGTGATAACGACAACGGCGGCAACGGCGTAACGGCGCGCGGCATTACGGTGCAGGCGCTGACGCCCGATATCGCGCAGCAGGTCGGAGTACCGCCGAGCACGAAAGGCGTCGTGGTGACGGATATCGACCAGAGCAGCCCGGCGGCCGATGCCCAGTTCCTCGGACGCGGGGTGGTGATCATTGCGGTAAACCGGCAACCGGTTTCGTCGGTGAGCGACTTCAAACGCCTGATGAATGAAGCCAAGGGAAAATCGGTGCTGCTGACGGTGAATGCCGGCGGGCAGACCGGGTTTACGGTAGTTCAGGCCCAGTAGTCCTGTAGGCTGGAGAACAAACCGGGGCCAGAATAGCCCCGGTTTTTTTGTCGGTATAGAAGGTTGAGTACTTTGCACGCAAGAAAGTGGAGCCTAAAGCAGGCAGCGTGCATCAGAATAGACAGAGAAGGGTTTTCATGCCGAATAACGAATATCAGATTCTGCCGGCGCTTCCGCTGAAGAACACCATCCTGTTTCCGGGGTTGTTACTGCCGCTTTCGGTGGGGCGGGAGAGTTCGCTCAAGGCGGTGGAAGCTGCCCTGAACACGGAAGAAAAAGAGATTGTTTTGATTGCGCAGCGGGATGCGCAGGTGGAAGCGCCGGGGCAGGACGATCTTTACACGATCGGCACGAAGGCGGTGATCCGGAAATCGTCGCGCCCGCAGGCCGGGGCCATGGAGATACTGGTGCTCGGCGTGGAACGCGTGGTGGTGGCCAAATTGGAGGCTACCGAGCCGTATCTGCGGGCGAAATATCGTGTGCTGCCGCTGCCGGAGGATGGCGGGTCGGAAGTGGAGGCGCTTTCGGGCGCGCTGCTCGACCTGGCGTCGAAGGCGATTGCGCTGTCGCAGCCGCAGTCGGCGGCGGAGTTGACGCGGATGCTCGCAGGGAGCGAAGATCCGCTGCGGCTAGCCTATCTGCTGGCGAGTATTTTCAGTCTGGATCTGGCGAAAGAGCAGGAGTTGCTCGAGGCCGAGACTCGGGTGGATGCGCTGCGGCTGATTCATAGCTATCTGAGTCACGAGCTGCAGGTGCTCGAGCTGCGGCAGAAGATTGCTTCGACGGCGCGCGATGAGATGTCGAAGGAGCAGCGCGAGTATCTGCTGCGCCAGCAGATGCGGGCGATCCAGCAGGAGCTGGGCGAGAAGGACGGCGAAAAGGCCGAAGTCGAGCTGCTGCGCGAGCGCTATAGAGAGACCGAGCTGCCGGAAGAGGCGAAGAAAGAATTCGAGCGCGAACTGGGGCGGCTGGAACGGCTGCCTGCGGGCGCGCCGGATTATCACGTCACGCGCACGTATCTGGAATTCATACTCGATCTGCCGTGGACGAAGTCGACCGAGGACAACCTTGACATTGCCCATGCGCGCACGGTGCTCGATGAGGATCACTATGGCCTGGAAGAGATCAAGGAACGAATTCTCGAACAGTTGAGCGTGCTCAAGCGGAATCCGGATGCGAAGGCTCCGATTCTGTGCCTGGTAGGACCTCCGGGCGTGGGTAAGACGTCGCTGGGCCAGTCGATTGCTCGGGCGCTGGGGCGTAAGTTTGAGCGCTTCAGCTTAGGCGGCATGCATGATGAGGCCGAGCTGCGGGGGCACCGCCGTACGTACATCGGCGCGATGGCCGGACGGCTGCTGCAGGCCATGCGGCGCGCCGGTGCGAAAAACCCGGTGCTGCTGCTGGACGAAGTGGATAAGCTCGGGCGCGATTTCCGGGGGGACCCGGCGGCGGCGCTGCTCGAGGTGCTCGACCCGGAGCAGAACAAGACGTTTCGCGATAACTATCTCGACCTGGCGTTTGATTTGTCGAAGGTGCTGTTCATCACGACGGCGAATTCGCTCGACACGATCCCGCAGCCGCTGCTCGATCGTATGGAGATCCTGCGGCTCTCGGGCTACAGCGAAGAAGAGAAGCAGCAGATTGCGCGGCGGTATCTGATTCCGAAGCAGTTGAAGGCGACGAATCTCAGCGAAGAAGAGATCGAGTTTCCCGATGACGGCGTGCGGGCGATCATTCGCGGCTACACGCGGGAAGCAGGACTGCGGCGATTGGAGCGTGCGATTGCGCGGGTGACGCGCAAGGTGACGCTCAAGATTACGACCGGCGAAACGGAGAAGGTGGTCGTGACGCCGGATGCGCTCGGCGATTTGTTAGGGCCGGAGATTTTCCTGCCGGAGCAGATGCGCAGAACGGCGCAGGCGGGTGTTGTCACCGGACTCGCGTGGACGGAAGCGGGCGGCGACGTGCTCTATATCGAGAGCGTGCTGCTGCCGGAAGGCAAGTCGCTGACGCTTACCGGACAGCTCGGGGAAGTGATGCAGGAATCGGCCAGGATTGCGCAGAGTTATATCTGGTCGCATGCGGCGGATCTGGGCGTGAACCCTGACGCGATCAAGAACAACGGTGTGCACGTGCATGTGCCGGCGGGTGCGATCCCGAAGGATGGGCCGTCGGCGGGTGTGACGATGACGACCGCGATGGCGTCGCTTTATACGGGGTTGCCGGCGCGGACCGATATCGCCATGACGGGCGAAGTGACGCTGGCTGGTTTGGTGCTGCCGATCGGCGGTGTCAAGGAGAAAGTGCTGGCGGCGCGGCGCGCGGGCATTCATCGCGTGATTCTGCCGATGGGTAACAAGAAAGATCTGCGCGACTTGCCGGCGCACGTGCGGCAGGAGATGCAGTTCCACTTTGTGGAGCGCGTAGAAGAAGTGCTCAAGCTGGTGATACCGAATATTCAGCTGAAGCAGCTGGCGATTGCGAGCTAACGAACGCTGAATCTTCGTAAGAATGGCCGCGGGCTCGGCGAAACCGGGTGCCGCGGCTTTTCCTTTTGGGCTGTATTGGATACAGGCCTGGGCTGTATCCTGGCTGCAGGATGGCGGCTGTATGCGGCAGATCAATATCAATGTGACGCCCGAGTTTGAGCGGGATCTCAAGCTTCTTATGGAGCGCACCGGCGTGAAGCAGAAATCGGAAGCGATCCGGCGGGCGGTACATAAGGCGGTGGAAGAAAAGGCCTCGGGTAAGGACTACGATTTCCGTCAGTTGCTTGGGATTGGCCTGAAGTTTCCGCCGCGGAAGAAACGCAAATTCTTGACTGAGGATGATCTTTGGTCGTAGATACGTCCGCTCTTCTATCAGTTGTTTTGCATGAGGCGCTGGGCGATTGGGTGGCAGAGCAGTTGAATAGCTCAGCCACCCCATGCCGGATGAGCGCTGTTCATTACACCGAAACACTGATTCTGGTAAACGACCGCCGACGTGCATTGCTGCCACCGCTACAAGAGCAACTCCAGCGAACTCCGATCGAATTCGTTTCTGTCACTCCGACCCAAGCCGAAATCGCCGCTGAAGCGCGCGCGAAGTATCCGCTCAATCTCGGCGACTGTTTTGCGTATGCGCTGGCCAAGGATCTGGACCTGCCGCTTCTGACCCTCGATCGCGATTTCCGGCGCACGGATGTCCGGCTGGTCGTCCAGCCGGGCTTCCACCGGCACGCTCGGCGGCCCCGGTAAGCGGCGCGTTAGATACGTTAGACGCGCGTTAGCCGGTTTACCGGATTTGTCATATACTCTTTCCATTACCAACTTTGGGGAGGTTGTATGCTTTCCGGGTTTTCTCTCCGTATCATTCCGGGCCTCGCTGCCCTGCTTGCCACCGCATTTTTTGCCGCTGCGCAGACCACCGTTTCGACGGGCAGTATTCAGGGGACGGTGACCGATCCGTCGGGTGCCACGATCGCCGGGGCGAAGGTCACGATCACAAACAAAGGGACAGCGCGCGAGATCAGCGTCACGACGAACTCGGACGGCATTTACAACTCGGGCTCGCTCATGCCGGGCGACTACCAGGTCCGCATCGAGCAGAGCGGATTTTCGGCGGCGCAGCTGAATCTGACCGTGCAGGTGGGCAACACGGCCAATGGAAGCGCGAAGCTCGAGGTGGGCCAGTCTACCGAGACGGTGGAGGTTTCGGCGACCGCGGTGGGGGTGAATCCGGATCAGGCGATTGTACAGGGCGTGCTCACGGCACAGCAGATCGATTCGCTGCCGATCAACGGGCGCAACTTCCTCGATCTGGCGCAACTCGAGCCCGGCGTGCAGATTCAGGACGGCACCAATTTCGACCCGACCAAAGTGGGCTACTCGTCGATCTCGTTTGGCGGACGATTTGGCCGGACGGCCCGCATTTCGGTGGACGGCCTGGATGTCTCGGATGAGACGGTGGGAACGACGACCGAAGATATTCCATCGAGCGGGATCCAGGAATTTCAGCTGAGCCAGTCGAACCTGGATTTATCGAACGACCTGACCTCTTCGGGAGCGGTGAACGTGGTGACGCGCTCGGGGACGAACGACCTGCACGGGGAAGGTTTCTACTACATTCGCGACAGCCGCTGGGGCGCGACGCTGCCGCATCCGCCCGGCATTCCGGCGCCGTATCAGCGCAACCAGTTCGGGGCGCGGCTGGGCGGCCCGATTATCAAGGACAAGCTGTTTTTCTTTCTCGATTACGAGAGGACCAAGCAGGATGAATCGGTGCCGGTGCAGTATCCGTCTCCGTTCTCGGCATACTCGGGATCGTTCCAGGCGCCGTTCCGCGAGAACGAGCCGATGGGCCGGCTCGACTGGCAGGCGACCAGTAATCTGCGCTTCTTCTATCGCTTCAACTACTACGACACGCTGGCGGAAGCGACCTTCTTCTCCTCGAGTTTCCAGGTTTACAAGAGCAAGAACTACACGCGCAATCACGTCGGCGGCGTGGATTTCAACACCGGCCAGTTTACGCATTCGCTGCGCTTTTCGGTGATGCATTTCGAGAACAACATTGCGGATGCGGTGGTGGGCAGCGGTCTGCCGCTGGCCAATCTCGGCCTGAATCTGAGCGTGCAGAACGGACCCTCGACCGGGCCGAATCTGCTGGCGCCGCAGGCCACGCCGCAGCACGATAATCAAGCGAAATACGACGGCGGCAAGCCGCTCGGCAGGCACTTTCTGCGCTATGGCGTGAATTACAACCATATCGAGTCGGGCGGGTTCGCGAGCTTCTTCAAGATTGCGCCGCAGGTTGTGACGAACCTGTCGCCCACCGACATTACGGCCGCATCTACGGGTCCATATCCGGGTGGCTCTTCGAACGTTTTGAACTATCCGGTGGAAGAGGTGATTCTCGGCAACGGGCAGGGCTTCTCGACCGAACATGCGGGTCTCGGCTTTCCGGCGGGTCTGCTGGGACCGGACAACCGTTTCGGAGCCTATATCGGCGATACCTGGAAGCTGCGGCCGAATCTCAGCATTATTTTCGGCGTGCGGTATGTGCGCGATACGGGGCGGACGGACAGCGATCTGCCGGCGATTCCCTCGCTCGAGTCGGCGATTCGCGGAGCGGGCGGGCGCGTGCGGCAGCCGAATCTCAATTTTGCACCGCAGGTGGGCGTGGCCTGGGATCCGAGCGGTAATGGGAAGACGGTGTACCGGGTCGGCGCGGGCCTGTTTTACGAAAACGTGATTTTCAACAACGTGCTGTTCGACCGGCCGCTACGGCTCCAATCGGGAGCATTTCTGGCGACGCCGACGGCTTGCTTGTTTGGATCACCACAAGCGATCTCGATCCCGGGAGGCACGACAACGATACCGGCCTCGCTCTGCAATGAAACAGTCGGGCAAGCCGCAGCCGGCATCGCGTCGTTCCAGACGGCGTACCAGGCAATGGTGCCGTTTAACCTGAAGGCCCCGAACCCGAACTTTGTGGGGACGCAGCTGGCCAACGGTGTGAATATTCCGATCGGTCTTTTCGCGCCAAATTATCAGTCGCCGCGCTCGCTGCAGATGAACGCGGGATTCCAGCATCAGTTTGGATCGAGCACGGTGTTGACCGTCGACTACCTGCGTAACATTACGACGCATCTGCTGCTCGGTGTGGATCAGAACCATGTTGGGGATATTCGTAACTTCAACAAAGGCGCGGCGCAGAGCGCGATTGCAGCGACCCTCTCGCAGTGCGGAGTTAGTTCGATTGCGCAAGGGCTTGGCGGCTGCAGCTCGTTGACGAAGTACCAGAAGAGCCAGGGTCTGACAACCCCCCAGGCGCTCTCCATGACCGACTTCGCCTATAACGGGTTGACTTCTCCCGGTCTCGATTTTGGGGGCGCATGTCCCTATGGCTATGGATGCGCGTTCTCCGGCATCAACCCAACAGTTGGCAGCGTGCCGCTGCTCGAGCCGATCGGGCGTTCGGTGTATAACGGGCTGGACGTGAAGCTCACACATAATGTGCACGAACCCTTCCGCGGGATGAAGAATATGAACCTGCAGGTCGCCTACAGTCTCTCGCGTTTTGTCAACACGGGCGGCGCGAACCCGGGGACGTCGACGGGCAACAGCGATCAGGATTTCGTGATTGGCGCGATCGATAACGACCGGCCGCTCGGATTTATGGGGCCTTCGCTGCTCGACCGCACGCATCAGCTTTCGTTCGGCGTGGTGGGCGACATGCCGTGGGGATTCCAGCCGTCGATCATTGGACACTTCTATTCGGGACTGCCGATCAGCCTGCAGGTGCCGAATACCGGAGTAGGTCCGGGCGAAATTTTCCGGACCGATTTCACCGGCGACGGGACGGTCCAGGACCTGCTGCCCGGAACGAATGTGGGCGCGTTCAATCGCAGTATCTCGACCAGCGACCTGGCCAAGGTGATCCAGAATTACAACAACACCTACGCCAATCAGGCGACGCCGGCCGGACAGGTGCTGATCAACAGCGGCCTGTTTACGCTGCCACAGCTGCAGGCGTTAGGGGCGGTTGCTCCCTCGATTGCGGCGCCGCCGCCGGGCGAGGTGGGGGTGAGCGGGCTGCGCGCCTTCGATTTCAAGTTGAGCTGGGTGCATAAATTCGGCGAACGGTTCACGATTGAGCCGAACGTCGGATTTTATAACCTGTTCAATTTCTCGAATTTCGACCTGCCGCCAAACGTAATTACCGGGTTGCTGAACGCTTCACCGGGATCGTTGAATGGCACAACGCAGGCGAACCGGATTACGAACCGGGTGGGCCTGGGGACTGGTGTGTATGCCCTGGGAGCGCCGCGGCAGATCGAGTTCGGGATGCGCTTTTCGTTCTAAGCCTGAAACCTTAGTACGGAAATCGGGCGACTGCTGCCACATCCGCACCCGATAACCGGGTAAAATGAGAGGAACTGGGCGGCCCCGCTGCGCTCGTAATGAAGCAAATCGCGTCAGCATTTCTGTTTCTCGGTATCCTGTACGCCCAGGACGCTGCGCCGTCGGCCGATGTGCACGACTCCGCAGCGCCGAAAGCGCTGGAAGGCGAGAAGAATTACGATCTTCCGATCCAGCGGGTGGGCCCCGACGATCTGCTCAGCGTGTCGGTGGCGGACTGTCCGGAGCTGACGCGCAATTTCCGGGTGACATCCGACGGCACCTTGCGCCTGCCCCTGCTGAAGGAGCGCATTCCGGCCAAAGACAAGCTGCCGGGCGAGATCGAGAACGAGATTGCAGCGGCGCTGGTGAACGAACAGCTGCTGGTGCGGCCGGTGGTTTCGGTTTCGGTAGTCGAATACCGGAGTCTGCCGGTGAGTGTGCTGGGCGCGGTGCGGCATCCGACGACATTTCAGGCTGCGGGCGAGGTGACGCTGCTCGATGCTTTAACGCGCGCCGACGGGCTTTCGCCGGAGGCGGGGCCGGAGATTCTGATCTCGCGCGCCGGCCAGCCTTTGGAGCATATCCCGGTAAAAGGCCTGATCGATCTGGCGGATCCCTCGCTCAATATTCGGCTGCGGGGCGGGGAAGAGGTGCGGGTCCCGGAGACGGGCAAAATCTACGTGATCGGCAATGTGAAGAAAACCGGGGCGTTTCCGATGACCGATGGCGTTGACACCACCGTGCTGAAGATGGTGGCGATGACCGAAGGACTGCTGCCCTATACGAACAAAGAAGCGTATATCTATCGGCGCGAGCCGGGCAAGACGGACCGCAGCGAGATCCAGGTTCCGCTGACGCAGATCATGGAGCACAAATCGCCCGATGTGCATCTGCAGGCGAACGACATCCTCTATATCCCCGACAGCCGCGGCAAGCGCCTGACGGCAGAGACGATTCGCACGGTGACGGGCTTCGGCGTGCAGACCGCGACCGGAATACTGGTTTGGAAATAGCGTCCAGTTGAGAGCAGCATGAGGCAACTGGATCGCTCATCGGCCGAATTTACCGACATGAAACGCCTGCCGCTCGAGCCGCAGGTGCATGCGGATTTCGAGCCGGCGCGGCCCGCGGTTTCGACCACGCATTATCTGCTGGTCATCTGGCGGCACAAGTGGCGCATTGCCGGTTTTGTCGCGACCTGTGTGCTGCTGAGCTATCTGATCGCGTCGCGGCTGACACCGGTCTACGAGGCTACGGCCACGATCGACGTGGATTTCCGGGTGCCGGCGGGAGTGGTGGGGCAGGAAGCATCGCAGGCGCCGCCGAGCGAAGATGCCGACGCGTTTCTGGCGACGCAGAGCGAGCTGATCCAGTCGGATGCGGTGCTGCGGCCAGTGGCGCAGAAGTTCAACCTGCTGGAAGAAGAGAAGCAGCTGGCGAAATTGCCGGCCGAGCGGGCGCGCCGCAAAAGCGATGCGCCGGTTTACCTGAACAATCTCAAAATCGACCGGCCGGTGAATACCTATCTGCTCGAGATCAATTACCGCTCGACCGATCCGCAACTGGCGGCCGATGTGGCGAACGCGATTGCCAGATCCTACCTGGACCATACCTTCGAGATTCGCCTGCAATCGTCGACGGCGCTGGCCGCGTTCATGGAGAAACAGCTCGATGAACTGCGGGCCAAGATGGAGCGGTCCGATCTGGCGCTGGCGAAATTTGAGCAGGAGCTGAATGTGATCAACCCGGAGGACAAGACCAACATTTTGTCCTCGCGGCTGCTGCAGCTCAACACCGAATTTACGAACGCGCAGGGCGATCGGGTGCGGAAGGAAGCGGCGTACAAGAGCCTTCAGTCGGGATCGATTGCGGCGGCGGAAGTTTCCGGGCAGGGCGAAGAGTTGTACCGGCTGCAGGACCGCGTGAATCAGGCCAAGCAGCATCTGGCGTCGGTGGCCTCGATTTACGGGCCGGCGCATCAGGAGTATCGCAAGGCGGCGAATGATCTGGCCGAGGTCCAGCGGCAGTTCGAAGAGATGCGGCGCAGTGTGGCCGACCGGGTGGAGACCGATTACAAGCAGGCGCTGACGCGCGAGCAGATGCTGGGCAAAGCGGTAGCGGAGACCAAGGCCGAGTACGACCAGCTGAATGCGCACTCGTTTCAGTATCAGCAGCTGAAACGCGAGGCGGAGACGAACAAGGCGCTCTACAGCGATCTGGAACGGCGCATCAAGGAAGCCGGCATCAATGCGGGGTTTCAGAACAGCTCGATCCGGATTGCGGATTTAGCGCGGCCGCCGGATGCGCCGGTCTTTCCACGCAAGCGGCTGTACGTGCTGCTGGCGTTTATGGGTTCGCTGGTGCTGGCGGTGAGCGCGGCCGTGCTGGCCGATGTGCTGGATAACACGATCCGCGATCCGGAGCAGGCGGCGCATGCGCTGGATACCAGCGTGCTCGGGACGCTGCCGGTGGTAAAGGAGATGCGGCGATTACTGAATCCCGGGTCACGGACGCCTGCGGAGAGCAATGGCGAGAATCCGGCGGCGCGCGGCGGCATCGCCCTGGCGCTTCCGGGCGGCTCGACACCGGCGCGCCGCACAAGTCTGCATCGCAAACACGTGCTGTATCCGGCGAGCGGCCGCTACGAAGGCATCAGCTCGTACGAAGAAGCGGTGCGCACGCTGCGCAATGCGATCCTGCTGCCGGATTTCGATCGCAACATGCGCTCGCTGCTGGTGACGAGCGCTATGCCGGCCGAGGGCAAATCGACGTGCATCATCCATCTAGCGATTGCGCATGCCGAGCAGGGCAAACGAACGCTGATCATCGATGCCGATCTGCGCCGTCCGAGCATTCACAAGAAGCTGGGGCTGGATGGCAGCGTGGGATTGTCGAATGCGCTGCTGGGCGAGCTCGACTGGAAAGAAACCGTGTTCCACACCGACGACTGGCCGGGTTTGGATGTACTGCCGGCGGGTACGGCATCGAGGCGGGCATCGGATCTGATCGGCTCGATGATGATCGACATTCTGGATGAAGCCGAGAAGGAATACGATCTGATTCTGGTGGACGCGCCGCCGCTGCTGGGCTTTGCCGAAACGATGCAGGTGGCGACGGCGGTGGATGGTGTGGTGGTAATGGCGCGGGCCGGACAGACCAGCCGGCGGGCGGTGGGCTCGGTGCTGGCAACGCTCAAGCGGCTGCGGGCGAATGTGATCGGGCTGGTGCTGAACGAAGTGGATAAGAACAGCACGGGCGGTTACTACTACTATCACGGCGATTACCGCAAGTACTACTCGCAGGCGCCCGAGCAGGCGAGTTGACCGAACCGTCGATCGATTCGAACGGCAATTCGAACCGCGACGATTCGAATGCGGGCGGCTCGAGCGCGGGCTTTTTCTCCCGGCTATGGCGCGAAGGGCGCCGGCAAGCCGCACTGCTCTACGACATCGGCGCGGTCTACGGTATTCACTTTGCGAACCAGGCGCTGCCGCTGGTCACGGTGCCGTATCTTTCGCGCGTGCTCGGGCCGGCGGGCTGGGGGCTGGTCGCGATGGCGCAGGCCTTCGGTGTTTACGGCAACCTGGTGGTCGATTACGGTTTTGTCTACTCAGCGACGCGCGAGATCGCGACGGCCGAAGACAAAGAGCAGGTAGAGGGCATCATTGCCGGTGTTTCGGGCGCGAAACTGCTGCTCTCGGCGGCTGCACTGGGGGCGGCTTTCTGCGCTTATGCCTTCGTGCCGTTATTTCGCGAGCATCCGCTGCTGCTCTGGACGGCGATGATTTCGGAGATTATCAAGGCGCTGCTGCCCGTGTATTACTTCTACGGCATTCAGCGGGTGGCGATCGCGTCGCTGCTCGATATTTCGGCGCGCACGGCGGCCGCGATCGGCATTTTCGTCTTTGTGCACAGCCCGAGCGATGGCTGGAAGGTGTTCGCGCTGAACGGTGCGACGGCGGCCGTGACGCTGGTCATCGGCTATGCGCTGGTCACACGGCGATACGCGCTGCGGATGCCGCGCCTGGCGGAGGGCTGGCGGATGCTGCGCGAAGGCTGGGCGATGTTTCTTTTTCGCAGCGCGCATACCATCTACACGGCCGGGAACGCGTTCGTGCTGGGCTTGTTTGCGCCGCCGCGCGCGGTGGGTTATTACGCCGGAGCGGAGAAGATCAGTACGGCCGCGGTCGGTCTGCTGGCCCCCTTGACGACGGTGCTGTATCCGCGAGCGGCGGCACTGGTGAAGACCTCGCTGCTCAAGGCCGCCAAGGTGACGCGCGTGACCTTCTACCTGACAGGCGCGTGCGCGGCCGCACTGGGACTGATTCTGTGGATCGGAGCGCCGCTGATCGTCCGCATTCTATTGGGCCGCAATTTCGGCGAGAGCGAAGGCGTGCTGCGGATCTTGTCGATACGCGCGCCGCTGATTGCCTGGACCAATACGCTCGGTTTTCAGTGGCTGCTGGTGCTTGGGCTCGAGCGGCAGTTTCAGAAGATCACGATTGCGGCTCTGTTGCTGAATCTGGCGCTGGCGACCGCGCTGGCGCCCCGCTTTTCCTACGACGGCATGGCCTGGGCGGTGCTGGTTTCGCAGGCTGCGGCGGCCTTTGGCATTCTGATCGTGCTGAACCGGCGCGCGCTGAATCCCTTTTCGCGCAAGCTGACGGAGGCGGATGCCTGAGCGGGAGGTGAACGCGAAGTCGCTGCGGGTGCTGGTGCTGGCGAACGTGATCGCGCCGTATCAGAAGCCGGTGTTCGATCGGCTGGCGAAGCGCTTCGGCGAGATGCGCATTCTGCTTTCGACGCCGATGGAGAGCAACCGTCCCTGGAAGCTGGAATGGGCGGGCCTCGATGTGCGTGTGCAGAAGACCATCACGTTCCACCGGCGCTGGCGGCATCCGAAAGGTTTTACGGAGCCGCTGTTTGTGCATATGCCGGTGGACACGATTCCGCAGCTGGCTCGCTTTCGGGCGGATGTGGTGATTTCCTGGGAGATGGGGATGCGCACGATCCAGGCTGCACTGTACCGGCGCTTCAGCCGCGCGAAGCTGATGGTCTGGGCGGAATTTGCCGAATCGACCGAGTATGGCCGGGGGCGGCTGCGGCAGGCGGTGCGCCGCGTACTGCATCGCGGCGTAGATGGCTTTCTGGTGACGGGCGAGAGTGGAGCGCGCTATCTCGAATCGATCGGAGTTGCGCGGCGCAAGCTGCACAAAATCGTGTACACGACCGGGGTCGAGCGCTTTGCGGAGGCGGTACGCGGCCCGGCGGAGAATGGCGAGCGGCGGCTGCTGTACGTGGGGCAGCTCATCGAGCGGAAAGGGCTGATGCCTTTTCTGAAAATCGCGGCGGAGTGGGCCGAGCGGCATCCGGAGGAGCGCGTTTCGCTCACGTTGGCGGGAGACGGCCCGCTGCGGGCGCCACTTGAAAGCTACTCGGCGCCGTCTAATTTGCGGCGTGTCTTTCTGGGCAACAGCGACTACGAGCGTTTGCCGGAGATCTACGCGAAAGCCGATGTCTTTGTTTTTCCGACGTTGGCCGACACCTGGGGCGTGGTGGTGAACGAAGCTCTGGCGAGCGGCGTACCGGTGCTGGGCAGCCGCTATGCGCAGGCGGTTTCAGAGCTGGTGCGGGATGGCGCGAATGGGTGGACGTTCCGGCCGGATCACCAGGAGGAAATGGCCGCTGCGCTCGAGCGCGCTCTGGCCACGGATTGCGATGCGTTGGCGGCCATGCAGGTGTGCGCGCGCCAAACGGCGCTTCGTCTCACGCCGGACTATGCGGCCGATTGCATTGAGCGCGGCATTCTCGCCTGTGTGGCGCAAGCCGGAGCGAGCAGGCCGTGACGAATTATCTTCCTCTCGCGCTGTACCTGCTGTTTTTCGGCATGGCGGTATTCGCGCCGCATCGCTGGGCCATTATCGGCTATCTTTTGCTGTCGAACATCGATCTCGGCACACACAACGCGAGCATCGGTGCGCTCAATACGGCGAAGGCGATGATCCTGCCGGTGTACCTGCTCTGGCGGTTCCGCGCCTGGGGAGGCCATGGAAAGCTGACGCCTGCGCCCGTCATATGGATTCTGCTCACGTCGTACGTGGCGATCGCTTCGCTGTGGACCCTGTATCCGGCGTACGCACTCAAATTGATTGCGCATCTGCTCGGCTCGCTGCTGATCGCGATGATGCTGCTGCGGGCAAGTAAAGGCGGCTATATCACGGTTCGCACGATCGTGATTGTGGCAGTCGGGACGCTCGGAATCGCACTCGCGCACTGGTTTCTGGCGCACAACTGGGGTGGTGAGCCAGACCGCTTCAGCACCTTCGCCGACGCGCAGTCGTTTGCCGCGTTTGTCACGGCTCTCTATTGCGCCATTATCACCTCGCGGACGCTTTCGCTGGTCTTGCGCACGGCGCTTGCCGCGGCGCTGGTCTTCTCCGTGTTATTAAACGGCAGCCGGACCTGGCTGATCGGGCTGCTGGTTTCTTCGCTGCTTGCCATCTTCGTCTCGCAGGTTCGTTCCTGGGTCAAGCTGCTGAGCTTCGTGCTGACGTTGATGTTCGGAACGTTGCTCATCGCCGAATTCAGCGTGGTGATGAACTGGGTGGCGCAGATGTCGGGCTCGAACCGAATTGCGCGAGCGGTTTCCGACGCCTATCGCGGCAACTACAAAGCGACCGGACTCGGCACGTTCAAGCTGCGCGAAACGCTGTTCCACCGCACGGTCGCCGGGATCGCAAGCGGTACGCCGGCGGAGCTGATTTTCGGGCACGGAACCTGCAACGGCGCGCAGATTGCGGCGACCATCAGCAAGAATCCCGATCCGAATCGCGCGCTGCATGATGAATGGCTCCGGGCTTTGTATGAGTGGGGCATCGTCGGGCTGCTGCTCTGGCTGGGATTTATCGGATCGCTGGTGCATTACTCGCTGCGCGCGATTCGCGGAGGCGGCGATTATGCGCAGCCGCTGTTTACCTATCTGCCGGCCTTTGCGATCGGGCTCTCGGGCGAGAACATCATTGCAAGCGCCGGCAATGCGGTGAGCCTCGGCTTACTGATGCTGATCGCGCTGGCGAGTATCTCCTATCGCGCGGGCGAGCGAATGGCGTTGATCCGCGCGCACAGGGAATCGGGTTTCGGTCCTGCGGCGGGGCGTTTTGAGCCCGCCTTCCGAGGATCGCAGTGAAGATCCTGCAGGTCCATAACTATTATCAGCAGCGAGGCGGAGAAGACGAGGTTTACGCGGCCGAGTGCGAGCTGCTGCGGCAGCACGGGCATACGGTCGAGCAGTTTGCGGTGCATAACGATGCGCTGAAGAACGTTTCGCCCGTCCGGATGGCGCGAGATACGGTCTGGAACCCGGAGAGCCATCGCGCGATTGCGGCACGCCTCGCCGAGTTTCGTCCGGACATTCTGCATTGCCACAACACGTTTCCGATCGTCTCGCCGGCAGCTTACTATGCGGCGGCAAAGGCCCGCGTTCCGGTTGTGCAGACGGTTCCTAACTACCGGCTGATCTGCCCCGCCGCAACACTTACGCGCCAGGGGCGCATCTGCGAGGACTGTATGGGCAAGGCGATCCCATATCCGGGTGTGCTGCATGCCTGCTACCGGCACAACCGGCTGGCCACAGCCGCGGTTGCCTCGCTGCTGACGGTTCATCGCGCACTCGGCACCTGGCGCAGGAACGTGAGCGTTTATCTGGTGCCGACGGCATTCCTCAAGGAAAAGCTTGTGGCGGGTGGATTTGACGCTTCGCAGATTGAAGTCAAACCGAATTTTCTGCCGTACGATCCGGGCGAGGGATCAGGAGACGGCGGCTATGCACTGTTTGCAGGACGGCTGGCGACAGAGAAGGGATTGGGCACGCTGCTCGAGGCCTGGAAACTGATTCCCGAACTGCCGCTGCAGATTGCCGGGGACGGTCCGCTGCGCGAGCGTATTGAGGCCCAGGCGAAAAATCTGCCAAACGTAACGGTACTGGGCTTTCAAAACCGGGAACAACTCCTCGGCCGGATGAAGCGCGCGGCGCTGCTGGTGGTGCCTTCGGAGTGGTACGAAGGATTCCCTATGACCGTGGTGGAAGCAATGGCCTGCGGAACTCCGGTGGTCGCATCGGATCTCGGCTCGCTGCGGGAGATCGTAGTGGACGGCGTGACTGGAACGCGCTTTGCTCCGGGCGATGCCCGCGCACTGGAGCAGGCCGTGTCAAAAATCGTGGAGTGCGGTCTGCCGGGGCTTCGCAGAAGCGTGCGCGAGCGCTTCCTGACGCTGTATTCGGCGGAGGTGAATTACGAGCAGCTCGTGGCGGTCTACCGTAAGGTATTAGCACCACGATACTAGCCCGCCGGGAATAGTACGGCTCTCCTTGGCTTAGCTGCGAAACGCTTGTTATTCTTGGAGTTCTGGGGTCTGCACGCCTCCACGGGTCGGACGAATGAGCGCTTCCGCTGCTGAACAGATTTTTACTGTCCCTCGGTTCAAAAAGCGCTCCTGGGCGACGGCTTCCCTGGTCCTGGTCGACATCTTTGCGCTCGAGCTTTCGTTGCTGCTCGGCTGTATCGTGCGTCATTTCCTGCACTCGATTTTCCCCATTGCTTTGAACCGGCCGCAGTATCAGGGTCTCGCCCTGGGTGTGCTGGTTCTGCCGGTTGCCTATGGCGTGCTCGGATTGTACCCGGGATATGGAAGGGGCTCGGTGGAGCGCCTGCGGAGCCGTGTTTACGCAACCTTCGGCATTTTCCTGATGCTGCTGATCTGGAACTACACGGTGTCGGAAGGGCAGTGGTCGCGCGGCGTGCTGGTCCTGACGATGATTTTTGCGCTGGTGCTGGCGCCGCTGCTCGAGTCGCCCCTGCGAAAGGCGCTGATCCGGCGCGGCATCTGCGGCATTCCGGTGGTAGTGCTCGGGGCGGGAACAACCGGTGCGCGGGTGGCGAAAACGTTGCAGAAAGAGCCGGATCTCGGGTTCCTTTTGATGGGTATGCTGGACGACGATCCGAATAAATGGGGAAGCACGGTCCAGGGCGTTCCGGTAGTCGGCCCGCTGGCGGCCGCCAACCGTTTTGCCGAAAGCGCGAAAATGGCGCTGGTTGCGATTCCACGCATGGAGCGCCGCCGGCTGGCCGATCTGGTCGAAAAGCTGCCGTTTCCGAACGTGATCGTGGTGCCGGACCTCTTCGGGATCCAGAGCCTGTGGATCACTTCGCGCGATATGGGCGGCGTGCTGGGACTGGAGGTGAAAAAGAACCTGCTGGTTCCGGCCAATCGAGTGCTCAAGCGTGCGTTGGATTTCGCAATCGGCGTACCGGCCTTTCTGGTGAGTCTGCCGTTGATTGCACTGTTTGCCTTGTACATCCGGCTGACGAGCAGCGGCTCACCATTCTTCATCCAGGAGCGCGAAGGCAAGAACGGCTCGCGCATTCGCATCTACAAGCTGCGGACGATGTATTCGGATGCCGAGGAGGTGCTCTCGGAATATCTCGATGCGCATCCGGAGGAGAAAGAGAACTGGCTTCGTTTTTACAAATTGAGGAAAGACCCGCGCGTGCTGCCCGGTATCGGCTGGTTCCTGCGGCGCTACAGCCTCGATGAGCTGCCGCAGCTTTGGAACGTGCTGCGCGGCGATATGAGCCTGGTGGGTCCGCGGCCGTTTCCGGCTTATCACCTGGCGGGCTTCCCGGACAGTTTCCGCGCGCTGCGCTCGAGCGTAATGCCGGGCATTACCGGTCTCTGGCAGGTATCGGCCCGCAGCGACGGGGATCTGGAAGTGCAAGAGTCCGAGGACACGTATTACATCCGGAACTGGTCGGTGTGGCTCGATGTGCACATCATGCTGCGCACGCTGATACGGGTGCTCGCACCGAACGGCGCCTATTAGCCAGTCGCAGCTCAACATTCGTGCCAACGAGCCCGTTCGCCCGCGGTGAACAGAAAAAACGCGGGCCCGTCAGATTGCCGGAGTCCCTTCACATTCGCTGCTTCATCAGCCAGCGTGCGGCAGCCGAAGAGGCTTCGCCAGGATTGGCTTCGATATCAGAAGCCCATGCGATGATCCCGTCCGGCCGCACCAGCGCGGCGCTCAATCCGAACTGCTCCTTCGCCTGGCCCGAAACATACTTCATTCGGCCGCCATACTCAGCGGCCAACTGTTTCAGCCGGTCATCGCCGTTGAAGTCCAGCAGTATGGTCCTGCCGTCGAGCATGAACTCGCCGAGTTTTGCGCCGTTTTCAAATTCGAAGTTTGGGACGCTGTGACCGATAAGAGGGTGATCGCCGCCAAGGTCGTAACGTGTGGAAAGCCCCCATACCCGGCCTGCAAAATACGTGGCGCCATCGCGCGTATGGATCAGGTCGCGAACAATCGCATTTAACGCGCGAGAGGTGGGATCTGGTTTCATGATGGCCACTTGAGCTCGCGACCAGTCCAGAACCTGTGCTCCCAGTGGCTGTCGTTCCGTCTGATAGCTATCCAATAGGCCATCCGGTGCTTCGTTATGGATGGCGGCGGCGAGTTTCCAGCCCAGGTTCATGGCATCGCCGAGTCCGAGGTTTAACCCCTGACCTCCCAGCGGCGAATGAATGTGGGCGGCATCGCCCGCCAAGAACACTCTTCCCTTGCGGTAGCTGGTGGCTTGCCGCGCCCGGTCGGTCCAGGTCGTTACGGCGTGCAAGGCACGGATGGTCACGTCGGTATTCGTGACCCGGCGCAACACCTCCTGCACCTGTGCGAGTGTGGCTAGCTCTGCGCGATGAGCTGCCCCGCCATCAAACTCCACCATTACCAGGTAACCGGGCTGCGATTGGAAGTACATGCCTGTCTGTGTCAGGTTGCGGCCTGGGCTAAGCTTCTCCGGATCGGCTATCTCAAGCTGAGCAGAGTAGCCGGTGAATTCGGGCTCGGTTCCCGCAAATTCGAAATCGGCCACCTTTCGAACGACACTGCGACTCCCATCACAGCCGGCCAGCCATCGACCTTGAAACGATTGGCCGCCGGATTGAACCGTGACGCCATCGGGACTTTGCTGGAAATCGGTGACCGCAAACCCGCGCTTGATCTCGACACCCAAGGCATTGGCGCGTTGAACCAGCACAGATTCAAGCTCCGCCATTTCAGACAGCAGGTTGGTCGGGGGCGAGCTCGGCAGGCGATACTTCCATTGCGAAGTGTCAATATTGCCGTCCAGAAATGGAATGCCTGCAAAGTGTCCGCCCTGACGGCGCGGCCCTTGCGGCGTGGCGGTCTGGTGGGGATTTCGCACACTTTTATGTAATTCGAGTTGCTCCAGCAAACCGCGCCGGTCCAGCGCTTCGACGGTAGGCGCCGAGAGTCCCCGGATGCCGAAGGGCAGCCGTTTCAATGGAGAATGCGGCCTGTGCTCGCGTTCGAGGATGAGAACCGAACACTTGGCGAGCGCCAGTTCGCAGGCGAGGAACAGACCTACGGGACCGGCACCCGCAACGATGACATCGTACGCGAGTGGCGCGTTCATGTGGCCTGATTTGGAGTATGGAGGAAGCACTTCGCATACGCGCAGCGCGAATGGAACATCATTCCATAATTCTGGAACATTGTTCCATTCGTGTCAAGATGAAGCGTGAGCAAGAAAGCACCGAGCATACGACGGCGCCGAGAATCGCTGTCGCGCGATCGCATCATTCAGGCAGCAATCGAGCTTCTGGACAGCGGAGGAGAAGATGGTTTGACGTTTCGGGCGCTGGCCGAGCGGCTCGCCACTGGTCCCGGCGCCATCTACTGGCACATGGCCGACAAGAGCGATCTGGTTACAGGCGCCTGTGACACTCTGATTGCCCGCACGGTGCAGGATTGTGTGGGTGCGACGCCGGAGGCCACCATTCGCGTTCTTGCGCTCGGGATGTTTGACGCGATGAGTGCGCATCCCTGGCTTGGCGCAGCGCTCGCCAGTCCCGCGGGGCAGTTGCCAATTGTACGCATTCTCGAACCGTTGGGCCAGCAGGTTTGCGCTCTTGGGATACCGGAAGACACGCGGTGGGCGGCAGTATCCGCGCTGGTGAGCTACATCCTTGGCGTCGGTGGGCAGAATGCAGCCAACGGGCAGCTAGCCCGAACGCGCGGTCTCGACCGATCGGAGTTCCTGGATGCGGTGGCGACCATGTGGTCTCAGCTGAATGCCCGCGAGTACCCGTTCACGCGCAGTCTAGCCGTAAGACTGCGAACCCACGATGACCGATTGGATTTTCTGACCGGGATCGATCTGATTCTCAGAGGCATAGAATCCACCCGGGGCAGCTGAAACTGGTCCATCTCACGGCTGGTTTGCGTCAGTTTAAGAGGGCACGGGTACTGACCCTTACGGAAGCTAGGCTGTACGGCTTTTTCCGCTCCCGAATTCGGCTCACATTCGGCGGTTTCGCGCCGATAAGGTGTTCAGACATGAACTACCTAAAATCAGCGGGCAGCTGGATGATTGCCACTCTTTTTTCGCTTTTTGCGCTGGCTTTCCTGGCCGGCGGCGGGCTGGCCTTTCTGGGCCGGTTGTTTGGTGAATTCCCGAAATCGGCTCAGCCGGTCGGCGAGGTCGCGGATCTGCTGCTCGGGATTCAGCCCCGCAGCTGATTATTCCGGGAAAAACAGGTATTTGCGCCACTGGTCGTCGCCGCGGCCGAGCAGGCGCATCAGATGCCGGCTGGTGTGCAGGCTGAAAGGCTTGGGCGGGCGCAGCAGCTTCATGCCGGCTTCTTCGGGTGTTCGGCTTCCTTTGCGATTGTTGCAGGGATGGCAGCAGGCGACCAGATTTTCCCAGGTGGTTTCCCCGGCGCGCGAACGAGGGATAACGTGATCGAGCGTCATTTCCCCCGATGGCAGAGTCTTGTGGCAGTACTGGCAGGTGTAGCGGTCGCGCATGAGGATGTTCTTGCGGGATAGCGCGCGGGTTTGATGCGGAATCCGGCGATATTCGAGCAGCCGGATGACGGAGGGCACATTGAGGGCGCGCCGGGCGGAGTGAATCTGTGCCGGAGCCAGTTCCTCGGCCGATGCGACTCCTTTGAGAATCAGAATGACGGCGCGACGAGCCGCGCAGATGTTAATCGGCTCGTAGCTCGCATTCAATACCAGGACTGGCCGGTGCAGCCGGTCGGGGCTGGTCATTTCGGTTCACCCTCCTCGCGCTTCGAATCGCAGACTTCGCTAGATCGCCTCCGTTAAGACTGCCGCTTCCGGCGCGGGCCGGAAACTTGTGGAGCTTTGAGAAGCGAAATCCTGTTTGCTGCGATGACCGACACGGGCCAGGGTAAGAACCGAAACGTGCGCTGCGCCGGCGCTCTTGAGCGCTTCGGTCGCGGCACGCAGCGTGGCGCCGGTGGTAAGAACGTCGTCAACGAGCAGAATGCGTTTGCCGGTGATGTGGGCCGGATTGCGAATGGCGAAGGCGTCCTTAAGGTTGGTCCGCCGTTCGGTTTCGCTCAAACCGGCCTGGGCCCGGGTATGGCGGCTACGCCGCAGATTTTTCGAAAGCGTCAGGCCGAGGTGGCGCGCGACGTGTTCGGCGAGCAGTTCGGCCTGATTGAAGCCGCGGTCCCAGCGCTTGCGCCAGTGCATGGGCATCGCGAGAAGGACGTCGAATTCGGCGCCCTGCGGCAAGGCTCGAAGCATAAAACGGCCGAGCGGCTCGGCCAGGCTTTCGACCTTGGCGTATTTGAAAAGATGGATCAGATCCTGTAAAGGATGGTCGTAACTGCCGAAAGAGTAAACAGCGTCGAAATGAACAGCACCCTCGCGGCAGGGTTGGCAAAAGCCCTGCTGGTCGAGCGAAGTGCTTTCGATAAAGGGCGTTCCGCAGCTTTCACAAAAGCATTCGGCCGCGAGCGGCGCGGGCAGGCTCAGGCAGCCCGCGCAGACGGGAATACGCGAAATTCCGGTGAGTGGCTGCTCACAAACGCGGCAGTCGTCCGGGAAGAATGCGTTGAACCAGACAGCGGGAGCTTTGCGAAGACGGGATAGGAGGTTGTGGGGCTCTAAGCCTTGTGTTGTGATGACGGTGCGAGTCGTGAGACTAGGGAAGGCACACCCCCACTAAATCAAAAGTATATACCATCGTGAAGAGAGTGGCGCGGAAAGGGCGAAAATCGCTTCGGGCGAAAACGATTTGAGCGCGCGGCGGGTTTATCACGAGGTTCAGATGAGGGCGGAGCGATTATGAGCGAGCAACACATTTTAGTAGTGGAAGCGGACGGGGCGCGGGCCAGCCGCATTCTGTCGGTTCTGGCACAGGCGAGACACGAGACAACGGCCGTTCCCAATTGCGCGGAGGCGGCCGAAGCGCTGATGCTGCAACGGTTTGACGCGGTTCTACTCGGTTCGGGGCAGCCGGGCGCCGAGATCGCCGAGCTGGCGGGGTGCGTACACGGTATGGGGAACGGCGCGCGTCTGTTTTCCTTGCTCACGGATACGGGCGTGCAGGTGGATGGAGTATTGCCGCCGGATTTCGATGCGGCGCAGCTGGAAACTGCCCTGCGTGGAGCAGCGGCGTCCGAGCACGGCGAAGGACCGCGAATGGCGGTGTTTGAGCCGGAAGAATTTTCCGAACAGTGCGCCGACGAGACCTCGCTGATGGTCGAGATTATCGAACTGTTTGAGGGCGAACGGGACGAGCAGCTGGGGTTGATGTGGGAGGCGCTGGCGGCCGGCGATTTTGACCGTCTGGGCAAGCTGGCGCATACGCTAAAAGGCTCGGTGGGCGCGCTGCACGCTCCGGCATCCCGGCAGAGTTGTCAAGCGATCGAACTGGCGGCCAAAGATCGCGATCCCGAGCTTTGCCGGATCGAGCTGAACCGGCTGGCGAAGAATCTGGCCGATCTGGCGGAGCCCCTCAGCCGCTTCAAAGAGTCCTGTTTAGAACGCTAAACCCTCTGTTACACTGAGTTTGCCTCACGCGCTCGGGGCCCTCCTCTATGAGCTTGACGGAAATCGTCTGCGCCCACAGTCCGGACTCGGACGACGCTTTCATGTTTTACGGCTTGGCGACGAAGAAAGTCCGGTCGCCGATCCTTTCCTTTCGCCATGTGCTCGAAGATATCGAGTCGCTCAACCGTAAAGCAACGACCGGCTTGTACGAGCTGACCGCGATCTCCTATCATGCCTATCCGTATGTAGCGGACAAATATATGCTGATGGCGAGCGGTTCGAGCGTGGGCGACGGCTACGGGCCGATTGTGGTTTCGAACCGCAAACTGGATCCGCAGGAGCTTAAGGGCAAGAAAATTGCGATTCCGGGCACGATGACGACGGCGTTTCTGACGCTGAAGCTGTTTGAGCCGGATTTTGAGCAGGTCGTGATCCCGTTCGACAAGATTCTGGACGCGGTTCGCGAGCATGAAGTGGACGCCGGGCTGATCATCCACGAGGGACAGCTGACGTACGGTCACGGCGGTTTGCAGAATGTGGTCGATCTGGGCAAGTGGTTCCGGTCTAAATACAACCTGCCGTTGCCGCTGGGGGCGAATGCGCTGCGGCGCGACCTCGCGCCGAAGATACAGGCCGAATGCTCGCGGCTGATGCGGGAGAGTATTCAGTATTCGCTGGATCACCGGGAAGAGGCGCTGAACTATGCCATGCAGTTCGCGCGCGACCTGGATACGGCGCTGGCGGAGCAGTTTGTGGGCATGTACGTGAATCACCACACGGTGGACGGCGGCGAGATTGTGCCCAAAGCGGCGCAGAAGCTGCTGGATCTCGGCTTCGAGGCGGGGCTGATTCCGCACCGGGTGACGGTGGAAGTGGCGCGGTAAGTTTTTCGGCCCACCGCTCCTTCCAGTCGTGGCTCGGTAAAACTGTCGCGGGGAATGAGGGGTTGCTCGAAAATACGCTTGTCGGCGGCGTCTCCCTGAAATACCAGTTGTTAGCGGGAGACTGCGCATCGGCGTAGAGCTTCGCAATCCCGAACCTGTCGTGTTCCGCTGCGGCGAGCGTAAACATGGCGCAGGTGAAGACAATCGAAAAGCGCGCGCAAGGATGCCGTTGCGGGAATCGCACCCTGTCAGAGATAACATTTGCCGAACGCCTGCTCAGAAACTGCCGCACCAGCTCCTCGCATTTCGGATACAGTTTGAATATGGGAAAACGTTTCGGCCTGATTCTGTTTGGGATCGTGCTGGCCGGGTGTTTGTATGCACAGGGCGATAACGGCGGAACGGCGAAGGAGCGGATTTCCCGGATTCGCGACCTTTCGAAGAAGGATGCGTCCGTGATGCCCGTGCTGGCCGGATATCTGCATGATCCGGCGCGCGACGTGCGCATTGAAGCCGTGAAGGCGATTGTCAGGATCGATACCGAGCGCAGCCTGGAGCCGCTGATCGAGGCGACGCACGATTCCGATGAAGACGTGCAGATTCGCGCGACCGACGGGCTGGTGAATTTCTATCAGCCGGGGTACGTTGCGCGCGGGCTCACCGGGCCTTTGACGCGCGGCGTCCGGCAGATGAAGGGCTTCTTTTCGGTGCGCAACGATCAGGTCATTGACGCCAGCGTGCAGGTGCGCCCGGATGTCGCACAGGCCATTGCCGATCTGGTGCGGCAGGGTGCAAGTGTGAATGCGCGGGCCAACGCGGCGCTCGCGGCCGGCATTCTGCGCGATCGAACAGCTGTTCCGGCACTGGTGGACGCGCTGCATGCCAAAGACAACGACCTGCTGTTTGAAGCTCTGGTTGCGCTGCAAAAGATCAAGGACCCATCGGCTGGTCCTGCGGTTTCCTTCCTGGCGCACGACCTCGACGAGCGGATTCAGGCCACCGCGCTCGAGACCATTGGATTATTGCGCAGCACAAGCTCGGCGCCGGACGTGCGAGCCGCACTCGAACATGCACGAAGCCTGAGAATCCGGCGAGCGGCGCTCGATGCGCTGGCCCAGCTCGGACAGCCGGAAGACCGCACGACCTTCCAGCGGTATGCCGAGGATAAGGACATCGCCCTGCGTACCAGCGCGCTCGAAGGGCTGGGCCGGATCCGCGAGCCGGAGGACTTCGCCACGCTGCAGAAGGCGTTCGATGAAGGCGATATCGATTGGCGCATTCACCTGGCCGCGGCGTTCGCGATGGTGAACGAAGGCAAGGTTGACACGGGCGAATTCGATCCGCTGCCGTATCTGGTGGAGAATCTCAGGAACCGGAGTCGAGCCGATGTGGCGTCGGCGTACCTGACGGAACTGGCCGCGCGGGACAATGTGCGGCAGGCGCTGATCCAGATGATTCCGCAGATGGACAAGAGCCAGAAAGCGGCGATTTGCCCGGTTTTGAGCGCGGCGGGAACGCCGGATGCGATTGAGGCGCTGAACGGGCTGGCGAAGGACCGGGATGCGGATGTGGCTGCGGCCGCCGCCAAAGCCGAGCAGACAGCAAAAGCCCGCCGAAGTTCGTAGGTCGAAGCGCGGCGGGCTCCTGGAATCGGTTCGGTCTTACTTGGCTTTCTTCTGCTTCTGCTGACCGACGCGGACTTTAAACTGCTGCTGCTTGGCTTCCTGGAAGGCTTTGTGATCGTGGCGAGCCACAGCATCCTTCAGGTAGGCGTCGACGTCCGCACCATTGGGCAGAACCGCCATCAGCGTGAAGTTTTCGTTGCAGGTCGGGCAAAAAGGCCGAAAGCGCTTTACATTCGGGATTGCCATAACTGCTTCAGAATAGCACGAAACACCAGTATTCGCCCCTTATGCAAGGAATTACATAAGTCTTACAATTCAAACGGCTCCCGCTTGGTACGTTCGTAGAAGAAAATGACCAACGAGCAGACAAACGGGCTGATTCTGATGCCCGACGACGAGCGCCTGAACTGGCTGACGATCACGGTTTTGACGCTGTTTCATCTGGGCGCGGTGGCGGCGCTCTTCTTTTTCAGCTGGAAACGGCTGGCGATCACGGTGGCGCTGTACTGGATGGCGGTGGGGCTGGGCATCAGCATGGGGTACCACCGGCTGCACACGCACCGCTCGTACAAAGTGCCAAAGCTGCTCGAATATTTCTTCGCGATCTGCGGCACGCTGACGCTCGAAGGCGGGCCGATTTTCTGGGTGGCGACGCACCGGATTCACCATCAGAAATCGGATCAGAACGGCGACCCGCACTCCCCGCGCGACGGAGCGTGGTGGGCGCATGTCGGCTGGCTGCTGGTCGGTGAGGCCAAGCACAACAACACGCGGCTGATGTCGAAGTATGCGCCGGATCTGGCCAAAGACCGCTTCTACGTCTGGCTGAACAACTGGCACTGGGTACCGATGGTGGTGCTGGGCGCGATTTTGTTTGCGACGGGCGGACTGGGACTGTTCCTGTGGGGCATTTTTCTGCGGGTGGTGGTCGGGCTGCATGCGACCTGGCTGGTCAATTCCGCCACCCACATGTGGGGTAAGCGGCGGTTTGCCACGCGCGATGACTCACGCAACAACTGGTGGGTGGCGCTGCTGACCTTCGGCGAAGGCTGGCACAACAACCATCATGCGCATCCGACTTCGGCGCGGCATGGCCTCGCCTGGTACGAGTTTGATATCTCCTGGATCCAGATCACGATCCTGAAGTGGCTGGGGATTGCAAAATCGATCCGGGTGGCGAAGGTCGATAGCACTCTGGCCAAGCGCGAAGCGGCGTAGGCAAAATTTTTTTCAAAAAAAAAATGCGTTGCCCTGTCACGGGCGGCCTGGCTGGTTGCTTACGGATTGAGAGCCGCGGGTAACCTGAAGACATGGTCGTCGGTGGACGGCGGAAATCGATCGCGTTCTTCATCTCGCTCGGCGCCGGGCTGATCGTCGTCACCATTCTGCTGTATGTCGGCTGGGTGGTGTTCGACTGGCATCGCGGGATTCTGCTGTTTTTCGGATTTCTGATGGCGGCCGTGATCATTGCGGGCGTCGTGCTGAACACGATTTTCCTGGTACGCGAAATCCGGCGCAACGAGCAGCATAACGCCTTTATCAACGCCGTAACGCACGAGCTCAAAACGCCGGTGGCTTCGATCCGGCTCTACCTCGAGACACTGCTGACGCGTAACGTCGACGAACAGACGCGTGCCGGTTTCTATCGAACCATGCTCGAGGACAGCGACCGGCTGCTGACCACGATTGAGCAGGTTCTGCGGACCGGGCGCGTGGGTCCGGAGACGCGGCTGCTGCATTCGGTCCCGGTCGATCTGAACGCGCTGCTCGAAGAATGCGTAGAACGGGCGCGGGCGCTGCATAAGCTCACGCCGGACGCTTTGCGCTGTGAAACTGGTACGCGCGTGACGGTGATGGGCGATGAAGACGAACTGCGCGCGGCGGTGTCGAACCTCATCGAGAACGCCGTGAAATATTCCGGCACCGAAAAGAAAATTGCGGCCGGGATCGAGTGCATCAAAGGGAGGTACGCGGCGGTTTCGGTGCGCGACGAGGGGATCGGTATTCCAAAAGCGGAGTTGAAGCGGATTTTCCGGCGTTTTTACCGGGTGCCGGGTGCAGCGGCGCGGCGCAGCGGGACCGGGCTGGGGCTGTTCATCGTGCGATCCGTGGCGAAGCGCCATGGCGGGAGGGCCTGGGCCGAGAGCGAGGGGCCGGGGCGGGGCAGCCGGTTCGTCATCGAGCTCCCGGCGGCACGATGAAGCGCATTCTGGTGGTCGAAGACGAGCGCCACCTGGCGAACGGTCTGCGCTTCAACCTCGAAGCGGAAGGCTATGAGGTCGAAATCGTCGAGACGGGTGAAGATGCGCTGCTCCGGCTAGCGGGCAGCAATCCTGCATCCTTTGACTTGCTGGTGCTCGATCTGATGCTGCCGGGCATGGACGGTTTTGGCGTGATGACGGAACTGCGGCGGGCCGGGAATTTCATTCCAACGCTGATGCTGACGGCGCGCGGGCATGCCGACGATGTTCTGCGCGGTTTTGCTGCGGGTGCGGACGACTACCTGACCAAGCCGTTCGAACTCGCGATTCTGCTGGCGCGGATACATGGCTTGCTGCGCAGGCGCGAATGGCTGCAGCCGGTGCGAAAGGATAACTTCGCGTTCGGCGATGGCGAGAAGCAGGTGGATTTCGACCGGCTGGAGTTGTCGGTGCGCGGCCGGACGTATCAGCTGACGCAGATGGAGGCGAACGTGCTGCGCTACCTGATTCAGCACGAGGGCAAGCCCGTTTCGCGCAAGGCGATGATTCAGGAGGTCTGGGGATTGCAGGAGGATACCGATACGCGGCCTATTGATAACTTCATCGTGCGGCTGCGGCGGTATATCGAAGACGATCCCACGGCGCCCCGGCATGTGCAGACGGTGCGGGGAGTAGGTTACCGGTTCGTGGGCGAGGCGGGACGGTAGCTCTCAGGCGCTCGCTGGCTTCAACGGCCAGCTGATCTGGCCGCCGCGCTTCATCGCCAGGTTCCCAATATGCCCGGCGCGCGCAGCCGCAATTCCGGTCTCCACCGGTGCGTTCGGCACCGCCCGGCTCTTCACGCAGTCGAAGAAATTGCGCATGTGGTCGATGGTACCGTCGTCGTAACCATGCTCGGCCGCTACCGGATTCCCTTTGCTGACTGCTTCCCGATACAGTTCATACCCGCTGCGGGTCAGCTTGATCGTACCTTCCGTTCCGCGAAACTCGAGACCGCCGTCGTCGATCGATGACACCATGGTGCCCTCGTAGCCGACTTCGAAACCGGGATAGCGGAAGCCGGCCTGCACGGTATCCGGGCAGTCCCACTCGGTGAAGTGATACTTGTCGCCCAGCATCTGCGCCACGCTCGGCTCGGGCGTTTTCATGGCCCAATGGACGACGTCGATCCAGTGGCTGAACAGATCCGTCATCGCTCCGCCGCCGAAATCCCAGAACCAGCGCCAGCGGCGGTACTTCACTTCGCTGAAGGGCTGCTCGGGCGCGCTGCCGAGCCAGCGTTTCCAGTCGAGTTGCTCCACATTGATCGGCTCCGACGGCCAGTCCGTCTGGTAGTTCTGATACCAGTAGGTACGGACCTTGGTGATGCGGCCGATGTTGCCGCCCTGGATCAGCTCGACCGCGCTCTGGAAGTGGCGCCAGCTGCGCTGCTGCATCCCGCACTGGAGGATGCGCTTGTTGGAATTGGCTACGGCGCGCGCGAGCAGCGGTCCCTCCTCGATCGAGTGTGTGACGGGCTTCTCGAGATAAACATCTTTGCCCGCGGCGAGCGCATCGGAGGCCATGCGGACGTGCCAGTGGTCGGGCGCGGCAATGATGACCGCATCGAGCGGTTTTTCCAGAACCTGGTGGTAATCGACGTGCACTGTGGCCGCGCCGTTGGTCCGCTGTTTCACCTCATCCAGATGCGGGCCGTAGACATCGCAGGCGGCAACCAGCTCGTAAGGCGCGGCTTTATCGGCCGATTTGAGCAGCGTCCGCATGCGCCCGCCCGTGCCGATAGCCCCGATCTGCAGACGTTCATTGGCGCCCATCACACGCGAGGCGGCGAGCGCTGTGAGACCGGTCGAGACGAGAAAACTGCGGCGATTCGGCTTAATTTCCATGGCTTCCGTTGTTATATCAGGGCACTCGCTTTGAAATGAGAAAAGAACCGCCCTGGGCCGACTACGTTCTTACCGATGCTGGATACCGAAATCACCAAAGCCGCGATTCTGGAACGGCTGATCGATCTCGAGCTGCCGATGTCGGTCACGCTTGGGCGATCGAGCATGCCGATTCGCGACGTTCTCAAGCTGACTTCCGGATCGATTGTCGAGCTCGACCGGAATGCCGGCGAGTTCGTGGATCTGACGATACACGGGACGGTTGTGGCGCGTGGCGAGATCGTGTCCGTGAAGGGCAACTACGGCGTGCGCATTAAAGAGATCATCAGCCAGCAGGACCGGCTGGCCTTTGCCGCCTGAGCTCACCCGCCTGAGAATCAGCCGACGGGATTGACGAGCGTGCCGACAGGCGGGATCGTGATACGAATCTCGTCGCCGTGCGCCAGCGTGAAATCGTCGGGCGGCACAATGCCGGTTCCGGTCAGCAAGAAGCAGCCATTCGGGAACGTGTTATCGCGGAATAAAAACTCGGCGAGCGTTTTCGGCTGCCGCTTTAACGAAGCAACGGTTGTTGCACCTTCGTAAGCGATTTTATTTGCGCGGCGAATTTCGAGCCGGATCTCGGTTTCGGCGGGCAGCGGCTCTTCGCTCACCAGGATGCACGGACCGAGGGCGCAGCTGCGATTGTAGACCTTAGCCTGCGGAAGATACAGCGGATTTTCGCCTTCGATATCGCGCGAACTCATGTCGTTGCCGATCGTGTAGCCCGCGATCTGGCCCTTGGGCGTGAGCAGCAGCGTGAGCTCCGGTTCGGGTACGGACCATTTGGCATCGCTGCGGATTGCGACCGGCTGACCGGGGCCGACAACACGATGCGGCGTAGCTTTAAAGAAGAGCTCGGGACGTTCGGCGCTGTAAACGCGATCGTAAAAATCGCCTCCACCGGCCGACTTCGACTCTTCCATGCGCGCGTCGCGGCTGCGGTAGTAAGTGACGCCGGCGGCCCAGACTTCCTGCGAAACGATGGGCGCCAGCGGAGCAGACACCGCGGCCGGATCCAACGATGAGCCGCGTTCCACAGATGCTTTGAGGAAAGCGGAGAGATCGCCGCGTGCCACGAGCGAATCCCAATCCGCTTCCACTTTGACGAACTTACCCGAGTCTTCGACAACTGCGCCCTGCGGCGTGCGATAGAGCTTCATGCCTTTGCTAGAGAGGAAAGGCTCAGTTTAGCGAATGCTCTTCAGCGGACACGGAAATCGGCGCGGCAGCCGCGATCGACCCAGATGCCCCGGGAATCGTAACCCCAGCTGCGGCCCTGCACGCAGGCCGAACCGCTGCGCTGCTTCACCAGCGTGACGCCGCGGCGCGTATCGGCAGCGCAGTAATTGCGGCGGCCGTTTTCCGAAGCGCAGGTGATGATCTGTCCGCCAGGACCGCCCGGCCCGGGCAACGGTGGGCGGCCGGGACCCGGACGATTGCCCGGGCCACCCGGACGGTACGCGCGAACAATGAAATCGGCGCGGCAGCCGCGATCGACCCAAATCCCGCGCGAATCGTAACCCCAGGTTTGATTTTGAATGCAGGGCGAGCCGCTGCGCTGACGTCCGAGGCTGACTCCGCCGCGCGTATCGGCGACGCAATAATTCCGCTTACCGTTGTCCGATGAGCAGGTTAGAACCGATTGCTGCGCGCTGGTTGGCAGGGAGCATAGGCCGAGGAGGGCGAGGGCCAAAACGGGCAATGATTTCGGTAGGGTCATCGCCAGATCGTATCACTTAGCAATGACAGCGGCGTAACATGACGGAAGAGGCTGATGCCTCGCTTCTTTTCTCCCTTCATGAACCTGTTTAAACAGAGGTACAGCCGCCCCGCCGCCGCCATTGTGTTCGCGCTGGCCGGCATTGCAATACTTTGCGGCGCATCGGGTCCGTCTCTTACGCCAATCGAAATAGCGCGCCTGAATCCAAACGCGCAGCCGATCGATTTGGATCGCGGAGCGGCGGGACTGGCACGCGTGCTGGCACAGCTGCAGACCCGCGCAAGCATGCTGATGATTACCGCGCATCCGGATGATGAAGACGGCGGAATGCTGGCGCTCGAATCGCGGCTGCTCGGGGCCCGTACGGCGCTGCTAACGCTGACGCGGGGCGAAGGCGGACAGAATGCCATGGCGGGCGATCTCTACGACGCGCTCGGCCTGGTTCGGACCGAGGAGCTGCTCCAGGCCGATCGTTACTACGGTGTCGATCAGTACTGGGGCACGGTGATCGATTACGGCTTTTCGAAGACGCGCGAAGAGGCGCTGGCGAAATGGGATCACGAGCGCGTGCTGGGCGACGCTGTACGGGTGGTGCGGATGACGCATCCGCTGGTGATTACGGCGGTGTTTGTGGGTGCGCCCACCGATGGGCATGGCAACCACCAGGTCTCGGGCCAGGTGGCGCAGGAGGTGTTCGACGCAGCGGGCGATCCAACACGCTTTCCCGAGCAGATCCGCGCCGGGCTGCGGCCCTGGAAGCCGCTCAAGATGTACGCGCGCGTGCCGTTTTTCGCGCCGACGAAAGAAAACACGATTTACGATTACGCGACTGATAAATATGTCCCGATCCGCTTTTATGACTACCTGAACAAGCGCTGGATCGACCATACGCCTTCGACCGATCTGACGATTCCGGAATCGACGCTGGTGCCGGCGGCGGGACTGGCCGCCTTGCAGATCGGGCGGCAGGGCTGGGGTTTTCAGAAGTCGCAGAACGGCGGCGCCACGCTGCCCTTACCGACTCTGTATTCGGCGCCGTATCACCGCTATGGCTCGCGAGTCTCTGTCGCAGAGAAGGAAAAGACCTTCTTCAATGGCATCGACATCTCGCTCGGCGGTATCGCTTCGCTTGCAAGCGGCGGTGATTCGCAATTCGTGCGTAACGGACTCGCCGAACTGAGCCGGTGTGTGGATGAAATCGTGCACGCGTATCGTCCGGAGCAGCCGGATGCGATTGCGCCGATGCTGGCCGACGGTCTGAAGCGCACGCGCGCGCTGCTCGAAGCGGTACGCGCGAGCGATCTCAAAGAACCGGGCAAGAGCGATATCGCTTTCGAGCTGGAGCGTAAACAGGAGCAGTTCGAGTACGGGCTTTCGCTCGCTCTCGGATTGTCCTTTCAGGCTGCGGTTGCACAGGAAAAAGATCAGCGCGGACCGTTTCCTTCCACGCCCTTGACCTTCACGATTGCGATTCCGGGGCAGCATTTCCCGGTCGAGTGCCGGATGCTCAACCTGGGTGCGAAAGCCGTCAAGCTCGAGAGCCTCACGCTGGCGGCTTCAGATGGAAAAGCTTGGCACTTTGCGGGCGAAGGACCGGAGACATCCGAGATTGCGCCGGGCGCAGAGGCGAAGCGAAAATTCGCCGTCGCAGCCCCTGCCGACGCGGTGCCAGTGCGGCCTTATTTCGAGCGCCCCAATCAGGAGCAGCCCTATTACGATATTCGCGACGAGCGCTTCCGGAATTTATCGTTTGCACCGTACCCGCTGGCGGCGACCGCTCGCGTTTCCTTCGAGGGAGTCTCGTGGGATCTGCACGAAATTGTGCAGAGCAATGTCCACGTAGACAATATCGGGACCGTGCAGCAGCCGTTGCTGGTAGAGCCAGCGCTGTCGCTTGCGGTTTCGCCGGCTTCCGGCGCGGTGCCGCTCCATTCCAAAGCGTTTTCCATTACCTGCGCGCTCCACAGCAACGTCAAAGGTACAGCCAAGGGCACTCTGCGTTTGCATCTGCCAGAAGGCTGGAGCGCGACGCCGCGCGATTATAATTTCACGCTGGGGCGCGACGGCGACAATCAGAACTTCAATTTCCAGATCGTGCCGCAAAAGATTGCAGCCGAGCGATATGAGATTCGTGCCGTGGCTGAGTATGCCGGCAAGAGCTACGAAGAAGGGTATCGAATGGTCGGCTACACGGGCGTGCGGCCATACCCATATTTCCGCCCGGCTACCTACGAAGCGACCGGCGTGGATGTGACGACAGCGCCGGGTCTGCATGTCGCTTTTGTGCCCGGAACGGGCGACGATGTGCCGCAGGCCCTGCGCGATCTCGGTCTGAATCCGGTGATCCTGAGCGGCACGGATCTCGAAAGCGCGGACCTCTCGCAATACGACGCGATCGTGCTCGGTGTGCGCGCCTACAGCGTGCGCAGCGATCTCCGCGCGGCCAATCCGCGGCTGCTGGAGTACGTCAAAGGCGGCGGTGTTTTGATCGTGCAATACAATCTGCAGAATCTTGACGATGGCTACGCGCCGTACGACATCTCGCTCGGCTCCAATCCGGCCAAGGTTGTCAATGAGAGCTCCCAGGTCGAGTTTCTCGATCCGGCCAATCCGATCCTGAACTGGCCGAATAAGATCACCGCGGCGGATTTTACCGGCTGGCAGGAAGAGCGCGGCCACGGTTTTTTGAAGGATTGGGACAAGGCGCACTATCGAGCGCTGTTTGAGACGCACGATCCCGAGCAGGTTCCGCAGAAAAGCGGCTTGCTGGTGGCGCGCTACGGCAAAGGTTTGTATATCTACGACGCGTTTGCACTGTACCGGCAGTTACCGGCAGGCGTTCCGGGAGCTTATCGAATTCTGGCGAACTTAGTCAGCGCGGGTAAGAATCCGCACGAAGCACAATGATACTTCGTAGAAACAACTGAGCAAACAGGCCCGTCGGATTCGCGGGAGAATAAGAAGCATGTCGAACCGGCGAGTATTTGTAATGCTGCTGCTTGCATCGAGCATGGCTTTCGCGGCGCGTCCACCCTTCCCCGAGCCGGCCTTCGATCCACCAGCGCCCGCTGATCAAAAGACCGAAACCGCAGTGCTCGCCGGCGGCTGCTTCTGGGGCATGGAGGGGCTTTTCGAGCGCGTCAAAGGTGTTCAAAAAGTAGTCTCGGGATTCGCCGGCGGCGCTAAGTCAACCGCGCATTACGAGATGGTGAGCACCGGTTCCACCGGACACGCCGAATCGGTGGAAATCGTGTTCAACCCGCACGAAATCACCTACGGGCAGCTGCTGATGGTCTATTTCTCGGTCGCGCATGATCCGACCGAGTTGAACCGCCAGGGCCCCGATTTCGGCACGCAATACCGTTCCGCGATTTTCTTCACCACCGATGACCAGAAAAAGATCGCGCAGGCCTATATCAAGCAACTCGATGATGCGCACGTTTTTTCAAAGCCGATTGTCACGCAGGTCGTTCCGTTCAAGGGTTTCTATGCGGCCGAGGCGTATCATCAGCACTTTCTCGACCACAACATGACTTACCCCTACATCGTGTACAACGACTTGCCGAAGCTGGCTGCGCTCAAGAAAGAATATCCGCAGTTCTGTAAACGGAAGTAACTCAGGGCTTCTTGCTATCGGCAGCGGTCTCGGCGGCCGGTTTGGCTCCGGTATTGATTTGCAGAATCCGCACCGGGCGAGGCGTAGTGTCGTACTGGCTCAGCTTGCGCGCGTCGCTCGCGGCATCCTTGAAACGCGCCTGCACTTCGTAATCCTTGTTGAAACTGAGGTCTTCGAACTGGTAGCGGCCGTCTTTTTTGGTAAAGAACGTGGTGCGCTCGTTCGTCGCCTTATCGGTGAGGGTGACCATGGCTCCTTCGAGCGGTTTGCCGGCTTCATCCGTGACCTGTCCGGTTACGGTGCGCGAGGTCGGAGCCTTGTCTTTCTTGGGCGGCTTTTTGTTCCCGAATGTCGCCTGGTCGTTCGGGTGCGAGTTGAGAGCCGGGTTTGTGCTTTGCTGCGCAAAACAGCCGAGCGCGGCAGCAGTCAGCACGGACAGAACGGGCAAAACACGCCTCATAAACCATTATCGTACCAGCCGGATCGCGGCTTGCGCTGCAACGCTTTGGCGCGCTCGGCTTCTAACAAATCGTGAAACGGCTCTTGATTTTGTTCTGCGTGTCGGGCGTGTGGGCGGGAGCACAGACCACCGCCACAGAAGAAATTGTGACGATCGATGCCCATGCTCCGACGCATCCCTTTCCCCACTTCTGGGAACAGATGTTTGGCTCGGGGCGGGCGAATCTCAGCATGCGCGAAAGCTATCGGCTGGACCTGAAGGCAACGCGCGAGCACACGAGCCTCAAATACGTGCGCTTCCACGCCATTCTGGACGATGAGAACGGCGTCTACGATGAAGACGAGCAGGGCCGGCCTGTTTATAACTTCTCGTATGTCGATCAGATCTACGACGGATTGCTCGATGAGCAGGTAAAGCCATTCGTCGAGCTTAGTTTTATGCCGCGCAAGCTGGCGGCGAATCTGAAGCCACATCCGTTCTGGTACAAGCCGCTACCCTCGCCGCCCAGGGATCCGCAGAAATGGGCTGCGCTGATCGAAGCGTTTGCGCGGCATCTGGAAGAGCGCTATGGCAAAACCGAGGTCGAGCAGTGGTACTTCGAAGTGTGGAACGAACCGAATATTGATTTCTGGGATGGCGAACCGAAACAGGCGACTTACTTTGCTCTATACGATGTAACGGCCAAAGCGCTGAAGCGAGTAGATCCGCAGCTGCGAGTCGGCGGTCCGGCGACCGCACAGGCGGCATGGGTGGATGACTTCCTCGCGCATTGCACAAAAAATTCCATTCCCTTCGATTTCGTTTCGACGCATGTCTACGGCAACGAGGACCCGAAGCTGGTGTTTGGACAAGCATTGCCGATTGCGCGGCGCGACATGGTCGGCCGATCAGCAAAGAAAGTCTTCGATCAGGTCAAAGCTTCCTCCGCGCCAAATACTCCAATCATCTGGTCTGAATACAATGCGACTTACCTCAGCCAGCCGCAAGTTACCGACAGCGCCTTTATGGGTCCATGGCTTGCAAACAACATACGCGAATGCGATGGCTTGCAGAACATGATGAGTTACTGGACATTTTCGGACGTGTTCGAAGAGCAGGGAGTTATTAAGACTCCGTTCTATGGTGGTTACGGATTGATTGCGGAACGGCATCTTCCCAAAGCCGCTTTCTGGGTCTTCGACTTACTGCACCGGCTCGGCGATCAACGAATCAACAATGATTCGGAAGACGAGTTAGTAACCAAACGAGCCGATGGAAGTTACGCGATCGCGCTCTGGAATTACGCCGAGCCGGGCGAAAATCCCGGACCGAAGACGTTTCGCCTGAATCTGAAAGGTATCCGCGCAAAACGGTATCGGATGCAATTCGTCGCGCCGGGTCATGGATCCGTGCTGGAGGCCTGGAAAAACATGGGCTCGCCGGTATCGCCAACACGCGAGCAAATTCATGAACTGCAAACGCAAGGCGCGCTTCCCAAAGCACAGAGTTCGCCGGTGGACCGTCCGATCGTGCTGGGTCCGGAGACACTGACTCTGATCGAAATTGAGTAGCGTTATTCGTGCAGCAGATCGCTTAGCACGAGAAACTGATAACCCTGGTCTTTAAGTACCGGCACAATCTGGCGGACAGCTTTCAAAGTTTGCGAGACATCCGGATTGGCCTCGGTCGCGCGGCCGTCATGCAGGCAGATGATGCCGCCCGGCGTGACGTTGCGCAGAACATGCTCGGTTATCTTGGCTGCCGGCCAGCGCCAGTCGTTACCAATGACAGTCCAGAGCACGTTCAGCAGCGAAAGCTTTTCCTGAACCGCGCGCATGCCCGGCCAGCGAAAGCCGTACGGCGGACGCATCACCATCGGCGTCAATCCGGTTTCGAAGCTGATGATCTTCTGCGCCTCGGTAAATTCGCGATCGATGAAGGCGCGCGATTTAAACGGCAGCGTGGGATGAGAGTAACTATGGTTTCCCAGTTGATGCCCGAAACCGGCTACCGCACCGGCTACCTGGGGCAGGCGGCGCACATTCATCCCGCATTGAAAGAACGTACAGTACACCTGCTCGCGGTGAAGATAGTCGAGCAGCTGTAAAGTACCCTCACTGGGGCCGTCGTCAAAAGTAAGTGCGATGGTGCGTTCGCGTCCGGATCCGCGAAAAACAGTCGGTCCGAATAACTGCGAAGATTTTGCCACGCTGCCATAAGCTGCAGCGGCGGATAACCCGCCCACCAGAGCTCCCGCGGTAAAACCAGTAAGCGTCAAGGCTCGCATGTAAGTGTCCAGACTAACATCTACAAACGTCGGTTTTAATTACTTTGTAAAACTATTTACTGCTACTCACTGACGCGGTCGCGGGCCGGTGCCGAGGCGTGATACTCTGCCCGAACGCGCTGCGTATAAGAAGCAAGCAAATGCTCCACTCGCTCCCGTTCGCTCGACTTCACGATGAATCCGACATGGTGGCGTTTTTGCATACGCCAGACCAGCTCGGAATCCGTAAAGGTCGATGTATCTGGCCATTCCTGCCGGGCCAAGGAAACTAACAGCCCGGCATAGTCGTTTCGCTCTGTTTGAAGATTATACGCAAGCTGGTAGGCAGATGCTACTTCGACTTTGGCCCATTCCTCCCAGAGATTTATACCAGTGGCCTGCTCAACCAGATCCGAGATATGCGCGCCGCCCACGCGGGCCGAGGTCTCGAGAAAGAAGAAAGCCCCGTCAGCGTGAGCGCGAATGAACTCGGAATGCGAAACGCCGTCGCGCAGCCCGAAAGCGGTTAAGACTTTGTTGTTCAGCGATTTGAGCGACTGTGCCGTAGCGCTCTGCTGGTCCATGATGAGGGTCGTGAAGATGCCGCCGCCGGTTGTCACCTCGAGCGGTGGTGTACCGTAAGCGCTGGCAATCGAGTACTTACATTGGCCGCCGAACCAGATGGAATCGACGTGAAAAATATCGCCAGGTACGAAGCGTTCTAGTACGAAATTCGATTGCTCGTCCCCAAGACTGTGGATTCGGCTCCAGACCGCCTGAGGATCGTCGTACTTCTTGATGCCGATTGCGCCGGCGAGCAGACGCGGCTTCAGCACCCAGGGTCCCGGAACGGTTTTGAGATAGCGATCGATTTTCTCGTAATTGAAAGTTGGCGTGAATTCCGGAACCGGGAGGCCCGCTTCGGCAGCACGCGTGCGCATGGCGAGCTTGTCGCGGAAGAAGCGGGTGGCGCTCTCGCCGAGGCCGGGCAGGCGCAGGTGTTCGCGAAGCATGGCGGCCTTTTCCAGATCGAAGTCGTCGAGCGCCATGATACGGTCGATGGATACCGTGCGCGCCAGATGGCTGACCGCTTTAATCATGTCGGGCAGGTTCCACTCATGCTCGTGGTCAGGCATGTAGAAGATGTCATCGAGGCTTTCGCGCGGCCACGAGGCTTTATCTTGGAGACTCAGTGAGGTGAGCAGATACACCCGGCAGCCCTGCCGCTTAAGCTCTTCGAGCGTGCGCTGGCCTTTTTCATAGCTGGCGAGGCACAATACAGTGAGCGGGTTACCAGGGCGGCTCGAATCGGCGTCGGGCATAGTTTAGAGTCAGGTTAGGAGCCGCATGGCGGCGCAGCAGGCATTTCGTAACTATAGCGCGGCAGCCGGCGAAAGAGTACGCAGATGGCGAAATTAAAGCTGAAGCACCTGCGTGCGGTCCGCTGGTTCCACTGGATCAATTTCCCGCTTCTCGCTTTGATGATCTGGAGCGGTGTGCTGATTTACTGGGCTTACTCTCCCTATCATATCGGCTCTTTTCACTTCTTCCCGCAGTGGTTTGTGTCGGCGCTCGGCATCAATAACAGGCTGGCGGAGGGCATGGCGCTGCACTTCACGCTGATGTGGCTGTTTGTGGCGAACGGGATCGCGTACGTCGCGTATACGATTCTTTCCGGCGAATGGCGCTACCTGGTGCCGCGCTCTCCGCGCGCTTTTCGCGATGCCTGGCAGGTGGTGCTGCACGATCTGCATCTGCGGCGCGAGATGCCCGCGCAGGAAAAATACAATGCCGCCCAGCAGCTTGCCTATACCGGCATTGTGCTGATGGGCGCGGGGTCGGTCCTCAGCGGTCTCGCCATTTACAAACCGGCGCAACTCTGGTGGCTCGCGGCGCTTTGCGGTGGATATACCAGTGCGAGACTGATTCACTTCGTGCTGACCATCGGCTACGTTTTGTTTTTTCTGGTGCACGTGGCGCAGGTCGCCATGGCCGGCTGGAATAATTTCCGCAGCATGATTGCCGGATATGAGCTGGTGCGCGATGAGTGAACGCGAAATCGAGCTCGCTTCCGCCGAGGCGAAAGGCCTGCTGGGCCGCCGCACCCGGAGAGCTTTTCTGACCGGCGGCATCGCGGCTGTCGCCGGCTTGGGCGCTTATGAATGGCTTACGAAGGCCGGCGCGGAAGATGACACACCCTGGCCACAGCGACGGGTTCTCGCCTGGAACGCGAAAATCGCGCACGCGTATCTGAGCGATGGCCACCAGATGCCGAGTTACTCGCCGAGCCAGGTGACGTATCTCAAGCCGAATGGCGACGTAGGCCTTGGCAGCGATTTCGACGCGAGCGACTGGAAGCTGAAAGTTTCCGCCGATGGAATTGCGCCCTTTCACCTGCAGCTGAGCGATGTCACGGCGCTGCCCAGGCGGCGCATGATCACGCGCTTTTGCTGCATCGAGGGCTGGAGCAGCATTGTTTCCTGGGGCGGCGCTCGCTTCGCGGACTTTACGAAGAAGTTTTTCCCGCCGGGCCGGGAATTGCCGCGCTTCGTCTATCTGGCTACACCCGATGAAGAATACTACGTAGGCCTGGATTTGAAGAGCGCGCTTCATCCGCAGACTCTGCTGGCGTGGGAACAGAATGAAAAGCCGCTCACGGCAGAGCACGGCGCGCCGCTGCGGCTGGTGATTCCAGTGAAATACGGCATCAAGAATCTCAAGCGCATCGGTTCGATTCGCTACACCAATCAAAAGCCGGGCGACTATTGGGCCGAGCAGGGTTACGATTGGTTTGCAGGTCTCTGAACACGTGCCCGATGCCCCTTTGTATGCCGGAACCTCCGGTTTTGCTTACAGCAGTTGGAAGCCCGGTTTCTACCCACCGAAACTGGCCAGCGCCGGGTTTCTTGGCTACTATGCCTCACGCCTGAACGCGGTCGAGGTGAATTACACCTACCGGCGAATCGCGCTCGCCAGCACCTTCGAGAAATGGATCGCGCAGACGCCCGAGGGCTTTCTCTTTCTGCCCAAAGCGCACATGAAGATTACGCATTCGCTCAAGCTGCAGGATGCCGAAGAGTTTACGCGCGTGTTCCTGGAATCGCTCGAGCCGTTGCGCGCCGCGGGACGGCTCGGACCAATTCTGTTCCAGCTGCCGCCCAGTCTGAAGATCGATACCGAACGACTGAAGCGCTTTGCCGCCGTTCTGCCGCGCGGCATACGAGCTGCATTTGAATTTCGCAACGCGACCTGGTTCGACGAAGCCGCTTACGAAGCAATGCGCGAGGCCAACCTGGGATTGTGCATGGCAGAAAACGAAAATCTCGAAACGCCCCACGTCATCACGGCCGATTTTGTCTATCTGCGTCTGCGCAAACCGGATTACACGGAATCGGAACTCGAGAGCATCCATTACCGGGTGAGTCAGTACCGGGCTAACGGCTATCCGACCTACGCAATCTTCAAACACGAAGACACGCCGGCAGGCGCGCTGAATGCAGAGAAGCTGCTGGCGGGCCAAACAACAGCTGAGGCGTAGAGTGGGAACATGCCTGCCACCGTCTGGAAAGGGTATCTGACCTTCGGCCTTGTCTCGTTTCCGATCCGCTTGTACGCCGCGGCCCGACCGGAGCCGGTGCATTTCCATCTGCTGCACAAGAAGGACCTTTCGCGGGTGAAAGAAGTGATGTACTGCGCCCGCGAGGATAAGCCGCTCGATCGCTCCGAGATCGTCAAAGGGTACGAGTACGAAAAAGACGAATACGTCGTCATCGAACCGGAAGAACTGGAGAAGATAGCGCCTCCGACCGCGACCGTGATGGAGATTCTCCAGTTCGTGCGGATGAGCGAGATCGATCCAATTTTCTTCGAGACCTCGTACTACGTCGCTCCCGAAGAGGCGGTGAGCCGGCCCTATGCGCTGCTGCTCGATGCCATGAAGGAGACGCAGTATGACGGGCTCGCGAAGGTGACCATGCACGGGCGCGAGCATATTGTCATCCTGCGGCCGTCGGAGAAGGGCATTGTGCTGCACACGATGTACTTCGTCGATGAGCTGCATGAGGAGAAGAAGGCGGAAGTGCCGAGTCCGGGGAAAGTGGCCAAGAAAGAAGTGGATCTCGCCAAAAAGCTGATCGAAACGCTGGCCGCGCCGTTCAAGCCCGAGCAGTTTCACGACGAATACAAGGAGAATGTCGAGAAGCTGATTGAATCGAAGCGAAAGGGCAGGAAGGTCGTGCCGATTCGCCAGCCGAAGACATCGCCCGTCACGGATCTGATGACGGCGCTGCAGCAGAGTCTCGCCAAGACGGGTGCGAAATCCGCCGCCACAAAAACGCACGCGAGCACGAAAAAGACCGCGAAAAAACAGCGGGCCAGCGTAGCCTAAACTATCGGGCGGCTGTACCGGGGAAGCCGATGCGGCGGACGAGATCCATGAATCTCGGATGCTTGTATTGACGCTCGAAACTCGGGTTATTCGCCAGAAGCACCAGGTAACTGTCCCGGTTCTGGAATGACCGTTCGAGTAGATCGAGGGTCTTTTCATCATCGCCGAGCAACGCGTAGACAGCCGCCCAGCCCGGGTGTTTTTCACCAAGCTGCCGCAGCGCTTGCAGTGCCGCATCGGCATCGCCCTGGATAGCGTGAACCAGTGCGCGGGCAATGCGCTCGCGCTCGAGCTGATGCGGATCGTCGCCGCATTGATCGAGATAGCGGAAGGCTTCGTCGAAGCGACCCTGCTCGGCAGCGATCACGGCCAGAACGTGGTACGCGCCCTTGAACTGCGGGTCGACGTCAATAGCGTCCCGATAGGCCTGAGCCGCGAGATCGTACCGGCGCGACCAGTAGTACGCAGTAGCCAGGCCCGCGCGGATCGGCGCGGAGAGCGGGTCGAGGGCAACCGCCTGCTGCATGGCGGTAATTGCTTCGTCGAAGCGGCCCATGGCGCATAAGAAGTACCCGAGCGCCCAGTGCGCATTGGCATAGTTTGGAGCGAGCCGCAGTGCCATGCCGATGTGCTTCTCCGCTTCCAGCCAGTCCCAATCGAACGAGAGAGCGACGAAACCGAGGAGCAGATGGGCGCTGGCGCGCTGTTCTTCAAATTCAAGAATGCGAAGAGCCGCGGATTTTGCCTTTGGATAAGCATCGCGCGGCGGAATGGCGCCGAAGAAACCGAGCAGGATGTAGATATAACCCAGGCCGGCGTAAGCAGCGGGGAAAGCCGGATCGGCTTCGAGCGCCTGATGCAGCAGTGCGATGCCTTTCTGCAATCCGTCGCGCGTCCACCGGTTTGCGTAGTACATCGCGCGCATTAGCAGCTTATAGGCCTCGACATTGTGGGTCGGTTTCTCGAGGAGCCGGTCCGCTTCTTCCGGGCTGAGGCGAACGCGGAGCTTGGTGGCGATCTCGTGCGCGATTTCGGACTCGAGCGCAACCATATCGTCCAGGCCGCGGTCGTACTTCTCGCCCCAGAGCAGAGCTCCGCGAGCGCCGTCGATCAGTTCGGTTCCGATCACGAGACGGCCCGCTCGTTCCGTTACGCGGCCGGTCAGGACCACGCGGACATCGAGATCCTTCGCCGCCTGTAAAGCGTCGCGGCCGTGATAGTGAAATGCGGTCGCGCGTGGGATCACTCGCAGCGAAGCGACTTGCGAAAGGCTGTTGAGGATGCGTTCGGCAATTCCTTCGCCCAGATACTCGAGATTCGGATCGCTCGATTTGTTTTCGAACGGCAACACGGCAATGGAATCGGCGAAGGACGGGATTACGCGCATGACGGTGTTTTGCGGCGCTTGCAAATTCTGTTTGAAGTTTCGGAGATCGCTCAGCAGCCTCAAGGCATCCGGGTACCGCTCCCTGCGATCCTTCGCGAGAGCGCGCCAAATAATGGCCTTGAGGCGGGCAGGCACGTCTGACGCTAACGGTGGGGGATCGCGATGGAGCAATGCCTCGAAAATCAGAGCCATGCTCGGCGCCGAAAAGGCCGGCCGGCCGCTCGCCATCTCGTACAGAACCGCTCCAAATGAAAAGAGATCGGCGCGCGCGTCTATTTCGGCTCCCCGCGCCTGCTCCGGTGCGACGTACGCAGCCGTGCCGACGAAGTTTCCGGAAAGTGTCAGTGTCTCAGGTTCGCCCGGGAGCACGCGCGAGAGTTTCGCGACGCCGAAATCGAGAATCTTAGTCTGCCCGCGAGTCGTCAGAAACAGGTTGGCCGGTTTGATGTCGCGATGGATGATGCCGTGCTGGTGTGCCGAATCAAGTGCATCTGCAACCTGAATCGCCGAGTCAAGAATCTCCGCCAGGCTGAGCGCGGAGCGCCGAAGACGAGCCGCAAGTGTCTCTCCGGCCAGATATTCGAGCACGAGAAACGGCCTGCCGTTCTCCTCGGCCAGATCGAACAAGGTGCAGATGTTGGGGTGGCTCAGAGCCGAAGCGGCCCGTGCTTCACGTTCCAGGCGCGCGAGCGCTATGGGGTCGCGATCGTTCGTCTCGTAGAGAAATTTGAGCGCCACGGAGCGCCGCAGCCGCAGATCTTCCGCCCGATAGACCGCACCCATGCCGCCCGTCCCCAGCAACTCGAGCACGCGATAACGATCGCGAACCACGGCCGCGGGCGCGGCCGGCAGCTCGGCATAGCGCCGCAGCGGCGAGGCCGCCGTTTCCTCCGCCGGACGATCGGGTGGGCCGTGCATCCCGTAGCCGTTATGGTACTGCGAATCGCGCTTTCGGCTCGGATGGGCCTGTATCCTACCCGGAATCACAGAGTTGTAGATAGTTCCATAGCAAGCGTACTGGGACCAGTCCGATGCGAAATTTTCTCCGCTGCACGCACTTCGGTTAAGCAAGAGCGATTTATATGAGCCGGCTTTTACACGAAGAACTAACGATTGCAGACATCAAGGCGCTGGCGGCGTCGATTTATGAGCCGGAACCCCGGCTGTGGGTGGGAGAGCGCTGGCGCTGCCCGCAATGCCTGAAACTGAACCAGCGGATCGAGCCGGCCTGCGTCTGCGGCATCTCCCGCGACGGCCTTCCGGAATTCTGCGAGTAGCCCTCTCCGCCTAAACAAGAAACTTTGCCGGGCGGCCCTAAGTCCAACCGGGCGAGTGGCAAGCGGCGAAATCCCCAAACGTAACTTCGGCAAGACAGACGTCCAGATCTCGGCTCTCGGGCTGGGCGGACACCATCTCGGCGACGCGCCCGATCAGAAAACAGCAGAAGAAATCGTAGCTCGCGCGATCGACGGCGGCATCTCATTTTTTGATAACTGCTGGGAATACCATCGCGGCAAGTCCGAGGTCTGGATGGGCGGAGCCCTCAAAGGCAAGCGCGACCGGGTTTTCCTCATGACCAAGGTCTGCACGCACGGCCGCGACAAAGACCTCGCGCTGCGGATGCTGGAGGAGTCGCTCAACCGGCTCCAGACGGACCATCTCGATCTCTGGCAGATTCATGGCGTCTCGTTCGAGACCGATCCGCAACGTTTCATCCGGCCGAATGGCGCGGCCGAAGCTCTCTATCAGGCCAAGAAAGAGGGCAAAGTGCGCTTTACCGGATTCACCGGGCATAAAGATCCCAATCTCCACTTGGCCATGCTGAAGACGGGCTTCCCGTTCGATGCCGTCCAGATGCCGCTCAATCCCTTCGACGCCGGTTTTCGCAGTTTCGAGGAGCACGTTCTGCCCGAGGTGAATCGCCGGGGCATGGCCGCGCTGGGCATGAAGCCGCTGCAGGGTGCCGGTCCGGCTATCAAGAAAGGTGTCTACACGCCGCAGGAGTTGTTGCGTTACGCCATGAGCCTGCCGGTGGTAACCACCATCACTGGTATGGAAAAAATCGACGTGCTCGAGCAGAATCTCAAGGTCGCGCAGGGTTTTCAGCCGCTCGCAGCCGAGGAGATGGCCTCCCTCCGCAGCCGGGGTGCCCAGTACGCGGATGGGCGCTTCGAGCTATACAAGGTCTCGCTGAAATACGACAATCCGGAGGCGCGCCTGGCCAACAATTTCCCGCTCGATATGCAGCAGAAAGAGGTCAAGGAGATGATGCGGGCCACCGAAAATACCGGCAAGCCGTTTCCGCCTGCGCAGTAGCATGTCCAGAACACGGCGAAATTTCATCCAGGACGCAGCGTTATTGGGAGTGGCTTCGGCTATGGCAAAAGGAGCGGGAACGGTACCGAAGAGGCCGCTGGGAAAGAGCGGATTGCAGGTTTCGATTCTGGGCGTCGGCGGCTTCCACCTTGGCTCGGCGGAGAACCAGGACGCCGCGCGCGCCATCGTGCAGCAGGCGCTCGATGCCGGCATCAACTTCTTCGATAACGCCTGGGAGTATCACGATGGCCAGAGCGAAGAATGGCTCGGCTACGCTCTCAATGGGCGGCGAAACGAAGCAGTGCTGATGACCAAAGTCTGCACGCACGGCCGCGACAAAAAAGTTGCCATGCAGATGCTCGAAGAATCGCTGCGCCGCCTCAAGACCGATCATCTCGATGTCTGGCAGATTCACGAAGTGGTCTACCAGAACGATCCCGACCTGATCTTCCGGCCGAACGGCGCGACTGAAGCACTGCTCGATGCCAAAAAGCAGGGCAAAGTCCGGCTGATCGGTTTTACCGGCCACAAAGATCCCGCGATTCATCTGAAGATGCTCTCGCACGGGTTCCCGTTCGACACCGTGCAGATGCCGCTGAACCCGTTCGACGGAACCTTTCGCAGTTTCACCCAGCATGTGCTGCCCGAGGCGCAGAAGCAGGGCATCGCGGTCCTGGGCATGAAGAGCTTCGGCGGCAGCGGCGAAGTGATTCGCGAGGGTGGAGTGACTCCCGCCGAGGCTTTACGTTACGCCATGAGTCTGCCGGTCGCGACCACGATCAGCGGCATGGAATCTATCGATGTTTTCAAGCAAAACCTCGAGATCGTGCGCAATTTCTCCCCGATGAGCGAAGAGGAGATGGCGAGCCTGCGAAAGAAGTGCAGCCCGGAAGCCGCCAACGGGCATCTTGAACTTTTCAAAACGACCACGAAGTACGACGGCAAAGTCGGGCGCGAGCAACACGGGTATCCGGACGAGAAAGAACTGCCGGCTTAGCCCCTTCCCGGCCCGCTACTGTGGCGGCTTGGCAGTGTTCTTCTGAGCCTCCGTCTTCGAGTTCAGATCTTTCGAAAGCATGAGTTTCAGGGTTAGCTTGTCAGATGCTGGCGTGAGTCCAAATCCTACCCCAGCTTCGATGTGTACGAATTTCGTCACATGGTCGAACACCCCCCAGACCTGATGGAACTGCCGTGACTCGGGGAAAATATTCCGCAATTGTCCGTAATCGGCATATTCCTCGACGGCTACGGCCCATTGGGGATTCAGATTGTATGCCACTCGAGCGGCGGGCACGAACTCGAGGTTCTGAAATCCTCCGTACCAGGAATTGTCCAGAATCGGATTTATGACGATGTCCCACGGCTTCAAATGCCAGCCGACGATGGGACGGATTTCAGAGGTGTAAGTTCTTGGATCCCAGTGTTTCGCGTTGTAGCTGAATTCGAAGTTAGCGCCGTAAAAAAAGGTTCGCTGTTCTGCGTGGGGCTTCACGAACAAGAAACGTATCTTGCCGCCGTTGATGGATGGGCCTCGCCCGGCCGAGACACTGTATAGAGGGAGATAGAGCCCCGCCTCGAACCAATCCGTGACGCCGTAAGCCCACTCGGTAACGCCATTCAGATTATGGTTGTTCACCAGGCCGCCGGGAAAGGCAGGTGTCTTCAGTCCATCGGGAGTGAAGTTGTTGTGCCAGGTGAGATTGAAAATGCCAGGCGCGGCGATCTCGGCGTCGTACACCTGAATCTCATCCGTCTGCGCCCGGCCAATGACCGCCAGCATAAAGAACCCAGCGAGAAGCGCAACCCCGCTACTTCTATTGCAGATCAAAGCAAGCGTCGAAAGCGGCGAGATATCCCAATCACGATGCATGAATGCCGGCGCTCGCGACACTGCCTAAGAGATCTGCGAGAGCGTTGTCGAGCTCAGGAAATTCGTACTGGAAGCCCGCCTCGACAGCCGCTTTGGGCACAACCCGCTGGCTGTCGAAAACGAAATCGGCCAGTTCACCCATTACGAGTTTCAGAGCGAATTTTGGGATCACGAACGGTGCCGGCCGGTGCAATACTCGGCTCAGCGCTTTGGTGAACTCGGCGTTTGTCACAGGCTGCGGGCTCGTCCCGTTGATCGCGCCCTTGACCGTTTCCGTATCCACGGCGAACAGCAGCAAACGAACCAGATCCCCGATGTGGATCCAGGAGACCCATTGCTTGCCAGTGCCGAAGCGGCCGCCCAAACCCAACCGGAACGGCTTCAGCATGGCGGGCAGCGCCCCGCCTTCCCGTCCGAGCACCGTGGCAATGCGGACCGGCACCGCCCGCAAGCCCACATCGCGCGCGCTCAAAGCAGCATCCTCCCAGTCGCGGCAGAGAACGGCCAGGAAATCGTCGCCCGGCGCTGCCGATTCGTCGAGAAGTTCGTCTCCGCGATTGCCGTAATATCCCACCGCTGATGCCGAGACAAGCACGCGCGGCTTATGCTGCAGGCGAGCAACGGCAGCGACCAGGTGCCTGGTGCCTTCCACCCGCGTCTCGTAGATGCGCTTTTTCACTTCAGCATTCCAGCGTTGCGCGATCGACTCGCCGGCCAGATGGAAAATGCCATCAATCCGCGAGAGTGCGTTCAACTCCGGCGGCCGGCTCATATCCCAGGGATGAAACGACGCCTGCGAAGGCATGCCCGCGTTTCGTTTGCGAGCGAGATAGTAAACGGCATCGCCGCGATCGAGCAGCGCACGCACGAGTTTCCGCCCGATGAAGCCGGTTGCGCCGGTTACCAGATACGTCATTGCGGCTGTTCGCGCGAGGCGATTCCAAGCGCTCGCATTTTGCGATACAGATTGCTTCGCTCGAGTCCCAGCAGCTCGGCGGCGCGTGTGACGTTTCCGCCGGTTTCGTCGAGCTTGCGAAGAATGTACTCGCGCTCAGCCGCTTCCTTCACTTCATGCAGGCTGCTGAAACCGTCGCTGCGGGCCAGCTGCGCCCTGCGTACCGAATCGATCGGAAGATGACGCGCTTCGATGCGGCGCGGCCCATGCAGAATCACGATGCGCTCCATCAGATTCCGCAGCTCGCGCACATTGCCGGGCCACGCGTAGCGCCGCAGAGCCTCCAAAGCATCTTCGCTCAGTTCTTTCGGCTTGCGTCCATACGCGGTCGCAAACTCGCGCAGGAAATGCGCCGCCAGCAGCGGGATATCCTCGACTCGATCCCGCAGCGGCGGCACGGTAAACGGAATCACGTTGAGGCGATAGAAGAGATCCTCGCGAAAATTCCCGCGCTCGATCTCTTTCTCCAGATTCTTGTTGGTGGCCGCAACAACCCGCGCGTCGGCCTGAATCGATTGCGGCGCGCCGATTGGCTCGAAGCGGTGCTCATCGAGTGCCCGCAGCAGCTTGGCCTGCGTCTTCAGGCTCATATCGCCCACTTCGTCGAGGAAAAAAGTCCCGCCGTGCGCCTTTTGCAATTTGCCGATCTTGTGATCGGCCGTGCCGTTCAAATTCGTGCGCCGGTGACCGAACAGTTCGCTCTCAATCTGGTCTTCCGGTATTGCGGCGCAATTCACTTCCACAAACGGTCCGTCTGCCCGAGCGCTCATGCGGTGCAGCGCGCGTGCCACCAGTTCTTTGCCCGTGCCGCTCTCGCCATAGATCAACACGCGCCCGTTCGTGCCGGCCATCAGCTTCATCTGCTGCCGCAGCGCCTTCACCGCCACGCTCTCGCCGATCAGTTCCGGGGATGACGTATCCTCGCGCAGGCGCTGCAGTTCCTGATCCAGCCGCCGCTGCTGCACTGCATTCTTTAGCGCAACCGAGACTTTCTCAATCGTGAGCGGCTTCTCGACAAAATCAAACGCGCCCAGCTTGGTGGCCTTCACGGCCGTCTCGATGTTGCCGTGACCGGAAATCATGATCACCGCCGGGCGTGCTTCGGCCGGAATCTCCTGGATACGCTGCAGCGTCTCGAGGCCATCCATCCCGGGCAGCCAGATATCGAGCAGCACGGCGTCGAAGGCATCTTTCGCGAGCGCTTCGAGACAGGCTTCGCCGGTTCCCACGGCCGTGGAATCGTAGTTCTCGTCGGCCAGCACGCCGCGCAGAGATTGCCGGATATTCGCCTCATCATCAACGATGAGCACTTTCGCTTCGCTCGCGGGCATTTACACTTTCAGAGTAGCCGCGGGAAGCTCGGAGGCCGCAGAAACATCGGAATCCAGCGCGGCGGCTGTGCTGAACTCCACCACGAAACGTGTACCGGCCGGGCGATTGTCTTCCACTCGCACGCGCGCGTTGTGCTCGCGTACGATGTGGTTCACAATCGCCAGTCCCAGGCCCGTGCCGCGCCCTTTGGTCGAAAAGTAGGGCAGAAACAGCTTCTCTTTGTCAGCGGCGGAAACACCGCTCCCCGTGTCCGTCACCGAAAGCTCGATCGTGTCCGGCGCGGTCCGGGCGGTTGCAATCCGCAAATGCCGCACGGGCGAATCCTTCATCGCCTCTGCTGCGTTATCGATCAGATTCACAATGACGCGTTTGATCTGTTCGCGATCCAGCAGCGCCGGCGGCAGATCGCGCGCCAGCTCGACCACCACCGCAATGCCCTGCAGGCGTCCGGCAAACACCGACATGGCGCTCTCGACAATCTCATTCAGATCCGCCAAAACAGGTTTGGCCGCCGGAAAACGCGAGAAGCGCGCGAATTCATCCACCAGCGTCTTGACCGTCTGCACTTCGCCCTGAATCGTTGCCGTGCACTCTTCGAGAATCTGCCGGCTCTCGGGCGGCAACGCAAGACGCCGCAGCTGGCGCGCGATACGGTCGGCCGACAGTGAAATCGGCGTCAGCGGATTTTTGATCTCGTGCGCGATGCGCCGCGCCACTTCCTGCCAAGCCGCCGCCTTCTGCGCGCGCAGCAGATCGCTCGTATCTTCGAGTACCATCACGAATCCGCGCTGCTCTTCGAGCGAAGCAACCGTCACCGCCAGATGCAGAACGCCGGAATCGCGCTCGATTTCGAGCTGGCAGGCGGCGGCACCGGTCCGGCGCGCGCGATTGAGCACGTACCGTATCTCGGCCAGCTCTTCCGGTGCGAAAAGATCCTCGAGTTTTTTTGCACGCGCGACCGTCTGCTCAGAAAAGATGCCGCGCAGCGCTCGATTTACCCGTTCGATCCGCTCATCGGGAGAAATCGAGATGAAGCCGGTGGGAATGCTTTCCAGAATCGCCTCGGTGAACTGCCGTCGCGCTTCGAGTTCGCGCGCGTTTCCTTCAAGCTCGCTGGTCATCGCGTTGAATGCCCGCACCAGCGTTGCCAGCTCGTCGATGGCGCTCACCTGCACTCGATACGAAAGGTCTCCACGCCGCACTTCCCGCGCCGCTCCGAGCAGCGCCGATATCGGCACACTGATCTGCCGCGACAAAACCTGCGCCGACCAGGCCGCAAAAAACAGCACAAACAGAGTCAGCAGGCAGATCATAAGGAAGTACGTGTCGCGATAGAACTTGGCGTGCGTGCCGAGGTGCTTCTGTTCTTCCATGAACTGCTGAATCGCGTTCTCTTTTTCGTCCGGGTTGAGTGCGAGTGCAGCAGCCACGGTTAACTCGCCCAGTCTCGCGCGCCCATCTGTAATCTCCGCCTTGGCCTGCAGTAGCGGGCTGCTCGTCTTCTGGAATTTCTGGTGCAGCAGGATCGGCAGACCGGGTGCGGGCGGAATCAGCACCAGCTGCTGGATGCCGGCCTTCTCCGCCAGTGCCCGAAAAAATTCAGTCGGAACGCGGCCGCTCGCCAACACCGCGCGCGTCTCGGGCAGCAAAGCGATCCAGTTCGCCTCGGCCTGCACGCGTCCTTGCGCTTCGTCGCGGTAGGAGCGGTCGAGATCCTGAAGATTCATCTCGATCCCGCGCACCGGCTGCTGGAACCACTTCTGCAGCGTGCGATTCAGCACCGAGTAATTGAAAAATGCCGAAAATAACGTAGGCGCAATCGTCAGCGCCAGCGCTCCAATCAGCAGCCGCGACCGGATGCGCGAGCCCTCGCGGTTCTGCTGACGGTCCATGTACAGCTTCACCACCGCCCGGAACAACATAAAGGCGAGGGTGACCGCCAGGATGAAGATCAGCGTCGAAACGGCCGAAAGCACAATGGTTTCGTGCACGTCCGACGGTCCGAACGAAAAGCTGAACGAGCCTTGCCAGATCATCAGCGCGAGCAGAATCAGAAACGTTACTGCCGCCGCTGAAAAAACGAAGCGCCGCTTCACGACACTGTCATGGTAACGCGGGAATGCTTTACTTAAACTCCTTTAAATTCACACGTCTGCAATCTGGCTCCTCTACAAAGTAACGAGGACCAAGAAATGTCTATCTCCCTCTGGAACCGAGTACTTCCTCTGTCTCTTCTCGTCCCGGCTCTGACGCTGGCTGCCGATAACGGCAAACCCGCGCACGATTGGGACAGTCACCGCATCAAACACGTTTTGCTGCTCAGTATCGACGGTATGCATGCAGTCGATTACATCAACTGCGCTCGCGGCACTCCCGGCGTCAACAACGGCCAGCCGTATTGCCCGAATCTCGCGACCCTCGCGCAGACTGGTGTCAACTATGTGAACGCTTCTACCTCGAAGCCGTCCGACTCGTTCCCGGGCCTGACCTCGATCGTCTCCGGCGGTTCCCCGCGAACCGAAGGCGTCTTCTACGACGTCGCCTACGACCGGGTGCTCGCGCCGCCGGCCAAAACCACCGGTAACGGTCTGCCCGCAGGCCCCTGCAAAGCCGGTGTCGCCAACGGAACGACCACGGAATACGAAGAAGGGATCGATATCGATCAGACGAAGCTCAACGGTGGCGCTCCCGGCGCTGGGCTCACCGATGGCGGCGTCCGCTCCATCGACCCGAGCCGTCTGATCCGCGATCCGTTCAGAAACTGCGCGCCCGTCTGGCCGTGGAACTTCGTACGCACCAACACCATCTTCGGCGTTGTGCATGCGTACGGAGGCTACACAGCCTGGTCCGATAAGCATCCCGCCTATTCGTCGGTGGCAGGTCTGGGCGATCCGGCCGCGCTCGACGATTTCTTCGCGCCGGAGATCAATTCGAATGTTGTCGCCGTTCCTGGCGTCACTCTTCCCGACGGTACGTCCTGCGCAACCGTTCTCGATCCCTCCCAGACCGGAAGCTGGACCGATAGTTTTCAGAACATCCGCTGCTACGACCAGATCAAAGTGCAAGCCATCCTTCATCAGATCAACGGACGCCGCCATGGTGGTGCTCGGTCGGCTCCTGTGCCCAATCTCTTCGGAATGAATTTCCAGGCCGTCAGCGTCGGCCAGAAACTGATCGAGAAGAACGTCGGCACCGGCGGCTACCTCGACGCAGCTGGTACACCCGGTCCGGAGCTGCTCACCGAGATTGAATATGTCGACGCGGCGCTTGGCCAAATGGTCGACAATCTCAAGGATCAGGGGCTCTACGACTCCACTCTGATCGTTGTCACCGCCAAACATGGGCAGAGCCCGATCGATCCGAATCGCTTTTTCCCGATTCCCGGCCACAGCGGCGCCAACGGAACCACTCCTGCCACGCTTCTCGCTTCCTTGCTTCCGTATTCGGAATCGCCTCTCAATCCAACCGGCATCGGCCCGACCGAAGACGACATCTCGCTGCTCTGGCTGAGCGATTCGAGCAAGACGAGTCAGGCGGTTGGGATTCTCGAGTCGAACGCCAAACAGATCGGCCTGGGCCAAATCTTCTATGGCCCGAGTTTGGAGCAGCTGTTTAACGCGCCCGGTTTGCCGCCCTACGGCGATTCACGCTCACCCGACATCATCGTTGCTCCCAACGTGGGAGTCGTCTATACCGGCAGCAAATCGAAATTAGCCGAGCACGGCGGTTTCGCGCACGACGATACAAATGTCGTTCTGCTGCTCTCAAATCCCGGCATTCTGGCACGCACGATCACTGCGGGTGTCGAAACAACGCAGATTGCCCCAACCATTCTCAGGGCGCTTGGTTTGCCTCCCTCCGAACTCGATGCCGTTCGTCAGGAAGGCACGGCCACACTGCCCGGTTCGAATCTCGATAACAGCCGCTAACTCTCTAGCCGGCCTTACGGGCGAGACATTGATTCGTCTCGCCCGCTCTCCACACCGCCCGTTGTCTCGCACGCGATAATGTCGTTGTTACTCGATGCGTCTTGCCTCTCCGGAGTTGTTCTCCTGGCTTGAGCAGAACACCACCGTCGTTGTTCCCACCCGTTTGCAGGCTGCGGCTGCCTATCGCCAGTTCGCCTCCGAGCAGCTCCGCCGAGGGCGCGAAACCTGGCTGCGTCCCCCGATCCTGAGCATTCGTGCGTTTCTTTTCCGCTGCTGGCAGGAAGCCCGCTACCGTTCGCTCGATGTACCGCTGCTGCTTTCGCCCGATCAGGAGCATCTGCTCTGGAAAGCGGTCATCGAAGAAGACAAGCCGGATCTTTTCGATTCATCCGCGGCCGCGAGCCTTGCAGCCAATGCCGCCAGAACACTCGCCGAATGGCAGATTCCGGACAACACGCCGGATTGGCCCGAGCGCGGCGATGCCCGCCAGTTCCGGCGCTGGCGCACGCAATTCCGGGAGCGCTGCCGTTCGCGAAATTGGATCACCCTTGCCGATCTCTGGAGCCATCTGCCGGGATGGATCGAGCGCAAGCTCTGCGCACGGGAACCGCTCGTATTTGTACTGGATCGAATCGTCCCGCCGGCGCTCCGCGATCTGCAGCGCGCCCTGGGCGCGCTGGCTTCGTTCCGTCATTTTTCGGAAGCGCGCGAGCCGCGCATTCGCCCCGGCAAAGGGTTTGATCATCTCGAAGCCGAGCTGGATTTCGCCGCGCGCTGGGCTCGCGGACTGTTCGAAGCTCATCCCGGGAGCTCGATCGCCATTTGCATCCCGAATGCGGCCAGCCTTTCCGGCGAGATCGACCGCGCTTTTCGCGACGTCTTCTATCCCGGCTCGTGCCGGGCACTCATAGAGCCCCGGCTGGAGCAGCTGGCCGAAACGCCCGCGTACAATCTGCTCGCGCCTGCATCTTTAAGGAACGAACCCATCGTCGCGGGCGCTCTGTTGCTTCTTCAAGTCGCCCGCGATCGCATCGAAACCGGTATCGCCGGAGCGATTCTCCGCTCACCCTGGCTGAAAGGCGCCCCCGAGGAGCGGAATCAGCGCGCCGCCGCCGACACACAACTCCGCCGGTTGCGGGAACTCGACGTTTCCCTCGATGACCTCGTATGCGCGGCGAGCGCCCGAGCGCCGCAGCTGGCCAAAATTCTCTCGTCCGTGCGCGGGTTGATCGAACAAAGCCAGCCAAACCGGTCGTTTGCGGGCTGGTCAGAATTCATCGGTGATCTTCTCGGCAGCCTCGGCTGGCCCTCAGGGAAAGATTTGAGCGGCGGCGAACAGCGCGCTCTCGAGGCCTGGAAAGAAGCGCTCTCCAATCTCGGCTCGCTCTCGCTTGTCTGCCCGGACGTGCCGTTCGAGACCGCCCTCGAAGAGCTTGGGAATCTGCTCGATGCCCCGTTTGAGCGCGAAAATGGCCTGCTGGCTCCGGTCCAGATTCTTCCGCCTTCACTCGCCGCCGGACTAGAGTTCGACGCTGCCCTTGTCGCCGGGCTCGGCGAAGACAGCTGGCCGCCGCCGCACACCAGCAACCCCTTCCTCCCGCTCGCGCTGCAGCGTAAGCACGAAATACCCGGCAGCTCGCAGTCCCTGCTGCGCCGCGAGCGCGATGCCCAGCTCGCAAAATTGTTCACGTTCGCCCCGGATGTTTTCGCCACCTGGTCCGGCCGCCTTTCCTCCGCCGTGGTTGGCTTCGTTTCTTCAAAAACGCCTGCACCTGAGTTCGTTTGGAAAAATAAGGCCACCTGGGAGAGTTATAAACCCGCCATCCTAGACGAATTGGAAGACTCGCGTGGCCCGGCTTACATTGCCGGCGAGACCGCTCGGGGTGGCACCGGGATCATCAAATCGCAATCGCTCTGCCCGTTTCGCGCCTTTGCCGAATACCGGCTCGGCTCGCAGTCGCCGGAAGAAGGCTGCCTCGGCTACGATGCGCGCGATCGCGGCGGCCACCTGCACTCGGTGCTCGAGTTCGTTTGGAAAAAACTCGGCAATTCGCAGCGGCTCAAGGCGCTTTCCCTGCCGGAGCTGGAATCGCTGGTTGAAGAAGCGGCGCGCGAAGCCGTTCGGCACGTGCACCCCAGTCCGTTTGGCAAGATCGTGCATGCCGTCGAACTCGCCCGTCTCAAGGCCGTTACGCTCGACTGGCTGAAGCTCGAACGCGAGCGCCTGATTCCGTTCACGGTCGAAACGGTCGAGGAGGATCGCACCATCGAGATTGCCGGTTTGCGATTGCGTCTGCGTCTCGACCGCATGGACCGGCTGCCGAATGGCGGGCTTGTTCTGATCGACTACAAGAGCGGCGAGCAGAAGCGCAGCAAACTCGAGTGCCCGCGCCCGGATGAGCCGCAGCTGCTTGTTTATGCCGCGGGGATCGGGCCGCAGGTGGAAGGCATTCTCTTCGCGCAGCTCAAGCAGCGCGACGTCCGTCCGCACGGCTTCACGCGGCAAAAGCATTTTCGCAATATCCGCACCGTGGATGCGCTCGAGACTGCCTGGAGTGACAAGGCCCGCGAGTGGACAGAAGAGGTGGAGCAGTTGGCGGCTCAGTTCCAGGCGGGATTTGCCGCCCTCGATCCTAAAAAAGGCGCTTGCGCCTACTGCGCGCAGGTGGCGTTCTGCCGCATCCACGAACGCGAAGCTGCGGAGGGAGCCGAAGAAGAATGATTGCCGATTCGAGCCAGCGTCAGGAAGCTCTGGATCCGTCCCGATCGTTCATCGTCCAGGCGCCCGCCGGTTCCGGCAAAACGGGCTTGCTGGTCGCGCGCTATCTGAAGCTTCTGGCGACCGTCGATAAGCCGGAAAGCATTGTCGCCATGACCTTCACTCGCAAAGCGGCGGGCGAATTGCGCGACCGCATTCTCGACGCGCTGGCTGCGACCAACGAGGAGCCGGATCCGGCGGACGAACATAAGTTGCTGATCCGCAATCTGGCGCGCGCCGCGCTGGCGCAGGATGCGCGCCATGGCTGGAATCTGCTGGCCGATTCCTCGCGGCTCCAGCTCCAGACGATCGATTCACTGTGCGCGATGCTGGCGCGGCAGATGCCGATCGTCTCCGGTTTCCACGGTTCGGTAGAGGTGCTCGAACAAGCCGACGAGCTCTATTACTCCGCCGCGGCGCAAACGCTCCGTCGGCTGGCGGAAGGCAGCGATATGCTGCAGGATTTGCTCACTCGTATCGGCGTCTATTTCGACAGCGATTTCAATATCCTTTCTGCGCAGATCGTCAGCATGCTGCGCCAGCGGGATCAGTGGCGCACAACCGGCGGCGATGTGAGCGAGCAGGCCGCCGACTTTTTGATGCTGCTGCACGCAGCCGAAACGGTGCTGCGCGATGTCTTTCGTGAGCGCGGGCAAGTCGATTTCACCGCCATCACAGAAGCCGCCATTCAGGTGCTCGGTTCACCGGAACAACCCAGCGATGTTCTGTACGGCCTCGACTATCGCATCCAGCATCTGCTGGTCGACGAATTTCAGGACACGTCGCTGGCGCAGTACAAATTGATCGATGCGCTGACGGCGCAATGGTCCGATGGAGATGGCCGCACGCTGTTTCTGGTGGGCGACCCGATGCAGAGCATTTATCGCTTCCGCGGGGCCGAAGTTTCGCTGTTTGTCAAAACCTGGAACGAGCGGCGCATGAAATCGGTGCGGCTCGAACCGCTGGCGCTGGAGACAAACTTTCGCTCCACTCCACAGATCCTCTCCTGGATTGATCAGCAATTCGCCTCGATCCTTCCGGCCGGCGGCGGCGATGAAGTAGCCTACCGGCCCGCGCACGCAGCCCGCGAAATAGAAGCATCATTGCCGGAATGGCGAGCCTTCGTCGGCGACGACGGGCGCGAGGAGGCCGCCGCGGTAGTCGAACTGGTGAACGGCGCGCGTGCGCAGGGCAGTGTCGCGATCCTGGTACGCAACCGGCGGCATTTGGTGGAAGTTCTGCCGGCGCTGCGGGCTGCCGGAATCGAATACGAAGCGGTTGAAATCGACGAACTCAGCACGCGCCAGCATATCCTCGACCTGCTTTCGCTTGCACGCGCGCTCCTGAACGTAGCCGATCGAACCGCCTGGCTGGCTGTTTTGCGCGCACCCTGGTGCGGGCTTACGATTACCGATTTCACCACGCTGGCCGAGACGGAGCGCGCGCGCAACATCCTCGAATTGCTGGCGGATCCGATCCGGCTGGCTGCGCTGTCGCCGGAAGGGCGCGAGGCGGCGGGCCGCACGGCTGAGATTTTGTCGGCCGCTGTGGAGCGCGCGGGCCGCTTATCGCTGCGTTCACTGGTGGAAGACACCTGGCTGCTGCTTGGCGGTCCTTCGGTGCTGCGCAACGCGTACGAAGCGGAAGACGCGCGCACCTTTTTAAATCTTCTGGATGCTCTGGATGAAGGAGGCGTGATACACGACTTCGCACAGCTCAACGCACGCCTCGAAATTCTCTTTGCCAAGGGTGCTCCGAGTCCGAACTGCGTGCAGGTGATGACGATTTTCCGGGCGAAAGGTCTCGAGTTCGATACGGTCATTCTGCCGAAGCTCGAAGGCTCTGCAAAAGGACCCGAGCGTGAGCTGATCGTGTGGAACGAGAGTATTCAGGACGACGGCACCAATATTTTGCAAGTTGCGGCGCAGCCTCGCAAGGGCGAAAAAAGCGCAGAGTATGATGCGATCCAGGGCATTAACAAAGAGAAGGATCGTCAGGAGCTCAAACGGCTGCTCTATGTGGCCTGCACGCGCGCACGCGACAGGCTATACCTGCTTGGGAACGTCGGGAAAAAATCGGATGGCTCGATCCAGAAGCCGAGAAGCGGGTGTTTTCTCGAACTGCTCTGGCCGCACGCCGAACGCGAATTCGCGAGTACGTTGCGGCGTTCAGGCGAGCAGCTCGGTTTCGCTTTTGCCCAGCAGAATGCTCCGGCAAAAGCCGAGCCGCAGACGATTCTGCGGCGGTTGCCGGAGGGCTGGCACTTACCGCGCTTCAGCCGCTGGATCGACTGGCAGCCCGAATTTCGCCAAACCACACCTTCCGCCCGTCCGATTACCTACGAATGGGTCAGCGACACGGCGCGCCACGTGGGCACGGTCGTGCACGAACTGCTGAAGCAGGCCGCCGGCGCAAACTGGACTGTTGAGAATGCCGACGCGCTGCTGCCCGTCGTCTCATCCGAGTTGTTGCGTCTGGGTGTGCCCGCTGCCGAGCACGCGGATGCTGTCGAGCGAGTACGGCGCGCGGTGGTCAACACGGTGACAAGCGAACGCGGGCGCTGGCTGCTGGCTGCTCATCGCGAGGCTCGCTCGGAATTCGCCATCGGCGGGCGTCTGGGAGACCAGGTAATCAGCGGCACAGTGGACCGCATCTTTCGCGACGAGAAAGACCGGCTCTGGATCGTGGATTTCAAGACCAGCGAGCACCAGGGCGCGCGCCTGGAACGGTTTCTGAACGAGGAGCAGCGCCGCTACCGGGCTCAGCTCGAAAACTATGCGGCGCTTCTGGCGAGAATCGAGCGTGGCCCGATCTGGCTCGCGCTGTATTTTCCGCTGCTCGATGCCTGGCGCGAATGGCAATACGAGGAAATCACGGCGGTGGCGAAGTAGGCAGTTCTTACACTATTACTCGGATGGCCACACGACTGACCGCGAATGTGAAGGCGGGCGGCTGCGCGTCGAAATTGAGCCCGAAGATTTTGGATCGTGCCCTCAGGTCTGTTCCGCGCGTAGTGAATGACAAAGTCCTGGTCGGTTACGAAACGGCGGATGATGCCGGCGTATACGACCTCTCGCAGCCCGGATCGGAGCCGCTCGCGATTGTGCAGACGGTGGATTTTTTCACGCCAATTGTGGATGATCCCTATGCATTCGGCGGCATTGCCGCAGCGAACGCATTGAGCGACATCTACGCCATGGGCGGAAAGCCGATTACAGCGCTGTCGCTGGTTGTTTATCCGGCGAAAGGCGAGCTGCAGGATCTCGAAGAAATTCTAAAAGGGGGCGCCGCCAAAATTCACGAAGCCGGCTGCGTGATCCTGGGCGGCCACAGCATCTCGGAGGATGAGGTCAAGTTCGGTTATGCGGTGACGGGCGTAATCGATCCGCGCCGTGTTCTGACCAACGCGGGTGCCCGGCCGGGTGATGTTCTGCTCTTCACCAAGCGCCTCGGCACCGGCGTGATCTCGACCGCACTGAAGCGCGGTATCGCCGACGAGAGACATGTGGAAGAATCGATTGCGCAGATGCTCACGCTAAATCGCGCAGCCTGCGATGAGATGCTGAAGCGCGACGTACACGCTTGCACGGATGTGACCGGTTTCGGCCTGCTCGGGCACGCCCGTGAGATGGCGCTCGCCAGCAACGTCACGCTCGAAATTCACGCCAGCGCTATTCGTTATCTGCCGGGCGCCCTCGAATATTCCAAAGCAGGCGCTCATGCCGGCGGGCTTAACAACAATCGCGAGTTCGTGGAAAGCTGCGTCGAGATGACGGAAACGATTCCTTCGGAGATTCAGTCGCTCCTGTACGACCCGCAGACGTCCGGGGGACTGCTCATCTCGCTCGCCGAGAGCGAAGCAGACGGTTTCCCCGGCGCGTATAAAATTGGACGAGTAACCGAACGCGCTGCAAAACCGTTAATTGTCAAAGAATGAAAAATCCGCTGATCATTGCGCTCGATTTCGACGATACCGACCAGGCGCTCGCGCTGATTCGCGACGTCGGTCCGGCGGCCGAGTTCTACAAGGTCGGAATGGAGTTGTATGCGGCCGGGGGGATGGCGTTTGTGTCGCGGGTGCGCGAACTCGGGAAGCGCGTTTTTCTCGATCTGAAGCTGTACGACATCAGCGAAACGGTAAAACGCGCAACGCGCCGGATTTGCAGCACCGGGCTGGTCGATTTTCTGACCGTGCACGGAAGCCGGGCGGTGATGGAGGCGGCGGTTGAGGGCAGGGAAAACTCCAAAACGGAACTGCTCGCCGTGACGGTGCTCACCAGCTTCGATCAGGACGACCTGGCCGATCTCGGCTATTCGACTCCCGTCTCGGAGCTGGTGGAGTTGCGCGTGCGGAAAGCGGTGGAATCGCGTATCGACGGCATCGTCTGCTCTCCTCTGGAAGTTGCGCGCGTGCGGCAGATCGGCGGCGCCGATTTGAAGCTGGTCACGCCCGGTGTTCGCTCGGCGGGCGCAGCGAAAGGCGATCAGAAGCGTACCGCGACACCGCGCGAAGCGATCGAAAACGGCGCGGATTATCTGGTCATTGGCCGGCAGGTGACTCGCGCGGCGAATCCGCGCGAGACCTGCGAAGCCATTCTGAGCGAAATCACTTCATCTGCTGCTTCAGCGCGTTGAGAATCGCCAGACCGTTCGGCGTTCCGAGCCCGGTGCAGCAATCCCAGCCCTTGGTTGCGTGATACGCGCCGTTGTTCCCGACGGTGATATCGCGGAAGGCATCAGTTCCGGCGAGGGTGCTGTAAAGAACCGGATGAAACCAACCGAGATTTTTTCCGAGTTGTTCGTTGCAGAGGGCGATGAGCGCAGCCCAGAGCGGCGCAACCGCGCTTGTGCCTCCGACAGCGCTTTCCTGGCCATCGACCAGCACGCGATAGCCAGTCTGCGGATCGGCATTGCCGGCGACATCGGGAACGCCGCGCCCACTCGAGTTCGCAGTGCCGCTCGGCTTCGGGACATTTGCCTGGGCCTGATAATCGGGCTGCGAGAAATAGGCGCTCACACCGCCTCCGGTTGCTCCGCCCCAGGCGCCTTCGTTCCAGACGGTTTCCGACGTGATCTTCCCATTCGCGGAGAGCAGTTTTGTACCGCCGCAAGCGAGCACCCACGGACTGGATGCCGGGAAATCCACATGCGGCTGCCGGTCATTCTCGCCATCTGACGAACCCGAGTCGCCGGCCGCGGCGCATACCGTAATGCCGAGCGCGGCCGCATCCTGAAACGCGGCATTGAAGGCATTCTTGCTCTGAGCGGTCCATTCGTTCTCGGCGGATCCCCAGCTGATCGAAATCACTGAGGGTTTGCAAACACTGTCGTGAATTGCGGCGTTGATCGCGTTCAGAAACCCTTCATCGGTATTCGGCGCGAAATAGACGGCGATGGTCGCAGCAGGAGCCATTGCGCCCGCGACTTCGATATCGAGCATCACCTCGCCATCGGCTCCGTCGGGATCACCATCGGGTGCATTCTGCGCACCGCCGACGCTTACCGGTACGATCGAAACCGGATTCACGCCGACGCGCTTCCAATACGTCTCAAGATCTGAATCCTGGTAGCCGCCGCCCAATTCGATCATGGCGATCGTCTGACCCTTCCCTTTGTTCGGCGGAAAGTTGTACAGCTGCGCGACTTCGACGGGCGTGTAGGTCTTTGCTGCGTGCGCCAGGTCGCGCGAGTGAAAATGTGGTTGCGCGACGGGCCGGTTATCGAAACCGAAGACACCGATCACGCAATCGGCCAGTTCGGCTGGCACATGGAGCGAACCTTCTCGTGTACGATAAACTGCGCCTTCCAGTTTGGAGAGCCGCAGATTCGCGCCGAACAGCTCGGCTAGTTTGCCGACTGGACCCGCGATCTGAACGGTTCGCGCCGGCGGGTTGACTCGGACCACGGCCAGTTCGTGCGCCGCAGCGAAAGCTTTGACCTTCTGGATATCGGATGAATCAGCGCCATGCGATTTGACAAATTCCTGGCGCGAGAGGCGTCCGGCGTGCCGGGGATGCCGCGCGCCGGCTGGGTTTCTGCGCAGGGTCAGGGTGAGTTCGATGTTCTTGTCCGGATGGATGTCCCCGGCGGGAACTGAATTGCGGGGATGCGAGCGCTCGCTCCCGAGCAGTTTGACATGAGCAGGCATGAGGTTGTACCGCCCAAAACGTAGCGGAAGCGGTTCCGGGGTGTATTGAACCGATACCGACGATTTGTGATTACAAATCGCTGGAAATACGCTAGTTACTGAAAAGACCAAGAGGCCCAGAAGAGTTGTCACTGGAAGCTGCTTCGCAGACCTCTCCGAGACTCGTTAGGCTGAAGGGAGCATGACGCGAGTGTCGAAAACACTGGCTTTGTTTCTTGTTCTTCTCTGTTCGGGGGCGGGCGCAATCGACGCGCAGGCGCTCGGAAGTCTGCTTTCCGGCAGTAAACAGCCGGCTAGCTCGAGCACTGCCGCAGCAACCGATCCACTGCGCCGGAACACGCCGCGGGACAGCATCTATGCGTTTCTCGAGGCATGCCATCGAGGTAAGTACGCGGTTGCGGCCCAGTATCTTGATCTGCGGAAATTGAGCTCGCAGCAGCGAACATCGGAAGGGCCGCAGCTTGCGCAGCAACTGAGCCAGTTGCTCGATCGCAATCCGCGCTTCGAAGTGGGCAAGCTGAGCGATTCGCCGGAAGGAAATACCGGGGATGGCCTTGCCTCGAATCTGGATGACCTGGCGACGTTCGAGCTCGAGGGCGAACCCGTCACGCTGCACATGGAACGCGTAACGCTTAGTGGAAGCGGCACGCCGGTCTGGCTGGTTTCCGCATTGAGCGTTTCGCAGATACCGGAGCTCGCCGGCACAATCGAACAGAGCTGGCTGGAAAAGCGCCTGCCGGAGCCGCTGATCAAAATCAAGTTTGTCGGCACGCCGCTCTGGGTCTGGCTGGCGCTGCTGCTGATTGCGATTGTTTTATCCGCGCTTTCGCGGGCGCTCTCGAAGCTATTCATCGCCATTCTGAAGCCGATCACGGCGCGCTACGCCAAAGCGTTTCATACACAGCGACTGGAAACTCTGACAGAGCCTCTGCGTTTGCTTCTTTCCATCATCGTCTTTCGCGCCTCGATGGCGTTTGTGCCCACTAGCGCGCTGCTCCGAGACGATCTGCTGAAGCTGCTGATTCTGCTCTTCATGCTGGGCGCGGCGTCGCTGTTGATGCGGCTGGTCGATATCATTTCGGACACCGTAATCTCGCGGCTCGATCATCGCGAGCGCGCGCTGACGTATTCGGTTTTTCCGCTCGGCATTCGCTTCATCAAGATTCTGATTTTCTGTTTCGCGGTTCTCGTGGTCTTGCAGCAATGGGGCTACAACATGAGCGCCATTCTGGCGGGCGTCGGTGTGGGCGGCATCGCGGTGGCGCTAGCGGCGCAGAAAACGATCGAGAATCTATTCGGCGGCGTTTCGCTGATCAGCGACCGGCCGGTGCTGGTGGGTGATTTCTGCCAGTTCGGCGGACAGGTGGGAACGGTGGAGGACATCGGGCTGCGCTCGACGCGCATCCGCACGCTCGATCGTACGCTCGTGACTGTTCCGAACTCACAGTTCTCCACGATGACGCTCGAGAACTACGCCAGGCGAGACAAGATGTGGTTTCATCCGACGATCCGTTTGCGGCGCGATACGAGTCCCGAGCAGGTGAAGCAGATGATGGACGCGATTCGCGAAATTCTGCAAAAGCACGAAATGGTGGATGCGTCGGGCGTACCGCTGCGCTTTACGAAGATCTCCGACCAGTCGCTCGACCTCGACATCTTCGCGTACGTGCTGACGCCGGATTCGAACAAGTTTCTGGAAGTGCAGACGGAACTGCTGCTGAAGATATTGGAAGCTTCGTACCGGCTTGGTATCGGGCTGTCGGTACCGATTCAGGAGGAGTACAACGTCTCGGTGGACGCGAACGACACGACGACGCCGCATCCCTTTCTGGCATTCCGCAACAGCAGCAAGGAGAATGGCGCAACGGACGGAGCGGGCCCACAGACGCCGAGCGCGGTCAGGAGCTGACGTTTTCGGGAGCGGTTGGAACGCCGGAAGCGATACTGCGCAGGCGCCAGACGCACCAAAGCGTAACGGCGATTTCGTAGAGATTCAGCACGAGCTGCAAGCTGTCGAGCGCAGTCGCATTGATGATCTCGCCGGTGATCAGCAGAAAGCACCAGACCACTTCCCCGGCGAGCAAAAGCTTGTAATACAGCAGCCAGACGAGAGTATTGGCGGGCAGCGCGACATTTTGTGCTCGCGCGAGACGCCGGACGGACCAGAGAAATGCCAGGCTGGAGGTGGCGGCCGAGGCCCAGACGATGATGGCGAAGGTGCCGAGCAGGGTGTCACGGCCCTCTTCGCTGCCTGTGACTGCCGCGATGATAAGGCCGAAGAGCGACGCGATGGCCAGACTGCCAATCATGCGAACTCCAGCAAAGCGGCGGATTGGCTCGATCTGAGGCCTGGCTTCTTCCCAGACGTCGTAGGCGGCAGCGGGAAAGACAAAGAGAAGAAGAAAGCGCGAATAGAGAATGACGTAAAGGTTTTCGCGCGAATCGAGGCCGAGCCATAAACCGACAATGTCGAAGAAAAGCGTCACCAGCGCAGCCAGCGTGATGAAGGTGTAGGTTTTCTGAAGCCGGAGCTGCAGGATCCGCAGCAGAAGCAGGGCATCGGCCGCCGTGCCTGCGATGAGAATCCAATGATTGAGTTGGCCGAGCATTCGCTAGTTCTATTTTGAGCGTAGGAGATGCGGGGCGATTTGAATCTTGCCGGAAAACATGCTCTAATAAAGTGATCGGCCCACCGAAAAGCTGATCCCGCTGCAGATTCCTGCAGTCTTCCAATGCATTTGAGGAATTCGCGCAAAACGGCTGCGGTGTTGAGCGCGCCACCGGAGGCCCTTGCGAGTTTCTTAGCTGTATGTGGCGCGCATCCGCGCTTTGTGCGCGATGGAGGAGCTTACTAGTTGGAGCAAGCAGTTCTCGCCCTGGAGGACGGAACAGTCTTCGAGGGCACGAGCTTTGGTGCGCCTGCGCAACGCACAGGCGAGGTCGTTTTCAATACCGCCATTACCGGCTACCAGGAGATTTTCACCGATCCCTCGTATTGCGGGCAGATTGTTGTCCTGACCAATCCGCAGATCGGTAATTACGGCGCCAATTCCCAGGATTTCGAATCGGTGAAGCCGTTTATCGAGGGCCTGGTGGTGCGCGAGATATCGCCCGTGGCGAGCAACTGGCGCTCGGGCGAGAAAGCGGAACATTTTTTGGCCAAATACGGCATACCGGTGATTGCGGATGTCGATACGCGCAAGCTGGTGCGGCTGCTGCGCGATCGCGGCGCGATGCGGGGTGTGATCGCGGTAGGAGAGCAGGATCGCGACCAGCTGATTGAGGCTGCTCGCCGGTCGCCTTCCATGACCGGTCAGAATCTGGTGGCGCGCGTTACGACTTCGAATGCGTATCCCTGGACCGAAGCAGTTGCTCCGGTTTCGCCCTCCGACAAAATCGAATCGGCCTCCGAGCCTTGCTATCACGTGGTGGCGTATGACTATGGGATCAAGCGAAACATTCTGCGACATCTGGTACAGATCGGCTCGCGGCTCACGGTCGTGCCGGCGGATACCTCGGCGGACGACGTGCTCGCGCTGAAGCCGGACGGGGTGTTTTTGTCAAACGGTCCGGGCGATCCCGAGCCGCTCGAGCATCAGGCCACTCAGGTGCGCAAACTGATCGGGCGCGTACCAGTTTTCGGCATCTGCCTCGGACACCAGATTCTCGGGCTGGCATTTGGCGGCAAGACTTACAAGCTCAAATTTGGGCATCATGGCGCGAACCACCCGGTACTGAATCAGCTCACGGGCAAAGTTGAGATCACTTCACAGAATCACGGCTTCTGTGTGGATCCTGGTTCTCTGCGCGACTCTGAAGTTGAAATCACCCACATGAATCTCAACGATCAGACGGTCGAGGGATTCCGGCATCGGAGCGAGCCGGTCTTCTGTGTGCAGTATCATCCGGAAGCAGCGCCCGGCCCTCACGATTCCCACTATCTCTTTCGCGATTTCGCGCAAGCTATGAAGGAGCACAAGAGCTAGGCCGATGCCCAAGCGAACCGATCTGAAACGCATCATGATCATCGGCTCGGGGCCGATCGTAATTGGACAGGCGTGTGAATTTGATTATTCCGGCGTGCAGGCCTGCAAAGCGCTGCGGCAGGAAGGCTACGAGGTCATTCTGATCAACTCGAATCCGGCGACGATCATGACGGATCCCGAGCTGGCAGACTGCACCTATGTTGAGCCGCTGAGCCTTGCGTTTGCCACGGAAGTGATTCGCAAAGAGCGGCCGGATGCTCTGCTTTCAACGGTCGGCGGCCAGACGGCGTTGAATCTTGCGGTAGAACTGGCCGAAGCGGGTGTTCTTGAAGAGTACGGCGTGGAGCTGATTGGCGCGAATATCAAAGCGATCAAGAAAGCCGAAGACCGGCTGCTGTTCAAAGACGCGATGCGCAAGATCGGGCTCGACATGACGCAATCGCAGCTGGTCAACAACGTCGAGGACGGGCTGGAGTTTGCAGAGCGTATCGGCTATCCGATCATTCTGCGTCCAAGCTTCACGCTGGGCGGAACGGGCGGCGGTATCGCCTACAACCGGGAAGAGCTGGAAGAAATTCTTGCGCGCGGTATCGATCTTTCGCCGGTGCATGAAGTTCTGGTGGAAGAGAGCGTGCTCGGCTGGAAGGAATTTGAGCTCGAGGTGATGCGCGACCTGGCCGGTAATGGCATCATTATCTGCTCCATCGAGAACTTTGATCCGATGGGCGTGCATACGGGCGACTCGATCACAGTCGCGCCGGCGCAAACGCTCACCGATCGCGAGTATCAGATGATGCGTGATGCTGCGTTGCGCTGCTTGAACGAGATTGGGGTGGATACCGGCGGCTCCAATGTGCAGTTCGCGATTAATCCCGAGAACGGGCGCATGGTGATTGTCGAGATGAATCCGCGCGTTTCGCGCAGCTCGGCGCTCGCCTCGAAAGCCACGGGATTTCCGATTGCAAAGATCGCGGCGAAACTTGCGGTCGGCTATCGTCTGGACGAAATTCGCAACGACATCACGCGCGCGACCCCGGCCTGCTTCGAACCGACCATCGACTATGTGGTCGTCAAGATCCCGCGCTGGCAGTTCGAAAAATTTCCGGGCGCCGAGCCGGTGCTCAGTACGCAGATGAAATCGGTCGGCGAAGTGATGGCGATCGGCCGTACGTTCAAGCAGGCTCTCGGCAAAGGGTTGCGCAGTCTCGAAACGGGCAAGGCGTCGAGCGCGCAGCAGTTTGATCCGGCGCTGATCGCGAAGCGTCTGATTACGCCGAATCCTGAGCGCCTCGATTACATTCGTTTTGCCTTCGCGCAGGGCTATACGGTCGAGCAGGTACATGAGATGACCAGCATCGATCGCTGGTTCCTCGAGCAGATTGCCGATCTGATTCGAAGGGAGAAAGCGCTTGCCGGGCGCAAGCTCGAGTCCTTTACGGCCCAGGAATTTCGTAAACTCAAGCGCGACGGTTTTGGTGACCGCCAGATTGCTGAAGCGATCGGCGTCGAGCCGCTCGAAGTACGTAAAGCACGGCTGGCGCTCGGCGTAAGAGCGGTCTTCAATCGCGTGGATACCTGCGCGGCCGAATTTGAAAGCTTCACGCCGTATATGTATTCGAGTTACGAATCGGAAGACGAAGCGGATCCGAGTAATCGCAAGAAGGTGATGATACTTGGCAGCGGTCCGAATCGCATCGGCCAGGGGCTCGAGTTCGACTACGCCTGCTGCCATGCGTCTTTCGCGCTGCAGGATTTCGGCTATGAATCGATCATGGTCAACTGCAACCCGGAGACGGTATCGACCGACTACGACACCAGCGATCGGCTCTACTTCGAGCCGTTGACGCAGGAGGAGGTGCTGAACGTCTACGATGTCGAGCAGCCCGACGGTTTGATTGTGCAGTTCGGCGGACAAACTCCGCTGAATCTGGCGATGCCGCTCAAGAACTCCGGCCTGCCGATCATCGGGACCGATCCGAGCAACATCGATCTGGCGGAAGACCGAAAGCTTTTCGGGAAGCTGCTAGGCGATCTGGGCATTCCTTCGCCGGCACACGGAACTGCGACCAGCGTGGAAGAAGCCTGCGAGGTTGCGGCCCGGCTCGGTTTCCCGGTGCTGGTTCGCCCTAGTTACGTGCTGGGCGGCCGCGCTATGGTCATCGCCTATAACGAAGAGACCGTGCGGCGCTATATGCAGGAGGCGACGCATTTCTCGGTAAAACGTCCGGTACTCATTGATCGCTTTCTCGAGGACGCAACCGAAGTGGATGTGGACGCGCTTTCGGATGGCGAAAACGTGCTGATCGCGGGCATCATGGAGCACATCGAAGAAGCCGGGGTGCACTCCGGCGACAGCTCCTGCGTGCTGCCGGCCATCTCGATTCCGCAGAACACACTGCGCACGATCGAAGAGTACACGGCCAAACTCGCGCGAGCTCTGCATGTGATCGGGCTGATGAACGTGCAGTATGCGCTGAAGAATGGAACCGTTTACGTGCTCGAAGTGAATCCGCGGGCGTCGCGCACGGTTCCGTTTGTCAGCAAGGCTACTGGCGTGCCGTTGCCGAAAATCGCTGTCGGCCTCATGCTGGGGAAAAAACTGCCCGAACTCGCGGATCTCACTAAAGGGGTGGTGAATGGCACGCTGACGGTGCCGAACTACTTCGTTAAGAGTCCGGTGTTCCCGTTTGCCAAATTCCCGGGGGTGGATCCGGCGCTTGGGCCTGAGATGCGTTCGACCGGTGAGGTGATGGGCGTCGGGCAGAGTTTTGGAGAAGCGTTTTTTAAAGCGCAACTCGCGGCAGGTACACCGATTCCGGATGCCGGCTCGCTCTTCATCAGTGTGAACGATCGCGACAAGCCCGCAGCCGTCGAGGTCGCGCGTAAATTCAACGAGCTCGGCTTCGAACTATTCGCGACGCGCGGAACTGCGTCGGTCCTCAAAGCGGCGGGCCTGACCTGCAAAACTGTCTTCAAAGTGAATGAGGGGCGTCCGAATGCGGTCGATCTGCTCAAAGCGGGCAAACTGAATCTTATTGTTTACACAACAACGGGCAGCCACTCGTTCCCCGACGAACAAACGATCCGACGCAATTCGGTGACCTACCGCATCCCGTGCATCACGACGATGAGCGGCGCCAAGGCGGCAGCTGAAGCCATCGCCTCGCGGCGTCGCGATCCGGTGCGGGTCTGGAGCTTGCAGGAGCTGCACTCGGAAGCTGCCATGCACGCGCAGTCCTGACCATTTGCAAGAAAAGAGCACGCCCCGAAAACTGAGGCGTGCTCGTTCAATGTGAAGGGAACTACTGGTACAGCTTCCGACGGCGGAGAAGTGCAATTACTCCGAGTCCTCCGGCAACTACGGCGTACGGAGCCGGCTCCGGAGTGGCGGACTGAAATGGCAGGTCGATTTGTAGCACCGCTGATCCTCCGCAGCACTCCCCGTAGACAAGCGTAAACGGGAGCGTTCCCGAAGGACCGTTATAAGTCTGAGTAGTCGTAAAAGGCCCTGTCGGGCCAGGGGCGTCGATCACGCTCATTCCTCCGATCTGCAGCGTGAGTCCGTCATCGTGGGTGACCGTGAACGTTTCTCCGGTCGTTACCGTAACGATCCCGGTGAACTCCAGAATCGACGGGCTGATGGGAAGACTCAGATCAGCAGCCGAACCGGTGATGTTCGTTGCTCCTCCGGAGAGAAGCCATTGATCGACCGTTCCGGCAACAGTGAAGTTGAACGGCGCGTTCGCCTGAAACGTCACGTTGGGAGCGGTGCTGGGTATGTTGGCAAGAACAGCGTTTTGCGCCACGCTGTCGGATACCGTCCAAAGCTGGCCGGTAACGCTTGCCGCATAACTGGAACTGACAAGTAGACTGCAAAGACCGAGAAGTCTTCGAAGCTGCATGCCGCCTCCTTTAATGGTCAGGTAAATTCGAGACCATTTCCAGTCTAGCGGTATCACATTAAGAAAAAATGACGCGTGATTTGAGTTCGAATTCCAAAAAAAGCTGAGGTGCGTGTATCGATGAACCGAATCGCGTGCAAGTGAATGCAAGTGGAAAAACGATTCGCCCCCGTCGGCGCGCTTAGCTTTCTCGCCACTCCGCACATCGCGTATCTCACGTTCAGCGGGGTGTCTGAATCGCGCTGCTGACCGGGTTCCGCAATATGCGCGGAGTCGTGTGGCTTCGCAGAGTGTTCCGATTCGGGCTCATCTTTATCAGCATTGGGATCGTTGGCAGGCTGGGGCAGAGATACCTCACCCGGAAAGTGACGATTCTTGCCTGGGCGATCGTGAGCCTGGCATTCTCACGATGCTCCTTTCCCGGGTTCGTCGCTTAGTTCACGGCGAACTAGCCTGATCCCGCAGCGAAAAAAAATCCTGCCGAGGGCGTCGAATCGCGCGATTCTCGCGCGTTGTATAGGTGAAGATTTGTTATGACCATAGAATCGAGTGTGCAGCCACTTACGGGAGAAGAGTTTCAAGAAGCGTCGGAGTATCTGACCAAGACCAGGGATGAGCTGGTGGAAGCGATCGCCGATTTAAGCGAAACCCAATGGACGTTCAGGTCATCGCCTGAGCGGTGGTCGGTCGGTGACAATGTTGAGCATCTCGGGATCGTGGAGACGTTGTTCCTCCAGAACACGGCGGCTCTGTTCGATCAGCTGTCGATGTGGCAGCCGGGTCGCCAGCGGCTACTCGATCGCGACGTGGTCTCGATGGGCATCAATCGCGGAATAAAAATCAGTGCACCGGAGCGGCTTTTACCGAGCGGCACAATGCGCCCGCAGGCCGCGGTAGCGCGATTTCTCGTTGCTCGTGAGCGCACCCGGGACTTTCTGGCAAGTACCCCTGACCTGCGGGAGCGTTTTCGCGAGCACCCGGTAGTCGGGGCCATCGATATTTATCAATGGGTGCTTCTGGTGGGTGCACATACGGAGAGGCACCGTCTCCAGATTCTCGAAATCAAGGGCGATTCTCAATTCCCCAAGTCTTAGAACAACTCTTTATGCGCTACATGTTTCTGGTGTATTCGAAAGAACAGGGTGAACCCGACCCGGAGGCTTTGAAGAAAGTGGCGGAAGGCCACCGCGCGCTGATGGAAGAGACCAGCCAGCGCGGTGTGCTGCGCGCCGGAGAGCCGCTCGAGCCGGTGTCTTCGGCGACAACGATCCGATATGCAAATGGTGAAGCGATGATCACCGACGGACCGTTCGCCGAGACAAAAGAGCAACTCGCCGGATACTACATTCTGGACTGCAAGGATCTGGACGAGGCGCTCGAATGGGCCAGGAAGATGCCGACTGGATGTTTTGGAGGCGAAGGCTCGATCGAGGTCCGGCCGGTGCGGCGGATCTGACGCTCGCCGCCAGTCGAGATGGATGTCCGCGGCCGAATCGAAGACGTATTTCGCGAAGAGTACGGCCGCATTCTGGCTGGTCTGATCCGGATTTCGGGTTCAATGGACACGGCCGAGGAAGCCATGCAGGAGGCGCTCGCGTCCGCTCTGAAGACCTGGCCCGAGCAGGGCATTCCGGACAATCCGGCCGGCTGGATCACGCTCGCGGCACGAAGAAAGATAATTGACGAACTCCGGCACCGGCGTGTGATGCGCGAGAAGGAACCGGCACTCGAACAGCACTACTCCAGCCTGGCGCGCGGCGAAGAAGAAGGCGATGAACTGAGTTTTGTGGACGAGCGGCTCAAGCTGATGTTTACCTGCTGCCATCCGGCCTTGAACCGGCAGGCGCAGGTGGGGCTCACGTTGCGCACACTCGGAGGGCTTACAACCGCGGAAATTGCGAAAGCGTTTCTTTTGGACGAGACGGCGCTTGCTCAGCGACTGGTACGCGCAAAGCGGAAGATTCGCGACGCGGGAATCCCATATGAGGTGCCCGCGCCAGAGAAATTGCCGGAACGACTGGCCGCGGTGCAGGCGGTGATTTACCTGATCTTCAACGAAGGATATGCGTCGCATAGCGGGGCCGAACTGGTTCGTGCCGACCTGTCGAGTGAAGCCATCCGGCTCGGGCGAGTGCTGCACAAGCTCATGCCCCGGGATTCCGGAACGATTGGATTGCTCGCGCTTATGCTGTTGCAGGACTCCCGGCGCGCCGCTCGGTTGCGGGAGGGCGAACTCGTGACGCTCGAAGAACAGGACCGCTCGCTGTGGGACCGCGCCCAGATTTCGGAAGCGATCGGGCTTCTTGATCGGGTTGAGCGAAGCGGAAAACCGGGCCCGTATGAGCTGCAGGCTCGCATTGCCGCCGAACATGCGCGGGCCGCACGTGCGGACGCGACAGACTGGCGAGCGATCTGGCGCTTGTATGACCAGTTACTTGCGGTTCACGCGAGCCCTGTTGTGGCATTGAACCGCGCGGCCGCGATTTCGATGGCGGGTGCGCTCGATCTGGCTCTTGAAGAGATGGACCGGCTGCGCTCCGGTCTCGATCAGTATTACTTGCTGCACGCGGCCCGGGCCGATGTCCTGCGGCGGATGGGTAGAAACGATGAAGCGCGGGAAAGCTACCGGCGCGCACTCGGGCTGCTGGAGAATCCTGTGGAGCGGCGCTTCATTGAGCGGAGACTTGCCGGACTCAGCGCTGAAAATTCGCTATGATCGACTAGCGGAGACAACGAATATTGGCCGAAACCGTTCCGACGCTCCGGGAAAATGCATCGACAACGGATCAGCCGGATGTACTGGTCGTCCCGCTCGGGTTTTACGCGCACACCTGGTGGTTGCTGCGGCGGGCATTTGTAGCGGCATACGAGGATAACTGCTTCAGCATCGCCAAAGGCGCGGCGTACTCTTCGTTGTTATCGCTGTTTCCGATTTTCACGACGCTGACTGCGATTCTCTTTCAAATCAATGCTGAGCCGGTGGTGCAGGTGATCGCGCGTTTCGTGCGGCAGATCGCGCCGCCGGGAACAGAGGATCTGGTGCTGTGGCGCCTGCGTGTGCACGGGCCCAAGCCGATTCCGCTCTCGGCCATTGCAATTGGCGTTTCTTTGTGGGCCGGCTCGGGCGCGATGGTTACGTTGATGGAAGGATTTCAGGCCGCCTATCGGATTCCAGCGGGGCGGCCATTTATCAAGCAGCGGGCGATGGCGATTTTTCTTGTTCTCATCGTGGCGTTCCCCGCCGTGGGCGCAAGCAGTCTGATTCTGTTCGGGAATCGCATTGAACTGGCGATCGTGCACTGGCTGGGAGCCACTGAGTTGAGCATTCCGGTCGAGCTCGGCTGGAAAATCGGCCGTTATGCAGTGGCTTTTGCGACGACTACCTTTGTGACCGGGTTGCTCTATTATTTCGGTCCAAATTACCGGCCCGAACCGGAACGGATTCGCAAAAGCGCGGGATCGCGCTTCCGGCGCGTGTGGCCCGGTGCTCTGCTTTCCACCGTACTCTGGATGCTCGCGACGGCGGGCTTTGCAGCCTACGTTTCGCATGCTCACTACAACGCGTTTTACGGTAGTCTCGGCACGGTTATTGTGCTGCTGATCTGGCTTTATCTGATCTCCTGCATCGCACTACTCGGCTGCGAATTCAACGCCGAGCGAGAGCGCGCCGAATCGCTGCCGAGCCTTTCCTGAGAGCTTTATACTCTAGGCAGTGCCGTTCAAATTAGGGATCGACTACAAGCCGCGCGGCGATCAGGCGAGCGCGATCGAGCAGCTTACGCGCGGCGTTTTCGACGGCGAAAAACATCAGGTTCTGCTGGGTGTCACGGGTTCGGGGAAGACGTTCACCATGGCCAAGATCATTGAGGCCGCCGAGCGTCCGGCACTCGTTCTGGCGCACAACAAGACCCTCGCTGCCCAGCTCTATCACGAGTTCAAGAGCTTCTTCCCACACAACGCAGTCGAGTATTTCGTCAGCTACTACGATTACTATCAGCCGGAAGCTTATATTCCGGCCGGCGACATCTATATCGAAAAGGAAGCGACGATCAACGATGAGCTGGACAAGCTGCGCCTATCTGCAACACGCTCGCTTTTTGAGCGGCGCGATTGCGTAATTGTCGCGAGCGTCAGCTGCATTTACGGCCTGGGGTCGCCCGAAGCCTATTACGGCATGCTGCTGATGCTCGAAAAAGGGCAGCAGATCAGCCGCAAAGAGCTGCTGCAGCGGCTTGTCGAGATTCTCTACAACCGCAGCGACCACGAGTTCCGGCGCGGAACCTTCCGGGTGCGTGGGGACGTCATTGAACTCTATCCCACCTACGACGACAACGCTTATCGGATCGAGATGTGGGGCGATCAGATCGAATCGTTAAGCCAGATCGATCCGCTGCTTGGACAGGTAAAGCAGATGTACACCCGGCTGCCGATTTATCCAGCGACGCACTATGTGATGGATGCGCCGACGCGCGAGCAGGCGATGAAGAGCATCGAAAACGAGCTCCAGTGGTGGCACAAAGAGCTCGAAAGCAGCGGCAAGCTGATCGAAGCGCAGCGGCTTTATCAGCGCACAATGTTCGATCTGGAAATGATCAAACAGATCGGATTTTGCCACGGCATTGAAAACTACTCGCGGCATTTCTCGGGTCGATTGCCGGGCGAAGCACCGCCTACGCTGCTCGATTACCTGCCGAACGATGCACTGCTCTTCATTGACGAGAGTCATCAGACCGTCCCGCAGCTGCAGGGCATGTATCATGGGGACCGCTCCCGTAAGGACATCCTTGTCGAGTACGGATTCCGGCTGCCGAGCGCGCGAGACAACCGGCCGCTCACGTTTGAAGAATTCGAAAATCGTGTGGATCAGGTTGTCTATGTTTCCGCTACGCCGGGCCCTTATGAATTAACGAAGGCTGCGGGCGTGGTGGTCGAGCAGATCATCCGGCCGACGGGTCTGATCGATCCGGAGATCGAGGTGCGCCCGATCAAGGGGCAGGTGGACAACCTGCTGCATGAAATACGAGTACGGAGCGAAAGGAACGAGCGGGTGCTGGTAACGACGCTGACCAAACGCATGGCGGAAGACCTTGCCGAATACTATTCCGAAGTCGGCGTGCGCTGCGCGTATCTGCATTCGGAGGTGAGCACGCTCGACCGCATCAAGATCCTGCGCGATCTACGGCGCGGGGAGTATGACGTGCTGATCGGCGTCAACCTGTTGCGCGAAGGGCTCGATTTACCGGAAGTCTCACTGGTTGCCGTGCTCGATGCGGATAAAGAAGGCTTTCTGCGTTCGAGCGGGTCGCTCATTCAAACCATTGGACGCGCCGCGCGTAATGTAAATGGACGGGCGATTCTTTACGCGAACGTGATTACGGCGAGTATGGAGCGTGCCATGAAAGAGACCGAAAGACGGCGCGCGCTGCAGGAGGCTTACAACGAAGCGAACGGCATCACGCCCCAGAGCATCAGCAAGCCGCTCGATATGAGCCTGGTGGCGATTGCCGAGGCCGATTATGTCACGGTTCCGCTCGACGATAAGGCACAGCCCGACGAGGAGCTAACCCCCGCTCAGAAGGATGCGTTGATTGCCGAGCTGGAAGCGAAGATGCGGGAAGCTGCAAAGATTTTTGAGTTTGAAAAAGCGGCCCAGTTGCGCGATCGCATTAAAGCGCTGAAAGCGAGTGCGGTATATGAAGCGGCAACAGTCAGTCGGGTTGGTGGTTGAGGGCAATGCGACATCATCTGCCGTCCTGAGATTACCGAGCGTCCTCGATGAAATCGGTCCCGTGAAGGCCGGAGTGCAGCGTGTCGCACGCCGCCTCTCGAATTTTCTCGGCGCGGGCTACCCGGTTGCCACCTACGATGAATTACAGGACGCGCGTTTGATTCTGTTGCGGGTTCCGGACGAGTCGGTCGCGCGGATTGTTTCGGAGCTGCGGAGCGCCAATCTCGTTCTCAAGGATTCTCTCATCGTGCTTTGCGAAAGCTGCATGCCGAGTAGCGTACTCGCGCCGCTGGCTGAATGCGGCGCCGGAACGGCTTCGGTGGTCGCGTTCCCGACTCCCCGAAAACGATGGTTTGTTGTCGAGGGGCATATCGCGGCCGTGCGCCAGATCAAGCGTCTGCTCGATCGCAGTGATGCGCGTGTCTTCGAATTGAAGCCGGGCGCCAAACCACTGTATTTCGCTGCTCAGCTGCTTGCGACCGGAGTGCCGATTCATCTGATGACCAGCGCTCAACAGGCGCTGCGCCGTGCCGGTATTAAGGGGAACCACCTGCACGAGCTGCTCGAAGAGATGTCGTTCGAGATGTTTCGCTCGTTCTCGAACGGTGCTCGATTCAGCTGGCCTATGGCACGCGGCGGCTGCCCGCCCGAAACCACCGATGAATATCTCGGCCTGTTGCGCGCTCATCATCCGGAGATTGCAGCGGATCTCGAGGAGCAGCTGAGTTTCGCGTCACGCCGGACGAGCAGCCGCAAATCCGACTGAATTCTAATCAGTGCACAATATTCCGGCCGAAGTGGAACGACGGACCGACGGAAAGACGCACCGTGTTGCGCGAACTTTTCAAGATGTCGGTGAAGAGGCTATTGTGAACGAAATCGGCCTGTAGCCTGAGACTGGCGTGACGCCAAAAATTCAGGTCCACTCCTCCCCCAAAACCGTAGAAGCCTTCCCAATCCGTCTTGCTCCCGGATGGGGCGAGCTGGCTGACAACTGCGGTGGTGAAAGCGTCGTGCGGATGCGGGCGCGCTTCCTCGTAGATGGCTCCTATCGAGGGGCGGATGAAAAGTGTTACGGCTTGAAAGTGACGATATTCGAGTTGCGGTCCGGCGGCAAAGGTTTGAGTGGTCGAACCGGTGGGTACGCTCAGTTGGTAACCGGCCGGCAGCACGCCGAGCGCCTGAAGCTGAGCGATCTGACCGTTGATCTGCGTGGCCAGCGCCGGTTTGAGAAGATCCGATGTCAGATTGAGGCTTCCACTCACAACCGAGTAGTCGAAGCCGAGCGCCAGCCAGGTGCGGGCGTTGATACCGGCCTGCAGATGATACCCGCGCTCCTGAAGTTTGGCGCTCGGGCTATCGAACCAGGTGAAGCCGCTGAAGACATCGAAGCGGCCAACGTAATCCTGCTGAGCGAAGAGGGGCGTTGAAAGAACAATCAGCAGCAAGCAGCGGACGGACTTGGTCATAGATCACACGATACGCGAAAGCGGGCTCGCGGCTCAAGTTTTCTCGGTCTCAAAATGCCACACCACTCGTTTGGCTTGTGCGCGCCATTGCTCGATAAACGGAGAGTAGCGTAGTTCGAGTGGCGCGCGGCGAAGCTTCAGAGTTGGAGTCAACAGACCGTTGTCGATGCCCCATTTCGCGTCGGTAAGCGTGACGCTTGCAATGCGCTCGTGGGGCGCTAGAGCGGCATTTACGCGATCCAGGAGATCGGCGAGCGAGTGTTCGAGAGCGAGACGCCCTTCGGCTGTTTTCGCGTTTTCGCGAGCTGGTGGGGTGAGCACTGCAATGGCAACAGGCGCAGGCAAGCCAGATCCCATGACCAGGCACATCTCGATTGCGGGATGCGTGCCGAGCATCATCTCGATCGCGCTGGGTGTTACGTATTTGCCTTTGGCGGTCTTGAACTGCTCCTTCATCCGGCCTTTTATCCGGAGCCAGCCGTCACGATCCATTTCGCCGAGATCGCCGGAGTGGATGAATCCATCGGCGGTGAAAGCGGCCGCCGTTCCCTGCGGATCGCGATAGTACCCGGTCATGTTCATCGGGCTTTTCACCTGAATTTCGCCTTCCTGGCTGATACGCGTCTCCACCCCCGGAGCATCCTTACCGACTGTGCCCGCGCGGAACTGCCCGCGTGGCGCAGTATGCGTAATGCCAGATTCGGTAGTTCCATATCCTTCGGCCAAAGGCAGCCCGAGGCGGCGAAACCAGAGCACGAGCTCGAGAGGTATCGGCGCTGAACCGGAGGCGGCCATGCGCACGCGGTGAAGGCCAAGCTGGCGTAAAATGCGCCGACGGACGAAAAAGCCGAGGAGCGGGATCCCGAGCCAGCGTTCGAGCTTCGGCTGTGAAACCTTTTCGAAGACGCCGGCCTGGAATTTGGCATAGAGACGCGGAACAGAGAAGAAAACGGTGGGTCGGGCGCGCTTGAGATCGCGAAAGAAAGTGGAGCTGCTTTCGCCGAAAAAGATGCGCCAGCCGCGATACAGGCTGGTGGTTTCTGTAAGTGCGCGTTCGGCAATATGCGCGAGCGGAAGATATGAGATGGCGCGCTCATTGCTGCGCGATCCGGTGACCTGCTCGACCGCTTTTGCGAAATACGAAAACGCGGCGAAGCAGTGCATAGCGCCTTTCGGCGCGCCGGTGGTGCCGGACGTGTAGATAATAGTGGCGAGCTCGCCGGCCTCTCGCTGCGGGTTGCCGGAGAGCGGAGGCGTATTTTCAAGGATCGTCTGCCAATCGAGGCCGGCGGAAGGAGGAGCGGTGGGGAAGCGGATGGTTGCGATCCCGCGGCCAACTGCAGCCACCAGTTCCGGATTATCGAGAGCTCCCAGAAAACAGGCCACCGGGTCGCAGTGCGCGAAGAGCCGACGAGCGGCCTCGGGTGTTAAGGATGTGTAAATCGGAACCGTGACATGGCCGCTCATCCAGATGGCGAACTCGGCCATGATCCACCACGCACAGTTGCGCGAAAGGATGACAATATGCGAGCCCGACGGCCAGTTCTGCGCCTTGAGATAGGCTGCTACGCGGCGCGATTCCTGCATCGTCTCGCGCCAGTTCCAGTGGCGTGCGCGACCGTTCAACGGCTGGGTGAGAAATAAACGGTGAGGATGTTTTCTCTCCCAGTAATAGGCGCGATCGAGCGGAAGCTCAACGGCTTTCGTACGCTCTTGGAGCGACGGAGTGAGTAGTTCCGCTTCCGTCATCTCTAAGTGGGACGGATCTGCGGCCGTCTTGGGTTGCGACGATTGCTGCATCGCGGCACGCCTCCGAACAGTGGCTTTGCGGAGCCACTTGCGTTTTTCTTACCGGTGAGTAAGATATCAGGTGGGAATGGGCGTGTCAACCGCGGCGCAGCGCGAACGAAGAAACAGCTTGCCGTCGCACGAGCCAGGCATTCACCTGCGAGCGTTCATCAACCGCCGCCGTGACCCGGACAGTAAGAAAGAAGCAGTTCTGCGCGTTGCCGTGCGGCTGTTTCTCGAGCGCGGCTTCTGGCGTACCTCGCTCAGCGAAGTGGCCGAACAGCTTCGGATCACTAAACCCGCTCTCTATCACTACTTTCGGAACAAAGAAGAGATTTATCTGGAGTGCTATCGGCGCGGCGTCTCGCTGATCGACACCCATCTCGAGCGCTTGCGCAGTCAGACCAGCAGCGGTGCTGAGAAAGTAGCGGGTTTCATTTATATCTATGCGATTGTGATTGCGAGCGATTTCGGCCGCTGCGTCGTTCGGCAAGATGATCGCGAACTTTCACCGGCGGCGCGCGCCGAAGTGAGAGCGTATAAGCGCGAGATCGATCACGCACTGCGCGATTTCATTCAGCAAGGTGTTGCGGACGGATCGGTGCGCGCGTGCGACGTGAAACTGGCCGCGTTTGCGATTGCAGGGGCCGTGAATGCGTTGGCGGTCTGGTTCGAACCTGGGCGGGGGTGGACCGGTCGCGAAGTGGCGGCTGAACTGGCGCGCACTCTGACGCAGGGACTCACGGACCGGCGGAAACGTAAATTTCGCCTGCCTGAAATAACAGAGGGAGAAAGATGAGCAGCGTGGTGCAGAGCGAAGCGACAGAATCGCTGACCAGTGCGAAAAGCGAATCGAAGCCGAAGCGCAAGTGGCTGATCCGCAAAGCGGGTGTGCTCGGGGCGGGGAACATGGGTTCGCGTATTGCGGCCCATTTCGCGAATGCAGGCTTGCCGGTCGTGCTGTTGGATGTGGCGAGCGCCGGACCTGGTGAGGAGCGAAGTAAAGTGGCCCGGAATGCGCTCAACGCTCTGAAGAGTGCGAAGCCGGCCGCTTTCTTCGAAGCTGATCTGGCGCGACGGATCACAACCGGGAATTTCGAAGACGACCTCGAGTTGCTGCGCGATTGTGACTGGATTGTGGAAGCGGTGGCGGAAGATCTGGAGATCAAGCGAAATCTGCTGCGCAAAGTTGCACCCTTTCGCGCGGCCTATGCCATTGTGACGACCAATACGAGCGGGCTGCCCATCGAACAGATTGCAGAAGAAATGGACAGCGACTTTCGGCGCCACTGGTTCGGCACGCATTTTTTCAATCCGCCTCGCTACATGCAATTGCTCGAAATTATTCCTGGGCGCGAGACTGATCCGGGCGCGGTGGAGGCGATTACCAGTTTCGCTGAAAAGCGGCTGGGCAAAACGGTCGTGCGTGCAAAGGACACGCCGAACTTCATTGGCAATCGAATCGGCATTTTCGTGCTGCTGAATGCGATTCGTGTCATGCAGCAGATGGCTCTGACCATCGAGCAGGTGGATGCGCTGACGGGAGCCGTACTCGGATGGCCCAAGACCGGCACGTTTCGGCTGAGCGATCTGGTTGGGATCGACGTCTTCGCGCATGTCGCGAAAAACTTCTTTGAGCGAGTGAAAGATGAGCGCTCGGATCTGCAATTGCCCGACTTTTTGCAGAAAATGCTCGCAAACGGGTGGCTGGGCGACAAAACCAGGCAGGGCTTTTACAAGAAAGTGCGCGGCGAAAATGGCGAAGAGGTTCGGCTGGCGCTGGACTGGAAAACGCTCGATTACCGCGCACCGGAGAAGCCAAAATTTCCGGCGCTCGAGATCGCGAAGAATGCCGGTACGCTTCCCGAACGTTTGAAACTGCTGCTCTCGGGAGATGCCCGCAAGGATCAGACGGCTGCTTTTTACTGGCAGATTCTGCCCGAACTATGGAATTATTCAGCATTTCGGATTGGCGAGATCGCGGACGATCTTGTCAGTATCGATCGCGCCATGAAGGCGGGTTTCAACTGGGAGCTCGGACCATTCGAGATGTGGGATGCGGCTGGCGTACCGGGAACAGTGGAGCGGATGCGAGCGGCCGGAATCGCGCTTGCGCCGGCGGTGGAAAAACTGCTCGAGAGCGGCAAGACGAGCTGGTATCGGAATGATTCGTATTTCGACGTGACAAGCGGCGAATACCGGCCGATGCCGCATGCGGCGGGCGCAATCTCGATCGCTCGGGCGAAAGCCTCGCGCGGCGTAGTGCGGGAAAATCCGGGCGCATCGCTGGTCGATATCGGCGACGGCGTGGCGTGCATCGAGTTTCACACCAAGATGAACGCGATCGGCACCGATATCCTCACTCTGACGACGCAGGCGCTCGATCCTGCGGGCGAAGCCGTCGCAAACTTCGACGCATTCGTCGTCGCGAATGAAGGCGGCAATTTTTCAGCTGGCGCCAATCTCATGCAGCTGCTGCTTGCGATGCAGGAGCAGGAGTGGGACGAGATTGAACTCGTGATCCGTTCCTTCCAAAAAATGACGCAGGCGATCAAGTTCTGCCCGCGGCCGGTGGTGGTGGCGCCGTTCAATCTCTGCTTAGGCGGCGGGAGCGAGGTTTCGCTGCATGGCGCGGCACGACAGGCCTATGCCGAACTCTACATGGGTCTGGTAGAGACAGGCGTTGGGCTGATCCCGGCGGGCGGCGGCTGCAAAGAAGTGGTTCTGCGCGCGATCGAGCGTGCCGGAACTCCTGCCAATGGAGGCGCGAGCGATACCGTCGAGCTCATGGATTTTCTGCGCGGCTATTTCGAGACGATTGCCATGGCCAAAGTCTCGACCTCCGCTTTTGAAGCGCACACGTTCGGGTTTTTGAAGCCGGGCGATGGAATCACTTTCAATCGCGAACGTCTGCTCGAGGACGCCAAAGCTCGCGCGCTGGAATTGGCAGGAGCCGGATATGCGCCGCCGGCGCCGCGAGAGGATATACCAGCGCCGGGCGAAAATGCGCTGGCGACTCTGCGCATGGGTGTGCGGCTGCTGCGAGAGGCGGAGTACATCAGCGATCACGATGTGACGGTCGCAAACCGGCTGGCGTATGTGCTGTGCGGAGGCAACGTGACGCCTGGAACGCCGCTGAGCGAACAATACTTCCTCGATCTCGAACTTGAAGGATTTCTCGCGCTTTGCGGCGAAACAAAAACAGCGGAACGCATCGCGCACACGCTCCAGACCGGCAAGCCACTGAGGAACTAAGAGATGAGAGAAGCAGTTATCGTGAGCGCCGTACGTACAGCGGTCGGGAAAGCTCCGAAAGGAACGCTGCGCTCGACGCGACCAGATGATCTCGGCGCGATTGCTATACGCGGCGCGCTGGATCGCGTGCCGAAATTGCACGCAGCAGAAATTGAGGACGTCATCATGGGCTGCGCCATGCCGGAAGCGGAGCAGGGCATGAATATGGCTCGCATCTCGGCTTTGCGCGCTGGACTGCCGGTGGAGTCGGCGGCCATGACGGTGAATCGCTTCTGCGCTTCGGGCTTGCAGACAATTGCTCTGGCGGCGGAGCGCATTCGCGGCGGCTCGGCCGATGTGATCGTCGCGGGCGGCGCGGAATCGATGTCGATGATCCCGCGCGGCGGCAACAAACTATCAGTGAACCCGTGGCTGGAAGAACATCATCCGGGATCGTATCTCTCAATGGGACTCACTGCCGAGCGCGTCGCGAAACACTACGGCATTTCGCGCGAGGAATCGGATGCGTTCGCTCTCGAGAGCCATCAGAAAGCGCTCGCGGCCATTCGCGAGGGGCGGTTTGAGGATGAGATCGTGCCGGTGCGTGTCGTGTATACCACCCCAAATGGCGGATCGAAGCCCACCACGACCGAGCTGGAATTTCGAGTGGATGAAGGGCCCCGGGCCGATACGTCCTCCGAGGCATTGGCGAAATTGAAGCCGGTGTTTCATGCGCGCGGCGTGGTGACGGCGGGAAATTCTTCACAGACCTCGGATGGCGCGGCGGCGACAGTAGTTATCTCGGAGGAGCGAGCGAAGGCGCTGGGCTTGCAACCGATGGCACGCTTCGTATCTTTTGCGTACGCGGGTTGCGAACCGGAGGAGATGGGCGTCGGACCCGTGCACGCCGTTCCGAAGGCCTTGAAGCTCGCCGGTCTTACACTCGACCAGATCGATGTCGTCGAACTCAATGAAGCTTTCGCGGCGCAGGCTCTCGCAGTGATCAAGCTGGCCGGTCTGGATCGCGCGAAAGTGAATGTGAACGGCGGGGCGATTGCGCTTGGGCATCCGCTCGGGTGCACCGGCGCCAAGCTGACCGCCACCATTCTGCGCGAGCTCAAGAGACGCAAAGCGCGCTACGGGATGGTCACGATGTGCGTGGGCGGAGGCATGGGCGCCGCAGGCATTTTTGAAAATCTGAACTGATGTTGAAGGAGTAACTATGGCGGCCACACACGCGCCTGTTCAAGCCAGGGCGGCCAAAGGCGGATCGTTTCTGATCGAGGATCTTCGCCCGGACGAGGTCTTCACCCCGGAAGACCTTTCGGAGGAGCAGAAGCAGATCGCACGCACAGCGCTCGAGTTCGCGAATAACGAAGTGCTGCCGGCAGCGGACGAAATCGAGGCCAAGAACTTCGAGGTTACGAAAAGGCTTCTTCGGAAGGCTGGCGAACTGGGGCTCCTGGCGGTCGATATACCGGAAGCCTATGGCGGTCTCGAGCTCGACAAGGTCACATCCGCGCTGATCGCCGAGTCGCTCAGCAAGAACGCCAGCTTCTCGGTGGCCTTTGGCGCGCATTCCGGTATCGGCACCCTGCCGCTCGTCTGGTACGGAACGGAAGAACAGAAGAAAAAGTACCTGCCGAAGCTCGCGAGCGGCGAATGGGTCGCGGCGTATGCGCTGTCGGAAGCTTCTTCGGGTTCGGATGCGATGAACATCCGCACCCGCGCGACGCTTAGCTCGGATGGCAAACAGTACGTGCTGAATGGCGAGAAGATGTGGATCAGCAACTGCGGTTTCGCCGATCTTTACACTGTATTCGCGAAGATCGACGGCGAGAAGTTTTCTGCGTTTCTGGTGGAGCGCACCACTCCCGGACTGTCGATTGGAGCAGAGGAGCACAAGCTCGGGATTCGCGGCTCCTCGACTTGTCCGCTCATTTTGAATGATTGCAGCGTGCCGCTGGAGAATCTGCTCGGCGAGGCTGGCAAAGGGCATCACATCGCCTTCAACATTTTGAACATTGGCAGGTTCAAACTGGGCGCGGGCTGTCTCGGCGGAGCGCGGACCGCGCTCGAGCACGGCATCCAATATGCGGGCGACCGTAAGGCCTTCGGCAAATCGATTGCCGAATTCGGATTAATTCAGGAGAAGCTCGCAGACTGTGCGGTAGGAATCTACGCCGGCGAATCGCTTGCTTATCGCACCATCGGCATGATCGACGCTGCGCTCTCTGATGTGGATCAGCACGCGCCGGGCGCATCGCGCGAAATTCAAAAACGCATCGAAGAATACGCGGTGGAATGCTCGATTCTGAAGGTCTGGGGATCCGAGATGCTCGATCGCGTTGTCGACCACGTCGTCCAGATCTACGCCGGTTACGGTTATGTGGAAGATTACCCGGCTGCTCGCGCGTACCGTGATGCCCGCATCAACCGCATCTTCGAAGGTACGAACGAGATCAACCGTCTGATCATCACCGGCTGGCTGATGAAGCGCGCCATGGCCGGTCAGCTCCCGTTGCTACCTGCGATTAAAGGGATCATGGACGAGATCATGCAGCCGCAGTTTTCCTCGTTGCCCAGCGCTGACGCGCTCAGCGGGGAACGCGCGCTGCTTGCGAATGCGAAGAAGATCGCTCTCTTTGCCGCGGGGGCCGCTTCGCAGAAGCATATGCAGGACCTGCAGGAACAGCAGGAAATTATGGGAGCGCTGGCCGATTGCATCATCGAAACCTACGCTTTGGAATCCTGCCTGTTGCGGGCTGAGAAACTGCTCGCAAACGGCAAAACGGCAGCAGGGAAGAACGCCGTGGCGCTGACCAGGTTGTATGCCGCGCGAGCCTTGGACGCAATCGATCGCTCTGCCCGGCGGGTGCTGGCGGCGGTCGCCGAGGGTGACCTGTTGCGAACGCAAATGGCCATTCTCCGACGGCTCACCAAGCATGAGCCTGCAAACACAATTGCCCTTGGACGGCAGGTTGCTCGTCAGTTAATCGCCGCCGGGCGCTATTCATTGCAATAGGTCGGGAGCGGGAGAACGATTTCCACCTGAAGTTTGCGCAAGCGCTTTCACTTTTCTCTTTCAAGACTTCGCGCGTTGTGTTACCATTCCATGCAGTTCAGGGTTTCTAACTCTAAAAGAGGAGTCTTTCCATGCCCCGTCTGCGTTTCCTTTGGGCCTGCGCCCTTGCGCTTTGTCTGGCAGTTGTCTGCTTCGGCCAGCGCGACTTAGGAACCATTTCCGGCACCGTTACCGATCCCTCCGGCAGTGCCGTTCCGAACGCCAAGATCACTGTCACGGAAGATGCCACCGGCGTCGCGCATAACAGCGTCAGTAATCAGGCCGGTGCCTATACTTTGCCGACGCTCCCGCCCGGTACGTACACCGTCGACGTAGAAGCGCCGGGCTTCCAAAAGTCCGAGCAGAAGGGCATTATCGTCAATGGGGGCGCGGTTGTCGCGGTGAATACCTCGCTGCAGGTTGGCAACGCTTCGCAAACGGTCGAAGTGACCGCGGCGGCGCCTCTGCTGCAGACGGAAACACCCACCATTGGAGCGAATCTCAACTCGAGCGAGATGAGTGAACTGCCGCTGGGCGGCCAGCGCACATTTACGTTTCTGGCGCGACTCTCACCGGGTGTGCTTCCAGCCGAGCAGGGCGCTCGTGACGCGCTGGGCGGCGGCTTTTCGGCAAACGGTGTGCGCTCGACGGGTGAAAACAACTTTCTCTTGAATGGTGTCGACAACAACGTCAACGTCATCGACTTTATCAACCAGACCTCTTATGTAATCGGACCTTCCGTTGAGGCGATCGGTTCGATGCAGGTTACGACAAACGGCAATAACGCCGAGTATGGACGCGCAGCCGGCGGCGTGGTCGACGTGATTCTGAAATCAGGAACCAACCAAGTGCACGGCGTGCTCTTTGAAATTCTGCAGAACACGGTTCTCGACGCGAATCGCTGGGAAAATAATGTGGCCGGGCAGCCGCGCGATCCCTTCAAGCAGAATCAATTCGGGCTCGCAATGGGCGGCCCGATTATCAAGAACAAACTCTTTATCTTCGGCGATTACCAGGGCACACGCATCGCAACGGCTGGCGGCACGATCCAGAACCTGGGCTTTGGCGGATTCTACACCATTCCGACACCGGCGATGATCAACGGCGATTTCTCCAAGCTGCTCGGCCCGGGTGGATTGAACCAACTTTATAACCCCGCCACAACCACCTGCACGAGCGGTTGTCTGCCGAACAGCCTGACGGCGGCGCCTGGACAAAGTCCGGTTTATACGCGCATGCCGTACGTCAATAACCAGATTCCAATTTCGCAGATGGATCCGGCGGCGCGCAAAATTGCCAGTCTGTATCCCGCTCCGAACCAGCCGATCCCGACCGGCGCTTATCCGCAGAATGACTACTACACCGCGACGCCGGGCGCGTTGAACACGGACCAGGGCGACGGCCGCGTGGACTACCACCTCAGCGACAAAGACAGCTTGTTTGGAAGTATCAGCTGGTCGAACACTTCGAAAAGCAGCGTCCCGCCGTTCCAGGGAATTCTCGATGGCGGCAACTTCCAGGGCAGCTCCGAAGAGGACCTTGGACGCAATGCCCAGATTGGTTGGACGCACATCGTTTCGCCGACAATCGTGTCGGAGTCGCGCATCGGCTTTTCCCGCCTCGTGACCGCCCGTACCCAGGCCAACGCGAATGTCGATGCGTTCAAAGAAGCTGGCATTGGCGGCTACGATCCAACGACAACGCTCAACGGCGGCATCCCTCAGATCAGCCTGAACACGGCGAGCGGTTCCGGCCGTTATAGCCAGATTGGCGCCAACGACTGGCTGCCCACCAAGGAATACAACAATGTCTGGGACTTCATCGAAAACCTGTCCGTGACCAAGGGAAATCATTCGATGAAGTTTGGCGCGGAGTTCCGCCCGATTCACTTCCCGTTCTTCCAGGTCCCATATCCGCACGGAGAAATGAATTTCAGTCAGAACGAGACCGCAATCCCAACCACAGCCGGAGCTCTGAACAATTCCAATACGGGTGACCCGTTCGCCTCGTTCCTGCTGGGCGCGATTGACGGCGGTCAGATTTCGACCACGAACTTCATTTCTTCAACCAAGAAGGCCATTGCGTTCTATGGACAGGACGACTGGAAAGTCACTCCGAAACTTACTTTGAACCTCGGGTTGCGCTACGAGCTCTTTTCGCCAATCGGCGAGCAGTTCGCGCGCCAATCGAACTTCGATCTGCAGAATCTGACGCTGTACATTCCGGCGGGTCCGAACATGAATACGCCGCTGCCGCCGAACTTCAATCACCCAGCGACGATCAATGGCGTCACTTTCCCGGCTCTGTTTACCACGCCGATCACGGTCAGCCGCGGGCAGGTCGGTCCGTATCTGATTCCGTGGGATAAGGTGGATTTCGGTCCGCGTGTAGGGTTCGCCTATAACATTCAGGAAAAGACAGTGATCCGCGCGGCCTTCGGGATGTTCTACGGCGGCGAGGAAAACCAGGGCGGAAATCCAAACCGCGGAGAATCCGCTCCGTTCAACCTGTCGCCACAGTTGAACCGCCCCGGAAATGTCAGCATTTTCGCGCCCGATCCGTTCTTTGCCGGCGGTGCTCCGACCGGTGGAATTTCAGTCGGCTATCCATTGAACATCTTCAATGGGTTCCCGGTCTCCTCGCTGCAGTTCCGTGAAGTGGCGACCGACTTCCGCAATCCTCTGGTCCAGAAATGGAATTTTGCGATTCAGCGCGAGTTGCCGGGGCAGATGGCGCTCGAAGTGGGCTATGTCGGCAACCACTCTTCGCACCAGTTGCTGCAGCCCGATTTCAACAACTGTTATAACTTCGGAACTACCAACTCGAGTATCACCTGCAACTCGCTGCGCCGATACACCGACATTGGCAGCATCTCGGGAACCGCTACCTGGGGCTTCGGTAATTACAACGGGCTCACGGCCAAGCTCGAAAAACGTATGTCGAACGGCCTGCAATTCGTTGGTTCGTACACGTATGGACACGCCCTCGCGAATAGCGGCACGACTCTGAGCGGATCCTCCGGACTTGGTGTTATCGATCCAACGAACTGGAATACCTCGTACGCGAATGCGTCGTGGGATATCCGGCACAATTTCACCCTTGGTTTTAACTACGACATTCCGTTCGGCCGCGGCAAGCAGTACGGGGCAAGTCTGAATAGGGTGGTTCAAACGCTACTCGGGAACTGGCAGCTCAATGGAATCGCCAGCTTCCATACCGGTCAGCCGTTCTCGCTCAACGCCAGCGGCTGCCAGGGCGTCTGGAATCTCTGCCGGCCGGAACTCGTGCCCGGAACCGATCCGAATGCAGCTCCAGCGGGCGGCCGCAGACCGGAGGAGTGGTTCAACATCGCCAACGTGACTGGCCCGGCGCCGCTGACGGGCGGCAACGTCGGTCTGCAGAGCAACTACGGTCCGCCGACGCGCAACATGGATCTCTCGATCTTCAAGAGCTTCGCGTTCACCGAGCGCTGGGCTCTGCAGTTCCGTGCCGAGAGCTTCAATATCGCGAATACCCCGCAGTTCGGCCTGCCGGATAACAACTTGCAGGATGCCAAATTCGGCCAAGTCACAAGCACTCAAACCGGAAGCGAACGGCACATTCAGTTCGCACTTCGGCTGCAGTTCTGACAACGAGAACAAACGAGAGAATGCGGTAGCTTGAGAGTTGCTGCATTCTCTTTTTCTGCTGTTATTTGCTGTTCCACAGCAGGCAACCGCCTCATCCGCGCTCAAGCAGGGATTGATCGCGCTTCAATCGGGCGATCTGAAACGCGCCCAGGCCGAATTTGAAGACGCAGCGAATGCGGATCCGAGCAACCCCTTCGTCTGGACCTCGCTGGCAGAAACCGAACTGCGGCTCGGGGATACCAACCAGGCCCTAGCCTCTGCAGCCAAAGCGGAGAGCACGGCATCCGGGAAACCCGTCGTCTGGCACGCGCTTGCCATGTTCTACGCGCATGCCGGTAATTTCAAAGCGGCAGCGGACTGGGAAGCCAAATATGCGGCCAGCGCTCAGGCCAGTCCGGATGCGCTTTCGAGCGCGGCCATGCTGGCTTTGCGTGCGGAGGATTTTCAGCGCGCCGCCACACTTGCCGAAAGCGGATTGCAGCGCTCGCCACGGGATCCGCAGCTGAATCTCACGCTGGGAGTCGCCCGCTACGGACAACGCCGCTTCGAAGATGCGATTACCTGTTTTTTACGAGTGATCTCGATCGATCCTTCCATCGAGCAGCCATATGTATTTCTCGGACGCATGCTCGATCAGGCTGGTCCGCATCTCTCCGAAATCACTTCCGCCAGCGAACGATGGCTGGAGCGCTCACCCGAAAATGCGCAGGCTCATCTGGTGCTGGCGAAAGCGCTGCTTCAATCCGATCCGCGCAGCACGCGGGCCGAGCAGCTGCTTCGCGAGAGCATCCATCTCGATCCGAAAGACTGGGAGGCGCATTACGAGCTCGGCGTCCTGCTCGAAAACCGGCACGCATACCCCGAAGCAGCCGCCGAGTTACAGCTGGCGATCACCGAAAACGCAAATCAGCCGATGCCGCATTATCATCTGGCGCGCGTCTACGATCGACTGGGTAAGCCGGATGAAGCGAAGGCGCAGCGCGAGATACACCAACGCCTGACATCCGGCAAAACCAGCAACGGTCCGGGATCGGGTTCAGCGATGAACGATAACTAAACGCCGCTCGATTTAAGCTCCGGGCTTCTTCGCGGGAGCGGCTTCGGGCAGCGGCTTGCGCGGAAACATTTCTGGCTTGTTCGCAATATCGTAAACCAGAGTCGCGATGATGGCCGAAGCCTGCATCAGGTCTTCCGGTATGGCGTGCGAATAGGTATCCATATCGGAATGGTGCGTGACCGTGCCGTAATCAAGCGGATCCTGGATGAACTGAAAGCCAGGCAGACCGACGGCATCGAACGAAAGGTGATCCGTTCCGCCGGTGTTCTTGAGTGTGAGCGTACGCGCGCCCATATCGTTAAACGGTGTCAGCATCGACTGAAACCAGGGGCGTGCGGCGTCGTTTCCTTGCAAGTAAACGCCGCGAATCTTTCCACTACCGTTGTCCAGATTGAGATAGGCATCGAGCTTCGCCTGCTCGGACTTGAGCTGCATCGTTTCGGGATCGCCAAAATGCTGCTTCACGTATGCTCGCGAGCCGTACAATCCCTGTTCTTCGCCGCTCCAGAGCCCGATACGCACGGTCCGATCCATGGGCAGGTTCAGCTTCTTCAGAATGCGCATCACCTCGATCATGACCGCGCTGCCGGCGCCGTTATCCGTCGCGCCCGTGCCCGTGTGCCAGGAATCGAAGTGCGCCCCAATCATGACCACTTCATCCGGCTTCTTCTGCCCCGGGATCTCGCCAATCAGGTTCAGTCCGTCCACATCTTTATCGCCGGCCTTGACCTTGAGATCCATTGCGAGCGTCACCGGCTGCTTCTTTTCGAGTAGGCGAGTGATACGGCTGTATTGCTCATAGGTCACGATGAACGTGGCGGGAGCCATCGGGTCCTTGGCCGAGTGCGGGCCGGCCGCTTCAGCAAAAATCAGGCCGTTGTGTGCGCGCTGATCGGCGCGGATGATCCCGGCCACCCCTTCTTCACGGAAAAATTTTGCCTGCTTGGCGCGGAGAGCATCGAAGCGATCGAAAAGCTGATCGATTACTGTCTCCGGGAGACTTTCCAGATACTTGTAAGCTTCTTCCTGTTCCGACGGAATCTGCAGATCATCGACCGAGACATTGCGCCGGACATGCGGCTCTGGAGCTTCGGCGATTTCAGCCAGTTCGGCATCGGTGTAGCGCCGGAAAAGCGGCTTCGTCGCGGGTTTCGGCTCGCTTAGTTCCGTAACCAGCACAATCTTACCCTTCAGCTTGCCCTTCCATTCGGCCTCGTATTTCTCGAGCGCCTGCTCCTGGACTTTGATGTCGTAACGATTTCCGGATGCCTTAATCGGCGCATAGATCGCCTGGCCGGACTTCTCGCCGTTTGTGCCAGCACTCCAGGCAAGCGGCGCCGCGACCAGATTCGAGTAGCGCGGCTGCGTCATTTCGAGCTCGTAACTTTCTATGGACCAGCTGCGGCCGAACGGTCCCCACGGCTCCCCATGAACGTTTTCAATGCCATACTCTTTCAGCCGTCCCATCGCCCAGTCCGCCGCGTCCTTGAACTCGGGCGACGCGGTAAGGCGCGGACCGTGAAGATCCGTGAGAGCCTCGAGCGTATCCATGACCTGCGAGTGATCGAAGGCTTCCGTTTTAATCTTGCCGACGATTTCGTAGGAGTGATCCGGCTGTTGCGGCCAGGCCGGCGCGGTGCCGAGAGCGACCGAAAGGAGAACGGCGGTTAGCGTACGCATATCGCTCTATTTTGTAACACGAAGGTGGTGGCGGCTGCGCAGGCAGTATTGGGGCGGATGCGATAGTAGCGTTTTGAGCACTGAACGGAACCTTGCGGGTAAGCCGGATGATAGCCGCTGCCTGCTCATTACTGGTGCCGCGGGATTTATCGGTGCCGGACTCGCCCGCGCGCTCGCATCATCTCCTCACACCCCGCTGCTGCTACTCGATCAATCCGAACAGGGTCTCATCGAACTCGATCGTTCGCTTGTCGCACATACCGCGAAGTACCGTCTGCTGCTCGCCAATGTTGCCGATCGCGCAGCCATGCGCTCGCTCCTCAGACGGTATCAGCCCGGCGGCATCATCCATGCCGCGGCTTATAAGAATGTGGTTATGCTGGAGCGCCAGATCGAGGCCACTTTGCTCAATAACGCGATTGCGACGTTCGAGCTGGTTCATGAGGCGCGCTTGGCCGGCGTCGGACAGTTTCTGCTCGTTTCAACTGATAAAGCCGTTGAGCCGCACAGCATCCTGGGCGCATCCAAACGTGCGGCCGAACTGTTGGCGCTCTCTCTCGATGCTCCCGGATTTCGTGTCAATGCCATTCGTCTCGGTAATGTGCTCGGGTCCACCGGCAGCGTGCTGCCGACCTTTGAGCAGCAGTTGCGCGATCGCGCACCGCTCACGCTGACTCACCCGGACGCGAGCCGCTGGTTCTTCACGCTCGACGAAACAGTCGCATTCATTCGTGAGGCGCTTAAAGCGCAAGTGAACGGGCGCGTATTGATTCCGCCGCGTTCCGCGCCGCTGCGAATTGTCGATTTAGCTCGTTCCCTGTCCCCGCAAGCTGAAATAACGTTCATCGGCTTGCGCCCGGGTGAGAAGTTGACCGAATCGTTCGTAGCTTCCGATGAAGCGATTGAAAAACAGCTACAGTGTGGCCTCGCCGTGGTCGACGGCCGTACCCTTTCGGCCGAGAAAAGTGCTGAAAGCGTTGCTCGCTTACGCGCCGCTCTGGAGCAGGGCGATTGCAGCGCGTTGCTCGAAGGACTCCGGGAACTCGTACCCGAGTATGTTCCGAGTCAAGCCGTGCTGGACGAGACGCAATGATGAGAAAAATCGCCGTCGTGACCAGTTCGCGCGCCGATTACTCGCATTTGTATTGGGTCCTGCGCGAGATCGAGGCGCATCCGGAACTCGAGCTTCACCTGATCGCCATGGGTCCGCAGCTCAGTCCTACTTTCGGAATGCCCGTGAGCGAGGTCGAGCAGGATGGCTTCAGGATCGCCGCGCGGATCGAGTGCCTGCTCGATTCCAATACCGACGTCGCGATGGCAAAGACAATCGGCATCGCGACCTTGAGCCTGGCCGACTACCTCGCTACGCTCCGGCCCGATCTGCTGTTGTTAATTGCGGACCGCTACGAGATGCTGGCGCCCGCTTCGGTCGCACTTGCTTTGCGCATTCCCGTTGCCCATATTGAAGGTGGCGAAATCACCGAAGGCGCGATTGATGATGCCGTCCGCAATGCCTTAACCAAGCTGAGCCATCTGCATTTCACTTCAACGGAAGCCGCGCGCCAGCGGGTTATCTCTATGGGCGAGGCCGAGTGGCGCGTACATCGCGCCGGTGCTCCCTCACTCGATCATCTCCGCCGCACCAAGCTCAAATCTCGCGCCGAGATTGAGCGCGAAACAGGTCTCAGTCTGCGCGTGCCCTTTCTCCTGGCCACCTATCATCCGGTGACGATTGCCGGCGATACCACGCGCGAAGCGGACGCTGTGTTCCGCGCTCTCGCCAAACTGCCGGAGCCAATCATTTTTTGCTATCCCAATGCCGACGCCGGGAGCCGTGATCTGATCGAGCGGCTGCGTGCGTTCACGAAAAGACACAAGCGTGCGCATTTACTCGTCAATCTGAATCCCGTCCTCTATTGGAGTCTCTTACGCGAGGCATTCATCATTGCCGGTAATTCGAGCAGCGGTGTGATGGAAGCGGCGTCGTTCGGTGTTCCCGCCGTGGACATCGGCATCCGGCAGCGCGGGCGCGAGCGCAGCAAAAACGTACTCACGGTCGACGCAGACGAAGCGCAAATTCTTGCGGCGATCGCCAAAGCGCGTGATCCCGACTTTCGCCGCAGTCTGGCGGGCATGGCGAATCCCTACGGAGATGGTGACGCGGCGCGCCGGATTGTGAAAGTGCTCGCCTCGGTTCCGCTCGGCGAAGAACTGTTGCGCAAAACGGCATAAGTCACGAAACTAAGCACTCCGTCGACACTGGTAAAGCAAATGACCCTGATACTTCGATCGCCGCAATTCACCCGTTGCATAATCGACCACGAAGCGGTGCTCGATCTGCAGTCCAGCCGCCCTTGCGAGCGCTTCAAGTTCTGCCGCGGTGAAGACATGCCCTTTCGCGTGTACGTTTCCACCCGCAACTTCCCAGCGAACACTCACATCGCCGCTCAGCCAGTCCTGCCCAAATCGGTCCCGCAGCATGCGGAGCAACGTGCGCACGCGTCCATAATGGAGCATGTTGTAGCGGTGGCTCACGTCCATGAACAATCGCCCATTTGCCGTTAAAAGGCGCCGCATCTGTTCGAGAGCATGTAGCCTCGCCTCAGTCGGGAACACGTGCCCGAGCACATTCCATAGACATGTGATCAGATCGAAATTGCCGGCTTTCGAGCCGAGTTCCTCCACCCGCACATACCAGCCTTCAACATCATCTGGCCAATGTGCGCGCATGGTTGCGCTCGGCTCCAGCAGCGTGACCCGCCTAATGCCAAGCTGTCTCGCAATCTGCAATGCGCGGCGACCGTCGCCCGAGCCGATGTCGAGCATCGATGCCGCGGTCTTCGGTGCGGCTGAAACGATCAGGTCTTCGATCGCTCGGAGATAGCGTTCTCGCGTTTTCGAAACAGCAGAAAACGAGGGAGCGAGCAGATCGTAGGCGGCAACCGGATCTAACTCCGGCATGCGCGCGCCAGGACCTTTCGCACCGCCGCTGCTGTATCGAGCATGTCGCTGCGGTCGAGTGTTGGATGCACCTGGAACATAAGGCTCGTCTCACCCAACTCCGCCGCAGCCGGCAATCGCTGCGGTGGCCGCCACTCCGCCGGAATGGCCTGCTCGCGATACACTTCGCTGCATATCCCCGACGAGCACGGGATGCCTTCCGCGCGAATCGCGTTCACGATATCATCCCGCGTCCAATTCTGCGCCAGCCCCCGCGGCTTCAGAAACGCGTACTGCTTGTAGTAAGCGTGATCGACATGCGCCGGAGGCTCCGGGATCCGCAAAGCGGTTATGTTCGCCAGGGCCTCTCGCAGGCAGGCCGCATTGTCGCGCCGCTTCTGGACGTTCGCGGGCAGGCGCATAAGGAGCCTACGCCCCAGCGCCGATTGTATTTCGGTAAGTCGCGCGTTCGTGCCAAAGCTTTCGTGGACCCAGCGGAATGCCCCATTGGATTCGCCCGCATGCGCCAGTTCGTGTGATTTCCCGTGATCTTTGTAGGACCATAGCCTGCGCCACAACTCCGGGTCGTTCGTCACCAGCATGCCGCCTTCGCCGCCCGTTGTCATGATCTTGTCCTGACAAAAAGAGAATGCGCCGATATCGCCGAGTGAACCAACCGTTCGGCCTCGGTACGCGGCGCCATGCGCGTGCGCGCAGTCTTCCAACACGGCCAGCTTGCGCGCGCGAGCAAGCGCGAGAATTTCATCCATCTCGCACGGCCAGCCCTGCAAATGAACCACCAAAATAGCCCGTGTACTTTGAGTCAAAACGGCTTCAATCGTTGCGGCTGTCAGGTTCTGCGAATCGCGATCGACATCGGCGAATACCGGACGAGCACCGCACGCCACCACGGACGTCACGCAACCGAAGAACGTGCGCGCCGGAACGATAACCTCGTCTCCTGTTCCGATTCCCAGCGCCCGCAGAGCTAGCTCGAGCGCGAGAGTACCGTTCGCCACAGCCACTCCATATCGCGTGTGCGTGTACGCTGCGAATTCCTGCTCGAAAGCCCGGCCCTGCTCTCCAGTCCAGTAATTCACGCGTCCAGACGCCAAAACGTCCGCGACGGCGGCGATGTCTTCCGCTTCGAAATGCGGCCACGCCGGCCAGGGACGGCTTCTCACCCGTGCTGAAACGGGCTCCGAAAGTGGGTCGACGATCACTTCTTCCATTCTGAACGCCTCAAGACGATGCAAGAGCTATCCCAACCGCCGCACCGCGTGGCGAGAATTGTTCCGCAGCAATCCCACCATAATCAGGAGGAATCGTTTGTCTGAAGGCGCCGAAGGCGATGCTGCGCGATGTAGTCAAAGGTGGGTCGTGTGGCTGATCGTACCTTCGGCTATGTGCCGCTCCGGCCAATCGCTCGATTCTGCGTCTCCCGAGCGCTCCTGCTCTTTGCATTTCTCATAGCCATCGCTGTCATCCCGGATCCGGCGCGAGCCGATTCGCCCGGAACTCTGACCCGTGTCAGACAAATCCTGACGCTTAGCCGCAGCGAAGCAAATAAGGGCTATCCAGTTCACTTGCGCGCCGTGGTGACCTATTACGGCCCGTCACTAGTCGGTGAATTTGATACAACCGAGCCCGGCCCGGATCTTTTCGTGCATGATGCGTCCGGCGGCATCTGGGTACATCTGGACGGCAACGCGCCCAAACCCCAGGTCGGCGATCTCCTTGATCTCTCCGGAAAAACCGAACAGCCCGACTTCGCGCCGCAAATCGCACAGGCTCATTGGACGACCATTGGACGCGCTCCTTTGCCTCCTGCGCCGCGCGTCACGTTCAGTCAGATGATTTCGAGCCGCGAGGACGGCCAATGGGTCGAAGCCCAGGGCATCGTTCGCAGCGCTAAAATCGACTCGCACTCGGGGCTGCTGCTGCTCGAAATCGCGTTGAGCGACGGTGTCATAACCGCCGATATTCCCGCTCATGAAGGATTCGATCCCAACCGCTACATCGATGCCACAGTCGTGTTGCGCGGGAACTGCGGAGCTGATTTCAACCTGAACAATCAGCTCATCGGCGCCGTCCTGTACGTGCCGGACCTGCAAAACATTCGTATTGTGGAACCCGCTCCGCCGGATCCGTGGTCCTCTGCGCGTCAACGCCTTGATGAGCTCCAGCGCTTCACAGTCGGCCGGGCAGCGGGCCATCGTTCCCATGCAGCCGGTGTGGTCACGTTATCGCTGCCCGATGGCTCGTTTTATCTGACCGATAGAACCGGCAGCGCCTACGTTCAGAGCAGCCAGCAGCCGCCTCCTGCCGCCGGCACTCGCGTGGATGTACTTGGGTTTCCCGGGGTAATCAACCAGCATCCCGCACTGCAGGCGTCGATCTACCGCGTCACAGGTGAATCTTCGCTGTCGGTACCGCCGCAAATCGATGCTGCCACTGCTGTCCAGGGCCGTTTCGATTCCGCACGCATACGCATGGAAGGCCGCCTGGCTCAGATTGCGGTAACTCCCAAAGAAGTCCTGTTTGTGTTGCGCCAGGGAAGCTCTGTGTTCACCGCGGTTTCGTATTTCCAGTGGCCAGCGAGCAGCTTGCGCTCCTTGCGCGAAGGCAGCCTCGTACGCCTCACCGGCATTTGTGTCACCGAACGCGAAGCTGCCGGACAATCGTCATCTTTCAAACTGCGCTTCGGCGGACCGGCCGACGTGGTCGTTGTTGAAAAGGCGAGCTGGTGGACCTTGCAGAAGGCGCTCGCTCTCGGCGCTCTGCTCGCACTCGGCATCCTCATCGCCATCGCATGGGTGCGAATGCTGCACCGCCGTGTGCGCAGCCAGACCGAGATCATTCGCGCCACGCTTGAATCTACCGTGGACGGCATTCTGGCGGTGGACCAAAGCGGCCACATTCTCAACGCCAATTCGCGCTTCATCGAAATGTGGCGCATTCCTCCGGGGTTGCTCGCTACCGGCGACGATTGGGCGTTAATCGACTATTTGAAATCGGAATTGAAGGATCCCGAGGCTTTTGTCGCCAAGATACGCGAGCTCGCCTCTCATCCGGAAGCCAAGAGCGACGATGTGCTCGAATTCCGCGATGGCCGGGTGTTTGAGCGCCATTCCGAACCGCAGAAGATAAACGGGAGATGTGCGGGCCGCGTGTGGGGCTTCCGCGACAGCACCGAGCAGCGGCGAAACGAATCCGAGCTGCGCAAGGCCAAAGAAGCAGCCGAAGGCGCGAGCCGTGCCAAGAGCGAGTTTCTGGCGAATATGAGCCACGAAATTCGCACGCCCATGAACGGCATTATCGGCATGACCGAACTGGCGCTCGATACGGCACTCAATCCGGAGCAGCGCGAGTACCTGACCTGCGTCAAGGACTCCGCCGAATCGCTGCTCGTCATCATCAACGACATTCTCGACTTTTCGAAAATAGAAGCCGGCAAATTCCTGCTGAATCCGAACGAAACGCAGCTCCGGCCCGCGCTCGATCGCTTCGTGCGCTCTCTCGCCATCCGCGCCCACCAGAAAGGGCTCGAGCTGCTCTGCCGCATCGAGCCGTCGGTTCCGGAATGTGTAATGGTCGACGCGGATCGCCTCGGACAGGTGCTGATCAACCTTCTCGGCAACGCGATCAAATTTACCGAGCACGGCGAAATCGAACTCGAACTCCGCGCCGAACCGCGAGATCACGACAGCTTGCTGCACTTCTCGGTGCGCGATACCGGCATTGGGATCTCGCAGGACAAGCAAGCCGACATATTCGAAGCGTTCTCACAAGCGGACGGATCGATCACCCGCCGTTTCGGAGGGACGGGCCTCGGCTTGACGATCTCCTCGCGGCTGGTTCAACTCATGGGCGGCCGTCTTTCGGTAGAAAGCGCCCCCGGCGCGGGCAGCACATTCCGTTTCTCGATCTCCTGCCCGGTTGTACACGATCGGCCGGCTTCGGTAGCGGGCTTGCACGAAAATCTGCTCGCGGGCGCTCGCTGCCTGGTGGTGGATGATAACGCGAACAACCGCAAAATCCTGCAGGAGATGCTCGGCAAATGGAAACTCGAGTGCGAAGTCAGCGCCAGCGGACCGGAAGCTCTGGAGCGGATCGCCGACGCTATTTCAGCCGGAAATCCATACGCTTTGATCGTGCTTGACGCTCATATGCCCGCCATGGATGGATTCTCGGTTGCGAAGTCGATCAAAGATATCCCGGAGTGCAGTGGCGTGCCGATTATGATGCTGAGTTCGGCCGATCTGAATACCGATGCCGCTTATTGCCGCCAGCTGGGCATTCGAACGTATCTGGTGAAGCCGATCTCCGAAAGCCAGCTTCACGAAGCCGTTCTTACCGCCCTGGCGCAGGCGCCAAAAACCTTCCTCCGCAGCCGGCCGCAGAAGAGATTGCTCTCCGCGTTGCCGCCCCGACGCATCCTGCTCGCCGAGGATAATCTCGTCAATCAGCGCCTGGCGACGCGTCTGCTGGAGAAACAGGGCCACACGGTTACCGTTGCGAATACGGGCAGGGAAGCCGTCGAAAAAGCCGCTTCCGCCGATTTCGACGTCATCCTGATGGACGTTCAGATGCCCGAAATGGACGGCCTGACTGCCACCGGCCTCATTCGGGAGCGCGAACGGGTTACCGGCCAGCGAGTTCCCATCATCGCCGTTACCGCGCATGCTATGGCGAGCGACCGGAGCCGCTGCCTCTCCGCCGGAATGGACGGTTATCTCTCGAAACCCATACGGGAGCAGGAGATCCTGGACGCTCTTGAAGCGCTTGTTCCCGCCCGAGCAGCCTGAAAACCAGCCTCCTCGTACACTCAAATTTGGAGGCCACCCATGGATAGCCACCGCGCCGAGCGCGTCTCCGAAGCCTTGCGTGAAGAGCTCGGCGAAATGATCTCCTACGAGCTCGCCGACCCGCGCATTTCCGACGCCACCGTCACCGAAGTACTCGTTTCGCCGGATATGCGGCACGCCCAGGTTCGCCTGCATCTCTCTTCTGATCCGAAGCAGCAGCAGGCCACCCTGGCCGCGCTCGATGGGGCCCGCCACCTTCTCCGCCGCCAACTCGCCGAACGGCTCACGCTCTTCCGCATCCCGGAACTTCATTTCGAGCCCGACGTCTCTCTCTCGGCCGATGCCCGTCTGGAGTATCTGCTCAAGCGCGTCCGCCGCGGCCGACCCCGCGAATAGCGCCAGATCTAGGCTTTTTTTCATACTGACGCTACACTCTTTCATAGCGCCGAAGGGAGAACTTTCATCAGCGGACTGTTCACAATTGCTCCAGCGGAGGGTGTACGCCTCCTGCGCCTTTAGGCAGTCGAGCTCCGCTTGCCGGCCGTTTTCTGGACGCCTGCCGCCGCCGTCCAACGGATGTCCGGCCCGTCTGGTTCATGCGCCAGGCTGGAAGATACCTCAAGCCGTACCGCGAAATCCGTGCCCGGCATTCCATTCTCGAAATCTGTAAGAAGCCGGCGCTCGCCGCCGAAGTCACGCTCCAGCCCATCGACATTCTCGATGTAGACGCGGCGATTATCTTCGCCGACCTCCTGTTACCCATCGAGCCTATGGGCCTCAAGCTCGAATTCGTGGCCGGTGAAGGTCCGCTGATCGAAAACGCAATCACCGAACCGGAAGATATCGACGAGCTCTCGACCAGCCGCACCGACGACCTCGGCTACGTCTCGGAAGCCATCATCAAGGTTGCCGAACACCTCGCCGGACGTGTTCCCGTCATCGGCTTCGTGGGCGCTCCTTTCACTCTGGCCAGCTACATGATCGAAGGCGGCCCCTCGAAAACCTTCCTGAAAACGAAGCGCCTCATGTTCGGCAACGAGACCATGTGGCGGCGCCTGATGGGCAAACTGGTCGACGTGCTCGGCGAATTCGGGCGCATGCAGATCGGGGCCGGTGCGCGCGCTATTCAGGTCTTCGATAGCTGGGTCGGCGCGCTCAGTCCCGAAGATTACGTCCGTTACGTACAGCCGTATTCCCGCGCGCTCATCGAACGCATTCGCTCGGCCGGCGTGCCGGTCATCCACTTCGGCACGGGCGCCGGCGGTTTTTTCCGCGAACTGCACGCCGCCGGTGGCGATGTTCTCGGCGTCGACTGGCGCATCAATATCGATAACGCCTGGTCCGAAATCGGTTATCGCTCAGCCATCCAGGGCAATTTGGACCCGGTAGCGCTCTTCGCCCCATTACCCGAACTCCGCACCAAAGTCACCGATCTGCTGAAGCGCACCGGCACGCGCCCCGGCCATATCGTCAATCTGGGACACGGCATCCTGCCCGAGACGCCCGTCGAAAACGTGAAGGCCGTCGTCTCCATCGTCCGGGAATTTCGTACCGTCAAGTGAGTTCTCACCAGGTCGCGATCCTAGGCGGCGGCATCTCCGGTCTGAGCGCTGCGTATTATCTCGCCCGCCACGGTATCGATTGCGTTCTGGTCGAAAAGGAGACGCGTACCGGCGGCCTGATTCGCACCGAGCAGCTCGAAAATTCTCAGCTCGAAGCTGGCCCCGATAGCTTTCTCGCCGCCAAGCCTGCGGTCACCGAACTTGCTTCGGAAATCGCAGGTTTACCGGAGCGAATCATCTCCTCCAACGATGCCGCCCGTCGCGTCTTTATCGTTCGTAACGGAAGACTCGTGCCACTGCCCTCCGGCATGAGCATGATGGTTCCCGGCGAACTCCGGCCGGCGCTGGTTTCGCCGCTCTTCAGTCTGCCCACCAGGCTCCGTTTCCTAACTGAACGCTTCCGGCAGCCGCAGCAGCGCGCAAGCGATATCTCGGTGGGGGAGTTGGTCCGCGATCACTTCGGCGATGAGCTTCTCGAATCTGTTGCCGATCCTCTGCTTGCAGGAGTCTACGGCGGCAATGCAGCCAGCCTGAGCGCTCGCAGCGTTTTGCCTCGCTTCGTGGAGTACGAGCGGCGGTTTGGAAGCCTGATCCGAGGCGTCCAGCACGAGAAAAAGTCGCCCACGGCGGGCTCGCTGTTCCGATCCTTTTCGGGCGGCATGCAGGATTTGATCGACGCTCTGGCCACTCGAACGGCTGCCTCACTGCTTACCGGACGGGAAGCTCGCGCGGTGTATCGTGACGGCAACTGCTGGCGCATTCAGTTGGGCGGAGAAACGTTCGCCGCCGAACACCTGATCGTGGCGCTTCCCGCGCATCGTGCCGCCCTCCTGCTCGAAGCGTCTGCTCCGCAGCTGGCAGCTGAGCTCGCCGCCATCCCTTATTCCTCGGCCATCCTGACCAATCTGCTCTATAACTCCGCTCGCCTGGAAAATCCTCTTGAAGGCTTCGGTTTTCTCGTGCCGCAGCGGGAACGCCGCACGATCGCCGCCGCTACTTTTGTCAACCGCAAGTTCCCCACCCGCATCGCCCCCGGGCTGTTTGCAATTCGGGCATTCATTGTCGGGGCGGAAGCCGTAAGACTCCGAGCGGCTGCCGACAACGAACTCGTTCGGTTGGCTGAGAACGATCTACATCGCTTGAGTGGTATTTCTTCTCCCGCGCAGACAGCCCTTGTTCACCGCTGGCCCGATTCCATGCCGCAGTACGTCGTCGGGCACGCGCATCGTGTCGATCGCATCCGCCAGTTGAGCGCCGGCTTGCCATCTTTCCACCTGATCGGAAACGCCTACGAGGGGGTCGGCATCCCCGATTGTGTCCGCCTGGCCAGAAGCGCCGCCGAAAACATCTATTCCGACATTAAAAGCAAGTAAGGTACCCACTACACCTGTTGCAAGTTCGATCCCGCTTGCGTCCCACTGTCGGGATTTAAAATGAGCAAGCAAAATCATTGGGCTTCCCGGTTGATTCCGGCATTCATGATCGCAGCACTCGCGGCGCTTCCCGCGTTTGCGCAAAAGACCGCCGCGGCGCGGCTGGATGCCGCCACCGAGACGCTGCACGACATGATGAACGCCTCCGACAAAGGCATTCCGCAGGACCTTTTGAACAAAGCTTCCTGCGTCGTGGTGATTCCGCATCTGAAAAAAGGCGGCTTTATCGTAGGCGCCGAGTACGGCAAGGGCTTCTTCACCTGCCGGAGAGCAAGCGGAGTCGGCTGGAGCGCGCCGGGTTCGCTGCGTATTACGGGCGGTAAGTTCGGGTTGCTGATCGGCGGCGCCGAAACCGACCTGATCATGCTGGTGATGAGTAAGAGCGGGATGGAACACCTGCTGCATGACAAGACCCAGCTTGGCGGCGAACTCTCCGCGGCAGCCGGGCCGGTTGGCCGCAACGCCTCCGCTCTCACCGATGCCGAAATGCACGCCGAGATCCTGACCTATTCGCGCCAGCGCGGCATTTTCGGCGGTATCGATCTGACGGGTGCAGCCGTAACGCAGGACACGGATTCAAACCGTGAACTCTACGGCAAGAACATTACAAATAAAGAAATCGTGGAAGGCGGGGTGGCAGTGCCTCCGGCCGCCGAAGGTTTTATCCACGCTCTTGATCGCGAATCCTCCCGCAAGTAGCTGAATCCGCTCGGGCGCCGCGCGACAATGGGAGTTGCCTTCTCCATCAACGAAAATTCGCGTGGCGCTCATCTTTGGCGGGCGCTCGGGCGAACATGAAATTTCTGTCCGCTCGGCGCATTCCGTTCGTCAAGCGCTCGATCCTGCCAAATACACAGTTCTTGATTACTTCATCAGTAAGGACGGGAAATGGGAAAAGCCGATCTGTCCCGAACCCGGCCGCAACCCTGAAATCGATGTCGCATTCCCAGTGCTCCATGGCACCTTCGGCGAAGACGGTACGGTTCAAGGTCTGCTCGAGCTCGCCGAAATTCCTTACGTTGGCGCGGGTGTGCTCGCCTCAGCCGTTTCGATGGACAAAGCCATTACCAAACGCCTCTGCCAGGCCGCTGGGTTGCCCGTTGTTCCGTATCTGGTCCTGACGCGGGGGCATTTCGATCCCGCCTCGCTCGAGCTTCCCTTCGATTTCCCCGTTTTCGTGAAGCCCGCTAATCTTGGCTCCTCCGTCGGCATCACGAAGGTCAAATCGCGGGCAGAACTCGCGCCCGCACTCACCACTGCCTCCCGCTACGACCGCAAAATTCTCGTGGAGCGCGGCGTTGATGGCCGCGAATTCGAATGCGCCGTACTCGGGGGCGCCGATCCGCGCGCCTCGGTGCCCTGCGAAATTCTTCCTTCTCAAGAGTTCTACACCTATGAAGACAAGTATCTTCTCGACAAGGCCCGCATCGAGCTGCCCGCTAACCTAAACCGCGCCCAGACGTCAGAAATGCAGGTTCTCGCTCTCGCCGCCTTCAAAGCGGTCGATTGCGAGGCGATGGCGCGCGTCGATTTTCTCATGGACAGGAGCACCGGCCAGTTCTTTGTGAACGAGATCAATACCATCCCCGGTTTCACCTCGATCAGCATGTACCCCAAGATGTGGGAATATTCAGGCGTGCCCTATCCTCAACTGCTCGATACGCTGATCGGCTTTGCCCTGGAGCGCGCCGCAGAGCGCCGCCAGCTGCAGTACACCCGCTGATGAAGCGCTTTCTCGCACTGGCCGCTGTGGCCGGTTTACTCGGCGCGCAGGAGTCGAAACAGCCGCCTGCCGATACCGCCAAAGAACTCGATCCTGCCCTGCGCCAGTTCATCGACGTGCTTTCCGTGGTTCAAACGCACTCGGCCGACGTGCCGCCCGTCGACAAGCTCGTCTACGAAGGCGCCATCCCCTCCATGCTGCGCGAGCTCGATCCGCACACACAGTTTTTTTCACCTGCTCAGTTCCAGCAGTTAAAGGAGATGGAGGACTCCGAGCAGAAAGGGTTCGGCAGCATCGTTTCCGTTCTGCCTGGCCAGGTAATTTTCCTGCAAACTCTGCCTGGTACGCCTTCCAACCGCGCCGGTATTCAGGCCGGAGACGAGCTGGTCGCGATCAACAACATCGCTATCCGTTCGCTCGAGCCCCAGCAAATTATCGAACTGCTCACGGAAGCGCGCCAGCAGAAAGTAACGGTGTATATCCGCCGCCAGGGCGCGCCCCGACTGCTTGAGTTTCAGCTCACACCGGAGCTGATGGATTCTCCGAGCGTCGATCGCGCGTACTTCCTCGCGCCGCGCATCGGCTACATTCGCATCGCCAGTTGGGATCTGCAAACCGCCAAGCTGCTGCGCGATGCTATCGAAAAACTCGGCGGCAATTCGCTGCAAGGCCTGGTTCTCGATCTGCGCAATAATCCCGGAGGTGTCGTGAAAGCGGCCCTCGACGCTGCCTCACTATTTCTCTCGCCGGGCCAGCGTATCCTCACTGCCAAAGGGCGTTCGAGCGCGCCGCAGACAGCCGACGTTCCGAAGGATGCCAGGCCTTACACCTTCCGTCTGGGGATTATCATCAATGGCAAAACGGCCAGTGCTTCCGAGATCTTCTCCGGCGCTCTGCAGGATCACGACCGCGCCACCATCGTCGGCGAAACCAGCTACGGTAAGGGTCTCGTGCAAAGCGTGCTCCCGCTCTCGGATGGCGCTGGACTCGCCATCACGACCGCCTTTTACTACACCCCGAGCGGCCGCTCGATCCAACACCCGCTGCGCGACTCAGCTCTTTCGGAAACCTTTTCTCCCGCCTCCAACAACGCTCCCGTCTATAAAACCGATAAAGGCCGCACGGTGCGCGGGGGGGGCGGCATCCAGCCCGATATCCGAGTGGAGCCGCGCGCTCTGACACGCCTCGAAACCGTGCTCGATGCCAGCGGCGTCCTGACTTCCTTCGCCACCAGCTACCTGGCCCAGCACTCGCCTCTCGCGGCAAATTTTGAAGTTACGCCCGCACTGCTCGACGAACTGAAGGTGTTTCTCGCCTCCCGGTCCATTCAGCCGGGCGTGGCGGAATGGACTGCCGAGCGTCCTTGGATCAGCTCGCGTCTGAAAGAAGAAATCATCACCCAGGCCGAAGGTGTCGCCAAAGGCGAAGAAGTTCAGGCTCAGCGCGACCCGCAGATTCAGGCGGCCATCGGCGCGCTGCGCGATACCAAGCTGCTCGCGGCGAACTGAGAGCGCCATTCGCTCACGTTTACCGGCCCGGTTCCTCATCCAGCCGCCGGTAATCGCCGCGGCTGAAGTATTTCTCGAGCCACACGTACAAGCAGATGAACAGGTAGCGGCTACCCATCTCCTTAATCTTGAGCTTCGGCACGCCCGTTCTGCGATTGCGCCAGGTAATCGGAATCACCGTCCAGCTATAGCCGCGCACAATCGCCTTAAGCGGAATTTCGACCGTCAGATTGAAATGCGGCGAGAGCAGCGGCTTGCATCCTTCGATCACTGTACGCCGATACGCTTTGAATGCGTTCGTCGTGTCGTTCAGCCGGATGCGAAACATCACGCGGATGAAGAAATTCGCCAGCCGGTTCACTCGCATCTTCAGCCACGGATAATCGATCACGCCTCCGCCGCGGACAAAACGTGAGCCGAACACGCAATCCCAGCCTTCGTTGAGCAGCTGCCAGTAGCGCACCACGTCCCGCGCGTCGTCCGATTCATCGGCCATCATGATCACCACCGCATCGCCGCGCATCTGCTCCAGCCCGAATATGATGGCCCGTCCGAAACCGTGCAGGCCAGTATTCTCCACCGGACGCAGCACCGGAACGCGTGTACGCGCCTCCTGCAGCCTCTCCCAGGTATGGTCCGTGCTCCCGTCGTCGACCACCACGATCTCATGCGGGATGTTGTGCAGGCGCAGCTCCACATGCAGATGCTCGACAGTCGACGCGATGCACCCTTCCTCGTCGCGCGCCGGAATCACCACGCTCAGCAACTGCAGCGGTTCGCCTTTGTTCGGGGCCGTTGTCGAATCAGGCATCGATTGCTACACGGCTCCGCATTTGGCGAGCCATCCCGGATTATGCCGCACGTGATCGAAAATCTCATCCAGAATGGCGTAAAGCGATCGCTTGGGCCGCCAATCGAAGTGCTCGGCAGCTCGCGTGTGATCCATTACCAGCCAGGGGATATCAAACGGACGCGGGCGCGTATCCGGCTGCGGCACGTGTTTGCCGAAACGCTCATCGCACCATGCGGTCAGTTGCGCCAGTGACATCGCGTTCTCCGCCCCACCGCTTACATGAAAGACCGGATCCTCTGGCGGATCCTGTTTGAGCTGCGCGCTCACCAGTTCCGCAAGATCGGCCGGATGAAACGCATCGCGCACCTGGTAGCCGTGCCCGCCAAATCCGATGTAGCGCAGCGGACGCCGTTCCGCGTGTGCATGCAGCCAGTACGAAAAGATCCCTTGCTCAGCCGTGCCGAACTGCCCCGCGCCTGCCAGCACGCCGCACCGATTGATCCACACCGGAAACTGGAACGTCAACCCGTACTCGCGTGCCATCACCTCCGAAGCCAGCTTCGTTGCTCCGTAAAGCGACACCGGCGGCTCCGTTGAAAAGCGCTCGTTGATACCCGCTGCGCTCACGCCTGCTGTGCGCAGCTCTCTCGGGTTGAGTTCGAAAGCGCGGTCGCACACCTCGACCGGCAACTGAGCAAGCGCTTTGATCGAGTAAACACGGCTCGTGCTGAGCAATACGAAGCCCGCCTTGTGTTCCCGGCAGTATTCGAGAATGTTCAGTGTCCCATCCAGATTGTGTTCCGAAAGCTGACGCGGACTCGACCGCCCGTCCACTCCCGCCAGCACGCTCGGATTCGCCGCCGCATCGATCACCCAGTCGCACTTGGGAAGCGCATCGACATCGCTTCGCAGCCGCAGATCGCCATGCGTGAAGCGAACGCCTCGCTTCGCCAGCGCCTCGCGATTCATCTCCGACCCTGGCCGCAGCAGATTATCGATGCCGAAGATCTCTACGCCGGGAGAGATCTCCTGCAGATACGCCGCTAGCCGGCTTCCCACGAAACCGCAGATGCCGGTGATGAGCAGCTTCATCCGCGCGCGCCGGCCGATGCCGGTTGACTCACGGAAAGCCTCGCGTTCCACGATTCAGTGATTTCGCGAATCGTGTCCCGCAGCGAACGCGTAATCGTCCATTTCGGATAATGCGACTTCATCTTGCGCAGGTCGCTGTAGTAGCAGATGTGGTCGCCGATCCGGTTCTGATCCACGTAGACATAGCGCTGCGGCTTTCCGCTAAACTCCTCGGCAATCTGGAAAGCCTCCAGAATCGAGCATGAATTGTCCTTGCCGCCGCCGATGTTGTAGACTTCACCCGCTCGTGGAGCCGCGCAAAACTCCACGATGAAGTTCGCCACGTCTTCCGAATGAATGTTGTCCCGAACCTGCTTGCCTTTGTAGCCGAAAACTTTGTATTCGCGTCCTTCCAGATTGCAGCGCACCAGATAACTCAGAAAACCGTGCAGCTCGACACCGGAATGATTCGGACCCGTCAGACATCCGCCGCGCAGGCAGCACGTCGGCATGTTGAAGTAGCGGCCGTATTCCTGCACCATCACGTCGCTCGCCACCTTCGAGGCGCCGAACAGCGAATGCTTCGACTGGTCGATCGAAAACGTCTCCGGAATACCATGCTCATACTGCGCATCCGCGTAATCCCAGCGCGTTTCCAACTCGCGCAGCGCGATCGTATTCGGGCGGTCGCCGTAGACTTTGTTAGTCGACATGTGGACGAATGGCGCTTCCGGACTCGACCGCCGCGCTGCTTCCAGAAAGTTCAGCGTGCCCACTGCGTTCGTGTCGAAATCGTCGAATGGAATTGCGGCCGCCCGATCGTGTGAGGGCTGCGCCGCGGTGTGCACAATCGCATCCGGGCGCACTTCTTCCACCAGCCGCAGCACGCCCTCGCGATTGCGTATGTCAAGGTCGAAATGACGATAGCCTGAGATCTGCGTCTGCAGCCGTTTCAACGACCAGCGCGTGTCACCCTCGGGTCCAAAAAAGACCGAGCGCTCGTTATTGTCCACGCCATAAATCTGAAATCCATTGCGTGCAAGATGAAGACAGACTTCGGATCCGATGAGACCGCACGAGCCAGTTACAAGAGCCTTTTTCGCCACTAAAAGAAGTCTAGCGCAGGGTGCGGAGCCGAGCGCGGGCTTGCGCGCACGCAGTGTTTTCACTGGTCTGGCGCTCGTTCTGGCCGCTGCGCTCTGCTTCAAAAACTGGCTCGAAAACTTTTCGGCCATGCACGCTTTATACCTGGAGATTCCGTTCGCCGATTATTGGCGCGTGGTCTATCATCTCCCTCAGATTCAGCGCTTCGATTTCCGTTATCTCTGGCAACAGCACAACGAGCACCGAATTGTATTCCCCGATCTGGTCTTCGCCTTCGACGTGCTCGTTTTCCGCATGCGGCGCGTGTTGCCGGTTGTGGTCAGCTGTCTCTGTTACGTGTCAAGCTGGCTGGTACTCGCCTGTCCCATCCTTCGCGATCGCAAACTCGCGCCAGCGGATCGCGTCCTGATCGTGCTCGTCGCGAGCGCGGCGATCGGCTGGAAAGGTTCGGCTCTCTCTCTCGGCGATCCGTTTCTCCTTCAGTGGAGCCTGATGTCGCTTGCTGCGCTGCTCTCGCTCCTTCTGCTTGGACCGCAGAGTAACGCGTACGTCGCGGGCGCCATTGCCTGCGGCGTAGTGGCTACTTATTCCTGCGGTAACGGCTTGTTGCTCTGGCCCGTGCTCTGGACCGCCGCCGCTCTGTTCCGGCTGAATCGCCGCCAAATGGTTGCCTTGTTGCTCAGCGGCTGCATTGCCATAGCACTCTATTTCGTGGGTTACCGCTTCGTGGGCGATAGCAGCTTCACGAACCTGCTCTATCATCCGTTCTACACAGCGGGCTTCGTCGCTACATTCTTAAGCATGCCTTTCGGCGGCATGAAATCGCCGCACTTCGGTTTATACGTCGGTGGGGCAGCAGTGTCCGTTTTCCTGCTGCTTGCGCCTGCTGCGATTCGTTCGAGAAATCGTTTGGGAATCGTGAGCTGCGGCTGGTACACGTTCACGCTCATCTCCGCCGTGTTGATTGCAGCCGGCCGTATGGATCCGAGCGATACGACCTTCACGGCCGCAAGAGCCTCTCGTTATCTGGTGCCCGTCATGCTGAGTTGGGGGGCGCTGCTCATTCTCGTTCTGTACGCCGCTGCCCAGCGGCGCTTCGCCTGGATGCCGCTACTCCCACTGATCGTAATGGCGCTGCTGATGCTCTCGAGCCGCAAACTGAACTGGTGGTGGAGCTTCAACCTGCGGCCATTTGTCGCTGCGCAGATTACACAGCTGAGTCTCGAAAACGATGTTTTCGATCCGGAGCTGATACGGCATATCTTTCCGAGCCCTGAGTTCGTCGCGCATTATCTTCCCGAACTGAAAGACTCGCGGCTATCGATCTACGCTGAGCCTTCGTCTCTCGGCGAGATGGCCAAATCGCGCAACATGCGCGCAGCCGAAATAGAACGCACTCTGCCCGTCGCATCCGGACTGGAAGTGATCGGCCGTTCCCCTGTTCGTGCCACACGCGTGCTTCTGGTCAATCCTGCTGGCACGATCATCGGTCTGGGCCGCGCCTTGCCTTTCGGCTTGCCCGATGAGCTCATGCCGCCCCATACCGCTCGTTCAGAAGCCTGGATCGCTTTCGTCCCGGAGCGCTATCGGGGGCAAGCGTTCCTCGCGTTCGTGCCGTAATGCCAGTTCGTCCTCCCATCCGGCCGCAAACTGCTGTATAAAGAGTCGAGGCTTCGAAAGTATGAAGGCGCGAATCAGCGCGTTACTTTTCTCGATGGGCGCACTAGTGGCCTCCGGATTCCAGACGCACGATCCGGCGCCTGAAAAACGCGTTCCCGTCTTGCTCGAGCTGTTCACCTCCGAAGGGTGTTCGAGCTGCCCGCCCGCAGACCAGCTGCTCGAAGCGCTTGATAAAGAACAGCCGTTTCCGCAGGCCGAGCTTGTCGTATTGAGCGAGCATGTCGATTACTGGAATGGTCCCGGCTGGCACGACCCCTACTCCGCGCATTTGTTCAGCGAACGTCAGATCGCCTATGGCGAGCAGTTCCACATCGATGAGGTCTATACGCCGCAGATCGTGGTCGATGGCGCGCGCCAGGCCTTGGGCGGCAATGTTGCCGCCATTCGATCCGCCGTGCAGGCCGCAGCGGAAATGTCGAAGGTCCCGCTCACGCTTACAGCGCCCGTTCGCGACGGCAATCATCTGAAGCTGCACATCAGCTCCGGCCCGCTTCCCGGCACAGCCGGCAAAACCATCTTGTACCTCGCGATTGCGCAGGAGCGCGCCGAATCCAGGGTCTCCGGAGGCGAAAACGGCGGCCGCCTGCTCACGCATGTCGCCGTGGTGCGGTCCCTCAAACCGGTCGAAAAAATCGCCGCGGGCGCGTCCTGCTCAAAGGACCTCACGATCACGGTGCCGCAATTGACGGCTCCCGGTTTGCGCGTTGTCGCCTTCCTCGAAGACGAGAAATCGCGCAAAGTTCTGGGGGTGGCGCAGGCCAGGCTGTAGACCGTCTTCTACACTGAACCTGCATTGCAGAATATCCTCTTAAGCTGGAGCAGCGGAAAGGACAGCGCCTGGGCACTCCACCTTCTGTCCAGAACACCCGGAATCCGCATCTGCGCCCTATTGACCACGTTCAACTCTTCGGCTCAGCGCGTCGCGATGCATGCCGTGCGGCGCGCGCTCGTGGAAGAGCAGGCGCTGCTGCTCGGCATTCAGCTCTGGGCTGTTGAACTCCCGCCCTGCTGCAGCAATGCTCAGTACGAAAAACTGCTCGCACCGGTTTGGGAGCGTGCCTTGTCGGAGCGCATCACCGCCGTCGCCTTTGGCGATCTCTTTCTCCAAGATATCCGCCGCTATCGCGAACAGCAGCTGCAAGCGGCCGGTCTCGAGCCGCTTTTTCCGCTCTGGCAGCTCCCGACTGCTCAGCTTGCCCGCGACATGCTCGCCGCCGGAGTGCGCGCCAAAATTACCTGTGTCGATCCATCGAGACTGGATGAGAGTTTTGCCGGCCGTGATTATGATCAGACGTTTCTTGAAGAACTGCCCACAAACGTCGATCCGTGCGGTGAAAATGGCGAATTTCATACATTTGTCTACGACGCGCCCGTTTTCCCGCATCCCATCCCTGTGGAGACCGGCGAAGTTCTGGTGCGCGACGGCTTCGTTTTCGCCGATGTGCTTCGCCGGCCGGAGTAAGGCAGTCCAGCTCAGCTTCGTAGACTATGTAGTATTCTGCCTTAATGGCCCTATCGGATTTGAAGTTTGCCATCCGAGCCTGGCGTCGCTCGCCAGCATTCGTCTTCATCGCGCTCGTCGCCTCCGCGCTCGGCATCGGCGCCGCCACCGCGGTCTTCAGCGCTACCGACCGCATCCTGTTCCGCCCGCTCCCGTACCGCGCCGATACCCAGCTGGTGTCATTCGGGATCAGTACCCACTGGGTCTTGGACGGCGGCGAATTCCTCTTCGCTGCCGATTACAAGGACCTCTTCGATTACTCAAACCCGTTCCAGTCCATGACTTCGTGGAGCGGCGTAGATGACTGCGATATCACCAGCGGCACTGCACTGCGGCAGCGCTGCGCAGAAGTGGACTCGAGCTTTCTCCCGGTGCTCGGCGTCCAGCCTGTACTCGGCCACAACTTTTCGCGGGAAGACACTCGACCCGGCGCAACGCGCTCCGTGCTGTTGAGTTACGGCCTATGGCTGAGCCGCTTTGCAGGCGACCCGCACATCGCAGGTCGAACGTTATCGCTCGATGGCGCACCCGCCCGCATCCTCGGCGTTCTACCTCCGTCATTCGAGTTGCCCACTCTGCAGCACGCCGATCTGCTGGTCCCGCAAATTATTCAGCCAGCCGGCTGGTCGCATAACGGTACGCGCGTGCTGCGCGTGATCGGGCGCCTCAAACCCGGTCTCACGCTTGCTGCTGCCCGTGCCCAGCTGCAGCCCTTTTTCGAGCACATCCGTTCGGAAGCGCCGCCCCAGTTTCGCAAAGAGCTTCAGTTCCAAACACAATCCATGCGCGAGCATCAGCTGGGCTCTGCGCGTCTCGCGGCTACCACACTGCTTGGGGCTGTACTGGCCGTTTTGTTGATCTCTTGCGCCAATGTCGCCAATCTCCTGCTTGCTCGGGCCGCGGGTCGCCGGACCGAATTTGCGATTCGCGCTGCGCTCGGCATCACGCGCTCCCGCCTCGCGCGCCAGATGCTCACCGAATCGCTGCTGCTGTCCCTGACTGGAGGTCTGCTCGGTTGCGGCCTTGCAGCCATCCTGCTGCGCTTTTTCATCCGGCAAAATGCCGGTGCGATTCCCCACCTGCAGAGCGCTTCTCTCGATCTGCGCGTCCTCGCTTTCTGCTTTACGATTTCCATCGGCTCTGGTCTGCTCTTTGGCTTGGCTCCTGCTCTGCTTTCGCCGCGCCTTGAGGACCTCACCGGTTCCCGCGGCACGGCGCCGCGTTCCTCCATGCTCTTCAAGAACGGGCTCGTTTCTGCTCAAATTGCACTCTCGATCGTGCTGCTCTCGAGCGCCGGACTACTGGTCCGAAGCCTTTGGAAGCTCGAGACGCAGCCGCTCGGTATGGCCACCAGCCATATCGTTACCGCGGAACTCGTCCTCCCCGCCAGCCGCTACACCAAACCAGAAGAGCGCGTCGCTTTCTTCAATCAGCTGGAGCAGCGGCTGCGCGCGATCCCGGGCATTCGAGCCGTGGGTCTGAGTGATTCTCTTCCGCCGGCCGGCTGGGAGCGATCTCGTCCGCTATCGGTGATTCAGGTCGCGCATCAGGCAACACGAGTGACCGGCAGCGGCGGCCTGGTTCTCTGGCGCTACGTCTCGCCCGGCTACTTCGATGCGTTCCGTATTCCCGTGATAGCGGGCCGATCTTTCACCGAAGACGATCGCCGCCGCGGCGCCAATCTCGCGATTCTGAGCGAATCGCTTGCCCGGCGGCTTTTCCCCACCCACAACGCAATCGGCCAGCAACTCTCGATTGTCGGCCAATCGTACGAGATCGCCGGCATCGTGCCTGACGTGAAAAATACCGCGCTCACTTCCGGCGGCAATCCCGAATACTACATACTCCGCGGTTACACTCCCGACCACACCTACCGCAACGGCACCGGTCCGATCGCCCAGCGCACCTTGAGCATCGTGCTGCGCGGGGACATTCCGGATTCCGTTCTGGCCGCCATCGTCAAGCAGAAAGTAGCTCAACTCGATTCGTCTCTGCCGGTCGAAATACGAACGATGCATGCGCGACTCGGCGAACTCGCTGCTGCGCCACGTTTCCAAACCATCCTGCTGCTCAGCTTCGCGCTCATCGGCCTCCTCTTGGCGGCCATCGGTCTCTACGGCACCATCTCGTATCTGGTTACGCAGCGCACCCAGGAGATCGGCATTCGCATGTCGCTCGGCGCTACTCCGGCGAACATCGCCGCCATGATGCTGGCGTATTCAGCGAGATGGACTTCCTTGGGTGTCGCAGCCGGGCTCTGCCTTTCGTTCTTTGCAACGCGTCTCCTACAAACTCTGCTTTTCGGCGTTTCCAGCCATGACGCGGTCAGCCTGATTGCGGCGATTTTGTTCCTGATCGCAGTCGCGCTGCTGGCTGCGACTTATCCTGCGCGCCGCGCCGCCCGTATTGATCCAATGATCGCGTTGCGGCACGAATAAAGCTCCTACACGGTGGCGTGAAGGAACAGCTCGCGCGCCTGCTCCCAGTTGTCAATGCGGCGGTAGCGTGTTTCGCGAATGTTGTGTCCGGCGGTGAAGAGAATCCCTTCGCCGCGAAACCGAACGAAGTGCCGCGGGTCGTCGTCAATCAGATAATCCGCGGCCACAATACTCTTGTCTCCGCAAAACACCACGTGACTCGACGGGATAAAAGGGAAATGCTGCTGCAGCCACTCGAATTTCGGTGTAAACGAACACGGCACATCCATCGCCGCTGTGGTAATGAAAATCTCGTACCGCGTCATCAGCTCGCGAATGACTTCCTGGCTGCCGGGCATCACCGGAATATCGGCGAAAAAACTGCTGTCTTCAAAATATGCCCGCGCACGAGCAATATGCGCCGGATCGATGACTTCGAAAACACGCTTCCCGAGCAGGTGCTCCTTGGTGAGATTCAGCTTGAACTCGGCGTTGTAGCGCTCGAGATAATGCGCCATGGTATCGGCCGTAACCTCATCCATGTCGATTGCGATTCGCTTCACCTTTTCACGCTAGCGTATGGCGAAGTAACCCGAGCGCGTGCGCACACGAGCATCGTCGCGCCCGCGAATATGTACCTCCAGCGAATGAAACCTGCCGTCGGCGTTCTCGTCTGGTGTGAACGAAAGCAGGTAGCGGCTATGCAGATCGGCACCGAGTGCCATCAGATCTTTTTCGAGCTTCGACTTGGTCTCGAAGCCGAATTTCCTGCCGCCCGAAGTCTCTGTCAGCGCCGCCGCCGTGTTTTGTTTGAATAAGCGCGCAAATTCGATGTAGCTTGGGCTGCCGCCGGTCGGCTGATAATCTTCCGGCCGCGTGGTGAACGGAGTCAAGTACGCCGAATACGTCACGTTGTAAACGGTCGCTCCGGAACGCTGCAGCTTCGGCAGCAGATCGCCAAGCTTTTCTTTGCTGCCGCGATCCTTGTTCTCGCCGATGATAACGATGTAAGCGCGCCGCGAGCCCGAACGCGCAGCAATCATATGAAGCGCCTGGTCCACGGCGTCGATCATGCGCCCTCCGGAGCTATCCTGCGGTTCGAGGTGTTTGAACGTCGCGGCGATCGCATCCGCATCGTTCGTGAAATCCTGCGCGACTTTCAATTCGTCATCGTACGTAACGACCGCCGCTTCACCATTCGCCCCGAGCACGGCTTCGGGAATCATCGCCCCAACTTTGCGAATTTTTGCGAGCGCCGAAAGCGACATCGCCGTCGTCTGTACCAGCACTACCAGCGCTACGGGCGCCAGTCCTTCATCTACGGTATCGACCCGTACCGCCCGCAACTTGCCGTTGTCGAGCAAAATGAAATCTTCTGGCTGGAGCCCGTTGATCGGCTGCCCTTTGGCATCCGTCACGCTGACCGAAAGTGAAACGAGCGGAACCTTGGTCCGAATCGTTGCATCCTGCGCATAAGCGAGCAGCGCCAGCGAAGCGGCCAGTAGTCTCACTTATCTGCGCCCTATCGACGATCATGTCACAACTCGCACTGTCGCGATGAGGGCGAAAATTTTCCGGCGAGCACCGTGCGTCTCAGGCGAGCGCTGCCTCGGCCTCCTGCACTGTCGGAAACGTCACCAGCACATCCTGCACGCCGCAAACGGTAAACAACGTCTGAAGGCGCGGGCTCACATTCACGAGCGCGTACTTTCGTCCATTTTTTTCGCAGGAGACATGCAGTCCAAGAGCGCTGCCAAGCGCGGCCGAATCCATAAACGGAACCTCGGCAAGATCGACAATCAGAACCCGCTCCTTGTTGCTGCGCGTCGCATCCTGGAACCCGAAAAAATTGCGGATCGTCAGCGGGCCAATCACTTTCAACACAGCCACATCCGGTTTCAATCCCGGCCGTAAATCGATCTGCAACCCATCGGTAGCTTCGAGCGACATGGCACCGATCATATGACAGCCATATTTCAGTGTCGTGACAAAAAGGACTCGCAGTCCCGTTGAGAAAAGGTTCTGCCCGTGCGCGTGGGTGCTTCGCTGCTCGCTTATCTCGCCTTGAGACCCTCCATCTCAATAGAGCCCTCCGCCTCAACGGATCCGAGCCGGCCATTTGGCAGCTCTTTGTCATCCAGAACAACTCGCTCTACGGGATCAACCAGATGGTCTCGCTGTGCGGACTCGGCTGGAACAGCAACCTGCCGTTCAGAAGCATCCTGCTGAGCTCAGCAGACGAGGATTTACCGGTCCTCGCTCCCGGAGCAAAGACCACACTCTCTTGCCCGATCGACACCGATGCGTCTCGCGAGTTCAACATAGACCCCCAGGTCCGCTTTAAATTGCCGGGCGGCATTTCTCAATGCTGGATGGCACACTTTTCCGGAGTCCGGGGCGCGTCGCAATACGTGTGGCGTCATCGCGGAGCAGAATCGTGCGCGAGTTGAGGCATTTGCGCGTTGCTGCGTCACGACTCAGCCCGCCGCTTGTCTAACCTGTGTGAGCCGTCCCGAAAGATACTCCCTGATCACCGGCCTGTTTTTGTTGGCCGCCTGCTTCCTGACTCGTGCAGCCCGCAAAGCCCCTCCGCGGCGCACCCCTCCCGTCGAAGAACTCGCTAATGAACTGAAACAAGCCTGGGGCTCCTACCACCAGCCCTGAACCGTTTTGCTCCGGCCCCTTCAGCCAATCCACTTCTCGATCCAGGCGAAGGCGTCCTCCTGCATCTGCGGCCGGAACGAATGCGGCACATCATAAAACCGGCTGTGAAAATGTTCCGCCGCGCCCGCTTTGGCATAGATGCGGTGAAGTTTGTCAACCGCGCCGCGCATCCCTTCGAGCGAGTACAGATGATCCAGACTGCACTGCTGCACCAGCAGCGGATTGGGCGCCATCAATCCCACCGCGTCCGGCAGGTCCATCGACGAGTAGAGGCCCGGAATATAAAGCATCCACGTATGCGATCGGAAATCATTCCGCAGCTGCGCCCGGAACTCCGTCATCCAGCCGGTCACGCACGCCACCTTTACCCGCGGATCCGACGCCACGACGAAATCCGTCCGCAATCCTCCCAGCGAAAGCCCCAGGCACCCGATGCGCTCGCGATCCACATCCGGCCGGCTGCACAAATAATCGAGACTCCGCCGGTCATCCCAGCTCAGAATGCCCGGCCAGGTTGCGCCCGTTGCAAAAATACTCTTCGCCATCAGATGCTCGTAGTTCCCGCATAGCCCGTTCACGGCGTCGAACCACGGCCCGGTACTCTTCGGGATCGCGGCGAGCTGCTTCAACTGTTCGCGATACTGCCCCGGCGCCGTTGCCACGTCGATCTCTTCCACCCGCAGCCGCCGCGAGCCGAAGTAAAAGGCATCGATCACCAGCACCACGTATCCCTTGCGCGCCAGCAGTTCCGCATAGGGCCGCCCGTAGTAGTAGTTTCGAAACTCGGTCAGCGTCGCCGGTTCGTGCGGATCGCTGATCAGCTTTTCGTGCCCCCAGACGAAACAGCCCCCATGATCGTGCAGCGCCAGAATCCCAGGGCAAGGCTTCTTCGCATTCTCGGGCACCAGCACCCAGCCCGGAATCTGATACGCATCGGTCGCGCTGATCCGCACCGCCTCAATGGTAAATCCGGCTCGCTTTTCGCGGCTTACGACTTCAGCCTTGAGCGGCGCCGCTGGCGGACTGTAGCGCAGCAACTCGCGGAAAACAGGCCGCGCCGCCTCTTTCCACTCCTCCAGCTTCTGCCACCGATTGGACAGAAACGAAAGATTCGGCGCATTCTCGGCGGCGATCCAGTCAATTACCGGATACAGATTTGCCAGATCCGGATTCGGCGGGATTGGCGGCCGGCCCGCACTTTCTTCCGTCTCTCGGGGCGCTCCCTTCATATCCGGCGATCCGCCCGGAAGAAAAGCCGCTCCCGCCGCCAGCAAAACCTTCCTTCTTGCCACTGCATCTCTCTTTTCCTGCATTCTCCGCTCCCGTCTATCCTCGCTCAGTCGCTCACTCCCTTCCGGGCCGCCCAGGCCCGGCGCGCCGCTAACGCTCCTTCTTCCACAAACTCGTTATCAGCGCGGCGTACTGCTCGATCCGCTTCTGCGCCTCCCCGTCGAATGCGTTCGCCTGTTCGCTTTCGATGTCCAGTGTTCCCACAACCCGCTCGCCAGCCATAATAGGCACGATCATCTCGGATTGCGTGGTAGCAAGAGCCGTCAGATAGTCGGGGTCTTCGCTCACACGCCCAACATTCACCGTCCGCTTCGTCGCTATCGCCCGCGAGGTCAGTCCCTGCGTGATCGGGAACACCGGAAACTCCGGTCCGCTCGGCCCGCTCCAGGCGATATTGGAAACGGTACCTCCCTCCAGATCGACATCGTAGAGTCCGGTCCAGCGGTAGGGCCCGGCGGCTCGTATCCGCTCGGCGATTTCCGCTGCCTGCTCGGCGCGCGATCTGCCGGATTGGAGACACGCCGCTATGCCTTTCGAAACCTCATCGTCGGTCACCACAAATAAGCCCCACAAACCCCTCGATTTGACACTTATCTCTCTGATTCGTTAGACTGAAGTGTTCGAGTTTTCGAGCGGAGAGTATCAGTCTGTCCATGCGTACCGAATTTCCGTCCAAGCCCGGGATCACCCGCGCCTGGCACGTGATTGACGCGAATGGCGCCGTCCTTGGCAGGGTGGCCAGCCACGCGGCCAAGCTTTTGATGGGAAAGCACAAGACCACCTGGGTGCCGTCGATCGACACCGGTGATCACGTGATCATTGTCAACGCCGCCAAGATTCGCCTGACGGGCGGCAAAGAGGGTCAGAAAGTTTATCGCCGGCATACCGGATATCCGGGTGGCCTGGTCGAAACCGGCGCGCGCCGCATGCGCGAAACGCGTCCCGAGCGGATGATCGAGCTGGCGATTTCGGGTATGCTCCCGAAAACCAAACTCGGCAAGCAAATGTATCGCAAGCTGAAAGTTTATGCCGGCGAGCAGCATCCGCACGAAGCGCAGAAGCCGGTGGCAATCGCAGCGGTTTAGTTAAAGGAAAAGGATGGCAGCGAAGTTAGTGCAGCAGTTGGGAACCGGGCGGCGCAAGACGGCGACCGCGCGTGTGTTCCTGCGGCCGGGCAAGGGCCAGATCACGGTCAACCATCGGCCTTTTGAAAATTATTTTGTGACGGAATCGGCGCGCGCCTACGTGCGGCAGCCTCTGCTCGCCGCCGAGCTCGCCGATCGCTTCGATGTATTGATCCTCGCCCAGGGCGGCGGGATTACGGGACAGGCCGGAGCGGCCCGCCTCGGTATCGCTCGTGCCCTGATCGAGTTCAACTCCGAACTGCGCGGGAAATTGAAGCAGCTCGGATTCTTAACGCGCGACGCTCGCGCTCATGAGCGGAAGAAGTACGGTCAGAAGGGCGCTCGCAAGCGCTTCCAGTTCTCCAAACGCTAGTACCTCTTTCGTCCCCATCAGCAACCCGCGCTGGATACCTGTTTCAGGCCTCCAGCGCCCAACCGCATCGTTTCTGGATCAGCCCGCGGCTTTCACCGCAGCCGACTCAGATCAGCGAGCAAGCGCAAATTCCGCTTTGGGCCGCGCTCCTCGCGCCGGTGCGTATCTAATTTAGGAGGCTAATTGCCGTCAATTTCCATGAAGGAATTGCTCGAAGCCGGCGTTCACTTCGGGCACCAGACCAAGCGCTGGAATCCAAAGATGAAGGAATACATCTTTGGTGAACGAAACGGAATCTACATCGTCGATCTGCAGAAGACTCTAAAGCTCTTCAAAGACGCGATGCGCTTTGTGGGCGAAATGGCCGCGCAGGGTAAGTCGGTGTTGTTTGTCGGCACCAAGCGCCAGGCGCAGGAGGCTATTGCCGAAGAGGCAACACGTTGCGGCCAGTACTACGTGAATCAGCGCTGGCTCGGCGGCTTGCTCACCAATATCTCGACTGTGCAGCGCTCCATCAAGCGCCTGAAAGAACTCGACTCCATGGCGACGGAGAACGCCTACGAGGGCCGGCAGAAAAAAGAAGTCATCCGGCTCGAGCGCGAGCGCAAGCACCTGCAGCAGAATCTGGCCGGCATCAAGGACATGAACGGTCTGCCCGATCTGCTGTTCGTCATCGACTCAAACAAAGAAGCCATCGCGGTTAAGGAAGCACGCCGGCTCGGCATTCCCGTGGTTGCGGTCGTCGATACCAACTGCGATCCCGATGAAGTCGACTACGTGATCCCCGGCAACGACGACGCTCTGCGCGCGATTCGCCTGTTCACCACCAAAATCGCCGATGCGGTGGTCGAAGGCCGCTCGCTCGCTACAGAACAGGACTTCGCTGCCGAGAAGATCGTCGGCGAAGACGAAGCTGCCGCCGAGCATACGCCCGAGGAGTACACGCAGTACTTCGATCCGAAGTACGCCGAGCAGCTCATGTCGGAAAGCCTGGCCACAAGCGCCGAACCGCAGCAGGAAGCGCCCCCGCGCAAAGGCCCGGCCAGCGAGGCTCCCGAGGAAGTGGTCAGCACGAGCGTTAGCGAACACTAAATCCAAAAGGATCGACGTTCGTAGGAAAAGGGCGACCGGCTTCGAAGAGTCAGGTCGCCCTACTTTTGTACAAAGGATTTTTAAGGATATCTATGGCAGAAATTAGTGCACAGTTAGTCAAACAGCTTCGTGAGCGCACCGGTGCCGGAATGATGGAATGCAAGAAGGCGCTGCAGGAAGCCAACGGCGATATCGCCGAAGCCGAAGTCATTTTGCGGAAGCGCGGCATCGCAAGCGCCGTCAAGAAAGAGTCGCGTTCCACCAAACAGGGCTTAATCAGCTCGCACATCGCGCAGGGCGGCAAGCTGGGCGTGCTGGTGGAGGTCAACTGCGAGTCGGATTTCGTCGCCCGCACCGGCGATTTCCAGTCGCTCGCGGCCGATGTCGCCGAGCATATCGCCCAGCACAAGCCAAAATATGTGCGTGCCGAACAGGTCACTGAAGATGAGCGCGCCAACTTCAAGGCGCACGAAGCCCTCTACGAGCAGAAATTTGCGAAAGACGGCTCGAGCACGGTCGGCGAACTGGTGAAGGCGAAAGTCGCCAAACTTGGCGAGAATATCAATGTCTCGCGCTTCGAGGTGTTCGAAGCCGGGGCGAATGGCACCATCGCCGATTACATCCACACCGGCGCGCAGATCGGCGTTCTGGTCGAAGTCGACGCGAACAACACCGCTACGTTCGGCAAGGAAGAATTCAAAACGCTGCTGCGCGACATCGCCATGCAGGTCGCCGCGGTTCATCCGCAATACGTGCAGAAGAGCGATGTCCCGGCTGAGGTGCTTGAAAAAGAGCGCGCCATCCAGCGCGATCGCGTGCTCAACGAAGGCAAGCCAGAGAAGATGGTCGACAAGATCGCCGAAGGCCGCATGGGCAAGTTCTATGAAGATATCTGCCTGCTCGAGCAGCCGTTCATTCGTGAGAACAGCATCTCGGTAAGCGAACTCATCAAGACGGTCGGCGCAAAACTAGGCGACACGATCACGGTGCGCCGCTTTGTACGCTATAAAGTGGGCGACGCGGGCGATGTTGCCGGAGTCGAGCAGAGTCCGCTGCCGGTCACGGCCTGAAACAATCAAGAAACGAGTCCAACACGCCGGGGGTGTGGTGTGCCCCGAGAATGGTGCAAATGCATGGCACAGTATCAACGCATACTCCTCAAGATCAGCGGTGAAGCGCTCGCCGGCGTGCTTTCTTTCGGGCTCGACCCCGAGCGTGTGAAAGCGCTCGCGAGCGAAGTCGCCGAAGTGGCGCGCGCCGGCGTGCAGATCGGCCTCGTGCTGGGCGGAGGCAACATCTTTCGCGGTGTGGCCGCTGCCGCGCATCAGATGGACCGTGTCACCGGCGATCACATGGGTATGCTGGCCACCGTGATCAACGCCCTGGCGTTTCAGGATGCACTGGAGCAGCAGGGCATTCCCACTCGCGTCATGACCGCCATCCAGATGCACCAGGTCGCCGAGCCCTACATCCGCCGGCGCGCCATTCGCCATTTGGAAAAAGGGCGCATCGTGATCTTCGCCGCCGGCACGTCGAATCCATATTTTTCAACCGATACCGCCGCTACCCTGCGCGGCCTCGAAATCCACGCCCAGCTGATCGCCAAAGCCACCAGCGTCGACGGCGTTTACGACAAAGATCCGAAAAAGTTCGGCGACGCCGTCAAGTACGAGACCGTCACCTACACCGAAGTGCTCTCGAAAGCGCTCGCCGTCATGGATGCTTCCGCTGTCGCTATGTGCCGCGACAACAAGATGCCGATCATGGTCTTCGATCTCAAGAAACCGGGAAATATAATGCGTATGGCGATGGGTGAGCCGATCGGCACCGTCATCCGTTAACAGGAAATCTCTATGAAACCAGAACCAACCGCTCCAACGAGTACGTTCAAGAACGTCAAAGAGGTGGAATCGAACGCCCGCGCTCGTATGGAAAAAGTGCTTGTCGATCTGCAGCACGAAATGAGCCACGTTCGCACCGGGCGCGCTTCCATCAGCCTGCTCGACAGCGTGCGCGTCGATTATTATGGCTCGCCCGTTCCGCTCAATCAGGTAGCGCAATTGCACGTTCCCGAGCCCGCCATGATCACCGTCCAGCCCTGGGACGCTTCCACCATCGGGCCTATCGAGAAAGCCATCCGCAACGCCGATCTTGGGCTCAATCCATCGAACGACGGTAAGCTTATTCGCATTCCAATCCCGCCGCTCACCGAGGAACGCCGCCGCGAACTCGCCAAGAAATTGAGTCACATCGCCGAAGAGCGCCGCGTGAGCATGCGCAACATTCGCCGCGATGCCAACGAAGATCTGAAGAAGCTGCTCAAAGACAAAACGATCAGCGAAGATGAGCAGCGCCAGGCTCTCGAAAGCATTCAGAAGCTCACCGACGCCGAGATCGCCAAAATCGATACCGCCGCCAAGGCGAAAGAAAAGGAAATTCTCGAGCTGAAATAATTGCGCTTTGCGGTCGCGGATCAGCGTCTAACAGACGTCATGTCCAAGACCAAAACAGAAGTTCACGAGAATAGCGGTGTGAAACCTGCCGCGCCGATCCTGGGCCAGCGCGGCAAAATTGTTCAGGATTACGGCACGGTCGTTAACATTCCGGCCGGCCTCGAAGAAAACGTACGGCTCGATAGTACCCGCAATCTGAATCAGGTGCTCGCCGACACCATCATGCTGCGCGAGATGTATAAGAAGCATCACTGGCAGCTCTCCGGCCCCACTTTTTACCAGCTCCACTTGCTGTTCGATGAGCACTACGAAAAGCAGGACGAGCTGGTCGACACCATCGCCGAACGCATCCAGGCGCTGGGCGGGGTTGCCATCGCGATGCCGCAGGATGTCTCCGAACAGACGCGCGTCGAGCGTCCTCCCATCGGGCGCGAAGAGGTCCCGGTGCAGTTATCTCGCCTGCTCGAAGCTCACGAGCTTATTCTCAAAGAAGCGCATGAGTTTGCCAAAGCAGCCGATGAAGCGGGCGACGACGGTACCAACGATCTGCTGGTGAGCGACGTGATCCGCACCAACGAGGCGCAGACCTGGTTTCTCAGCGAGCACCTGGTCGCACTGCCCATCGTGCACGCCAAGTAAACTCACCCAGCCATTTTGGTCAGGAGATCGGCGAGCGTCACGGCGCTCGCCTCTTCTTTTGCACGCGCAAACGCCGGGCCCACCGCAACTGCTTGCGCGTGTCCTTCAAACCACGCCAGAAAATTGGATTGATCTGCACCCGTCAGCCGCTGCAGCCCGATCCAGGTGTACCACGCGCCCATGTCCGCATCGATCAGCGAACCGGCCGCATCCGTGCCCATCGGAGTGCCGCTCAAGAGTTCCCGCATTGACGATTCGCGCACCCGCGGCGTGTAACGCGCTACCAGCGTCAGCGGCTTCGCGCGCCGCAATACCTCGCGCGCTGCCCATTGCACAAACGTCGTACTGTAAATCTGTGTTCCTGAGCCTTCGGTAAACAGGCTCAGGGTGAAACGGTCGAGCAGCACATCACCGCTCGCGTGCAGTCCCAGCGTTTCCGGTGTCGTTTCGGCCAGTATGGTGCGCAGCGTCTCGGGTGACATGCGCGCCTCGAACGCCTGCCGGATTTTCGTCGCGAGCGCCAGCCGCATAGGCGAAAGGGCCTGGTACGACACCGGCGTAATCTTTTCGGCCGCGGCAGCAGTTCCGCCGTCGATCCACCAGTGCGCATAGCCGTCCGGGTGTGACGCCGCGCGCCGCTCGAGCAAGTCTGAAATATCCTTGTATCCGTTCCCGTGCTGCACGTTTCGAAACAGCGTTCCCTGCCGTCGCAGCTTGCGAAACAGCGGATAGTCCGTCGAACTCACGCCTTCGCCCATCAGCACAATCGCAAGTCGCGGCGTAGCGGGCGCGGGCTCCGGATGCGTTTTCCGGAAATGCGCCATATACTCTTCCGACGCTTTGCGGAAACTATCCATCTGACCGGTGGCCCAGAGATTCGCCGACAGTTTCTCCAGAAATTCACCCGGCTTATTCACCGCATCGAACGCCAGCAATTCCGGCGTAAGTTTGAGCGCCGCAAACGGGGCCATCTCGCGCTCGCGTTCTTCCGGCGTCAGCGCTCCGAGATATCGCAACTGCGCCAGCATGTCGTCGCGCTCGGCTGGAAATTTCCAATCGAACGAGTAGATCTCTTTGAGCAGAAACGGCGCAAACGCTGGCGGCAGCGAATTGAGCAATGCCAGATGCTCGACTGCTGTTTGCCGTGCCACCGGCTGCCAGCCCGCAAACTGCTCCGCTTTCCACTCCCGCTGCATACTCAGGCTACTTCGCTCAGCACAGAGCCTTTCGAAAAGCGCGCGTTGAATCCAAGCCGAGCTCCGAGCGTCGGCACCAGATCGATCGATCCTACCGCGCGGTCCACAATTACGTTCTCGCGCACGCCCGGCCCGAGCACCATCATCCACGTTGTGCGCGATACCGCATCGCCCGTCCGATGATGCTGAAATCCGTTGCCGCCCGGGCTCAGATCCGAATCGCGCCCAAAATCGGGAAGGATAAACAGTGTCGTCTTGCCAGCATATTCCGGATTGCTTTGAATCGCACGCCAGATCTCCGCGCAGAGCCGGTCCGAGCGCTGGATCCCCTCCACATACAGCGAGTAAGCGCCCGAGTGCGCCACATCGATATCGTGCAGCGTGATCCAGAGCAGACTCGGCGCCAGCGTCCGCATCAGCTGCTTGGCGATGAAGACGGAAAGTTCATCCGGACTTGCCAGACTGAGCGCGTGCGTTTTGAAATCGTCCACCGAAAGCTTCAGCGTCTCGGCCAGCTCGTGCAGGTTGATATCGTTTCCGCCTTCCGCCGGCAATGCCAGCGGCGATTCGTAGTTATCGCGCAGCAGATGATCATAGTTCGCATTGTTTCCATTGAGTGCAGCATTGAGCAGACGCTTGGGCAGAATCACGCCCGCGCCTTTCCCCTCGCCATAGCCGCGATGCCCGCTTTCGCCAATGCGATTGAAGCCGTTGCTCGGCGCTACCACCCAGGCGTCCGTCACGGGCCGGTTCAGATCCTGGCGAAAATATTCAAAAACGGTCGGGAAATCGGGCGGCACTGCGGCAAAATTGTTAAACGTCTCGTAAACACCAGTCGCGAGACTCGCCGTCGCAACATAGTGCCCGAGAATGCCGCGATTCACTACGCGTGCAAAAAACGTCGATTGCGGAATCAGCTCGCTTAGAAGATGCGGGATGTTCTGCTGGCCGTCTTCGGAAAACGTTTCGTCATCGCGCGAGCCGCCGCCGAACGTGACCACCACCGCCTTCGGAGTACGCGCTGCCGCTCTGAGCAGCGGCGGAGCACTGCAGCTGAAAAGAGCCGCCCCGAGCGTTGCACGAGTCGCCGTTCGCAGAAATTCACGGCGGCTGTGGACGATCGCGCGAGCGATATCGGCCTGACTGCTGGCGCCCTTGAAAAAATCCAAAGCGGTGTTACACTCCCGGCTGTGTACCACTACTCTAGCGCGGACGACCACCGTTTTGAGACGGACGAGCTGCTGACTCCCGCGCTTGTCATCTACCCCGAACTGGTGCGTCAGAACGTCCAGGCGACCATCCGCGCGCTCGGAGGCGATCCGGCCCGCTGGCGTCCGCATGTGAAAACCGCCAAGCTCCTCGCGACCATGAAGCTGCTCGTCGAGGCAGGCGTAGAGACGGCGAAATGCGCCACCACGCTCGAGCTGCTTACGGCCTGCGAAGCTGGCTTCCGCGACGTGCTGGTTTCCTATCCGCACATGGGCCGCAACGCCCGCCGGATCGCCGAAATCGCCGACGAATTTCCGGACGTGCGCGTCTCGGCGCTGGTCGAGTCCGAAGAGCAGCTGCCGGAATGGACTGGCAGCCGCGTCGACCTCTTCATCGATGTGAATCCGGGGATGGACCGGACCGGCATCCCTGTATTACGAAACGAAGTCATCGCCGCGCTCGCCCGAAAAATCAAAGCCAATGGCCTCATTTTCCGCGGTCTTCACTTCTACGACGGCCACTCGACCGATCCCGAAATTACGGAACGAACCCGGAAAGCGCACGCCCGCTACCGGGAGCTGGTCGAATTGGCTTCGTTTTTACAAAATGCCGGCGTCGACGTGCACGAAATCGTCAGTGCCGGTACGCCCGCCCTCCCCTGCGCCATTTCGTTCGAGCCGCTCTGGAACGGTCCGTTCCGGCACCAGGTCTCGCCCGGCACGGTCGTCTACAATGATTCTTCCAGCCTGAAACAACTTCCGGATTACGGCTATCAGCCGGCCGTTCTCGTCGTCAGCCGGGTCGTGAGCCACCCGGCCACCGGGATCGTCACCTGCGATGCCGGCCACAAAGCCGTTTCGGTCGACAGCGGCGTGCCGAATTGCGTGGTGCTGGGATATCCGGATCTCGAAGCGCTCAAGCCGAGTGAGGAGCACCTGCCGCTCAAGTGTAAAAACGAAGCCAATCTGCCGGCGCTGGGCGAAACACTGTACCTGGTCCCGCGGCACGTCTGTCCAACGGTGAATAATTTCAATGCCGCGCTGTTGGTGGAGGGCGGCCGGATCCGGTCCATCGAGCCGGTTACGGCGCGCGGCCGGGAGGCTCCTCTGCAATTCTCCGCAGCGAAAAAGTAGAACTCTTTCATTCGGATTTGGCATCCTACGGGTCTATGAGCAACGCGATTTTTCTGTCGCCTTTGGACGATGAGCTGGAGGATCTCGACGAGCTCGAAGATACGGGCTTGAACGAGCTGGACGAGAGCGATGAAGAAGAGGATCTGGATGAAGACGAGGACGATCTCGACGACGACGATCTGGACGAAGAGGATCTGGACGATGACGAACTCGATGATGAGGACCTCGACGACGAAGAACTTGACGACGACGAGGCGTAACAGTCCCGCTACTGATCGAGCCGTCGTTTGAGGGGCAGCAGGGCGCGGAGGGTGATCAGGTTCAGGACGGCGAGCGCAACGGCCGTTCCGTAGTGATTCATCGCCACCGCCGCCCCGATCACGCCGGCATTCCAAACACTGGCCGCGGTAGCCGTGCCGCGCACCGTGGCCCCTTCGCGCAGAATCGCGCCGCCGCCGATAAAGCCGATACCCGTAATCAACCCCTGCAGCAGACGGGACTGATCGTCGCTGTGCGGTTGTGCTCCGAACAGCAATAGAAAGCCGCAGCTGGCCATTCCCACGATCGGAAAGGTGCGAATACCGGCTGTGCGGTCTTCGCGCTCGCTTTCCCAGCCCACCAAGAGCGTGAGCACGTAAGCCACGACGACGTGCTGAAGGTTGTACCAGAGCTCCTGCATGCAAGCCATCGTAGCGGGTGGGCACAGCCGTGCTCGGAAACAGGGCCGGAGAGCTGTGCTTGGTACCTGGTTCCACCCCGGAATTTATTCATCCCGACGCGAATGAGGCCGAAATCGCGCATTTACAGGAAATTGCGCGCCTACGCCTGCGCACGCAGTCACCGCACCAGACGGTCGAAGCTGCCGGTCTTCTGGACGAGCTCATTATCCATTTGTATAGTGGTGCTCACCAGCCTGTAACCAGCCGCGCCCATCTGCAGGCAGAAGCCGCGATTGCGCTGCGGCGGGTTCTGGTGGAATACGCCAAAGCACCTGATCCCGACAAAACTCCGGCCAGTTGCAGAGTACGGCTGGGAGGGGCTAAAATGGCGCAGCCCTGTCAGTTACGCCAGATTGCCGAGCTGAACGATCAGCTCGAGAAGCTCGCCGGCCAAGATGCGCGTATGGCGGCTGTGGTGGAATTGCGTTATTTCGGCGGAATGTCGAATGGCGAAGTAGCGGAGGCACTGGGAATAGCGGAGGGAACGGTAAAGCGTGACTGGCGGCTGGCAAGAGCCTGGCTCTACGCGCAGCTTCACGGAGACCGCCTGCATCGGAGGGGGCCGGAATGTTGACTGAAGTTCCGACGCGGGCTGAAGGACGCAAGATGCAGTCTGCGGAATGGGAAGAGATCAAGCGGATTTTCGACGCCGCGCTGAAGTTCAGCGGAGCGGAGCGCGCCAAATTTCTGGAAGCGGCGTGCCATCAACGCCCGGCGCTGCTCGACACGATCTCCGAACTGCTGCGCGCGCACGAAGAAGCCTCTGAATTCCTGGACGACGAAACGAATCCGCTTCCGCAGGTGTTCCTGCCCGGGCAGCTGGTGGCGGATCGCTTCCGCATTGTGCGGCTGATCTCGCGGGGCGGAATGGGCGAGGTCTACGAGACCTACGACGAACGCCTCTCGGTCAAGCTCGCTTTGAAAACGCTGCGTCCGGAATACGCGGCCGATCCCGAAGCGCTGGAACGCTTCCGCCGCGAGATCCGCGTCACGCGCGACTTCGGCCACCCCAATCTCTGCCGCGTTTATGAACTGGTGGAGCACCATACGTCGGCGGGCCAACTGGTTCCGTGTCTGACGATGCAGCTCATGTCGGGCGAAACGCTGCAGCAGTATCTGCGCCGCCGCGGACCGCTGCCGGTGAACGAAGCCTGGCGCTTTGTCCGGCAGATTGCAAGCGCCATTGCTGCGCTGCATGAGAACGGCATCATTCACCGTGATCTGAAGCCTTCGAACATCATGATCACGCGCGGGCCGGACGGCGAACCGCGGGCGATCGTGATGGATTTCGGGCTGACGAAATCGTTCGAGGCTTCGGGCGACTTGTTCGAATCGCGCAGCGATTTTGCCGCCGGTGCGCCGTTCTACCTGGCCCCGGAACTGGTGCGCGGCGAGAAGCCGAGTATAGCTTCCGACGTCTACGCGCTTGGCCTGATCATCGACGAGATGGTGACGGGCGGCGGCGCCTTCACGGGCGACACGGTGGAAGCGGTTCTTTACCAGAAATTGTGGAACGAACCCAGAGACCCGGCTGAGCGCAAGCCCGGGCTGCCGCCGAACTGGTGCCGCGTGATCCGGCGCGCGCTTGATCCGGACCCGGCAAAGCGTTTTCCTTCGACGCAGGAGATCATGGACGCGCTCGACCCGGAGATGGTCGATTCGAACACGCGGCCGCTTCCGGTCCTCTACCGGCTGCAGCGCAGCATGAACCCGCGCTGGGTGCGCTCCAACTGGCTTCGTTTCGCAAAATCGCTGCGTTTGCACAAGGTGGCGGCCGTGCTGGTGGCGGCGGCGATGGTGAGCGGCGTGGCGGTAGCGTATATCGGGACGCGTCCGGTGAAGACGTCGGTGCTGATCTACGATTTCGAAAACCTGACCGGCAAGCCCAGCAACGATTACTGGTCGAAGGGGACGACCTGGGAGGTTGAGCGGCAGCTTTACGATATTCCGGGCATCTCGGTGAGCTCGTATCACGAGCCGCGGCCGCATAATGCGTCGTTTCATCCGCGAGAGCGATTCAGTATCGACGGCTATGTGGAATCGGACAACGACATTACGCGCCTGGCGGTGAAGGTGACCGAGAATGCGACCGGCCACATTCTCTGGATGAACCATTACGACACGGCGGCATCGGATTCGCTCAAGATGCAGAGCGAGATTGCTTCAAATGCGGTGGCGGCGATGCGCGATGCCGTGCTGATGCCGAAGACGGAAGGCTGGAGTTTACGTCCGGCGGCGATTGCGTTGTGGCTGCACAAGCTGCCGCTGGTACGAAGCGCGGAGCAGGGCGCGCCGCCCACACAGAGCGAAGAGGCGATGGAGGCGTACACGCGCGGGCGCGCGCTGTGGGAAGAGCGCAGCATTGCGTCCGATCGCGAGGCGGTGAAGCAGTACGAGAAGGCGCTGGCGGCCGACCCGAATTTCGCGCTGGCGGAGGCCGATCTGGCGGGCGTGTATCTGAGTCTGCTGCAATTCAACGCGTCTCCGCGAGTACCGCTGCTTGAAAAGGCGAAGGAACATGCCGAGCGCGGGGTGCGGATCGGGCCGGAGTATCCGCAGACGTACACGTCGCTGGCGGCGGTGAAACAGGCTTCGTGGGACTGGGCGGGTGCGGAGAAGGATTACCTGAAGGCGATTGCGATGAATCCGCGGATCGCGCGCGCGCATCGCTGGTACGGCGGATTTCTGCTTCAGTTCGGTCGCTTCGAAGAAGGGTTAAAGGAAGCGCGGCTGGCGGTGGATCTGGATCCGTATGATGTTTCGGCGAAGTTCAGTTTGGGGCAGTACTTGCTGTATGCAGGTAAGCCGGAGGAAGATGTGCGCGTTCTGGAAGAGGGTTTGAAGCACAAGAATGTGGCCTGGGGACACCAGAATCTCGCCTATGCGTACGCATACATGGGAGCGGTTGCGAGCGGGACCGAACGCCGTTCCCTCCTGGAGCGCGCGTTGCGCGAAGCCGATGCTGTCCATGAACTTGAAGAACGACAGCTTTCCCCAAATGAGGTTGGAGCTGCGACACCGTTATACGCCCTTATATATGGATATTTGGGTGAACAGCGGAAAGCGGAAACCTACACGCGCGCTTTGCGCGACGCGGAAAAATCTGGATCACTTGAGCCCTTGGACCTCGCTTATGCGTACGTAAGCCTTAAGCAAAACGGGGCTGCAATCGAAACCCTCAAGAAAGCAGTGGACGCAAAGGATGCAGCCATTCTCTACATGAAGGTCGATCCGTTTTTTGCGTCTCTGCGTCGTACACCGGAGTTCAGAGCCATGCTTCTACAAACCGGGCTCTAAGAAGTATCACAAACATAGGAGAACAAAGTGAATAACCAAAGCAATCTAGAAGCGTTCGGTACAGGCGGTCATAAGGCCATTTTTGATATAGCCGTTTCATTTAAGACGGAACTTCCCGTCGATGACAAATCAGCCCGTGCGCTGATTGATGCATTAACGGACTACATCCGCTCAAAAGTGCCCGGTTCGGGCGATCCGGAGGTCAGTATCAAGCAGAAGTAGATTTCTGCATGGTGCCGCTGCGGGCGGCGATCCATTGCTCAATGGCGGTTCTTTCGAATCGCCATTGACGTCCTACCTTGAGCCCCGGCAATTCGCCGACTTCCGCCCAAAGGCAAACCGTACGAATCGCAACGCTGAGCCGGTTGGCGACCTCAGCGGTCGTCATCAGCGAGGTGCGTGGGGGGGGGAACATGGTTGTCCTCCGGGTGCGGAATTAGAAAACGAAATGTCAGGCATTGTAGCGTCGTTCGGCATCGGCGGCAAGAGCGGCAAACAAAATTGCGTGCGCCGTGGTTTAGTCGAGCAGAGGTGCTTTGATGAAACTCTCGAGCAAGACTGCTTTGATTGCTTTGTGCCTGCCCGTCGGCGCTGTTTGCCAGACGCCGGGTACTGTTCCAAACACGCCAGCCGTGGTGGCAGCGGATCTGCCGATTCTGCCGCACATTCCGGGATGGCCGAAACCGGGTACAAGCCCGCATATGGCGGTTGCGGACACGGCCTTCAGTTTGAGTACGACGAAGCCGGTGGACAAAGAAGCCGCCGCTGCGTTTCTGGCGCAGTTGACGGAATTCGCGAAGTAGGCTCGTCCGGTTTCGGCCGTCTACGCTTCCGGCTTCTGGCCGGAGATACCGTCGCCTTACGGACTCGTGGCGTGTCGGGGTGAGTTCGTTTCACGGAACCGAATGCCTCCAATCGCTGCGCTCATGGCTCCGAGTCAGGAATCCGGTGAATCAGAGCCGCGAGCGTAGCGACCGGAGCAGCACCTGCCTGCTAACGCTTTCTCCGCGACACACCACTAGTGAGGCTGCGAACTGGTGCCGGGATCGACGGTGTTGACGGTCGGGCCGGAATCTTCATTCACAGCTACGCGATGATGTTTGGGAGCCGTGTCGTCGGTCGGCTGAGTTTCGGTGGTTGCGGCCGATTCGGCAGGATCGGGAGCGTGGGTGACGCGAGTCGGTCCAGCCTGCTCGGTACTCGAGCCGGAGAGGAAGACGCGGCGATAGTGAATCTCGGCGTCGGAAAACCGGATGCGAGCGTCGGAGGTCAGATCGACGCGCACAGCATCGCGATCGGTACCGCTGGCGCCCTCGGGGAGATAAAAGTAGAGGGCGTATCGCTGACGGAGGCGGGCGAGCGTTTGTTCGAGCGAAGAGGCGTCGTCGACATTCATCGTGTCGCCGCCTGAATCCTGGGCGATGTTAGCGGTTCCGGCGGTGTGAGAGCGATCACCGCCGCCGGGATAGCCCATGCCGCCGCGGCCGCCGGGGAATCCAATGCCGCCTCCTCCGGGGAATCCGATTCCACCACCGCCGGGCCATCCGCCGCCTCCGCTGCCCCAGGTGCCGTGACGCCGGGGAACGCCGCCGCCGTGCATGGTGGGCGGTTCATAAGGGGCCTGTAAAAAACTGAGCACCGCGTTGGCGTTCGAGAGCGCCCGCTCGACCGAGGGCTCGTCTTCACTATCCTGCGTTTCGTCATCGGTCAGAATGACGATGGCGCGGCGGGCCTCGGGACGCGCATTGTGCTCGACGTAATGCGCGGCGCTCAGCATGGCGCCCGTGATTCGCGTGCCGCCGTTGAAACTCTCCGAACGAACGATGCGGTTTAGGGCGCGCTCGATCTCGCTGTGATCGCTGGCGAATGGCAGACGGACGCGAGTGGAGGTGTCGAAGATCATCACCGCGATGCGATCCTTCGGGGCGAGGACGTTCAGCGCCTGCTGCGCGGCATTGGCGATGCTTTCGACATGCGGGCGCATGCTGCCGCTGACGTCGAGCAGCAGCAGAATGTCGATGGGCATGTTTTCACTCGCGAAATTGCGGATGGGCACCGCCTTGCCGTTCACTTTGAGCACGAAATCGCGCGCTTCGAGGCCGGTCACGGCTTTTCCATTGCCGTCGGTTACCTGAGCATCGACGCGGGTCATGGCGACGTCGCTTTTGAAAGTGGGCTGATCGTCGGCGGCCAGCAGAAGGCCGGCGGCCAGGAAGGCTGCAAGGTACCGCAACATAATTACCGCTTACAAGAGATACGCGGCGCACCCCGGATGCGTTACAGCGCATAGCTTTGCGGAAGAACGGCGCGGCATTTATGCGGCCGATCAAAATATTTTTCGGCGCCGGGCGGCGGCTTTCCGGGGCGAGCGCTTGCCTTCGGGCGGCCCGTTCGCTAAGCTGTAACTCAAGCTGCTGCAACGTTGCGGCGGCTGTTTCCGCACCCTCGTCCGCTTCCCTTCGCAGCGTTCGCGAAACCGAATCCCGATTTTCGACTGGAAAGGCGAACGTGTCCCTGCGCGATTTTCGAAAGGCCGGCCATGCGCCGACGCTGCTGTCGGCGTTTCTCTACTTCGATATCAGCTTCATGGTGTGGGTGATTCTCGGCCCGCTCGGTCCGTTTATCGGGGAAGCGTATCATCTTTCGGCGGCGCAGAAGGGTTTTCTCACGGCGCTGCCGTCGCTCGGCGGATGCTTTTTCCGGCCGCTGCTCGGCTGGTTGACGGAACGCATCGGCGGACGTAAGACGGGGTTGATCGGGCTCGCGTTCACATTGCTGCCGCTGCTGGCGGCGTGGCGGTGGGCATCGAGCTACCACGATTTCCTGGCGCTCGGATTGTTGCTGGGAGTGGCGGGAGCAAGTTTTGCGGCGGCGCTGCCACTGGCGAGTGCGTGGTATCCGCCGGAGTATCAGGGGCTCGCGATGGGCATTGCCGGCGCGGGCAATTCCGGGACGCTGCTGGCGACGCTGTTTGCGCCGCGGCTGGCGCAGATCTTCGGCTGGCGCTCGGTCTTCGGCATGGCGATGATTCCGGTGGCGATCGTCTGGGTGCTGTTCTTTCTGATGGCGCGCGATGCACCGCAGAAGATGGTACGCAAGAAGTGGGCGGATTATGCGGCGCTCTTGAAACAGGCTGACACCGCCTGGTTCTGTTTCCTGTATTGCCTGACGTTCGGCGGATTTCTGGGCCTGGCGAGTTATCTCTCGATCTTCTTTCACGACCAGTACGGGTTGACGAAAGTGCAGTCGGGTGATTTCACGACGGTGGTTGTCTTCTGCGGCAGCTTCCTGAGGCCGGTGGGCGGGGTGCTGGCGGATCGCATTGGCGGCCATCGCATGCTGCTCGGATTGCTGAGCGGAGCGGCCATGTTTCTGCTCGTGGTGGCGACCCTGCCGGCGGCTCCGGTGGCGCTGGCGTGCCTGGCAGCTGGGATGGGGCTGCTTGGTATGGGCAACGGCTCGGTGTTTCAACTGGTGCCGCAGCGATTTGCCGGGCGGGTGGGAATCATGACCGGCATTATCGGCGCGGCGGGCGGTCTGGGTGGTTTTCTGCTGCCCTCGCTGCTGGGCACGGTGAAGCAGACGACGGGCAGCTTCACGATCGGCTTTGCGCTGGTGGCGTTCGCGATGCTCGCGGGAGTGGGCGCGCTGGTTCGTTTGCGCAGAGTGTGGCTGCGGACGTGGCCCAGCGCGGCGGCGATGCGCGCCGGATTACTGCCGCGCGAGACGAAGCAGGAGGTGGGCGCTTACGCCGGCTGAGGTACAAACAACGGCCACGCACTGTCCGTACTGCGCGCTGCAGTGCGGGATGAATCTGCGTGTGGAAGGCGAGCGAGTGGAGGTCGAGGCGCGGCCATTTGCGGCGCATCAGGGCGGCTTGTGCCAGAAGGGCTGGAGTGCGGCGGAGCTGCTCGGTCATCCGGAGCGGCTGACCACGCCATTGTTGCGCAAATCGAAAGATGCTCCGCTGTGCAGCGTGTCCTGGGAGGAAGCGCTCGATTTTGTGGCGCAGCGGGTGGCCGAGTTGCAGGCGCAGCACGGGCGCGACTCAGTGGGCGTATTCGGCGGCGGCGGGTTGACCAACGAGAAAGCGTATCTGCTCGGCAAGTTTGCGCGGGTTGCGCTGAAGACGTCGCAGATCGATTACAACGGGCGGTTCTGCATGTCGTCGGCTGCGGCCGCTTCGATTGCGGCATTCGGGATCGATCGCGGGCTGCCGTTTCCTTTGAGCGATATTGCCGGAGCCGAATGCGTGTTGCTGGCGGGCAGCAATCTGGCGGAGACGATGCCGCCGATCATGCAGTATTTTCAGGCGCAGCGTACGAAGGGTGGGTCGCTGATCGTGGTGGATCCGCGGCGAACACCGACGGCGGCTGCGGCCACGCTGCATCTGCAGATCACGCCGGGTACGGATTCGGCGCTGGCGAACGGACTGCTGCATATTGCGATCAAAGAGCGGCTGATCGATGCGCGCTACATTGCCGAGCGCACAGTCGGTTTCGAAGCGGTGCAGCGTGTGGTGGCGCGTTACTGGCCGGCGCGAGTCGAGCGCATCACGGGCGTGCCGGAGAAACAGCTGGAAGTGGCGGCGCGGCTGCTGGCGATGGCGCGAACGGCGATGATTCTGACGGCGCGCGGGCCGGAGCAGCAGTCGAAGGGCGTCGAGAATGTGGCGAGCTTCATCAATCTGGCGCTGGCGTTGGGTTTGTGCGGCAAACCGTATTCGGGCTATGGCTGCCTGACGGGGCAGGGAAACGGACAGGGCGGACGCGAGCACGGGCAGAAGGCGGATCAGCTACCCGGCTATCGCAAGATTGAAAACTTCGAACACCGGCGGGAGGTCGCCCATGTCTGGGGTGTGAAGGAAGAAGATCTGCCGCGGGCGGGCAAGCCGGCGTACGAAATGCTCGATTCGATCGGCAGCGAGACGGGTCTTCGCGCGCTGCTGGTGTTTGCTTCGAACCCGGTGGTCTCGGCGCCGCGGGCGCTGCATGTGGAGGAACGGCTGCGCGCGCTCGATCTGCTGGTGGCGAGCGATTTTTTTCTTTCCGAGACAGCGGCGCTGGCGGATGTTGTGCTGCCGACAACGCAGTGGGCGGAAGAAGAAGGCACCATGACGAACCTGGAAGGGCGAGTGATTCTGCGGCGGCGCTCGACCGAGCCTCCGGTTGGTGCGCGGTCGGATCTCGCGATCCTCTCGGCGCTGGCGGAGCGCATGGGCGTACAGTTGGCGAGTACTAACCGTGAAGTCTTCGACGAACTGCGGCGCGCTTCGGCGGGCGGAGTGGCCGATTACGCGGGTATCACGTACGAGCGCATTGTCGAAGAGCAGGGAGTGTTCTGGCCGTGTCCGCACGTAGCGCATCCGGGAACGCCGCGCCTGTTTCTGGAGCGCTTTGCAACCGAGGATGGGCGGGCGCGTTTTCAGGCCGTCGAATTTCGACATTCGGCGGAGGAGCCGGATGCGGAATATCCGCTGTATCTGACGACCGGGCGAGTAGTGGCGCATTACCAGTCGGGCACACAGACGCGCCGAGTCGAGAAATCGAATAACGCAGTGCGCGAGGCGTTCGTTGAGATTCATCCGGCCACGGCAGTGAGCTACGGGATCGCGGAGAACGACGACGTGCTGCTCGCGACGCGACGCGGCACCGCAATGGCGAAGGCGCGGCTGACGCACACGATTCGCATCGACACGATTTTTGTTCCGTTTCATTTTGCCGCGCGCGGGCGGGCGAATCTGTTGACGAATCCGGCGGTCGATCCAGTATCGAAGATGCCCGAGTTCAAAGTGTGCGCGGCGAGAGTTTCCAAGGCGACGGGAGTTTTGAGATGAAGAAGCAGAACCTGGTGGTGATCGGCAACGGCATGGCGGGGGCGCGCGCGGTGGAAGAGATATTGGCGCGCGGCGGCGGCGACCGGTTTCAGATCAGCATGTACGGCGACGAACCGTACGGGAATTACAACCGCATTTTGCTCTCGAACGTGCTGAACGGGAGCCAGGAAGAGAGCGAAATATTTCTCAATCCGCTGGCGTGGTATCGCGAGAACAACATTACTCTGCATGCGGGTGTGCGCGCCGAGACGATTCTGCGGAAAACGCGCGTGGTCCTTTCCGACGACGGCAATGGCGAGCCTTACGACAAGCTCATCATCGCCACCGGCAGCAGCTCGTTCATTCCGCCGATTGAAGGTTTGTATGCATCCGACGGCGCGTATAAGCAGGGGCTGTTTGTGTTCCGCAGCCTGGACGACTGCCGCGAGATTGCGGCGTATGCGCAGGGACGCGGGCGCGCGCTGGTGATCGGCGGCGGATTGCTGGGGCTCGAAGCTGCGCGCGGCTTGCAGAATTTCGGACTGGAAGTGGAGGTGGTGCATCGTGCGCCGCACTTGATGAACCAGCAGCTCGATGCGCAGGCCGGCGCCATTCTCAAGACGACCATGGAAAAGATGAACGTGCGCGTGCATCTCAAGGCGAATGCGATTCGCGCGCTGGGCGCGGAGCATGTCGACGGCTTGGTGCTCGAAGACGGACGCACGCTGGCCTGCGATCTCATTGTGGTGGCGGCCGGTATTCGACCCAACATCGAACTGGGCAAGCGCAGCGGACTCGCGGTCGAGCGCGCGATTGTGGTCGATAACCAGCTGCGCTCGATCAGCGATCCGAATATTTACGTTGTCGGCGAGTGTGCGCAGCATCGGGGCGCGGTGTACGGGCTGGTGGCGCCTCTCTGGGAGCAGGCGAAGGTGCTGGCCGATCACATCACGGGCGCGAATCCGAATGCGGCGTATAACGGCTCCAAGGTGGCGACCAAGCTGAAGGTGATGGGCGTCGAGATGGCGTCGATGGGTGTTTCGGAGCCGCAGGATGAGAACGACGAGATCGTGCAGTTCACCGAGCCGAAGAAAGGAACGTATAAGAAGCTGATCATCCGCGACGGGCGATTGATTGGCGCGATTCTGCTGGGCGATATCAGCAAGTCGGCGTATCTGACGCAGGCCTTCGATCGCGAGGCGCCGCTGCCGGACGATCGCATTGCTCTGCTGTTCGACATCGGTGCTCCGGCGAAACAGGTGACGGTTGAGGATATGCCGGCCGATACGCAGATCTGCAACTGCAACGGCGTGAGTAAGGGCGCGCTCGTGGCATGCGTGAAAGGCGGCAAGCGCAGCCCGAAAGCGGTGATGGAAGCGACGCGCGCCGGGATGGGCTGCGGTTCGTGTAAGAAGCTGGTGGGCGAAGTGATTGAGTGGGCCTGCGGCGGTGCTGTAGAAGACGATCCGTCGGTGCATTACTATGTGCCGGGCGTGCCGCTTACCAAGCCGGAGCTGATCAAAGCCTGCCGGGAGCGGAATCTGCGCTCGGTGTCGCAGGTGTTTCAGGCGCTGGCCGAGGGGAAAGAGGATCCGGCGAGTAAACCCGGACTGGCTTCGCTGCTTGCAACCATCTGGGCCGGCGAGTACGAGGCCGAATCGGACGCGCGCTTCATCAACGAGCGCATCCACGCCAACATCCAGAAAGACGCGACCTTTTCGGTAGTGCCGCAGATGCCGGGCGGCGTGACGAATCCGGCGCAGCTGCGGCGCATTGCCGATGTGGCGGAAAAATACCGCGTGCCGATGGTGAAGCTCACCGGCGGACAGCGCATCGATCTGCTGGGCGTGAAGAAGGAAGATTTGCCGAATGTCTGGCGCGATCTCGATATGCCGTCGGGCCATGCCTATGGTAAGAGTTATCGAACGTGCAAGAGCTGCGTGGGAACAGAGTTCTGCCGCTTCGGCGTGGGCGACAGCACCTCGCTGGCGATTCGCATTGAAGACTTCATGAAGGGGCTCGATTCGCCGCACAAAATGAAGATGGCGACTGCGGGTTGTCCGCGTAACTGCTCCGAGGCAATGGTCAAAGATTTCGGCGCAGTCGCGGTCGAGGGCGGACGCTGGGAGATTTACATCGGAGGCGCAGCCGGTGCGCACGTACGCAAGGGCGATCTGCTGTGTACGGTGGCAAGCGAAGACGAAGTGCTGAAATACATGTCGCGATTTGTGCAGTATTACCGGGAAAACGCGAAATACCTTGAGCGGACGTACGGTTTCGTCGAGCGGGTGGGTATCGCGAAAATCCGCGAAGTGGTGGTCGATGACAGCGAAGGCATCGCCGAGCGCCTCGAAAAGGACCTGGCGCGCAGCTCGGCAGCGTATCGCGATCCGTGGAAAGACCTGGTGAACGCGCCCGGCCCGAATCAGTTCCATTCCGTGCTGACGGTGATCCAATGAGCGAAGTAACAATTGCACCATTGAGCGCGATTCCTCCCGGCGAGGGCCGCAATTTCGAAATCGCAGGACGCAGGCTTGCGGTTTTCCACACACGCTGCGGGAACGTCTACGCGACGCAGGCCGAATGCCCGCATAAGCAGGGGCCGCTCGCCGACGGGCTGGTCGGCGGCTGCGTCCTGATTTGTCCGCTGCACAGCTGGAAGTTTGATCTGGCGAACGGGCAGCCTCTGCTCGGCGATTGCCGGATCGAGACCTATCCGGCCCGTTTGAACGACCGGCAGCAGATCGTAGTCTCGCTGCCGTCATAGCCGGAGGGCTCGGTGGCATCCGATCGAGTCGGAGCCGGAAATCTTCCTACGCTCAAAAGTGAAACCGCTGCCGCGATATAGAATCAGTTTCAACCATGCGGTCGCTGATTCTGATTTGCTGCATTTTCCTGGTCGCTGCTGGAGGCAGGATGAAGCCTTTGGCACCGCAGCAATTCGTGATTGGGCGAAATACATTTTTCGATTTCGGTCCGCCCTTCCACTACATCGATGTTATTTCGGTTGCCCCCGACGAGAATGGAACTCGAATTTCGCGGATGCTCATCACGCCCCCGGGTGATCCTTGTACGCAACCGGCCCAAATCGAAATCGGGAGAAAAAGCGGTGCAAGCACTGTCTTACGTTCAGCGGTGCGGATGTCGTGATGCGGGTGCAGTGCAACGGCGTCACCAGGCATCTCCGAATGGATATTCTGGACCGCGATCTCTACGATCGCACTCACGCAAACACGCCGGCGCAGACTTCCTGGACGATGCACGTACTTGCCAAACTAGATGCGGCGCTCGGGCCCGGTCCGATGGAGAAACCGATCTTCGCTGTTGGCGATCCGATCGGTCCGCCGCTTCGCAAAGGCGCCCTGCTTCTGGATCTTGAGGCCAGCCACTTCGATGACCTGTTTCCACGCGCCACTCCCAAACTGTCAGATTTGTACAGACAGGCGGTGAATCCACCTCCGCGGCCAGCGGTGGAGATAGTTTCGGCCGACCCTAAGCCCACTTCGAGCGAGCCGGTGTTGTATCCTCCTCTGGCGCGTATGGCGCACGTGAGCGGGCGCGTCCGCTTTACGGCCGTTGTTGGACCGAACGGCCATCCGACGCAAATTCAAATGGAAGGGCATCCGTTGCTGAAGCCGTCCGTTGAAGCTGCGGTTTCGAAATGGACTTACGGCGACGAGATTGCAGGGGCCACGTTGTCGGGCGTTATTGAATTTCGAAACAGCTGCACATCCCCGCCGAACGGCTAGTTGCAAACAACCGGCGACCCTGTGGTACAAAGGGCGAAGTTAATGGTCACTCACGAACCGGCAGCCCTCTAACCGCCGTCTAAAACTTTTCTAAATCGCGCGGCTATTCCATTTTCCTACGCTCTATATCACTGTTACTCTGGGACCAAACGTTCTCGCAATTCGCGATAAGGGGAGTTTTCTTTCATGTCAAATCTAGCGCACTCAGCCGCATTGCGTGCAGCCCGCGTGATGCTGGGCCTGGGGCTCGCAGCGGCGGCTTTCGCGCAGACGGGCACCATCACGGGCGTCATCACCGATTCGACCGGCGCGGCGATTCCCGATACGACCGTGAATGCGCGCAACGTGGCAACCGCGGCGGTTCGCACGGCGACCACGGACGCCACCGGCGCGTACACCATTTCGAACCTCGTGGCCGGGCAGTACGACGTATCGGTCGAGAAGACCGACTTCGACACGCTGCGCTTCCAGAATGTCACGCTCACAGTGGCGCAGAATTTGACGCTGAACGGAACGCTGAATCTGGGCAAGGTGGCGACCGCGGTTGAGGTGGCCGGCAGCACCGTAGCGACCGTTGATCTCTCGGATGCGCAGATCAGTAACGTAGTCGATCAGCGACGCATCACGGAACTGCCGCTGATCACGCGCGATCCCTATCAGCTGGTGCTGCTTTCGCCCGGAGTGGAGCAGACTAACAGCTCACTCGGGGGATTTTCGGTTAACGGGCAGCGCGAGCGCAATAACAACTTCCTGCTTGACGGCGTGGACAACAACGACCCGTCGGTGCCCGGTATTCCGGGCGGCGCCAGCACGCTCAATCCCGACGCCACGCAGGAATTCCGCGTTATTACGAACAACTACCTCCCGGAATTCGGCCGTAATTCCGGCGCAATTGTCGACATCGTGACCAAGAGCGGCGGCAACGAATTTCACGGTTCGGCTTACGAATTCAATCGGGTAAACGCGATGGCGGCGCGCGACTTCTTCAATCCTTCGCCCGATCCGCAGAATCCGTTTGTGCGCAACCAGTTCGGCGCATCGCTCGGCGGCCCGATCATTCACGACAAGACATTCTTCTTCGTGAATTCGGAATGGGACCGCTTCCGCACCACGCTGACCAACTCCGCAATCGTGCCGACCGCGGCCTTCAAGACCGGCGTCTTCACCTACAACGGCCAGAACATCAATCTGGCGAGCCCCTCTTCGCCCGACAACGCGCTCGGACTTCCGCTCGATCCGACCATGCAGAAGGTTTTTGCGAAGTATCCGAACCCGAACGGTCCGGCGATCGACGATATCCGCGGCCTCTATTACTTCCCGACCGCCACTCCGACCGATTCAAATACGACGATCTTCCGCGTCGACCACCGAATCAGCGAAAAGTACAGCATCTTCGCACGCTATGTATACGGCGGAGCCACGACCGGGAACTCGCTCGACGAATTTCTGCCCGGCTTGGGAGGCGTTGCGCAGGGCTCGCAGTCGCACAACGGAGCCTTCAACTTCATCGCTGCCTTCCGGCCCGATCTGGTGAACGAATTCCGCTTTGGCCTGAACCGTACCGACGTTGGCTTCAACTGTAATGGCGTCTCGACGCTGAACCAGTACGGTGCGATCGATCCCTTTGGCTTCGGCACCGATTACAGCTTCGATCGCGCCAACGGTACCAGCACGATCTCGAACTTCGGTTGCAGCGCGCTCGGCGACAGCAATGGTCAGGCGCGGCGCGCTGGCACCTGGGATTGGGTCGATCAGCTCTCCTGGACTCCGGGCAAGCACTCGATCAAAGCCGGAGTCGAATTCCGCTACGTCTTCGATAACGGCTACGATGCCTTCGGCTCGCGGCCGACGATCAACTTTGCCGCTTTCGGTGATTTCGGCGTGCAGGCTGTGAACTGCCCCGGCGGCGGCTCCAACTGCGCCAACGCTTCCGATGAGACGCTGCAAACTATGGCCGCCGCGCTGCTCGGCTATACCAACCTGCAATCGCAGACCCAGTTCTACAACGCTGCCGGTACGCGCCGCGCAACCGATTTTCTCCGCTTCGTGCAGCACGAGTACGGAGCCTTCTTCCAGGATTCGTACAAGGCAACATCGAATCTGACGCTTTCTTTCGGGCTGCGCTACGAGTTCGACGGCGTGCCGTTCGAGCGCGACGGCAATATCTCGAATCTGCTCAACCAGCTTCCCTGGACGCCTGGCGACAAGACGTTCCAGACCGCGGGTCCGGGAACCGGGCGCAAGCTATTCGATACCTACATCTACAATTTCGAGCCGCGCTTCGGCCTGGCCTGGGATCCGTTCCGCAATGGCAAGACATCGTTCCGCGCCGGTTACGGCATTTTCCACGATCGCGTCTTCGGGAACCTGTTTGAAAATCTGCGCGGCGACCCGCCCTTTATCGCCGCTTTTCAGAACTATCTGCCGGGCGTGACCGTGAGCAATCTGGCCGCGCCTCCGACCCAGCCTGCACCTTCCGCCACGGTGACGGAAGGCAGCTATCTGAGCGGCATTACGCTGCTCGATCCGCAGCTGCGCAACCCCTACACGCAATCCTGGAATGCAGGTATTCAGCGGCAACTCGGCAACCAGATGACCTTCGAGATCGATTATGTCGGCTCGAATTCGCACCGGCTGTTCCGTTCCGTCGACGGCAATCCGCCGCTGCCGTGGCTGGTCGCTGCGGCGCACGCCAACGGTACCCTGCCGCTTGACGTCTCCGGCGGCGGGCTCCGGCTCGCACCTCTCTCGGGCTATGCACAGGTCACAGGCAACACGGATTTCGTCGAGCCGATCCTCATCAAGTCCATTGGCAACGCGACCTACAACGGCCTGCAGATGGTCTTCAATAAGCAGTTCAGCAACAATATCCAGTTCCAGGCGGCCTACACCTGGTCGCACGCCATCGACGATGCGGCCGATCCGATCGTGGCCACGCTCGGCAATCGCAATATCGCGCGCAATTCCTTCAACCTGAAAGAAGAGCGCGGCAGCTCCGATTACGACCTGCGGCACCGGCTCATTGTCAACTACGTCTTCGCGCTGCCGTTCGGGCCCGGCCATCAGCATCTGAGCCAGGGTCTGCTGGCGCACGTGGTCGGAGGCTGGGAGCTCTCCGGACTTTCGACCTTCCAGAGCGGCATCCCCTACGATATCTACAGCTATGAAGACTCGGAGTATACCGGACTGAGCAACCGGCCGGACCTGGTCGGTACACCTTCGATTCCGGCGGGGTCGCCGCGCAACCAGGTCGGGCCCACCATCGCCGCCTTCGCCGTTCAGCCGTTCGGTCGCCCCGGCAGTCTGGGCCGCAACACCTTCACCGGTCAGCGCTATTACGATACCGACCTGAACCTGGTGAAGAACATCACCTTCACCGAGCGCTGGAAACTGCAGTTCCGCGCCGAGTGTTACAACGTCTTTAACCGGATCCAGTTTGAAAATCCGGGCGCAGCGGGAAACACGATCGCCTCGCCGGGAACATTCGGGCAGGCTTCTTCGACGCTCACTCAGCCCGATGGCACGACTTCGGCGCGGCAGATTCAGTTAGCACTGAAACTGCTGTTCTGAGCCCGGGCCGACACTAACCGCGGATGAGTTTTGGGAGCGCCTCGATGCGCTCCCACCCCTGACCAGCAGCCACCTGCTCAACACGAATTTCATCGAAGTACGTGTCGAGCACGGCCGCACGCTCTTGAGCCAGGGGCGGCGAGCAGTAGTCCTCTTCTTCCCAGATCGCGGTACCGTCGGGCTCGGTACGAGCGTCTTCCAGGGACCGGGTCAGAGCCTGGCCGAACGGGCGGAGGCCGGTAAAAGCATGACTGCGAAGCCGGTCGTGCAATTCCTGAAGACGTTCCGGTTTCGGCTTGGCGCGAACCAGATAGTGGGCCATAGCTGTTTGATCGCGAGGCCGCGCGAAAGTCGCGAGGTCATCCGAGCCGGAAAAACTCCGGTTTGGAACGTTACATGATTTGCGAGCAAGCGGGTCCCGGGTAACCTTCCGCCCGCGGCAAACATCGTTGTATGCAAGTTTGCTGCGGGCGTTCGTTTTTCTACTTCTCCTCGCCGGAGGCGCACTGGCACAGAGCGGCTTCGTGCGTTCGAACGGGCAGCCGATTCCGGGCGCGACCGTTACCGCTACGCAAGGCGCGCAGAGCTTTTCAACGGTCACCGACGCGGACGGCCACTACGGCTTTCCGCCGCTCGGTCCGGGCGCCTGGAACGTCTCGGTCGAGATGTTCGGCTTCGATACGCTGCAGCAGCAGGTCGACTACGCCAGCCAGGCGGGAGCGGTCAACTTCGAACTGCATCTGAAGCAATCGCCGATGGTGCAGCGCATGCAGCAGTTTGCCGCGGCACAGCGCGGACGGACCACGAACAGCGCAACCACCGAGCTCGATGCATTGCTGGCGGCGGAGCCGCAGACGTCAGCCGCGGGGACGCAAACCGGTAATTCCGGCAACGATGCGTTTCTGATTTCAGGAAGCCTGAGTCCTGGCCTGGCGCAGGGTGCGGCAGCGGATGCGGGCGGACCATCTGGCGGAGGCGGTCTCGAGGCATACGGCACGGCATCAGCTACCAACAGCGGCTATGCGCCTGGTTTTGCGCAGGGTGCCAGCAGCGGATTCGGCGGCGGTGGCGGACCCGGGTTTGTGGCGATGGGTCCGGGCGGCGGTTTTGGTGGTCCTGGTGGAGGGCGCGGTCGTCCCGGAGCTCGCGGCGGTCCCGGGCGGCCTCCCGCTCAATTCGGCAACCGACGCCGGCGCAATGAGCAACTGCACGGGCAAGCGTCGTTCACTTTCCAAAACTCGGCTGCCAACGCCAAGCCGTTTTCGCTGAACGGGCTCGACATTCCGCAGGCGGCGTATGCGCAGATGCGCTTCAGCTTCATCATCGGCGGGCCGCTGGTGATCCCCAAGATTGCGCACGACACCAAGACGCAGTTCTTTCTGACCTATTTCGGTACGCGCGCGCGCACGCCGGAGCTCTTTGTAGAAACGGTGCCGGATGCGGCCTTCCGGCAGGGCAATTTTTCGCAGGCGGTGCAATCGACCGGAGCCAACACCAGCGTTCCCGTTCAGATCTTCGATCCGACCACGCACCAGCCGTTTGCCAACAACATCATTCCCCGAAACCGGCTGAACCCGATCGCGCTTTCCCTGCTCAACTACTACCCGCTGCCGAATGAGCCGGGCCTCGCGAACAATTATCAATACGAGACCGCGCAGGCAACCAACTCGGATAACGTCGGGCTGCGCATCCAGCGCTCGATCACGAGCGTCGACCGGCTCGCTTTGAACTTTCAGTATCAGGATCGGAACGGAACGACCGCTCAGCCCTTCGGCTATTCGGACGAGACCGACGGGTACGGTCTCAACTCGCAGCTGCAGTGGATGCGCAATCTCTCGCCGACCGCGCTCAATGTCGCGCAGTTGCGCTTCAATCGCAACTACACGAATCTGACGCCCTACTTCTCGCTGGGGCCTGACGTGGCAGCGGAGCTGGGCATTCCCGGCACGTCGAGCGATCCGCGCAACTACGGTCCGCCTACGCTCAACTTCACCAACTTCGCCTCGCTGAGCGACGGCACCGCGACGCTGAACCGCAATCAATCGCTCGGGGCGTCCGACAGCCTGACCATCACGCATGGCACGCACAACTTCACCTTCGGCGGAGGCTACACACGCGCCGATCTGAGCACGCGCACCGATCCGAACGGCCGCGGAACGTTCAACTTTACCGGCGTCGCCACCAGTGCGATCGGAGGCAGCGGCAGTGTGCAGTCGAATACCGGCTACGATCTGGCCGATTTTCTGCTGGGCTTCCCGCAATCGAGCTCGATTCAGTACTCGGGCTTCAATGAATACTTCCGGCAGAATCAATGGAACGGCTATGCGCAGGACGAGTGGAAGGCGCGCGCGAATCTGACGCTCATTCTGGGCGTTCGCTACGAATACTTCTCGCCTTTCATGGAGAAATATGGGCGGATGGCGAATCTCGACATCGCTCCCGGTTACACGGCGGTCTCGGTGGCCACGCCCGATCAGCCGGGCAAGTATACCGGCGCCTTTCCGGACGGGCTGATCAATCCGGATCTGAACAACTGGTCGCCGCGGCTCGGCCTGGCCTGGAAAGTGCCCAATCAGAAACGCTCGACCATTGTACGCGCCGGTTACGGCATCTATTACAACGGGCAGGCGTATAACCAGTTCGCAACACTGCTCGCCTATCAGCCGCCGTTCGCGGTGTCGAACAGCGTCAATACGAGCGTGAATAACGTGCTCACGCTGGGGCGCGGTTTTCTGGCAGCTTCGCCGCGCGATGTGACCAACACCTTCGCGGTCGATCGTAATTATCGAACACCCTATGCGGGAAGCTGGAGCCTGACGGTTCAGCGCGAATTCGGCGGCGGCTTCTTCGGCGAAATCGGCTATCTCGGCACCAAAGGCACGCGGCTCGATGTGCGCACTCTTCCCAATCAGGCCGAGCCCGGCACGCCCATCCTCCCGACTGAGCTGCGCGGCGCCACCGGCTTCACTTATGATCAATCGATCGGTGATTCGATTTTTCACGCGCTGCAGCTGCGCTTGAATCGCCGCTTCAATCACGGCCTCTCGTTCAGCGCGTTTTATCAATTCGCGAAATCGATCGACGATTCCTCGACCTTCGGCGGCGCCGGCAATACGGTCGCCCAGAACTGGCTCGACATCGCGGCTGAGCGCGGGCTTTCGAGCTTCGATGTGCGGCACGAGTTCACAACGAACTTTGTCTGGACGTCGCCGGTAGCGGGGCCGGGTTCTCACATTGCGCCCGACAGCAAGACCGCGCGGTTGCTCAAGGACTGGCAGATTTCAGGAGCAGTGACGGCCCAGACCGGGAACCCGCTGACAGCGCGCGTGCTTGGCAACACGCAGCAGCTCGCGCAGACCGGCGGCATCGGCAAAGGGCGCGCGGAAGCCACCGGCGAGCCGATCGACTCCGGCTCCGGCTTCTTCAATCTGAACGCGTTCACGACTCCGCTCGATGGCGCTTATGGTGACGCCGGGCGAAATACGATTCCCGGTCCCGGTCTGTTCAACCTGAATCTGGCGTTTGCGCGCTCGTTCACCTTTGCCGAGCGGCGGCGCCTCGAGTTTCGCGTGGAATCGAACAATGTGTTGAACCATGTGAATTACACCAGCCTCTATACGGTGGTGAATGCGGTGAATTATGGACTGCCGAGCGCGGCCGGCGCCATGCGCACGCTCAATGTAGTACTGAGGTTCCGGTTTTGAGAATACTGACACTTGTGCTGGTGGCCGTACTGGCGTTTCCCCAGCAGCACCCGACGTTTTCGATCACCACCAATATCGTCATCGTGAACGTGACCGTAACCGACCGCAACGGCAATCCGATCCCAAACCTCACCGCCGACGATTTCCAGCTCTACGAAGACGGCAAGCTGCAGAAGTTGCAGGCGGTCGATTATCAGCGGCTCGGCAACACCCCGCTGCCCACTCCCGAAGTGCAGTTCGCGCAGCGCCAGCCTGAACCGCAGGGCTACAATCCCGACCGCGAGAAAGCGGCTGCCAAAACCGACCTGCTCTCCAAGTATCAGGACCGGCGGCTGATCGCCATTCTGTTCGATTTCTCCTCCATGCAGCCGCCCGAGCAGATCCGCGCCCGCGAAGCCGCTATTAAGTTTCTGCGGACGCAAATGACCGCGAGCGACACGGTTTCCATCCTGGTCTACGGCACAACTCTGCAGACCGTGCAGGATTTCACCTCGGACCGCGACCTGCTGATCGCCGCCATCAACCGCTTCCGTATCGGCGAATCGAGCGAGAACGCGACCTTTGCCGACGAAGGCGCCGATGCCCAGGACCAGAGCGGCCAGTTCGTCGCCGACGAGACCGAGTTCAACATCTTTAACGCCGATCTGAAACTGGCCGCGCTCGAAGATGCGGCCCGAAATCTGGCCCAGTATCCGGAAAAAAAAGCGCTGGTTTATATCTCCAGCGGCATCCAGAAGAACGGCGTCGATAACCAGTCGCAGCTGCGGGCAACGGTGAATACCGCGATCCGCTCCAACGTTGCTTTCTATCCCATCGATGCGCGGGGGCTCTCGGCACTGGTTCCGGGCGGCGACGCCACCCAGTCCGGCGCAGTCGGCAACAACCTGTACAGCGGCGCCGGACAGCGCTCGCTCAAGGAAAACTTTAACAATCAACAGGAAACACTGGCAACATTGGCGCTTGATACCGGCGGGAAAGCGCTGCTCGACTCCAATGACCTGACCGACGGTCTGCGCCAGGTGCAGCGCGATTTCGGCAGCTACTACGTGCTGAGCTACGTCTCGAGCAATCCGGCGCAGGACGGGCGCTACCGGCGCATTCAGGTGAAACTCGCACCTCGCATTGCGGCGCTCAAACCGAAGCTCGATTACCGGCAGGGCTATTTCGCGCCAACGACTTTCCGCCGCATGCAGGATTCCGATAAAGAGGCCCAGCTTTCGCAGGCGCTGCTCGCAGACAACCCGATTACCGATCTGCCATTGGCCGTCGAGGTGGATTATTTCCGGCTGGCAAAGGACAAGTACTTCGTTCCCATTACCGCCAAGATTCCCGGCTCCGCGCTCGAATTTCAAAAGAAAGGCGCCAAGCAGGCCACCGAACTCGATTTCATCGCCGAGGTGCGCGATGCGAAGAACCATCCCGCCGCCAGCGTTCGCGACACGATTCCGCTAAAGGTGACCGCCGATGTGGCGGGCCAGGTCACCCAGAAGAGCGTCCAGTACGACACCGGCGTGACGCTCGGGCCGGGCAAGTACAAGATCCGCTTTGTCGCGCGCGAGAACGGCGAGGGGAAGGTCGGCACCTTCGAGCGATCGTTCACGGTCCCCGATCTGGCCGCCTCGCCAAATACGCTGCACGTGAGTTCGCTGGTGCTCAGCAGCGGTCGCCAGCCGGCCGGCTCGCAGGTGGCGGGCGTCAAGAATAAGCAGAAGCTGCTCGCCCAAAACCCGCTACTCGCAAATGGCCAGCAGCTCGTGCCCAACGTGACTCGGGTTTTTCCTAAGGGCTCGAACCTGCTCGCCTATGTCGAAGTCTACGACCCCAAGATTCCCGAGGGCCTGCCCGAAAATTTCCAGCGCGCCGATGTGGAAGCAGCGCTCACGCTCTATTCCGGTAACAAGCGGATTTATCAAACGAACCCAGTCCGCGTAACCCGGCTGAATGCCGACCGCCCCGCTACGCTTCCGGTGTCGATCGAGGCTGCCACGGCTTCGCTCGCTCCAGGCCGCTACCAGTGCCAGGTGAACCTGATCGACGAGTTCGGGCGAAAATTCGCGTTCCCACGAGAACAGCTCGCCATTATCTCCCGTTAAACCTTCTACTTACATTCGATCCGGCTATCTCCCCCGAATCGGGCAGGGCTAACATAACCTGTTAAAATATGGTTATGCGAGTTGGTTATAGGAACATCCGAGCGAACCTCCCGCTGGTAACGAAACGTTGCCTGATGGTTTCGAGTCTGCTGCTGCTCCCGCTTACCAGCAAACTCGAGAAGATCTCCGGCAAGACGATCCCGCCCACTCCCCAGGTTTCGCCCAAACTCGCGCCGCCCGCTCCCCCGGACCCGCGTCCGGCACGTCTGCGGCGATTCCTCGCCAGCCTGCACTGTCCCGTCAGCTTTTTGGCTGAAGATTTCGTCCATGCGGCGGATGACAACCATCTCGACTGGCGGCTGCTGCCCAGCATCTCCGTGATTGAATCGGGCGGCGGAAAGGCCTACAAGAACAACAACATCTTCGGCTGGCGCAATGGCGATCAGACGTTCCCGACCCTGCGTGCCGGACTCAACCTGGTGGCTTTCAAGTTGGGCAAGAGCCAGCTATACCGGAATCAGGACGTACTCGGCATCCTCCACTATTACAATCCGGATCCAAGCTATCCCGCGAAGGTGATTGAAGTGATGAACCGGATCAGCCCGGCGCCGCAGCTGATGAGCGCGATCCGCGCGGCCACCCATCCGCCCGATCAACTCGCGTACGCCGCCGAGTAGGCTGGCTTCGTTCCTGAATTTTGCGTTCTCGGCTCGCAGTTTTGCGGGTTGGCTGGCTTCGTTCCTGCATTTCCCGGCTAAGCAGCGGGCGCGAGTTCGAATTGGTGCGGCTTGGGCTGCGCTGCCTGGCTTCGTTTCTGCAAAATCGCCCTTTCGAGTTCGTCGGCTGACTGCATCGCAGACTGGACAGCCGGCAGATTGTAGGGTGCGAGCGGAACCTGAACGTTCCGCCACCGGTCGTTGTGGACGTTGCAGTGCGCCACCGTCAGCTCGTAGACCTCCTGGGCCTGTTTCGCCATCGGCGTGTCGAGTAAAGCCAGGTTGATGCCGCGGGCGAGTTCGTCGTTATTGAAATTGCCGATGCTCTGGCCGTCGATCTTGAGGGTGTAGACGCCGCTCTTGAGGCCGCCGACTTTGAGCGGCTCGTTATTGAGCGCTTGAGAAACATCGGAACTGCGCAGAACGAGATCGAGCGGGCCGCTGGTCCACTTGTCGTTCTTCCAGGCGGAGAACGGCAGCGGCAGCGCTTCTTCGGTCTCGGTCCAGCGTAAGCCGCCGTTGGCGGATGCCAGATCGCTGACGTTGGCGTATTCGGCTGAGCATTTTGGTTTCGGGCCGGCTTCGATCGTGACCGATGAGACCAAGGGCCGGGCGTGCCAGGCCTCGAGCAGGCCCTCGGCCATGATCAGGTGTCCGGCGAAACCGGGATGCACGCGGTCCTTGATAATGTTCTGCGCCTCAGCCGGATCGAGCTGGTCGGCTTTGCGCAGCATCGCGACCACGGGCGTGTTCAGGTCGGCGACCTGCAGATTGGCTTCGTTTGCGTAATTTGCGATCCATTTGCCGAAGCTGCGCATGACTTCGTTGTAGCCGCCCGGGAAAGTCGGCGGGCGCGTTACATCGTCGTAGGGCGAGGGCTGAATGGCGGTGATGCGGATGCCGGGATCGGCCGCTTTCATCTTTTCGACAATGTGGCGGTACCCGTCGAAGTAGGCCTTGTCGGTCGCTTCGGTTTCGGCGCGATACAGGCCGTCGTTCATGCCAAGCATGATCGTCATCACGGTCGGCTTGTAGGCGATCACATCGCGGTCGAGGCGCAGATCGATGGGTCCCCCGCCGCCCCCCGAAACTTTGTCGCCGCCCCAGCCGGAATGAACGAAGAAGACGTCGAGCTTCGGATAGCGCGTGACGACGTAGGTCTCGGTGAGCACCGTATACAGGCGCTGATCGGTGATGCTGTCGCCGTAGAAGACGACGCGATCGCCGTTTTTCAGATAAAAGTTGTCGGCCGCAGCCAGCGGCAGGGAAAAGACGAAAAGCGCCAGCAGGGCGCAGGATCGGGTCTGCATCGGGAAGCGCTCAACATCTTATCAACGCCCTGAAAAAAAACTAAAAAAAGTTGAGGGGATTGGGCGGAGGTTGTCGCTTTCCGGGTAAGAGGAGGAGTAATCACACTCATGAAACGAACTTTTCTTGCGGCTGCCAGCGCGCTTTGTATCGCCTGCGCCACGGCCAGCGCCAGCACGTACAACTTTCAAACCATCAACAATCCAGCCGATCCCAACTTCAACCAGCTGCTTGGGATCAACAACGCGGGCGTGATTGCCGGATACTTCGGCGATGGCGCCGTGGTTCCGAACAACGGTTACACCTGGACGAAATCAGGCGGCTTTGTAGCGGAAAACTACAACGGCGCCGCACAGACGCAGGTCGTCGGCATCAACAACACCAAAACAAACGGCACCTACAACACCGTCGGATTCTACGTCGATGCGGCCGGAGCAAATCATGGCTTTTCCCAGATCGGCGGCACACAAACGACGGTGGACCATTCCGGCTCGATGGGCTTCAACCAGCTGCTGGGCATCAATGATTCCAATATCGCGGTCGGCTTCTACGTTGACGCATTGAACGTGTCGCACGGCTATGAAGTGAATCTCTCGACGAATCATTTCACCGATTTGTCAATTACCGGAGCGACCTCAGTTACGGCGACGGCGATCAACAACGCCGGCTGGATCGCCGGTTTCTACAGCGACGCCATCGGCAATACCCACGGCTTCCTGGACGAGAACGGCACGTACAAGATCCTCGACGACCCGATGGGCGTGGGCGTAAACACCAGTATTTTCGGAATGAATAACAAAGGTCAGCTGGTGGGCTCTTTCCTGAACGCGAACGACGGCACCAACGGCTTCGTCTATAACGTGAACACGAACAGCTGGCAGACGGTGAGCGATCCGAATGCGCAGTTTCTGACGGCTTTCGGCGTGAGCGGCACGGTGCTCAACGGCATCAACGATGCGGGCGATCTGGTCGGCTTTTATTCCGACGGCACGCACGTAAACGGATTGCTGGCCACGCCTACGCCGGAGCCTGCGTCGCTCGGGTTCCTGCTGATCGGCGGCGGACTGGCTGCGGTTGGAGTCGTGAAGCGCCGCAAGCGGTAACCGCAGTCGCTCCCGGATCGCTGGTATGATCCGGGAATTATGAAAAGCTGGGCCGCGCTCGCATTCGTTCTGGCCGCTTTCGGCCCTCAGATGCCGAAAGAGCCGGAGAAGGGCAGGATCGCCGTCGAGTATCGGGAAGTGATGATCCCGATGCGCGACGGCGTTCGCCTGCAGACGGTAATCATTTTGTTCAAGGATGCGAAAGGCCCGCTGCCGATTCTGCTGCGCCGCACACCGTACGGCGTGCCGGAGAAGTCCGTCGTGGAGAAGGTCTTTTCGAGCGATCCCGGAGCCGACCAGTGGATCACCGTCATTCAAAATCTGCGCGGAAGGTTCAAATCCGAAGGCAAATTCGTGATGCAACGCCCTCCGCATGATCCGGCCGACAAGAATGGCGTGGACGAAACGACCGATGCCTGGGACACGGTCGAATGGCTGATTCATAACGTGCCGAACAACAACGGCAAAGTGGGCCTGCATGGCACCTCGTATGACGCCTGGACCGCAGTTATGGCGGCGCTCGATCCGCACCCGGCGGTGAAAGCGATTATCGAGCAGGCCTCGCCGGCCGATATGTTTCTGGGCGACGATTTTCATCACAACGGCGCGTTTCGCCTGAGCTACGGCTTTGAGTACTCGGCGCTGCTCGAGACGACTGCGGCGGAGAACTACCATTTTCAGTTCGACCGTGCGGATACCTACGAGTGGTATCTGAATCTGGGTCCGCTGCGCAATGCGGACGCGCGGTACTTTCACGGCAAGATTCCGACCTGGCAGGATTTTGTCTCGCATCCGAACGATGATGCGTTCTGGAAACGGCAGACCGTGATCTCGTACATCCACGATGTGAAGACGCCGATTCTGCACGTTGCGGGCTGGTGGGATCAGGAGGATTTTTATGGGCCGCAGCAAATTTATGCGGCGATGGAGAAGTTCGATCACAACCATTGGAACTATTTCGTTGCCGGGCCGTGGAATCATGGGCAGTGGAACCGCGATGCCGCGCGTTTAGGGCCGGTCGAGTTCGGCAGCGATACGGCGAAGTGGTATCGCGACAAGATCTGGACGCCCTGGTTTCAATACTGGCTACGCGGCGAAGGGACGCTGAAACTGCCCGAGGCGACAACGTTTGAAACCGGGACGAATCAATGGCGCGAATACGAAGCGTGGCCGCCGGCGCAGCAAGTGGAAGAGAAGCGGTTGTATCTTGCGGCAGGGCGAAAGCTCTCGTTCGATGCTGCGGGGGCAAGCGATAAACAGAGCTACGACGAATATGTGAGCGATCCGGCCAATCCGGTGCCGTACCGGCCGCGACCGGTCACGCCGACTTATCCGGGTCCCGAATGGCCGGTGTGGCTGGTGCAGGATCAGCGCTTTGTCGACCACCGGCCCGATGTGCTGTCGTATGAAACCGAACCGCTCGCGAGCAATCTGCGCGTTACGGGCGATATCGTAGCGAAACTGGTGGCTTCGACGTCCGGAACCGACAGCGACTGGGTAGTGAAATTGATCGACGTATATCCCGAGGACGCACCCGATGACAAAGAAACGCACGCCAAAATGGGTGGCTATCAGTTGATCATTGCGGACGAGATTTTTCGCGGACGTTTTCGCAACGGCTTCGAACATCCTGCGCCGCTGAAACCGAATGAGCCGCTGGCGTACACGATCGATCTGCATACAAACGACCATGTCTTCCGCAAAGGCCATCGTGTGATGGTGCAGGTACAGAGTACCTGGTTTCCGGTGTACGACCGCAATCCGCAGACGTTTGTACTAAACATCTTCGAAGCGAGCGCAGCCGATTATCGCAAGGCAACTCAACGTGTCTACCACAGCAGCGCCATCGTGCTACCGGTAGTGAGCGCGCCATGAGGATGACTGTCGCTCTGCTGGCCGCTGCTGTGCTCGCTGCGCAAAACGGCATCGAGCCGATTCATCTCGACCCGAGCAATCACCATTATTTTTCTTATCGCGGCCGAACGATCGTGCTGGTAACGAGCAGCGAGCACTATGGCGCGGTCATCAATGCCGATTTCGACGGCACGAAGTATCTGGAAACCCTGCAGAAGGACGGACTGAACGAAACGCGCCTGTTCGGTGGCAGCTACGTGGAGGTTCCGGGCGAGTCGTTTGGCATTCGGCGGAACACGCTGGCGCCAGCGCCGGGAAAACTGATTCTGCCCTGGGCCCGCAGCCAGGAGCCGGGCTATGCCGGCGGCGGAAACCGGTTCGATCTCGATCGCTGGGACGATCGCTACTTCCAAAGGCTGCGGGATTATCTGCGGGCAGCGGAAGAGCGCGGCATCATCGTCGAGCTGACGCTGTTTTCATCGCAGTACGGAGACGCGCAGTGGAACATGAGCGTCTTCAACGCGCCGAATAACGTGAACCACACCGACCCGGTGAGCTGGAAGAACGTGAACACGCTCGACAATGGCAACCTGCTCGCGTACCAGGAACGGTACACGCGCAAGCTGGTGCGAGAGGCCAATGCGTTTCCAAACGTGATCTTCGAGATTCAGAACGAGCCCTGGTCTGATCGCGGCCAGCTGGCGGATGTGATCAATCCGTACCTGGCGCTGCCCGGGCGCAACCTCTATCCGAATTCGGTCGATCTGGCTGATGCGCAGTCGCTCGCCTGGCAGGAGCGCGTAGCGGGATGGATCACGGATGAAGAATCGCGCTTGCCGAATCGGCATCTGATTGCGCAGAATTTCTGTAATTTTCGCTTCGCGGTGGGCGAGCCGGTGCGAGGCGCGAGCGTTCTCAATTTTCATTATGCGTATCCGGAAGCCGCTACGCTGAACTACGGGATCGACAAGCCGCTGACGTATGACGAAACCGGTTTTCTGGGGCAAACCGATGCAGGGTACCGTCGGCAGGCCTGGAATTTCCTGCTTTCGGGCGGCGCGGTTTTCGATGCTCTCGATTATTCATTCAGCCCTGGACATGAGGACGGAAGCGATACCGAGCCGAATGGTCCGGGGGGCGGCGGTGCCACTCTGCGGAAACAGCTAGGCATTCTGCATCGCTTCGTCGATTCCGTGCCGCTCGCTGAGATGAAGCCGGATGCCACCACGGTCGTGCATGCGGAAGGCGTGCAGATCCGAATGCTTTCAAGCGCAAGAGTGCACATCGCGTATGTCGATGGCAACGGGCCGGCGCGAATACGACTTCGGCTCGGAGTCGGCGACTATCTGGGCTTTTGGGAAGACACGGAAACCGGCGCAAGAACCGTTATCCCGGAGTTCCGCAGTCGAGGAGACGAATCCGTGCTGGAGACGCCCGCATTCCGCCAGGGACTGGCGCTTCTGCTCTTCCGGAAAGGTGCCGCACGGTTGACGGTACAGGGCGAAAATCCTCGGTAACGCTTGGGCCAGGTGCGCGAAGGCTTTTTTGTAACTTTTGCGCGCAACAGCAGTATGCACCAATGAGAGAGTGAATAGCGAATCCGACAGCGCCGTGATGCGGCAGGTGCAGGCTGGCCAGACCGGGCAGCTGGCCGTGTTGTTCGAGCGGTACCACGGGGCGCTCTTTCGCTACCTCGTGCAGCTTTCCCGCGACCGGTCCCTCGCCGAGGATCTGACGCAGGAGGTGTTCTTTCGTGTGCTCAAGTACGCGGCGAGCTACGATCCGAGCCTGGCTTTTCCGGTCTGGCTCTATCGCATGGCGCGCAATGCGTACTTCGATGCGCTGAAGAAGCGGCGCGGCGAGGTGGCGGGTATGGAGCTGAACGATATGAGAAGCGAAGAACCGGCGCCGGAAGAAGTTTTCGCGCGCAAGCAGGATGCCGGATTTCTGGGCGAAGCGCTGGCGCAGCTGCCGGAAGACAAGCGCGAACTGCTGGTGCTGAGCCGCTTCCACAATCTGCGGTATCAGGATATTGCGTCGATATTGAAGGTAGAAGCAGGAACCGTGAAGGTGCGGGCATACCGCGCGTTGAAAGAGTTGCGAGAGAAATTTTGCGAACTGCGTGGAGAGAGGTTGTACGATGTCTGAGCCATTACGCGAGCAGATCGCGGCTTATCTGGCGGACCAGCTGACGCCCGCCGAGAAGCAGGCGTTTGAAAGAGAACTGGAAAGAGATCCGGAACTGCGGATCGAGTTTGCGGAACTGGAGGCGACCTGGCAGGAGCTCGGACGCTTGCCGGAAGAGCAGCCGAGCGCGGCGCTGCGGGCGCGCTTTTATCAGAAGCTGCACGATATCGACAGTGGCCGGGCCAGCGTGCCGGGGCGCGGATTTGCGTGGTGGAAGCCGGGTCTGTCGGGACTGGTGCGTCAGGCTGCGGCGGCGATTGTGTTGCTTCTGCTGGGCTGGTTTGCGGGGCGCGAAAGCCTCCGGCGCGCGATCACGCCGGCCGGCGATACGGGCGAGCTGCGTTCGGAGGTGCAGGATCTGCGGCGTACCGTGGCGCTGACCATGCTCGATAAGGAGTCGCCCAGTTCGCGGCTGGAGGGCGTTTCCTGGTCCACGCGCGTCGACAAGCTCGATCCGCAGTTGCTGACGGCGCTGGTGAATACGCTCAATCAGGACGGCAACACGAATGTACGGTTGTCGGCGCTCGATGCGCTGGAGAAATTTTCCGATGAACCGGGCGTTCGCAAGCAGCTGATCGATTCTCTCGGCGTACAGAAATCGCCGCTGGTGCAGATTGCGCTCATTGATGCGCTGGTGCATATGCGCGACCGCGATGCCACCGGAGAATTGCAGAAGCTCAGCAAAGGCGCGGATGTAAATGCGGCCGTGCAGCAGCGCGCCAAGTGGGGCCTTGAAAAGCTGAAGAGCTAGAGAGCAGGAGATTCCGCCATGAAAATCGCAGCGATGCTGGCGCTGTTGGCGCTGGGCTCGGGAATGGTACGCGCGCACGAGCATGACTGGCCGGTACGCGAGCAGCAGACGATTGAAAAAACGTTGCCGCTCGAAGGCGCGCCGATGCGGGTGGTGGTCGACAACGTGGAAGGCTATGTGCACCTGCGCGCGGTGGAGGGCTCGAACGTTCACGTGGTCGCGCATAAGATTGTGCGGGCCGAGACGGAAAGCGATGTGGCCGATTCGAAAGAAGTGCAACTGGCCGCGGAGTCGCGTCCCGGGACCGTTTCGGTGTACTACGATGCGCCCTGGCGCTGCCGAGGGTATGGCGATTGTCACGACAACCGGCGCAGATTTTACGAAGTGCGGTTTGATATCGATGTCGAGGTGCCACGAACGGCTCGGATTGTCGCTTCGACCGTGAATGGCGGAGATCTGACGGTGGATGGCGGCGGCGATTTTGAAGTGAGCAACGTGAACGGCGGCATCCGAATGACTGGCATCACAGGCTCGGGCGAGGTTCATACGGTGAACGGGCCCATTGCGGTGCATTTCGCGAAGAATCCGCGCGACCGGTGCGACTTCAAAACGGTGAATGGCGGGATTGATGTGTACTTTGTGCAGCCGCTTTCGGCGGATCTGCGCTTCAAGACGTTCCATGGCGAAATCTACAGCGATTTCGATGTGAGTGCGCGCGCAATCCCGGCGGAAGTAACCGAGCGGCACAACGGCAAGTATGTGTATCACAGCGATCGGGCAAGCGGAGCACGCGCCGGCGAAGGCGGTCCGGAGCTTTCCTTCGACACTTTGAACGGCAGTATTCGTTTGCATCGGGAACGCTAAAGGAGTTTTTCTCGTGATCAGAAAATTATTTGGAATTGCATTAATAAGTGCGGGAGTAATGGCCGCGCAGGAGCGGGCCAACGTACCGCTGGATGATCCGTCCCGTCCGGTGCAGCTGCGGGCGCACCTGATGCTCGGTGGAATCACAGTACGCGGCGCCGATACGAAGCAGGTTGTTGTGGAGGCGCGCGCACGCTCGAAAGAGGAGGAACACGACAACGAGCCACCGCCCGAAGCACGCGGGATGAAGCGTATCGACGGCGGCGGAAGCGGGCTGGATGTGACCGAAGAGAACAATGTCGTGACGGTCAAGACCTCGATGATGCGCCCGGCCGATCTGGTGATTACAGTCCCGCGCCACTGTTCGCTGCAGCTGAAGAGCATGAGCGGCGGTGACATCTATGTCGAGGGCGTACAGGGTGAGATCGACGCCGATAACATGAATGGCAAAGTGACGCTGAAGGACGTCTCGGGCTCGGTGCTGGCGCATTCGATGAATGGGGAAGTGAAGGTGGTGCTCGACCAAGTGGATCCCTCGAAGCCGATGTCGTTCAGCACCATGAATGGCGATATCGATGTCACGCTGCCCGACAATTTCAAAGCGAATGTGCGCATGAAGACCGATAATGGGGCGATCTACAGCGATTTCGATGTGAAGCTGGAATCGGGTTCGCACGCCGAGCGCAGCGAACAGGGCGGAATGTATCATCTGCGCTACGATCACGGCCTGCGCGGCACCATAAACGGCGGCGGACCGGACGTACAGTTCACGACGTATAACGGGCAGATTTATATTCGCAAGCGGAAGTGAACGCGCGCGGCGAAATGGCGGCGTAGCCGAGGGCGAGAATCGTGACGAACATCATGAGTACTTCACTGTCGCCCAGATTGTATTCAAAGGCTCCTTCAATCAGGATCGCGATGATCACGGCGAGAGCGGCGTGAAGTATGAATAACTGCTGTGAGCGTGCCTGGCCGATGCGAAAGAGCGCACGAGTGAAATCGTAAGCGGCCAGACCGATAAACCAGAGCACGCACAGCAATCCCGGAATGCCGCGCTCGGCCGCGTACTGCACGTAGATATTGTGGAGATGGCCGTAGAAGCCGCTGGGCAAAGGCCGCTTCACATCGCTCGGGACATAGGCATCGAAATTCCGCCGGATCTCTTCGGGGCCGACGCCGAACCAGGGATGCGCCTTGATCATCTCGAGTCCGGTGCGAAAGGTTACCTGGCGAAAACGGTTGGAATCGATGTTCTCATTCGGGTGCACCGTGCTGAGCACACGCGTTTTCACATTGTGCGGAGCGGCCAGGAATGCAATTGCGGCGAGCAGCGGCACCGCAAAAATCATCTTCGGGCGCCAGACCCAGACGAGATAGAGGAGCGAGGGAATGGCCGCGAGCCAGATGCTGCGTGTTCCTCCGAGCAGAATCGCGGCGGCAAGCAGCACCGCGCTCAGATAAGCCCAGACTGGCAGGCGGCGGCTTGCGAAGCACCAGTGCGCGACGAGAATCAGGAGCACGCTGAGCTCGAGCGCGCCGAAGGTCATCCAATGGCTCTCAAAGCCGGTGATGCGCTGGCCGACGTAGGCGATGTAGCTCTCGTGGGCGTGCCGGAGGTATTGAAAGACGGCAATGCCGCTGGAAACAGCAGCTCCGGCGGCCCATACGGCAACCAGATAAAAGAGCCTTTCCAATTGCTCGCGAAATACCGAGTAAATCAGCGGGATAAACAGGAAGACGAAAAACTTTTTGATCTGGGCGCGGCCGAGCCAGGGATCGGGATCGAGAAGATCGGCCAGCATCGTCCAGAAAAGAAGCGCGGCGAGCGGAATCCAGATGCGCGGGAAGGGAAGCCTGCGCTCAAAGACGAGCAGCAGAGCGATCCCGAGCCCGAGAAAGATCTGGCTGGCGGCGATCGAAATTTGAATCAGACCCGCGGCGGCGATTGCGGTGATGAGCAGGATACGGCCGCGAGCCTCCGTACCCGGAAGCATGGAACGGTCTCAGTATGACAGAATGAAAGGCGAAAACCGTGCAAGTGCTTCTTTTGCGACATGGGATTGCCGAGGATGGGCACGCTGGATTGCCGGATGCCGAGCGCGCGCTCACCGAGGAGGGCCGGAAAAAGCTGCGGCAGGTGCTGCAGACGGCGGCGAAAGCGGGTGTGAAGCCGGATCTGATTCTCTCGAGCCCGCTGAAACGTGCGCTGCAAACGGCGGAAATTGCCAAACGCGTTCTGAAATATACCGGCGAAATTGTGGAAACAAAGGTGCTGGCGCCGGGCGCGAGCGTGGAGCAGGTTTGGGACGAAATTCGCGTGCATCGGGACGCGCCGTCCGTGCTGCTGGCCGGGCATAATCCGCAATTTGAGCATCTGGCGGGCTATCTGCTCGGGCATCTGGATCTGAAAATGGAGTTCAAGAAAGGCGCTCTGCTGCGGGTGGATGTGGAATCGTTTGGAGCAGTGCCGCGCGGCGTGCTGCGCTGGTGTTTAACGGCGAAATTGGCCGAAAGCGGACAATCAAGCTAACCGGGCGCTGCGGCAGCGGCGTCTATCATGAAGCAGGGTCTTTCGGATGTTCTTTTTTCGCGCGCAGCAAAAGTTTATTTTCGCGCAGGGATGCATTTTTCTGCTGCTGCTCAGCGCGCAGGCCGCACTGGCGCAGAGTACGAGCCAACCGCTGAAACCGGGTGAGACATCAGCGCCCAAAGCGGGGCAGAGCAAGCCGGGAACCGTCGGCCAGAAGGACACAAATTCGAGTGAGCCGGTACAGTCGGTCGGCCCCGATGGCCAGGCGAGCGAATCGGCGAATCCAGCAAACGCGAATCAGCCGCAGCCGCCTCCGGTAATTTTCGAATCGCACGGTCTCGAATACGAATCGGTCACGAAAAATGGCATTACGGTGATGTTCGCGGAGCTGCCATCGCGTCTGAAGGAGTTCAGCATCGCGCAGGTGACGGTGACAAACGGTTCGCTGGTTAGCTGGACCGTGCGCCCGCTGGACTTCACGTTTGTCCGGCAGGATGGCACCGTGCTGCAGGCCGTGCCGGCCGACTATGTGGTAGCGGAGCTGATGCAGAATGGGAATCGCGACGATGTGATCAAACTGCAGCTGCTTTATGAGAATAGTATTTACGGTCTGGCGAATTTTCGTTCCACCAACGGTTATGAGAAGCGGCGTGAAGCCGCCACGGCGCAGTTTGTGAATCGCGGATTCAAGGCCGCGGCGGAGGCTTCGGCGATCGCGCTGGTTCCGGTGAAGCTGAAGGCGGGCGACAGCACCGATGGAGCGATTTTCTTCTTGAATCACACCAAAGAGAAAGTGAAGAACCTGGGAGCGGGGCGACTGGTGGCGCACACCTGCGGCGAGACCTTCATGTTTGAGACGTATGCGGAGTTGAAAAAGCGATAGTGAACCCGGGCGAGAACGGAAGGATCGATCTGCATGCGCACACGAACGAGTCCGACGGGACGCTGACACCCGAGGAACTGGTTCAGCTGGCCCGCGAGAAGGGTTTACGCGCGCTGGCGATCACCGATCACGATACATTTCGCGGTTATGAGGCGGCCCGAGGACCGGCGCAGCAAGCCGGAGTGGAACTGGTCTGCGGCATCGAGCTGAATACGAAGATGGGGCTGGAGGGTCCGCATCAGGGGCGCTCGGTGCATCTGCTGGCGTATTTCCCGAATGGCGGACCGAGCGAATCGTTTGCCGGCTGGCTGGAGCACGAACGCGCGGAACGCCGCGACCGGAACGACCGTCTTGCAACCAAGCTGCAGAAGCAGGGGATTCCGATCACGCTCGAAGAAGTGGAGGCGCGCGGGCGATCGCTTGCAGGAAGACCGCATTTCGCGAGGCTGCTGGTTGAGAAGGGCTATGCGCGCAATGTGGAAGAGGCATTCGGCAAGTATCTGGGCGAAGGCGCTTCTTGTTTCGTGGCGCGGCAGAGCAAGACAGCGGAAGAGGTGATCGGCGTAGTGCGATCGGCGGGAGGCGTGCCGGTGATTGCGCATCCGATCCGGCTCGATCTGCCGCGCGAGCCAGAGCGTGAACTGCTGCTGGCGTATCGCGAGGCGGGATTGGTCGGGCTGGAAATTATCCACTCCGAGCAGGGTCCGGAACTGCAGGCGCACTACCGGCAACTGGCCGAAGAACTCGATCTGGTTCCAAGCGGCGGTTCGGACTTTCACGGCGCGGTAAAGCCGAACGTGCAGCTCGGGAGCGGAATCGAGGGCAATGTGCGCGTGCCGTATTCGTTCTTGGAAGGCCTGCGGCAGGCGAATGCGGACCGGGTGAGTTCGTAGAATAAAGCGTGTCCGAAGTACTGCCGCGGCTGCGCTTCAATCTGGAATTCATGCCCTCGCCGGACCCGGAGAAACCCGGCTTCTACATTCGCGATCCGTACGGCTATTCCGGTGCGACGCTGCTGGTGCCGCCGCCGCTCGTTTCGGCGCTCGAATGCTTCGATGGACGGCAGAGCGCGATCGATCTGCGGGCGGAGCTGGTGCGCATCACGGGCGAGATACAGGTGGGCGAGTTGGAAAAGCATCTTTATGATGCGCTCGACGAAGCCGGCTTTCTCGAGAACGATCGCTATCGCGAGATGAAAGCGGCGCGCGAACAGAGTTTCGCGGCGGAGACGACGCGGATGCCGAATTTCGCCGGCAGCGCATATCCCGCAGACGGCCTGCGTTTGCGCGATCTGTTACTGGCCCGTATCGGAGCAGCCGAAGGACACGAGAATACGGTGGCTATCGCAGCGCCGCATGCCAGCCCGGAAGGCGGTTGGGAAACCTATCGCGCGGCGTATCGTGCGATGCCGCGAGATGGACACGAGCAGCGCACGTTCGTGATTCTCGGCACTTCGCACTACGGAGCGCCGGACCGGTTCGGATTAACACGCAAGGATTTCATCACTCCTGCGGGCACGGCGCGCACCAATTTGCGGCTGGTCGATGAGCTTGCGGCCGCGGCGCCCGATGCCGTGCGGATGGAGGATTATTGCCACGCGGTGGAGCATTCGATCGAGTTTCAGGTCATCTTTCTGCAGCATCTGTACGGACCCGATGTGAAGATTTTGCCGGTGCTCTGCGGGCCCTTTGTAAAGAGCATCTACCAGGGCGGCGCGCCCGAGACGAATGAGAACGTGGCGCGCTTCTTCGATGCACTCGGCAATATGGCCGCCCGCGAAGGCTCAGGCTTGTTCTGGATTCTGGGTGTCGATATGGCGCACATGGGCCGGCGCTATGGCGACCCGCTGCGGGCGCGGGCGAATATGGCGGAGATGCTCGCAATCGAGCAGCGCGATCGCGCTCGCATTACACACATTGCGGCAGGCGAGCGCGAGGCATACTGGTCACTCGTACAGGAATCGCAGGACGATCTGAAGTGGTGCGGCTCGGCGCCCTTTTACACCTTTCTCAAGGCGATGCCCGATGCCAAGGGCGAACTGCTGAATTATCAGCAGTGGCAGATCGATCCCGAGAGCGTGGTGAGCTTCGGGGCGATGCGGTTTATCCGCTGATCAGTAAACGCCGCCGCCCGTCCAGTAGCCGGGACGCGTGTAGACTTTGAGGCCAGGCCGCTTCACGCTGACTTGAATCGTGTGGAAACCGGGCTCGTTGCTGTTGTTGGGCGCATAGCTCAGCAGATACTGGCTATTCAGGTCGGCGCCGATATCCGTGATCGCTGTTTCGAAGCCGTTCAGTTTGGCGAAGCTGTACATGCGACCGCCGGTGAATTGTGAAAGAGCTTCGGCCGGAGTCTTCTTGAAGAGATCATGGATGCCGCGGAAGATCGGCGGAACCGCATTCAGCACGTTGCCGTTCTGCTGCTGGATGACGGTGGTCTGATCGTTGGTTCCGTTGTGTATGGGCGGCAGAGCTTCGGGCGGAATGCCGCCATTTGCGGGGCGGGGATAATCGGGCTGCTTCATCACGGCGGTGTATGCGCGCGAAATGTCCACACAGTAGACGATCACGTTATCGAACTGCATCTGGCGCACCGTTTCCTGCAGCTTCGATTCGCTGCCCTTGTCGTAGTTGCGGCTGACGAGGATGATCACCCGGCGGCGGCTCTTGCGCGGGTCGTGCTGCTTCAGCATGCGGTCGGCGGCCAGTACGGCGTCGATGGTGCGAGCGGTGCTCGATCCGGCCGTGAGTTTCTGCATCGCGTCGTCGAGCTTTTCGGGATCGGTAGTGAAGTCCTGCAAAGTCTGGATACGGTGGTCGTAGCTGACGATGGCGACATCGCTGTTCTCGCCGGTGACGAGACCGTGCATCAGAACGGCCGATTTCTTTAAGGTGGACAGAACGGGCTCAATCTCCGAATTGGCCTGAACCACCAGCACGACCGACATGGGCAACTGCACGAACTCGGCCTGAATTTTTTGCGGTTTGTTGTTATCGAGCAGCTCGAACTCGGAGGGCTGCAAACCGTTCACGTAGCCGTGGCCGTCTGGATCGAGCACGGTGGTGGGAACGAGTACGTTGCGCACGTACACCGGAATGCGGAAGCCGTCTTTATCAGTGGTGTATTCGGCGGAAGTGACATCGCCGGTGGGCGCCTTGTTTTCGAGCGTTTTGGAGTTCGTTTTTTCCGGCGCGGGACCCAGCTGGCCCGGCTGCGGCGGAGGCCCCGGCGGCAGTGAGCCGGGCGGAAGGGTCTGGCCGTAAACTACGGCCGAAAAAAGAATTGCGCTGACCAGCCAACCTCTTCGACCGAGCGGTTTGTGCATATATTCATCTTAGAGATGCACCGCGCTCGGCCCGCGTTTCCCGAGCTTCAATGTTCCGTATCCCCGGCCAGGAGCTTCAGCGCATGTGTCACGAGCGGCTGGAGGATTTCGAGCGAGTAAACGGCTCCTTTGGGCGATCCCGGGAGATTCACGATCAGGGCCTTACCACGTGTACCTGCCAGTGCGCGCGAAAGCACGGAGAATGGCGTCTGCTCGAGCCCCTTGAGGCGCAGAAACTCAGCTACTCCAGGTAACTCGCGTTCGAGTACCTCGCGCGTGGCTTCGGGCGTGTGATCGCGCGGTCCAATACCGGTGCCGCCGGTTGTGAGAAGCAGATCGGCAATGCCGCTATCGGTCCATTGCGAGAGCTTGGTCGAGATCTGGTGCGGATCATCGGGAACAAGCGCACGCGCATGGACCGTCCAGCCGAATTCGGTGCAGCGCCGGGCGAGTGCGGGCCCGGAGAGATCTTGGCGCGCGCCTGCAAACGCGGAATCGCTGACGGTGAGAATGGCAGCGCGGATCATTCTGGTTTGGTGCGGCCTGGTTGTGCCCGGCGATATTCGCCCGATTTACCGCCGGTCTTCTCGAGCAGGTAAATTTCGCGTATCTCGATCGCCTTGTCGAGCGCTTTCGTCATGTCGTAGATGGTGAGCGCGGCGATGGAAGCGGCGGTGAGCGCTTCCATTTCGACGCCGGTTGGCGCAGTTGTCGCCGCGGTGGCCTCGACGACAATGCCGTCGGGCTGTTGCACGAACTCGATCGCCACGTGCGAGAGCGGGATCTGATGGCAGAGCGGAATCAGCTCCGCTGTTTTCTTGGCGGCCGAAATACCGGCGATGCGAGCGACCTCGAGCGGGTTACCTTTCTTATTCGAGGGCAGCGCGGCTAACACCTCGGCGCTCATCCGGACAAAAGCGTGCGCGCGTGCGGTGCGTCTCGTTGGCGCTTTCTCCGAGATGTCGACCATTGAGACTTCGCCGGAGTTATTGTAGTGCGAAAGTTTGCTCATGGCTTTGACAGGACACGAATGGAATCGCCGGTGTTCCAACTTTCACGATCGTGATCGGCAACGAGAAAACAGTTGGCCCGGGCGAGCGCGGGGATGTCGCTCGATCCCTGCCAGGGAATGTGGCGCAGATGCTGGCCATCGGCGCTGAGGCGTGCGGGCAGGAAGCGTGTGAGACCGAGCTTATGCCGAAACGGTGCTTCAAAGCGAGCAGAGAGCAGAGGCAGGATGGGCTCCGATTCACCGGCGAGCAGTTCGAGTGCAGGGCGGGCGAAGAGCTCGAAGGTGACGAGCGAGGAGCCTGGATTCCCAGGAAGGCCGAAGACCGGCTTGGCGGCGCGCGTGCCAAAAACCGCGGGCTGACCGGGCTGAATACGGACACGCTCGAAATAGAACAGCGCACCGAGTTCGCACAAAGCAGGCTTGACCAGATCGTACTTGCCGGCAGACACGCCGCCGCTGATCACGAGCATGTCGGAGGCGAGACCCTGCACGAGCAGCGGATCGAGAGCGGCACGGGTATCGCGCGCGATGGGAAGGATGGAAGGTTCGCCCCCCGCCCGGCGCACCAGCGCGGCCAGCATGTGCGAATTGGAGTTGCGGATCTGGTGCGGCTGCGGTTCTTCGTCGAGCGCTACGATTTCATCGCCGGTGGCAAGAATGGCCACACGCGGACGGGTGAAAACCGGAACGGAAGAACGGCCTGCGCCGGCCAGAGTTGCGATGTGGCTCGCATCGAGCCTGGTGCCTTGCGCAATCAGTTCCGTGCCGGCTCGTGCTTCGGCACCGCGGCCGTTGATGAACTGACCCGGCTCGGCAGTGCGGTCGATTTTGACATCGCCGTTCACGCGAGTGACATGCTCGACCATGACAACAGCGTCGGCACCTTCGGGAAGCGGTGCACCGGTCATGATTTCAATCGCCTCGCCCGGGCCGAGTGTGATAGCAGCATGCTCACCGGCTCGCAATTCGCCGCGGACGCGCAGAGTGCCCGGGAGATCGGAAGCATGCACAGCGAAACCGTCGCGGAGGGATCGGCGAAGAGCGGGATAATCGCGATCGGCGCGAAGAGCCTCAGCCAGACGCCGTCCATAAGCAGCATCGAGCGGAACCGTTTCGGTTGTCCGGGGATGCGGAAGTGCGCGCACGGTATCAACGACGATTTGCCGCGCTTCTTCAAAGGGCAGCGCTGGGGGAGCCGGAGCTTCGCGCACCTACGAATTTTACATGCTCCAGGCGCCTGCCCAAAAGGCGGATGCGAGCAAGGGCGCAAAACGCTCATAGTGAGGTCATGAATGGTTCATCTGTAAACGAGTTGACCGGGTTCTCGCGCGCGTTGACAGCGCTCGTGAAGGAAGCGGCTTCCGGGGTTGTGGCCGTGAAATCGGCAGCTTACCGGGTGACGAGCGGCATCAAATTAAAGAACGATCTGATCGCCGTTGCTAATCATGCCTTGCGGCGCGAGGGCAGCGTGCCGGTGCAGAGCGCGGACGGAAACGAGGTGCGCGCAACGGTGCTGGGGCGAGAAGCCGGAATCGATCTTGCGATTTTGAAAGCGGAGGGACTGAGCGGCGGGGTACTCGAAAGCGCGAACGCGGAGTCGCTCGAAGCGGGTTCGCTGACGCTGATCGTCGGAATGACCGCCGATGTGGGCGCAACGGCGAGCCTGGGGGTGCTGGGTGCGGCTGGTCCGGGACGAAAAATGTGGCGCGGAGGAGCGCTGGATCGCTTCCTGCGATTGGATGTAAATCTGTATCCATCGCAGGCGGGCGCAGCAGCGGTTACGGCGGACGGGAAGCTGATCGGCATGGCGACACCTGCGCTCTCGCGGCATTCCACGATCGCAGTTCCGATGACGACCATCGATCGAATTGCGCGCGAGCTTCTGGAGCAGGGCAGAATCCGGCGCGGCTATCTGGGAATCGGTGTGCAGCCCGTAGGGTTACCGGATGAGCTGCGCAGCACTCTCAAGGACGTGAAGAATCGCGGGCTGATTATCCTGAGCGTGGAACCGGAATCGCCGGCGCACGAGGCTGGTCTGCAGCTGGGCGATATTCTGGTGCTCTTCAACGGTGCAGGGATGGGCGACATCGACGAGCTGCACGATGCACTGCGCGGCGATATTGTTGGACGCGAGATCAGGGCCGTTGTCCTGCGAGGCGGAAAGCCGGTTGAGGTGGAGTTAAAGGTGAGGGAACGAAGCCAGTCGCGCGGATGACTCGCGTTCGGATTATTGGCGACAGCCGGACGCAGGAACGCGCCGTCGCCGACCTGCTCGCGCAGGACGAGCGGATCGAGATCGTCGATTCGCCCGCCGCGTTTTCCGACGTTTGCGTTGTGATCGGTCATGCGCGCCGGGCACCGGTCGAAAGCTTGGTTGTGCTGCTATCGGATCATGCCGCGCCTTCGTTCGATGCGCAGCTGCGCGCGTGGCTTCCGTTGAATGTTTCCGCCGAAGAGCTCGCGACCGCGATTCTGGCTGCGGCGCAGGATCTGACTGTGCTCACGCGCGAGCAGGCTCAACGGCGATTGCCGGATTCGGCTCGATTGGCTGCTGACGAGAATGCCTACATTCCGGAAGAGCTGACGCAGCGTGAGCGGCAAGTGCTGCGGATGATGGCCGACGGGCTGGCGAATAAAGAGATCGCGGGAAAGCTGGGGATCTCCGATCACACGGCGAAGTTTCACGTTGCGCAGATTCTGGCGAAGCTGGGCGCGGCGACTCGGACTGAGGCGGTGACGATTGCGATCCGGCGCGGGCTCGTGCCGATTTAGGGACGGTGCGCATGGCTGCGCTTGTCTCTCTCGACGACGCCCTGAATGAGCCAGCAAAATTCGATCCGCGCAAAGCCAGGATCGTGGAACTTCGCTATTTCGGAGCATGAGCGTCGAAGAGGCAGCCGAGGTACTTAACCTACATCCCAACACCGTCATTCACGACTGGAAGCTTGCCCGAATTTGGCTCAAACGCGAGTTGACGCGGGAGGGAACAAGGCATGGAGGCTGACCTCTGCAAACGAGTAGAGGAATTGTTTCGGGCCGCGCAAGCCGAGCCGCCCGAAAAACGCATGGGCTTTCTAAAACGCGTTTGCCCCGACGATGCAGAAATTCGAGCCGAAGTGCAGTCCCTGCTGGATGGAAAGCAGTGCCGATTCATTTCTGGAAACTTCACCGCTCTCATCCACACTCGCTCCCGGCACGAAACTGGGTCATTTCGAAATCATCAAGCAACTGGGCCGCGGGGGAATAGGCGACGTCTATCGCGCGAATGACAAGCGATTGAACCGAACCGTTGCAATTAGAATCTTTCCCTTTCACTTGTCTAGGAAAGGGCGCCTGAGGTAGCGCTTCGAACGTGAAGCGCGCGCCATCTCCGCGCTGAGCCATCGGCAATATCTGCACGCTGTATGACATCGGCCGCGAGAATGGCGTCGACTTTTGGGTAATGGAGTACCTCGAAGGAGAAACGCTCGAGAAACGGGTTGCCAGAGGTGCGCTGCCGATCGAGCAGATGCTTCGCTATGCGATTGAGAGCGCCGATGCTCTCGATTCCGCGCATCGGCACGGAGTGGTGCACCGCGATCTGAAGCCCGGCAACATTTTGCTAACGAAATCGGGGGTGAAAATAGTCGATTTTGGTTTGGCGAAAACGGAGATGGCGAAGTCTTCCTCGCGCGTAACCAGCCTGCCGACCCGCTGACGGAAGAAGGCATGATCCTGGGAACCTTGCCGTACATGGCGCCAGAGCAGTTGGAGGGTAAGGAGACCGATGCGCGAACGGACATCTTCGCTTTTCGGCACGGTGCTATACGAAATCGCGACCGGTAAACGAGCGTTTGAAAGCGAAAGCCGCGCCACGCTTTTAGCGCCATCATGGAACACGAGTCACCTTGCGTGGGCACTTACCTGCCTTTTCGCGTCCATCGCAGCGCTTTTCGCTTTGCTATATTTCCGCAAACCGCCAGCTGCAGCAGGGCTGGTTCGTTTCTCGATCTCTCGGCCGGAAAATGTTACTTTCAGCGATCCGCTGGCTTATGCTTCCGGCCGCAATGGCCACATGGACCTCTCCCAGAAGGCGGCGAATGGGGCGTCAGGCGAAGAATCATTGGTAAAGTCGGACGAAGATAAACAGATTGTGCCCTTAAACTTCTGTAAATAGGCGAGCGAAGCGAGCGCAGAGCGCGAGGCAGAGCGAGCCAACAGAATCTCCTTAGAATGTTTTTGTCTAACAAACGTTTGAAAGGAGAGAGGTGATGGCTCGCAAGAGCACAGATAGCGAACAAAGGGGGTCTGGCAAGAGGCGGCAGCATCTGGCGACGACGGGATGAAAGCGCTGGTGGAGCGCGTCGTTCAGCAGGTGCTGGAGGCCGAGCTTGCGAGCTTTCTGCAAGCCGACAGTTACGAGCGGACCAGCGAACGGCGTGGGCATCGGAATGGCTACAAGCCGCGGGTGCTGAAGACGCGGGTGGGAGAGTTGGAACTGCTGGTACCGAAGGATCGTGAGGGGCAGTTCCAGACGGAGCTGTTCGAGCGCTATCAGCGCAGCGAGAAAGCACTATTGCTGGCCATCATGCAGATGTATGTGGAAGGAGTTTCCACGCGCAAGGTGCGGGACATCACGGAAGCGCTATGTGGGCTGGAGATCGGCAAGAGCCAGGTTTCGGCGCTGGCAATGAAGCTGGACGAGGAGATCCGCCAATGGCGCGAGCGTGCGCTCGAGAAGAGCTATCCGTATCTGATGATCGACGCGCGGTATGAGAAGGTACGGCGCCGCGGCGAAGTGATCAGCCAGGGCGTGCTGATCGTGGTGGGCATCAGCGCGGAAGGATTCCGGGAAGTGCTGGGGGGTGTGGGTGTCGGATTCCGAGAGCGAAGCGAGTTGGGGCGAAGTGTTCAGCGACCTGAGCCGGCGCGGACTGCGCGGCGTGCGGTATGTGGTCTCGGACGACCACAAAGGAATGCGCAAAGCCATTGCCCGGCATTTCCAGGGCGTGCTCTGGCAGCGTTGTCAGGTGCATTTTGTGCGCAACGTACTCAACCACACCGCTGCGCGTGACAAAGCACTCGTGCTGGCTGCGCTGAGGTCTATCACGGAAGCGCCTACCCTGGTTTCAGCACGCAAGGCATTGCAGGAAACGATCGAAACGCTAGCCAGACGAGTGCCCAAAGTGGCCGCGCTGCTGGACGATCACGGCGAGGAGATTCTGACGGTCTACCAGTTGCCCGAGCGCCATCGCAAACGCATGCGCTCGACCAATATGTTGGAACGAACCAACCAGGAAATCAAACGACGGACAGGTGTCATCCGGAACTTCCCCAATGAGCAGGCCTGCCTGCGCCTGGTTAGCGCATGGATGATCGAACTCAATCAGGAATGGATGGAGCGCATTTACTTCACTATGGAGGAACCACAGGAAACTGCCGCCGAAGCGGCGAAAAACGCGGCCTGAATGCCGTCAGTCGGGAGATTCAATTTACAGAAAATTTCGGGCTTGACTCCGGCATGTCATTTTGCAACTTAACAGGCTTCTCGTCAGGATCAAAATCTTCGCCTGAGCGATAATTGCATGCCTTTGGCTGATTCTTTAGAAAGCTTATTCCGGTTGGGTTACGGCAGCAACCGGCTCTCGCCGGCACGCAATCGCGAAGCAGCCGAATACGATTGCGATCGGGTCCATAGGATGGCGGTATTCCGGCGATGAGTGTGTCACGTAATAAACGGCCGGATAAATCGCGAGTGCGATCAGCAGCGGCGCGCAGGACCCCAAGAGGTGTCGTCGAGCAGCCCGGCGTATGCCGACGAGCATCAGGCATAGCATGCTGCACGAAACAGCCATGTTTTGTATCTCAAATGGCTCCTTCATCAAGAACTCGCGATCGAACGACCAAAATCCCGTCCAGTGATACAGGAAATGCCGGAATATCATGCGAAGGAAGAACCAAGGATGCGCCTGCGCCTTCCCGAGATACTCTGCACGTTTTGCAGCCATGTAACCGGTTTCGCCTAATGTCTTGAACCGCCCATACTCGAGGTGATTGTGAGAAAGCAGCCCGGAATCGGGCGTCACGTCAGAGAGATCGCCATTGTTGCCGACGTGCACCTCGAGCCAGAAGTTGTCGCGCAGCGGAATCAGCCGATGAAACACGCGATAGTTCCGGTAGCTCCAAGGTGCGATCGTAATCAGGAACATGCTCGCAGGAATCAAGATTCTGAGCGCGTTTTGTCGCCTCGGCTTTCTTAGGCCCAACCATGCAGCGAGAATTGGGAATGGTGCGACGAGCGATGGACTAACAAGTGCCGCAACGCCCCATGTAGCGCCCCACAGGGCCGATTTCTGGTTCCGCCATCGCTGCCAGAGTTGGACGGTTTGCAAAAGCGCACAACTGAATAGCAGGCATGCCAGAGCGTTCTCCCAAATTCGGTTTGCAGAAAAATCGATGCCATAGGGATAGAAGGCCCAAGTCCATCCTGCGTACCGCGCCGTCTTGCGACCGAACAATATGTCGGCCAATCGGCATATCGGAAAGACGGTGCCTGCGCTGAAAACAGAGTTCAACGAAAGGATCGCGACCGAACTCGCGGGATTTACACCGCCGGAGATCTTCAGGCATAAAGCAATCAAATATGGATAGATCGGCGCATAAAACGCAGTAGGCCCGGTTGCGTCATCGAGCGGAGATGAGAAGCCGTTTCCTTGCCAGATCGAGCGCGCCACCCGGCCCATCTCATATCCAAACTGCCAATGGTTTCTGGCAGGGCTTAAATGATGTGGATAGCAGAATCCACAAACAATGAGCCGGAGTAGAAGCCCCGCAGCGAACATCAGCTCCGCCGAATCTGCAGTCAGCCGAATCATCTTTCGGCGGGAATAGTTGGTCGTGACGCAAGCCCGGCGATAAAGGGCCGCCGCAGTGTCCGGGACGACCGTTTCGTGCCTACTCATGACGCCTCCGCGTATGCAACGTACGGGCGAGCTTGCGCTGCATGTCCGGCCAGAACTCATCCGTGAGCAGGCCTGTCGGGTCCCACATCAGGTTCATGCCGAACCGGTTCATCGTCAATCCCAAGCCTCGTTGTGCGGGCGGATAATACGCGTTTGCCAGCGCGCTGCTGCTAAGGGTTCCGAGAATCTTCGACCAGTTGAACTGCCGCGTACCGTTGTCGCCCCTGGTCCAGAACTCCTGGCTGAGTGCATACGCCATCCGGTGCATAACATTGCCGTGTCCCAGGCGGTGAAAGCGTGGGTCCTGGTGGAGCGCCATCCGAAACGCCGTCGAGGCCAGCCCGCCGTTCACGGTATCGAGCATGGCAGCGCCATATCGTCTGCCAAAGCCCTGCATACCTTGTCCATATTGCGGAAACTGGTTCGCCCTCTGGCTCAGGGCGGCATTCACGCCCGCCGAAACCCACATAAAGGGATCGAGGCCCATACGCAGCGAGAGCGCCAGCTTCTCTTCAGCCGTATACGGCTCCGGATTTTCACGGTTGGTGATATCGAACGCCGGTACCAGAAACAGAACACGTTCGTGTCCTTCCGTTGGCGACGCTGGAGGCGTGTCCTCGAATCCCGGCATGTTCGCTGTGAAGATTGTTGCGAGCACAACCAGCCGCAGGCTCCAGACACTCGCCCGCGAAAAACGGCGCATTCTCTCCTCCGCCGCGCCCGGCGGCACTTCATTTGTCATCCGTTCGACCTCCGAATTCGGACTTGACTGCACCCGAGCGAGACGGGTGGTTACAAAGGTTGTTTCTGAAAAGCAGCTCATCCGGACCGCTTTATCTCTCAAATGGGGAAAAAGCCGGAATCTGCCGGAGTGGGAGCGTGAGTACAATACAAGCCGGTCAGCTCGACACGATTCCGAGACCGTAGTTATCAGCGGGCGAAATGATCGCGCACCATCTTCGCGATCGCTTTCGCGATTCCATTGGCAGTCTGACTTGCGTCGCCGCCGGTCATCGCGGTTTGCATCTTCAAGTTCAAAGGGTTGTTTCTCAAAGACGCGTGCGCATCCTGCTCGAAGATCGTCTGCTGCGTAATCGCATCGCGCAATTTCACATGGAGGGCGATCTCAGCCTGTCCTTTGCGGCCGCCTTTCGTAATGGCATACATCAGGGGCCGCCGCTGAGATAGCGGACCGCACGATTGCCGGCGTGGAAGGCCGTGACCTCGCCAGAGAGCACGAGTTTGTGCTTTTCTGCCTCAGATACGCCGGCCTGTTCCAAGTGAACATCCGAAAAGTACTTCGTACGGTTCAACTGATCCACGATGTTACGCATCATCAGCGACAGATAGCCGTTTGGAAGCTTCACCGCTTTCGCCGTCGTGAAAGTAGTAACGATAAGAGCCTGCTTGTTAGAGCTGGCGACTGCACTCGCGCAAAGCAAAAACAGTCCCAGTACGCAAGTTTTCCGCGTGCTACAGCACATAACTTTCTCTCCGTGCCTCTTGCTTCTGCCAACCTCAGCGCACAAGCGCCAGGCGCAGCGTCGCGCCGAACACCGGCAACGCATCCTGTACGCCCGCGAACGGGCCGATTGTCAGATAGCGATTCAGGCGTATGTCGGCACGATAAGTTACGGCGAACAAAGGCGTAACCGGCAGCTCGTTCGGCGACCATTTACGCTGGCGTATCTCGCCACCTCCGTAAGTCGTGCGGTAATGCACTGTAAGTTGCGGGCCGATGCCAGCTCCCAGACCTACTCCCATGCTGAATCGCTTGCGGTGCATAAAATTGAAGTACTTTGTTGCCATGACGCCGGGCAGGCTGGTGCTGCCGCTATATGTGTTACCGGCAAACTCATCGGCTACTCCGCGCGCGTGACCGTCGAAAGCGAGGCGGGTAAATGCAACGGAAAAGCTCGGTGAGCCGTCCTGATGCATGCGCGTAATTCCAACATCGAACAACGGTCCCGAACCGCTTACTTTGAAGCGATTCTGCAGGCTATTTGCGAGCTGCGAGACACCTGCAATGAAACCGCCGCCGGACTGAATGGCCCAATAGGGCGTTTCCTCCGAGCCGATATTTTGTTGACCAAAAAGCGAGCCCGCTAGCATGATTACAATCGCCGGCACACACATACGACTTACTAGCTTCTGCATAGTTCCCTCCGAAATAACTGTGAAAAGTCAGCGCCAGGACCCCCTCCGAAAAGGTCCTTAGCTGAGTGAAGCGAATCGCTTGCACTGCATTGAACGAAGTAAGCCGAGGCTTCCCTTCCATGCAGCGACAAAACTTTCAGCAACGCGCAAAAAGGTGGTATAGTGTTGCTACTTCGGTGGACTATCAGGGCCTTGGAACGGAAGCCCTTGTTCGAGCATGCGTCGAAAAACACGACCCGGCGGCATGGGAAGAATTCATCCGCCGCTACCATGCGGTGATTGGAAATTCGGTGCTCCGCCACGTACGCCAATGGCATGCTGCCTCTCCTGAACTCGTCGACGACCTGATTCAGGAGACACTGCTGAAGTTGTGCAAAGATCGCTGCGCGATTCTGCGCGGCTTCAAGCTCGAATCGGAGAATTCAATCTACGCGTTCCTGAAAGTTGTAAGCGCGAACGTGGTGCGAGACCATTTCAAGCGAGAGATGGCTGCGCGCCACGGAGGGTTATCGCAAACCTGCAGCACGGACGAATTTCCAATAGCTCAAAGCGGGACCGACGCGGACCTGCACCGGCGAATTTTGATCGGCGAAATCGAATCTCATCTCGACCAGTGCGTGAGCGGCGAAACCGGGGATCGCGATAAGCAGATCTTCTGGTTTTATTTCCGTCACGGCTTCACAGCAGAAGCCATCGCCGCGCTGCCCGGGATCGGATTACAGGTCAAAGGTGTGGAGAGCACGATCCACAGGCTCGCAAGGCAATTACGCACGAAATTGGCGACAAGGCCGATCGCCAAAGGAAAGCAGACCAGCTCTTCGTTATGACAGATGAGGAGCGAAACCTGCATGGGGCGGCCCATCTTTCCGATGAGGCGGTGGATGCGCTTCTCGGAGAAGTGCCGGGCGAGCAAAACGGCGGCCGTAATCTTCCTGTCTGGCAGCACCTTGCCGGATGCGTAACTTGCCGTGAGCTCTTCGAAGCCCAGAAAGAGGCGCAGAACGTTCTCCGAGGTTTGCGGGCGGGTATGAAGATCGAATGCCCTCGAATGACCGAAAACTGGGCAGGATTGGTTGCCGGATTACTTCCCCTGTCCGTGAGCCGCGAGTTGCGCGAGCACGCCGCCAGATGTGACGCCTGCGCAGAAGTCCTCAAAAGAGAGCTGGCCGCGTTTCGCGATGAGCCTACCTCAGAAGAGATTCGCTTTCTCGAAGATCTACCGAGCGCGCGTTCCGCGGACCGGCGTGAACTTGCCTACCGTCTTGCTGCCGCCTCCGCGTCAGGACTCGCTCGCGTACCCGTCCGTAGCCCGACCAGATTCTGGAAGGTTGCCGGCGGAGCGATCGCCGCCTTGGCTGCTTCGCTAACCGCTTTTGTCTGGCTCAATCCCGCCCGCCGTGCGGACTCTCATCTAGCCGAAGCCTATCGTGAGAATCGCGTTCTCGAAATGCGGTTCGAAGGTGCGCCGGCCGCACCACTGGCGCGCACAACAAGGTCCGGAAGCGCGGCCGATGAGAGTCCCTCGCTCGATGAAGGAAGGGCGGTGATCTCTCGCCAACTGAAGCAACATCCTGATGATCCGGAGTGGATGCAGCGGCAAGGGCGCGCGTTCCTGCTTGCCTCCAAGCCGGACAGGGCGATCGCAGTTCTTCTCAAGGCCGGGCGCCTCGAGCCTGGAAACACATCACTGGATATCGATCTGGCCTCCGCATATTACGAGCGCTGCATAATGTCCAATCAGAAAAAGGATTGCGAGGCCGCGCTGTCGCGTCTGAACCAGGTAGTTGCGCGCGATCCGGGAAACGCGACCGCCCGTTTTAACCGCGCCGTCGCTCTCGAAAGCTTGGATCTGTTCAGCGCAGCCGAGCAGGAATGGAAGACCTATCTCAAGATCGACCCGAACGGGCCTTGGGCGGCCGAAGCCAAGAAGCGCCTCGCTGCGATCGGGGGCCGGAAGCGAAGATTGAATTCCGTGAATCGCGAGGATTTGGCCAACCGTGATGTGGCCGCCGCTACCGACTCCGTATTCGTCCATTGGCCGCAGCGAGACAGGTCCGCGAGCGCAGCGATGAAGCTGGCTTCCGTTCTGGAAACGGCGCATCACGACCGCTGGCTCCGCGATATCCTTACCACCTCGCGAAACGCTTCCATGGAACCGGGCTTGGTGGCTCTGGGCAAAACCATCGAAGCGGACGCAATCGGCGACTTCCGGGAGGGCGAAAGGACGCTGGAGACCGCACTCCGCGTGTTCACGGCTGCGCACAACACTCCCGGGCTGATGCGCGCCCAGGCTGAGCAACTCTATTTGTGGCATCATGCTGTCCGTGATCTCGAATGCGCGCAAACCGGAGGGAACCTGGCGCCTGTACTCGAGAGGAGAGGCTATGTCTGGCTGAGCAGCTTTGTTCGCGAGGAGATCGCCTCCTGCCAGGCGGCCATGGAGAGATTCGACGAAGCGCGCGCCAATGCTCTAGCGGCCTCGAAGCTCGCAGAGTTTGGTAATTATCCGGAACTCAGCCTGCGCGCCCAGGGGATCCTTGCTTCGGTTGAGCATGCGGCGGGGAATTCAGAGCAACTCTGGAACCTGAACGTCGCCGGGCTGGATCGGTGGTGGGCCGGATGGCACCGGCCCATGCGGGCGTATCAGTTCTACATGGACCTGTCGCTCGCAGCCCGCGAAGAAGGCGAACCGGCGATTGCCTTGGCGATGGCGAGGGAGGCGGAGCTGCGCGCGGCCGCGACTTCACACCGGCTCGCTCAGCAATTTGCGGTAATCGAACGCGCCAGCGCAGCACTCGATGCAGGCGAATGGCGGGAAGCGCGGGCGGCTTTTGCACGCGCCGAGAAACTTTCCCAAGGAGAGCAAGCCGACAATTCGTATCGCGCTGAGGTGCAGATCGGCATCGCGCGTCTCAATCTGCTGGACCGGCGAGCGCAGATCGCACGCACTCGGCTCAGCCAGGTGGCCGCCTTCGTACATCGCGCCGAAAACGTTCCGCTGGCGATCAACTGGATGCAAGCGTCAGCGGAAGCTGCTCGTATCGATCATCGCGCGAGTGAGCGCGAGTCCGCGCTTCGTACGCTCATCAGCTTTGCCAATGCCGGGCTTCTTTCTCTTGCTTCCGAAGCGGACCGCGTGCGATGGATGGGCACACTGGAGGCCGCGCATCGCGACCTGGCCGCCTCGTTATGGGAACGTGGGGAGAAGAATGGAGCGCTTGCCGTCCTCGAGCAAATGCGAGGGAACTCGCGAGCAGAGCACTCGCCCGCGGCCTCGATCGCCTGGGAGCCCTGGCACGGCGAGCGGCAGTTGGGGCAGCAGCTACTCTGCGATCGCGCGGAAACGGTGTTGTCGTATAGCACGCTGGGCCGGTCGCTGAGGATTTGGGTTTATGGCGCGTCCGGCATACACGTCGCTACCGCTCCGGCCCAGCCGGCGGAAATCCAGTTGCTAGCTGCTCGTTTGACCGAACATGCGTCGGATGCTTCGATATCCAACGAAGTGCTTCGCTCGGAAAGTCAAGCCTTGTACTCGGACCTGATCGCTCCGGTTGAGAACTGGCTCCCGGCCGCCGGGCCGATCACGATCGAAGCGGAAGGCGCACTCTGGTCGCTGCCGTGGGAGGTGCTCCAGGATTCTCGCCATGCACTTTTATCGCAGCGCTTCCAGATCGTGTTGTCGCCTGGCTTCAATTACCGCAACCACGTGAGCGAGCACTTGGCCGGGGTTGGACCGGCAAGCCGCGCCACCTTACTCATGCCTCCTATGGAGCCCGGCGAGCGCCCGCTAAGCGATTTGCGTCTGGAAGAGGCTTCGTTCCGCAAACATTTCGTGCATTCGACCGTATTCAGCGGTGGCGGGGCACCATGGATGGATCTGCCACGGATACTGCGTGAGACGGAATTGATTCATTACGCCGGCCATTCGGCCGTGCGCCATGGGCAGACTATCTTGGAATTGCCCACTGGAAACGGCAAAACGAATCCGCTCACTGTCACTCGCGACGCCTTACCACGCTGCCGGTTGGTGGTGCTTTCCGCTTGCTCCACTGCGGGAAATTCTGCCGAGCAGGTCGTCGGTGCTGAGAGTTTAGTTCGACCGTTTATCGCGTGCGGGATTCCTTATGTTTTAGCGACGCGCTGGCCGGTTGATTCCACGGTGGCCGCGCGAACCGTGGATTCGTTTTACGGGCTTCTCTTATCCGGCATGTCGCCCTCAGTTGCGCTGGGGAAGACGATGGAGAAATTACGCGCCGATACCTCGACGGCACACCCCTTCTATTGGGCGGCTTTTGTGTTGTTCGGCTCGGGCACTTGAGGTGGCGAAATTCAGCTCGCCCGGACGGAGAAGCAGTGTGCGACTTGGGCGCCGTGTTGGCAGCCCTTCAGTTCGCTCAGGCTCATTTGGTCCAGATCTCCCACGTGAACGGGTTCCACCGGATTGTCCACAATTATGGATGTGCTGAGCTTGTGCATCCTACACAGTTCATTAAAAACAATGGGCGGCTTCATTTCATCTCCGCACGACGGCTCCGCATAAAAATGGAGCGCCTGGTCGGGCAAAGAAGATGATGCTCCAGTATCCGGCATTACCGTGAGGTTGCCGTAAGTAAAACAGGCGAGTATTTGTATCGAAACGCGACCCGTTTTCTGTACCGGTCCGTTAAGATCCACTTGCACGTCGCGCGCTGTTTGTGCATCATCCGGCAGCGGCAGCCTGACCTGATAGTACTGAAGGGTAGTATCGATCGCGCCGGAAGCTCCTTTGAGTAAGGGAATGTTCAGCTTGGATAACAGCCCACGTTTTCCGCCCTGTGATGGACGCGATAACTGGATGGTTTCGCCGAGTGCAATTTGTTTCAAATCTCTCGTCGGATCGCCGCCGCTGGTCTGCAGCGTGCCCCACAGATATACGTGGTCCGACATCTGAGAACCAACCGACCGCCCGACAATCGGCGCGCGCGCAACGATTGTGTTTTCCTGCTCGGTGAACGAGAACATCCCGCTGAAGTAAACCTGAATCATGTGTTGGAAGCCTTAATCGAAAAGCAGTGCGCGACCTGGGCTCCGGTCGCCTTCATTTTCAGCGGTTGATGAACCGTTATAGTATCCGACTTACGGCACATGCGGCTCAGCTCTCTAAAGGCACATTGGACGTGACCAGGCGCAGCCCTCCCATGCCCTGACATCGGTTCTGCGTGAAACTTGGCCAATGCCCCTTTTGACAACGCCAGATTGCAACCGGAATCGGATGTCACTGTCAGCACAGAATCCGCTGAATAGTGAAGCACAAAATAGTGATAAATAGTATTGTCGCCAGTCTGCTTTACGGGCCCTTGAATACTCACCTGTTCGGGCTGAATCGGCTTGACGCAACAGGGCAACGGCATTATGATTTGGCAGTAGCGAAGGTTCGTCTCGAGACCTGTGAACGAGTCGAGTTCTGGACAAGTAAGGGAACTGATATCGCCTTGTTGCGGCGTGTGACAGCTAATACTCCACACATCGTTCCGCTCCATGCCAATTGGTTTTTTGCTGCCCGGATGCTTAAAAAGATATCCGTGCGAAGCCACTTGCGGAACGTGCACCACCACGCAGTTCCCCTTCGGTTCGAATAAAAACATGCCGCTGAATTTGATGCTCGGGCCGCCCGCGCAGTTCTGACATGGGCTCTTTGCGTTGCCCACCGCGCTTCCAAGCGCGCTAGCTGGTTTTCCTTCTTCTCCAGTCATGCAATCTCCTTGCTTATCGGTCCTTTTCCCGCTTGCGGAATCGGTAATCGCTGGTGTTCGGATAGGAACCAACAGCCTACACAATTTACACCATTTCGCGGTGTTACTGTGGTGCAGCAGAACGGATCCTGTATCTCCAGAACGAATTTAAGTAGCCAACTCCCTTCGCTTAGAATGAATTCCTCGGCCTCTGATGTCCTTGTATAACTCAGTGGCCGGGGAACTGGGTGAGCTTTCGCGGACCGCCAAACCCCAGCCGATATCGCAGACGCAGCCGCCTTCATCAGTCGTCTGAGCCAACTCTGCCGAGAGGGCAAACGTATCGTCATACACTGCGCAGTCGGAATCGGCCGCGCTTCGGTGATTGCAGCAGCATACTGGCATCTAACGGTTGCTCTGTGGCGAACGCTTTCGACGCCATCTCCCGCGCTCGCGACTACCCGTCCCAGATACCCCGAATCAGCGCACTTGGCTCAAAAGTCTGTTCGCCGACGGGAGCTGATGCGCCAGAACGCGTAGCGTCGCCGCGTGAGCGGTTATTCAAACGCGCTTGCGTCCGCTGATAGTGACAGCCGCATTCCATATCTGCTGGACGGACGCCAACGAAATATGTTCAAGAATCACGTCGATCTCATCGGGTTCATCGGTCCCGATCCCGAAACACACCAGCTGGAAGACACCAGCTCACTAACTTCCTTTTCTCTGGCTACGCAAACCAGCAGGAAAATGAATCGGGCGCGTACGAGAGCCGCACGGAATGGCACCGCATCGTGGTCTGGGGCAAGCTCGCAGGGTTTGCCGCCACCCTCGGTAAAGGCGCTCACATCGAAGTCGAGGGCCAGCTCCGGCATCGCGTTTACCAGAAAGAGATCTCGACCGGCAAGAAGAACATTGACGTTGACATAAATGTTTCAGAGATTCACGCCGGCGCGATTCGCAAACTCGACCGGAACGGCTCGCACCCCAGGTCCGGCGATGACCAGTGTCCGACGAAGCGCCCAACAAGGCGCTAGTTGGTCCCGATGCGCTCGGATTACGTCGCGAAACCGGTAATCTGAGACGCCGGGTGGACGTGTACGACGAGGTTGCTTGTGGAAAATTTATGCTAACTCATTTATCTTCATGCGTTTACAGTGGTGGACGGCATGGGATTCGAACCCACGACCCCCACGTTGCGAACGTGGTGCTCTCCCAGCTGAGCTAGCCGCCCCCGGTTATTCGTTTCCACGCGCATGAGCCGG
>JAJPHN010000026.1 GCA_021325235.1 Terriglobia bacterium | reverse complement strand
GCGTGCGGCTCGACTTTGACGTCGACGGGCCGGTCAATAGCGTCTATGAGGTCCACACCGAGGAGGTCCCAGCGGGACCGGAGAATCCGCACGGCAACGCCTACTTCGCGAAGTCGACTCGGCTGGATCGCGAGTCCGACGCCCAGCACACGGTGGATTCGCTGGCCGGACGCTACTGGAAGATCGTCAACGAGGACGCGCGTAACTTCGTGGGCGAGCCGACCGGCTACAAGCTGATGCCGAAGGCGAACACCGTCTCGTTCGCGCAGCCAGGGGCCAGCATTCGCCGGCGCGCCGGCTTCATCGCCAAGAATCTCTGGGTAACGCCCTATCAGCCGGAGGAGCGCTACGCGGCCGGCGACTACCCGAACCAGCATCCGGGCGGCGAGGGGCTACCGAAGTGGACCGAGGCCGACCGCTCGATCGAAGCGACCGATGTCGTCGTCTGGTACACCATCGGCTCGCTCCATCCGGCGCGGCTAGAGGACTGGCCGGTGATGCCGGTCCAGTACGCCGGCTTCATGCTACAGCCCTCCGGGTTCTTCGATCGCAATCCGGCGCTCGACGTGCCGGCTCATGCCAACGGGCATCATCATCGCAACGGGTGAGAAAGTCGGGTGTGCTCGCCCGGCGCATCGCAAGGGGCACGGGACTAAAGATCCCGTGCTGTCAATACGAAGTCCCTAAAGGGACTAGGGAATCTGACTGCGTACGTACGCCCAGTCCCTTTAGGGACTTCGTATTCTTAGCGCCGGATCTTTAGTCCGGCGCCTGTTGCGACGAACGGTCGAAAGATTGTGCTCATTCAAGTAAGGGACCACCAATGAACGATGGATTGATCGACGCCTTCGGCCATAACACCTGGGCCACCCGACAGCTACTCGGCGTCTGCCGCGATCTCAATAGCCAGCAGCTCGATGCGACCGCTGAAGGAACCTACGGCAGCATCATTGACACCCTCTGGCACCTGATCGCGGCCGAGTCGGGCTACGCCGCGCGTCTCACCGGCGAGAAGCCGAGCTTCGACGCCGATGCCGACGAGCCGCCTAGTATCGAGGAGATGGAGACGTATGTCGACGAGCTGTCGGACCGCTGGGAGCGTTTCCTCTCGCAGCCGTTCGACGCCGAGCGCATCTTTCGTATTCCCTGGGACAGCCCGGATCACATCTACGACGTGCCGGCCGGCGTCGTCCTGGCCCAGGTGATCCATCACGGCACCGACCACCGGTCGCAGATCTGCACTGACCTGACGGTCATCGGTATCGAACCGCCCGAGATGGGCGTCTGGGAGTATGCCGCCGACTCCGGCCGCGCCCATCCAACTGAGGGGTAGCAGGGCGAGCGGCATTCGTCCCGATGCTACGCAACGGTGGAAAATGTTCACCCTCTCTCAGAATTGAGAGAGGGTGTGGGGATCAATTCTTTGACAAAGTCGGTGCCAAACCCTTCCTGCCGTAAATTACCTGAGCCGCTGTTGAACGTATTGATCCCGAATAGAAGTGTTGAAATAGCGCCCAAGCGAATCTGCGGACATGAGATTGTCGTAGACTCGATTTGGAACGTTGCGATATTGGTAGATAGACCCGTTGCGGAACTCGAGTTCGAGAGTCGAAGTAGCTAAGTCATAACCGACTGAAACCAACGTGCTTGACTCGACGGTTTGCCGCTGCACTATACTCCCCTCCCATCGCCTGGATCTTCGCGCAAGACCCCGATGCTGGAAGCATACTCATACAGCGTCTCTTCGTCAATAGCAGTCGTGCCTTATATATCCGATTTGTGTAATACTGTAATTAACGAGCAGATCTCAATTGCGGTGCACACATGCGGAGCGGTTTTGGCGCGAACCGTACATGCATATGAGCCGTTCCCCTCTCCCAACGAATTGGGAGAGGGGATAAGGGGTGAGGGCGTTCCCCAATCTACACGTCGGCTCGGTTGTCGCGGCCCCAGTGGTGCTCGAGCAGATCGGCCTGATTCTTCTCCTCCAGCAGCGCGCGCACTTCGTCCTGGCTCCGGCTGGGAGGCGCGAACTCGGTGTCGTTGGCCAGCGTCGCCGCGACGCGTGCCGCGAAGATGGCGCACATCTGGAGGCCGCGAAGATTCACCTTGTCGACCGTGTCGGCCTCGGTGTGGCCGAAGCCACGGCCGATCATGCCGCGATTCGGGTTGCGGCTGGCAAGCGATCCACTCGGGTAGCCCTTCAGGAAGAAGGGGAAATGATCGGAGTGCGCTGACAGCCCGCTGCGGGCTTCGAAGGCGTAATGGTGATCCTTGGCCCACTGCTCGAAGTAGGGCACCAGGCCGGGATCGGCGGTCGTGTTGACGTGCTCGTAGCCGCCGGGACCGTTGCCGGCTGAGTCGAGGTTCATCACCCAGACCAGCTTCTCGTCCGGATGCTTCGCGTATTCGTCGGCATGGTGGAACGAGCCGAGCAGCCCGATCTCCTCGCAGCCGAAGCAGATGATGCGGATCGTCCGCTTGAACTGGCCGGCGAAGGGCGCCAGCACCCGGCCGACTTCGAGCCCGACCAGCGTGCCAGCCGCGTCATCGCCGGCGCCTTGCGCTACGTCATGCCCGTCGTAGTGACCGCCGAAGAGGACGATCTCGTTTGCCAGCTCGCCACCGCGAATGTCGCCGACGACGTTGTTCGAGTGCGACTTAACTGTCTTGTTGTTCGTCTTGATGCGCATCTTCAGCGGGCCACGCTCGGCCATCCGGCGCACCAGCGAGCCTGACTCCCAGGAGATGCCGACGCCGGGGATCGGCGCCTCGTGGTCTTCAACGTTGGGACCGCCGGGATTCTTAGCGTAGAGGGCGCCGGTGATGTGGAGCAGCCCCGGATTGAGGTTGAGGAAGACGCAGGCGATGGCGCCGCCATCGACGGCCTGCCGATACTTGTCGGTTCGGTGGCTCTTGGACTCGCCGCCCGGCCGGCCGCTCTCGGCGTCGGTCAGGACGATCTTGCCTCTGATCGCGTCGCCGACGCGCTCGAAATCAGCAGCCTCGCCCTCGCCGACGTCGACGACGTCGCCTTCCATGTCGACGCTGGGGCAGTAGGGCATCGCCATTGTCGAAAGATGCCGCTCGACCGGGCCGGTGAGCATGATCTCGCAGTCGCCGCGCTCCCAGGTGTACATCGGGAACTCTTCAAGGTGAACGTTGGTTAGGCCGTACTCGACCATCTTCTGGCGCAGGTACTCAGCGGCTTGATGCTCGCTGTCGCTGCCGCCGAAGCGATGTCCGAGATCGTCGCAGAGGTGCAGCAGGTTGCGGTAGATGCCATCCGAGAGCCAGATGTTGGGGATGACGGCCTGTTCCACCTGACTGATATCGACGGTCATGGATCTCTCCCTCCGAGGTGCTAGATACTCCAGGTGCGGTACCCTTAACCGGCGCGGCTATCATCGCCGAGGCGCCCGAATCTGTCGAGATGGCGTCCATGCAAACGCCGAACGCGAAGGGGGCACATGAGCTCAGCCTGGGAGGAGCTGGCGGCGAGCGCGGCTATCGATGCCTTGCGCCGGCGGGAGCCGGACGCGACTGCGATCGCGCTGGCCGCTTGTCGTCCATTGACGGACGGCTCGTCATCCGGGCCGCTGCTGGTTGAGCTGGCTGTAGTAACCGGGACGACTCCCAAGACCGAACGGCTAGTGGTGAAACAGGCCAGCGCGAATGAAGGCCGCCTGCTGACGAGCCTGTCCGAAGCCGGGCTGCCGGTGCCGGTTCCCTTGCCGGTCGAGCTGTTGAGCGAAATCGAGCTGCTGGTGACCGCCGAGATCGAAGGGCGGACCGTCGCCGCGGCCTTGAAAGCCGTCGAGATGCGCTGGCAGATCAGCGCTCTCGCCTTCACCTTCGGCCGGGGGCTGGCGCGCATTCACCGGCTCGACTGGCGCAAAGTCCTGCCCTGGCTGCCGGAGGCCGATCCGGAGGTCTTCCCCGAAGACATCATCGACGATCAGCTTGAGAACTGGTGGCGGGACCGAGAGGCGCGGGTCGAGCGCCTGCCGGCCGGCGAGCAGCCGATCTTCAGGCGCGCTTTTCGTTGGCTCGACCTGCATCGCCCGGTCGAGCTGGATGTCTGCCTCTGCCACGGTAACTACTCGCCCGAGCACTTGCTGGTTGACGAAGGAGAAGAGGCGGCTGGCATCACCGGCTGGGGAGCGGCCCGAATATGCGACGCCTCCTACGATCTCGCCATGCTGGAGTTCGACGTAGCGGCGACCGGCCTGCCGCCGGAAGACGTCACGCTCTTTAGTCAGGCGGCCATTGGTGCTTATCTCCAGGCCTCGCCGCGCGCCACGACCAACACCGCCTTTTACACCGTCCTGCGACTCTTCGGCCGGCTACTGGAGTCGATCGAGCAGGGCGTCCCATCCGAGGAGCGCGAGCGCTGGGCCGCGCCGCTGCAACAGACAATTCGATAAGCCTCAGCCGCGCCCGTGCTGGATAATTGACGAGAGGATTGAGGCGAGGAAGCTCCATGACAACGGTGAAACCGTCCAAGCATTCTATCGGAGCTGAGGTGCCTGAGCAGGTTCAAGCCAGCGGCGCGTTCCCATCAGTTTACGAACTGCCGCCTCGTTTCAGTCAGAAGTCCCCAGGTAACTCCTTAACCGCGCCCATAAGTGCGCCACCTGAGGACTTCAGCAAAACCTCGCTCACTTAGTGCTGGTTGCTATCGGGGTGGCAGGAAAGCTAACGGAGTGAGTCACAGGAGTCGCCGTCACGATTCCAGAGCTCGGCGGGCCGCTGACACGAGTAACCCAAATCCAGACTATGGCTGCGACAATGATCACCAGAACCACGACGATGGCCCAAAAACACCCGCTCCGTCTCATGGGTTATCACCCTCCCCAGGTTCGGCTGAACGTACCATTAGCATGAGCCGTGATTTGAACCCAGGGGTAGGAGGATTGTATGCAGCCAACTTTCGGAAGGCAGGATTGGAACTCGCCTTGCTCATTGACTGTCCAATTGAAGTTGCCCACTCCTCCAGACTGACTGCTGCCCACTATGCCTTTATAGGACCAGAAGACGCCTGCGCTCGTGACAGTAGCACGCACTGTCGGGGGGAAATAGGTGGTGGTGATGGTCGAACCGTTATCGCACCAACTGATAACGACGTAGAACTCCCACATCTCGACATTGAACGCGTTGTACCCGTAGACCCACTCATCTCCGCTCCAGCAGCTAATGCCGGCTAGCGGAGCGTATCGACCCGGCATTTGGGTGCCTGGCAGCGCTTGAGGGCTGACCTGGCTCTCTATGTGATCGACAGTAACAAACTTTATCACGGCCGCTTGCTGTTGCGCCGTGAGTTCATCAAAGGCGGTCTCAGGATTTGGAGAATTGCCCAGCTCGGTCACGAGGCGTGCTAGCTCGGCAACGTCGATCGAACTAGATGGGGGGTAGACTGCGCGTTCGCTACTATCGGCAGAAGTAGCGAAACGAGCATAGCAGCGGTAATTGCCACTGCGCGGAGACGAATCGTGAAATGCACTGCGCACCTCCTACAATATGCTGCAGAGCCAATATGGCACGGTGTGGTCACGATAGCATACTCCTGACAGGAACGCAATAGGGGTTTGTCTGCAATACGAACTTTGGAACCCGCCAGCATTAAAGAGTGGTTACTGCTACATGAAAAGCCTGAGCGTAGCTAAATTGCCAGAACTGTAGTGATAAGAGTAAATAACTGGCAATCTCTTTACCCGTTCTGCGGACTCGGACTCTTCCAGGCTCGATTTCGTTCTGCCACACTGCGGCGCTGAAAACTACAATGATTGAGATTTGAGGTTTCAAACGTCACGACACCGGTACGGCCGAGCGATGGTACTTCCGCCGAGAAAGCCTGACTCGCCCGTCACGTCCAATACAAACATCAAGTCCAGGAGGAGCGCGCCTTTACAGCACGCGATTCGGTAGGACGCAAGAGGCGCGGCTCACTTCGCACCCCGCTTCAGTTCTGCGGACGCACATTACACTCGGTGCTTGGATCGGTTGCTACATCTCGGAACCTTCCGCCCTTTGGTAGCAGCGGCACCACGACCACGCTGACACCGTGCTCCCGGTCGTCGTATCGGGCCCATTCCGGCACCCCATGCACCTCCACCTCGCGAACGCAGACTCGTCGGCCATCATGATGGTGGCAGAAGATCCAGCCGCTTCCATCACTTAACTTCTGATAGCGCGCCGATCCAGGCACAATTCCGCAAGCTGTTTCGGCGTCGTCGATGCGGAAATAAGCTGTCAACGCCGGAACGTCACCCGGTTCACCATCAACTGTGACAATATAGACTCTCATACTTGCGCACCTCCTATGGTGTAGGGCTGGGCTTCGGCACGGCGGTTGGCCTCGACGTAGTGCTTGGCATTGGCGTGGATGTCAGTACCACCGTCAACCTTCGCGGAACAGACGGTGTCTAAGCGTTGACATGGTGTCCCATGTATTGGGTTTCATCCCGCTTCATGGCCAATCGGTGATATTCGGATCGAAGCTCGTCGCGAATCTGTTCGGCTTCTTGCCTGCTCCGGCTCAGACGGAGGGCGAGCGCACGGACGTCCAAACCCTCGACCTCCTCCAGCAGTGCTTCTTGAAGGCGAGGATGTAGCTGAACCAGCAGCTCGGTTCCTTCGTTACGATACAGTCGCCAATAGGCGAGGCGCGCTTCGAGCAGGAGTTCTTGCATGTCGTCTACTTCTTGCCAATGCGGGTGCAGCGCCAAGCTGATCCAGCCTTCCCGCATAACCTGCCGGAGGATCTCCTCTTGGAGCGGCTCGAGTTGCGCCAGTAGATCGGGCCGATAGTATGGTGTTGGTTGACCCCGGACACTTCCAGGGCGGTCTTGCCAAGACATCGACCAATTCCTTCTTCGACCACGCGGAAGCGAATGCCCTATTGGCTATGACGCTAGCCGAACCACGTAGTTGGACCCGTCGATGATTCTCGTTATACGAATTGACCATCGAACTTGCAAACGCGCGACCGTTGAGACGGGTACGAGGGCGCCGGCAAGGCTTACCGGCGCCCTCGTACGACGTGAGGAGGAGGGGTTGTCAACTGAGGTGGAAGGCTAGGCGATCTTAATTAGATGCTCAGCGCCGGCTCCGGCTGGAGGACGGCGCTGATGGCCTTCATACGGCCGGAGATATGCCGAAGCGCATCCGGTGTGATCGACTGCGGGCCGTCGCACATCGCGCTCTCGGGATCGGGTACCGACTCGATGATGACGCCGTGCGCGCCGGCGGCGATGCCGGCCAGCGCCATCGGCTCGACCAGCTCGCGGCGGCCGGTGCCGTGGCTGGGATCGACGATGATCGGCAGGTGCGACAGCCGGCGCACCAGTGGGACGGCGTTGAGATCGAGGGTGAAGCGGGTAGCGGTGTCGAAGCTGCGGATGCCGCGCTCACAGAGAATGACCCGGTCATTGCCGCCGGCCAGCAGGTACTCGGCTGAGAGGAGCCACTCCTCGATCGTGTTGGCGAAGCCGCGCTTGAGGAGGATCGGCCGGTTCGTTTGAGCCACGCGCTTCAGGAGCGGAAAGTTCATCATGTTGCGGCTGCCGATCTGCAAGACGTCGGCGATGGCCGCGACGGCTTCGACCTGCATGGTATCCATAACCTCGGTCACGATCGGCAGTCCGGTCGCTTCGCGAGCGGCGGCGAGCAGGTCGAGCCCTTCGAGGCCGAGCCCCTGGAAGCTGTAGGGTGAGGTGCGTGGCTTGAAGGCGCCGCCGCGCAGCATCACCGCGCCGGCATCCTTGACCGCCTGAGCGGCCTGGACGATCTGTTCCCAGCTCTCGACCACACAGGGACCGGCGATGATGACCGGCTCGGGGCCGCCGACCTCGACCTCGCCAACCCGAACAACAGTGCCAGCCGGGCGGCTGGCACGATCGACGAGCTTATATCCGTGGGCCGGCTGGGCCAAACCAGCCACGCCCGGCAACAGGCAGACGGCGTCTTCGAGACCGGCTT
>JAJPHN010000036.1 GCA_021325235.1 Terriglobia bacterium | reverse complement strand
GGCAGGGGGATATCGTGGCGCGCGGCTGCGTCCCAGATGTATTCGTCTTCGCCGCAGGTCAGGGAGCGGAGGCTGTCCGGAGTCTGGAGAACGATTTGGAAGGTCTGTTTATCAGCCATAGCGATCAATTTCGACCCGCGGAGCCAGTAATGCCGATGACAATTTAGGTAGTCTTGACATGTAGCTACATTGTAGTTACAGTATCGAAAGTGGTCACCTTCCATTGGGACTACACAAGGAGAAAAAGCAATGAACAAAAGTAGCAGTCGTCTGGTCGAGTAGCAGTCGTCTGGTCGGCCCGCCCGCACTGGGCTGGCTATCAGGAGAAACAACGAATGTTCCAGTGGGACGCAGCAAACCGCGAGCATATTGAGAAGCATGGAATCACTCCGAATGAAGCCGAAGAGGTGATCCTTAACAACCCGTTTGATCTGGAATTTCAGCTCCGGAATGGTGAAAACCGTATTGCGCAGATTGGCGAAACAAGCAAGGGTCGCGTGTTGGTCATTGTCACGGCCATGCGCGAGGAATTGATTCGGGTTGTAACGGCATTTTCTGGTAAGCGTCAGGCTCCGGAGGTTCTATTACGCCCAGAAGGGAAGTAAGCATGAAGGAGGAAATGAAACGGCAGAACTTCAAGAGTGAAGCCGAAGAAGCTCGGTGGTGGGAAGAACATCAGGATTCCCTGGCCGGGGAATTCGAACAGGCTGCCGCTGCAGGGACTCTCGGACGGGGCACTGCGGCTCGTAAGGGCAACACTCCGACGACCACGATCAGACTTGATCCGTCCGATATAGCAAAAGCGCGCGCCCAAGCGGAGCGTCGCGGGCTGAAGTACCAAACCTATTTAAAAATGTTGATCCATGAGGCTCTCTTTCAGGCCGATGTTCAGAACGGTTCGGCTAAGAGCCGTCGGTAAAATGTGCCTCACGGATTGTAGAAGCGGCGGTTCTTGCTGTAGGGCGCTTCGCCTGGTTCGCCGCGGCGGAAATGGCCGGAGGGGATGGATTTGCCGTCGCGCTCGTGGGCGAGCAGCTCGATGAACCAGGCCTCGTGCTCGATCTCCTCGTTCAGGATGCGGGCGGCCATGTCGTAGGTGCGCGGGTCCTTGCCGAAGGTCATGTCGCAGACCGCGCTCCAGCTGCGGATGGCGCAGCGTTCCGACTCGAGCAGAAGGGTGAGGATGTTGACGGCCGTAGGCGGGTCGGGCAGCCTGGCGGCGCGGCAGCCGGCCTGGTTGTGGAACTCGCAGAGATCGTTGGGCAGCTCGCCGCCCAGCTCGTAGATGCGCGGCACGATCAGCTCCCAGTGGGCGCGGTCCTCAAGGCGAGCATCTTCGCAGATCTCCTTGTAGTCCTCGTAGCCGGCCAGGTGCATGCGAAGAATTGTGTAGTAGTAGTAGGTGCTGGCAAATTCGGCGGCGGCGTTGGCAATCAGCACCTTGATGAGCTTTTCGACGTCGACGCCGCGAGCGCGGATGACTTCAACGCCGACGCGCTGCGACACATCGCCTGATTTCACTGCTCCTTCTTTGGCCATGAGTTTCCTCCTGATGGATGCGATCGAGTCTGGATATGCAGCCGGGAGGCTGCGCTGTGAACTACTGGGGAATGGAGATGTGTTGCTTCGAAAAGAGGGTGTGCTGCTGCATGCAGCCGAGGTCTGAATTCCCCTTGGCCCGCCAGGCGTATGGGTACGCGGATGCGGGAACCCCGGACGGCGTTGCTTGCCGGGCTGCCAGCGCCGCGCACGGCCGGCGATCGGAAGTTTGCCGCAGCCTGCGCCTGACGGGCGGTGGCTGCGAGAAACGATGCTCGAATCAACCGGATGCCGGCGACATGACGGCTTATTTGAGCCCCGAGTTGTAGATCGCGCCAGTGCGGAGTAAACTGAAGAATATAGGACTAATTAAGTCCTATATGGTGGGAGCGCGATGCTCCGCGGCGCCGGCCGGCGCAGTCCAAAGTTGCTCTGTTATCCGGCCGGCAGAGATGTCCAGACGGCTGGAACGACGCGGTTTGCACCTTCCCCGGAGGTAAAGAGATTGAGCTCGAATGTAGAAACAATCCGTGAACTGGCGCAGCAGGAATACAAGTGGGGATTCGTGACCGAGATCGAAGAGGATCGGGTCCCGAAGGGATTGAATGAAGGGATTGTGCGCCTTATCTCGGAGCGCAAGGGCGAGCCGGAGTGGATGCTGGACTGGCGGCTGAAAGCTCTGCGCCACTGGATGCAGCTGGAGCGCGAGCAGGCCGAGCCGAAGTGGGCCAACGTGAAGTTTGGTCCGATCGACTACCAGGACATCGTGTATTACTCGGCTCCCAAGCAGAAGCCTGTGATTGATTCGCTCGACAGCCTCGATCCGGAGATTTTGAAGACGTACGAAAAGCTGGGCATTCCGCTCGAGGAGCAGAAGCGGCTTGCCGGCGTGGCCGTGGACGCGGTGTTTGATTCGGTGTCGGTGGCGACAACGTTCAAGGGCAAGCTTGCCGAGATGGGCGTGATCTTCTGCTCGTTCTCCGAGGCGGTGAAGAACCACCCGGAGCTGGTGAAGAAGTATCTGGGCACGGTGGTGCCGTATACCGACAACTTTTTTGCATCGCTGAACTCGGCGGTGTTCAGCGATGGGTCGTTCGTCTACGTGCCCAAGGGCGTGCGCTGCCCGATGGAGCTGTCGACGTACTTCCGCATTAACGCGGCTGAGACAGGGCAGTTCGAGCGGACGCTGATTATTGCCGATGAGGGCGCATATGTGAGCTACCTCGAAGGATGCACGGCGCCTATCCGCGATGAGAACCAGTTGCACGCAGCTGTGGTTGAGCTGATCGCGCTCGATAACGCGGAGATCAAGTACTCGACGGTGCAGAACTGGTATCCGGGCGACAAGGAAGGCCGCGGCGGGATTTACAACTTCGTGACCAAGCGCGGCAAGTGCCTGGGCGTGAACTCCAAGATTTCGTGGACGCAGGTGGAGACCGGCTCGGCGATTACCTGGAAGTATCCGAGCTGCATTCTGCAGGGCGACAATTCGGTGGGCGAGTTTTATTCCGTGGCGCTCACCAACAATCGCCAGCAGGCCGATACGGGCACGAAGATGATTCACATCGGCAGGAACACGCGCTCGACGATCGTCTCGAAGGGCATTTCGGCCGGCTACGGGCAGAACACTTATCGCGGCCAGGTAAAGATTCTGAAGGGAGCGACGGGCGCGCGCAATTACACGCAGTGCGATTCGCTGCTGATCGGCGACAAATGCGGCGCGCACACCTTCCCGTACATCGACGTGCGTAACTCTACGGCGCGGATGGAGCACGAGGCTTCGACGTCGAAGATCGGCGAGAACCAGCTCTTCTACCTGCGTCAGCGCGGGCTCAAGACAGAGGATGCGGTGTCGATGATCGTGAACGGCTTCTGCAAGACAGTCTTCCGCGAACTGCCGATGGAGTTTGCCGTCGAGGCGCAGAAGCTGCTGGGCGTGAGCCTGGAAGGCAGCGTGGGATAAAGAACAGGGAACAGACGCGCCTGTCCTGTCCACGCCTGGTTTTCGATGTATCGCCCTAAGAAGACAAAAGTTTTGAAGGAGAAAGAGACGACGGATGGCTTTATTGGAGATTAAGAACCTGCATGCCGCAGTGGATGGCAACGAGATTCTGAAGGGCGTGGACCTGACGGTGAATGCAGGCGAGGTGCACTCGATCATGGGCCCGAACGGCTCGGGCAAAAGCACGCTGGCCGCGGTGCTGGCGCGGCGCGAGACCTTCGAGGTTACCGGCGGTCAGGTGCTGTTTGACGGCAAGGATCTGCTCGAGATGAGCCCCGAAGAAGCGGCCTGCGAGGGCGTTTTTCTGGCGTTCCAGTACCCGGTCGAGATTCCCGGCATCGGCAATGCGTACTTTATGCGCTCGGCCATGAACGCGATCCGCAAGTATCACGGGCAGGATGAGTTGGACGCAATGGATTTTCTGCCCATGTTCCGCGAGCGGGTGAAGATGCTGGAGATGGACGAATCGCTGTTGCATCGCTCGCTGAATGAGGGTTTCTCCGGCGGTGAAAAGAAGCGCAATGAGATTCTGCAGATGGCCATGCTGCAGCCGAAGCTTGGCATTCTGGACGAGACCGACTCGGGCCTCGACATCGACGCGCTCAAAATTGTTTCGCGTGGCGTAAATGCGCTGCGCAGCCCGGAGCGGGCATTCCTGGTGATCACGCACTACCAGCGGCTGCT
>JAJPHN010000029.1 GCA_021325235.1 Terriglobia bacterium | reverse complement strand
TACTTCCGCACGACGGACGTGACGGGCGTGGCCAAGCTGCCGGAAGGCATGGAGATGGTGATGCCGGGCGATAACGTCTCGATCGAAGTCGAGCTGATCACGCCGGTGGCTATGGACAAGGGCCTGCGGTTCGCGATTCGCGAAGGCGGCAGAACCGTTGGCGCCGGTACCGTTACGGAGATTTTGGAATAGGCGAGAGTTAAGCGAAGATGCCGAGAGAGATTATTCAGTTCCAGTGCAGCGAGTGCAAAAACCGGAACTACAGCAAGACGAAAAATAAGCGGACGACGACGGAGCGTCTGGAATTCAAGAAGTTCTGTCCGTACTGCCGCAAGCATCAGCCGCATCGGGAGACGAAGTAAAGATCCCATCGAGGGGCATAGGCTAACGGTAAACCAGCGGTCTCCAAAACCGCCTTTGGGGGTTCGAATCCCTCTGCCCCTGCCAGTATCCGGCGCTTCATTGGATGAATCAGTATGGAATTGAGTAACGCGGTCAGCTGGCCGCAGAAAACCCGGTCGTACATCGACGATCTGCGCACGGAGATGAAGCGTGTCACGTGGCCGAGCTGGAAATCGGTGCGGGCGACCACAGGGGTGGTGATCGCGGCGGTGTTTCTGTTCGCGGCGTACTTTTTCGTGGTGGATGCGATTGTGAATTCGGTGATCACGAAGGTCATCCACTACTTCACGCACGCCTGAGGCGGGAATTGAGAGCCATGGCAGAAGATCAGAAATTGCACGAAGACGACGAGATCGCATCCGAAGCCGAACACGTGCCCGGCTCGGAGGATCCGGACGTGCTCGAAACGGATGAAGGAGTTTCGCACGACGAGATTCATCCGGACGCGGCAGACGAGGAAGCGGGCGGGGACGACGGCGTACACGATGTGGAGCACGAGCAGGAACTCGAGCAAAGCGCGGGCGAGCCGTCGAACAAGAACTGGTACATCATCCACGCCTATTCGGGTTTCGAAAACAAAGTGGCCGAATCGCTGCGCACACGCGCACAGGCCTTCGGGTTTGCCGATCGCGTGGGGCAGATTCTGATTCCGACCGAAGAAGTGATCGAGCTGCGCAACGGCAAGAAGGTCACGAGCAAGCGGCTTCTCTACCCCGGCTATGTGCTGGTTGAGATGGAGATGGACGACGAGCTCTGGCACGCGGTGAAATCGACGCCGCGGGTGACCGGGTTCGTTGGTGGCGGCACCAAACCCGTACCGCTGACGGCGGATGAAGTGAACGCAATTCTGTATCGGCAAGCTTCGAGCGCCGAGCGGCCGCGTCCGAAGATGACGTTCGAGAAGAACGAGACGGTGAAGATCATCGACGGGCCATTCACGAACTTTTCCGGCAAGGTGGACGAGATCAACTCGGAGCGCAATACGCTGCGCGTGATGGTGACGATCTTCGGCCGCTCCACGCCGGTCGAATTGGACTTCCTGCAAGTCGAGAAAATAAGCTGAAGAGAGTTAGTTAGAAGAAGATGGCAAAGAAAGTTACAGCACAGGTGAAGTTGCAGATTCCGGCAGGCAAGGCGACGCCCGCGCCACCGGTGGGTACGGCGCTCGGTCCGCAGGGCGTGAACATTATGGAGTTCTGCAAGGCTTTCAACGCCAAGACTTCCGCTAAGGACCAGGAAGGGTTGATCATCCCGGTGGTGATCACGATTTACTCGGACCGCTCGTTCACGTTTATTACGAAGACGCCGCCGGTGGCGATTCTGGTGAAGCGCGCGGTGAATCTGGCGAAGGGATCGGCCGAACCGAACAAGAACAAAGTCGGCAAGATTACGGCGAAGCAGGTGGAAGAGATCGCCAAGATCAAGATGCCGGACCTGAACTGCTTCACGGTGGAAGCGGCCGTCGAACAGGTCAAAGGCGCCTGTCGCAGCATGGGCGTCGAAGTCGTTTAGTCCGCACGATACACGTACGGGCTGGCTAGCGAGCTGGCCCGGTTTTCCTCTCGCAGTCGTCTGTCCTTCACTCGGATCAGCTGCCCTTCAAAATGGTGTCTGCTGACCGCTCCTTACAGTCGCGGCTCCGTAAGTAGCCTGAACGTCGCGCGCAAAGCACTCTCCTCTAATCGATCGAAAGTATGACAAACCATATAAGGATTTTCTAAAGCTCTCCCGGAAATGGGAGAAACTTTGGCGTCCGGCATTGTCAAGTCCTTACATATCAAATTTTTCTCAATTTGGATAACGACGTGCTAACGGGCTACTAACACGGCCCCGCAGACTGTCAGACTCTCGGGCACCTTACTCTGGCCTCCGCGTCGTCCCGGCCTACTGGCGGGCGTGAAATGAGCATGAGGAAGGACTGTCCCAAGATGCCTGTTAGGAGCCGAGCGCACAGAACCCTGCTGCGCAGTTTGCTTTTCCTTTTCGTATCAAGCGTGGTGACGATACCGGCGGCGCACGCCCAGAGTCTGACGACCGGCGGAATCACTGGCACGGTGAAGGACCAGTCGGGAGCGGTGCTTCCGGGAGCTACGGTCACATTGAAAAGCCTGGAGGACGGGTCGACGCATACGGCCACTTCGTCGCAGGCGGGCGCATATCAATTCAATCTGCTGACACCGGGCCGATATACGGTGGAGGCCAGCGCGAACGGATTGAAGACCGACGTTTCGAACGTGTCGGTGCAGGTGGGCGCGGCGGCCGAAGTGGATCTGGTGGCGAAAGTAGAGTCGACGCGGGAGGTCGTGGAAGTTTCGACGACGGGGGTGTCGGTCGATACCGAAAACGCGAATCTGACGACGACATTTTCGACGAAGCAGGTGCTCGATCTGCCGGCGGCCGGCGGCGATATCACGACGGTGGCATTTACGGCGCCGGGCGTGGTAATGAGCACGGGCATGGGGTACGGGAATTTCAGCTCGCATGGATTGCCGGGCGTCTCGAATCTGTTCACGATGAATGGCGACGACTACAACGACGCGTATCTGAACCTGAACAACTCGGGCGCGAGCAATTTGTTGCTGGGGCAGAACGAAGTCTCGGAAGCAGCGGTGGTGCAGAACGGGTACACCGTGCAATACGGACGGGAAGCGGGCGCGCAGGTGAACTACGTGACCAAAGGCGGCACCAACCAGGTGCATTTCGATCTGCTGTTCAATTTCAACAACGACCTGATGAACGCCAATGACTTCTTCTCGAACTTGAATGGCGTGCCGCGCTCGTATGCGGTTTCGAAGCAGTGGGGCGCCGATATTGGCGGACCGATCTGGAAGAACAAGCTGTTTTTCTATTCCGATTCCGAGGGGCTGTATTACACGCTCCCGAGCACGGGGACGGTGGTGATTCCTTCGGTCGCGTTCGAGCAGGATATTCTCGCGCGCATCACGCCGGCGCAGAATGCGCTGTATTCGAAGGCGTTCAGCATCTGGAACAACGCACCGGGCGCGGCCAATGCGGCGAACGTGACGACCGGTTCGGGTCAACTGCAGGACAGCACGGGCAACCTTGGCTGCGGTGACTTCGCAAATACCCGGGCGCTGAACGGCTCGGGAGTGTTCGGCGTGAATCTGCCGTGCGCGCGGGCGTTTGGGACGAGCAGCACGAATACGAATAAAGAATGGTTTGAGTCGCACCGGGTGGATTGGAACATTAACGACAAGCAGAAGATTTTCTTCCGCTTCAAGGGCGATCACGGTTTTCAACCGACCGGCACGAGCCTGCTGACGCCGGCGCAGGATGAACAGAGCATCCAGCCGCAGTACGAAGGCCAGATCAATCACACGTACGTGATTTCGCCGACCATGGTGAATAACATCATCGGTTCGGTGCTGTGGTACAGCGCGATTTTCGGTCCGGCGAGCACATCGGCGGCGCAGGCGAACTTCCCGACCTATTTCTCGATGCCGGGTTCGGGCGGCGCGAATGGCGGCGGGTTCACGGCGATGGGCGTGAACTGGTCGGCGTTTCCGCAGGGCCGCGATGTGGGGCAGTTCCAGTTAATTGATGACTTCTCGCTGATCAAGGGCAACCATTCGATGCGGTTCGGCGTGAACTTCCGAAAGAATCGCGTCACCGACTTCAGCTATGAATCGGGGAGCATCGGTTCGTATTTCTTCAACTCGGTAACGGACTTCGCTGAAGGGGTCACGGACAACTCAACCAACAGCAACTATTTCCAGAAGTTCAGCCCGCTGCTCGACGCGCACATCCGGCTGTACAACATTGGCATTTATGCGCAGGACGAATGGGCGGTCAATCCGAACCTGAAAGTGACGTTCGGGTTGCGTCTGGATCGTACGGCCAATCCGCTCTGCACGGACAAATGCTTCTCGCGGCTGGATGCGCCCTTTACGAGCAGCACATTTCAGAAGGGGTTGAACATCCCGTATAACGCTTCGATCGAGAGCGGACTCTCGCACGCGTACTACGACACGGATACGATTGTGCCGAATCCACGGCTGGGCGTGGTGTGGAGTCCGCGGGGCGCAAACAGTACGGTGATCCGCGCGGGCGTGGGCGAATTTGCTGATCTGGCGCCGGCGTTCCTGGTGGCGAGCGTGTTCAACAACGCGCCGTTCCCCTATTCGGCAACGATTCACCAGGGGCAACTGGTCGACCTGGCGTCGAATCCGGCCAGTGCCGCGGCGGCCGCTCAGGCGCAGTACAACGCATTCAAGAGCGGCTTTTTCGCTGGGCAAACCTACGATCAGCTGAATAACTCGGTTCCGGGTGGATTCAGCCCGCCGAACTACTTCTCGATTCCGTCGAAGTTCAAGACTCCGAACTATGTGGAATGGAGCTTCGAGATCCAGCAGCCGATCGGCACCAAGAACGTGCTGGCGATCAACTACAGTGGCAATCACGGATACAATCTGCTGATCCAGAATGGGTTCCCGAATGCGTTTGCTACGGGTTTCGCGGGATTGCCGTCGGTGGCGCCCGATCCGCGATTCGGCTCGGTGACGGAGATCAGTAACAGCGGTCTTTCCAACTACGACGGGGTGAACGTGCAGTTCCGGCGGAGCTTCTCATACGGGTTCCAGGGGCAGATCAATTACAGCTGGAGTCATGCGCTCGACAATCTCTCGAACGGCGGTTCTGGGCTACCATTTTCTGGTTCCTCGCTGACGACCATCTCCAGTCCAAACGTGGCGGCAAACTATGGCAATGCCGATTACGACATTCGGCACAACATGACGGCCGATTTTATCTGGGATACGCCCTGGAAATTCGGAAACAAGTGGATTGGCAATCTGCTGAGTAACTGGACGGTGTCGGGCAAGTTCTTCGTGCGCAGCGGGACGCCTTATAGTCTGATTGACAGCGCGCTGGCGGGTTTCCTGTCGCCGAACATCAATGCGTCTCTACTGGCGACAACCACAGCCAACCGCCTGCCGACCAGCTGCAGCCCGAACGCGGTGAACGTTCCCTGCTACTCGATCTCGTCGTTCCTTGCGTCGACTACCGAGACGGGTTTCGGAAACGTGGGCCGGAACTCGATCTACGGGCCGGGATATGTGGACGTGGACGCATCGCTCTACAAGAACTTCAACATTACCGAGCGGCTGCGGCTGCGTTTCGGGGCCAGCGCGTATAACAGCCTGAACCATCCACACTTCGGGAATCCGGACGGAGATGTGGCGAGTTCGGGATTCGGGCTGATCCACGGCACGGCGATTCCACCCACCTCGGCGTACGGAGCCTTCCAGGGATCGGCCGTTTCCGGACGCGTGCTGGTGGTTACGGGAAGGCTGCAGTTCTAGCAACGTTGGAGGTGGGAGTGAAAATAGGGCAGCGCAAAGGCTGCCCTATTTTTTTGGAACTGCTGTTTATCGGTTGTGCGCCGGAGCATCCTCGACGGTGTAGCCGGCGGGCACCTGGAACAGGCTGGGATCGGGCTCGGCGCGCTGGACATTGCTGAGCGCGTAGGTGGAAGTGCCCATACGCGGGTCGGTGTGCTTCGAGAGAACTACGATCTGCAGGTCGGAAGCAGTCCAGATCTCGCTTTTGTCGACGATCGGCTGCGCATTGCCGATGGTTCCAGCGGGAAGCGTGTGGGTGATGCTTTTGCCGGTGCATTCAATGCCGTTGATGGACTGGGTGCCCAGATCTTTTTCCACGCGATTGGCCGAATCGAAGCGCGGACCGCGGCCTTCGGGCGGAACGCGGTCGGAAGAGCGCTGGCGCAGCGGGCGGCGGATGGCCGTTTTCGTCGACTGATTCAGCACGTAGCTATAGCCGGCGACCGGGTCGGTCAGAAAAACGACGGTGGAGGTCCCGCTGGAGCCGTTCTGCGCCCAGGGACCGCCGGTGAAGGTCTGGCGCGAATAGACGCGTCCCTGACCATCGCGAGCAACGAAGCCCTGGGTAACGCGATGAATGGTGTTTCCATCGGGCAGGCTCTGATCGATGGTGGTGGTGATGTTTGCCGAATACGGCTCACCGGCGATGGTCTTGGGGTGGCGCATTCCCGGGCCGAACGCTTCGGGACCGCCAAAAGCGTGGGGCGGGGGCGGAGGGGGTGCCGGCTCCTGCGCTCCCACAATCACGGCAGCGCAGAGGAATAGTGCGAGCTTCAGATAAACGCGTTGCATGAGGATGTTCTCCTAAAAAACTCTTCTAATCCGCCCCGAGGACGTCGATGCCGAGGGGTTGGCCATCGATACCGAGCAGCACATTGGCCGCCACCGTGCCGTCGCCGTTTCCATTCCAGGAGGGCTGCACGGCGACACCCGCCTCCGCCAGAGCCGAGACCGGCACCTGCATTTCGACAATGCGCGAAGCGTTCAGGGGCAGCGCGGGATCCGAGTACGGAAGGGCGATAAAGGTTTCGCCGTTGATATTGATACCGGAAGAGACGGCGGCGAGTGCGCGCTGGGTATCGGCGACGGTTTTCGTGCGGGGCGCCTTGCTCGTAAGGGGCGCGAGCAGAACCGCCAGGGCGAGACCGGCAGCGAGCGCCATGCCCCAGCCGAAGCGGCGCAGCACAATGACGGAACTCGAAGCCGATCGCGGAGCCTCGGCGAGCTTTTCGCCAAGCTGTACACGCTCGGCAGCGGAGGCGCGAGCGGGGACTGCGCGCAAGGCCGCTTCAATGCCGCTCGAGAGATCACGGAACTCTAGCTGGCGAGCGCGGCACTCCGGGCAGCAGGCCAGATGCGTATCCACACGCACCCACTCCTCACCGGCGAGTTCGCCATCCAGGTGCCGGATCAGCACCGAATTATCCGGATGCATCGGCTTGTTCATAAGAGTTCCTTTAATCTCTCGAGACCGCGCTGTACGTTTTCTCCAACGGTCGAGATCGAGAGGTTCAGCGCCTCGGCGATCTCGCGATATTTCAGACCCTGCGAGCGCAGCAGCAGACAGCTCTTCTGGGCCGCGCTTAATTTGGCCAGCGCCTCGGCGAAGCGCACCTCCTCTTCGCGGGCGAGGAAGCGCTCTTCGGGCGTAGCGATGGTATCGGCAATCTCCTGGCGCGCATTGGCTTCGCTGAGATCCCCGGTGCGGCTGGCGCGGAACGAGGTTTGCGCGTTGCGAGCCAGGTTGTGGGCGACACGATAAAGCCAGGCGCGCAGATTCGACTGGTTGCCGCCTCCGAGAAGATGCTTATGCAGGCGCAGGAAGGTTTCCTGCAGAGTCTCGGCGGCCGTCTCAGGATCGACGCCGAGATATAACAGATATCTTCTCAGCGAAACGTGTTCGCGATCGTAGAGCTCTAAGACGAGGCGATTTGCAGCATCCACCGGCTGAGTTTCATCCCACTCCGCAGCGCTGAGTTCAACTGCCCGCACCGGTACCATTGGCTCTGTCTCATGCCCGAACGCGAGGGCCGCCAGCAAGCTTCTGTTGGGGAGTTGCACTAGGGGTTGAACGAAGGCTTGCTGGCGACCTGCCGTCTCGCATGCTATGTGAATTAAGAACAGGCGGCATCTGGTTTTTTCCGGCGGCGCACTGTATTTATTTTCGCGGATTTTTGCCCTTAGGACTTGTATATTCATGACGCTAACCGATTCCCGTTATCCCATTGGGCGGTATCGTCCTCCGGCGAAAATCGGAGAAGCCGAACGCCTGGCCTGGATTGAAGACATTGAGAGGCTGCCCGCGGAGTTACGCAGCGCGGTGGCCGATCTAAATGAAGAGCAGCTTTCAACGAGCTACCGGCCGGGCGGCTGGACCATCCGCCAGATCGTGCATCATCTGCCCGATAGTCATGTAAACAGCTATACGCGTTTTCGGCTTGCATTGACAGAGGACAATCCGGTGGTGAAGCCGTACGCGGAAGCGGCCTGGGCGGAGCTGGAAGATGCGAAATCGGCTCCGATCGAGCTGTCGTTGACGTTGCTCGACTGCCTGCACCGGCGCTGGGTTCTGCTGCTGCGCTCGCTTGATGAAGAGCAGTTTGAGCGCACGTTCCGGCACCCGGAACTGGGGACGCTGACGCTTGCCTGGAACCTTGGTCTGTATGCATGGCATGGGCGGCATCATGTGGCGCATATCACGCGCTTGCGAGTGGCGCAGGGCTGGTGAGGCTCAAGCTCAGTAGATGTGGAACAGCGCGGCGTCGTGCGGCGCGAGCGAAGCTTTGAGTTGGTCGGCGTGACCGAGATCGCGTTTTGCCCAGACATCGCGGATCTGGACTGACGTTCCGACACCGAGAGCCTGCAGTGGATATTCGAGGGTCTGCTGTGATCCAGAGAGATTGAAAAGCGCCACGTACGCGCCGCGGCCGTTGACGTCTTTGGCGATCCAGACCGCCTTCTTTGCGTCGCGCGTGATTTCATGGCCGCCGCTCGAGCGCTGATCGACGGCTATCAGTTCATCGTTGGTGAGCGCGGAGCGAGTCCACTCGTCCATTCTGGTCAGATTGCCGCCCATGAAAAGCGGCGAGCGGAAGATGCACCAAAGCGATAGCAGCGTGCGCTGCTCTTCGTGGGTGAAGCGAGTCTGGCGGGGCTCGCCGGCACCAGGGCGCGGTCCTAGATAACCGATCGGCAGCATGTCGGCATCGGGCCAGTGGTCGGGTTCGACGTAACGGGCCCAGGAGGCGGCTACCGGAAACTGACCGGAGAGGCTCTGTGCGTATCCGATCTTTGGATCGTGGGACCAGGAATCCCAGACGTCGCCGGAGATGCGCCACAGATTGGCCTCGGTGCGCAGCTCGGAAGCTTTGTCGAGCGGCGCGGGTCCGGGAGAGAGGCTGAGCACGATGGGCCGTCCGCTCTTGCGGAGCGCGTCGCTGATCATGCGAATTTCGTCGCCTTTGTAGGGCTCTGCGATGCAATCGACCTTGATGAAGTCGAGGCCCCAGCTTGCATAGAGCTTGGCGAGCGAATCGTAGTAAGCCTGCCCGGCGGGCGTGTACTTCACGCCGTAGTTATCGGCGTTCCAGGAACAGGTATCGGACTGGTCCGCGGCCTCGGCAGCGCGGAATTGAGAACCGGCGATGGGGAGGTCGCGCTTGGCGGCCTCGCGCGGAATGCCTCGGATGATGTGGATGCCGAACTTGAGACCGAGCGAATGTACGTAATCGGCGAGCGGTTTGAAACCGGCGTCACTGGCCGCAGACGGGAAGCGATTCACGGCGGGAAGATAGCGGCCATCCGGGCCCATCGTGAACTGGAACTGACCGGGCTTGGCTTCGGGATTCTTGAGATACCAGCCTTCGTCGACGACGACGTATTGCCAGCCGTGTTGTTTGAGATTGGAGGCGAGCCATTGCGCGTTGGCTTTGAATTCGGACTCGGTGACAGTGAGTCCGAAGGAGTCCCAGCTGTTCCAGCCCATGGGCGGATGAAGAGCGAGCGGGGGCTGAGCGCTCAGGGATGTGAGCAGAAGTGAGAATACAGCGAGCCGGCGAAGCATCTCAATCAAGATACTGCACCAGCCCGCGGGTTTATTCGAGGCGCAGGGCTTCGGCGGGGTCGACCGCTGCTGCGCGGCGCGACGGAAGATAGCTGGCCAGCGCTGCCACGAGCAACAGGCCGGTGATAACGGCCGCGTAGGTTGCCGGATCGTTGGCTTTCACACCGAAGAGAAGAGATGACATGAGGCGCATGCCAGCAAATGCCGCGGCAGCACCGATCAGAGCACCGGTGCCGGTTAGCAGGAGCGCATGCCGCATGAACATGCCCGCGAGCTGCTCGCGGCGTGCGCCGAGCGCCATGCGAATGCCGATCTCACGGCGGCGCTCGGAAACGGAGTAGGCAATAACGCCGTAGATGCCGACCATGCCGAGCAGCAAGGCCATGGCGGCGGCGATACCGAGCATGACAAGCGTGAAGGAGGTGCGCGCTAACGACTTGCGGTAAATCTCTTCGAGCGTTCGCACTTCGGCGAGCGGGAGATTCGGATTGATGGCCCAAACCGCCGCGCGGACTTCTTTGAGAAAAGACTCGGAACCGGCGCGGGGCGTGCGGACGACGAAAGTAAGCGTGCGGCGAATGGATTCCTTATCGCCCCAGAAGTTATCGAGCAGCGGCGGCAGGTACAGGACGGTTCCAGCCGGTTTGGTGAGGTCGCGATCGTGAGCATCGGCTACGACGCCGACGATCTCGCGCCAGGAGTCGTTCATTCCCTCGCGTATTTGTTTATGCAGAGCATTGGCAGGCTTACCCCAGTATTCGCGCGCAAAGTTTTCCGAAATCATGGCAACCGGAACCCGCTGGTAAATTTCGTTCCAGGTGAAATCGCGTCCGGCGACCAGAGGTGTTCCGAGCGTAGCCTGGAGACGGGGGGAAACAAAGATGTAGTGGCGAATCGGCGGAATCTGGCCGGGTCGATAGGTATGGTCGCGCGCGTAAGCCACGTCGTGAGAGCCCGCATCGGTGGTGGGCAGCGAAGTGGTGAGCGCGGCGGATTGGACGCCCGGGATCTGCCGCAGCCTGTCCAGTATGTCGTTTTCCATGCGCAGCACCTGTTCCGGCTTGGCAACCTGCGCGTCAGGAATAGAGACTTCGAAGGTCTGCACATTTTGGGGAACGAAGCCAAGCTTGAGATTGGTGAGAGCGCGAAAGGTGCGGATCATGAGCGCCGAGCTGACCAGGAGGACGAGCGCTAGGGCGACCTGCACCACGACGAGGACATTGCGCGCGCGATGACGTTCGCGGCTCTGGCTGGCGCCGCGGCCACCCTCGCGAAGTCCGGTGCCGGGGCGAACCCCAGCGTATTTGAAGACCGGAACGGAACCGAAGAGCAGTCCGGTAAAAATCGAAACGGCGAGAGCAAATAAGAGCACAGGCAGGTTGATGGCGATCTGGTCGAGACGCGGAATGCCCGAAGGCGCCAGCCAGACCAATAGTCGCAGTGCTCCGAAAGCGAGTGCGATGCCGGCCACACCGCCCAGAATCGCGAGGGTAATGCTCTCGACCAGCAGTTCACCGGCGATACGCGCCTTCCCCGCCCCGAGCGCAGCGCGAATCAGCAGCTCGCGATGACGCGCTTCCACTCGCACCAGCAGCAGGTTCGCCACGTTCGCACAGGCGATCAGCAGCACCATACCGATGGTGCCCATTAAGACCCACAGTGCGGTCCCGATATCGCCGACCAGGGTGTCCTTAAACGGCTTTATGACAGGTGAAAAATGCGCGTCTTCGAAAAGCTTGACATCGAAGCCCGGAGGCGGCTGGAATTTGCGGAAGGAAAGCGGGATCATGCGCGCCACATCGGCATGCGCCTGGGCGGGAGTTACGCCCGGTTTGAGACGCGCGACGCCGTCGTAGCTGAAATTGCCGAGATAGGTTTTGCTGCGGTCAAATTGGAAGGGCTCAAAGAGCGAGAAATCGCCATCGAGGAAGCGGAAATCTTTTGGCAACACGCCGATGAGCTCTTTGGCCTTGCCGTCGATCAAAATACGGCGGCCGATGACGCCCGAGTCGCCTGCGAAGCGGCGCTGCCAGTAGCCGTAGCTGAGGATCACGGTTTCGGGATTTTTGGGTGTATCGTCTTTCTGGGTAAAGCCGCGGCCGAGAAACGGGCGCACGCCGAGCGTGGGGAAAACGTCCCAGGTGACGAGCATGGAGTGTACCTGCTCGGGCTCGCCCATGCCGGTCACGCTGACGCTGTTGCCGGTGTAGATGCCGAGGTTCTGAAATGTGTGGTTCTCCTCGCGGTAGGTGAAATAGAGCGAGGCAGACATGTTGATATCTCCGGCGCCCAGGTCGATACCGGGAGCACGTTCCCAGAGCCCGATCAGGCGGTCGGGCTGAGGATACGGCAGCGGCTTCAGCAGCACGGTATCGAGGACGCTGAAGATGGCGACGTTGGCGCCGATACCGAGAGCGAGGGTGATAACGGCCACAATCGTGAACACCGGAGCGCGCCCGAGACGCCGAAAGACCTGCCGGAGCTGCGAAGCAACAGAACCCATATGAGGGGATTACGAAGCGTGCGATGGAAAAAGTTCATTTCTTGCGGAACTTTTTGAGTGCGGCGCGTTAATACGAGATGAAGGCGGCGTGAAAAACGATAGCGATAGAGAAGCGAGCGATCAGGAACTGCTCCACGCCGTTTCGCGAGGCAGCGAGGAGGCATTCGTGATGCTGTACCGGCGGCATCAGGGAGCAGTCTATCGTTTTGCCCTGCATATGTCCGGCAGCCGCGAGACGGCGGAAGAAGTGGTACAGGAGGTTTTTCTCGGACTGCTGGGAAGGTCATCGCAGTATGATGCGGCGCGCGGCTCGCTCGAAGCGTATCTGATCGGCAGCGCGCGCAATCAGGTGCGCGGAAGGTTGAGACAAGCGGCAGCGCTGCAGATTGCGATTCCGTTAGATGTGCCTGGGCCGGATCTCGAGCGTGAGCAGGATTTGGCGAAGCTGCGGGAGGCGATTCTGTCGTTGCCGCCCAACTATCGGGAAGTGCTGGTGCTGTGCGACATGGAAGAGATGAGTTATGAAGCGGCAGCCGAGCGGTTGCGATGTCCTGTGGGGACGGTGCGCTCGCGGCTGCATCGAGCGCGGGCGCTGCTGCTTGCGAAGGTGCGCCGGAGCCCGGTAGAAGTATGCCGGAAGTGACGATTTTGTATGAGTAACGAGATTGAGTTAAGGCGAGCACTGAAGGATCTGGCAGAGGGATCGCCAGCGGAAGCGCCGCCGGCGGTTGAAGAAAAATTGCGGCGAGGATTTCGAGCGCACAGGCGGGCACGGAGGATGAAATGGTTGCTGGCTGCGGCAGCGGCTTGCCTGATCCTGGCCGCGGGGGCGGTCGTGTCGCATGGCTCACGAGAGGTCCGGCGCGCGCCCATCGCCCATTCGAATCCGTTCGTGCCGCTTCCATATGGACAGAGCGACGTTCCGCTCGAAAGCGGCGTGATCGTACGGGTACGTTTGCAATCCGACGCCGGTCCGGTCGACGCCGATTTGCTGGTCGGACAGGACGGGATGGCGCGGGCCGTTCGCTTCGATCAGTAAGACTCAATCGCGGTTTTTTCAAGTGTGTGCTGAAGGAGGGACAGATGTATAAACTCGTTTTGACATTCGCGGGGTGCGCCGGCGTTCTGGCGGCTCAGACTACCACTGCACCGGCACCCGACGGGAAAGCGCCGGTACTGATTCAAACCTTAAACTATGCCGAGTTCGGGCCGATCGGCATTACTGCCGCGCTTGCCGGCCCGACCACGAATATCGCGGGCGCGCCGTACTCGGCCACGGTTGAAACGCAGCGTGTGCAGATCCTGGCGGATGGTAATCGGATCGAACAGACTACGACCGGAACGGTCGCTCGGGATAGCCAGGGACGCGTTCGCCGCGATGAGGCGCTGCCGGCCCTCGAAGGAAGCCAGGGTGAGACGCCGCACCTGACCTTTATCGAGGATCCGGTGGCAGGAGTGCACTGGACGCTTGATCCGCGGACAAAGACCGCCATGAAGATGCCGTTCGGGCCGGTGAAGACGCCGGACGATGCCGTCAAGGCCGCCAAGCGCGGAGCCGAGTCAGGAGCGGTGGCCATGGCGGCTCCCGGTTTGCCTCCGCTGCCTCCACCCTCGGGCAACCAGAAAGTGTTCTTTTACTCCTCGACTGTTCCGGCGAAAGCGGATGGGCCGGTGGTGAAGCTTGACGCGGACAGCAACTCGCAGGTGAGCAAGACCGATCTGGGGGTGCAGACGATCGAAGGTGTGAAGGCGCAAGGAACGCGCGTGACGCGGACCATACCCGCGGGAAAAATCGGCAATGTTCAGCCGATTGTCATCACCAGCGAGACCTGGTACTCGCCCGAGCTGAAGGTGCTGCTCATGAGCAAGGTGAACGATCCGCGGATGGGCGAGACGACGTATCAGCTGACCGGTCTTGCGCGAGCAGAGCCGTCGCCCAGCCTGTTCGAAGTACCTGCCGACTACACAGTGAAGGAAGGCAAAACAAATTTCGTGTTTCGAACCGCTCCGAATAGCCAGAAATAGTTCGCACATAGTTTTACACGCTTAGAAGTACGCGCGGTATTTCGCGAGTTTCGCCCGGCCGCTTTCCCCGAATAGCTTGCTTATAGAGCTGTTTCGCCGGAAGCGGCTGGGCGATGCTGGATCTCACTCACAAAACGAAAACACTGGTGCGGCTTCTTCGTGCACCGTTAGAAGAAACACAAGAACGAATACGCAAAGGCGCGCTATACCAGCCGAGACACAACAATTTTGAGCCTCAGACGCACATTCGAGAAGCAGCCGAATGGCTCGTGCGGGCGCAGGATGCCGGGGCAGACCGGGGCGTCTCATACGGAGCGGATTTCGGAAATGGATTCTTGCCGAGTTATCCGGAAACGACGGGATATATCATTCCAACCTTCCTGGCGCTGTGCCGCTATTTGAAGAGGGACGAATTTCGCTCACGGGCGGTCGAGATGGGCGAGTGGGAATCGGCGGTGCAACTCGAATCGGGAGCCGTGATGGGTGGAATGTACAATCGCCAGCCCACGCCGGCTATTTTCAACACTGGAATGGTGCTGCTTGGCTGGTCGGCGCTCTATGACGAGACTGGTTGTGAACTATTTCGCTGCTCGGGCGCACGTGCGGCGCGATGGCTGATGGAGATGCAGGATGAGGACGGCACGTGGCGCCGGGGCAATTCGCAATTCGCGCGAGCCGAGAGCACGCTCTACAACGTGAAAGCCGCGTGGGGACTGGCGCGCATGGGCAGAAGCCTGGGGCAGTGCGAGTATCTACAGGCAGCTGTTCGGAACGCAGAGTTTACGGTTTCGCAGCAGCATCCGAATGGCTGGTTTCCCGATTGCTGCCTCACAAATCCGCACCGTCCTCTGCTGCATACGATCGCGTACACGATGCAGGGATTGATCGGGATCGGTACGCTCAGTAAGCGTCGTGAGTTTATCGACGCAGCGGAGAAAACGGCGCGATCGCTGGCGGGCGTCATGCATCCGGACGGATTTATTCCGGGCGCGATTGAGAGCAATTTTCGAGGGACGGTGAACTGGGCGTGCCTGACCGGGACGGCGCAAACTTCGATTGTCTGGTCGGCTCTCGAAAAACTGACCGGAGACGCGGCTTTCGGCCAAGCGGCGGAGCGTGCCAATCGGTATCTGATGGCGCGGCACGACATTGCAAACGCGGATCCGGCGCTACGGGGTGGAGTTGCCGGATCGTGGCCGGTTTCGGCTGAATACGGACGCTATAAAGTGTTGAATTGGGCGACGAAGTTTTTGGTGGACGCGCTTTTACTGCGGGAGCCGAACGCCGCGGATCTTTTTTGTTTACTAACCTGATCGCGCCGGCCAAACAACAGCTTCGAAAACCCTATCGAGAATTTCGAACGAAATTCCTGCGGCGCTTTCGCGGCTTCGGGGCGACGCAGTTGGTGGATGTGCTGCGCGACTGCGGAATCGAGCCGGGCGACGCAATTTGCGTACACAGCGGAATGACCGGCTTTGCGGGCTTTCGAGGCAGTGTGGCGGAGATCGTCCGAAGCTTTTTGGAGGCTGCCGGTGGCGACGGGGCGATTCTCATGCCCACGTTTTCGTTCGAGGGCAGCGCGGTTGAGTACGCCCGGAGCGGCGCTGTATTCGACCCGAAGCGAACGCCTTCTCGCACGGGATTAATCAGCGAAGTGTTCCGCCGCTTTCCGCAGGTGGAGCGGAGTATCCACCCGACGCATTCTCTGGCTGTGAAGAGTGCTGATGCCCGGAGCTGGATCGGTACGCATCTGGAAGCAGATACGCCGTGCGGGAAGCGCTCGCCATTCGAGCAATTTGCCGAGCGGAAGGTGAAGATCGTTTTTGCCGGGGCGAGCCCGGCCACTCTCAGTTACTTCCATTTCATTGAAGAGCTGCTCGAGCCGCGCATGCCGTTCAGTCCGTTTACTCAAGAGCGCTTTTCGCTAGCGTACCGATCCGGCGGAGTTGTCGCACAGAGCCCGCCGATGCGCCTGTACGATCCCGAAGTATCCCGCCGGCGCACCTTGACGCCACTGTTTATGGAGCTGCAGCGTGGCGGAAAGTGGAAGGCCGCGCGAACGGGGACGCTCGACGTGGTTGTTCTGCGTGCGCGGGATGTACTCGATGCCGCCGAAAGCCTGGCTGCGCGGAATATTTTCTGTTACAAGTGACGGAAGTGCAGCTGTTCTAAAGCCGCCTGTGGCGCTGGCTCTACAATGCGTAATTGAGCTGAAAAACTTATTTTGGGAGATGCTTTGTCGATTACGCAGATAGGGCGCGCCGCATCGCTGGCAACACTTTTACTGGTTCCATGCTGGTATGTTGCGGCGCAAGCGCCGAACCCGCCGGTGCAACCCGGTGCTCAACCCGTTCGTCCGCGGAACGGCGGTTTTGTGCCGGGCCAGAAGCGCCCGCCGGAGGACCCTGCCAAGGTAGCGCGCGGTAAGACGCTGTTTGAGATCAATTGCCGGGGCTGCCACGGGGCGGACCTGCGCGGCGGTGATCTGGGCGGTCCGAATCTACTGCGCTCGCAGGTTGCGTTGAGCGATCAGAATGGCGAACAGATCATCCCGATCATTCATGGCAGCCGTGAAAAGATGGGTATGCCTGCGATTGGACTGAACGACGAGGATGCGCATGCAGTGGTGGCCTATATCCACAGTGTTCTGGCCACGATCGGTGTGCAAGGCAAGCCGCCTGACGAAGGCAGACCGGCACCGAATCCGCTGGTCGGGAATGCCGCCGAGGGCAAGGCCTATTTCGCGGTTCATTGCGCGAGCTGCCACTCGGCAAACGGCGATCTGCAGGGTATTGCAAACCGTTTCTCTGATCCGAAGAAGCTGCAGGACACCTGGGTAGCGGGCGGCGATCCGTGGCGCGACACCAAGCCGGGCGAGAACGACCCGCGCGCGGTAAAAGTATCGATAAGTCTTCCTTCTGGTGAAAAGCTCGACGGAACGCTGGTGCGAATCGACGACTTCCTTGTCACGGTTCAACTGGCGGACGGGACGCAGCGCACTATTTCGCGCACCGACACGCATCCGCAAGTTACTCTGCACGATCCGATGCAGCAACATCGCGAGTTACTTTCGCAGCTGAATGACAAAGACATGCACGATGTAACGGCGTATCTGGCCACGCTCAAATGAAAATGACGAAACTGCTGTTATTGACCGCTCTCTGCCTTCCGGTTGCGCTATGGGCGCAAGGCAACGGAGTTACTCCAGATGAGTTATTGAAGCCGCTCAAGGATTCGTGGCCTACTTACAACGGCGATTACTCGGGCAAACGATACAGCGCGTTGAATCAGGTGAACCGGGAGACGGTGAAGCATCTGAGCCTGGCCTGGATGACGCAAGTTACACCCGGTACAGGCAGCAACACACAGGGCCGGCGGCGCCGAGCACCGGAAAATCTGATCGTCGGCGGAGAAGGACCGGGCGATATCGAGATTCACGGCGGATCTATCAAGGCTTCGGTACTGGCTGTGGACGGCACGCTGTATTTCACTATGCCCGATAATGCGTGGGCGGTTGACGCGCGCGATGGCCGCGAACTCTGGCATTATTTCTGGAAAACGAAGGGCGGGACCCACATCGGCAATCGCGGGCTGGGTATGTGGAACAGCTACCTGTTCATGGAGACGCCGGACGACTATCTGGTCTCGCTCGACGCCAAGACGGGTAAAGAGCGCTGGCATAAACAGATTGCCGACGTGAACGAGGGCTATTTCTCGACACCTGCGCCGGTCGTGATCGGAAATCACGTGCTGGTGGGGACGGGCAACGATATCGACTCGCCTGGCTTTTTGCAGTCCTTCGATCCGGAAACCGGCGACCTGCAGTGGAAACACTATACGGTTCCCATGGAAAAGGGCGATCCCGGACTGGACACGTGGAAGAGTCTCGATGCGGCGCGCCACGGGGGTGCGCAAACGTGGATCCCGGGTGCGTACGATCCGGAAACGCATCTGTATATCTTTGGTACGGGCAATCCGACCCCGGCATTTACCAACGGCACGCGCGGCGAAGGTATCAATTTATTCACCTGTTCGCTGATTGCGGTGAATGTAGATACCGGTAAGATGGCCTGGTATTTTCAAACGTCTCCGCACGATATGCACGACTACGATTCTGCGCAGACGCCCGTGTTAGTTGATGCGATGTTCAACGGGAAAATGCGGAAACTTGCGCTTACGGCTACGCGCAACGGCTACTACTTCACCGTCGATCGTGTTACCGGCGAGCATTTAGTCACAAGTAAGTACGGGAAGTTAACAAACTGGGCTAACGGACTGAATCAATTCGGAGGGCCGAAGCTCGATCCGGAGAAAAACGCGACGGTTGGCGGCTCGCTGGTTTCACCGACCTCGGATGGAACGATCAACTGGGAACCACCGGCGTATTCGCCCGATACGCAACTCTTCTACGTTGCAGAGCACAATAACTTCTCGATTTTTTATTTGACGGATCTGGATCCGCGCGGATCGATGGGCCTGGGCGGCAAAGAAGAATCGGAAGTAGGCGATGCGGGAACGTATCTTACGGCGATCGATTACAAGACCGGCAAAGTGGTGTGGCGGCGTCCGTATTACAGCGATGGCGGCGGGGGCGGCGGATTGCTCACCACTGCCGGTGGTCTGTTATTTGCCGGCGATGGTTCGGGCAACCTGGTGGCGCACGACTCTCGCAACGGGGAGCCGCTGTGGCACAGCCGGATCGGGCGTGTGACGAATCCGCCGCAGACCTTCGAGCTGGATGGCCATCAATACGTCATTGCGGCGACAGGCGATATGCTCTGGGCATTCATTTTGAATTAGAGCTTACTCGCGAGCGGCGGAATAGCAAGTAGACCGGTACGCCCAGGAACACGATCAGGAACCCGGGCCAGGTGGTGGCGGGCCGATAAATCAGGAGAACGATCAGGATAACTGCGGCTCCCAGCATATAGAAGACGGGCACAATCGGGTATCCAAACGCTTTATAGGGCCGCTCAGCTTCAGGACGCAAGCGGCGCAGGCGAAAGATACCGGCGATGGTGAGGATGTAAAACATCAGGGCTGCGGAGATCACGTAATCGAGTAAGTTGCTGTATAAGTTGCCGTAAGTGCCGGTTCGGGAATCATAGGTTCGCATCAGAATGAGCAGGGCTCCCCAAACGCCCTGCATGGCGAGAGCGGCGCCCGGAACGCTCGCCTTATTCAGGGTGGCTGCTTTGGGCAGGAACAGGCCATCGCGGGCCATGGCGAAGTAAGCGCGCGCACCCGACAGAATCATGCCATTGATACAGCCGAAGGTCGAAATCATGATCGCTACGGCGATCAGCGGTCCGCCGATGCGCGGGAAAATGGCGGCTAGCATGGTACTCGCCACGCGATCGGAAGGCGCGTGCTGTATGTCGGAGAGCGGCAGCGTGATGAAGTACGCCAGGTTGGCTAGTAAGTAGAGAGAAGTTACCAGGATTGTGCCAAAGGCAAGCGAGAGCGGCACGTTGCGATTCGGGTTGCGAACTTCTCCGGCGGTAAAGGTGATGTTATTCCAGGCGTCGGAGGAGAAGAGGGAGCCGACCTGTGCGACGCACATGGCGACAAGCAGACCCAGGGCCGTCGCGGGATTCAATCCCGGCACAATCGGCTGAGCGGCGGCGCGGCTCCAGAGCGAGCTGAAATTTGCGGAGATCGCGTGGGCGTTCCAGCCGAGAATCAATCCGACCAGGATCAATGCTGCGAGTGAACCTATCTTGGCAGTGGTGAAAACGTTCTGAACAATCTTGCCGTAGTCGAGGCCACGCGTATTGGTCCAGGTAAGAAGAAGAATCAACAGAACAGCGATCAGCTGCGCGGTTGAAAGCGAAACGGCATAGCTCGAACCCAGATGGATAGGCGGAACAATGTAACTGCTTTCGGAGATAGCGGGCTCGAGAGTACCCAGATAGCGCGCAAACCCGATGGCAACCGCAGCGATGGTCCCGGTTTGAATGACGAGAAACAGAGTCCAGCCGTAGAGGAAGCCCCAGAGCGGCGAGAACGCCTCGCGCAGATAAACATACTGCCCTCCGGCGCGGGGCATCATGGAGGCCAGTTCCCCGTAGGAGAGCGCGGCTGCGATGGTTAGAACACCGGTGATGACCCAGCTTGCCAGCAGCCAACCGGTACTGCCGAGCTGGCGAGACATTTCGGCAGCAACGATGAAGATGCCGGAGCCGATCATGGATCCGGCCACGATCATGGTGGAGTCGAAGAGCCCGAGTCCGCGTTTGAGTCCGGCGGCGCTGCTCACAGGTGTCGATTGGGCAGACATGATCGCTATGTTAACCTCGGTCCATGAGCGCGCAGGCTCGCCGGGGAGTCTTTGATTGGTCAGCTTCCTGAAGACCTGGATTGGGTCGTTCCAGGAATTTTTGCTGCTTTCGGGACGCGCGTTCACCAATCTCGTACGCAGTCCGCACTATAAAGACGACATCTACCTGCAGATGGACATCATCGGCGTGGGTAGTGTGCCGGTGGTGCTTCTGACTGGATTTTTCACTGGCGGCATTCTGGCTCTGCAGATGGCGCGCGCGCTCAACACGTATGGCGCGAGCAGCCAGGTAGGAGCAATCGTCGCGATTACGCTTGTTCGCGAACTGGGCCCGGTGCTGACGGCCATTCTTGTGGCGGGCCGGAACGCGTCCGGCATGGCGAGCGAGCTCGGCTCGATGAAAGTCACCGAGCAGATCGACGCCATGCGAGCGCTAGCGACGGATCCGGTGCAGAAACTCGTGACACCGCGGCTGATCGCCACGGCCGTGATGCTTCCGCTATTGACTGCGATATCCGACACGATTGGACTGTTTGGCGCGTATCTAGTCTCGACGCCGTTGTTACACATCATCAGCAGCAGCCAATATTGGTCTACATCCTGGCAGGCGCTGCAATTGAACGACGTGGCGCAGGGGCTCATCAAGCCCTTCGTTTTTGGAATCATCATCGCGCTGATCGGCTGCTTCTACGGCATACAGACGAGCGGCGGAACGCAGGGAGTGGGCCGCGCGACCACATCCGCGGTCGTTTCCGCTTCGATCTGGATCATCGCTGTCACCTTTGTGATCGACAAGATATTCGTCGCAATGTATTCGTACTGAAACGATGGATGGCCAGCCGATTCTCGAATTCAAGAACGCCAGCCTCCGGTACGACCAGACCTGGGCGCTTCGCGACGTATCGTTCTCAATCCGGCAAGGCGAAACACGAGTGATTTTTGGCGAAGCCGGCAGTGGCAAGACAACACTGCTCAAAGCGGCTGTCGGACTCGTGCACCTCGATGGGGGAACGATTTCGTTGTTCGGCGAAGACATTACCGCGCGGAAGGAGAGCGATCTGTTTCCGCTGCGCGGGCGCACGGGGTTTCTGTTTCAGGAAGGCGGGCTTTTCGATTCGTTGACGGTCGGCGAGAACGTGGAGTACCCGATTCTGAACAGTCAGGCGCCGGATGGTCATAAGCAGACCAATGGCGAGCAAATCGAAGCCAAAGTACGGGAGACACTTCGATTTGTTGAACTCGAGCAGACTTACAATCAGCCTCCAAGCGCGTTATCGGGAGGAATGCGGCGCCGAGTCGGTATTGCGCGCGCGATTGTAACCGAACCGCCGCTGCTGCTCTACGATTCGCCCACGGCGGGACTCGATCCGATTACGGCTAATACAATCATGGCGCTGGTCGCTAAGGAACGGGACGTTCGCAACAGTACCTCGCTGATTGTGACCTATCGATATCAGGACGGGGAAATAATGGATGATTTCCGCTATGACCCGGAGCAGGAGTTACTCGTTCCTTTGATCGGCGAACAGTCCCCCAAGCGAAACCGGACGAAATTCATCGTGATGAAGGATGGGAAGATTGTCTTCGAGGGGACTCGTCATCAGATGAACGATTCGAAGGACGATTACGTGAGGAATTTTATCCGGCACGAGGAGTAGAGAATGCCTAGCAGAGAGAAAATCAGCTTCGCGCAACTGAAAGTCGGAATCCTCGGGATTGTGGCGTTGAGTTGTATTACGCTCATCATCTTTCTGTTGACCGGGAACATGCGCTGGTTTCAGAAAGAAGTTGGGTTGCACATGTTCACCTCCGATGCAGCCGGCTTGACGAAGGGCGCCCCCGTGCGTATTAACGGCATTCAGGCGGGCAAAGTAGACGCGGTGGATCTTTCCGGCCAAACGGACCCGGCGCGTGTGATCAAAGTGGATTTCCATGTAGATCAGGACATGCTGAAACAGATTCCCTCCGATTCGATCGGTACGATCTCGTCGGACAATCTGCTTGGGAGCACCAAATTTCTTCAGATCAACAAGGGGACGAGCCAGACGACGATTCAGCCGAACGCAACTTTGAAAGCGGCGGATACAAAACAGTTCGACCAGTTGGTTGCACAGGGATTTGGCATACTCGATTCGCTGCAGGCAACGGTACAGAAGATTCAGGACATTGTGAACAATATCCAGAGCGGGAATGGAACCATTGGCAAGCTACTGGTTGACCCGACACTATACAACAGTCTGCAATCGACCGTGAACCAGGTGCAGTTACTGGTCAGCACGCTGAATTCGAAGACGGGGACAGTGGGACATCTGATCAACGACAACGCCCTTTACGATCAAATTCAAGGTGTGGTGAACAAGATCGACCAGATTACATCGGGACTGCAGCAGGGGCAGGGATCGGCTGGTATGTTTCTGAAGGATCCCAAGGTGTATAACGATCTGGACAAGACTCTTACCGAACTCAGTCAGATCACGAGCGATCTCAACGCGGGGAAAGGCACGGCGGGGCAGATTCTGAAGAGCGATAAGCTGGCCAAACAGCTTTCGACTACGCTCGACAAAATCAACCTGACGCTCGACAAGGTGAATTCCGGCCAGGGAACGATCGGACAGCTGATGGTGAATCCGGCGTTGTATGAAGAGACAACCGGAACGATGCGGGAGCTGCACGATACGTTGCACGATTTTCGTGCGAATCCGAAGAAGTTTCTGAGCATCAAGCTCCACATCTTTTGAGTTGCGGCGTTTAATCATCAACGCCGACGACTTCGGGTTCACGCGCGATGTGAATGCAGGCATTGTGGAGGCGCACAGAAGCGGTGTTCTGACCTCCACGACCCTAATGGCAAACGGCGCTGCTTTCGAGGATGCCGTACAGCTGGCGCGCGAAACGCCCACACTTGATGTCGGCTGCCATCTGGTACTAGTGCAGGGCCGCTCGCTGGCAACGGGTGTTCTGCTGCCGCGCGGGCCACGGCAGCTTCTGTGGAAGCTGGCGCAGCGTGGGATCGATGTTTATTCCGAGCTGCGGCTGCAGATTGAGAAGCTCCGCGCGGCGGGCATCCTGCCGACACATCTCGATACGCACAAACACACGCACCTTGTGCCGCATGTCTTTCGGATTGTGGTTCGACTGGCGCGCGAGTTTGCGATTCCCTATGTGCGTCTGCCGCTCGATCGCACGTTAGGCATCCCGGCGCCGATCGAGCGCTTTTACCGGCGCATGGCCGAACGAGAAGGCGTGCATCTGACCGATCACTTTCTTGGTTTCCGGCTTACGGGAACGTTTCGCGAAGAGAGTTTCCGCGCGGCTATCGAAGGTCTGCCCGAGGGAACAACCGAGTTTATGTGTCATCCCGGCAAGCTTGGGCCTGAGCTCGAACGGGCCGAGACACGCCTCAAAGAGTCACGTGTTCGCGAGCTCGAAGCGCTGACATCGCCTCGAATCCGCGAGCTTATTGCTGCGCGGCAGATTGAGCTGACTGGTTTTGAAACACAATCTGGCCATTCATAATGGTCGCTTCTACTTTCACGTGCTCGATGTTGGCTGCATCGATATTGAGAATGTCGTCAGAAACGACGACTAAATCGGCCAGCTTGCCGGGTTCGATGGAGCCTTTGATCTTTTCTTCAAAGCTCGCGTAGGCCGAACCCATCGTGTAGGCGCGAATCGCTTCGGGCACGGTGATCTTTTGCTCGGGGATCCAGCCATCGGGATGCTTACCGTCTAGGGTGCGCCGGGTCGCGGCGGCATAGATGCCCATCAGCGGGCTCATGGGAGCGACGTCCCAATCGGAACCGAAGGCGAGAATCGCGCCGGAATCGAGCAGCGAGCGAAAAGCATACGTCGTCTTAGCTCGTTCGGGACCGATTCGCTTTTCGGCCCACCGGCCATCATCGATGGCATGGTACGGCTGCACGGACGCAATCACGTGCAGCTTGGCGAAACGCGGAATATCGCTGGCGAGCAGATGCTGCGCGTGCTCGATACGAAAACGGCGATCGCGCGAGCCGTGCTCGTTTTCCACTCGCTCATAGAAGTTCAGAATTGTATTGTTCGCCTTATCGCCGATGGCGTGAATCGCAACCTGCAGGCCGGCCGCATCGGCCTGCTCGATGTTGTGAAACATCTGCTCGGGATGGACCAGCTCGGCGCTCGGTATTCCGGCCGTGTTGGGCGCGTCGAGATAGGGCTGGAAGAAGAGTGCAGTGGTTGAGCCGAGCGAGCCGTCGGCGAAGCCTTTGAGGCCGCCGATGTGCAACTGCGGTCCTCCGAAGTCGGCGAGAATCCCGACGTCCGCGAGCCGTTTCCACTCGGGCAGCGGCTGATGCCCCGAGATCCGAACGTGCAATTCGCCCGCGTGCAGCATCTGCTGGTAGACACGAAAGACATCGGGAGATGCCGACATATCCTGGACGCTGGTTACGCCGTTGGCATTGGCGTAATCCTGAGCGGCGCGAATTGCGGTACGAATCTGCTCAGGCGTAGGATCGGGCATCACGCGGTAGACCAGATCCTGCGCAGCATCTTTTAGAATGCCGGTGGGCTCGCCGTTCGCATTGCGCACGATGACGCCGCCGGGAACGTCTGCTGTGCTCTTATCGATGTGCGCCAGCTTCAGAGCGACCGCATTGGCGAGCGACATGTGGCCGTCGAGCCGGTTGACGAAGACCGGGTTGTTGGGAGTCACCGGATCGATGAGCTGATGGGTCGGCAGTACAGCCGGGCTCCAGCGTTCGTGGTCCCAATCGCCGCCGGTGATCCATTCGCCGGCCGGCCTGTGAGCCGAGAAGGAGCCAAGGATATCGCGGAACTCGGCCTGCGACTTCGCATAACGGAGCTGGGGACCGCTCAGTGCTGCCCCGCCTGAAAAGAAGTGCACATGCGCATCGTTAAAACCAGGCAGGACACGTTTTCCGGCGAGATCGATCTTGTGGGTTTCAGCTTGTCCGAGCCGGCGAATCTCTTCGTTTGTTCCCACTGCAACGATGCGATCCCCACCGATGGCGACGGCCTGTGCTTCTTTCGCACTCGGATTTCCGGTCCAGATTTTGCCGTTATAGAGCAGCAGCGTGATCCTTGGTTGTGCCATCAACAACGCTCCGGCACAAAGCGCGATCAGAGCGCTACGAATCGAAGCCGACATATTGCACCTCCTCTTCGAGTTCAAGGCCGAATCGCTCGCGCACGCGGCGCTTCAGCTCGCTTATGACTGCGACGAGATCGGCCGCCGTGCCCTGGCCGTCGTTGTAGATCAGATTGGCATGGTACGCCGCAACCTGGATATCGCCGCGCCGGAGACCCTTCACATCGGTTTGCTCCAGAAACCAGGCCGATGGCACTTTGCCCTCGCGGATCACCTTTTCCGGAATCTGCTCGACGACATGCACCGGCAATTCCGAGACGAGCAGATTCTTGAAGATGCTGCCCGCACATTTCATCGAGGGCGGATACTTGGCGTCGCGAATCGTGCGAATTTCATGCGCCGTCTTGCGCAGCGCGGCCGAGTCATGGAAGGAAAATTTCAGCTCAGCGGCCAACACGATCCAGTTCTTATGGTTCTTGAAAATGCTCGAGCGATAACGAAACTCGCATTCGCTGTTTGAGAAATCGCGCACCTGCTCACCGTCGAAAAAGCGGATGCTCTGAACAATTTCCTGCAGCGAATGTCCGTAGGCACCGGCGTTTCCGTAGACCGCACCACCCAGATACCCGGGGATTCCCGTCATGGTCTCAAGGCCTTTGAGGCCATGCGCGATGCTGCGATCGACAACATCCTGCAAGACAGCGCCCGCACCTGCACGCAGCACTTCATCGCGGACTTTAATCTGCGATCCGGTGTAGCGCAGCACGACGCCTCGAAAGCCGCAATCGGAAACAATCAGATTCGTTCCGCCGCCGATCAGCACGGTGGGGACGGCGAGTTCTCCCGCTATGCGAAGCGCATCGATGAGGGCGCATTCCTCCTGCGCGTCGAAAAAGATCGATGCTGGGCCGCCGATGCCAAATCGGGTGTAACGCGCCAGTGGGGCATCTTCGAAAGTTTCGGAATTTGGAATGGCAGCCAGGCGCTCGTACGCCGCCGCAAGCGAACACATTGTCCTGATTATAGGGATCTACTTTGCCAAATCCTCGAGCGCGGGTCCGGAGAGGCGGTAGACGGTCCAGTCATCCATTGGGCGCGCGCCCAGGCTTTCGTAAAAGGCGATAGAGGGCGTGTTCCAGTCGAGGACAGCCCATTCGAAACGGGCGCAGCCGCGACTCAGCGCGAGCTTCGCGAGGTGTCTCAACAGTGCCCTGCCGATTCCCTGCCCGCGCGCTTGCGGTTCGACGAAAAGGTCTTCCAGATAGATACCGGGACGGCCGGCAAACGTCGAGAAATTTGTGAAGAAAACGGCAAATCCGACGGGATTGCCGTCGAGCCAGGCGAGCACAACCTCGGCAGCCGGCCTGGATCCGAAGAGCGCTTCATGCATAAGAGCCTCATCGGCAACAACTTCATGCGCGAGCTTTTCGTACTCGGCGAGCTTGCGAATGAAGCTGACGACGAGCGGCACCTGCTCGGGCCGCGCGGGTTCGATTGCGAGGTTTTGCGGGGCTTTGGACATGCGAAATGATCTTACCCGGTGATACCATCGGGAGAAGGTTAGTCCTCGGCATACAACGATCTGAATGAAGTTTTATCTCGATTCGGCGAATTTGGAAGAGCTCAAAAGAGCGTGCTCCTGGGGCATTATCGATGGCGTCACGACGAATCCCAGTCTGATCGCAAAAGAAGGCGTTCCGCTCGAAGAGCATGTGCTGAAAATCTGCGATCTGATTCAGGGCGACATCAGCGCCGAGGTCGTTTCGACGTCCGCCAAAGAGATGATCGAAGAGGGATTGAAGCTCTCGAAACTGCATTCGAATATCGTGGTGAAGATTCCGCTGATTGAAGAAGGCATCAAGGCCGCTTCGGTGCTGCACAAAGAAGGCGTGCGGGTGAACATCACGCTTTGCTTCAGCGCGGCTCAGGCACTGCTGGCTGCCAAGACGGGCGCCTATATTGTGAGTCCGTTTGTGGGCCGCATCGACGATATTGGCTGGCCGGGTATGGATCTGATTCGCGACATCGTTCAGATCTATGGCAATTACGGATACAAGACGCAGGTGCTGGCTGCGTCGATCCGAGGCCCGCGGCAGGTGATCGAAGCCGCTAAAGCCGGGGTGCACATCTGCACACTGACGTATAAAGTGCTCGAACAGATGTTTCAGCATCCGCTGACGCAGAGCGGACTCGAGCAATTCTTAAGCGATCACAAGAAAGCATTCGATCTGGTTTCGGCCTAGCGCTCGGTCACTGCGCAGCTAGGGTGAGCGACGTCAAGCGAGACAGGTGCGCCGCGCCGGCGTTGACCGCAAGCCCAACGTCGTATTGACCTGGCGCCAATCCGGCGGCAGGCAGCTGTCCGAGGAAAGCGACTGTGCCCTCGGAATCCGGCGAAGCAAGCCGCAGATCGATCGACTGCACCGGAGCGCCGTTTTTCGAAAGCGTAAGCCGCGCAGTTGCCGCCGCGGAGATTCGAAACAAGCGGAAAAAGAACGCCGGTTTGCTTCCGGCTGAAAACGTGCCGGTGATCTCGGGCGTGATCCGGCCGTATGGGGTGTCAAGAGGATCCAGCGGATCGGGCTGATCTCTTGAGACGTGAGGGCGAACGGACCGCACCCACACCAAATCGCTCATCTGGACGGTAGCAGAAGCCTGTTGTTCCACCATAAGCGGAATTCGCCGCACACCCGCCGCGCCAGATCCGATATCGGTCAGGACTGCCTCGACGTGATATCGGCCGGGAGCGACCAGTAGGGGAAGAGTTGCGGTAACGGTACCGGCCTCTACCTCGCGGCGACGATCGAGCGGAAAGCTGTAGGGAAGATCTCGGGAGACTTTCGAGACGACGGTTTCAGAAGCAGGATCACCCCCCAGAGGGACCCCGATTTGTTTCAGAAGAGCGAAGCAGGTCACGTGCATGACGAGCCGCGAAGCAGAACTATCCGTCTCGAGATGAACATTTTGAGAAGGAACGGAAAACGTGAGCACATATTGGGCGCCGGCGGGCGTGCGTCCAAGATCGAGGGCCGAAAAGGCGAAATCAACGGCACGCGGAGGCGGCCGCATGTTCAAAGCACGCAAGGCTGCTACCTCATACAGCTGCAGAGGCTCGCCATTGAGCAGCGGAACCGCGAAGTAACCCTTCCGGCTTTGAACTTTTACGCCGGGGCGCAGTATCTTCACTTCTATGGTTCGGAAGCGGCCATCGAGGGCTCGCGCCGGTGGCGTATAGGTCACTTCGTAATGGGCGCGGACGTCGTCCATGACGCGATGCAGCGGACCGCGCAGGTCGTTGCTGTTATCCATGGCGAAGCCGCCGGTTCCTTTCGCCAACTCGCGGGCATTTGCCTGCACGTCGGTCTGCAGAGAAACAGGCATCGTGCTGCCGCCAGAAAACGGCTCGTCAGTCATGGCGGAGGTGGCAAGCTGCGCGGAAGCATTGCTGTCCCTCAGCTGAAGCCCGCGAGCGTCGAGAGTGTAGAAACTGACGTTAGCGCGGTTCGCCTGGCTGATGATGGAACGCAGCAACTCGGGCTGTTCGGGCGGAACCACGAGACCTTCGCAGGAGTAGAGGATGGTCTTGCGGCCGGGGAGCATGGCCTGTGCACGAACGAGATCGCTCAGGGCATCGATCGTGCGGCTGCCCGACTGTTGATACGCGGCTTTCAGCATGGCCTTCTCGATGGCAAGGAGGACGCCGGCTTCAGCTTTGGTCAGCCCGGTTGCCGGCCCTCCATCCTCGGCCGAGCCCGGTACGAGCGGACGGTACCGAGCAGCCAAGAGAGGATCCGACCCGGCTTGCAGACTATTCATGCGGTTCAAACGCTGCTCGCTTTCGCGTGCGAAGCTCTGGTACTCTCCGGATCCGGCGCGACGCACTGCTGCCCGCAGTAGATTCAGATCATTGGTATACGGCTGAATCACGCTGAGGCGGTGATTGAGCGTGAAAACACCCATCCAGGTGTTTGGCCCCGCGCCGGTCTGCAGGAAGTCGAGGGCATACTCGGTGGCCCGGCGCCGCGATTCCGCGCTCATGCCTTCGAATACGATCGAGACCAGGTTTAGTTCGCGCAAGGGGTCGAATTGAGCTAGCTGACCCGAACTCGCCATCTCGGGTTCTCCCGACCGATATCGGAAGCTGTTGAGGTGTTGCCGAACGCCGTCCTCATAGACTTCGATTTCGGCTGCACTGAGGTCAGTAACGGCTTTGTCGTGTTTGTCGCGGGCCACGAAATCGAGCAGAACTTCCTGAGCGGTGGCTTTTAGGGTGCTGGCATCCTGGGCGGCAATTGTTTGTGGGCCCGCAAGGAGGGTGACGATCAGCAGTATCGGAAGAATGGTGGGCGGATCGGCCGATCGTCTCATTGCGCTAGGTAGTTTGCTCGTGAGGATCTTACTACGAACCCACGCTACGTCGCGCTAGCGCGTTTCAGGCGATCGATAATACCAGCCCATTCGGCAGTTTCGGGCGGTTTTCGAACCGCAATCCAGTCCCACCCTTCGCGGTCGGCAGCATGCAAAGCCGCGTAAAGACAGCTGGCATACGCATCGGGATCACTGGGCATTTCCAAGAGCTTACCGGGGCCCTGTGGGAGCGGGGCATTCGCATCGAGAACATGAAAGGGCGTACGCGGTGCGTAGTGTTTTGGATGCTGGCCGGGGGATTCAGCCGGGGCATCGGCGATTCGGGGCTGCTCAATTTCGCATTGCCAGGTCAGGCCCGTTGCGCTTTCCAGGTCACGCTGCGAAATCATGCCGGGCCGCAGAATCGCGGGAGGCGTGCGGCGCAAGGAAACAACGGTCGATTCGATGCCGACGTCGGTGGGTCCGCCATCGAGGATCAGTTTCACGCGCTCGCCCATTCCATCAAGCACATGCTGGGCTGCCGTGGGTGAAAGCTGGGTGAAGCGATTGGCGCTCGGTGCGGCCACAGGGACGCCCGCCGCACGAATCAGCGCCAGCGCGACCGGATGAGCGGGTATACGAATACCGACCGAATCGAGCCCGGCCGTTACGAGATCCGGAACATTCTCCGCCTTGCGCAGCACGATCGTCAGCGGCCCGGGCCAGAAACAGCTCGCGAGCGTCTCGGCAAGCGCTGGCCATTCCAGAACGAGGGAACGCGCCATCGCCTCATCGGCAACATGCACGATCAGCGGATTCGCGAAGGGACGCTCCTTAGCCTTGAAGATGCGCGAAACAGCGTCAGCATCCAGCGCGTTTGCGCCGAGCCCGTAAACCGTTTCCGTGGGAAACGCGACCAGCCCTCCGCGCCGGATGATTTCGGCCGCTTCTGCGATGTTGGCGGGCGTCGCCGAAACGATCATCTATTCGGGCAGCTCGTCCTTGCCATCGCCGCCCGCCGTCTGACCGGTTTTTTGCCAGACCAGATAAGCGTGGATGAACTCATCGATATCGCCATCGAGCGCGCGATCGACGTCGCCCACCGCGAGCTTCGTCCGGTGATCTTTGATCAACCGATAGGGCGCGAGCACGTAACTGCGAATCTGGCTGCCGAAATTGATGCCGAGCTTGGTGTCCTCCAGCTTCTGGTCAGCCGCCCGCTTCTTTTCGAGCTCGTATTCGTATAGCTTGGCACGCAGCTGTTTCATCGCACTGGCACGGTTCTTGTGCTGCGAGCGCTCGTTCTGGCATTGCACGACGATTCCGGTCGGCAAATGAGTGAAGCGCACGGCCGATTCGGTCCGGTTCACATGTTGGCCGCCGGCGCCGCTGGCGCGAAACACGTCGACTTTCAGATCTTCCGGTTTGATCTCGATATTGATGTCGTCTTCGATCTGCGGGTAAACGAATACTGAGGCAAATGAGGTGTGCCGGCGCGCGTTGGCATCAAATGGCGAAATGCGCACCAGCCGGTGGACCCCCACTTCCGATTGCAATTGGCCGTAGACGTTTTCGCCATTGATTTCGACGGTGGCGGACTTGATACCGGCGCCCTCGCCCTCGAGCCGGTCGGTGATCGTCGATTGAAAGCCGTGGCGCTCGGCCCAGCGCAGGTACATGCGCAGCAGCATCTCGGCCCAGTCCTGCGATTCCGTACCACCCGCGCCGGGGTGGATCGTGACGATGGCATCGCGGGCATCGTTCTCGCCCGATAGCAGCATGCTGGTTTCGAGCTGCTCGAGCTTCTGCTCGAAGGCGCGAATTTCGCGTTCCAGATCGCCGTCGACGCTTTCGCCTTCTCGCGCGAGCTCAAAGAGCGTCTCGATATCGGATGCGGCGGTCGCGACGGCAGCAGAATGGTCGATCGCTTCGGTGAGCCGTTTGCGCTGCTGCATCACGCGCTGGCTCTTTTCCGGACTGTTCCAGAAATCCGGATGGTTGATTTCAGCCTCGAGTTTGCTTAATTCTTTCTGCTTGGCAGGCGCGTCAAAGATAGCTCCTGACAGCTTCACCTTGCTGCCGGAGCGCAACGTACTCTCTTTCTAGCTCTTCCAGAGTCATTCGACTCTAGTGTAAAGGGTGCGCCGACGCTTTCAGAAAGCTCTTGAGATCCTGCTCGTTCACTTCCGGTTCGCCGGGGGCGACATTATCCAGTTTGCCGGCGCGCATCCATTTTTCCAGCTCGCCAACCAGTCCGAACAGGTGATCGAATGAATCGACAACAAACAGCAGCGGCTGAAAGTGATCGATCTCGAAGCCCTGATTGATGACCCATTCGATCTGGATCGGATAGCGCTGCACCTCGCTCGCTTCGATGGCATGCTCCAGCTCGCCGTAGGAACTGAGCAGCCCGCTGCCGTACGCTTTCGACGCGCTGCCTTCGCGCATAAGCCCGAATTCGATGGTGAACCAGAAGAAACGGGCCATGGCGCGAATGATGCTCTCGAGTCGCCGCAAGCGGAGGGATTCGTCGCGAATGCCATTCACGATTTCAGCGGCCGTGTGCGCGCATTCGCCGAAACGAACCAGCGTGTCGGCAAACATGCGGTCCGTATGCATGGGGACGTGCCCGGCGATGTCGTGGAAGATATCGGGCTCGGGCAGATAGTCGAGCCGGTCGCTGCGGCGAATAGTAATGGTGGTGGGAAACTCGCGGTTGCGCAGGCAATCGAAGAACACGAAGCTTGGCACATAGCCGCTGACGGGTTTTGCGCGAAAGCCGGTCAAGGGATTGAGAAAGCGATTGACGTCTTCCAGCCGCGGCACACGTTGCGGATCGAGGCAGAGCGCCGAGATGCCGCGCAGGAAATGCTTGTTGCCGTATCGCTGCCAGCGCTCCTGCATGCGCGAGAACAAGCTTCGCCAGGCGGCGTGGTTCTCTTCCGAATAAAGCTCATAGGGCTGGTGGATGTAGAGCTGATGATGAGCGCGTGCCTCTTCGATGAAAGGCGCCTCGGACGTGGTGAGTCCGGTTGCGAGAACAGTGGCCATAGATGCCCGTGCCTTCTTCTTTCATTATGACACCACTTTGCGGTGGTGCTTATGAGGGCTTCGTCGCGAGTTCGGGCTCAGAAGAAACGCCGCCGGAATTCCTGATGGCGCGCCTCGGCCAGCTTGAGCAATCTCGGCAGACGCGGATCGCGGCGCAGATTGGCCAGGAGCGGGTCGCGAATCATATATGGATACGAGAAGAAACCGGCCTGGATGCTGTCGCGCAAGGCTCGTAAGCCGGATGGTACATCGCCCAGAACCGCGTAGGCTTGAGCAATCTTGTAGGTGCCCTCGCCATCGCCCACGCGTCGCTGCTGCATTTTCTCTTCGAGCTCGTGAAGAACTTGCAAACCTTCGCGGCGTTTGTTGCGGATTCCGTCCGCCAGCGCCAGTCCGACCTGGGTGTAGAGAGAAGAGTGAAGTTGATAAGCTCGCTCGAAGTCTTCTGCCGCGCTGTCGAACTCTTGTTTGTGATACTTGCCGAACCCGCGATAAAAGAGAAAGAAACCCGAATCGTTTATATCCGGGAGGCTCTGCAGAAATTTCTCGTACTCGCCCAGATATAAGTAGGCGTTGAGTACGGCACCGTTGCCGCGCACCGACGGATCGATTCGCCGCGCGCGCTCGCACTCAGCAGCTGATTCTTGGAGCATGCCGCCAAAGCGGTACGCATAACCCAGTTCCCAGCGCAGGCCCGCGTGCTCAGGATTATTTTGCAGCGCTTTGCGCAGAAGCGGCACGGCTTGCTCCACCTGGCCGGTATCGATCAGCAGATTGGCAAGGAACATAGTCGCTTCCAGCTGATTCGGATCGAGAGCGAGAGCGTGCTGCTCAGCATCGCGCGCTTTGCTGTACTGTTCACGCCCGCCCAGTTCAAATGCGGCGTCGGAGGTGTAGCAGTAGCCGAGATAAGCCCAGGTGAGCGCATGGTTCGGATCAATCGCGGCCGAACGCTCGAGCATTCCGATGGCGAGCGGAAACTGATGGCGCGAAACGAGGTCGATACCGCGCAAATAGTATTCGTAGGCGAGCGGCACAACCGGCTCGGCAGAACGCATCAGCGCCGCTTCGCCCGGAGACAGATGCAACTGTAATCCCTTTACGATCCATTGCGCCACTTCATCCTGGACAGTGAAGAGCCTGTCGTACTTCAAGTCGAGCGTATCGTTGTCGAGAATTTTTTGGCTCGCGGCATCAATCAGCTGGTAGGTGATGCGCAGCGTGTCGTGATCGCGGATGAAGTTGCCGGTGAGGAGCGTGTCCACCTGTAGGTCCGATGCCACAGCCGGAATGTTTAGCAGCCGGCCCCGATACTTCTCGACAGCCGAAGAAGGCCGGACGGCCAGCGAATGCAGCGAGCCGAGCTTCGTGATAACTGCGTCGGCCAGCGAAAAGCCGAGGAAATCGCTGTCCGCATCGTTCTTCACGTTTTTGAGCGGCAAAACGGCGAGGGTGTGCGGCGCGGGCGCTGCTGGCGTTGCGCCTGGCCTCCTGGTGCGCACGATCAAAAGAGCTGCGGCAAGTACCAGCCCTACGAGGAGCACCAGCAGGTAGCGAAGACGCTGACCATGCGGCTGATTGCTCTGCCGGACGGGGAGGACTGGATGGGCGGGCGATCCGGCTGACGACAGAGGCTGAACGGGTGCGGTAAACCGGTAACCTTTCTTGGGAACGGTTTCGATGTACTGCCCGCCGTCCTCGGATTTGCCAAGCAGCTTACGCAATCCGGAGATCGCCACCGTAAGATTTGCTTCTTCGACGAAGCTGTTTGGCCAGATCGCCTGCATGATTTCGTCTTTGAGCAGCAGGCGGCCGCTGTTCTCGACGAAGTAAACGAGCAATTCGAAGCTCTTGGGTGCGAGCGGAAGTGTCTCCTCGCCAAGCGTGAGCCGGTGCTCGCCCGGTTCCAGCCGGAAGGGGCCAAATCGATAAGCGTCCGGCGTTTTCAACACCATACGGACTTCACTCGCTTCGAGCGCGCGCTCTTCGAAATTATTTGGAAATTCTTAATGCTGATTTTAGGACGGAATCCCCGGGATTGCTCCATTATCGCTTCAGTCCGGGCTCGACAGAGAGCCAATATCGGAGGCCTTCCAGAGATTCGCGCTCGGATCGGAAAAAGGAGAACACCACTATGAAGAAACTAATGGCAGCCGCCGCCCTAACTGTTGGACTAGCGGCCATACCGATCAAAGCGCAAGTACCCGAGATCACATTCAACCTGGTCCCGCAACCGAAATTCGTCAACTGCCTGGGCGTGCCGTACGGTCCGACGCCACAAGCAACGGTCGTAGTCCAGCGGGGCGAGTTGAGCGACGTGCTGATACTGGAGGCGCATCATCTCAGGCCGAATCTCGGGTTCGACTTATTCACCATTCAGAACACCAACCTGTTGCCGGATGGTCAGGTGAACCCGAATTTCAAAAACTTCGGTCTGGCCTGGTATCAGACAGATGTGCAGGCCGATAGCCACGGCGACGCGGAGGTCGCGATCAAGACCATTCTGCTCGATCAGATCTTTGGCTTCGATCCGGCGGCTTCGCTCGCGCCAACTCACACGTTTCACGTTGGCTTCTGGTTCAACAAGCCGCAGGATGCCGCGGCCTGCGGGTTCGACATCACCAAGCCCACACCGTTCAATGGTGAACAGGATGCCGGGCCGAACGCCATGATCTCGGTCCCCAACCCGACAACAAACCTGGGCCCCTTGTGCACTGGTCCGCGCAAGCAGGGCTCGAGTTTCGTGTGCTCGGAATAAGGACGCGGGGATGAGCACCATGCCCACAGACCACCTGACCGTTGGTGCTGGTGCCATGGAGGGCGGGGGCGCTTACAACGCTCACGCCCGTCTACAGGCATCGGGCGCCGCACTGGCATTTCCGCTCCTCGTCGAAGCGCTGGACAAGGTTTCGACTGGGCCGGAGGAGCGTCCGCTGGTGATTGCCGATTATGGCTCGTCGCAGGGGAAGAACTCGCTGGTACCCGTCGAGATCGCGGTCAGTGCGTTTCGCAAGCGCTTCGGACCAACGCGGCCGATCATGGTTTTTCACATCGACCGCAGCGAAAACGACTTCAACAGCCTCTTTGATGTACTGCAACGTGACGAGCATCGTTACACGGCATCGGATCCGCATGTGTTTCCGGCCGCCATCGGCAGGTCGTTCTATGACGCGGTGCTTCCGCCCGAATCGGTCGACCTCGGCTGGTGCTCCTATGCAGCGATCTGGCTGAGCCGGGCTCCGGCACGGATACCGGGCCACATCGTTGCTATCCGAAGTGACAACGGGGTTCGCTTCGCGTTCGCACTTCAGGCGGGGGCTGACTGGCAGCAATTCCTCGAACGCCGTGCAGCGGAGTTACGGCCGGGCGCCCGGCTCGTTGTCGTTCTGCCGGGCATTGATGAGGATGGCCAGACCGGCTACGAAGCGCTCTTCGACAATGGCAACGCCGTTCTTGTTTCACTCGAGGAGGATGGGATTCTGCGGCGGGAAGAGCGAGCGCGCATGGTGCTGGCCGCTTACCCTCGGAGACGGGCCGAGCTCGAAGCGCCCTTCGGTAGCGCGAGCCTCTCCGGCTTGTCTCTCGAACATTACGAAATGTCAGCTTTCGACGATCCCGCCTGGCTTCAATATCAGCAGGACGGAGATGCACAGGCTCTGGGATTGAAACGCGCGCTGCTGTTTCGTGCGACATTTCTGCCGACTCTGCTGGCGGCAGCATCGCCCGACCGAACCGCGGCCGACTGCGCCTGTTTCGCGGCTGCTTTTACAGACCGGCTCGCACTGCGCTTCGCTTCAGACCCTTCGCCGCTCCGCAGCTACGTGCAAACTCTGGTGATCGCGAAAGCTTAACGCTGGCTCAAACCACCGTCGACCGCGAGGATCTGGCCGGTGATGAATTCCGGAGCACTCAGAAAGAAACGGACGGCCTCGGCTATGTCGGCTCCGGTTCCGGCCTTTTGCATGGGCGTGGCCCGAATCATGCTTTGCGCCTCGGCGTCCGTGTCGCCGAATGCAATCACGCCGGGCGCGACGGAATTAACCGCGATCTCGGGTGCCCACGCCTTGGCCAGCGCGCGCGTGAGCATGATCAAGCCAGCTTTCGAAGCGCAGTAGTGCGCATGATCGGCCCAGGGCCGGATGCCGCCGAGCGAGCTGATGTTCACAATGCGTCCCGCGCCGAGCTGGCGCATCTGGCGCGCGGCTTCCTGGCAGCAGAAGAACGTGCCTTTCAGATTCACATCGTGAATGAAGTCCCAGTCCTGTTCAGTGATCTCGAGCGGGTCGAAGCGGGTGAAGCGTGCGGCGTTGTTTACCAGGCAGTCGAGCGGCCCGAAACGCGTGCGGACGTCCGCAAACAGTCTTCGAATTTCGGGAACCGAAGCAAGATCGGCCTGAAAGACGAGCGCGCCGCCGCACTCGCGAGCAGTTTCTTCCGCCTCTGCGCGCGAATTTCCATAGTGAATCGCTACTTCGAAGCCATGGTGGGCGAGGTCGATGGCGATTGCGCGTCCAATCCGTTTGGCCGCGCCCGTGACGAGAACTCGTTTAGGCCGGGAACTCACGAATAGCCTGCGCGGTCGCGTTCAGATGGGCTGGCGAGAGAGCTGTCGACAGGAATGCCGCTTCGAATTGCGACGGCGGAAAGTAAATGCCGCGGCCGAGCAGATGGTGGAAAAAACGTGCGAAGGCGGCGGTGTCGGAACACTTCGCGTCTTCGTAGTTGCGTACCGGGCCCGGCTGGAAGAAGAAGGTGATCATCGATCCGACCCGATTCACAACCACTCCCGCCGGGGCGGCCGCTGCAAGCTCATTGCTTGCCTGCTCCAGTTCGTCGTACAGCTCGGGACGCTTTTCGATCGCGCGCAGCATGGCAATGCCGGCGGTCACGGCAAGCGGATTGCCGGAAAGCGTTCCGGCCTGGTAGATCGGCCCGACCGGAGCCACTTTGCTCATGATGTCTTTGCGGCCGCCGTACGCGGCGAGCGGAAGCCCGCCGCCGATGATCTTGCCCATGGTCGTGAGGTCGGGCGTGATGCCGAAAAGCTGCTGGGCGCCTCCGCGGCTTAGCCGGAAGCCGGTCATCACTTCATCGAAAATCAACAGCGCGCCGTACTTCTCGGTGAGTTGCCGCAGGCCCTGAAGAAAACCGGGCGCGGGCGGCACGCATCCCATGTTGCCGGCCACCGGCTCAACAATCACGCTCGCAATCTCGTCGCCGCGTGCTCGGAAGGCATCTTCTACGCGCTCGAGATCGTTGAAGGGCAATGCAATCGTTGTATCGGAGAACGCGCGCGGAACACCGGCCGTATCGGGCAGGCTCAACGTTGCAACGCCGGAACCGGCTTTCACCAAGAGCGAATCGACGTGCCCGTGGTAACAGCCTTCGAATTTAACGGTGAGTTCGCGCCCGGTGAATCCGCGGGCGAGCCGGATGGCGCTCATGCAGGCTTCGGTACCGGAATTGACCAGCCGCACCATTTCGACCGAAGGCACGGCGTCGATGATCAGTTCGGCCAGTTCCACTTCCCTGCCCGTGGGCGCGCCGAAACTGGTGCCGAGCTCGAGCGCGGCGCTCAATGCCTGGATCACCTCGGGCGGACGATGCCCGAGCAGATGCGGACCCCACGATCCGACATAGTCGAGATACGCGTTGCCGTCGACATCGTAAATATGAGCGCCGTCGCCGCGTTGAATAAAGAGCGGGTTGCCTCCCACACCACGGAAGGCACGCACCGGAGAATTCACTCCGCCCGGAATCACTTCCTTGGCACGGCGAAACAGCGCTTCCGAGCCGGCAGTTTTTGTCGTCTTCGCCTCGCCGATGATTGCGGGCTCACTCTTCATACTCTGGTTTCGCCGAGTATCAGCTTGCGAAACAGAAAGCTCATCAGAATCTCATGCAGGGTCGTATTCACATTGCGCAGCAGACGCGTTTTCAATTCGAGGTACGGCTGCGTTCCCGCAAACAGGTCCTGCATGATCTCGCAAAATTTGGGGCTGCGCTTCATGAACTCGATCATGCGAGTTGGTACTGCCCCGAAGAAAATCGCGCCGCAGAAAAGCCGCTTCGCCAATCCGGCTCCGTACGTCAGATCGAGTCCGAAGTCGCGCGTAATGGCGTGCCGGTAGGCTTCGGCCGTTTTCTCGGGTTCCTCATCGGCCAGAACCATCTGGCTCGCGAGATCGCCCGAACGAACGGCGTAGTAGAGACCTTCGCCGGTGATGGGATCAACCAATCCGCCAGCATCGCCCACGGCCAGCCAGCCGTTCCCCGCCAGGCGATTGTTGCGCCAGCCGCGGCTTTCAAGCGCCGGAAGCATGTGGCCATAGAAGGTCGCATCTTTGCGCGCGATACCCTTCTCTTCCATATAGCGCTCGAGGCGCGCGCGCAGACATTGCGCTGATTCACCTTTGCCGCAGATGCCCACCGAAAGATGACCATTGCGAGGGAAAACCCAGATGTAGCCTTCGAGCTTCGGCAGAAATTGAATATCGATATGTTCCTGATGGCTGGGTACCCAGTAGCCGAGCGCATACATGGTGTCCTGGGCCGTGTACTGAGTCCCCACTTCGCGTAGCGGATTGCGCGCGCCGGTCGCGATTACGCAGTAATCAGCTTCCAGATTCGATTTGCGCGTGCGGATGCGCCAGTTATTGGAGTGCGTGCGATCGAGCGCCAGAACGCGATCGTGGACAATCTCGGCCCCGGCGCGTTCCGCTCGCCCGAGCAGCATGCCATTCAGATCCATTCGCGAATAGATCAGCAGCGGACGAGTAAGCGACATTTTGAAGGAGCCGCACTTTGGCGCGGCAATGTATGTATCGATCACATACCGCTTAGGCGCGTCGTTCTCAATCAGATATGGATACTGCGAATACGCCTTGTAGGTGATGCCGCCGCCGCAGGGCTTCTCCCAGGCAAGCTTCTCGTCGATGATGTATGTCTTCAGACCGGAGCGCGCCAGTCTTTCAGCCGCGGTCGCGCCGGCTGGACCGCCGCCCAGGATTGCAACCGACTTCATTTCGTCTGTCCGGCAGCGGTCCGATCAACGGGCGGATGACCGGGCGGAAGATCTTCCGCTCCAGCAGGCGGGCGTCCCGCCAATCCGTGTCCCTGGGAATCGGCAACACCGACCACCACCCACTTACCATTCCGCTTCTCGAGCGTATATTTCATGCTCATACCGCTGTTGACAGAAGGGTCATTTTTTGGATGAAACGCGACGGTGGCGTAGGCGAGATTCTTATCGAACGTTACCGACGTCGTCGTCACGTCCAGGCTCTTGAGATTGAGACCGGAGCTTTGCTCGAGCCGTTGCATGATGGCTTCCTGCACTTTTTCGCGCGAATTCAGCCGGTCGCCGCAGGCCGCCAGTACTAAGATGGCAAGTAAGGAAGCTGCCGCGAGTCGAAACACCACTCGATTATAACTTGAGGCTACTCAATGGCTTCCGGCACACTGAGAGGATTCGCTGAAGACCCAGGACCAGCTGCAGACTTCAACTCGCCCGGCGCGCTTCGTCGCACTGTTTGAAAGCGGACGCGAGTACAAATACCTTGACGCACTGATTACCTTGTTTGTAACGGTGCTTCTGGTTTCGAACATCATCGCTCCCAAGTTTTTTGCCATTGGCCGGCTGCGGGTGAGCGCGGCGCAGATGTTGTTCCCGATCACCTACATCTTCGGCGATGTGTTTACGGAGGTCTACGGCTACAGCGCTTCGCGGCGCGCGATCTGGTACGGCTTTTTCGCTTCTTTCATCCTGGTTGGCCTCAGTTACCTGGCGGTCATTGTGCCGCCGGCACCCGAATTCAAAGACCAGCAGGCGTTCGACACAGTGTTTCGGCCGGTGGGCCGGATTGTGCTCGGCAGTCTTCTGGCTTACTGGTGCGGCGAGTTCGCCAACTCATTCACGCTCGCGAAGCTAAAACTGGTTACGCGAGGCCGTTATCTCTGGACTCGCACGATCGGCTCGACCGTGGTCGGCCAGGCCGTCGATACGACCATCGTGATGCTGTTCGTTTTTTACGGCCGGGAGTCGTTCGGCGTTATTTTCAACCTGATCGTCTCGGGCTACCTCATCAAAGTAATTTATGAAACGCTGATGACTCCTGCAACCTACGCAGTCGTCAATTTTCTGAAACGGGCCGAAGGAGTGGATACCTTCGACTACAGAACGAATTTCAATCCGTTTGCCACGCGCGCGGCTGCAGAAGAGTAGCGAGCCTTTGAGATGACGCTCACCTCAGGAGGACTGAGGACCGAGCCATTTTTTCGCGATCGCGCCGAGTTTCATAAACTCCTCGTACTCAGACGGCTTTCGGAAATAGCCATCGGCACCGAGACTGGCCATTCGTTCGCGATCCGGCTGTGAATCCGAGGTAGACACCACCAGTACGGGCGCCGCGCTGCACTTCGGACCGCGCCGTATCTGCTTCAGAACTTCACCGCCTTGTTTCTTCGGCAGATTTATGTCGAGAATTATCAGCGTTGGGCACGACAGATCCGGATCGTGCTCGACCCGCTCGAAGAAGTCGATCGCCTGTTCACCGTCCAGCAGGATTTCAAGCTCAATGCGAAGCCCGGTTCCCGCGAGAGCTTCCTGGATCAGAAACACGTCGGCATCATTGTCTTCCACAATCACGACGCGAGGAGTCGCATCCGCGGAAGCTGGTTCAGGCTGGGAAACTGAACCGAAAAACGGATCCGCGGCCCGGTTCGGATTCGACCCAGATTCGCCCATGGTACCGATCCATAATCCGCCGGCAAATGGCAAGTCCGATCCCAGTCCCTGAGTACTCATCACTACTGTGCAGACGCCGAAAGAGCCCAAAAATGTTCTCTTTATACTCCGGATCGATCCCAATTCCGTTGTCGCGAACGGAAAAAATCCACTCGTCCTGCTGCCGCTCGGCCGCTACGTGTACTTCGGGTGTTCTCTCGCGGCTGCGATACTTAATCGCGTTGCCGATCAGGTTCTGAAACAACTGCTGAAGATGGGTGCTGTGAACCCGCACGCTCGGCAGATGATCGGCGGTGATTTGCGCGCCGGTCTCGGAAATCAGGCCCGCCAGGTCCGCCAGCGCCGAATGGAAAGCTTCGTTCGAATCGATCGCTTCGCTGGCCGCCTCGATTTTGGCTGCATGGGTGTACGCAAGCAGGTCGCGTATGAGCAACTCCATCCGGGTTGCGGCGCCGTGGACAAAACCCAAGAATTTGTGTGCTTCCCCGCTCAGGGCGTCCGCGTGCCGTTTCAACAGGAGCTCGCTGTAGATCTTTACCGTGCGCAGAGGCTCCTGCAGATCGTGGCTGGCGGAAAAGGCAAACTGCTCCAGATCCTGATTGGCGCGGCGCAGGTCTTCCTGTACGCGCTTTTGTTGGTCGATGTCGGTGCAGGATCCGAACCACTTGACAATCGTGCCGCTTTCATCGCGCACGGGAAGAGCACGTCCAACGAACCAGCGCCATTGTTGATTGGCACGATCGAAGAACCGGTACTCGATGTTGTACGGCTCGCCGGACTTCACTGCCTCGTACCAGGTCGCCCGGCAGCGCTGCAGGTCGCCTGGGTGAAGAATGCCCTCCCAGCTGATATCGCCGAACGTGTTGCGGTCGAAGCCGGTAAACTCGTACCAGCGCTCGTTGTAGTAATCGACACGACCATCTGGTCCGGCCGTCCACACAATCTGCGGCATGGCATCGGCGAGTTGGCGGAACTGCGACTCACTGGCAGCCAGCGCCGCCTGAATCCTCTTGCTCTCGGTGATGTTGCGGGCGATCTTGGACGCTCCGATGATCGTGCCCTTCGCATCCTTGACTGGCGAAATGGTGAGCGAGATATCGAGCAGGGTGCCGTCTTTGCACTGCCGCTTGGTCTCGAAATGATCCACGCGTTCGCCGCGCCGGAGGCGGCTCAGTATTTGCGGTTCCTCTTCCTGGCGATCGGCTGGGATGATGAGCTCCGCGACGGGCCGTCCAACGGCCTCCGCCGCAGTGTAGCCGAAAAGACGCTCGGCGGCCTTGTTCCAGCTGGTGATGACGCCATTCAGATCTTTGCTGACAATGGCATCGTCGGAGGAATCGACAATCGCACTCAGCAAGAGCGCGGCGCGGTCCTGGCGCTTACGCTCGGTGACGTCACGCGTTACGGCGAGCTGGACCGTGTTCCCGTCGAAGTAACGCAGAGGCGCAGCATGCGTTTCCATGTTGCGCCGCTCACCAGCGAATCCGACAATGTCGAACTCGAGTGTGCCCTTTTCGCCCCGGCAGATTCGCTCGTTGAATTCGCGATAGAACTCGCGATGCTCCGGCATAATCAAGTCGTAGACAGATCGTCCGGTGACGTCGTCCGGTCTGGTGGCTCCGATCATCTCGAGCCCCGAAGGATTCATGAATAGCAGATCTCCATTGGGGGCTACAATCTTCACGCATTCCGGCGTGGTCTCGATGATGGCCCGAAACTGCTCGTGGGCTCGGAGTTCGCGATTGCGACGCTCGGTTGTATCGACCAGGACATTGATCCCGCCCGTGACCTTACCGTCGGCATCCCGCAGCAGCGCGGGGTAGGGCATAAACCAGAAGCGAGTGCCGTCGGGACGCTCGGCCTGATATTCGCCCCCTGGCTCGACGGCGATGTTCTGCAGCAGCATCGCCATGGGGCAGCGATCGTGAGGGACCAAGGTGCCGTTTTCGTCATAAATGCGCCAGGTCACGCACCACTGATCGGAGCCGAGCTGCGGCACACGACCCGAAAGAGTAACCGCGGCCGGGTTGAAATAAGTAAGCCGTCCCTGCGCGTCGGTCGTGTAAACAGCCACCGGCAGTGCGTCGAGTATGGTTCGCGTGTATTGATGACCGTCACCGGTGCCGCTTACAAGCAGCTGAATGCCTTCGACCTCGCTTTGCGTCATCCGGGAACTCCTTCTCTTACTTTACTGTCGACTGTTTAGCAGCATACAATCAACGGATCTCGTTCGAGGCCCCACGCTGCGGTCGTGACACTCGATCGCAATCTCTGGATGCCGCTTCGAAAAGCGAATCGCGCATCGAAGAGCTTCAACTCTGCATCAGAGAACAGAAAGCTGTTCCGCTCATATCGTCAGCTCCGGCCGCTGCGCTCGCTGTCTCTGAGTGCACGCGATCGGAGACGCGAGCTGTGAGTGCACTCATACAGCGAATCAGACGGAGAAGGGCAAACATGTCAGTACTCAAAGATAAAGTCGTTCTGGTCACAGGCGGCTCGCGCGGAATCGGTGCGGCCATTGCCAAGCGATTGGCGAGCGAGGGCGCCGACGTCGCCATCACGTATGTGAAAGATGCCGAGGCCGCGGCAAAGGTGACCAAAGAGATCGAAAAGACCGGACGCAAGGCTCTCGCTGTTCAGGCCGATGCCGCGAATCCGGAGGCGGTGCGATCAGCGGTTGAGCAGACGGCGAAAGCGTTAGGCAGAATTGACGTGCTGGTGAATAATGCCGGCACCGCGGTTCCGAATTCATTTGAGAATGCCACGCTCAACGAGATCGATCGCATGATCGACATAAACGTGCGCGGCGTGCTGGTCGCCACGCAAGCGGCTCTGAAGCACATGCCCGATGGCGGACGCATCATCTCGATTGGCTCGTGCGTGGGTGAGCGCAACCTGACGCCGGGCCTTACCGCTTACGCAGCGACGAAGGGCGCGGTGAAGATGTTCACGCAAAGCCTTGCGCGCGAAGTCGGCAGTCGCGACATTACGGTGAACAATATTCAACCGGGCCCGATCGACACCGATCTGAATCCCGCATCCGGCGACTGGGCGCCGTCGCAAGTTGTGAACACCGCACTGAAGCGCTATGGGAAGGTGGATGAAGTCGCTGACCTGGTCGCGTTCGTGGCAAGCCCGGCCGCAGCCTACATCACGGGAGCCAATCTGACCATCGATGGCGGAACAAACGGCTGAGAGCGTGTTCTCGGGTCAGGTCCTCACCGCTCTAGCCTCATTGTTCGAATTGCAATCGCAAATTGTTCGAGCATACTAATGACGCGCTGACTGGATCTTTTCGGCATACGCGCAGCGTATAGGTGCCCGGTTCGGACATACTATAGAGGCGGGTTATATCGATAGGGACCTCGAACATTTTACCCGGCGGATGAGCAAGTAAGAGAGAGAACTACCGCTACCCGGAGCTTCGACTGGATCACTCTCGCGTTGCTTTCCAGATATTCTTCTGTGAAAGTATGTCGATTTCACTTCGTGGCTGTTCCTGGTCAAGAGGAATTCAAAATTATGATACGCGGAGTCCGTTCCAAGTTCTGAATTCCAGTAGACAGGTTGGTGGCTTATGTTCTGAACGGTCACCATTACTATGGCTCGAGTTCCAAGCTTGATGGGTGTATCCGGGCCACCAACGGAGATTGTGTATCCAGGAGATGCCGCCGCCTGCTGGGACGAGTGGGTTTGTGCAAGAGCGCAGCAGCTGATGGACAGCAATGCGACTCTTGCAAGCCTGGCCAGCTTCATCCGTACAACGCTCCATCAACACTTTAGTGATTCTGGACGGAGCTCGTCAATTTGAACTACCAATGATTTGGAATGATGCACGCGCTGCGTGTGGAAACGACAGCCGAACGGATCCAGCACGCGATCCGGCTGACGTCCTTTCAATGGATAAAACTTCAGCGGAGGACAGGTCGCAGATAGCCTGTCCTCCGCTGGGCCAAATCAATCGGCGGGTACGAAACTCCATTTCTGGTTGTCGCCGTTCCACCAGGTCCATTGATGGATGGCGGCGTGATCGGCCTTTGAAATGCCGTTCACATCGACGCACTTACCGCTGTTATTGGCAACGATTTCGAAATAGCCATCGGAGGTCTTGGTCAGATTCCAGACCTGATTGGAAGTTCCGTAATAGGTGTATTGCTGGATGAGCGCGCCGTTGGCTGTAGATTTGCCGCGGACGTCGAGTGCCAGAGAGCTGCTGCGCACCTGGATCTCGTAGCCGCCGCTCACCTTAATGAATCGGAATTCCTGGTGGGTGCCGTTGACACAGGTCGCCTGCTCCAGCGCCACGCCAGCGCTCTTTGCCGAGTCACCGCCGATCACGCTGAGGCAAAGGCCGCTGTTTTTCGAGACGACGCTAACCCAGCCGCTCGGAACATTGCTCGGTACAGTTGCGCCTTTGACCTGGGCGGAGTTTGTGTTCTCGATGAGACTGGATTCGTCGACGGCTTCGAAATCCGAGCCGATGACGCGTTTCATGGCATTCAGCTCCGTGTCGTTGAAGCGGGCATCCTGAAGGCCGCTGACATACCAGGGTCCGCCGTTGTCGGCGAGGATCATGCCGTAGGTCTTCAGCGCCTGCAGAATGACCTGGACATGAGGCGGGAAAGAGCTGATATCGTAATTCGCTTTTAGCCGAAAGCGCTGGCCGAATACGGGGTATTGTGCGCCCCTCATCTGCGAGGCCCAATGGCGCGCAGGCCAGATGTAAGCGTTCCAGCGTGTATGGAGCGCAGTGAAGCGGAGGGCGTGATCGATGTGGCCGGAGAGAATTTCGTCGTAACGGACGAAGCCGGGCACCATGGGAAGGCCGGCTGCGTCGGCCGAGGTCCAGCCGGTGGGCCGTAGCTGATTGGAATCAAGCGGGAAGATAGCACCCGAACCGGCGTGCCAGCTGCCGTCGCTCTGCTTGACGAGGCCGAACAGCTCATAATCGATGCAGTTGGTCGTATCGATCACGAAGGCATGGTGATCGGAGCCGGTCTCAATGATCACATTGGCCGGAATCGGGTAGGGACCCGGATCGCTTTCACCGGCGTAGGCGAAGGTGACGGGCACCTTCGGCTGACTGCCGCTGACGTAGGTCAGGTGCGTCCCGTAAATCGCGCCAAAGTCCGGGTGCAGCGGAGTCCCGGCGCCGATGTTATTCACGTAAGTAGCTGAATTCTTGTCTACGGGCAGCTTATCGATCGGCGTATTCCAGACGTTATCGGCTGGAAATACGGAGCAGCCGCCGACCGTGGGCGACTGGGGGCAGGCAGCAACAGCGGTGCCGAGCATAAGCGTTGCAAATATTGTTGTGCGTCGAATGGTTGGCTCCAAGTACCCGTAATTAGTTGTAAAGATTCGAGCGGCGCGCGTGCCGCCTGGTAGTTCTTACTGGGGTACTCAGAGAATCCTAACATTGATTGCATTTATTTGTCTAATTCTTTTTCATTTAATGATTAGGATTCTTTATTAACGTTTCGTGAAATCTGTGGTACTTAGGAGGAGGCGGAACAATGGATCTCGGCACCTTAGGGTTCGCGATGGGGTCGGCTTGGCTGTCGGGCATCAACCTGTACGTGACGGTATTGACGCTCGGCTTACTCCAGCGCTTTGGGCTCGCCCATTTGCCCGGCGACTTAGGGTATTTGAGCCACACCTGGGTGCTGGTTACGGCCGGCGCGCTCTACCTGGTCCAGTTCGTAGCGGACAAGATTCCGGCGGTGGATTCGGTGTGGGATGTGGTCCACACCTTTATCCGCGTGCCAGCCGGGGCGGTGCTGGCGGCGACGGCATTTGCGCATTTGGACCCGGCGGTGCGGGTGATTGCCTTCCTCGTGGGGGGCGGAATCGCACTCAGTTCGCACAGCACCAAAACGGCCACGCGGCTGGCTGCAAATACGTCACCTGAGCCCTTTTCCAATATTGCGCTGAGCCTGGCGGGCGATGCGCTTACCGTGGGCGGATCTCTACTGATGGCGATGCATCCGGCGGTTCTTATCGCGATCGTAATCGTTGCGGTAGTGGCTTCGATTTTGTTACTGCATTGGATTGTACGCTCGATGCGGAAATTGTTCCGGCGCGCGCCGGTGGTTCGTGCCGGCGCGCGGGCCTGACGCAATCGGCGCTATCGAATCGCGCGCAAGTCCGAGGTGCAGAAGGCGCACCGACGGGCAGCGATATTCACGTCGCTCAGACACTCTGGGCATTTCTTCGTCGTCGGGTCGGGCGGAGCTTCACCTCTCTTCATGCGCGCCAGCAGTGCGTTAAAAGGAAGCACCACGAAGAAATAAACCGCCGCCCCGATGAGCACAAATGAGATCAGGGCATTGATGAAATCGCCGATCAGGAATTTACTGCTGTTGACCTCGAAGGCGATGTTGGAGAAATCCGGCTTCCCGACAGTTGCCGCGATGATGGGCGTAAGCAGATCCTTTACGAGCGCCGTGACCACCGCTCCAAAAGCCGCCCCCATCACCACCGCCACCGCCAGATCGAGCACATTACCGCGTAAGAGAAATTGTTTGAATCCTTTCATGGTTATCCTTTTCTGAACTAGAGAAATGTGAGTTACTGGAACGAATAGGTCGCGCCGGCCGTGAACTGAAAAGAATTCTTCCGGAACCCCGGAGGCGGATTGTTGAGGAAGTTATCCAGCGCCCCCAGCGTCAGGCCGAGGCGATGATAGACCGGAAACGTAAGCGCTGCGCTGGCGAAGGCGGAGTATGCGCTGGTCACATTCCAGGGCTGCGTCAGCCCCGCCGCCTCGTTGAACAGAATGCCGTGTGCAAAGGTACGCGTATAGCTCTCGCTGAATACCGAGCCAATGAGCGAATTGGTTGAGCCGGGCGCGTAGAAGCGCTGGTTGATGTAGTCGAGGCTGGCCTTGAAGTCCAGCTCCTGGCTGGTCTTCTTGAAAACAACGAAGCCAAGACCGCCGCCGTAGACTTGCTGCAACCGGAGTCCCTGGGAAAAATTGTGGTCGAGGCCGGCATGGACAAAGCCGTACAGCCTGGGGTTAAGAAACCAGTCCTGTTCGAGTCCGAGATGGTACAGAGATGTCTTCACATCGGCATAGCCCGGTTGCGAGACTTTGCCGTACGCTTCGTTGAAACCGAAAATGGTGCGGCTGCGTGTATCGAGCCAGGTTGCGTCCGGCACTGAGCGCACCAGATTGATTCCGGCGGTGATATTGCGGCTCTTCTGCGTGGCCTCGGTCAGCGCAATTCCGGCCGTGGCGCCGCCTTTCCAGCCCTGCCATAGGCTGACGTGCTCGAAGGCATGTTCAAAGGAGGCTTCGTCGACTACGTTGCCGATATCCGTGGTCGGTGTGGTCTTGGGTTGCGGCGGTGTCTGGATTTCGAGATTCTCCGCGGTTGCCGATACCGGACCTTGCGGAATCGCAGCCGTGTCCTCTTTATGGCGCAGCTTCACGCCTTTGGGGATGGCGGCGAATTTGTCAGATGAGTGAAGCTCAGCGACCGCACTCCATTTCACGGTGACTTCACCGGCAGTATCGCTCTTAAAGACAACCGAGGTGTCCGTGGCGCGTTCGAGATGCCCGATCAGCTTTTCGCCGTTGGCGAGGACGAGGACGTCGGTTCCGGGTTTAGCGGCTGCCTGCCCCAGAAGCTGGCAGGCGGCTGCGATGGCTAAACAGAGCAAGGAAGTTACAGGTTTTGTTTGCATGTTTGTTCTCGATGGAGAGCAGTTCCAGGGCGCGTTGGCCGGCTTGCTGCCTCCGCCCAGCGCAGCCAACGATGCTGGAACTGCCTCACGTTCAAGCAGACAGGTGCGTACCGGCCAAAGTCACATAACTTTGCAGAAAACTCTTGTGACTATTAGCCGCCGGAGGTTGTCAGCTATGGTATGGAGGAGTGTCTAAATCGGAGCCGATACCGGCAGACAGCGAAGCCAGTGACGAGGATCTTTTAGAGTCCGCGCAGGCTGCTGGCGAGGGCGATTTGCGCGCCTTTGAAGCTCTCGTCGGACGCCATCAGCGGCGCATTTTGGCCGATTGCCGGTTCATGACGCGCGACCCGGCGAGCGCCGAAGATCTCGCTCAGGAGGTTTTTGTGAAGGCGTATTTCGGCCTGCGCGGATTCGAAGGACGCTCCTCGTTTCGCCACTGGCTACAGCGCATCAAGGTGCATCATTGCTTGAACTTTTTGAAAAAACAGGAAGCCACCGCGCGGGTGCCGCTCGAAGAGGAAGTCGTCTCCGATGAACAGGCGGCCGATGAGCAGTATGAAGCGGAAAGCGATCGCGAGCGGATTGCGCGCACGCTCGAAGGGCTGCCCTCCTCGCTGCGTTTGCCCTTGATCATGCGCGATATGGATGAGCTTTCCTATGAGCAGATCGCCGAAGAACTGGGACTTGGACTCTCCGCGGTGAAGATGCGCATCAAGCGTGCACGCGAAGAATTTCGCAGGCGTTATACCGCAGCCGTTCGCAGGTCAGGCGCAAGCGTCCTGGCAGGCAGCAGATGAATGGGGAACAGCATCTCGACGATGAGGATCGGGACCTCGGGGAGCCGATTCACGAGCTGAGAGAGCTCGCGCAGGAGACACCCGGTTCCTTTCTTCTCGGCGTTCGCAAAAAGGTGCATCGCCGTACCTCGGGCTCCTACTTGGTGGCCTTCGCCTTCGAGACTCCCCCGGTGATCGGCATTGAAATGTTGAAGCTGATGAAACAAATTCTAACCACACTCGGCAAACGCAACGGAGGATAAACGTGGAGGCAAAATTACGTGCAGCCTTCGGGCATCTGCTCGATTCCGTGATTGGCGGGGCGCCAAAGATCGCCGTCGGGTTGCTGCTCCTGATTGGCGGATTGATCCTGGCTAAGCTGATCGAAGTCGTCCTGCGTTTTGTGCTTACCCGCGTCCGCTTCGATCGCATGATGGAGAAGGCTGGTATCGACCGTGCGCTCCAGCGGATTGGACTGCGCCAGCAGCTCAATGTTTTTATCCCACGCCTGGTCTATTTCCTGGTTCTGCTATTGCTGGCAAAAACTGCCGCCGATGCGCTCGGGCTGGTGGCCATCTCCAGCGCGATCGGAGCGTTTTTCGACTACCTCCCGAATCTGGTTGCAGCGATGCTACTGGTCATTCTCGGAGGCTCGCTTGGCCAGTTCGCCGGCGAGCTTGTCACCGAGTCGGCGCGCAGTTCCGGTATCGACTTCGCGCCGTCGCTGGGCAAGGCCGTCTCGGGCTTGATTGTGTTTGTAGCGGCCATGATGGCGATCAGCCAGCTCAAAATCGACACGGCGATCGTCCGCATAGTCACCAGTTTCGTGCTGGGCGGCGCGGCCCTTGGCTTCGGACTGGCTTTCGGCCTCGGCACGCGCGATGTCATTCGCAACATCAGCGCCGGATTCTATACGCGGCGATTTCTGCGCATCGGCGAGCGGCTCGAAATCTCCGGAAGGGAGGGCGTGCTCAAGGCAATCAACGCGACCCATGCGATTCTGCAATCGGGCGACCGCGAGGTGAGCGTGGCAAATGCGGCCTTTCTCGAAACCAGCGCCGCCACCTTGATTCCTCCCGAGCAGGAGAATCGCCCTTAAACTGCACGCTCACCGCTCTGCACAGGTCCGGCCAAAATCGGCGAAGGCTCGCTTTCGACTTCGATGCGGATGCCGCCCACGGCGCGCGCGAGCACGTTGTAAAGAGCGGCCGCGATGAGCGAGCCGATGAAGCCGATTGCGCCGTAAAGAATCGGAAAGATCACGATCGAGCCGACGCCGATTTGTGCGCTGCCGGCGAAGGCGGTGGGATTATGCGGCTCGATCGAACTGCTGAAAGCAGCGCCAATGAGCGCGAACAGAGACACGAAGGCGCCAATAATGAAGCCGAGGATCAGGTAGAGGGTGCCGGCAATCTTGGCAGCCGAGAGCGGGGCGACGCGTTTGATGATCAAGTGGGTTCTCCGAGGATAACTTCATGAGGGTCGCACGTTTTCAAAAATTACGCCATGCCACCTTGTGAGAGCACGGGTCGCTATGGAATCCTAACGGCTGGAAGACAGAGTGTATGGCGTGCACCCCGGAAGCCTTAAGAAACGTACCCCTATTTGCGTTGCTGGATGACGAAGAAACGGCGCTGCTGGCGAGCCAGGTCGAACTGAAGACGTTCGCGCCGCGACAGCGGATTTACAAGATGGGAGACGCGGGCGGGCGCGCGTACGTGCTGGTTTCGGGGCACGTACGGGTGACCACGGTGGACGAAGATCATCAGGAGGTGCTGGTGGACGAGCCGCTGGCGGGCGAATTCTTCGGCTTTGCCTCGATGCTCGATCAGACCGCGCATCAGACGAGCGCAATCGCGACGGAGGAGACGGTCTGCATCGAGGTCGACCGCAACGATATCGCTGTTCTCCTGAAACAGAAGCCGCATGCCGGGATGGACATGCTGGCCGTGCTCGGGCGGCAGTTTCACGCGGCGCAGCAGCTGGTGCGCATTCGGGCGATGCGGAATCCGAATGAAGTGATCGAAGAGAAGGTCACGATGGGTGAGCACATCGCCGATGTGGTCGCGCAGTTCGGGGGCTCGTGGGCCTTCATCATCACGTTCTGTGTTGTGCTGGTGATATACGCGTCGGTCAACGTGATACTCGGCAAACAGGCGTGGGACCCATATCCGTTCATTCTGCTGAATCTGTTTCTGTCGATGCTGGCCGCGGTGCAGGCGCCGGTCATTATGATGAGCCAGAACCGGCAGGACAAGAAGGACAGGCTGCGCGGCGAGCTGGATTATGAAGTGAACCGGCGCGCGGAGGCGGAGATTCAGGGGCTGGCGCAGAAGCTGAATCTGCTGGGCGACAAAATGGGCGATGTGGAAGATCTGGTGAGGACGGCTCTGGCGAAAAAGGACGCGGCTTAACGCACGACAGGTGTCTCGACGACGATACCGAAGCCGTCGAGAAGAGACCAGGTGGCGCGCTGATAATCGATGTAGGCCTGCTGATAGGTCACATAGGCCGCGAGCAGAGCGCTTTCCGAACTGGCCAGGCGCGTTTGCGAGTCGAGCACTTCGAAGGCGGTGATCGTGCCGAGTTCGTATTTCTGCTGCTCGGCGGCGACATTTTTGCGCGCGAGATCTCGGGCCCGGACAGCGGCTTCAATGGACGCATCGGCGAGCTCGATGTTGTTGATGGCCTGGCGAACGTCATTGATGATTGTCTGCTGCGTCTGACGGCGCGTGTATTCGTCTTTAACGCGGCTGACAAGAGCGTTGGAGAGCCCAGCTTTAGCGGTGCTGTTGCGCAGTGGGAAATTGAGCGCAAGCGTGAAGCCGTAGCTCGGGTATTTGAAGGCGAGCACCTGGTCGAGTGTCGGGCCAATGCCGGGTAAACCGCCCGAAACCGGCGTGCCGCTCGCGGTGAGTGCGGGATAGGCGGGACCGGTAGCGCCGCCCTGCAGGGTAAGATCGAGCTGCGGATTGAGCTGGTCGCGGGCAATTCGGGCGTTCAGGTTGTCGTTCGCGATGGATTGCTGAGTTGCCAGGAGTTCCGGACGCACATTCATGGCCTTTTTCAGAGCCTGCTCGAAGGGCAGAATGGACTCGCGCGGAGGAAGCTCGGCGGGATCGTCTTCGAGCACGATCTCCGTCTCGCGCAGGGCTGGCGTGAGGTCTGCGCCGATCAATTGGCGCATAGCGTCGAGCGCGATTTTGTATTGATAGCGCGCGGCGATGAGATCGCGATTGCGCTCGGCGACCTGTGTTTCGGATTGAAAGATGTCCAGACGAGCGAGCGCACCGAGGTCCAGGGCCTGCTTGTCGCGGTCGTAGGACTTACGAGCGAGATTGACGTTCTGCTCCTGGACTCGGATGTTGTCGCGCAACTCGACTGCATTCCAGTACTGCCGCGCGGCTTGAGTCACGATGTCGGCAACCGAGGCAGCAGTCTGCTCGGAGGTGATGAGCAACTGGGAACGTGCTACAAGCAACGGGTAGCGAGCCTGAATGTTGGTGCGGCCCTGTAAAAGATGCTGCGTAACGCCAATACTCAAGGAGCCGAAAAGTGCCGGGTATGGATATTCGTCGCCCGAGCTGCGATAGACGGTGAAATTGCCGGTGATGGTCTGCCCGCTGGGCAAGAGCTGAGAATAATTGATGTATGTGTTTTGAGAAAGGCTGCTGATCGTCTGGGGCAGAATGATCTGTCCGGTCAGGCTGGTCCCGATACCACTCGCTTGCCCAGGCTGCGCGTTCGAACTAGTTCCGGTGGCAGAAGTGGAGCCGGTACTCGTTCCCGAAGTTCCAAAACCAAAAAAGGAAACAGGCGAGACGCTGCGCTGCGCACTGAAGCCGGCCTGGAGCAACGGGTCGTAGGGCGCTTTATTGCTGATGATGCTGTTGGCGGCGGTGTAGACATCGAGACGAGAGATCTGGATGCCGGTTGAGTTTTTGAGCACGAGCTCGAGAAAGTCATGCAGATGAAGATGCAGTTTGCCGTCCCGGATGCGTTCCTGCAGGCCCTGGATTTCGCGGACCTGCATGTGGGGCGGATGATAGCGCCAATCGACGTAATCGGTGAGCGGATTGGCGGCGAAAAGAGATGTGGAAAAGAGCAGAATTACGCCGGCGATGCGGCGCAGCGGGCTATTCATAGCGGAGGGCCTCAATGGGATCGACGCGCGAAGCTTTGCGCGCCGGGTAGATGCCGAAAGCGATACCAACAGTGACGGAGACCCCAAACGCGATCAGCAGCGAAGCGGGCGAGACAATGGTTTTCCATTCAGCCGTGGCGGCAATCAGCCAGGCAAGGAAGTAGCCGAAGACGATACCGACCAATCCCCCGCCCATGGAGATGAGAACGGACTCAATTAGGAACTGGCGAACGATATCGGAGCGGCGTGCGCCGGCCGCGCGCCGTATACCGATTTCGCGCGTGCGCTCCAGCACGGTGGCGAGCACGATGTTCATGATGCCGATTCCACCGACCAACAGCGAAATAGCCGCAATGGCGACCATCACGTAGGTGAAGATGGCCTGCGAGCGGCGCTGCTCCGCAAGCAGTTCGGCGGGAATGGTGATGCTGAAGTCGTTGACGTTATGATGCGTGGAATTCAGCACGGCACCGACGACGCGGGCCGCCACTGTGCTATCGGCGGCTGGCTTGAGGCGAATGTCGACGCCGTCCAGGTCATCTTTGAAGGCGTACCCGGCATCGAAGAAGCGGTACTGGAAGGTGTTCAGCGGGATGTAGATCACCTGATTCGCATCCTGCGTCTGGGCGCCGGAGGAAGACGCGACCTGCTGCGCGAGAACGCCGATCACCTTCAGCCAGCTGTCGTTCACTTTCACGAATTTCCCGAGCGCCGGACCGTAGCCGAAGACCGCGATCTTGGCTCCCTCGCCCAGGACGGCAACGGCTGCGCTGGCGCGATCTTCCTGTTCGGTGAACGCGCGCCCTTCGGCGAGCTTCCAATTGTGAATGGCGGCGTAAGAGGGCCGAACGCCGTAGAGCTCCGGCATGTTATCAGGCGGCTTGGGAAAAACGCGAATCGGATGCAGGCTGCGCCGAGCGGAGATCAACTCGATCTCATCCACATTCGATTGGAGGATGCGAACATCGCGTTCGGTGAGGCCCGGCGACGAACGTCGGCGCTGCTGTAGCTCCTGCTCGCTGGCGGCGGGATGCGATTCCACCAGAAGATTGCGCACGCCCAGCTGCTCAATGAAGCGCATCGACTCTTCCCGCGCGCCGGCGCCGATAGCGAGCATGCCGATGACCGCTCCGACGCCGAAGATGATGCCGAGCGCGGTGAGGATTGTCCGTGTCTTCTGGCTCCATAGATTTTGGGCCGCCAGAACGAGGTCGGAGAGGTAACGGGCCAGGTTCATGTGCGGATTATCTGGGAAGGTTCTGGATGGCGCTTGTCTGCCGCCGGCTTGCCTTTTTGACCACGTCGGCGGGGTTGGCAAGCGCAACGATATCGCCTTCATGCAGACCTGTGACGACGACGCGAGCCTCGTTGCGGCGTACCAATTTGACGTCCTTCGGACTAAAGCTCTTGCCGGATTTGATGTAGACGAAGCTGCGGCCGCCGGTTTCAAACAGCGCTTGCGACGGAATCCAGAGGACGTTCTGCAGACGGTCGGTGGTGATCGTGAGGCGAGCGGTCATGCCGGGCCGCAGTTCGGGTGAAGTACGATCGAGCCCCAGTTTGCAGACGAAGCGCCGATTCCAGGGAGGGCCGGTGGTGCCGCCGACGTCTTTGACATGGCCCGTGAATTTCTGGTCAGGAACAGCGATGATCAGCACGTCGACCACGTCGCCAATCGCAATATGACCGCGATCGAGCTCGCCGATATTGGCTTCGATTTCCCAGTACTTGAGATCGGGAATTTCGGCAACCGCCATTCCGGGGCGGACGGAATCGCCCACCTGATACGGAGGAAGCGACATGCCCCAAAAGACAATGCCTTCGCCCTGGTTCTGATCGATGGAGACGTAGCCATCACGGTTGGCTTTCAGCGTCATGGCCTCGATGTTCTGGCGCGCGGTGAGCGCCTGTGCTTCGGCTTTGGCCTTACCGGCCTGCTGGATGGCAACTCCCGCGGTGCCGGTCGCAGCGCGATTTTTGAGGTTCTGTTGCAGTTGTGCAAGGTGATCGCGTGCGGCCGCGAGCGCCAGCTCGTTCTGACGCGCGCTGATTTGCGGCAGGAGCGGATTCTTGCGCATATCGAGCTCGGCAAGCTTTACATCCGTCTGAGCTTTTTCGAGTGCGTAACGATCCTCTTCTTCCTGCGCCTCCTGCTGCGCCCTGGCCTGCAGGATATGCTGGTCGGCTTCGGCGAGATCGGCCTCCGCCTCCTTGAGTTTGTATTCCTGCTCGGAAGTGTCGAAGGCCACCACGACCTGGCCTTCTTTGACGGGCGTACCGGCTTTCAGCAGGGTGGTGATGTGCAGTTCGGCGCCGCCTGTCATAGGCGCCGCGAGGATCTGCGGATTCTGTCCACGTAGTTCGCCGTTGGCGGTGATGGTCAGATTCACGTCGCCGCGTTGTACTTTGGCGGTGGGAACGGCATTCTCGGCACCGGGCTGAATGGTGCGGTAAACGCGAATACCAATGAAGAGCACTGCCGCCACTATGGCGCAGATCGAAACAAGCGCGAACAGACGTTTGCGCCAGACGCGGCGTACACGGTGATTGTTCAGTGGCGGCCGCGGTTCGGAGGGCTGAGCAGGCACAGGCGTGATGAGCTGGCTCATGGTTTCCGTGCTTCCGGTTGAGAGCCGCTGGCGCGTCTCATGGTTTCCGGGCCTCCGGTTGAGAGCCAGTCACGTGGCTCATGGTTTGCGCTCCGCTAGATCGGTGAGCGAGACGAGCGTGCCGGCGCCAATACCTGACACAGCAACTTCGTCCGGATTCCGAGCGATCACGGTGACCTGGCGTGGATTGAACTGCTCCTTCTCTTTTACGTAGACGGCGGGTTTGCCGTTGCGAGTAAAAAGTGCTTTTGCCGGAATGCTGACGACACTCGCGATCCTGCTCTGAACGATGTCGGCACCCGCGTTCATGCCGGGGCGCATGTTCGGATCAGGGTTCTGAAGCAGAGCGTAAGCCCGGAACGTGCGGTCGACTGGCCACTCGTCGAAGCTCTGCTCGGTCAACGGCGAAATGCGGCTGAGCCTGGCGTGAACAACCTTCTCCGGAAACGAATCGACACGGACCAGCACATCGTCACCGATCTGGATGCGACTGCGATCGATCTCCTCGACTTTGCTTTCCATCTCGAGCGTGGAGAGATCGGGAATTTCTGCGATTACGGTGCCGCCGACGGTGTGATCGCCGACTTTGAACGGCTGAGCGTTCATCCAGCCCTGGGAACGATTCGATTCGTAGTTGATCACGCCATCGAGCGGACTCTTCAGATCCATGACAGTGAGGCGATACTTGATCAGGTCGACCTCGGCTTTAGCGGCATCGCGCAGGCGGCGAGCGGAGGCGATTTTTGCCTCGTCCGACTTACGGTGCAGCTCGTTGGTGGCCTGCTGAACCTTGACCTTTTCTTCGGCGATCTTCAGATCAATGGCGCTTTCCTGCCCCTGCATGGCGCTGACAATGGCCTGCTTGGAGGCTTCGAGCTCGGCCTTCTGCTTGTTGTAAACGGCGGTTGAAAGGTCGAGTTTGTCCTGATCAGCGGTAATGCGGGCTTGCGCGACGGCCTGATCGAGCGTAGCCTGCGCCTGATCGAGTGCGCTTTGTTTCTCCTTCAGATCCTGCTGCGATTTACTGGGATCGAAGCGAATGACGACCTGTCCCGGCTTGACGCGTGAGCCCGGCGGTGCGAGCCATACGATCTGCAGATCGGGAACATCGAGCGGAGCGGTCATCTGCACGGAGCGGCGAGCGGCCAGAGCGCCCCGGCAGCGGACCGTAACGAGGAAATCGCCCTGGCGGGCGGCAGCTGTGGGGGCATCAACCGGATTCGAGGACTGACGCCAGCGGCGGACGGCCCAGACGGAACCGGCGATCACAAGGAGCGCCACCAGCACACGAGTTGCGAGTTTCAGGCCGCGGCGGATTTTCATTTTGGCAGCTCGATGTCCACAGCAGCCGTAAGATCAGGCAGCAGACGCGGGTCGCTGCCCTCGAGCAAAAAGCGTGCGGCGAACGTCTTCACAGGGCTGCCGAGGGAACTCGAAGCGACCGGACTGGCCGAATCAAAACGTGCTTTGAAGGTCAGATTCGGATAGGCATCGAGGTGAACGGTGGCCGTTGTGCCGGGCACGAGAGCCGCACCATCCGGTTCATCAATGGCGACATCGAGTTGCATGGCAGCCGGATCGAAAAGACGAAGCAGCGGACTGCCGGGCCACAGCTGATCGCCTTCCTGCGCATGTCCCATCGAATTGTTGCGCCAGACATTCTGGAGCGCCACCATACCGCCGATGGGAGCGCGCACAGAAAGGCGGCTGGCATTGTTTTCGAGGCGCTCCACGGCATATTTCTGACGATCCCGCTGCAACTCGAGTATGCGCAGTTCGGCCGCTTCGGCCTGATCGTGGAGACGATTCGAGCGCTCCAGGCTGGCGACATGGCGGCGTGCGTCTTCGAGCTTGATCTGGTTCTTCTGCTGGTCGATATCGCTGAGAACGGGTCCTTTGCGTAACTCGATCTCCGCCTTATTCAGATCGGCCTTTGCCTGTTCGAGATCGGCAGCGCGCTTTTCACGATTGCTGGCCTGCTCGGCGATCTTCTGCTCGACCTGATGCGAAAGGTCGCCGTATTTGGCTTCTGCTTCGCGGGCAAGTTTCAGCTGATCGGTGCGGTCGAACTCGGCCAGGAGGTCACCCGGCTTGACAGTAACGCCGTTCTGGACGAGTTTGGCGAGCGTCACGTTGCCGCCCTGGCCCTGGATAAAGGGCACCTGCACTGTGACCGAGCGGACGGCTTCCACCGTCCCGCTGACGCGGACGATGCGCTTATTTTGATCGGCTGCCGCAGAGACAACGCAACAAAGAATCAACGGCAAAACGAGACGGATTCGAGACGGACGGCCACAGGGCACGATTTGTCATTGTAAGACGAAGCAACCTGGCCACGCGTTGCTTCGTCTACTGAAAAAGTTGATAGTCTTTTGAAAGAGAGGCCGTCGCGCATGCTGCGAAACCGGGCTGTAACAGGATTGTTCATATTTCCGGCTCTGCTGCTTGCTCAGCAGGCAAACCGTGGGATTGCGCCGCGCCCGGCAGCACAGGATTATGCCGCGCAGGGCTCGACGAGCGGAGTAACCTATGCTGCCGCGTTGCTACCGAGCGCGCAGGTGAAGAAGCTCTTTGCTTTCGACATCAGCAAGGACTATGTAGTTTTCGAGGTGGCAGCGTATCCGGCTTCGGGCAGCAACGCCGAGATCACGGCTGATGATTTTCTGCTGCGCCCCGCCAAGAGTGGCGAACCGGTGCGGCCGTCAGATCCAACCACGGTAGCATCCGCCATTCAGCAGAAGAACCTGCCGAAGCGCGGATCCGAATCCAGCCCGACGGTCGTAGCGGGAACTGAAGTGGGTTATGAATCGGGTCGCGATCCGTACACCGGGCAGCGCGTGCACGGGACGTATACATCGACGGGTGTCGGCGTGGGTGTAGGCGGAGATCCGGGACCGCCGCGCATGCCATCGCCCGGCGGCTATCCGCAGGATCGTGAACTGCTTGAAAATCAGCTTTGGGACAAGATGCTGCCGGACGGACACTTCGATCGGGCAGTAGCCGGCTACTTGTACTTCCCTTCCTCGCTGCTCAAGAAGAGATCGAACGGCATGTATGAGCTCGAGTACCTTGGCAACGGCGAAAAAGTGAAGCTGGAAATCCCGGCGAAGTAAGATCGTGCGGATGCTCGCTGCGCGGGCGAAGACGCGTTCCCGGTTTGCGCAGGTGGCCTGGGTGAGCGCAATTTCCTGGCGATAACAACCGGAAGCGGCGCGCTGCGCTACGCATTGCCGGATGTGCCGTATCCGGCTCCTCATCGCAACTTCTCTGCCAGGCATAGCTGGTGGCAGTTTTTTGCGAGTCTGAGAAAGCGCTGGCTAAGTGTCCAACAGTGGCTGGGACGTGCGTATTGCGCTTCTGTCGGAGGCGGCTGGACTACCTAACATTTCGGATTTATTAGCGGCCAGGAAAAGACGAACAACAGGCACCACAGCACGAAGACGCAGCGGCTCTGTTCAGGAGTTCGCGAAAGCGCGCGAGTTTGTTCGCTGCTCTCTCAGTGCTTCTGCGCCTCTCGGAAGGGCGCTGTCTTTGGATTCTGCGCGTTCCAGGCGGGCGGCTGCGGATCGTTCGCCATGTTCAGCAGCGCGAGCGCGACCATTCGATCGACGCGGGCCATGTTCTGATAGTCGATCTTTTGCCACTCGTCGCCGAGACCGTGGTAGTCCGGATAATCGAAAGCTACGCATAGCGTCTCGGCCGGGATGCCCTTTTCCGCGAGCGGTGCGTTGTCGCTTTGCGTGAAATAGGGGTCGCTCGCCTGCGCATTCTTGTAGACCTTGATCCCGGTCAACGCGCCGGCTTTTTCCACGAAATGCGTGATGTCCGAGTAATCGTAGCCGGTGAGGCTGGCGGTATTGACCTGCTTGCCATCGGTCGCATCGGTGCGGCCGACCTGCTCTAAATTGAGATCCGCAACAATCTTGTTCACGGGCCAGATCGGATGATCGGCAAAATATTCGGAGCCGATTTCGCCGCGCTCCTCGCCGAAAAAGGTCATGAACGCGATCGAGCGTTTGGGATGCGGCGTGAGTTTCGCAAACGCGCGCGCGATTTCTAACACGGATACGGTACCGCTGCCGTCGTCGTTGGCGCCGTTGTAGATCTTGTCCGGACCGGGGTTTTTGACCGGCATCGTCATGCCGGCCGCGGTTTCCACCGTACCGATGTGGTCGTAGTGGGCGGTGATCAGAACATAGGTGTCTTTCAATTTCGGATCAGAACCGCGCAGCACGGCGACGACGTTGCGGCCCACCACTTGCTTATCTTCAGGCGCGGGTATATCAACCGTAACCTCGGCAGCGGTGGCTGTTTTCACAGCTTGCAACAGGGTGGCGTTGCTGACGATCAGAATCGGTGTGTCGTGTTTGGCGGCTTGATCCGCCGAGAGCAGCCGGCTGTGAGGCGCGGGCAGTGAGCTTGGTGTCGCTATCAACTCCAGCACCGCCCCGGCACTACGAACGGCATGCCCAAAGGCGACCAGCTTGTGATATTCCGCCCGCATCTGATCCTGCGGCAGCTTCATGAAATCCGCCTGTTCGCATAGAACCGCTTTGCCTGCCACGTCCATTCCCTTCAGCGCCTCGGTATCCGGCGCGTGAAAGACGATGGCTTGCAGGCGATCAAAATTCTGCGCTTCTGTGCTGGCATAGACCTGCACTTCGGATGCAGGGATATCGATAGGCTGCATTCCGAGTTGCAACTTGAGATCGCTTGCAAGTTTGGGCAGCCGCCGATCCACCATGTGCGCTGTCTGGAAGTAGGCGTCGTCGCCGGCAGGTTCGAGGCCGGCAGCTCGAAAGCGAGAAGCGATGAATTCAGCCGCAGCATCCAGGCCGGGCGATGGTGTGAAACGTCCCGCGAGCGCATCAGAGGCGAGAAACGAAAGATCGCCTTCCAGATCCTGCGGCGTGATCCGGTTGAGCAACGCGCGCGTGGTTGGCGAAAGCCCTGGACGCGCAGTCTTCTGCAGAGCCGGCTGCGCGAGCAGCACAACTGCGGTGAAAGGAATCGAGAGAACGAACTGGAATTTCAAGCCGGATTATAGCAACCCGTAAGACTCAGAAACGTCAATGTTTATGCTAGGCTAACGCTAAGATTCATGACCCTGACACGCCGTAAACCGCTCGCCGTGCTGCTCGACCAGGCAAGCCACAGCGATTTGAAACGCACTCTGACTGCGACCAGTCTGGTGGCGCTCGGCATAGGCGCGGTGATCGGCGCAGGCATTTTCGTCCGGACCGCTGCAGCCGCAACGGAGGCGGCCGGTCCGGCCGTAACGGTCTCTTTCATCATCGCGGCACTGGGCTGCGCGTTCGCCGGTTTGTGTTACGCCGAGTTCGCAGCCATGATCCCGATCGCGGGTAGCGCCTACACCTACGCGTACACGACGATGGGCGAGTTCGTCGCCTGGATCATCGGCTGGGCGCTGGTGCTCGAATATGCGCTCGGCGCGGCAACTCTATCCATATCCTGGGCCGAATATCTCAATAAGTTGCTGAACTGGTTTGGCATGAGCATTCCCTACCAGTGGTGCCATTCGCCGATGGAAACATCGATGACGACGCCGGGCCTGCACGGCATCATCAACATCCCGGCCGTCATTATTCTTCTGCTGCTGAGCCTGGTGCTGATTAAAGGCACGCAGGAATCGGCCACCTTAAACGCGATTATTGTCGCGGTGAAAGTGTCCATCGTGATCGCATTCGTCGCGGTCGGCTGGCACTTCATCAATCCAGCGAACCACATCCCATTCACGATTCCGGCCAATACCCCCGGTCACGAGGGCTTTTTCAAGCACGGCTGGGGCGGCGTGGTGGGCGGTGCCGGTATCGTTTTCTTCGCGTTTATCGGCTTCGATGCGGTTTCCACAGCAGCGCAGGAAGCGAAGAATCCCGCGCGCGACATGCCGATCGGCATCATGGGCTCGCTCGCCATTTGTACTCTCCTCTATATAACGTTCGGCTACGTGATCACAGGCGTGGCGAACTGGCGTGAATTCGCCGTGGCTGGTAAAGAAGCTTCGGTCGCCTATGCGGTGCAGCACCACATGCCCGGATTCGAATGGCTTGCCCTCACGATCACCATTGCCATTCTCGCGGGCTTCTCGTCGGTGATGCTGGTGATGCTGCTCGGCCAAAGCCGGGTCTTCTATTCGATGTCGAAAGACGGTCTGCTGCCCAGGCTATTCTCCGATGTACATCCGCGCTTCCGCACTCCTTACAAATCCAACGTCCTGCTCTTCTTCTTTGTCGGCGCATTCGGCGCATTTTTACCCGAATCGGTTGCCGGCGACCTGACCTCCATCGGTACGCTCTTCGCCTTCATGCTGGTCTCGATCGGCGTTTGGATCATGCGCCACCGCGAACCGCACGTGCACCGTCCGTTCCGCACACCGCTGGTTCCGGTTGTGCCCATTCTCGCCGTCATCATCTGCGGCGGGATGATCATCTCACTCGATCACCGCACCCAACTCGCCGCGCTGAGCTGGATGATTATCGGCCTGTTCATTTATTTCCTCTACAGCCGCAAACATAGTTTGTTGAATCAGCCGCCGCAGGCCGTTCGCGCGACGGATACCGCACCCGTAGCCTGAGCGGGTGAAAGGAAAAATCGCTTGAAGTATTTTGGACTGCTCGCCGCGGTTTGTCTCATTGTGTCTGCTCAAACCACAGAAGCACCTCTGGTGCTACAAGACGTGCGCCTGATCGACGGCACCGGCGCGCCCGCTCGCGATCACATGCAGATCGTAATTGCCGATGGCCGCATTGTCACGGTGCGTTCCTCGTTGCTGCGCATCGCGCTTCCCGAAAATGCGCATGTTCTCAGTCTCGCCGGCAAGACTGTTATGCCCGGACTGATCAATGGCCATGGACATCTCGGGCTGGTGGAAGGGCTCACTGTGAAGCCGGAGAACTATACGCGCGCAAACGTCGAACGGCAGCTGAAGCAATACGAGCGATACGGAATCACTACCACTGTTTCGCTCGGAATGAATAAAGACCTGCTATACGAGTTGCGCGCGGCACAGCAGAAGGGAGAACTGGGCGGAGCGACCATTCTGACTGCCGACCGCGGTCTGGGCTCGCCGGGCGGCATGCCGCCGGTCAATGTCGGTGGGGATCAGCTGTATCGCGTCGGCACGCCAGATGCGGCGCGTAAGGCCGTCGACGAAATGGCGAGCCGGCACGCAAACCTGATCAAAATCTGGGTCGATGACAACCTCGGCAAGCTGCCCAAGCAGACACCGGACGTCTACGATGCGGCGATCGACGAAGCGCATAAGCAGCATCTTCGCGCGGCAGCCCATCTTTACTACCAGGAAGACGCCAAACGGCTTCTCGCGGGAGGAGTCGATATTCTCGCCCACAGCATTCGAGACAGCGAAATCGAGCCCGAAACTGTCGACAGCATCAAGAGCCGCGCCGTCTATTACATTCCGACCCTGCAGCTCGAAGAGGCCTTCTTCATCTACGCCGGACAGCCTGCCTGGATGAAGACGCGCTTCTTCCACTCGGCCGCCGGGCCGGAACTTGAAAAACAGCTCGCATCCGCCTCCTATCGCGACAAGATTGAACGCGATCCGGCCACCCTCGTACATCGTCAGGCGCTTCGGATTGCGATGACCAATCTGAAGCACCTCTATGACGCCAATGCGCTGATAGCTTTCGGCACGGATTCGGGCGCCAATCCATACCGCATCCAGGGCTTTGCTGAACACCGGGAGCTCGAGTTGATGGTCGAAGCGGGTATGCCGCCGCTCGCTGCCCTGCACAGCGCCACCCAGGTGAACGCCAAGATGCTCGGCATCGACTCGGAAACGGGAACCGTCGAATCCGGCAAGCGCGCCGATTTGCTCGTGCTGGACGCCGATCCATCGAGCGACATCACCAACACGCGCCGCATCGCGATGGTGTTCCACAACGGCCGCCGCGTGACCCTACAATAAAAGTTCCATGCAGGTTCTCGAAGCCGGAGAAAACAAGTATCTGCTGCTCGAGCTCGACCCCGAGTTCGTAGGCAACATCGCCAAGCAGGCCGGATTCAATTACAAAATCGACGATGGCCCGCGCGCCATGGCCCTCGATCTCTCGGCTGTCGATCGCAAAGCGCCGCTACTGCTTTTCGATGCCGCCGATCCGGGTAACCTCGGCTGGTTTTCGCGCTGCCAGTTTTATGTCGATGGCACTTCTGGCGCGGTGCTGCAGACGCCGCTCTCTCTGGCCAATCGTAAGGACAAGAGCGGCCGAACCTCGCCCCACGCCGTCCGGGTGCAGATCGCCAAGGAACTGCCGGGCAGCTTCCGCATGCCGGGACGGCAACTCGTCACTGAACAGGTCGTCTACGCCGTTTTTTTCAATCTGCTGAATGCGCTGCTCAACACCGGAGTGGGCGTGTGCGGCGGCCCGATTGTGAAACCGCTTGCGGGACGAACAGAAAACGTAGGCTCGCGGAATTAAAGCCCCTATTTCCCGGCAACGGCGGCCCGAGTCAGGGGCGCAACGGTCGCTGCGGGCTTAGGCGCAGGAGCAGTTTCCGGCTCGGGCTCCGGGGCTTTGTAGACCAGCGTCGGACCGGCGATTGCCGGTTCGGCGATCTCATCCAAAAATACAAGCGAACGGGGAGTGCGCGCAGAAAGGTACACGCCGTGCTTGTACATGTCGCGTAGCAGCCGGCGTCCCGCGGCGTCGTAGCCGGTGAGTTGCGAAATGTCCACCGTGAACCGCCGCACGCAGCCCTCGGCCATCACGCTTTGCCAGTAGCCGCGCACGCGTTCCACGATCTCGCCCGAGAACCTGCCTTCGATTTCAGCTCGAAACAGGTTCGCTTCGTCCGTTACATGAAGTTTGGCCACAGGGTTCGGTTCCTGGTGTTAGACTCGCCTGCTCGAAAATCGTGTCAGCTCAGATTTAAAAGAATTAATTCAGCCGACTAATCCACAATAAAGCAGAATTGGCAATTCGTCACCTAGGAAAATTCGCCATCAGCGCCTCCGCCTCCCATCTCCCCCGCCCGCAGAAGCCGTAAGTAACCAACAGGATGGAATTTACATCTCCGGTTTGTACCTTTACCGATTTCCGCGGAGGGGTGCGACTTCTCGTAACCAGGATCTGTCATGGCCCGAAAAATACTGCCCGGATCGCCCTACCCGCAGGGCGCCACCTGGGACGGAACAGGCGTAAATTTCGCCCTTTATTCTGAAAACGCTACCAGGGTGGAGTTGTGCCTATTCGACGACTCCGATGAGCAGGAGTCGGTCGACCTGCCGGAGTGCGCCGGATTCGTCTGGCACGGCTATATCCCGAACCTGAGTATCGGCCAGCGTTACGGTTATCGGGTTCACGGCCCGTACGAACCGGAGAAAGGGCTCCGTTTCAATCCGGCGAAACTGGTGATCGATCCCTACGCCAAGGCGCTAAGCGGCCGCGTCGACTGGGACTATTCGGTTTTTGCTTACCGGCTGGAAGATCCGGCGCAGGACCTGAGCTGCGATCCCAACGACGATGCGCCCGGAGTGCCCAAGGGAATCGTAACTGCGTCGCACTTCGACTGGCAGAGCGACCGCTTGCCTGGCATTCCGATGCACGAATCGGTGATCTACGAAGCGCATGTAAAAGGGACAACCATTCGCCACCCCGATGTGGCCGAGAATTTGCGCGGAACGTATCTGGGGCTTTCCAGCGCGCCCATGCTCGATTACTTCAAAAAGCTCGGCATCACGGCGCTCGAGCTCATGCCGGTCCACGAATTTCTTGATGACAAGCATCTGCTCGACAAGGGGCTGCACAATTACTGGGGCTATAACACGATCAACTACTTCGCCCCCTCGGCGCGCTACTCGAGCAGCGGCGATCGCGGGCAGCAGATCGGCGAATTCAAGACCATGGTGCGCGAATTGCACCGCGCCGGGATCGAGGTGATCCTCGACGTCGTCTACAACCACACCGCCGAGGGAAACCAGATGGGGCCGACGCTCAGTTTCCGCGGCATCGACAATCCTACTTACTACCGCCTGACGCAAGACAATCCCCGTTACTACATGGACTACACGGGTACCGGCAACACGCTCAACATGCGCCAGCCGCAGGTCATCAAGCTGGTCATGGATAGCTTGCGCTACTGGGTGCAGGAGATGCATGTTGACGGCTTCCGCTTTGATCTGGCTTCGGCGCTGGCGCGAGAACTGCACGATGTCGACCGGCTCTCGGCCTTCTTCGATGTGATCAACCAGGATCCGGTGCTTTCGCAGGTGAAGCTCATCGCCGAGCCCTGGGATGTGGGTGAAGGCGGCTATCAGGTCGGCCGGTTTCCCGCGTTATGGGCGGAGTGGAACGGCAAGTATCGCGATGTTGTCCGGCGCTACTGGAAAGGCGACGACGGGCAACTGGCAGAGCTTGGATACCGGCTTACCGGCAGCAGCGATCTGTATCAGCGCGATGGACGGCGCCCCTCGGCCAGCATCAACTTCGTGGTCGCACACGACGGCTTCACGCTCGAAGATCTGGTCAGCTACGACCACAAACACAACGAGGCAAACGGGGAAGACAACAAGGACGGGGCTAACGATAACCATTCCTGGAACCATGGCGTCGAGGGCCCGACTGACGATGAAAAAATTGTCGAGCTGCGCGAGCGTGAGAAGCGCAATTTCCTGATGACGCTCCTGCTTTCGCAGGGTGTACCGATGATCTGTGGCGGCGACGAGATCGGGCGCACGCAGCAAGGAAACAACAACGCCTACTGCCAGGACAACGAAATCAGCTGGACGGACTGGAACCTTACCGAGCGCGAACGCGCGCTGTATCTCTTCACGGCGCGGCTGATCGAATTGCGAAAGAAGCATCCGAATCTGCGCCGGCGCAAATTTTTTCAGGATCGCAAGATCAGCCCTGCCGAAGCGGGCAAGCGCCACATCGACGGTCTGGAGGAGCGCGACATCTGCTGGTACCGGCCCGACGGTCAGGAGATGACGGAAGACGAGTGGAAAGCGGGGTGGGTCCGCTGCCTCGGTATGCGGCTCAGCGGGAGAACGCTCGACGATGTGGATCGTAATGGCGAACCGATACAGGACGAATCGTTTCTATTCTGTCTCAATCCGCATCATGAATCGATCCGCTTCTTCCTGCCGCCCTGTAGCACGGCCTGCCGCTGGGAAGTGATTCTCGACACCCGCAACGCACAGGATGGGAGCAATTCGCAGGTTCGAGCCGGTGAAGCGTACGAGATGATTCCGCATTCGGCGGTGCTGTTTGGCGAGGCACGCGAGGGTCGCCCGCCTGCATAGCAGTCCGTTGAACGCGGCCGGCGCGGAGAACTTACGCCCGCGCCCGATGCAAACTATTCTTCCCTGTTTCTTTTAGGTCACAATAAAGGAAACATCTATGCGCGAAAAGATCGCCGGCGGTCTGATCATTGCCGCCGCCCTGCTGCTGAGCTACAACTTTTACCACATCTTCAAGGTTTTGCCTGACGATGCGCTGCAGGGGCCGATCTATCGCATCCTCTTCATCCACGTGCCGGCTGCGATCACCGGCATGATCGGCTACTTTGTCGCCCTGGGGTTGAGCATCTCGTATCTGATGACGAGGAATTTCCGCTACGATTCGCTCGCGGCCTCGGTGGTCGAGGTTTCAGTCATTTTCTCGCTGGTCAATATCGTGACGGGCAGCATCTGGGCTCGCGTTATCTGGGGCATCTGGTGGACCTGGGATGCGCGGCTAACCTCGGCGCTGGTCTGCGTGCTGATCTTTGCCGCGTACGTCATGATGCGGCGTGCCATTGATGAGCCGACCCAGCGTGCGCGTCTTTCGGCTGCGCTGTGTATCTTCGGCTGCGTGGATGTAGTGATCGTGTGGAAGTCGATTGACTGGTTCCGAACCCAACATCCTTCTCCCGTGCTGAGCATCCGCACCGGCGGGGGTCATATGGACCCGGCCATGGAGCACATGTTCTACTGGATGCTGCTCGCGATTTTGATGATTGCTTCAGCCCTGGTTCTGATACGGACTCGGCAGGAGACCATGGCGCGCGAAATCGATTCGCTCCGGCGCTTCGCCAACGCTGCCGCATAATCAAAGGTTGCAATGGACGCTCGCAATCTCACGTTTCTCTTCTACGGTTTTCTGGCAGCCTGGCTGATCGTGCTTCTGTACGTGCTCAGCCTGGCGCGCCGGAATGCCCGGTTGAAGAAGGAACTGGAAAACGTCAAGAACCTGGTCGCGCAGTCGGAATCTGCACCGCGCCTTGAAGATCGCGTACGCTAGCAAGTTCGCGCTGCTGGTGCTCGCCGTCGCGGCAGCCGGCCAGAAGCGCGCCTTGACGCTGGCCGATTTCGATAGCTGGCGGCACATCCAGAACCAGGTTCTCTCGAACGACGGGCGCTATCTTGCTTACGCTCTTTTTCCGCAGGAAGGAAACGGCGAGCTGGTCGTGCGAGATCTGAAGACCGGCCGCGAAACGCGCGAAAACATCGGCGAACTGCCGCCGCCTCCTCCGCCCGACTATTCTCATCCCCAGCGGGAAGAACCGCCGCCGGAGCCGCCCGGGATCGCGATCAAATTCAGCGCCGACAGCCGTTTTCTTGTTGCCTCAACGTTTCCCACCCACGAGGCGGTCGAGCTGGCCAAACGGGAGCGCGCCAAAGCGCAAAAGGCCCGGCTCGAACCGCAACCTGCGCGCGCCGAGCCGTCCCGGCGCAATCCCGCCGCCGAACTGCCGCCCGGCGATCTCGTCGTCATCCGTCTGGCAGCGCCAAAGACGCTGCGCATTCCGCGCGTGCGCAATTTCCAGTTACCTACCGCCGCCGTTGACTACGTTGCCTATGTGCAATTACCGGAAGATACGCCCGCTAACGAACGTCCGCCGCAGGCGGAAGATCACGACAAGCCGCGCCGCAGGCCATCGGCCGGCGACCTTCTGCTGCGCAACCTGGAAAACGCAACCGAGCGGCGTTTCGCGCAGGTGGGCGAGTACACGTTTCTGCGCAATGGACGGGCGCTGGTTTATTCGGTCAGCGTGCGCGGCGAGAACAGCAATGGCGTTTTTCTGGTGCACCCCGGAGAAGACGAAGACGAGGACCCGGCGGCGCTTCTCTCCGGCGGGGGCCGCTATGAAAAACTCGCCTGGGACGAAGACCAGACCCGGCTGGCTTTCCTGAGTGATCACGATCACGCGAAGAACCCGGGCCTCGGGCTCGATCTGTACAGTTGGGACGGCCAGGGCGCGCGCGCGACAAAGCTGCTCGCAAGTAATGCGCCCGGCATTCCGGACAAGTGGCAGATTTCGGGCAAGGCCAACCTGAGCATCAGCAAGGGCGGCCAGCGAATCTTCTTCGGCACTGCGCCGGTTGTTTCGCCGGCGTCCAATAAAGCCGAAAACCCCGCTGATCAGCTGCTGGACGACGAGCGCGTATCGGTTGATCTCTGGTCCTGGAAAGACGATTACATTCAGCCCATGCAAAAGATCCGCGCTCGCAGCGAGCGTGCGCGTACCTATAGAGCCGTCTACGATCTAGGCACAAAGAAATGCCTGCAGCTCTCCGACCCGGAGATGAATGACCTTCTGCCGAGCGATGACGGGCTGTGGGCCATCGGAAATGACGATCGTGCTTATCGCCGGATGGCCGAGTACGATGCGGACTATGTCGATTCCTACGTGGTGAACGTCGAGACGGGCGAACGCCGACTGGTCTTGCCGAAACATGCCAATCGCCTCTCCTGGTCCCCCTCGTCGCGCTACGCCATCTACTTCGACGGCAAGGACTGGATCAGTCTCGATGTGCCCACCGGACGCGCGATCAATCTGACCGCGAAACTGGGCGTCCCATTCGCTAACGAGCTGAACGATACGCCTGGGCTGCCCGCCTCCTATCGTCTGGCGGGCTGGACGCGCGATGCCCGTTACGTACTGCTCTACGATCGCTACGATATCTGGCGCTGTGCTCCGGACGGTTCATCGGCGGTGAATCTGACGCAGGGAACCGGGCGTCGAAACCACCTCGAATTCCGCGTTGTGCGTTTCGTCACTGACGATCCCGAGTCGCGCTGGATCGATCCTTCGGAGCGCCTGCTGCTGCGCGCTGAAAACGACCAGACGCGCGATTCCGGTTTCTATGGAACGAGCCTGGATGCTCAGGGGCCCCCGCGCAAGCTGATCTTCGCCGCCAGGAATTATGCCGTGCCGATCAAAGCGCGCGATGCTGAGGTCTACGTTACAGCAGCCTCAACCTTCAGCGAATATCCGGACTTGCTCGCCACCGATGCTTCCTTCCGCCAGTTGACAAAGGTCACGGATGCGGCCCCGCAACTTTCCAAATTGCTCTGGGGCACGGCCGAACTCGTCCCGTTCACCAATACGGACGGTCAGCAACTGCAGGCCATTCTGTATAAGCCGGCCAATTTCGATCCGCACAAGAAGTATCCGCTGATTGTTTATCTCTACGAGCGGCTCACGCAGAACTTCAACAACTTCATCGAGCCAAAGCCGGCCAACATCATCAATCCGAGTTATTACGCGAGCAACGGCTATCTCGTGCTCGAGCCCGACATCGCATACAAGATCGGATATCCGGGCGAGAGCGCGCTCAATTGCGTGCTCCCGGCTCTTCAGACCGTCGTGAACCGCGGTTTTGTGAATGAAGCCGCCATCGGCATCCAGGGTCATAGCTGGGGCGGCTATCAGATCGCCTATATGATCACGCGCACGAATCGTTTCCGTGCGGCTGCGGCGGGCGCGCCTGTGGCCGACATGATCAGTTCCTACGACGCAATCCGCTGGGGTCCCGGCATCCCGCGCCAATTCCAGTACGAGCACACGCAAAGCCGTATCGGCGGCACTCTCTGGCAGTACCCGCTGCGCTACATCGAAAATTCGCCCATCTTCGCCGCCGACCGCGTGAAGACTCCGCTGCTCATGATGCACAACGATGCCGACGATGCGGTGCCGTGGTACCAGGGCATTGAATTCTACCTGGCGCTGCGGCGGCTGGATAAAGAGGTCTATCTCTTCAACTACAATGGCGAGCCGCATAATCTTCGCCGGCGCGCCAATCAGAAAGACTTCACCGAACGCCTCAAGGAGTATTTTGACTATTACCTGAAAGGCGCGCCGGAACCTGACTGGATGATGAACGGCATCCCGTATCTCGAGAAGACGAAGCAGGAGCCGCTTAGCGCAGACCAGTAGGATACCTTCGATTCCGGCGAGGCCAGGTGCGTTATTGCAGCGAGATGGTCATCGTCTTCGGCTTATGATCCCGCATAATCCGAATCACGAGCGCGCGACCGGGCTCGTTGCGAGTCCTCAGATACGAGATCAAATCTTTCGGTCCCGCCACGGTTCGGGTGTCCACGCTCTGGATGACGTCGCCCGCCTTCAGACCCGCACGCTCGCCGATCATTCCTTTTTCTACACGCCGGATCAGGATACCGCCGGTGGGTACGCCGAAAAATTCCGCCAGCTGTGAGTCGAGCGGCTCGCATTCAATGCCGAGCGCCAGGTTTTCCCAAACCACCAGCGGGCGCGGAATGTCGACAACGTGCAATGCCTGTTCATCGAGCACCGGAGCAGAGGAATCCGCGTTGCGCGGGTCTTCCGCTTCGGGAGTCACGACCAGCGTATGACTCTTGCCTTCGCGCCAGCACTGAATTTTGATCTTGCGGCCGGGAGGGGTTTCGGCAACCAGCCGCCCCACTTGCTGCGGGCTCAGAATTTCTTCGTTGTTGTAGGTCAGCAGCACGTCGCCCACTCGGATGCCCGCTTTTGCCGCGGGGCTCTCGGGCTGCACAAACTGCACTTCCACCCCGCGCGGTTCGCCCAGCCGGAGCGCGCTCGCCCGGTCGGCGGTTATCGGGGTCAGCCTGACGCCGAGATGGCTGCCGGTCGGAACGAAGTCCTGTGCAAAGATCAGCCCGGCGACCAACAAGGCGCACAGAACCCCGAACAGCCAGCGCATCGCCTTAATAAATCCCGAAGGCATCGTGATCGGCCTGCAGAATCTGCAGACAACGCAGCCGCAGATAGTCGTCCCGTTCGGAGCGCGCCAGTTGACGAAGCGTGGCCGCGGCTTCGGGAGTTAAGACCAGCTTGCCGTTGGCCGAGGCCAGCACATCCACCGCCGCCGCCCGGAGCGCCGGCTCGGAATCGCGCTGCAGCACGGAGACAATCGCGTTACGCGTCACCGGATCGTCCGAAAAATGCTGTAAGGCTTCTAGCGCTTTCAGCCGCACCGCCGCATTCGGATCGTGCTCCACTCGATCGAGCAAGGCATCGCGCACATCGTTGCCTCCGTCGTTCGCCAGAATCTCCACCGAATCGACGCGTATGCCGGGATCGTTCGGATCCTGCACGGCAGCCAGCACCCAGCGCTTCACATTTTCATCGCGCAGGGTGCCGACCACCTCGCGCTGATCGACATGATCCACCAGAATGCGCACCTGCCCGTCGCCGCTCGGCTGAATGTCGCGAATATGGGCTCCGCCCAGCAGACTGGCCGTATTCGGGCCAGAACCGAAATTCAGATCCGGCATCCGGTTCACCAGCCGCCCACCGGCAAAGCCCAGAAAAACGAGAAACGAACCCAACGCAAGCTGGTACGACCAGCGATTCGGGGTGATCCGGAACAGCGAACCCCAATCAAACGAAAACCGCCGTCGAGGAGACTCGGCCGCCGCCTCGGCTCGAAGCGTATGGCGCAGATCTTCGCGGCACTCCGCCAAAAGGTCCAGCGGCACATCCCGGTAACCGGCGCTTGCTGCCGTATGCCAGGTTTTTTCCCGTGCGAGCGCCTGCTGACAAAAGGCGCACTCGGCCAGATGCTGCTCGACCGCTTCTTCTTCGGCGAAATCGAGTTCGCCATAAAGATAAAACGACAGTTTCGTTTGCGCGTCGTGGCAGCTCATATAAAATCTCCCAGGGCGGCCCGCATTTTCTGCGTTGCGCGGAATAAGCAATTCTTAGCGGCTTCTTCGGTCACTCCCAGCGCCTCTCCGATAGCCCGCAGGCGCATCCCCTGGTAATGCCGCATCTCAAAAACCAGCCGCTCGCGCGGTGAAAGGCTGTTCAGCACCTCGTGAATGCGGGTATTGACCTCGTTGCTCAGCAGCTGGCGCTGGGGATCCACGTCCGCGCGGCTCTCCGGCACGAACTGCAGCCGGTCCACTTCCCCCGAGGACGTCTCGACGGACGGATTCTCTTCTTTGCGAACTTTTCGCTTTCGGATCTGATCGAGACAAAGATTGGCGACGATCCGGTAAAGCCAGGTCGAAAATGCAGAATCGAAGCGAAACTCCGGCAGCTTCTTGAAAACCCGGAGGAACGCCTCCTGATAGATATCGCGGGCGTCCTCCTCCGAATGAAGCAGGTTGTACGCCATCCGGAGAACATTCGTATCGTAGCTGCGAACCAGCTGTTCGAAAGCTTCGCTGTCGCCGCGCTGCGCCGCACGGATCAGAGAGCGCTCGTCGGTTCGGGCGTTGGCGGCACCCACGGCTAGGAGACCGACGGCTTGGGCTTGCGTTTCCACCAAACTGATGGACGTACGCCGAGCTGTTTCGTCTTGCCGGTTCGAAGAGCCGCGATCATTCGAGCGCTCAGAGCGCCAGTTCGCCTAGCTGGCTAACTCCAATTCTATCAATCGCTTGGCGGGGTCGAGATGGGCAATCCGAAAGGATCGGACTTCGCCTGCCCGGGCGGTTGGCTTTGTTTTTACATTGGGCTCGATGCCCTGTTTCCAGCGGGCGGCCAGCATCGCGCTGAGTGAATTGACATCCGAAGCCACTGGAGGCCGTTCGGCAGCCGCGGGCTGCTCCTCTTTGGGACGAAGCTGGCAATCTGCAATCACGCCCTCGCCGAGCTCGACCTTAGCTCGATCGCCGCGGACTTCGACCAGCCGTCCGCTGACGGTCTGCCCAGCCTGATGCTCGGAGATGAAGGTATCGACCGTAGTGGGCTCGAGCTGCTTCATACCGAGCCGGATACGCCGCTTCTCGCGATCGGCTTCGAGCACGACGCCTCGTACTTTCTGTCCTTTGGCAAGTTTCTCTCTCGGATGGTCAAGGCGCTTTTCGTTGGTGATGTCCGAAATGTGCACCATTCCTTCAACGCCTTCGGCCAATTCAACGAAAGCGCCGAACTGGGTGAGATTCGTTATTGTGCCCTCGACCGTCGAGCCGACCGGGAATCGCTCTTCCACCTTTTCCCAGGGATCGCCGAGCGCCTGCTTATAACCCAGTCCGATGCGCCGCTGCGCCGGATCGATTTGCAGGATCACGGCATCGACGCGCTCGCCCACTTTCAGCAGATCGCCCGGCTTGCGCACGCGCTTGTTCCAGGACAGTTCGGAGACGTGAATCAGCCCGTCAACGCCCGGCAGCAATTCCACAAACGCGCCGAAATCCGCCAGCCGCGAAACGGTACCCGAGACGCGATCGCCAACCTGAAAGCTGCGCGCCGCCACGGACCAGGGATCTTCCTGCAGCTGCTTCAGGCCCAGCGAGATCTTCTTGGTTGCCGGGTCAATTCTGAGTATTTTGACCTCCAGTTCATCGCCCGGCTTCACCACATCGGAGGCTTTTGCAACTCGTGTGAACGACATGTCCACCACGTGCAGCAGACCATCAACACCGCCCAGGTCGACAAATGCTCCGAAGTCCATCACGTTGCGCACGCGGCCGCGAACGATCGCGCCGTCTTTCAAGTCGGCGAAGGCCTGCTCGCGCTTTTTCGCGCTCTCCTCTTCAAGTACCACCCGGCGATCGACCACAACATCTTCTTTCTCGGTGTCGAGCTTGGTAATGCGGCACTGAATTTCCTGGCCGACAAGCGCCGGCATTTCGCTCATCTCGCGGATACCGCTGCGCGAAGCGGGCATAAAAGCTTGCACGCCGATATCGACACGGAAGCCTCCTTTGACCTGCTCGGTCACGGTACCCGCGATATTGTGTTTCTCTTCGAATGCGCGCTGAAGCCCGGTCCAATCTTTGGGGCGCTCCACTTTGATGGTTGAAAGCTCGTAATACCCCTCTTCGTTGCGCGGCCCGATGGAGACCGTGATGGGCGAACCCACGGCCGGATCGCCCGACTCAGTTTCCGTCCACTTCGTCAGCGGTAGAAAGCCCTCAATTTTGCGTCCGATATCAACAACTATGCCGTCCGGACGCACGGAAACGATGATGCCGGAAACCGTCTCACCGGAAGCTGCGTCGCGATGTTGTTGCTCGAAATTCGAGAGAATGTCGCCAAAATTTGTCTCCTCGCGTGAGGACGTTTCCTCAGGCGTCAGAGAGGGATCGAAATGCTGGTTACTCATGACTGCGGGGAATCACCTTATTCTGGCATAGAGACTTAACGCCCGATGCCTGAGCATACGGAAGCTCTTCCCCGCCCCGCCGCCGGTCACTTCTGGCGCTTACAGGCGCAGGATGTCGCCTGGCTCATTTTCGTTGCCGCGCTGATTCTGACCATTCCGGAGACGAACTATAACTACACGATTCTGGTGATTGTCATCGGCGCATTCCAGATCATCGAGCCGCGCCTCACGTTGTTTTCTTCCACACGCGGGCAAGTTGTGTCCGTCGCGCTCAAACTACTTTTGAGCTATCTCCTTGTGGGCTGGTCGCACGGCGTAAGCAGTCTTTATTACTCGATTTTTCTCATTCCGGTTGTATCGGCAGCGGCCATCTTTGAATTACCGGGTGTCGTACTGGTGACGGCCGTCGCCTGCGCTGCGTATTTTTCGTTTCTTCTGCCGGTCTTTATCGGAGATTTTCAATTACCGCCCGATTACCTCGACGTCATGGGGCTGCGCGCGTCGTTCTTCGCGATCATCGCCTTCCTTGTATATCAGCAGGCCAAAGCGAAGCGCGACCAGATGCGGCGCACCGAAGAGGCTGCTCAGCGGCTGGCGGAGACCAATCGGGAACTGCGCGAGACACAGGCTTCTTTACGCCGCAGCGAAAGGCTGGCGGCGCTGGGACAGTTAACAGCCGGTCTGGCACACGAACTGCGTAACCCGCTCGGCACCATCAGAGCTTCGGCTGAAATGCTGCACCGGCGCAGCGCCAAAACCAATCCGGAAGTGATGGACGAAATGGCGGCTAACATCACCAGCGAAGTGGATCGGATGAACGGGCTGGTGACGAGCTTCCTCGATTTTGCTCGCCCGCTCGAGTTGCATCCGGCGATTGCCGAATTACGTACCGTCTTTGAGGAAGTCACCCGCGAACAAGCGGACCTCGCTGCCTCGCGTAACGTTCGATTGCTAACCGGCGGAGCCGAGTTTGTACCCGCTTTTGCGTTCGATCGGAATCTCTTACGCGTCGCCTTATCCAATCTCGTACAGAACGCGCTTCAGGCCAGCTTGCCCGGGCAGGAAGTTCGGCTGGCAGCACAACAAAGCAATGGCGAGGTAAACATTTTCGTGCGCGACTCGGGCGAAGGAATTGCGCGCGAACATCTGGAAAGTATCTTCAATCCGTTTTTCACAACCAAGCCGAAGGGCGTCGGGCTCGGGCTCGCGCTGGTGGCCAAGATTGTGGACGAGCACGGCGGGCGCATCCACGTCTCAAGCGAACGCGGCAAAGGAACAGTCTTCGAAGTGACGCTTCCGTTCGAATAAGTCAGCAAAATATCAAAATCGAGAAACTCGCACCCGAGCTGCTCTCGCGCACATCGAAATTACAGCGGTGGGCAATTGTGAGCTTCAAGCATACAGTGCGGTTTCTGGCGGGCAGGCTGATGCTGATCGCTTTCGCGCTGCTGTTCAGTTCTTTGGTACGAGGCGCGCAGCCGACAGCAGAATCGCTGGCCGCGTGGAAGGCGCATGTCGCACAGGCTCGCACCGCTCTCAATCAGTGCGCTCAAGCAAATGACTCGCTTTTGCTGATCGCTCGAAAGGATGCGGTGGAGCAGCGAGTGCGCGAGGGCCGGATCGTCGTGACCCATACGGCCGGCGGCGGCATCTTGCACGTCCCGAACGGACTGATCCACGACTGGACTGGGGCCGTGTTCATCCCGGGTGCACATGCAGCCGACGTGACGGCGGGGTTGCAAAACTACGACGCTTACGCGGCGACTTATAGGCCAGCTGTAAGCGAATCGCACTTGATTGCGAGCCGTGGAAACGAGTTTCGATACCGGCTCAAATTTCAATCCGACAGCTTCGGAATCAAAGCCGGACTGCGCGGCGATTTTGAGTCGTCTTACTGGACTCCCGACGCGCAGCACAACTACAGCACAACCGAAGCGATTCGACTGGTTGAACTCGCCAACCCAGGAACGCCGAGCGAGCGCGAGCTCGCGCCCGAGGAAGCGCACGGCTACATTCAGCGCATGTTTACGATCGTTCGCTATACGGAAGCAGACGGCGGCGTCTTCGTGGAAGTGGAGGCGATGAGCCTAAGCCGCGACATTCCGGGGGCAGTGCGATGGGCGGTCGCTCCGCTTGTGGAGCGCTTTTCGCGACAGGTGCTGACAACGACTCTCGAAAAATTTCGCACAAGCGTGTCCTCCACCCTCACCCAGGCACACGCAGGTATCTCTGCGGCGCGTGACTGCGTGATCAACTCGCCGGGCTGTTAGTTCGCCGGGCGCCATCGCAGACGCAACCAGAGAAGCGCTGCGGCTATGGACAAGAGCAAGCGGGCCTGGCGCGCTCCTTGTCTCAGGCTGGCCTGCGAGCAGATCTCGCGCGTGTTCCCGATGCGGTGCTCGTTCTGGGTACTGCCTCTGTGTGATGCTTATCAGTGGAATGCAGAAGCTATTCGTTTTCGCTCTCGCGCTTTCCCTGGCCCAATTAGGTTCAGCGCAGGAAGGTTCGCCAGTTGCCAACCGCGCACCTCTTCAGCAGAACGCCTTCAATCCTCTGCCGCTCGGCGCCGTTCGGCCCCTCGGCTGGCTGCAGCGTCAGGAACGGATTCAGGCTGACGGCCTGACCGGCCATCTCGACGAGTTCTGGAACGATGTGGGCCCGAATAGCGGGTGGCTTGGCGGGACGGGCGAGTCGTGGGAGCGCGGCCCTTACTATCTCGACGGCCTTCTTCCTCTTGCCTATCAGCTGAATGACGCGGCTCTGATCGCCAAAGCGAAACGCTGGGTGGATTGGACTCTCTCGAGCCAGCAGGCCGACGGACAATTCGGCCCTCGCAAGAACGACGATTGGTGGCCGCGGATGGTGATGCTTAAAGTGCTGATGCAATACGAAGAAGTTTCAGGCCACAAGCGTGTAATCCCCTTTATGCAGAAGTATTTTGCCTACGAACTGCGCGAGCTGCCACACCGTCCGCTGCGCGATTGGGGCAAATATCGATGGCAGGACAACGTCTACACCGTTCTCTGGCTATACAACCGGACCGGACAGAAAGATCTGCTGCAGCTTGCACGCCTGCTGCACGACCAAGGCTATGACTGGGAGGCGCAGTTCGCGCATTTCCAATACACAGAGAAGCAGAATGCCGAGGAGCTCGGTCTCGGAAAGGACAAACCGATTCCCGATAAGGCGATGCAGACGCACGGCGTGAACAACGCTATGGCGCTCAAGGCCGCACCCATCTGGTGGCTGATCTCAGGGCAATCGAGTGATCGCGCGGCCTTAAGGCATCAGTTGGACGAGCTGTACAAATATCACGGCCTTCCAAACGGGATGTTCAGCGGCGACGAACACTTTGCCGGGCTTGATCCATCGCAGGGAATCGAGCTCTGCGCCGTTGTGGAAAGCATGTTTTCGCTCGAAGAGGATTTCGCAATTCTGGGTCATGCTTCTCTCTCCGACCGGTTGGAGAAGATCACTTACAACGCGCTGCCCGCGACCCTTTCGCCCGATATGTGGTCGCACCAGTACGATCAGCAGCCCAATCAGATCGCCTGTACGCGCGCGCACCGGCAGTGGTCAACGAATGGACCCGATTCGAATCTTTTCGGCCTGGAACCAAATTTCGGTTGCTGTACTGCGAATCTGCACCAGGGCTGGCCGAAATTCGTCTCAGCGCTTTGGATGGCGACACCCGACGGCGGTCTCGTGACAACCGCTTACGCTCCGAACCAGGTTGACACCGTGATTAACGGGAAGCGCATTCGAATCACGGAAGAAACGGATTACCCGTTCCGCGGGCAAGTGCATTTGCTGATTCACTCTGCGGGTGCTTTTCCCATTGTGCTACGCATTCCGAGTTGGGCGGTTACCGGAGATGTCGTTTTGAACGGCAAATCCCAGGCTCTCCGAAACGAAAACGGCTTCGTAACGCTGCGCCGAACCTGGAAGGACGGCGACAGCGTGCTCGTGCGAATGAATCTCGAACCACGCACCGAAACGAGTTATCGCGGTTCGGCAGTTTTCGACCGCGGCGCGCTCGTTTTTTCCTTACCGTTGAACGGCAAATGGCAAGAGTTGCGGAAATACGCCGAGAAATCGGCGGACTGGCAGATTACGACCGATCGGAAATGGAACTACGCCGTGGAGACGGGTGAGTGCGCGGCCAGAGTCGAAGAGCACCCGGTCGGCGATCTTCCTTTCGATGTCGAACATCCGGCCGTTACGCTTCAAATCAAGGGCAAGCTGCTGCCACAGTGGACCGAACAGCTGAACTCGGCTGGTCCCGTACCCATCAGCCCTGTGGCTTCCAATGAGCCGGTCGAGAACCTGACGCTGGTGCCGTACGGTGCGGCTAAATTGCGCGTCACAGCGTTCCCTCAGCTGCGACAGAAAGCGCAATGTAACATGACTGCGGCAAGATAAGTGAAATGATCCCTGGCTCCGTTCTTCCTCGCATTCCACGTCACGGCCTGTCGCAGGCGCATCCCGGCGTCTTTCCACTTTCCGTTTTCACACACGCGCAGAAATTCGAGCCGCTTCCGACGCCGCTCGGCCAACCGCCGTATCATTACACGCTCGAAACAGTCGTTCCCGGCATCGACGACAGCGCCGCTCAGTTGGGCAAGCTCGTGTTCCACGTCGTGGGAGATACAGGTGGCGTGAACATTCCCACGCATCAGACGGCCGTTGCCGATGCCATGGCGGCCGATCTTTCGCTTGCCGATGACGAGCGTCCCACATTCTTCTACCATCTCGGCGACGTTGTCTACTTCAATGGTCAGGTCGCGGACTATTACGCTCAATTTTACGAGCCGTATGCGCATTACACAGCGCCCATTCTGAGCATTCCGGGCAATCACGACGGCGACCCAATCAATAGCTCACAGACTTCGCTGGACGGCTGGGTTGCCTACTTCATGCAAGCCACTCCGCACGTGGATCCCAATTCGCATGATGCGCCGCGGGTGACCTTGTCGCTGCCTAATGTTTACTGGACCCTGGATGCGCCGTTTGTCACGATCGTCGGGATGTACACCAACGTTCCCGAGGGCGGTTCCATCGATTCGGTTCAGCAGCAGTGGCTCACGAACGAGTTCGCTACCGCGCCGGCGGACAAAGCGCTAATCGTCGCGCTCCACCACCCGATCTTTTCTTTCGACAATTTCCATAGCGGAAGCGCGCGTATGGCCGATGCGGTTCAACTGGCGATCAATGACTCGCGCCGATTGCCCAATCTCGTCCTCACCGGGCACGTGCATAACTATCAGCGCGTCGAAAAAGTGCTCACCGGCGCATCTCCGACCCCGTTCCTTGTCGCCGGTCTGGGCGGTTATTACAACCTGCACAAGCTTAATGCCAGCCCCGGAACAACCGACTCGACCACCGGAGCCAAACTTATTGCGGCCGACGATCAGCACTGGGGCTACGTAACGCTCACGGTAGACGCGAAAACAATTTCGGGTATTGCCACCACCGTCCCGAATTCCGGGGAGTCCGGCAACAGCCAGATTGATTCGTTTTCCTATCCGGCATCGGCTCAATATCTTCCCGAAAACACCACGGTTTCGATTTAGTTTCGCGGTTCCGCAGAGCGGGTCCAACAACGGATCCGGCGCTTCAGCAACAATAGAGATAGGCTATATGTCGCACATCGCCAGAACCTGCGCGTGTCTGGCCGTACTCGCCCTGTCCGCGAGTTCCCAGCCGGCGAAAATTCCGCACGGCACGGTCGAACTCATCTCCAGCGTCAACTCCATCCAGCCCGGCACACCATTCCAAGCCGGCCTGCTCTTCAAGCTCGAACCGGGCTGGCACATCTATTGGAAAAATCCCGGCGATTCTGGTTTGCCACCTCGTCTCTCCTGGCGCCTTCCGGAAGGGCTCAAGACAGGCGAGATAGCGTGGCCCGCGCCGAAACGTCTTCCCGTCGGGTCCCTTCTCGATTACGGGTACGACGGCACGGTACTGCTCCCGATTCCGATCGAATCGGATCACAAGCTGCCGCTGCAACCGCAGACCTTGAGCGCCAACCTGCGCGTTCTGGTCTGCCGCGAGAGCTGCATCCCCGGGAAAGCAAATCTTACGCTGACTCTGCCGGTTCGCGCCACATCACCCGAATCCGCGCGCGAGCATGCAGCGCTTTTTGCGGAAGCGAAAGCAGCGCAGCCGAAACCGCTGCCGGCCGACTGGAAAGTCGAGCCCGTAGCCGATGCTTCACAAATCGAACTGGTTCTCAAGGGCGTACCGGAAAGCGCAGCACCCAGCTTTATCCCGGCGCAAAATGGCCTGATCCGCAATGCCGCTCCTCAGCATCTTGAAACGCGAAACGGATCGCTGCATCTCACACTGAAGCGCCCGGAGGATGCGGCCGGCAGAGTACAGAGCCTCGCCGGTCTGCTCGTAACCGAAGAGGGCGACCGCACGGTCGCTTACACGGTCGAAACTCCTGTCGCGATGGCGGCCCAGTCTCCAGCGCCGGCGCGTGTCTCACAACCGAAGAGCAATCCCACGATTCCGGCTGTTCTGATTCTGGCATTCGGCGGCGGGATCATTCTCAACCTGATGCCATGCGTCTTCCCTGTTCTCTCGATTAAGGTGATCGGGCTCATCGATCACGCGCACGGAGAACGCAAAACTATTCAAACCAGCGCCGTGCTTTACACGCTCGGCGTACTTGTCTCGTTCTGGGTATTGGTGGCGGTTCTACTGGGCCTGCGCGGGGCGGGGCGCAATCTAGGGTGGGGTTTCCAACTGCAATCGCCGGGCTTTGTCGCTTTCCTCATTTGCCTGCTTTTCGTGCTGGGGTTGAGTCTGATCGGCACCTTTGAAATCGGCGCCTCGCTGATGAGCGCGGGGGGCGGGCTCACTACGCGCGGCAAGTATTCGAGCTCCTTCTTTACCGGCGTGCTCGCGACCGTCGTCGCCACACCCTGCACGGCGCCTCTCATGGGTGTTGCCGTTGGGTTTGCACTCGCGCAATCCGCAGTGATCTGCACTCTCGTTTTCACTTCCATGGCTCTCGGCCTGGCATTTCCGTTTCTTTTGCTCTCGCTCTTTCCGAGTCTGAGCCGCTATCTACCGCGCCCGGGCGCCTGGATGGAAACGATCAAACAAGTGCTCGCGTTCCCGCTGTTTCTTACTGTGATCTGGCTGCTGTGGGTACTCGGCCAGCAGGTTGGAATAAACGATATAGCCGCACTCCTCGTCGTTCTGCTCGTGCTTTCTATTGCAGCGTGGATGGCTGGCCGTTGGCCGCAAAGCCGAATGACGAAAACGGCTGCGCTCCTGCTCGGAATCGCTGCGGTCTCGTACAGTTCGGTCGCGCTTACACATGCCGAGGCCAATATAACCCGCTCCAGCGCGCTGCCCAGCAATCTCAAATGGGAAGCCTTCACTCCAGAGAAACTGGCCGCTTACCGGGCATCCGGCAAACCGGTTCTCATCGACTTCACGGCCGCCTGGTGTTTGACCTGCCAGGTGAACGACCGGGTGGTTTTCCATTCACCTCAGGTCGAGAGTTATCTGAACAAGTCCGACATCGCACTGCTGAGGGCTGACTGGACCTCATACGACCCCAAGATCACGGACTTCCTCGCCAGCTTTGGGCGCAGCGGAATTCCATTTTATGTGGTCTATGGGTCAAAACCGGAGGCCGCGCCGGTCACACTGCCCGATGGCTTACTCACCCCCGGCGTATTTTTGGACAGTCTTCACCGCGCGAATCTCTAGGTCTTCAGAAACCCTTCAGATTCAGCTGCTACTTTCTCGATCATGCGTTTCCTTGTGCTTGCCGCGCTGGCACCGGCGCTCGCGTTTTCACAGCAGTATCGGGTGACTGGATCTATCCCGGTCGGCGGCTCCGGAGGTTGGGACTATCTCACAGCCGACAGCAACAACCACCGGCTCTACGTTTCTCATGCAGGCCAGGTCGAAGTGATCGATTTACAAACGGACAAGCTGGTCGGCACAATCTCCGGCATGAATCGAATTCACGGTATCGCAATCGCGGACGATCTCAATACCGGATTCATCAGCGACGGCGGCAGTAATGAAGTAGTTCTATTCGACCTGAAAACAAACAGCATCAAGACGAAGGTTCAGGCAGGCACAAATCCGGACGGCATTGTGTACGACCCTGCATCCCAGCGCGTGTTCGCATTTAACGGACGGAGTCAGAATGCAACCGCCATCGATGCCCGGACCGGCAAAGTCGACGGAACCATCGCTCTGGGCGGCAAACCCGAGTTTCCTGTGAGCGACGGCCAAGGCAATGTTTACGACAATATCGAGGACAAGAATGAGATTGTCCAGATCGACTCGAAGAATCTGACGGTCAAAGCGCACTGGTCCATTGCGCCCTGCGAATCGCCCTCGGGACTGGCGATCGATAAAGAGAATCGCCGTTTGTTCGCAGTTTGCGATGAAAAGAAAATGGCCGTCGTGGATGCAGATTCAGGCAAAGTCGTCGCCACTCCGGCAATCGGCGAAGGCCCCGATGCCGCTGCGTACGATCCCGGCAAAAAGCTCGCGTTTTCGTCCAATGGCGAGGGTACCTTAACGGTCATCCGCCAGAAAGATAAAGATACCTACGAAGTTGTCGAAAACGTCACGACGAACCGTGGAGCACGCACCATGGCGCTCGATACTCTCACGCATAAGATCTATCTTTCGGCTGCCGAATTCGGTCCTGCTCCTGCTCCTACTGCCGACAATCCTCGCCCGCGCCCAAGCGTTAAACCAGGCAGTTTCAAAGTGCTGATCGTCAGCCAGTGATACAATGCCGGCGTTCATGCCGGGATACATCTATCTGATCCTGTTCTGCGGATGGGTTGCGTGGCTCTTCCCATTCTTCTTCCTGGCTAATCGCTCCCAGAAGGCGCAGCGAGTCGATCCGCGCGCCCGCTGGGGCGTTGTGCTGCAGATGATCGCCTACGCGTTACTCTGGCAAGGTCACTTCTGGCTGTTTCGGCCCGCCGTGTGGCGCATCACGCTTGGCACTTTGTTTTTTATCGTCGCGTCTGTACTCTCCTGGACCAGCGTGCGCGCGCTCGGCCGCCAATGGCGCGTTGACGCAGGTATCAATGCGGACCACGCGCTCGTTCGCTCCGGCCCGTACGCGATTGTGCGCCATCCGATCTATACATCCATGCTCTGCGTTCTGCTCGGAACGGGGCTGCTCGTTACCAACTGGCTTTTGTTCGGCATCGCGCTCGTTGTCTTTCTGGCCGGAGCCGGCATTCGCATGCAGGTGGAAAACAGGCTTCTCGCGGATCGCTTCGGAGCCGAGTTCACCAACTACAAACGAAGTGTTCCGGCCGTCATTCCCGGCTTACTGAAACGCTTCCTGCAGTCGCGCTAATTCGGCCGCACCCGGACAGAGCTTCGCGTACGGCACTTGCGTCAAGGGCATCTGCGTGGTGTTATTCGCCTCGTGCATGTCCGGGACGTTTTCGTCGAGGAAAAGAATACCCGTGACAATATGGCCCGCTTGTTGCTGTTCGAGCAGATAGCTCAGAACACGCTCCCGGTCGGAAGGATCGTATCCCTCCGGTACAACTCGAAAGCGAAGAATGCTGCCATCGTGCATCGCAACGCTGGTTACGCCTTCGTCCGCGATATTGGTGAGAATTTCCTGCTGCGGCATAACAAAATCCGCCTCGGTGGCGCGAATGCCGCGTTTGCGGGTGTTCAGATAGCTCTTGGTCGAACCGCTATGGTCATTGAAAGTGACGCAGGGGGAGATCACATCCACCAGCGCAAATCCGCGATGCCTGAGCGCCGCCTTGAAAATCGGTACAAGCTGCTCCTTATCTCCCGAGAATCCGCGCGCCACAAAAGTCGCGCCGAGACTCAGCCCCAGCAAAACGGGATCAATCGGCTGCATCCGGTTGGGTTCGCCCTTCTTGCTCTTCGAGCCGATATCGGCCGAGGCGGAAAACTGCCCCTTGGTAAGTCCGTAGACGCCGTTGTTCTCGATCAGGTAGAGCATCTTCACATTCCGCCGGATCGCGTGGCAAAGATGCCCGATGCCGATCGAAAGCGAGTCGCCGTCGCCCGAGATGCCGACATACGTCATCGCTCGATTCGCTGCGGCTGCACCGGTCGTAATCGCCGGCATTCGCCCATGAGCTGAATTGAAGCCGTGCGCGCCGCTGACGAAATACGCGGGGGTTTTGGAAGAACAGCCAATGCCGCTCATTTTCGCCAGCATATGCGGCGGCATGGAAACTTCCCAGAGTGCGCGCACCAGGGCGGCCGTGATCGAATCGTGCCCACAACCTGCGCAGAGCGTCGACATCGAGCCTTCATAATCGCGAATCGTAAGCCCGAGTTCATTGCGCTGCAGACTCGGATGCCGCGCTGCCGGTTTAACGATGGACGGCACTCACCACCCCCAGCTTCTCGGTCACGCCTTGAACCACCTGCGCGGCACTCAACGGAAAGCCTCCATAAACCAGCACCGAGATCAGCTTCTCCTTTGGCGCGGAAGTCTCCAGAAGTAACAGCGATCTTAGCTGCGCGTCCCGATTTTGCTCCACCACGAAACAATACTCGTGCTCTTCGATGAAATCGGCCACAATCTTCGCAAACGGAAACGCTCGAATTCGCAGATAATCGGCAGCCAGGCCCTGGCCCCCAAGCACATCGAGCGCCTCGCGCACTGCCGCATCACAGCCTCCCGTTGTGATCACACCAATGCGTGCATCGGTCATGCGGACGATCTCTGGCGGGGGCACAAACCGCGCTGCTGCGCGGTGCTTTGCAAGCAGCCGGTCAACGACTTCCTGATATTCATGCGGCTGTTCGGTGTAGCCGCCGTATTTGTTGTGGCCCGAGCCGCGCAGCATGTAAGCGCCGTTCGAATTCACACCGGGAAGCGTGCGCGCCGCAACGGCATTCTCGTCCTCATTCGTGAATCGCTGAAATACACTCAGCCCACGCAGCGCATCTTCGCCAAGCACGCGCCCGCGATCCGGCGTGTACGCGTCATCCCATTCGAGCTGCGGCACAACCCAGTCGTTCATGCCGATGTCCAAATCAGAAAGCATGAGAACGGGTGTCTGAAATCTTTCCGCCAGATCGAATGCGTTCACCGCAAATTCGAAGCACTCGGCCGGGTTCGCCGGGAGGAGCAAAATGTGCTTGGTGTCGCCATGGGAGGCATAGGCACACTCGAGAAGATCGCCCTGCTGCGTGCGTGTCGGCATGCCGGTAGACGGCCCCACACGCTGCACATCGATGACAACGGCTGGAATTTCGCCGTAGTATGCCAGCCCGAGCAGCTCATTCATCAGCGAAATGCCCGGACCGGCGGTGGAAGTGAAGGCTCGCGCGCCCATCCAGCCGGCCCCGATCACCATTCCGATCGCGGCCAACTCATCTTCCGCCTGAATGATGCAGCAGTTGTTCGCGCCCGTTTCGGGGTCGCGGCGATACTTCTCGCAAAAGCCGCGAAACGCATCCATCACGGACGTGGCGGGCGTAATCGGATACCAGGCAGCGACCGTCGCGCCGGCATAGAGACAGCCAAGCGCCGTGGCCGTATTGCCGTCAATCAGTATCTTTCCAGCATTCGCATCCGTCTTTTCGAGACGAAAGGGCAGCGGACACTCAAAGTGCTCGCGCGCGTAATCGATACCAATGTGGAGCGCTCTGCGGTTTGCATCATGCAGAGATTTCTTGCTGGCAAACGTCTCGGCCAGCAGTTCCTCCACGATCTGCATATCAGCATCAAGGAGTGCTACAAGCACGCCCGAATACGCGATATTCTTCAGCAGAACCCGCTCGCGTGCGCCTTCAAACTGCTCATTACAGAGGCGCGCAAGCGGTACGGGCAGAAAGCTCACATCTTCCCGGTGAAGCGACCGCTCGAGCGGCCAGCTCGAATCGTAAAGAACGTAACCGCCCGACCGCACTTCCTGAATATCGCGCGCATAGGTTTGCGCGTTCATTGCAACCATCAGATCGTAATCGAGAGCGCGGGCCGTGTAGCCGTCCTTGTTAACCCGTATCTCGTACCACGTCGGAAGCCCCTGAATGTTCGAAGGGAACAGATTCTTGCCGGAAACCGGAATGCCCATCCGGAAGATCGCCTGCATCAGCAGTCCGTTCGCACTGGCAGAGCCGGTTCCGTTGACGTTAGCGAGCTTAATCGCGAAATCGTTTACGCGTGTACGCACGCCGTTGCGCCTGCATAAGGAAGTTCAAGATCGAATCGCTGCATATCCCAGGCCGCGGTCGGGCACCGTTCCGCGCAGAGACCGCAGTGCACACAAATATCTTCATCCTTCGCCATAATTCGTCCGGTTTGGGGAAGCAGCTCGGAGACAAATAGCGGCTGATCGAGATTATTCGCGGGAGCAGAGAGACGGGTTCGAAGTTCCAGCTCGTCGCCGTTCCGCGTAATCGTCAGGCACTGCACCGGGCAAATGTCGACGCACGCATCACATTCAATACAGCGCGGGGCCGAAAAGACGGTCTCCATGTCGCAATTGAGACAGCGTTCGACTTCATGCGCGGTCTGCTCGGCCGTAAACCCGAGTTCCACTTCGATATTTAGTCTTTCGAAGCGCTGAACGAGCTCGACATGCCGCATTTTCTGCCGCGGTACGGGATTGTAATCGTTGTGATAGCTCCACTCGCTGATACCCATCTTCTGGCTGATCAGGTTCATTCCCGCCGCGGGGCGCTCGCTCACCGCCAAGCCTTCGCAGTAGTTGTGAATCGAAATCGCCGCTTGGTGACCATGCTCAACCGCCCAGATAATGTTCTTGGGGCCGAACGCCGCATCTCCGCCGAAGAAAATGCCGGGCCGCGTCGACTGGAACGTTTTCTCATCTACGACGGGCATGTCCCATTTACCGAAGTCGATACCGAGATCCCGCTCGATCCAGGGAAATGCATTCTCCTGACCGATAGCCAGGATCACGTCATCGGCAGGCAGAAACACGTCCTCGAGCACGCGCGACTTCCTGGCGCCCTCGTCCCATTCCAGTTGCTCAAACCTTATCCCTCGCAGCCGGCCGTTCTCCACGACGAACTCTTTCGGCGCGTAGTTGACGAGTATCTGGACACCTTCTTCTTCGGCATCATCGAGTTCCCACGGAGAGGCTTTGAAGAACGCGCGGGGCCGCCGGGCCATCACTTTGATGTCGCGGCCGCCCAGCCTTCGCGAGGACCGGCAGCAATCCATGGCCGTATTCCCCACGCCAATGATCAACACTCGCTCGCCGATGGAATCGATGTGTCCAAAAGCAATCGATTCGAGCCAGTCAATGCCGATGTGGATGTTTGCGGCGGCTTCAACGCGGCCCGGAATGTCCAAATCTTTACCGCGAGGCGCGCCCGAACCGACAAAGATGGCGTCGAACCCCTCCCCGAGCAGCTCTTTCAAACTGGTAATAGGTGTACTGAAGCGTACTTCGACACCCATGTCCAGAATCATGTCGATCTCTTCGCGCAGCACCTGCTCGGGCAGCCGGAACGAGGGAATGTTCGACCGCATGAGGCCGCCCGGCTGATCCTGTTTCTCAAAAATTGTGACCTGGTAGCCGAGCGGCATTAAATCGTTGGCAACGGTCAGGGATGCCGGACCCGCCCCGATGCATGCCACTCGCTTCCCATTCTTCCGTTCGGGAATTTTGGGCAGCAGGTGCCCGATCTCGCCTTTCAGATCCGCCGCAACACGCTTCAAACGGCAGATAGCAACGGGTTTCCCGTCTACCCGGCCACGCCTGCAGGCCGGTTCACAAGGGCGATCGCAGGTCCGGCCCAGAACGCCTGGAAAGACGTTTGAGCTCCGGTTGAGCATGTAGGATTCTGCATACCGGCCTTGCGCGATCAGCCGGATATACTCGGGAACGTTCGTATGCGCCGGACACGCCCACTGGCAATCAACGACGCGATGAAAATAATCCGGATTGTGAGTGTTCGTCGGCTGCACGCTGTCGTGGCGCTAGGGAGATTTGGTTCACATTATATACACACAGCCGCAACCTGGAGTTGCGCTGGCCCGTCCGATTAGATAATTATTGACGACGGAGGCCTCGTTTGCCTGTTACGGTCGGAGTACCGCGCGAGACGTTCCCCGGTGAGCGCCGCGTTGCTATCGTCCCGCGTCATGCGGAAGCTCTGCGCAAGTGCGGAGTTGAACTTCTAATCGAGCATGGCGCCGGGACCGAAGCCGGCCTGCCGGACGAGATTTATACTGCGCGCGGTGTGCGCTGTGTTGAACGCAGCGATCTTTTTCGAGAGGCCCAGATCATTGTGCAGGTGCGCACGCTGGGAGCAAACCCGGACCACGGCCGCGCCGACCTCCCCCTTTTTCGTCCCCGGCACGCCCTGCTTGGCTTCGGCGAGCCACTCACGGCTCTGAAGGAAGCCAACGATCTCGCGGGCCGCGGCGTTTCATTTTGCGCACTCGAGCTGATGCCGCGCATCACGCGTGCGCAGAGTATGGACGCCTTATCGTCCATGGCGACGATCGCCGGCTACCGCGCTGTCCTGCTCGCCGCCACACATCTGCCCAAATTGTTCCCCATGCTGATGACCGCAGCCGGCACCATCACCCCGGCTAAAGCATTTGTTCTCGGAGCAGGAGTTGCGGGTCTGCAGGCGATCGCCACCGCGCGCCGTCTGGGCGCCGTCGTCTGTGCTTACGATGTCCGGCCCGCCGTGAAAGAACAGGTGGAAAGCGTTGGCGCGAAGTTCGTCACCCTCGAAGTCGACGCCCAGAATTCTCAGGATAAAGGCGGCTACGCGAAAGCCATGGACGAAGCCTTCTATCGGCGTCAGCGCGAGTTGATGACCGATGTTCTGCGAGAGCAGGATGTCGTAATTACCACCGCTGCCGTACCCGGACGCAAATCGCCAATCCTGATCACGCGCGAGATGGTCGATGCCATGCAGCCCGGATCAGTGATTGTAGATATTGCCGCAGAACGCGGTGGAAACTGCGAGCTGACCCGCGCGGGCGAGGTTGTTTCCCATCGCGGCGTGAAGATTCTGGGGCCCGTCAACATCCCGTCCGACGCACCGTTTCATGCCAGCCAGCTGCTCTCTTCCAATATCACGGCATTTTTGAAATTGATCGTCGCAGGCGGCGCACTCTCGCTAAATACAGACGATGAAATCATCCGCGAAACACTGGTCACTCACGACGGAAAGATTGTGCACACGCGGATAAGCGAGCTGCTCGCGGCAGAAAGCGCGGTCACAGCATGAACAATTACGAGATCGCGATCTGGGTCTTCATGCTCGCGGCATTTCTCGGCTTTGAGCTGATCCGCCGTGTGTCGCCGCTCCTGCATACACCGCTCATGTCGCTCACCAACGCCATCTCGGCGATTGCGGTGGTCGGCGCGATCCTGATCACGGGAGAAAAGAACGCCAGCACACTCAGTCGGGTGCTCGGCTTCATTGCAGTTGTGGCGTCCGTAACAAATGTCGTGAGCGGTTACCTGATAACCGACCGGATGCTGAAAATGTTCAAGAAGCGCGGCGACGAGAGGAAGTGATGGAAAGCCTCTTCCCTGCGCTTTACATCCTGGCGGCTGCCAGTTTCATTCTGGCCATTAAGTGGATGAACTCGCCGGTTACGGCGCGGCGGGGTGTTCTCATCGGCGAACTCGGGATGCTGCTGGCGGTCGTCGGAACGCTCCTGCGGCATGAGGTCGTTACGTATCAATGGATACTGGTTGCGTTTTTTGTCGGTTCGGCAATCGGCGTTCCGATCGCTTATTACATGCCGATGACGGCCGTTCCGCAGCGCACCGCAATATCTCATGCTTGCGGCGCTCTCGCTTCAGCATTGATCGGCACCGCTGAATACTACAAACGGCTCCCGCATGGATTCGTAATGGGAGCGCTCGTGCTTGAAACACTGCTCGGCTTTCTCACCTGCACCGCAAGCGTGATGGCATTCGGCAAACTGCAGGAGATTCTTCCCACGCGGCCGATAACCTACCGCGGACAAAATTACGTCAATCTCGGCGTTTTTGCACTCGCGGTGGTACTCGGCATTGCGCTGATCTTCCATCCGGAACAGACCTGGATCTATCCGGTCTTCATGACCCTGGCGCTCATCTTCGGCGTACTACTGATCATCCCGATAGGCGGGGCTGATATGCCGACCGTGATCGCGCTGCTCAATTCTTATGCGGGACTATCGGCCTGCGCCATGGGCTTTGCCCTGGACAACAAGCTCCTGATCGTCGCAGGCGCACTCGACGGATCTTCCGGTTTCATTCTTTCCATCATCATGTGCCGCGCGATGAATCGCTCTTTCAGCAATGTGCTTTTCGGAGCTTTCGGTACGATTCAGACCAGCACGACTGAGAATGCTCCACGCCCGGTGCGATCTGCTTCGGCTGAAGAAGCCGCGGAAATCCTGGACGCTGCGCGCGGCGTCATTATTATCCCGGGATACGGAATGGCGGTGGCACAGGCCCAGCACAAATTGCGCGAGCTATACGACGTTCTGAGCAAACGCGGTGTCGACGTACGGTTCGCGATTCATCCGGTAGCCGGTCGGATGCCGGGCCACATGAATGTTCTGTTGGCGGAGGCGGATGTGCCCTACGACCGCCTGTTCGAGATGGAAGAAATCAACGCCGATTTCCCTCGTACCGACGTTGCACTCGTGATCGGCGCGAACGATGTAGTGAATCCGGCCGCGCGCAATGTCAAGAACAGCCCAATAGCCGGGATGCCTATTCTCCACGCCTACGAGGCTCAGACCGTAATGGTTGTGAAACGCAGTATGAGTCCCGGATTTGCCGGAATCGACAATGAGCTCTACTATCTTGACAAGACTCTCATGCTCTTTGGCGATGCTAAGGCGTTTGTCGGAAGTATTGTGAAGGAGCTAAGTACGGCTGTAGCCGTTCGGTGAATCGCGGAAGCGGTAACAGGACCGCCAATCGAACCAGCGTGACACCGGTAAACAGCAGCAGAACGGGATCCAGCGGATAGCGGTAGCGTTCGCTCGCCTGCACGATGTAGTGGGGTAATGGATACGCAACCAGCAGCACCACGAACAGCAGAAGCGAGTTCTTGACAAGGGTTCGGGAAAGCCATAAACCAATCAATCCAAGAAGAACAATGGTGCGCAGGTAAAGACGAATGGTTCCCAGTCCCGGTGGGAACCAGAACGCCGCGATGCGATGAGCAGTCAGCCAGGCAAACCGGCCGGGATGCGTTTGAATCCACCGCATCGCTTCAGCTTTCTTTTGCTGGTTGTACCGGATCTCGCCGAGTTGGCGGACGCGCATGGCTTCGGCGGCGCTGACATGCGGATGATGCCGCAGCAGAACGCCTTTCTTGAGATTCTCATCAAACGAGACAGCGGATTCATCGCTATTGGAAATGTCCAGCTCGAGTCCGGCATTGTCGCGCGAGATAACCGGCGCGCCTAGTTGTATGTAGTTGCGTACCGTCCACGGCAGAACTCCTAAAATGACCCCGGCAGCGACCAATCCCAGACGGCTCGCCCGAAGCCGTATCGGCGATTTGGAAAGAACAGCCAAAACGAGCTCGTAAATGACCCCGCAAAGCAGCAGCTGGGCTGAGATCAAGGCTGTTAAGCCCCACATCAAACCGGTCAGCAGAGCCGCCACTCTCTGCCGGCGCCAGCGTTGCAAGCCAAGCACAACGATAATGGCAGCGACGAGCGCCAGTCCCACCAACGGCGCCTCGAAATCTCCCGAGCAATCCAGGTAAACCATCGGTATGCCCGCTCCGAGCAATCCAGCCACAACGCCCGGCAGTATCCCGAGGCCGGCCGATCGCGCCACCAGCGGAAGGAGCGCAAACTGCAGGCAGGCAATCGTCATCGTGATCGCGTTCTTCCATGCCTCGCCGGTGGGAAGATCGGGTGCATACCGGTAAGCGAGACCGATCAGAAACGGAAATGCCGGTGTAACATGTGCGCTCGGCCCGGTTGGCAGGACGTACGGGTCACCCAGGTAGCCACGGTGCGCGAAAGACATTGCGGTTTGCACCACTTCGACTTCGTCGAACGTTTCGCGGTTGGTTTGATGGGGCCACAGAACGATTCGAAGTCCTAAAGCAATAACGAAGATTCCGGCAACGCTTATCCACAAAAAGCGTTGCGAGCGTTTCGAGACAAGCGTATCCGCCTGCGTGTTCAGCCCCATAGCTCAATTCTCCCCAACCATCAACGTTGCTGGCAATCGAACCGGTTTGTGTGGCTCGCGCGACGCGGAAGTACCTGGCAGGAATTTCCGCTTAAAAGCTTGACCGGATCGAGCAAAAAGGCGGTAAACTAGCTTCACGTTCTGCCTGTCCGGGTTGCCAGGCGAAAAGATCAGCAGGAGAACCAGCATGAGCGCAGCCGCCGCCCTTTCCCCATCCGCTCCTCTTGTTCAAGAAGGAAATCAGTTCTGGCAGCAACTAACCGAGGAATGCCGCCGGCAGGTGGAAGATATCAACGCCGTCGTCTCCGAAAAGGGCCTCAGCCCCGATCAGTGCGTGCACTGCACCGGGGGCCGCGAATTGCGCATGTTCAAAGCCGGAACCCCTTCCACGCTGGTGAAAGTATTGCTCGGGTTCTACAGCTGGGGCCCGATGCTGAGCGTCGCCATCACGGGCCAGCAGACGCACGATTCTGAATTCTTCCCGGAAGAGTGCGAGATGCCAATCGCCGTCGATGCAGACGGCTCAATCATCGCGATCTTCGACGAAGGACGCAGTTTTTCTCCCCGGGAAATGGCCGCTTATCTGACGCAGGCGTTTCGCCGTTGCTTCCCCGGCGTTTGCTTGTGCCGCTAGCTGTTGTTCAGGAGCTCTCGCGCATCGCCTGGATCAGAGCTTCCATGTGATCCAGGTAGCGCTCAAAGGCTTTACGCCCGAGTGCAGTCAGACGATATTCTGTCTTCGGCATCCGGCCTTCGAAACGCTTCGTGCATTCGACGTATTCGACCTCTTCCAGCCTGCGGGCATGGACGCTGAGATTGCCGTCGGTGGTCTGCAGCAGTTTCTTGAGTTCGTTGAACGTGAGCGACTCGTTTACCGCCAGCGCGCTGACAATTCCGAGCCGCATGCGTTCATGAATAATGCGATCCAGATGCGGTAGGGCGTTTTCGAGAGTCGCTTGCTCGGGACGCGGCGTATCGGTGCTGATACTCTTCGGTTCCGGCGGAGTTGTTGCGGCGCGAGCCATGGCCGGTCTAGCCACCATGCCTCCTTGCGATCGCTAACCCAAAACCGATGTGAAGCGCGCCAAATCCCGCCAGCAGCAACCAGTTTCCCCAGGATGCGGGTAAGGCAAGTGCAAGCGCGCCGGTCAACATGAAGCACAAGCCCATCACGGGCACAATACGCACCGAGAAGGCTCCGCCGGTGACCACTGCCGCACCGTAAAGCAAAAGCCACAGGCCGGGCAGGATCCCGAGATCGCCGCTGCGAAATAGTACGGCCGTCAGTACGGCTCCGGCAAACAGCGGAGGCACAAAACTCAGCAGCGCCCGGCGTGCCGCGCGGGTGTGCAACGAAAGATCGAGGCGTTTTGATTTGAGCCGGACCGCAACCGCTGCGAGCGCCAAGGCTAGTACAGCTTCCGCGAGCCAGATGAAGAAGGCCTGCTGCATCGGTCTGCCTGCCGAAACCAGGCCGGCTGCCACGGCTGTGCACCCCACAGCAACTCCGCCCCACCCCGGAACCGCGGTGAACGAGGCCGCGCGCTCCATCGTGTCGCGAATGAACCGGAGATTGGCCGCCGCGTGCCTGTCAATGGCAACCGGGGTTTTCCATGCACGCGCGCCTTGCACCGAAGCCATCGCCTTTGAGTATAGCGGAAAAGAAGTGCTTTGCTGAATAAAGAGCTGGCAACATGGCCAGCCCAAGAACGCGGCTATCGGGAGGCGAAAATCAGCTTCCGCTCCTTGTCGTGAATCGGAACGTCGCGGCTCACTTCTCCCTCGATCGCCACTGTTTGGAGATCGCGTGCGGGGGTGTTCAGGAAGTGCAGCGAGGAAGCTTCACCGGCTTTCGGCAGCGCCGCCGGAGTACCGATCACTGCAATCGCTTTTCCCCCGCCCTGCAGCAGGATGATGCCGTTCGACGTTTCACGAACATCGTATTGACCCGCAGCAAAGTGCTCTCCATTCACGGCAAACGCAAACGGAACGTTGACGTGCATGGAGTGGCTGTAATCCGCGGCTTCAACCAGACCGCCGGAAGCGATGACAAGCATCAAACCCAACGTTTTAAACATTTTCATAGGTGTTGTTCTCCTTCAGGATTGTTTATGGAACTACGTGAAGGCGCGAACGAGGCACCAAGAGTTAAGACACAATCAGCTAACTCAGGGAATAAGTCTTACGAAGACAGATGAGTAGGTCTACTCAACAGAGAGGCGGGGACAACTTCAGAATAGCGGGAGGCGCCTCGAAAGGCAAGCGGATGCGCACCTCTTAAGATTTTGCTCAGATATGCAGGTTTCTTCTTTCGCTGAGGCTCAAACGAACCGCGGCACGCCTTTGGTGAAACTATCCTCCACCGCCAGTGAGTACCGAATAGGCGGAGTTGTCATATCCCGCCGATCCGATGTAAAAATGCGTTCTCCCTGCGAGATGAGGTAATCGGCCGTACGCGCGGCAAGAGCCTGAATCGTCAGTCCTGGATTGGCCGAGCCTTGCGTCGGCAGAATACTTCCGTCGCAGACAAACAGATTCGCAATCTCGTGCGTGCGTCCAAATTTGTCCACCACCGAATCGCGCGGATCGCTTCCCATGCGGCAGGCACCCACCAGATGCGCGTACCGCGACTCCTGCACCACTTCCTCCGCACCCGCGGCGCGCATGATTTCCGTCACTTTCTTCACTCCGAACGCAATCATCTTCTTATCGTTCTCATGCAGATTGAACGTTACTTTCGCGACCGGGATACCGAACTGGTCCTTTTCGTTTGCGATCTCGACGCGATTGTCTTCCCACGGAAGGATCTCGCCCAGCACGCCGAGCGTTGCCCAGTGGTTGTAGTCCATCAATACGCGCCGCATGCCCCAGCCCCAGGCACCCTTGGCGGCCATCATCTGCTTGGCGAAAGCAATCGGCAAAGGCGCCACCGTCTGAATGGCAAAACCTCTCGCGAAACCGCGTCTCGGATCGGTCTCGTAAAACTCCTCCGAGAGCGCGTGCGCCGGCGGGGCCTTGTACATGCGAATCAGATCCGCAAAACGTCCGAGCACGACGTTTCCGGCTTGCGCCATCAGATAGCGTCCAAGCGTACCGCTACCGTTTGAAAGCCCGTGCTCATGGCCCGGACACGCTGAATTCAGCAGCAAACGGGGCGTCTCGATGGCGTAGCCGCTCACGATCACGGCCTTGGCCTTTTGAAAATGCTCCCGGCCCTCGCGATCGAAGTAGAAAACGCCATTCACACGATCGCGATTCCGCATGGAAACCCGCGATACCATCGAGAGCTCGCGAACTTCGGCACCGTAGCGAATCGCTTCCGGCACATGTGTAATCAGTGTGCTCGCTTTTGCCCCGACTTTGCAGCCCTGTATGCAGAATCCGCGATAAATGCAGTGCGGGCGGTTGCCGTGCGAACCGGAGAGAATCGCAACGGGGCCGCCGGCGCACACGCGAATCCCCAGCTTGGTGCAGCCTTTCACCAGCACATCACCCACCGCGCCTAGCGGATGCGGCCCATACGGATAGCCGTGCGGATCGCCCCACGGAAAATATGCTGGCCCGGCAACTGGAATCTCGCGCTCGAGCAGTTCGTAGTACGGCTTCAGCTCGTCGTAAGAAATAGGCCAGTCCGCCCCGACACCGTCTTCGGTGTAAACACGAAAGTCAGAGGGATGAAAGCGCGGCGCAAATGCGGCCCAGTGTACCGAACCACCACCCACGCCTTTTCCGCTGTTGTTTTCGCCAAGTGAAAGCGGATCCGTTCCGCCGGTTATGCGCAGATCGTTCCAGTAAAGCTTATGCGAACCCTTTTCGTCGCTTACCCAATCGAGTTCGGTGTCCCAGAACGGCCCGGCTTCGATTCCGACAACTTTGAAACCGGCTTTCGCCAGCCGCTGCAGCAGCACGCCCCCCGCCGAGCCGAGGCCGACAATGACGTAATCGACCTCCTCGTCATCGCGATACTGCTTCGTGCCTTTCGCGATGCGCTGCAATGGGCCCAGATTGTGAACATCGCTGCGCGCCTGCCGGAATGCGCCGAAAAGAGGCTCCTTCAATGCGTACCACCTTGCCCGTGCACGGGTTTGTCGGTTGCCCCCGCCTGCTGATCGTATGCACCTGAAAGCGAAGATGCGGGCGCTTGCCATTCATATCGCTGCTCATCGACTTCCCACGGCTCCGGCAAACCGTTTTCCAGCCGTGTATACGCGCGCGGGTAGGCGGGACCGCCATAGCCAATCTCGTCCCACGCCCACGGGTGCGAGTAGTAAGCGCTGACGCAATCCTGCACCAGCAGATGCCAGAACCGGTCGACCGACATTCGGCTCCAAATCTCGTGGGCCGCACGTTTTTCCCCGTCATGGATGGTCTTGAGCACCGCGTCCTGATCGAGCGGCTCTAACTCGACAAAGAGTTTTGCGTACATGGCATGCGCAGTTTGCTCGATGGCCTGCAATCCCAGCCGGTACGCTTCGCGGTCGTCCGGCATATCTTCAAACCTGTACCCATCGATCTCGTTTTCGAACAATCGATGGTCGATCCAGGGGACAATCGGGATTCGGTATTCAGCCAAACGGTCGTCCTGCGGAAGTACCCGGCTTGTAACGGCTGTGATCAGCGGCAGCTCGGCCTGCGTGAAAAAGCGAATAGGGGGTATGTTCGCGACTCGTTCTTCGATCAGCTTGCGGGTGGTCGCATCCCAGAATTTCTTCTGCGAAAGCGTGCTGTACCGCGGATAGTACCCGGGCTGTTTCGTGCGTGGAATCGGCTTACCGCTCTGCGGGTCCACCGGCAGCAGTTCCTGATCCTCAGCCACGCTTTTCTCTCCGTAAGACGCTCGCGAGCAATCCCAATGCTCCGCACGCGGCAAACAGCAGCGGTGCGAAAATGGGCGGACCGTAGAGTATGTTGTAGAGCCAGGTCTTTTTGCCGCCCGGTCGCCGTGCAATACCGCGCACGTGATAGCCAAAGCCGACTGCCCCGTCGATCATGGCCAGAGTCGAGGTCGCCGGAAGAAATTTCCGCGCGGCATTCTCGCTGAAAATCGCCGCCACGCAGGCGCCAAACTGTATTGGCGTAAGCAGAACCGGCGTCCATTGCGCCCAGATCCGAAAGCGGCTTTTGTAATGCGAATACCACGCCTCCAGACCCGAAAGCACAGTCCATATCGCCGCCACCGCTGCGAGATGCTTTTGAAACCGGCCTTCGTGGATCTCGCGCCGCCATCCTCTCGCCGGCTTCTTCTGCAAAATCGCGATACGGCTATCCTCTTCGCGCCTCAGATACGAAGCCATGAAGCCGAGATAGGCCGCAGTGCCGAAGAGCAGCGGCGCGAAAACCGGCGGCCCCATGATAAGGTTCGTGATGGGAATGCTCCAGCCGCCGGGCTTCCGGCAGATGCCGCGGATGTGAAATCCAAAGCCGATCACACCATCGAGCAGCGTAATCGCGCACGTCCAGCGCATCCAGGTCTCGGCCGCGCGACGGCTGAAGATCGCGCTCGTGCTCGCCGCGGTCACCGCTCCGCTCAGCAGCACTGGCGTGTACATAATCAGATTGCTATAGCTGCCTTTGTAATGTTCGTAGGCAACTTCCAATCCGCTTACCAGGCTCGATCCGGCCGTTACGAGTGCGAGTGATCGCTGGAACCGCCCGTCCCGGATGCGTTCGATAACGGGTGCAAGCGGGGCAAGTTCCATCACTCTTTTAGACGGAAATTTGCCAGAGCAATTTCAGCTGGAGTTGGGGCGCGCCGGCACCGGATCCGCTATTTGATCCGTGTGGTGCTGCAGGTGGCTCAGGTAATCGATGATCAGGAACTTCAAGGTGACGGGTGCGTTGTTTTCGATCTGGCAGGGCGCGCTCAGCCGCTCCTGCGGAATGCGGTCCACCACTTCGCACAAGAGTTCGTTCTGGTGCCGCCAGTGTTCGATCAACTTACTCCAAGGCATCGCGTCATACCCGTGCAGCGCCACCCACGCCTCTTGTGAATAGCCTGGTCCTTCATATTTGCCCTCGAGCGACGCGCGAACGAACCGCTGATGATTATTCAGCGCCGAATCGATGAGATGCCCAAGGATTTGTTTCTTCGACCAGCCGCCCTCGCGATGTCGCGACCGAGATTTCTCCTCCGACACTCGTGAGAGCCGATCCGCAATTTCGGCAATTTGCTCGCGGAAAACTGATGCGATGTTCATGGTCTCGGGATTCACGATTACTATAGCTGTGATGAGCGTGGCGCCCTGGTTCGAACGAAAGTTTGATTTCCATTTTCCCGTCGAGCAATTTCCGAATGTCCTGATCCGTCTTCGCGGAACACCGGCGCGGATCGAAGAGATCCTGCGCCGGTCCCAGCGCGAAGTGTTGATCCGCAAACCACCACAAAAGTGGTCTGCCCAGGAGCACGCCGGACATCTGCTTGATATGGAGCCGCTGTGGCGAGCCCGCGTCGACGACTTTCTACTAGGGGCCGGGACGCTGACCGTTGCGGACCTGACCAACCGACGCACTGACGAAGCCAATCATAACGCGCAAAATCTGAGCGAGCTCTTATCCGCCTTCCGCCAGGCTCGCTCAGAATTGCTGGCGAAAGTGGACCATCTCGAGCCGCATCTCTTCGAGCGTTCCCTCGTACACCCGCGCTTGCAGCAGCCGATGCGTCTGGTCGACCATCTGTTCTTCGTGGCCGAGCACGACGATCATCATCTGGCCGCAATATGGGAGCTGATCGCTCAGTAGCTGACCTGAATCGGCACCGATCGATCGCTCGGGTTGCCTTTTTGATCGACGGCGTTGATCTGATAGCGGTAGGTTTTGCCATGCTGCACGTCGCGATCGCTGTAGGTGGGCACAGTCAGCAAATCGCCGACCTGCTGATAGGGACCGCCGTCGACCGAACGATAAACGTAGTAGCCCTTCAAATCCGATTCGGGACTGCGCTGCCACGAGACTTCGATCGAATTAGGCCCGGCGAGGGCGGTCACGCCGGTCGGGATCGATGGCGGAAATTTGTCGATCGTCACAACATGCTGAGGCGCGGACTCAAGACTTTCCACCTTGCCTTTGAACGCTACGACCGTGTAATCGTACGGCGTTTCGTATTGTGAGCTGGTGTCCAGGTACTCCGGTTTCGAAGAGGTCCCAAGCAGGAGCGGGCTGGTATCGGCTCCTTGCTTGCGATACACGCGATACTGAATCTCATCTCCCTGATCCGGCCATTTCAGCAGAACACCCTGAGCGGTCGATTCATAGCTGACAACCGGAGCCGGGAGCGGCGGCAGCACGTTCAGTAGTCCTCGATTGGACCATGCAGAAAAATGATCTTTCTTGCGAACGGAGGTCCGAACCGCAACGACAACCCGTTTGCCAATCCAATCCTTTGCTGGGACCGTGGCGGACATGGATGCGGGCAATGGATTGTCCGGATCCGTCTCCGGTGGCAGTTCGGTCTTGACGGGCGTGGCTTTCGCCGCCCAGCGGTCAAAATCAAATGGAGTCGGGGCTTCTCCGATTCTCAGATCGATGCTGTCAAAATCGCGAATCACAAGATTGTCGCTCGTCCGTACCGGCACGGTGAAACGAATCACCAGCTGATCGCCCTGCTCGACAACCGAAAGATCCGTGATCGCCTGCGGCAGCATCGGAGAAGGCGGCAGAACGGGGCCAACGTAGCCGCACCCGCACAGCAAACTCACCAATGCGGAAAGGATTCCGACCCGCAGCCGCACTAAAGGATGTACCTGCTCAGATCCTGGTCTTTCACAATCTCGGCCAGCTGCTTCCGGACATAGGCCGCATCAATTCGCACTGTTTTCTTCTTGAGGTCCGGACCTTCGAAAGAAATCTCTTCGAGCAGCTTTTCCATAATCGTATGCAGCCGCCGCGCGCCGATGTTTTCCGATGTCTCGTTCACCTGCGCCGCAATGCGCGCGATTTCCGTGAGCGCGTCGTCGCTGAAGCTGAGCTTGATGCCTTCGGTCTCGAGCAGCGCCGTATACTGCTTGACCAGCGCCGATTTCGGCTCTTTCAAAATGCGAATGAAATCCGCTTCCGACAGGTTCTTCAGCTCGACCCGGATTGGGAAACGCCCCTGCAGCTCGGGAATCAGATCCGCAGGTTTTGAAACGTGGAAGGCGCCGGCTGCGATGAACAGAATATGATCGGTGCGTACGAAGCCATGCCGTGTATTAACTGTCGTTCCCTCTACGATCGGCAGAATGTCGCGCTGCACGCCTTCGCGGCTCACGTCCGGCCCATGGCCGCCTTCCCGGCCCGCGATTTTATCGATTTCATCCAGGAACACAATTCCGTTGCGCTCGACGCGTTCCAGCGCCACACGCGTAACCTGGTCCATATCGACCAGCTTCTGTTCCTCTTCCTGAATCAGATATTCCAGCGCTTCCGAAACCCGCATATTGCGCTTGCGAGTGCGCGGCCCGAACAGCCCTGGAATGACATCTTTCAGGTTGATGTCCATCTCCTCCAGATTCCCGTTGGTTGAAACCTCGAACGTTGGCCCGCGCTCTTTGACATCTACTTCAACCATCCGGTCGTCCAGCTTGCCGGCGCGCAGTTTCTCCCGCAGTTTTTCCCGCGTCCGCTCCACGCTCTCGGCGCCTTCCGGTTGCGGCGGCATCAGCAGATCCAGCAGGCGTTCTTCGGCTTGCTGCTCGGCCCGGTCCGCCACCTGGTCCAACCTTTCTTCCCGCACCATGTCGATAGCCACATCCACCAGATCGCGAATGATCGACTCGACGTCGCGCCCGACGTACCCGACTTCGGTGAACTTGCTCGCCTCCACCTTCAGGAATGGCGAATTGGCGAGCTTCGCCAGCCGGCGCGCGATTTCCGTCTTTCCCACGCCAGTCGGCCCGATCATCAGGATGTTCTTCGGCATGACCTCTTCGGCCATATCGGGATCGAGTTTCTGCCGCCGCACCCGATTGCGCAGCGCGATCGCCACCGAGCGTTTCGCATCCGCCTGGCCGACCACATGCTTGTCCAGTTCGCCGACGATTTCCCGCGGCGTCAGTTCGTCGAGCAGCGGCGTTTCGTCCGAGGATTGCTGCGGCAGATAAATGACCATCAGGCCAACTCCTCAATCGTCACGTTGTTATTGGTGTAGATGCAGACGTCGCCGGCGATTTTCATCGCTTTTTCGACGATTTCGCGCGCACCCAGGTTCGTATTTTCCAGCAGCGCTAGCGCCGCGCACTTGGCAAATGCAGCGCCCGAGCCGATTGCAGCCACATTGCTGTCGGGTTCGATGACGTCGCCCGTACCGCTGACGATAAAAATGTCTTTTGCGTCGGCCACGAGCAACAGCGCTTCCAGATGCCGCAGCATGCGATCCGTTCGCCACTCCTTCGCCAGCTCTACCACCGCCCGGGGAAGATTTCCGCCGTGCTGCTCGAGCTTTGATTCCAATCTCGCGAAAAGTGCGAACGCGTCCGCTGTTGCGCCTGCAAATCCGGAAACGATCTTCCCGTTCAGCAGCCGCCGCAGCTTCTTCGCGGTACCCTTCAAAACCTCGCTTCCCATGGTGACCTGACCATCCCCTGCCACCACCACTTTGCCGTTCCGACGCACGCAGAGGATCGTCGTCGACCGGATTTTCTGCTTCATAGCTGGGATTTTGCACTTTCATTTCAACACACGGTTTTGCGGAACGAAGCCAGCCGATTCTGTGGATTGCGGCTGAAACGCCACGAAATTGGGCATCGATAACCGGGGATGTGTCCTTTTCGCCACAGGTACAGGCGCATAAGTCTCTTGCTTTCAAAGAATTAGCTGCCGCGACTGACCGGCGCCTGATATTCTGGGACTTCTCACATGTATTCCCAAACGACCGTCCGGCGTATGGTGGAGACTTCCGGAACCGGGCTGCACCATGGTGCCCCGGTGCGGCTGCGCATTCTTCCTGCCCCGCCCAACACCGGCATCGTATTTCGCCGAACCGATCTGGACGGCACTCGGATCCGCGCCAGCTGGAAGCTCGTGGAACGCGTCAGCTACGCCACCAGCCTGATGCACCCGAAAGGCATCTTCATCTCAACGACGGAGCACCTGCTCAGCGTGCTTTACAGCATGAGCATCGACAACGCTTTCATCGAGCTGGACAACCTGGAGTTGCCCATTCTGGACGGCAGCGGATTGCCCTTCGTCGAGTTGCTGAGCGAAGCGGGGGTACAGGAATTGGCTCAACCCCGCCGCTATCTGCGCATCCTGAAGCCGGTCACAGTGGAAGCCCCCGGCAAGAAGGTGACCATTCTACCCAGCGATTGCTTCGAGTTGCGCTGCCGCAATTTCTTCGACCATCCACTGGTGGGCGAACAGACGCTTTCGCTCGAGGTAACGCCGGAAACTTATGCCCGCGAAATCGCACCCGCACGCACCTTCGGCTTTGAATATGAGCTGGATGCGATGCGGGATATGGGCCTGATTCGCGGTGCGACCCTCGAAAACGCCGTCTGTTTTACCCGGACGGGCGTTGCGAATCCGGGCGGCTTGCGTTTCCCGGATGAATGCTGCCGCCACAAGGCACTCGACCTGATCGGGGATCTGGCTCTCATCGGCAGGCCGCTGCTCGGGTGTGTTGTGGCCGAGAAAGCCGGTCACGCGATGCACGTAGCGCTGGTCAAGAAGCTGATGTCCGACTCTTCTCTTTACGACCTGGTGACAATTCCGCGCCGCTCGGGCGCCGTGGCCTGACACGCTCGCTCTCGTGACTTCGCTCCTGCGCGCGCTGCCGCACCTGATCACGCTCTTTCGCCTCTTTAGCGCTCCTGTGATCGTCTGGCTCCTGGTTGAGCGCAAGTACACGTCGGCGCTCGCCTGGACAATCCTCGCCGGGCTCAGCGACTGGCTTGACGGCTACAGCGCGCGGAAGCTTAACGTCTCCGGGCAAATTGGAGTTGTGCTCGATCCGCTCGCCGATAAGGTATTGCTGGTCGTTGTTTTTGTTGCGCTTAGTGTGCTCGGAATGATTCCGCTCTGGATGCTGGCGCTTGCCATCGGGCGGGACCTGGTGATTGTAATCGGTGCGGCGCTGATTCGGGTGTTCCGCGGTGTTCGCAAATTTACGCCGACGATGTGGGGCAAAGTCAGCACTTTTTTCCAGATTATGCTCGTGCTGCTGGCGCTTTCGTACGCCGCGCTTCCCTACGAAATTGTCCGCTGGTTGAAGCTGACAGCCCTGGTCCTGAGCGCATTCTTCACCGCCGCGAGCGGTCTCGACTACGTTGAGATCGGCATTCGGATGGCCCGCCGCAAGCCGGTTTAGTTGCGGCTTACGCCCTGCTCACGCTGCCGATAATGCGACTTTAAAATCCGCTGACGAGCCGGAATTCGTGCGATCTCCGGATCTCTTCGAGACTGGCCCGCTGTTTCTCCGGCTGGCTGCGGAAACGCTCGACGGAAGCGGCCAGCGCATGCAACGAAAAATGCGAATGATCGTTCGAAAAAGGCGTGGAGCGAAAAGTCGGCAGAATATCGGCAAACATCTCGACCAGTCTGGGATCGCGCCATCCTCGTCGGGCTTCCTCGCGCACGGTTGCGAGCGCCTCTTCCGGGGTCATGGCTTTCTTGTACGGTCTCTCCGTCGTCAGCGCGTCGTAGATATCGGCCAGTTGCAGGATGCGCGCGAGCAGCGGGATATTTTCACCCCGCAGCCCGTCCGGATAACCCGAACCATCCCAACGCTCGTGGTGATGGCGAATGATCGGCAGAACCGGGGCGAGCGTCTTCATGCCGGAGCAGATGCGCGCACCTTTATCCGCGTGGCCCTTCATGATCTCCCATTCTTCCGTGCTCAGCGAACCGGGCTTAAAGAGCACGTGATCGGGGACAGCCACTTTCCCGATGTCGTGCAGGTAGCCGCCGCGTTGCAGCGCCAGAATGTCGCTGCCGGGCAGGCCCAGCGTCAGCCCCATCGCGGCTCCCATCAGCGCCAGCCGGTGACAGTGCTGACCGAGATCCGGATCGCGCTCCTCGACCGACTGCGCCAGCGAGAAAAGTACGGCTTCCGAGTCGTCGAGCGAATCGATCATGGCACGGTGGCGGAGGCTGGCTTGAATTCTCGCCTGAAAAGTACGGGGGCGCAGCGGCTGTAAAAGATACTCATCCGCTCCCGCTTCGATCGCCAGCACCTCATCTTCGGGATCGTCGCTGCGGCCCATCACGTAGACGGGCAGAAGCTGGGTGGGCAGGCTCCTCTTGAGGGTACGGCACAGATCCAGGCCGCTATGGCTGTGCCCCGCCATATCGATGAGCACGAGGTCGATGGAAAACTGTCCAAGAGCCGAAAGCGCATCGGTCGACGTGCAGCGGGCGATGATTTCGTGCCCGAAGCCGCGCAGGGCGTCGCGAACCGTCGCCGTATTTTCCGGCGAAGAATCGACCAAAAGGATACGCGCGGCGCGTGCCACCACGGACAACTCAGCTGCTTCGGAATGGCGCGCCGGCGGTCGGGGGCGCTCGGGGAAATCGTGGTACACAGCTGAAGCCATAAAATGCGTTCTGAGTTTCTATCGACTAATGTGTGGCGCAAGCTTAGAATTTCTGATCCAATTCGGACCCGTTTGGGTGCCTTTCGTACTAGTCAAATTCCTTAACCCCGATGTCCTCCGCCGGCATTTGGCCATAGTCGATCGTGTACACTCGCAAGTGACCGGTCTATCCCGTTGCGCCTTGCCGTCCTGTTCAGCATGTTTGCCTGTCTCTTGCTGGGCTCGGCCGCTTTCTTTGAGGTGAGCACTCCCGCTGGAATTGGCTTCGTTCAGCGAAATTCGCCGACCCGGCGAAAATATCTCATCGAGACGATGACCGGCGGCGTGGCCCTGCTCGACTACAATAACGACGGATTATTGGACGTCTTTCTGGTGAACGGCGGAGCTCTCACCGATCCCATGCCGCAGCCGGCCAATTTTCACCGGGGCGAGCCAAAGTATTGGAACCGGCTTTATCGCCAGAATCGCGACCACACCTTCACCGACGTGACCGAAGCGGCAGGCCTGGCCCACGCGGGCGACGGCAATTACGGTATGGGCGTTGCAGCAGCCGACTACGACAATGACGGCTATACCGACCTGTATGTGACCAATTATGGCCGCAACGTTCTGTACCACAACAATGGCAACGGTACGTTCACCGACGTAACGGAAAGAGCGGGTGTCGCCGGCGGCGGCTGGTCGGCATCGGCTGGCTTCTTCGATTACGATAAGGACGGCAAGCTCGACCTGTTCGTGACCCGCTACCTCGATTGGGATTTCGCCCGCAGCAAGGTATGCGCGCGTGAGACGTACTGCCTACCGGGTGAATTCCCGGCCGCTACTAATCTGCTCTATCGCAATCGCGGCGATGGCACATTCGAAGACGTCAGCACACGCGCCGGCCTTTCCAAGCTCAAAGGACACGGTCTGGGCGTTGCGTTCGCCGACTACGACGACGATTCATGGCCGGACGTCTTCGTGGCAAACGACGGCATGGAGCAGTTTCTTCTGCACAACAACGGCGACGGCACATTCAGCGAGCGTGGCCTCGAAGCAGGGGTGGCGCTTTCGGATAACGGAAAGCCATTTGCCGGTATGGGAGTGGATTTCCGGGATTACGATAACGATGGCCGCCCAGATATCGTGGTCACCAATCTTGCGCGCCAGATCTATGCCGTTTATCACAATGACGCCAACGGCTCTTTCAGCTATCGCAGTCTGCAGACGGGACTCGGCGTACTCTCAGCAGCAAGTTCGGGCTGGGGTATGCGGCTGGTCGACTTTAATAATGATGGCTGGAAGGATTTGTTCATTGCTCAGAGTCATGTCATGGATAACGTGGAGGCAATCGATCCCTCGCTGCACTATCTGGAACCGCCCATGTTCGCGTTAAATCAGGCCGGCCGGTTCGAACGTGCCGACCCCGGGACAACGCAACCCATGGCGGGACGCGGCGCGGCATTCGGAGACATCGATAACGACGGTTGGCCGGATGTGATCGTAAGTGTTCTGGGCGGACGGCCCCTCCTTTTTCGAAACCGCGGCGGAAACGCCCACTGGCTGACCATTTCGCTGCGCGGCACACGCAGTAATCGCGACGGGTTCGGCGCTCGCGTGCGGGTCAACGATCAATGGCAGGAAGTTACTTCGGCCGGCAGCTATCTTTCGGCCAGCGATAAGCGAGTTCACTTTGGCTTAGGAGCGGCGCAAACGGCAAACGTGGAAATCCGATGGCCATCGGGCACGCATCAGTCCCTGCCGAATGTGCGAGCCGATCAGTTTCTAAGCGTGACCGAGCCGGAGCAGCGTTGATGGTCACGGCCTTCATCGCCCTTGGGCTCGCGTGGCAGGCGCTCTCGCCGGAAGCGATCCAGCACGCGCAGGCCGGAATCGCTGCACAGAAACAGGGCGATCTGAAGACCGCCATCGTCGAATTCCACAAGGTGACCGAGCTGGCACCCTCGTTGCCTGCTGCTTTTATGAATCTCGGGGCCGTGTATGTGCAGGCGCATCAGTACGAGCAAGCAGTCGCACCGCTCGAAAAGGCGCTCGAATTAAAGCCGGATCTCATCGGCGCCGAACAATTGCTCGGTTACGCGCTCCTTGCAGTCGGTAATGCTTCGGCTGCGATTCCCCACCTCAGCAAAGCTGGCGACAAGGGCGCGCTCGGGATTGCGCAGGTAAAGACGGGTCAACTGGTGGATGCGATCGCAAACCTGAATGCCGCGCTCGCCCAGCACCCCGGAGATCCCAATCTGCTGTATTATCTCGGCCGGGCAAGCGGATTGTTGTCGAAAGAAGCAATGGATACGCTGGAGGCAAATTACCCGGATGCGGCCCGCGCGCATGCTTCGCTCGGCGAAAACTATGCCGCTTTACGGCAAGTCGCGGAAGCCGAGAAGGAATATCGCGAGGCATTGCGAATCGATCCGGAAGCGCGCGGAGTGCATCTGGCACTGGGCGAGATGTACGCGAAAATTCCCGACTGGCCGCGAGCCGAGCAGGAGTTTCGGGCGGAAACGAAGCTTCAGCCCGAAGATGCGGAATCGGCTTACTGGCTTGGCACTACCCTGCTCGAAGAAGGAAAACTGAAAGAAGCGCGGACGCAACTGGAACACGCCGATCGCTTGCGGCCGAACATGCCACAGACGCTCGATGCTCTCGGCCGGGCCGCATCGCTCGATGGCGATTCCACCGCCGCGGAACAGTTTTTCAAGAAGCTTCTTTCCATCGAATCCACGGGACCGCTTGCAGTCAATGCTCACTTTGGGCTGGCCTCGATTTATCGCAAAGAAGGCAAGTCAACCGAGGCAGCACGCGAACTGGAAGCCTACAAGGCGGCAAGAAAGCCATGAAAAAAGGAGCAGCACCTTTTCGGAGCTGCTCCTTTGGTTTGAATCGGCTCAGTTTAGAACGAGAACCGAAGCGCCAATTGCACCAGCCGCGGCGTGTTCACCTGTGAACTGATTACGCCGAACGACGACGATCCCCAACTCTGTCCCGGATACCCGAACTGTACCCGGTTGAAGATGTTGAAGAACTCGGCGCGGAACTGGATGTTCGCCCTTTCCGTAACCGGGAAGCTCTTGAATGCCGAGAAGTCCCAGTTGGCGATTCCGGGAGCGCGGAGTTTTGGATCCGTACGGCCTTCATTCCCGAAGGTGAAATCGGCCGGCTGCGTGAAGCAGGCAGCATTGATGTAATCGTTCAGTCTCGACTGGATGGAACCCGAAGTCGAGGCATCGCAGCCCTGCACAACATTGGGCCGCTGGCTGCCGCTGTTGTAAGAGTGCGACGTGTTGTTGTTGGTCGTGATGTGCAGCGGGAAACCGCTCTGCACAGTAGTGACTCCCTGCACGCCCCAGCCACCCAGAACTCCATTGGTGAAGGCGTTCGCATTGGCCATGTACTTGCGCCCTTTTCCGACCGGGATGTCGAGCACGTAGCTCACAACCAGGCGATCCGGAACGTCGAACGAGGCCAGGGATTTTTCGTTGCGCAGGTTATTCCAATCCTGCACGCCACCGGCGCCCCCCGCTTCGAGCCAGCTGGTGATCGTATCCGTATCGCTGATCAGTTTTGCGTGCGTATAGGCGACCAGAATCGAGTTACCGCCGGAGAAGCGTTTCTCCGCTTTGACCTGCAGCGATTCATACGTCGAATCGCCCACACCACCGCCGCGGTAGCTTACGCCCGTGTACTGCGGATACGGCAAGAGCAGCTGTTCGCGCGTTACCGTCGGCTGCGCCAGCGAGGAACCCGGGGCAGTGACGATTCCGTAATATGGGTTCGGCACATTCTGCAGCAGAGATTGCCCCATTGAGAGGTATTGATCCGGCAGCTGATCCAGCTGTGGAGAATCGATCGGCAGATGCGTGCCCTTTGCACCGGCATAGGCGACATCGATCAGGAATCCGTTGCCGAGCTGGCGCTGGATATCGGCATTCCACTGCTGCGCGTAACCGTAAGGATTGTTCAGCACGTTGCCGCCAATACCCTGCCCGAGCAGCGCCTGTGCGTAGTTCGCGCTGCGGCCCGGAGGAGCAATGATTCCGCCCGGGAACGGGTTCGCGATCGTGTTCGCTCCGTTGCCAACCACAGCCGCACCCGCGCTGCACGTTCCTGCGGTGTAGCAGGCCGGAACGCCCGCATAGACCGAAGTCAGCACCGGAGTGGAGTAGCCGTTCAGCGGATCGTTATTCGGGCTCGTATCCCAGGCCACGTCGTTCGGTAGCCAGAAGATACCGTACCCGGCATGGAACACCGTCTTCTCGGTAATCTGGTAGGCCAGTCCGACGCGCGGAGAAAACTGCATCCAGTTTGGATAGATCCCGCTGCGATACGGATCGAATTCGGAGTTCACCAATTGCAGATCGCCCGGCTGTGTGATGCCGTGCGCTAACAGGACCGAATTCGGCCACGCTGGGTTGAAGAACGAAATACGATTGAAGCGCTCTGTCCAGGGCCCGGCGTGTTCCCAGCGCACGCCGAGGTTCAAAGTGAGCTTGGACGTGACGTGCCAGTCGTCGTTGCCAAATACGGCCGGATAGAGCTGCTGTCCCGCTACCAGCGCCGGGCTGTTGGCGCTGCCCCCGTCGGGATAGCCAAGAAGGAAAGTGGCCAGGCCGAGGCCGTTGTTGCCCGGCGTGATACCGTTGCTTGCTGTCATGCTCGGGTCGAAGTTGAAGATGCCGGTCGGCGTATTCGTCTGCGCATAATTGTGCGTCATGCGCAGGAACTCGGCGCCGAACTTAAAGGTATGGTTGCCGGAGATTTTCGTCAGTGTGGCCGCCGCACGATAATTGTCGTTGCGATCGATAATCACGCTGCCCGCGCCCTGGCTGCCAAACGTGTTCGCCGTATCGAAACCGTTGATCACCGGCACCGGCAGATCACGAAACACTGCTTCCGTATTAAGCGACGACGGCCAGCCGAGCTGTGTGAGATCGTAGCCCAGCGTCACCGGGGTGCGGTCGTAATTGAAACGCTGATAGCTCAGCCGGATTTCCATGATCGTGGTCGGGCTGAACGAGTAAGTATCTCCGAGCACGAAGTTATTGGTGTTGAAGATTTCCGTGCAGCGATCCTGGCAGACGCCGTTATGGAAGGGATCGGTCGGCAAATTCAGATTGCCCCAGTAGGTGTAGCGGGCCGTGATGTGCTGCTTATCAGAGACGTTCTGATCGATGTGCACCACGGTTTGATTCCCATTCCCACCCTGGCTCGAATTCGAAACCCAGTTATTCACGCCGTTAGGACCGCCCGGCGCATTTGGCGCGGGGTAAAGTTGCAGCAGCTTCAGAGAAGTAGGGTTGATGCGAGTGGCCGGAATCACATTTCCAGGAAACTGCAGGCGAGTGCCGGCAGCTTCGCCGGGTCCGCAGACGCGCGGATAACCGGCCGTCCCCGCAGGACCGCAGGTGGTCAAAGGATCGTAAATATTCACGCCCAGCGAACTCGCCAGTGCCGAAAGATCGCCCGTGCGCTCCTGCGCAGTCGGAACCGTCTCGGTGTACGAAGCGCCCTGTCGCAGCCGGAAGCCCTCGTAGTTTACGAAAAAGAATGTCTTGTTCTTGCCGTTGTAGAGTTTCGGAATGATTACCGGTCCGCCCAGATTGAAACCGAACTGATTCTGGGTAAAGGCGCCGCGCGGGGTTCCGTTCAGGTTGTTGAAAAACGTGTTCGCATCGAGCACCTTGTTGCGCAGAAACTCATAGGCCGTTCCGTGGAGTTCGTTGGTACCCGATTTGGTTGTGAAGTTCACGACGCCGCCCGCGAAGCGTCCATACTCCGGCGAGAGGTTGTTCGTTGCGACCTTGAATTCCTGCAGCGAATCCTGCGTCGGAATCAGCGCGGTGATGTTGATGTAGCTTCCATTCACCGGCGAGCCGTCGAGCCAGACCATGCTCTGGTTGGCCATGCCGCCGCCGATCTGATAATTGCCCCAGGCAAACGGGTTCTGACCGTTCGGATTCGACATCGAACCGCCCTGCGGGACGACGGAGGGAACGAGTGCAACCAGGTTCAGCGGATTGCGTCCGTTCAGCGGCAATTCCACCGTCTTGCGCTCATCGATCACCTGCCCAAGCGAGGAGGATTCCGGCGCAAGCAGCGGCGTCTGGGCCGTCACTTCCACGGTCTGGTTCACCGCGCCCACTTCGAGCGCGAGGTCGATTTTGCTGGTAGTTCCGGTTTGCACCGTTACCGGCGAACGCAGCACACGCTTGAAACCCGGTTTGGCCACTTCCACCGAGTACTCGCCCGGCGCCACGTTAACAAACTGATAGAGACCATCGGCATTGGTGGTTTCGGTTCGTTTTTCATTAGTTCCTAGGTTTGTGAGCACGACATCGGTGCTGGGAACTGCAGCACCGGAGACATCGGTCACGTTTCCGACCACCGAGCCGAAAGTAGTTTGCGCATTGGCAAACGAGGCCAGGCAGGTCAAGGCGACCCAGCCTGCAAGCAGGTGGGTACAAAGCAATTTCTTCATAGAAATCTCCCTGAGTCTGATTGGGAGTATATCAAGCAGGCAAAGAATTGTTGCCAGCTGGAAGTTGTGCAACCTAAATTTCACGCGAAGCGCCATTTATTCGTGTTTTAATGATCGTGAAGGCCCCTGCCTTTCGGTGTTCCCGAGTGACGTTGCCGACGTCGCATTCTATTTCCCAAGGAGTTTTGCGCTGAATACGAAAGTTGCTTCTGTCACTACGCAGGTTCGCGAGCCCGCCGACCGCTGGACCCCGACCGATGCAGCCGAGCTCTACGACGTTGCCAGCTGGGGCAAGGGTTATTTCTCGGTTGGAGAGAACGGCCATCTCTTCGTTCATCCCACGAAAGAACCGGATCGTAGCATCGACCTCAAACAACTGGTCGATTCACTTGAATGGCGCGGCATTTCGCTCCCGATTCTGATCCGCTTTGCCGACATCATCCGGCACCGGCTCGGGGAAATGCATCAAGCCTTCGATAATTCCATCCGGGAGCACGGTTACAACGGCGGTTACTGCTGCGTTTATCCGATTAAAGTCAACCAGCAACGGCAGGTTGTCGAAGAGGTTTTCAACTTCGGAAAAGAATACCGGTTTGGTCTTGAAGCAGGTTCAAAACCCGAGTTGCTCGCTGTACTCGCGATTGCCGATAACGACACGCCCATCATCTGCAACGGTTTCAAAGACGACGAATACATCGAGATGGTCATGCTCGCCAAGAAGATCGGGCGGCGGATCATTCCGGTGGTCGAGAAGTACACTGAACTCGAGCTCATCACCAAGCACGCTCGCGAGATCGGCGTTAAGCCGGTTATCGGCCTGCGTGTGAAGCTCGCCAGCCGCGGCTCCGGCCGCTGGAAATCATCAGGCGGCTACCGTTCGAAGTTCGGACTGACTGTTACCGAGGCTCTTCAGGCAGTGAAATATTTGAAGGATCTCGGCATGGAAGATTGTCTGCAGCTGCTACATTTCCATCTCGGCAGTCAGATCACCAACATCCGCCAGATCAAGGCTGCCGTGGTCGAAGCGGCGCGGATCTATGTCGATCTGAAAAAGATCGGCACCGGACTCTGCTACATGGATGTGGGTGGCGGCCTAGGCATCGATTACGACGGCTCGCAAACCGACTTCGAATCGAGTGTCAACTACACACTGGAAGAATACGCGCGCGATATCGTCTATCACATTCAAAGCATCTGCGATGAGGCCGAAGTGCCGCATCCGACGATCATTACTGAAAGCGGGCGCGCTGTGGCAGCCTATCACAGTCTGCTCGTCTTCAATGTGCTGGGCGTGAGCGGTTTCGGCGAAGAGGAATTGCCGGAATCTCTGCCGGAAGACGCCGAGCAGCCGCTGATCGATCTCTGGGAGACCTATCGCTCGCTCAGCAAGAAGAATCTGCTCGAGAGCTACCACGATGCGCAGCAGGCGCTCGATTCGGCGCTGAATCTTTTCAGCCTCGGATATCTTTCGCTCGCACAGCGCAGCCTTTCCGAGAACCTGTACTGGGCGATTTGCCGGAAGACGCTTCGCCTGGCGAGCGAACTCGATTTTTTCCCCGAGGAACTCGAGGGCTTGAACGGGCTGCTTTCGGATACCTACTTTTGCAACTTTTCGTTGTTCCAGAGCATGCCAGATAGCTGGGCCGTGAAGCAGCTTTTTCCCATCATGCCGATCCACCGGCTCGAGGAGCCACCTACGCGTCACGCCGTACTCGGCGATATCTCCTGCGATTCGGACGGTAAAGTAGACCAGTTCATCGATCGCCACGATGTCAAGAAGACACTTCCGCTGCATAATTTCAACGGCAGCACGTACATCCTGGGCGCCTTTCTGCTTGGCGCATATCAGGAGATACTGGGCGATCTCCATAACCTCTTCGGCGATACCAACGCAGTACATGTGGCGCTCGACAGCCACGGCGATGTCGTGCTCGAAACGGTAGTGAAGGGCGATACCGTGCGCGAAGTGCTCGACTACGTGCAGTACAACTCGCAGACGTTACTGGATCAGTTCCGCCGCGATGTGGAGTTGGCCGTGCGCGAGCAGCGCATCGGCTACGAGGAATCAGGACGCCTGCTCAAGTTTTACGAAGAGGGCCTGCAAGGTTACACCTATCTCGAGCAGTAGCGCTCCGGGTCTCGCGGTGGTTCTGGTGGAGCCGCGAAATCCGCTAAACATCGGCGCAGCGGCTCGTGCCATGAGCAATTTCGGTTTTTCCGATATGCGCCTGGTGAAGCCTTACGACCTCGCGTTTCGTGAAGCGAGATCGGCGGTGCGATCGCGCTATGTGCTCGAGCAGGGGCGAGTCTGTGACAATGTGGCCGAGGCGGTCGCCGGCTGCACGCTGGTGGTCGGCACAACGGCGGCTGAAAACCGCGATCTCCGCATTCCGCTTCACCGGTTAGAATCGGCGGCATCTCTGATCCGAGAGCATCTGGCGCAATCGAGCGTAGCGCTTCTGTTCGGCTCGGAAAAATTCGGTTTGTCGAACGAAGATATGAGCCACTGCCACTGGCTCCTGCGCATTCCGACGCGCAAAGAACATGGCTCGATGAATCTCGGACAATCGGTGGCGATTTGCCTGTACGAGCTGCGGCGCGAATCTGCACTCGAGACGGAACGGTTTCCGCCGCCCGCACTCGCGGCCGCCGAAGATAACGAGCGACTCACGCAATTGCTCAGCGAGATTTTGACTCGTTCCGGTTACACCCAGGAGCGCACCGCCGCATCGACCGAGTTGAAATTACGAAGGCTGGTCAGGAGGCTGGGCATTCCGGCCAGCGACATCGAGACCTGGCTTGGCATTCTGCGCCAGATCTTGTGGCAGGTCAAGCGCAGCGATTCCGACTGAACTAATTCGCGAGCCGCCTGATTTAAGCGACGCTGGTTTCCGCCGGTACTTCCAGCGGCCGTTTGTATTTGCATTCCCCGTTTGGACACTGGGCGAAAGCGCCGGCCTTGAGATATTTCTCAATCAAGTAACTGCTGCCGCACTCGGGACACTTCTCTGCGATCGGCTTGCCCCAGGCCACGAAATCGCAATCGGGATAGCGATTACACCCGTAGAACGTCTTTCCACGTTTCGAGCGCCGCTCCACAATTTCGCCTTCCGAGCAGTTCGGACACGGCACGCCGATCGTCTTCTGCTTGACGAATTTGCATTTCGGGTAATTGCTGCAGGCGACAAACTCGCCGTACCGGCCAAATTTCTGAACTAAGTTATTGCCGCACTGGGGGCATTTCTCTTCGAGCGGAACATCCTTGCGCTGCTCGCCGCCAATTTGCTTGGTCGTCTTGCAATCGGGATAACCGGAGCAGGCAAAAAACTGGCCGAACCGTCCCTTTTTGAGGACCATGGGGCGACCGCAGTTTTCGCAATACTCGGCTTCATCCTGTTCGCCCAGATTGCCCTCGCCGTCGGATGTCTCCATCGCGACCTCGCGCGTGTTGCTGCACTCGGGATAACCGGTACAGGCGATGAAACGGCCGTGCTTGCCCCACTTGATGACCATCGGCTTGCCGCATTTTTCGCAGACCAGATCGGTCGGCTCCTCCATGCGCTTGATGTCGGTCATGTGCCGGGCAGCGTGGTCGAGGTCCTTCTGGAAACGCTCGTAGAACTCGGCCATCGCGGCGCGCCATTCGAGCTTGCCTTCCTCGATCTCGTCAAGCTCCTCTTCCATGCGCGCCGTGTATTTCACGTCGAAAAGATCGTTAAAGCTCTCGAGCAGCAGGTCGGTAACGATGGTGCCAAGTTCCGTTGGGATAAACTTGCCGCCTTCTTTCTTGACGTACTCGCGCTCCTGGATCGTCGAAAGAATCGATGCGTAAGTTGAGGGCCTTCCAACTCCGTCCGATTCGAGTTTCTTCACCAGAGTCGCTTCGTTGTAGCGCGGCGGCGGCTCCGTAAAATGCTGCTCCGGCAGAATCTGTTTAAAGCGCAGTGCTTCGCCTTTGACTACGGCGGGCAGCTTATGCTTCAGATCCTCGTCGTCTTCGTCTTTGACGTCCTTCCCCTCTTCGTAGACCTTGAGGAAGCCGTCGAATTTCTGAACGCTGCCAGTAGCGCGGAAGACGTACCGCGTGCCGCTCTTGCCTGTGGCATTGATGTCGATGGTCGTCTGATCGAACAGCGCCGGATTCATCTGCGAGGCGACAAAACGCATCCAGATGAGGCGGTACAGTTTGAGCTCATCTTCGGCAAGAAACTTCTCGAGCGACTCGGGCGTGCGCAGAACCGAGGTCGGGCGAATGGCTTCGTGAGCATCCTGGGCGTCCTTTTTCGTTTTGTAGACGTTGGGGGACCCGGGCAGATAATCCGCTCCGTAGCGTTCGGTAATCATGCCGCGCACTTCGGCCAGGGCATCTTCCGAGACGCGGGTCGAGTCGGTACGCATGTAAGTGATCAGACCGACCGCGCCCTCCTTACCGAGTTCCTTACCTTCGTACAAGCCCTGCGCGAGCATCATGGTGCGCTTCACGCTGAAACGCAGCTTGCGGGAAGACTCCTGCTGCAGAGTCGATGTGATGAACGGCGGAACCGGGTTGCGCTTCTTCTCGCGCGTCGCGACGGAATCGACGGTGTAAGCAGCACCTTCCAGATCGGAGACGATGCCCGAGGAAGTCTGCTCGTTCGGGATTTCGGGAGCCTTATCCGCGATCTTGTTCAGGCGCGCGCTCAGGACCGGCGGCTTCTTCGCGTTCAGCTCGACATCGATGGTCCAGTATTCCTGCTTCTGGAAGGCTTTGATCTCGCGCTCGCGATCGACGATCAGGCGCAGCGCAACAGTCTGCACACGCCCGGCGGAAAGACCGCGCCGCACTTTGTCCCACAGCAGCGGTGAGATTTTATAGCCGACCAGCCGGTCGAGCACCCGCCGGGCCTGCTGCGCCTCCACCAGATTCACGTTCACCGAGAGCGGTTTTTCGAACGCTTTCTTGACCGCGTTGGCCGTGATCTCGTTGAACATTACCCGAAAAATGGCCGGCTTGTCGCTCTTTTTCGGTTCCAGCTCTTCTTTTAAATGCCAGCAGATTGCTTCGCCCTCGCGATCGGGGTCGGCCGCCAGATACACGGAATCGACAGTCTTCGCAGCAGCCTTGAGCTCGGCGATGAGCTTCTTCTTGCCTTCGATGACTTCGTAGCGGGGCGTGAAATCGCGCTCCACATCCACCGCCAGGTCCTTCTTCGGCAGGTCCTTGACGTGACCCAGCGAGGCCTTGACGACGTACTGCTTACCTAAATATTTCCCAATAGTTTTCGCCTTCGCCGGGGATTCGACGATGACGAGCGATTTAGCCATAACTGCGAGAGTGATTTACCTTACGAATAGATTCCCGGACCCCTTGAAAGGATTCCGGCGTCGGAACGCTACTCTTTTACCACACCTTGACGAAGTTTTTCCCGGGGAGCTGCCGGACCAGGCCGGACATCTCCAGGTCAAAGAGCGCTGCGATTAGCTCTGATGACGAGACTCCCTCAAAAGTTTCAATTATGGTCTCAAGTTGTTGAGGAGCATCGACTTGCAAGTAGTTCAGAAGCTTCCGTGCGAGCACCTGCAGAGGCTCCTCGGGTGTGACGTTCGCCGTGCCTGGGAGCGGCGTCTGTGCACCCAATAATTGCTGCTGCGCCCGGACCAGCAGGTCGCGCCGGATCTGCGCTGGCAGCTCGTTTGTGATGTCGCTCCACTCCTGAACCAGCTTCGCGCCCCCTTGCTTGATGAGCAGATTGGGTCCCCAGCTCATTTTGGAGGTGATGTTGCCCGGAACGGCAAACACTTCCCTGCCCTGATCGGCTGCCAGCCGGGCCGTGATACCCGAGCCGCTGTATTGCGCACCCTCAATGATGACCACCCCTGCCGAAAGACCGCTCACGATCCGGTTCCGTACGGGAAAATTCTGCGGGAAGGCCGGGGCTTCCATGGGAAATTCGGAAAGCAGCAGACCGTCGCGCGCAATCTGCTCGTAGAGCTTACGATTGCTCGAAGGGTAAAGGACATCCACCCCGCAGCCGAGCACGGCAATGGTGCTTCCTTTGGCTGCGAGCGTGGCCCGGTGAGCCGCAGTGTCAATGCCTCGTGCCATGCCGCTGACGATCGTCAGTCCGGCCTGCGACAGGTCGGTGCTCAGCCGTTCGGCGGCAGCCAGACCATAGGGACTCGGGTTACGGGTCCCGACCACGGCGATGCTGTGGGTCTGCAGCAGTTCAGTCCGGCCGATGGCGAAAAGTAGTAGCGGGGGGTCGAAGATCTCACGCAGATGCGAGGGGTAGGCCGGATCGTGAAAAGTGAGCAGCTGTGCTCCGGCTGCCATCATCCGCTCCTGTTGGTGAACCGCATCTTCAAACGAGGAGCCTGTCGCGATATTGCGGGCCTGGGTAGGGCTCAGTCCGGCTCCTTCGAGTTCGCTGGCCGAGGCGCGAAAGATCGCCTGCGGGGACTGCAGCTTTCTTAGCAGCTTGACCGTACCGAGCGTGCCGACTCCGGGGACCATCCGCAGAGCCAGCCAGTGGAGGGCTTCTTCAGCCGTGAGTTGATAGGAGGGCGAGCGTACCACTTCGGAAAGAGTGGGATAAGGCTGGCGTATTTCTCGGGCCGGTTTACATCCAGGCCTCCTTTATATAGAATGGCTCTATATGGACGTGGTGCAAGGCACGCTCGATATGCTCGTTTTGCGCACTCTCGTCTTCGGTCCGCTGCATGGCTACGGTATTGCCAAGGCGATCGAGACCGGCTCTGGCGGGAAGCTCGATATTGAATTCGGCTCGCTCTATCCGGCGCTCAAACGAGTTGAGCAAAAAGGATGGGTGAGTTCGAGTTGGGAGACATCGGATTCGAAGCGCCGCGCGAAATTTTACCGCCTGACTCCGGCTGGACGGCGGCAGCTTCAGGCCGAACACTCCCAATGGACGGAGTTTGTGCGAGCGGTGGCAGCGATCATGGGACCGCTCCCCGGGAGTAACACATGAAAGCTCTTCTGCGGCGGCTCAAATTTCTGCTTCCGAGTTACCGAAACGCTCAGGAGCACGAGATGGAGGAGGAGCTGGCCGCGCTCGAACAATTCGCTCCCCGACGAGAGATGGGAAATCTCACGCGAGCGGCGGAAGAGGCCCGAGCGGTTATGGGTTTTCCTCTGCTCGACGGTCTTGCCGCCGATTTTCGCTACGCGATTCGCTCGCTCCGGCGCGACAAAGCGTTTACAGCGGTTGCGTTCCTCTCTCTTTCGATCGGCTTGGCGGGGAACATTGCGATCTTCGGTCTGATGGACGCCCTGCTCTGGCGCGAGCTTCCGATCCGGGCTCCGGAACAACTGGTCAGCTTCGAAAATACGTCGCGCTCTTACTTCGGCTATACCGAATTTGCCCTCCGCGCAGGTGTTGCTCTCGAAGATGTACTCGCACAATCGGACGTGACGGCTGTATCTCTGAGCGCCCAGAGCAATTCGGATCAGAAGGGCCAGATCTCGTTCGTCAGTGGAAACTACTTCCAGGCGCTCGGAGTACAAGCGGCGCTGGGAAGAACAATCCAGCCGTACGATGACGATCGCGGCCATCCATCGCGCGTGGTTGTACTGAGCGACGCCTACTGGCGGCGAGCTTTTGGCGCAGGCGAAGTAGTCGGCCACGCTCTCTATGTCGGAAAAACGAAGTTTGAAATTGCCGGTGTCGCCGTTCCGGAGTTCTTTGGATTGAGTGTCGGGGAAGCACCCGATGTATGGCTACCGCTCACGGCGTATCAATTTGTGTTTCCGGGCAGCGGCTCGGCCTGGCTCGATGGCAAAAACAACAACTGGCTCGAGATCTTTGGGAGATTGCGGTCTGGAGTAAGCATCCGGCGCGCGCAAGCCATACTCACGCCCATTTCGGTAGATATCGACATCATCCGCAGCAGGATCTCGCCGAGCGAATCCGTGAGGCGGGCCATGGCCCAGAACGCCATCCGGCTCATTCCGGCAAGTAAGGGAGTCTCGGAGTTGCGGGAGCGCTTTTCGCAGCCGCTGCATGTGATCTTCGCCATGCTTGCAATCGGCCTGCTGCTTGCTTGTGTGAACGTGATCAGTCTTCAGCTTGCCCGCGCGGATGAAAGCCGCAAGGAGTTTGCTACCCGGCTTGCCATTGGTGCGGGGCGCTGGCGCGTGGCGCGGCAGTGTCTTACCGAAATGTTCGTCCTGGCAGCCGCGAGCGCGGCGGCGGCTCTGCTGCTCTACAGGCCGCTGGCAAGCGCAGTGATCTCGATGATGAGCGTCTGGGGCGACGTGCCGGCGAATCTCGCGGTCCGCACAGACATACGGCTTGCCTGGTTTGTGCTGGTAGCAGGGGTAACCGTCACGCTTGTCTGCGGGCTGCTTCCTGCCATCTACGCCACGCGGCAGAATCTGCGTGCCGGACTGTCGGCTGCATCGAGCGCCATTGCTGGAAATGGACGCGGCGCACCGCTGCTACGTCTGGCTGGTATTTTGCAGGTCGCGATCTCACTGGTGCTCATTACGGGCACCTGTCTTTTCGCGCTGAACCTGCGCGCATTGCGGAATTTCGATGGCGGCGTGCGGCGTACGGGCCTGCTCGACGTGGAAATCGACTCGTCAGCCGGCGGATACACCGAGGCGAAGGCTGTGCTGCTCGATGACCGTTTGCGTACCCGGCTTGCTTCAGTTGCCGGCGTCGAAAGCGCAAGCTTTTCAGAAAACGGCATTTACCTGGGCCGAAATTCTAGCAATGGCTTTGACGTCGATCACGTTACGCCCAGCGCCACCGAGCGCTACGGGTATTACGACTATGTAGGACCGAACTTTTTTCACACGCTCGGGACGACGATTCTTGCCGGCCGAGATTTCAGCGAGCGCGACACGGCATCCTCGCTGCCCGTCGTGATCGTGAATCAAACCCTGGCCAAACGCTTCTTTGGAAACGAGAGTCCTGTCGGGCATGACTTTTACATGCCCGAGCCCGGCGGGAGAAAGAGGTATCAGATCATTGGGGTCGTTCGCGACGTCCGGGACAATCTGCGCGTAAGCAGGTTGACTTGGTATCTGGCCGCCAACCAGCATCGAGTACATCCGTTCAGCACGCAATTTTTCCTGCGAATCGCGCGGCCGCGGGCAGTCATTTTGCCCGCCGTCCGAGCAGCGCTTGCGGAGGAAGATCCGAGAGTGGAGATTGCCAGCGCAAAGAGCGTCGATGAGCTTCTGAATGCGACCCTCGAAACTGATCGGCTACTCGCCGTTCTCGGCTGGACCTTCGGCGGACTTGCGCTGCTGCTCGCTTCGGCGGGTATCTACGGTTTGCTCTCCTACGACGTCGCCCGGCGCCGAAGCGAGATCGGCATTCGCAGCGCGCTCGGTGCGCAGCGAGCTGATGTGGCGAAGGTGATCCTGTATCAGGCGGTACAGATGCTTGGTTTTGGATTGCTGATCGGCGGAGCTGCGGCGAACGTGCTCACGCGGTTTGTGCGCGCGCTCGTCTTCCAAATCCGGGTGAACGACCCGAGAATCGAAATACTGGCGAGCGTGATTCTGATCCTTTCAGCACTCGCCGCAGCCTGGTTCCCAGTCGTGCGGGCCACCAGAGTGGACCCGATTCGCGCATTGCGCGCAGAGTGACGGGAAGCCGCTTAACGCGGCGCGCTGAACTCCGGCCGTTGCAGCCGATCCGTGAGTTTCTGCTTTGCCTCGGGCCACTCGGAGGCAAGAATGGAATAACGAAGCGAATCGCGGGGTATGAAGTCGACGGCAAGCCGATGCGAGCGCAATACGCCTTCGAATTTCCCGCCGATCCGCTCGATAGCTGCAGCTGAGCGCCGGTTGCGCGCATCCGTATGCAGACAGACGCGGAACACCTGCCAGACCTCGAAGGCGTGCCTGAGCAGGAGCAGCTTGGCCTCTGTATTCGCTGCCGTGCGAATGGCGCTGGCGGCCAGCCATGTATAGCCGATCTCGCATCCGTCAATAACGTTTGCGCCGCAGCGTGCATGACCGGGAGGCCAGGACCAGCGCTCGAGATCGAAAAAGCGCGTGGAACCGATCACGCGTTCATCGGCCAGCCGGACGATAGCAAAGGGAGCAGCCGTGTTCGCGGCGCGGCCCGCGAGCGCGGACTGGATGTATGCCGCGATCTGCTCCTCGGTGCGAGGCACAGCACTCCACTCGTACAAGGAAGGATCCTCTGCAATCGCCCGGGCAAAGGGCTCGGCGTGCGATGGCTGCAAAGGATCGAGACGGATATGGTTGCCCTGGAGTGAAAAACACTCCATCAGGCGAGCGCGAGATTCAGGTTTTCGATCGCTTCGTCGACCTCGGCAGTGTTCTTGTAACCAACCGTGACCGCGTTGACGCCCGCGTGGCGAAAAGCGTAGCGCATGGCGGCCTGGCGATCTTCGCGATTGGTGAACCGGCCCTCCCCCACCAGCTTCATGCTGATAACACCCATGCCGGCCTGCCGGGCCTGATGCACATGCTCGACGACCTCATTTACATTTCCGAGGCCTTGTGTCGCATAGTCTTCGGCATCCATCGCCACACCTTTGTGGTTCATGCGGATCATGGCGAGCTGAAGCCAGCTCATATCGGGGACCTGGCGGAGCGCCGGGAGACCATGAACCGAAGCGCCGCGCGCGATCACTGCCTGCCGATGCTGCGCTTCCTGAATGCCGTCCTGCCAGCGCCGGCTGTCGGTGGGCCAGGTGGTCGTGTGCTGCCAGTGGAGCAGCATGATATCGAAGTAGTCGGTCTTGGCGAGCTTGCGCAGCTCATCGATCTTCTCCTGAGGGTTGTCGGTGTTGGTGGTCACCTTCGACATCAGGCGATAGCTATCGCGCGGAATGCCCTGGAGCGCGATGCCGAGCATCTTGTGCATCTCGCCATAGGATTCGGCGGTTTCGAAGAAGCGGATGCCGCGGTCGTAGGCGTAGCGTACCAGCCGCGTGAACTGCTCCTGCCCGAGATCGCGCTGCACTTTGCCGCTCATGGTGCCGGTGCCAAAAGCAAGTCGTGTGACTTTGACGTCGGACTTGCCAAGCGTCACCCAATCCGTGGCGCTCGCCTTCGTTTCGGGGAAAGCAGTAAGAGATCCGGCGCCGGCGAGCGCAGTCGCGGCCAGCCCCGTCTTGAAGAATTCGCGTCGGGAGCACTGTTTCATGCGTTTGCCTCTCCTCGAGCCGAATGTATCACAGGGTCGATCAGCCGCGCCGGGAACGCTCACTCACGATGGCAGCATTCCGGCGCGCTGTATTGAAGCGCGAGGCGAGCTCACGCACACTCCTCATCGCCCCGAGCAGTACGTTCGCGCTTTCGAACATGCGGACGCAAATGTCCCACCGCCGATGGCCTGCACGAATGCGTGTATCGGCCCGTTTTCATCAGGCCTGGCGCGGCGGATGACGATTTCGCGGGCATCGGATCCGGAATAGCGGGCATCGGATCCGGAATACAAGTCCGGGGTAAGAGTTACTTGCGCAGCACGGTCGTGCCCGCGAGCCGGTCGCCAATACGCTTTCCGGTGGTAAGCAGCATCAATCCTTCAAAGCCGAAAATCGCGAGGGCCAGGAAAAATTCGAGCACGATGCCGATAAACGGGATCATGCCGATGAATCCGGGAATCGCGAGGGGAAGATTGCGCAGCATTCGTTGACCGCTGGTGGAGGGAGCGCCGGTCGTACTCGCCACGTAGCTCCCGAGAACGGCTTTACCTGGGCTCGATCCATTGATGTCGCGCAACAGCCAGTAGAGAGCATGGACAAGCCCGTAAAGCATCCAGCCAAATACCGGCAGAAAGTGCAGAACGGCGAGAACGAGCAACGGGACAACGTCGATGAGGAAGGCCAGGACACGCCGCCCGGCGTCTTCGGTTTGCCCTGAGTACGACGAAGGCGGCGGAGGTACTACCGCCGCAACCGGTACGGCACTCGTGACGGGTGTCGCCGCCTGCGCTGCAAGCGACGTGCCGCAATTCGGACAGAAAGCGGCGTTCTCGTCGGCTTGCGTACCGCACTTCGAGCAGTAAATCATCCGCGCGTCTTAGAACGGAACGTCGTCGTCGGTGATCTGCATGCCGCCGAAATCATCATCGGGGGCGCTTTGCGTAGCACCTCGCCCACGCTGCGGAGCGCCGGTCGAACGAGAAGCAGCGGGTGCGCCACCCTCAAAAGCTCCTTCGCCGCGTCCGCCGAGCAGAATCACTTCATCCGCGACAACTTCCGTGGCGTAGACTTTCTTCCCATCCTTATCGTCATAACTGCGCGTCTGCAACCGGCCTTCGACATAAACCTGCTTGCCCTTGGTGAGATAGTTCGCGAGATTCTCCTGGCGCCAGAGGACGACATTGGTCCAGTTCGTCTCTTCTTTCCACTCGTTCGTCTGCTGGTCCTTCCAGCTGCGCGTGGTGGCGACCGAAAAGCGGGTAACAGCCGCGCCCGACGGCGTAAACTTTGTCTCCGCATCCCGTCCCAGATTGCCGATCAGCAGCACCTTGTTTACACTGCGCGTTGCCATAGTCAATCGCACTGTAACACGCAACAGGCCCGCTGCTGGTACCAAAACCGGGGCGCGAAAAATTTTGCGAAAAATTTCCGGTTGCGTCGCCTGGTTTGAGTGATAATTATGAAACCAGAGGAGGCCTCTGCCGAAGCCTCCTCTTCCTTATCCGTTGGGGGATGAATGGCATCGCGATTTCGGTCGTGTTCGCCCGTAAGTACGAGGTTCCAGGCGGGTGTCCTGGGACTCCTTCTCACCGTCTCAATTGCTCTTCCTGCGCGCTCACAGATTCTGATCAAACCGGCTGAACCCGGCGATCCGGTCACGATTCTGCCTTCCGACATGGCGATCTTCGAATCCGGCGAGGCCCGTAAGGAGATTCCGTGTACGGTGACGCCGAGAAAAGCGGATCTCGGCTTCGATTTGCGGTTTCACGCCGGGTACGAGGTGGCCGTTCCCTTAAGCGAGATCTCGGGAGATGGTGGTCTGCTAACCGTCGTCTTCCGAGTGAGATCCGGTAATGATTCCGAGCACCCTTCGTACTTTGTCCAGCACTTCAATGTTCCCGCCGTAGCGGATGATGCTAAAGGAGATGCGCTTCTGGACGGCACCGTCGACCTGGGTGAGGGTTCCTATCACGTGGACTGGCTCATGCGCGACCGCTCGGAGCATATCTGTTCCTCCTCGTGGGATCTTGAGGCCGAGCTCAATCCGAAGGACAAGCCGATCGATCTTTTCTTGCCCCCCAACGCGGTGGCCGAGACCGCGCCACAGCCTTTTCTGAACGACACAGCGGTGCGGCGTCCGTCTCTCGGCGGGGACTCGATAAACGTGAAGCTGCTGGTCAATTTTTCTCCGCAAGATGCTGATTCGGCGACCCTTCAAAGAATGGACACGGATGCGCTCGTGAGTATTCTGAAAGCCATTCAAAGGGACAGCCATATCGGCAAGATTTCGCTGGTTGCCTTCAACATGTCTGAAGAGCGAATCGTTTATCGTCAGGAGACCGCGGACCAGATCGATTTCCCGGCGCTTGGGAAGGCGCTCGAAGGGATGAAGCTGGGAACGGTCAGCGTAAGCCGGCTGGGAGAAAGGCAGGGCGAGACGAATTTTCTGGAGGGGCTGATCGAGAAAGAAGTCGCGTCGAACGGTCATCCGGACGCGGTGATTTTCGCCGGGCCCAAGGCGATGCTGAAGAACGACGTACCCCAGGACGACCTGCGCCGCATCGGAGATGTAGAGTGTCCGGTGTTCTACATGAACTACAACCTGAATCCGCAAGCCGTACCGTGGAAGGATTCAATCAGCCATGCGATCAAAGCGTTTCGCGGGACCGAATACACGATTTCCCGGCCGCGCGATCTCTGGTTCTCGACCAGCGAGATGGTGAACCGGATTCTGCGCAGCAAACACAACCGGGTGGCGACTTTGCAGCCGGTTTCCGCCGGATCGCGCTGAAGGCTGTCGCGCGAGCCCGCGTAAAACGATACACTGTACGCAAAAGGGAGTGCCGGTCATGAGTTTGCGTGCATTACGCCGCGCCAGGTTCCATTCGATCTGTGCGGCCGCCGTACTAGTCTCGGCTGGTTTGGTTTCACCCCGCGCCGGCTTGGCGCAGGAATCGGATTACTTTACCAAGAAACTTGCGCCTTCTGTCGGCACGCCCGAACACGCTGTCGACAAGATGCTCGAAGCGGCGCAGCTCAAGCCCGGCGAGACCCTATACGATCTGGGCTGTGGCGACGGCCGCATCCTGGTGAAAGCCGCCAAGAAATATAAGGTTAAGGCGGTAGGCATCGAGATCTCGCGCGATCTGGCTGAGCAGGCGGCCGAAGATGTGCGGAAGAAAGGCCTGGAAGATCAGGTGAAGGTAATCCATGGCAACTTCCTCAAAACCGACCTGAGCGCCGCGAATGTGGTCACCCTCTATCTGGCGCCTACGGCCAACGACGCGCTTCGGCCGAACCTCGAGCGGGAACTGAAACCCAATACCCGGGTTGTATCCTACGATTATCCAATCGATGGCTGGAGCCCGCTCAATACGTGGAAAATGTCCGGCCACCTGGGCGATGTCCACGTCATCTATCTTTACCGGGTTCCGGATTCAATCAAAAAGTAGGCTCCCGCGGTGAGTCATTCCGCGAGCGCCCAAGGTTTCGATGTGCTCGGCATCGGTCTGAATGCGACCGACACGCTCATTCTGCTTAAAGAGTTTCCTCCATACGCCGGCAAAGTTGCGTTCGATCGTGAAATGCTGAGCCCAGGTGGACAGGTGGCGACAGCTGTGGTTGCCTGCGCCCGGCTTGGGCTGCGCTCACGCTATATCGGCACCATTGGCGATGATATGCGCGGCGATGTGCAACGCGAAAGTCTCGCCGGAACCGGTGTGGATACGAGCGGTCTGATCGTGCGTAAAGCGTGCGCCAATCAGACGGCGTACATTCTGATCGATGAGCGAACCGGTGAGCGCACGGTGCTCTGGCAGCGGGCCTCATGTCTGCGCCTGCAGGCGGCGGAGATTCGCGAGGAGGATATCGCCAACACCCGGCTGCTGCACATCGATGGATACGACACAGAAGCTGCCGGGCGCGCGGCCCGAATCGCACGCTCGCATGGCATTCCGGTGTCGCTCGACGTTGACACCGTGTATCCGCGCTTTGAGAACGTGCTGCGGAATGTCGATTACCTGGTGGCTGGATCGGCGTGGCCTTCCAAGTGGACAGGCGAACACGATCCGTTTGCCGCGTTGCGGAGCTTGCACCGGGAATATCGTAATCCGGTAACAGCCATGACGCTCGGCAATCGCGGCTCGCTGGCGTTCTCGCGCGGCATCTGGTACTACTCGGCAGCTTTCGATGTTCCGTGCGCCGATACAACCGGGGCGGGCGATGTTTTTCACGGTGCATTCTGCTACGCCATGCTGCAGAAAGTGGGCCTGGCGGAAGCGCTCGAGTTCTCCAATGCCGCGGCAGCGCTGAATTGCACGGCCATCGGAGCACGCGGTCACGTCCCATCCCTGGCGGAAGTACAAAAGCTGTTGAGTGATGCCCGTGCCGGCAAAGTTCAGCGGCGCGGCGACGAGGATATCGAGCGAGAAGCAGGTTCCGCCAGCGCTGCCGCCGCACTCCGAAAAGCATGATCCCGCTGCGCGCGCTGTTATTGAGAAATTCCACACCCGTGATGACGCTGGTGCTCATCGCGGCTAACGTCTTTTGCTTCTTGATCGAACTTGGCCTCGGGCCCTACGCGCGCGATGCCTTCATTCAACATTACGCGCTCATTCCGGACCGCCTCTATCTTCCGTCCTTTGTGACCTCGATGTTTCTGCACGGCGGATGGCTGCATCTGATCGGGAACATGTGGTTCCTCTGGGTCTTCGGATCGCATATCGAGGATGCAATGGGCTCGGGTCGATTTCTGGTGTTCTATCTGATCTCGGGGATCGCGTCCGCGATGATGCAATTCGCCATAAGCCTCGGAAGCCCGGTGCCGACAATAGGGGCGAGCGGCGCCATTGCAGGAGTTATGGGCGCGTTTCTGATCCTCTATCCGCGCGTCCGGGTGGTCACGCTCATATTTATCGTGATTTTCATCACCACAACTGAATTGCCGGCAGCGCTGCTCTTGCTCTACTGGTTCGCACTACAGTTGCTGAGCGGTCTCGGGTCGCTGGCTGCGGTCAGCCACGCTGCACAGGGGATTGCCTGGTTTGCGCACGTGGGCGGCTTTCTCGCCGGCTTGTTGCTGGTTCGCGTGTTCGCGCTCAACCGGCCGCGCTATCGGTATCGCACCTACTGATTGCCCATTGAACATGCGTGATCCGAACGAGCCGTTTGAAAATCTGCGCCCACTGGACATTCTGGCAATCGCCGCTCATCCGGACGATGTCGAACAAACGTGCGGCGGCACGCTGATTCGCATGGCGGAGCAGGGCTATCGCACGGGCGTCCTCGATCTGACGGCGGGCGACATGGGCACGCGTGGCACGCCGGACCTGCGCATCGAAGAATCGAAGCGCGCCGCCGGGGAGATGCTCCTTGCCTGGCGTCAAAATCTGCGCTGGCCGGACGCGCGGCTGGAAAACAATATCGGAGCTCGCATGACTCTCGCCGGAGTGATCCGGCGGATTCGCCCGCGGACAGTAATTCTTCCCTACTGGAGCGGACGCCATCCGGATCATTACCGCGCCTGCGAGATTGCGTACGAAGCGTGCTTCTTGTCCGGATTGAAGCGCCTCGAAGAAGACGTCCCACCGCACCGGCCATTCAAGGTGCTGTATTCGTCGCTATATGCGAATGTCACGCCTTCCTTTGTGGTGGATATCACCCGCCAATTTGAACGCCGGATGACCGCGCTGTTTCAGTACCGCTCCCAATACGGCGATGCGCCCGAAGGCTCGGCCTTGTTCCCTTCGCATGCGGAGATTGAGGAGCGGCTGGCATCCATTGCGCGATTTTACGGAAATCTGATCGGTGTGAAATACGGCGAGCCGTTTGTAGTGAAAGAAATGATCGAGATTACAGACGTGGTGGCAATGCCTGTGCGGAGTATCTAGCCGGCTTCGGTTTCTACTCGGACGGAGGCTCCTGTGCGCAAATGGGCGTTCCTTCTCCTCGCCTCTGGTTCTGTCTGGCGAGGCGGCGAGTACATCGACGCTCAGCACTTTTTCAGGCTCCGAGTTCCGGCTGGTTATCGAATTTCGACCGGACCTGAGAAACAGAACGATTCCTACCTCCCGGTTTGCCTTCCCACCTCGACCATTTGCTTCGAGTTTCCGCTTGGCCGCTACTCAGGAACAAACTTGGGCTCGGCCTCGGTAGAAGTGACTGTGCTGAACGCGAAGACGGCAGAGACCTGCCTGCATCCCGGCAAGTACACTGTGTCGAGGACCCGGCGGCGCTCCACCGGATCGATTCTGGACACCCGAAGCGGACGATCGATGGCGTAACTTTCCTGCATACACGCGATCTCGGTGCAGCGATGAGTCACGCTATCGAGCGCGACGAGTACCGGGGATTCGACAAAGGCAGCTGCTTCGAATTGGCGACAGCAGTCACTTACACCAACGTAGGGGTGTACCCGCCGGGTGCAATCAAGCCATTTACGCAGCGCGATAAGGTCGCGGTAATCCACGAGCTGAATGCGATCGTCGATTCGTTTCGTGCGGTCGCCCCACCCGGTCGCTGAGTTGCATTGTAGGCTGTGGATTGTGATCCGATCCTTGTCAGCCCTCCTGCTTCTCGTTCCATCTGCTGCGATGCGCACGCAAGGCGCAGTCTGGCAGCCATCCGCCGGACACACCCAGGTGGCGATCTGGCCCGGAAAAGCGCCCGAGGCGCACTCGGTTGCCGGCCCCGAGTTCGCCAAGAGCTCCGGCAGAGAGTTTCTGGTGGCGGGCAGATCCGTTATCGGCGTTGACAACGTCTCGCAGCCAACCATGACGGTCTATTCGCCTTCCGCCAAAAACACCGGAGTGGCCATCGTTGTTTTTCCCGGCGGAGGTTATCAGACGCTGGCCATCGATCTGGAAGGTTCGGAGGTCTGCGACTGGCTTACTCCGCGCGGCATCACATGCGTGCTGCTCAAATACCGCGTGCCCCACACCGGCCCGTTATGGGACCAGGAGTGCGGCTGTTTCACGGACACCAAGTCCTCGATGGCTCTCGTGGACGCTCAAAGAACGATGGGTCTGGTACGCTCGCACGCGGCCGAATGGCATATCGATCCGCATAAGATTGGAGTACTCGGATTTTCGGCGGGAGGACATCTGGTCGCGGCCATCAGCACGCATTTCGAGAAACGCCTCTATCCCGTTCTCGATGCAGCTGACAAGGAAAGCTGCCGGCCCGATTTCGGAGTCGCGCTGTATCCAGGGCATCTGTGGATCGACAAAAACAAATTCGAACTGAATCCGCAGATCCGGGTCACATCCCGAACCCCGCCGACGTTTCTCGTCCAGGCTGAAAACGATCCGGTGGACAGCGTCAACAACTCGCTCGTGTATTACCGCGCGCTCAAAACCGCCGGTGTGCCGGCCGAAATGCACCTTTACGCAGACGGCAAACACGCCTTCGGATTGCGCCGCACCAGCCTGCCGATAACGGATTGGCCTGAGCTGATGCACCGCTGGCTGGTGACGATCGGCATGCTTCCGGAGTAGCAAATGAGTACGGCTGCGAGCGGGAAAGCTATCGCCAAAAGTTATCTGATCTGCGACCGTATGAATCAGCTGGTGATTGAGGGCGTTGATCCGGTGGCATGGCGCGCCAAACCGTCGGGTCCTGGGATACGCACGATCGCCACGATTTTTTCACACGTGCACAACATCCGCCGCAAATAGCTGAGGCTTTCAGCTCCCGACCTAAGCCTCCCTGCCCCGCTGGACCGCCTGCGTGTCACCCCAGAACAGGCGCGGGTTGCTTTAACGGAAAGCGCCGGGCGCTGCGCCGAAATGCTGATAGACGCCTTCTCCCAGAAAGACGGGCAAGTCAAACAGTTTCGTCGTGACGCACTGGCGAAACCATGGCCGGTCGACGTTCACATGCTGGCGTACATGATCACGCATGAGGCGCATCAGCGCGGTCAGGCTTGCATGCTGGCTCATCAGCTCGGGTTTCCCCTTCCGACACGCATCATGTCCCGGATGTGGTGCTGGGAGAAGTTTCGCAACCAAATGCTGATTCCCTAGCCATACTGGTATTTTCACGAGAGCGGTCTACCAGATTGTGAGAAGCTTCTAAATACTTTTTCGACCAAGTTTTCGTGTGGCGCTCGTCCAATTCTGTGGAGCGAGAGAATGATCGATCCCAAACTAAACGAAGTGGCAGAACCAGCGCGGGCGGGAACTCGAAGCAGCGCTGACACCCCGGCGAACGCGGCAACTCCGCGACCGGGACTGAGCATTAACGATACGATCGCAGCCGACGCGAATCTTTCGGTCGGCGGACAGGGCGCTGATGTCTCCGGAGTGCGTGCCGGAGCAGGCGCGGGCGCGGGGTCTTCCCACGTTTCGCCGGGCCGGAGCAGCAATTCTCCGGCGCCGAATATCGAGCCGGGGCAAACGGGAATCGGCACGACGCCGCTCACACAGGGCGTACAAGGCGACACCTCCCCGCAGAGCTACGACGCGATCCATCAGGACAACAACGATCTCACCCACGATGAGATTGCACGCCATGCCTACCGATGCTGGCAGGAGCGCGGCTGTCCAGAAGGATCCGCCGAAGAAGATTGGCATCGCGCCGAACGCGAGCTGCGCGAACGATATCGCGGTGAGCGCAAGAGCTCCGCAGCGTCGGCCTGAAGACCTCCGATTTTGAACGGCACGAACTCGTACCAAGGTGGTCGAGTTCGTGACGTTGCCGCATGCGCGCTCGTTCCGAAGTCGTCTCGGATAGACTGTCTCTCAGGAATGGCGCGAGTCACTGTCGAGTCATCCATTCTCCGCCGGCTGACCTCGTTCTCTGGCGTGCCCTCACGCCGTACGCGCCAGGTAAATAAGCACTCCGCGGCCTGGAGCGCGCTTGCTTTGGTCGCTGGTGCCTCGCTGGTCGCGTCGACCGTAATCGTACACGCGCACTACACGTTCAGTTGGCAATCTCCTGTGCGAATCCATTTCCAGGTCCCCCTCGTGATCAGCAGGCGGATGGAAACGCAGCCCGCTCGCGACGCACAGTTCGATCAGCGGCACCCACTAACCGCTTATCAGCAGTACACATGCCGCAAATTCGGACCCGCTTGCCGCGTCGCACTCGCGATCCAGCGTGCCGAGAATCCGCAAGGCAAGTGCGAAACCTATCATTACAACGCCGACGGAACGCTCGACTGGGGTTATTTCCAGATCAACACCGTGCACTTGAAGCGGCCGGGTGTGAACCTTCGCGATTTGCTCGATTGCAAGGCGAACATTGACTACGCCTACAAACTCTATCTGGAGCAGAACGGCTTTTCTGCCTGGAGCACCTACCGGAACGGCGCGTATTTGAGAGAACTCCGGCAGTAGCGCGCTCTGCGAAAACGGTTACTTTCGTATTTGGATCGGCGAGGCCGTAGACCACCTCGTAACCGTCGCTCCCGATCGCCGCGACATAAATCGCCAGCCGGGTGCCGCGCAGTGGTTTTGATAAATCGACACCGTTCGCGAGCAGTAGGTCGTTGAGCAAAACGCCTTCAAAGCGGTTCTCCCGCCCGTGGTCGTTCAGCACGGACGAGTGGCGCGGGAACCGGTTCAGCGCTTCTGCACCGATGGAGACAGGAGAAGTTTGATCTATCTTGAGCAGCAACTGCGCCGATGCGTGCGCAGAAAAGAAGATCAGACCAACGAGAAGAGTCCGATGCAAAGTACTGTAACTCGCTGGGTTTACCGGATCCCAAAGCGCGAAAACCTGGACCGATCGCTTCTGCGGCAAAGGCCCAACAAGAGTCGGACTCAATACGATCTTGGAGGCGCGGGGCGGGATCGAACCGCCGAATAAAGGTTTTGCAGACCTCTGCCTTACCACTTGGCTACCGCGCCGCTTCTCTCGAAACATAGCACACCCGGTTATATAGATCGCGCGTTGCCGTACCGCTATGTTAGAGAACGGCACTCATGGCCCGAGAGTTTTTAGCTCGCTTACAGAATCTTTTCACGGCAAAAAACCGCTTTGAGGTTGCTGAATGGTGGTTCCTCCGTGCGCTCGGAGTCATGTATCTAAGCTCGTTTGCTTCTTTCTGGCCGCAGATCCTCGGCCTGATCGGCTCGCGAGGAGTTGTGCCGGCGGTGCGGATGATCGAAGCCATGCGCAGCCAGCTCGGTTCAAGTGCTTTCTGGTACGCGCCCTCGCTCTTCTGGTTCAATTCGAGCGACAGCGTGCTCGTCGGCCTATGCGCGTTCGGGTGCCTGTTCTCGGTCATGCTCGCGGTCAATGTTCTGCCGCGCTTCTCAGCCGCAGCGTGCTTTCTCCTTTACTTGTCCATCTCGACCATCGGCCAACCGTTTACCTCGTTCCAATGGGATGCTTTATTGCTCGAAGCTGGGTTCCTGGCCCTTTTCGCAGGCGCGCCCTGGCTGGTCTGGGCTTATCGGCTGCTGCTGTTTCGCCTGATGTTTGAATCGGGCTGGGTGAAGCTCGCTTCGGGAGATCCGAACTGGCGCAATCTGCACGCGCTGCGCTTTCATTTCATGACGCAACCGCTTCCGAATCCAATCGCGTACTACGTCTACCGCGCTCCCGGCACACTGCTCGATGCCGCCACCGCATTAACGCTCGCGATTGAGTTCATCGGGCCCGTACTGTTGTTTGTTCCGGGAATTGCACACCGAATCGGCGCTGCATCCATCGCTCTCCTGCAGATTCTAATCCTGCTCACCGGTAATTATGCGTTCTTCAACTGGCTTACCCTCGCGCTCTGCATCTGGGCGCTCGACCCGGCGGTGCTGTCGCGATTTAGAAAATTCACGCGCTGGCGCATCGCGATGTTTCCGCGTCTTTTTGAGCACGACTGGGCTCGCGCCACTGCCAATGCAATCTGCGCGATTCTGATCGCTCTGGGAGCGGTACAACTCATGGAATCGCTGAGTGTGCCGCTTCCCTCCGCGCTCAGCAAGCCACTCAGTCTGACGCAGCCATTCGAAATCGTCAACGCGTACGGTCTTTTCGCGATCATGACGACGTCGCGCACCGAGATCGTGCTAGAGGGTTCGGCAGATCAGACGAACTGGCGCGAATACGAATTCCCATACAAACCGGGCGATGTGAAGCGCCCGCTGCCCTGGGTCGCGCCCTATCAGCCGCGCCTCGACTGGCAAATGTGGTTCGCCGCGCTCGGAGATTATCAGAGCAACAACTGGGTCGGCGGTCTTATGTACCGGCTTCTGACAGGAGAACCGCAGGTCCTGCGCTTGCTGCGCCCGGCGCCATTTGCGCGCCCACCGCGCTATTTGCGAGCCCTTGCTTACCAATACGATTTCACGACTTTTTCCGAGCGCTCGAAAACCGGAGCAGTTTGGAATCGTCGTCTGCTGGGTGTCTGGTTCGGTCCTGTTTCGCTCCGGCAGGAGTGAGGCAAACGCATAAGATATGATGCTCGGCGAGACAGCAACAAATGACGGATAAACAGCGCCGCAGGCGTTTTCTTTCTTCTCTTGGTTCTTTTGGCGGGGCGGCCGCGCTTTTCGGTAGCCGCGCACAAGCGCAGACGCCGGCCAACGGCGGGCAGGTTTATTTGCCGCCATATGCGCAGCTCTCAGATTACAAGACGCGCAAGCAATCCACCTGGGATCGTTCCGGCGGAAACGCGGATTTTCGGAAGATCGAGCCGGGCGGAACGCTGACCGTTTTCGAATCCGAAGGCCCCGGCATCATCACGCACATATGGTTCACCATTGCGGCGAGGAGCCAGCGGCATCTCAAGGAATTGGTCTTCCGAATCTTTTGGAATGGCAACGCGAAACCGAGCGTCGAGACACCAGTGGGCGATTTCTTTGGATTGAATCTCGGGGATTATTTTCTGTACCAGTCAGCCTTTATGAACTGCTCGTCGGTGAAGGCGCTGAACTGCTATTTCGCTATGCCGTTTCAGAAATCGGCGCGCATCACGATCACCAATGAAGGCGAGGAGCGAGTAGATGCCTTCTATTCCAACATCGATTATCAGCTCGTAACCGCGCTGCCCGCGCAGCCGCTTTATTTCCACGCGCAATATCGGCAGGCCACACCGAACAAAGCAATCAAGGGAACCGACAAGAACCTCAACGGGACGGACAACTACGTGTTTTTCGAAACACGCGGCCGCGGTCAGGCGATGGGTGTCACGCTGGGGGTCGTGCAGAACAGCGACAACTGGTTCGGAGAAGGCGACGAGATGATCTTTATCGACGACGACTCTAAACCAATCATTACCGGAACCGGGACCGAAGATTATTTCAACGGGGCCTGGGACTTTGGCGTGACAAATCCGTTCGGCTATCTCTACAACGGAGCGCCGTACATTGCGAATGGGGAGCGCCAGGGCGGCCGTTATTGCCTCTACCGCTGGCACGCCGACAATCCGATTGCCTTTGAGCGATCGCTCAAATTCACCATCGAGCACGGACACGCCAACGATCGGGCCGATTGTTTCTATTCGGTCGGCTACTGGTACCAGAGCGAGCCGTTCACCGACTTCCCTGCCCTGCCGTCGGCTGCGGAACGGCATCCGGCCATAAAGCTCTCCTGAGCCTGAATACAATAGGCAGCATGCCAAACGAATCGCCGATGGACAAACTGCTGGCCGGTGTGCGCAAGTTTCAAAGCGAAGTGTATCCAAAGCATCGCGAACGATACGAGCGTGCCGCACGCCAGCCGCAGCAGCCGCATACGCTTTTCATCACCTGTTCGGATTCGCGCATCGATCCCGAGCTGATCACGCAGTCCGGACCTGGCGAGATCTTCGTCACGCGCAATATCGGCAATCTGGTGCCCGCCTACGGAGAGATGCTGGGAGGCGTTTCAGCGGTTGTCGAGTACGCGGTGCAGGCGCTCGGTGTGAAGCAGATCGTCATCTGCGGTCATACCGACTGCGGCGCTATGAAAGGGCTGCAGCATCGCGAAAAGCTTCAAAGCCTTCCGACTGTGAATCACTGGCTGCGCAATGCCGAGGCGGCGCTGAGCGTGGTGCAGGCGCGGAGAACAGGCATGGGCGAACAGGCGGAACTCGAGCAACTCATCGGAGAGAACGTGGTGCTGCAGATGCATCATATTCGCACGCATCCCGCCGTGGCAGGCAAGATCGCGCAAGAGGCGCTGGAAATCTATGGCTGGATCTACGATATCGGGCATGGGGAAGTACGCGCTTACGATCCGGAGTCGAAGTCGTTCCAGCCTGTCTAGGAACTCGTCTTTTCGCAGCTGCGCGCGTCCTTTGGCAGCACGTCTGCATCGAACCAGCGTATGGAATATCGACGTCTGGGCCGGTCCGGCCTGCGAGTTCCCGCGCTGACGTTTGGCACTGCCACGTTCGGCGGCGGTAACGAATTTTTCCGCGCGTGGGGCGCAACCGATGTAGCCGAAGCGACGAGACTCGTGGATATCTGCCTCGAAGCCGGCGTGAATATGTTTGATACAGCCGATGGATACTCCAACGGGCTATCAGAAGAAATTCTGGGCAAAGCGATAAAGGGCCGGCGCGATAAGGTGCTACTCGCGACAAAGGCATTTTTTCCAGTCGGCGGGGAGCCCGGACAGGCGAGTACGATCGGGCCGAACGATCTCGGCACATCGCGCTCTCATCTGATCAAAGCCTGCGAAGACAGCCTGCGACGCCTGGGCACCGATTACATCGATTTGTATCAGATGCACGCCTTCGACGCTCTGTCGCCGATTGAAGAGACCATGAGCACGCTCGATACGCTGGTCCGCAGCGGCAAGGTACGCTACATCGGCTGCTCGAATTTCTCGGGTTGGCATCTGATGAAGTCGCTTGCGATCGCCGATCGTTACGGCTGGACGCGCTATGTGGCGCATCAGGCCTACTATTCGCTCGTGGGACGCGATTTCGAGTGGGAGCTGATGCCGCTCGGTCTGGAGGAAGGAGTGGGAACCCTCGTCTGGAGCCCGCTCGGCTGGGGACGGTTGACGGGAAAGATCCGGCGCGGTCAGCCCCTTCCGGAAACCAGCCGCCTTCCGAAGACCGCCGACATCGGTCCGCCAGTAGCTGACGAGTACCTCTTCAAAGTGGTCGACGTGCTGGATGAAATTGCGCGCCAGACGAATAAGACCGTTCCGCAAATTGCGCTGAACTGGCTTCTGCAAAGGCCGAGCATTTCGTCGGTAATCATCGGCGCGCGGAATGAGGAGCAACTTCGTCAGAATCTTGGCGCCGCCGGATGGCAACTCGATCCGGAGCACGTGAAAAAACTGGATGAGGCAAGCGCCACGACACTCGCTTATCCGTACTGGCACCAGCGCATGAGCGGCGAGCGCAACCCGCCGGCCGTCTGAATTGGCCTTCGGCCCTCGGTCATCCCGGGGCGGTCCATTTCAACCTGGCAGGTAGGATGATACGAGTACAGGCCTACTCGTTCGATGCATGTAGCCACAAACATACTCGTGGTCGGGGCGCTGGTGTTTGTGGCACACGCCTTCACGGGACTCTTCAGCCGAACGCGTGTTCCCGATGTTCTGCTGCTCACCATCATCGGCATCATCCTCGGCCCGGTATTTCATCTGGTGACGCCGGAGAACTTCGGAGCCATCGGGCCGGTCTTCTCGGCGGTCACGCTGATCATCATTCTTTTCGAGGCGGGTCTCACACTCGATCTGGACGTTTTGCGAGGCGCGATCCGTCCGACGCTCGCCCTCACACTGATCAACTTCTTCCTGACGCTGATCACCGTCGGTTTCGCCGCGCAGCGGCTCTTGGGACTCAATGCTCGACTGACTTTCATGCTCGGCGCAATCGTGGGATCGACCTCACCGGCGGTTATCGTGCCGCTGACGCGCAGGCTGCCGCTGCACGCTTCCACCAAAACGATCCTCTTCCTCGAATCCGCTGTCAGTGACGTACTGAGTATCGTCGTAGCCATCGGCTGTCTCGACAGCTTTCGACTCGGCAAGCTGCGTTTTGGGCCCATGCTGGGCCAGATTCTCGCCACGCTGATTATTGCGGGGATCTTCGGCGCGCTCGGGGCCTTTCTATGGTCGGCGTTGCTGCGGCGCATCCGCATTCTCGAGAACTCGATCTTTACGACTCCTGCGTTTGTGTTCGTGCTGTTCGGCATAGTCGAGCTGTTGGGTTTCAGCGGCTATGTGGCAGCGGTCGTGTTTGGCGCCGTACTGGGCAATATCGAGACATTTCACCGCCTCCCGTGGCTTCACCCGTTTCTGTCAAGCGAACCGATCACGATGAACCAGCAGGAGCGGGATTTTCTGGCCGAAGTTGTTTTTCTGCTGAAAACATTTTTCTTTATCTATGTTGGCGTCTCGATTCGCTTCGCGGACATCACGCTGGTCACAACGGGGTTGATACTGACCGCCGCTATTTTCCTGGTTCGCATTCCAGCCGCATGGCTCGGGCTCAGCCGCAGCACGCCGGTGCGCGATGCGTCATTTGTCGCGATTATGACGCCCAAGGGACTGGCAGCAGTTGTACTCGCTTCGATGCCGCTCGGAGCGGGCCTGCCAGGAGGCGAAGCATTGCAGTCCACAACCTATGCGGTCGTATTTGTCAGCATCGTGCTTACGTCAGTTCTCAGCTTTCTGATCGAGCGAACCGCCCTTTCGGCACTCTACGACTGGCTATTCAGGCGCTCGGGATTCGGCAAGGAAACCGTTGTCGACTCCATCCCGGCGGTCTCGTTGATAGAGGAGCGCCGCCGGACATAAGCGGCCAGAATAGCGTCGCACAGCATCGGGCAACGAGCAGCTACGCGCAAAGCAGCGGTTTGTACGCTGTCCGATTTCGAGAGAGCGAGCAGAGTTCGACCGAGCAATCGAGACGGCGCAAGGATGTGGCGATGAGCGCGCTCGTACATTTCAAGATCTCCCACGCGAAATGCATGGCCCAGCGCGATTGCCTGTTCCACAGCGAGACCGATGCCTTCGCCCGTAATGGCATCGACCGATCCGGAAGCGTCTCCCACGAGAGCCAGGCCGGGCTTCGTCACCCGCTTCAGCGTTCGCATGACAGTCGGCGACCCGCGTTCGGAAGAGATCATGTTTGCAAGCCGGAGACGCTCTGAAAGATTGGGGAAAAGAGGCAGAACGTCCGCGAGCCGCTCGTGCGGATTAGCCGTCAGCAAGGCCACTCCGATCTGCTGCGACGAAACCGGGGTGATGTAGATCTGTCGCTGCCTGTGGCAATAAATCTCGACGTAATCCGACCAGGGCGCGATCGCAAAATGGCGGCGGAAACCATAGCGGAGGCTGCTCGGCTCTTGGTCCATTTCATGTTTGCGACGCACTCGCGAATGAAGTCCGTCTGCGCCCACTATCAAGACGGGCCGAAAGAGTCGCGAGCGAAACAGAACGCCAGCATCTACGATTTCGACTCCCTTCGCGTTCCAGCAAAGTTCCACCCCCACGGCGGCCGCGCGATCAGCAAGCGCACGATGCAGTAGAGTACGCCGCACTCCGAGTCCATTCGAGCCGCGAAAGCCGGCAGCGGCGTTCACACCCCGATCCACGAAGCGGATGCCGCGAAACGGATAGCCTTCATTTGCGCCAATCCGCACGCCTAACTCGCTCAATGCTGCGCCCGTGTTGGGCATCAAGCCTTCGCCGCAGGCTTTATCGACAGGAGGCTGGCTTGCCTCGAACAGAATGACCGAAGCACCCGCAAGCCGCAGTGCAATGGCAGCCGCCAACCCGGCCGGGCCGCCGCCTATCACGCAGACCTCAGGCTCGGTCATGCTCCGATCTTACTGCGCTACTCGATTCGCAACGCGACGGTGGGATCGACATGCGCAGCACGCCAGGCCGGCACCAGAGCCGCCAGCACCGCAGCGATCGCGATCACCGCAGCCGCCGCCAGAACCGGCAATACTTCAAAGCCGGACAGACCGAAGAACATGTTTCGCAAGAGTGCGGTTAATGCAAGGGCGGCCAGAACGCCCGCGCAGATTCCAATCGCGGTCACAAGCGCAGTTTCGCGCAAAACCATGCCCATCACCGCGCTTCGCCCGGCACCCAGCGCCATGCGAATACCGATTTCGCTGGTGCGCCGCACTCCCCGGTAAATGCGGGCGGCGCAATGCCGACGACAGTAAAAGGCGAACCATTTACGATGAGCTTGCGCCCGATCATATTCGGATCGCGGCCGAACTGCCGCTGCCAGTAGCCGTAGCTGATAACAACAACCGGAGCAGCGCCGGGGGTCTGCGTTTCGCGATCAGTAAACGTCCGGCCCATATAAGGCGCAATACCGAGAAGCGAAAAGTAATTCCCGGTTACGAAGCGGCCACTGGTGTGCCCCGTATGTGCGACAGTCTTGCCGTGCTCTTCGGTTGCAGGACTCAGGTGCTCGCAGCGGCCACTCGCGTAAACGTCCTGGAAAACCTGGTTCTGTTTACGGAATTCTTTGTAGAAGGGAAACGAGAAGAGATCGGTTCGCATGCCGCTGCCGTGCGAGAGGCCGCCCGTGCGCGCCGCATCGCCGACAATCGCCAGTTCGCCCGGATTGCGCACCGGAAGCTCTCGCAGCATGACCGCGTTAATCAGGCTGAAAATCGCCGTATTCACGCCGATTCCAAGTGCTAGCGAAAGCAGAGCGACGAGTGTGTATCCCGGACTCCGCCGCAGCACACGCCAGCCGTAGCGCAGATCCTGCAACAATCTTTCAAGCGATGTCCAACTCCACATGTCGCGAGTCACCTCCGTAATCAAAGCGATGTTGCCCAGCTCCCGGCGAGCATTGAGCCGCGCGGTTTGCTCCTCTTCGCCGCGGGTTCGCCGATCGCGCATTGCCATTTCCAGATGCGATCGCAGCTCTTCGTCTAAATCGCGATAACGGCGTCGGAAAAACATACGCTGTCACTCACACCGCAGCGCCGCGATGGGATCGATGTGCGCGGCGCGTAAAGCCGGAATCGCCGCTGCGCAAAGAGCAGCTACGAGCAGCACTGCGGTAGCAGCTGCAAACGAAGCCGGATCAAGCGGCCGGACTCCAAACAGCAGGCGCGACATCCCGTTCACCAGCAGAGCAGCCGCACCGAGACCCAACACTAAGCCGAGACCAGCGAGACGCATCCCTCCCGCAACGGTCGCAATCAGCAGACTTATCGGATCGGCCCCCAGCGCAAGGCGTACCCCCAGCTCCCGCGTGCGCTGCACAACCATGTACGCCAGCACGCCGTACAAGCCGATTGCGGCCAGACTAAGGGCCAGCACCGCAAAAGCGGCCAGCACGAACATGGTAAAGCGCCGCGCTGCCAGTGACCGGTCCACGATGCTCTGCATGCTGGCCGTTTCAAACACGGGCAGCCCGGGATCCACCGACCAGATCAACTTACGCGCTTCGGCCCCGAGTTTCGCTGCTTCGGTATGTGATGCTCGCAGCACAAAAACGGCATCCGTCTGGCGACTCTGGTACGCGTCCATGTAAATGGTCGGCTTGGGAGTAAGATCAAGCGCTTCAAGGTGGACGTCGCCGGCGACCCCGATGATCGTGAAAGGATTACTATTGCCGCCCCACAGAAACTGTTTTCCGACAGCATCTCCGGCGGGCCAGAACTGCCGTGCCATAGTCGCATTCACGATGGCTACCGGCAGCCCATTAGCATCGCTCTCGCGAAATGTTCGGCCCTGTTGCAGGGGGATACGCAGCGCCGAGAAATACGCACCATCCACATTGGCGTTATCGGCCCAGTGATATTCGTTCGGGTCGCGCCCCTTCACTACGAAGCCGATGGTCCGGGAGTCGGCCAGAGGAAGGTGGGTTGTGAGCGCAACCTGCGCAACACCGGGAATCGCCTGCAGCCGGTTCACAATCTCGCGCTGGGCCGCATAACGGCGTTGGGCTTCGGGATAACGCTGCCGGTTGAACGAAGTCCGCACGATCGTAACGCCGTGCGCATCGAAGCCGGGCGGCGTGGCAAGCACCGCGACAAAACTACGGATCAGCAGCGCCGAGCCGATCAACAGCAGAACCGAAAGCGCCGCCTCGAACACCACGAGCATGCTGCGGAGGCGATTGCTCTCGCGCGCTGCGGTTGCCGTTCTTCCACTCCATTTCAGGCTTTCTCCCGGCCCGCGCTGCCAAGCAACCGAGAGCGGCGCGAGACCACACACCATTCCGGTGGCGAGCGATAGCAGCAGGCCGAAGAGCAGCGCCTTGCCGTCCAGCGTGATATTGGCGGGCAGAATCGCTTCGAGGGCCGCAAGCTTAGTGCTCGCCGTCACTGCGGTCCAGGCCAAACTGCATCCGAGAAGACCGCCCGCAACCGTCAGCGTCACGGTTTCGACAATCGCTTGCACGGCCAGCCGGCCTGCGCTTGCGCCGAGTGCAGTGCGGGCTGCCATCTCCCGCTCTCTTGCGCCAGCCCGCGCCAGCAACAAATTGCAGAGATTCACGCACGCGATCAGCAACACCAGTGCCACACCCGCAGAGAGCAGAATGAGCGCCGGCTTACGGCGCGCCGCCACTTCCGCCCCGAGCGGCTCGACAAAGGCGCGTGTGTTCCAATCCCCGCGATAAACCTCCGGCATTTCGCGCTGGAACTCGCGCGATACACGCATCACATCGCGCTGCGCATCCGCCAGCGAAACACCCCGCTTCAGCCGTCCTATGAAACTGATGTCGTAACTCGCCGCGCGATCGCCCAGTTCATCCTTTGAAAAAGCCATGGGCAACCAGAGCGAGGGAGGCGGCTGTTCGTTTGATTTCTTCGAAGCCGGGAAGACGAACGCAGCGGGCATTACGCCCGTAATCTGGTAGCCCCTCTCGTTAAGCCGGATCGTCCTTCCTATGGCAGATTGCGGATTGCCGAAGTACGTTCGCGCGAACGCTTCGCTGACAACCGCCTCGCGGGCGCCTCCGGCAAAGTCCTGAGCCGCCGAAAAGCCGTGTCCCGCAAGCGGCGCCACTCCGAGCGTACGAAAAAGGCTGCTGGTTACTCGCACACCCGACACGCGCTCGGGCTCCCGTGTTCCGGTCAGGTCGAATTCTTCGCTTTCATAACCCGCGGCGTCCTCAAACACGCGGCTACGCCGTTGAAAGTCGAGAAATTCGGCAGCAGACGTGTTGACACGATCGCCCAGTACGATCTGTTTGAGCACGAGCAGCCGGCCCGGGTCTCTGTATGGCTCCGGCGAAAACAGCGCTGCTTTCACCAGGCTGAAGACGGCAGTTGTCGAGCCGATGCCGAGCATCATGGTGCTGACGGCCACCGCGCTGAAACCGGGATTGCGCCGCATGCTGCGCAACGCGTACCGCAGGTCCTGCAGAATGCGTTCGCGCCAGATGCCTCCCCAGCTTACGCGTGTGGCTTCTTTGATAAGTCCAAGGTTGCCGAGTTCGCGGCGTGCGTGGGAGCGTGCCGATCCATGTTCTTCGCCGCGCTCTTCGTGATTCCGTGCCGCCATGTCCAGGTGTGACGAGAGTTCTTCGTCCAAATCGCGCTCCCGTTGATCCCTTCGCCACCACGGAAACATCTGCTTTACGCCTCACCTTTCGAGGGATTGAGCACGCCGCTGATGGCGCCCACCAATTGTGACCACCGATCGCGCTCCGACAGCAGCTGTTTTCTTCCGGCCGGAGTCAGGCGGTAGATTTTGGCGCGCTGGCCCGCTTCGGTCTGCTTCCAATCCGACTTCACCCAGCCTTGCCGCTCGAGACGATGCAGGGCCGGATAAAGCGATCCGGTTTCAACCTGCAGCAGCTCACCCGAGTTCGCACGAATGGCGTTGCCGATGCCGTACCCATGCTGCGGTCCCCATTGCAGCGTCTGCAGGATGAGCATGTCCAGCGTTCCCTGCAGCAGCTCGATGCGGTTCTGATACTTTTCGCGCGGCGGCATTAATGTATGTAGACATCCTACATCCTTCGAGACTCCGGTGGCAATAGTACCCGTACGCGTCATAATTGCAGAGTGATTTTCCTGCGTCTTGCGCTTAGTGCGCTCCTGCTATCGGCAACATGTCTTGCGGCACCCCTGCGCGTCGCCATCGCCGGGCTCGTGCACGGCCATGTGGGCGGCTTTCTGCATGGCAGTGCGCTCACCCCGGCCGGCGGTCTGCTTGAGCGCTCCGATGTCCAACTGGTCGGTATTGCCGAGCCCGATCGCGCTCTGTTTGATATATACAGCGCTCGCGACCACCTTTCGCCAAGCCTGTACTTCGCCAACGTTGGGGACCTGATCGCGCACACGCACCCGGACGCTGTGCTCGTTTTCACCAGCACTGCCGGCCATACCAGCGTTGTGGAAGAATGCGCACGGCACGGCGTCCACGTGCTGATGGAGAAGCCGCTTGCGGTGAGCTATGCTGACGCGCTACGGATGCAGAAGGCTGCTCAAGCCGGCAAAGTGCACGTCCTGGTGGATTACGAAACCACCTGGTACCCGAGCAACAAGCAGGCACATGATCTGCTGGCCGGCGGCTCGCTTGGAGACCTGCGCAAAGTAGTCGTGCACGACGGCCACCAGGGCCCGAAACGGATTCACGTCTCGCCCGAATTCTTCGCCTGGCTGACGGATCCGAAACTCAACGGCGCCGGCGCTCTCTACGATTTTGGATGCTACGGCGCGGATTTGATGACTTGGCTTATGAAGGGTGCCGCTCCGACCACGGTCACAGCCGTGACCCAGCATCTTCAATCGGACATCTACCCCAAAGTAGACGACGAAGCAAACGTCATTCTGACTTACCCCACAGCCGTTGCGATTCTTCAGGCTTCCTGGAACTGGCCGTTCAATCGGAAAGATATGGAAGTGTATGGGGCTACCGGTTACGCGAAAACGCTCGATAATCGCGCTCTGCAAGTTCGTGAAGTTTCCGATCACGAGCCTCACTCGGTCACCGCGACTTCCCTTCAACCGCCCTACGACGATCCGTTGCACTACCTGGCGGCCGTGTTGCGCGGCGAGGTCGCGGAGCAAAATGATTTGTCCGGTTTGAATACCAATGTCATCGTGAGCGAAATCCTGGACGCGGCGCGCCGCTCGGCATCCTCGGGCAGAACGGTTCATCTACCGCTCAATGACTGAGACCGCGCCTCTCGCTCTCATCATTCCCTGCTACAACGAAGCGCAGCGGCTGGATACCGACGCATTTCTCGACTTTGCAACAGCGGCGAACGATACGTATCTCCTGTTTGTTGACGATGGCAGCGCGGATAACACGGTTGAGGTCCTCGAAGGAATGCGCACGGCTTGCCCGAGCCGGGTGCACGTTCTCAAGCTGCCTCAGAACCAGGGGAAAGCCGAAGCCGTCCGCCAAGGCATTTCATACGCGCTCGAGCATTTCCGGCCCGCACAGGTTGGATTCTGGGATGCCGATCTCGCCACGCCGCTTGATGCCGTCGAGCGCTTTCGTTCTGTCCTGCATTCCCGGCCCGATATCGACATGATCTTCGGCGCACGCGTTCAACTCCTTGGGCGTTACGTCAAGCGGAGCGCCGTGCGGCATTATCTCGGACGTATATTCGCTACCGCCGTATCGATTGTGCTCGAGATACCGATCTACGACACCCAGTGCGGCGCAAAGTTGTTCCGCGTGGGCCCGGAAACAGCTTCGATCTTCTCTCAGCCGTTTCTTTCTAAATGGGTCTTCGATGTTGAGATTCTGGCGCGCTATCGCCGCTTCTATCTCAGCTGCGACCGCAAGCTCTCCGAGGCTGTGTATGAATATCCGCTCGAGTGCTGGGTCGATGTCGCCGGTTCAAAAGTTCGGCCGGCGGACTTCTTTGTTGCTTTTCGCGATGTCGTCCGAATCCGGCTTGCCTATTTCCGCTGATGCCTGCAGCGCCCCCCTTCGAGCGCATCTATGCAGCGATCCTGGCCCTTATCGGCTGGGCCGCAATTGTTGTGCAGTGTTATTGGGCGATTGAAATCGGAGTCGGCAACGGGCTTTCGCTGGCAATGGCGATTACAAACGTCCTCAGCTACTTCACAATCCTCACTAACATCCTCGTGGCGGCTTGCCTGACGGCCAGCGTTTTTCAGATCGCCACGATTTCCGCGGGTGCTAAAACGGCGCTCGCGAGCTACATCCTGATCGTCGGGTTCGTTTACGAACTTGCGCTACGCCGGCTCTGGAATCCCGAGGGGTTACACCTGGTAGTGGACGTCGTCCTGCACTACCTGGTTCCGCTGGGCTATTTCACTTACTGGCTGCTGTTTGTAAATAAGTCCGGTCTGCGCTACCGGATGGTAACGCGCTGGACAATCTACCCGTTTTTGTACTTGTTCTACACGCTATTCCGCGGACAAGTCTACGGTTTCTTTCCCTACCCGTTCCTCAATTTTCGCGAAACCGGATGGCCGCGGTTGTTCCTCAATGTGTGCGCGTTGATTTTGCTGTTTACGGCTGCCGGATCGCTGCTGGTGTCTTTTGGTCGGTATCTTCAGCGTTCGGGCTTCGCAGCTTACCGGAGCCCGAAGACATGAAAGATAACGTAGAAAGAGAACGAAAAGAGAGCGGCGCCCAGAAACACACAGGCGGGCAGAGTCAAGACCCAGGCCATCAGTATGTTTCTCAATGTCTCGGCCTGCAGACCGGATCGATTGGCGGCCATTGTGCCGGCCACCCCGGAAGAGAGAACGTGGGTCGTGCTGACGGGCAACCCGAACTTATCGGCCAACCCGATGGTCGACATAGCAATGATTTCGGCAGCGGCACCCTGCGCGTAACTCAGGTGCTCTTTGCCGATCTTTTCCCCGACCGTGACAACGATACGCTTCCAGCCAATCATGGTGCCGAAACCGAGCGCGCACGCAACGGCCACTTTCACCCAATCCGGAATGTATTTCGTCTCCTTCGACAGCGCCGAACTGTAACTCTGAAGTAAGTGAACCTCTTTCGGATCGGTGACTTTTTTCTCTTTGATGAGCTTATTGATCGACTCGCTCATCAGATAGATATCGCTGCGGAATCGCTTGCGCTGATCGACGCTGAGATCGGCGTAAGTTGAACGGCCCGTGAGTTCCGTCGCGATATCCAGATTCTTGCCGGATACGGCCTGATAGATACGTTCGTTTGCATGACTCTTGGTCTTCAGGAAATCCGAAAGATCTCCGACTGCCGTCTGACCGTTCACTAGGGGCGCACTGCCGCGCAACTTATCGAACACACATTGGGCGTCGCGCGAGCGCGTTACGATCTGCTGAATATCGGCCGACTTCGAAGCTGGATTCAGCGCAAACGAACCGGGCAGGACACCGACCAGAATCAGTACAAACAAACCCATGCCCTTCTGCCCGTCGTTGGAGCCGTGAAAGAAGCTCACGCCCGTACAGGTCAGCATCAGGAGCCCGCGAATCCAGGCCGGCGGCGGCTTCTCGCCTTCGGGCGCACGGTAGAGTTCCGGACGCCGCAGGAGCGCTTTGCTCAGCAGAAGCAGCAATCCCGCACCCACAAATCCAATAACAGGTGAAATGATGAGCGAAGCGAACACGTCGCCCGCTTTCGCCCAATTCACTCCTTCGCCGAAGACATGGCCAGGGCTCAGCAGCGAATTGGCCAGGCCAACGCCCATAATCGAGCCCACCAGCGTATGCGAACTCGAGGCCGGCAAGCCCAGGTACCACGTCCCGAGGTTCCAGATGATGGCCGAGAGCAGCAGCGAAAACACCATCGCAAATCCGGCGCCGGAGCCGACGTTCAGCACCAGTTCCACCGGCAGCAGCGCAACAATGCTGAAGGCGACTGCTCCCGATGAAGTCAGCACGCCCAGCAAGTTGCAGAAGCCCGACCAGACGACGGCGATCCAAGGTTTCAGCGAGTGTGTGTAGATAACCGTTGCAACCGCGTTGGCGGTATCGTGAAAACCGTTGACAAATTCAAAGGAGAGCGCCAGGCCAAGCGCTAGAAAGAGAAAGAAAGCGGTTCCAAACGTGACCGATTCACCGAAAATGTGCAATCGTAGACTCCTGCCCGGCGGACGCGAGCTTACGACAGGATAAATAGCGGTTGTTACATCGGAATGAATTCCGCCGCCTCCCGTAACTCCTGCTACATTCAACTCATGCGAGGTACTTACGGAGCGCAGCAAGCGCGGCTGGCTGATTGAGCGCAGCAAGCGCGGTTGGCTGATTGAGCGCAGCAAGCGCGGCTGGCTGATTGAGCACTGCTTTCTGCGATTCGGAGCCGGCTCGCACCTGCTCCGTCCGCTTACCCGTTCTCAGTTCTGGAACGCTTTCTGCTGGACGATGATCGCTCTGGGCGTCGTCGGCTGGGCAATCTTCTTCTGGCTGATCGCCAAGTACGGCGGGGACTAATTCGTTTAGCGTCTTCGTCCGCTTATTGCCAGAACGATCTCGATCAACAGAATCACTACGACGGTAATCTCCAGGAAAAAAGCACGGCCCTGGTGGAATTCGTTCACCATTGAATCGTAGAGATCACGCGCCGTCGTCAGCTTTTCGTTGACTAAGTCCAAGTAGTCGGTTGCCCCAATGCGATTCGCAGCCAGCTTGTACATGCGGGCATAAAACATGTCACTCAGGAACTTTATAGCGTTGTCGGTGCGCTCCACCAGCTCCTGATAGTCCAGCCGGATGGTATTCAGCGACTCGGCTTCCTGTCCAGCGCGCCATCGGCCCAGCAGTGTGTTGCGCTTTTCCAGCCGCTTATATACATCGCGCAGCACGCCCGTCAGCACTTCGTCGTAATAGCGAAACTCGAGCAGCTGGGTATTGGCGTATTCGAGCAGTTCGATTGTCGAAGCCGCACTTTCCGCCGTGTCATAGACGTACGCGCCGACCCAGCCCACTACCAGAAGGTCCGTTGGATAGTACGACATCCCGGCGCGCAGCACCTCTTCGCGTTCTGCAGCAGACAACCGAGAGAGCTCTCCGCGCACAATCTGCGCTATGGCATCGCCCCGCTCACGGGTCAATTCTTCGGCCGTCCTGATCCGGCCGTCCGCACCCATTACAGGATCCATCTGCACCACGCAGTAATCCTCCGAGAGCCAGTTCGAGTAGCGCTTCGTGAGCGCCCGGCCGGTTTGCTGCAGTGCCTCTTCGAGCAGGGCCTTGGCGCAGGGCTCGAGTTCGCTCGAGCTCATCCAGTTCGTGGCCGCTACGATCAACTGCTCCCAATCGCCCGCGAACGATCGCTGCACTTGAACACAGGCGACTCCGTAATCGAAATAGCGAATGTGAACATCGGCTTCGAACTCGCCCGGCAGCTTCCGCCGTCCGAGCGATTGCCGCACAGGCGCACGCTCAAACCGCACATATTCGGGCGCTGCATGCCGAAACGAGGGTTCCCGGCGCGGCTCCCGCGCATCGAGCAGCGCGGCCAGCTCAACCAGATCGATCGATTCGGCCAGGTCAAAGAGGTAAATCCCCCGAATGGTGCCGCTCAGACGCATCTAGCAGCAAGCATGACAGAAGGGCCAACAATTAGCTCCAAATTTCGTAGTTTCTGAAACTCGAAGCCCCTTGGCAGCGTAATTGCCGATAGCCGTGCGCCGTCTCAGCCTCTCATTCGCGTTGGCCGCCTCACTGGGCGCACAAAGTCCAGATGTAGATCGTCTTATGCAGCAGGTCGCCGCGCATCAGGACCGGTCCGAGCAACTGCGCGAGCAGTATACGTACACCCAGAAGGTCCGCATACGGGCCATTTATTCAAACGGCAAACTCGCCCGCGAGGAGCTTTGTGTTTATCAGGCCGTTCCCGCAAAGCATTCGACCGAAAAAGAGCTCAAACACTTCGAAGGCCGTTACGCCTATAAAGACAAACTGATCGCTTATCAGAAGCCGGGCGAGGAAAATCCCAACCGCAAGGTCGACATCGATGCTGGCGTCCTGCCGGGTCTGCGCGATGGCCTGATAGACGACAAGGATTCGCGGGACGGTCTCGGCAAGGATCTGTTCCCGCTGAGTAGCGCCGAGGTCAAAAAGTACGACTACAGCCTCATGGATGAGCAGAATCGCGACGGGCGCGCGGTCTATCACATCCGCTTTCGCCCCAAAAAGGAACGGCAGGGCTGGGAAGACGAAGAGACTATCTGGGCCGGCGAAGCTCTCATCGACAAGCAGGACGAGCAGGCGCTCTGGGTGACGACTCGCATGGCCAAGGGTATTCCGCTCCTGGTCCGAACCATGCTTGGCACTAACCTCCGTCAGCTCGGCTTCACCGTAAGTTACAAGCGTGTCGACAGCGGTATTTATTTTCCGGCGACGTACGGCGGCGAATTCGACGTGAGAGCGGTCTTTTTCTACAAGCGCACGTTCACCATCTCACTCGAGAATACGGATTTCCGGCGCGCGCACGCCGAGAGCACGATCTCCTACCAATCGCCGCAATAGCCGTTCACCGCCATCAGGGGACTGAGGCGAGGCTCGGGGCAGGTGCTCAGGCATGAGCTCAGGTTAGACTAGCGGCGTGCCGCCGTTGCAAAAGCGTCTGCTGTTCACGCTCCTGGGTGTCTTCCTGTTCGCGCTGCTTGTGGGAGTTGCGTTCGTCCATGTCTCGGGCGGCTTTGCCCGCCCCCTTCAGGGCGGCGGGTCCCAGTATGTCGGTCTCGCGCGCTCACTCGCGGCGGGCCGCGGCTATCTCTGGGACGGCGCGCCGCATCTCGGCCGTCTTCCGCTCTGGCCGGCCGTGCTGGCTGTTCCCGCGCGCATCTTTCCCCACGCCAGCGATGGTGTCCTGCTACGTGTCACTGGTGTCGTGGTCCATGCTTTCACCGCGCTTCTGCTGGGCCTGCTCGCTTATCGCCTCTGGCCCGACCTGCGTATCGCGGCGTTATCGGGTGCTTTCTTCGCCATTTATCCGGCTTCGCTCGCATTGCTGGACGACGGCCATTCCGAATGCGCCTTTGCACTGGTCGCAATCGCCGGGCTGTGGCTCTCTCTTCGGCGCTGGCCGTGGTCGCTGGCAGGGGCCTTTCTGCTCGGCTGCTCGGTGCTGGCCTATTCGACTCTCATCGTCTTGCCGTTTGTGATGATTGCCATCGCGTTCGCACGTCGGGTATCAATCTGCTGGAAGCGTGTGCTGCCGCTCGCGATTGTTTTTTTTGTACCAGCGAGTTGCTGGATCCTGCGGAATTATTTCGACTCGGGCGATTTTCCCTTGCTCACCGCCATTGACGGTGAGCAACTCTATGGAGGCAACAACCCCGTCGCCGCCAACGATCTGCTCTACTGGGGCTACTGGGTGCTGCCCGACGAGATCCCGGGCCAGACACCGAAACGCGTTCTGTTCGCGCAACTGGGCGAAGCAGGCATGAATCGCTACTATCTGCGCAAAGGCTTTGAGTATGCGAAAAACCACGCGCGTGAGTATCCGCGCTTGCTGGTAGGAAAGCTGGTACGCGGCTTCGTTCCCGTCCCCTGGCTGCCCAGCATCAGTGCTCTGCTTGCAAATTTGATCCGTTTACTGCTCTATGTTGTCGCGGTGTGGTCGGTGTTCAAACGTCGCATCACCGACTCCCTCTTCAGCAACTTCCTGCTGGCGCTCTTCCTGACTACGCTCGCCAACACGCTGATCTACTACGGAACGTTCCACATCACGTTCTGCCTGGATATTTTTCTGATTCTCACGGCCGCCGCGCAGGCCATTCATGTGAGCAACTTCGGCCGGCGCAGATCGATGGAAACCGCCGAACTAACCAGCCGTTAGCGCCTCGCCGTAGTTCGGTTGATTGCGCTCTCGGGCAGCGCCCAGGCGAATAGGACGCCACCGCTTCCCATCAGAATGTATTCCCGCCCATCGAGTTCGTAGGCAATCGGCGAGCTCTCCATCTCGGCTCCCGTACCGGCATGCCACAGAGTCTTGCCATCCGCCGTCGAGACCGCCAGCGCATTGTGATGCGCATCGCCCGTAAACGTAACCCCTGAGTCCGTCGTCAGCACACCCGCAGCTGCACCCCCCGGGCCAAGCTCGTGCGTCCAGGCAATCTTGCCCGTCTTGTAATCGATCGCCTCCAGCACGCCCTTGCCCCAGACGCCGTAGTCGGCTCCGGCCCATCCGAACGTGCCATCCTCCGGCTTAGCGAAATAAATTCCGTAGCTCGGATGCGCGGCCACAATGAACAAACCGGTCTTCGGGTCGAAGCTGGGCGAGCGGTAATTTGTCAGTCCGCCTTCATCCGGCGCAATCAGCCGTCCGTCGCGTGCCGGCTCCTTGGCTGGATTCGGAATCGGCTCGCCTTTCGCATCCACGCCTTTCGACCAGTTCACCGGTCCATACGGAACGCTCAGCAGGCTCTTGCCATTTGTACGATCGAGCACGAAGAAGTAGCCGTTGCGCGAAGTCTGCATGAGCATCTTGCGCGGCTGGCCGTTGAAGTCCCCGTCCACCAGCACCGGCGTCTCCACCGCATCCCAGTCGTGCGTATCGTGGGGCGAAGCTTGAAACGCCCAGGCGAGCTTGCCGGTTTCCGGGTGAAGCGCCACAATGCTGCAGGTGTAGAGGTCATCGCCCGGCCGCGTGACTCCCGTTAACACGGGCGTGGGATTGCCGGTGCCCCAGTAGACCAGATCGAGTTCCGGATCGTAGCTGCCGGTCATCCAGGTCATGCCGCCGGTCGTCGCATTCGGTGTCCCAGGCGGCGGAGTGGAACTCCAGCGCCATTGTTTCGCACCGGTCTCCGGATCGACCGCCTGCAAAAATCCGGTCAGATTATCGAAATCGCCCGACACCCCGACCAGCACGTGATTTTTCACCACCAGCGGCGCCATCGTCATCCAATAGCCCTTGCTCGAATCGGCGATCACCACATCCCACCGCACATGCCCGTTCTTCGCATCCAGACAGAGCAAGTGCGCATCGGCGGTAACGAAGTAGATCCAGTTGCCGTACATCGCTACGCCACGATGCCCGATCAGGAACGCCTTGCCGTGCGGATGTTCGTAGTGCCAGATCTGATGCCCTGAACGCGCGTCAACGGCCCACACATTCTCCGGCACGCTGAAATACAGCACGCCATTCACGAGCAGTGGCGAGGACTTGATCGAAGCGTTCGTGTTTGTCGGAAAGATCCAGGCGAGCGCGAGTTGATCAACATTTTCCGGCGTGATCTGGGTGAACTTCACGTGCCGCTTCGCTGAATAATCGCCATGATAAAGAGGCCAGCTGTCGGAGGGCGGATGGAGCAGCATCCCGGAAGTAACGCCATCATCCTGCGCCAGGGCAGGCGCAAGCCATAGCCCGAGAGCGGCAAAAATTCCTGCTGCTTTGCGAAATTTGGTCATTTCAGTGTCTGCAAATACGCCATCAGATTGTGAATATCGTCGTCCGTGTACTTGCCGAGCAGTTCGGCGTGCGCTTCAGCCGGCGCCTTCACCGTATACTTCACGTTTTTGGTCGGCCACGAGTGATAGAAGCCGGACGCATCGCGTACCCCGATTGTGAACTCGTCGAGATAAGCGAGTTTGCCGCTCACGACTTCACCCGACGAAAGCGTTACAGTTGCATCAGCTTCCGCTCGGGCCGGATACAACATCCGCAATTCGAGCCGCAGACCCACATAGCGGGAAGCCACTCCGGCCAGATCGCCCGTCGGCGAATGGCACGACGCACACTCTTTCGCGAAATACCGCTTGCCTTCGTCTGCGTTGCCGGTCTGCAGGTCTTCCGGATCAACTCCACGCCGTTTGCCGACCTGCGACTCCGCCCGCGTCTTCGCGGTGTGAATGAACGCCACCAAAGAAGCGATTTCGGTGTCGCTGAACGAGAAGCGCGGCATCCCCTTCTCGGGCCGACCATTGCGAATCACCGGTCCGATCTGGTCCCCGTGATTGTCGTCCGCAACCAGCTTCGAGCGCGTCAGATCCGGACCCGTCTCGCCGCCGCCGGCATCGCGCCCGTGACAAAATGCGCAATGTTCAAGAAACAGCGCCTGTCCGTTTTCAACCTGAACAGTAGGAAAGGCCTGGACAGCCGGCTTTTCATTCTGACGAACGACACTCGGGGCCTGCACCGCAGGTTTCGTGCTCTGCGCGCTCAACCCGGCTGCTACGGCCGCAAGAAGGATGACGATTTTTCGCTTCAGCTCTGCACCTTCCGAATCAACCGCGGCATGTTGGCCGCACGCTCTTCCGGAGTTGCGCGCACAAAGTCCGATGTCGAGCGGGCGGGTGGTTTCTTCGCTTTCGGCTCAACTTTTGCATCCTTGATCTTTTCTTCGATCGCCCGGTTCTGAGCAATGCGCAAAGCAGTCCTTTCAGCCGGCGTCAAGAGATGAAACGGTTTAGTTTTCCCTTTGTCTTCCACTCTATTTATCATCGCGCAACAAAAATTCCGCTGTTCGATACACTAACACCCGTGCTGCCTCGCGCTGCCTTGTTTTTCACAATCGTTCCGCAACTCGCCTTCGCACAGACTCGCTGGATTGCGACCTGGGGCGCCGCTCCCTCGCCGCAATTTCCATCGACTGGCGAGATGGAAAAGGCGAAACTCGTCTTCTCGAACGCGACCGTGCGCGAAATCGTGCACGTCAGCCTCGGCGGCTCACAGATTCGTGTTCGGCTCTCGAACGCCTTTGGCAAGCAGCCGGTGCAGATTGCCTCGGCCCACATTGCCCTTCGCGCGAAAGGCGCAAGCATTCGCCAGGATTCAGACCACACGCTCACCTTCAGCGGCGAAAGGAGCATCACGATTCCGCCGGACGCCATTCTTCTCAGCGATCCCGTTTCGCTCACCCTCGCGCCGGAATCCGATCTGGTCGTCAGCCTGTATTTGCCCGATAGAACGGAGGCTGGCGGCATTCACTACGATGCGCGCCAGACCAATTACTCAACCGAAGGCGACCGCACCGGCGTCGCCGAATTACCGAACCCCTCCAGCTTCAGCTCCTGGGTGTTCCTGGCCGGCGTCGACATAGCTGCTCCCAATTCCGACTCTACGCTCGTGGCATTCGGAGATTCCATTACCGATGGCGCTGCCTCCACTAAAGACGCCAACCATCGCTGGCCCAACTTCTTCGCCAGCCGCATCCAGAGTCGCCATGTCGCGGTTATCGACGAAGGAATCGGCGGTAATCGCGTCTTGCGCGACCCCAACCAGAACATCGCTTTCGGCATCAGCGCGCTTGCCCGCTTCGATCGCGACGTGCTCGCGCAACCCGGCGTGAAATACGTAGTCGTGCTCGAAGGCATCAACGATCTCGGCCATGCCGGCCCCGATCTCTTCCCAAGCGAACAGGCCAACGCCTCCGATATCATTGCCGGACTCAAACAGCTCGCTGCTCGCGCGCATGAAAAGGGACTCAAAATCTATGGAGCGACTCTGACGCCCTTCGCCGGCACAGTGTTCAAAGGCTACTTCTCCGAAGCCAAAGAAACCCAGCGCAAAGCTATCAACCAATGGATCCGCGCCAGCGGGGCGTTCGATGGTGTCATCGATTTCGATAAAGCGACCCAGGACCCGGCGCATCCGGACCACATTCGCCCGGATTTCGACAGCGGCGATCATCTGCATCCCAACGATGCCGGTTATCAGGCCATGGCCAAGGCGATCGATCTCTCGCTGTTCCGCTAACTCAGCCTTACAGCAAACGGTACATCACCAGCGCATCAACGTATCCAAACCGGGGGTGAGCGAAAGCGTGCGGTATTACTCCGGCGATCTCGAATCCGAAGCTCTGCCAAAGTCGCACGGCTCGCTCGTTCGTTCGAACAACGAAGTTGAACTGCATCGCGCGAAATCCCTTCGCCCTGGCATGCTCGAGGGAATGCGCGCACATCAGGCGCGCAACACCTCTGCCCGAAGCCCACGCCGCTGTTATGTAACCACAGTTGGCCACGTGCGCTCCTCCGCCCTTCTGATTGGCTCGCAGGAAATAGCTTCCGAGCAGCCTGACCTCTTCTTCGACTACGAAAACCTCGTGCTCTGGAGAGAGCCAGAATCGCAGGGCCTCTTCCTTTGTCCAGTCTGATGGCAATGCATAGGTTTCACCTGCGCGAATAACTGGCTCCAGCACACCCCAGATCGCATCGCCATCGGCACTCGTCGCAGCACGCACGTACATACCGGCCTCATTCGAGAGTTCACTGGCAGCCAAGTTTCACTTCGCCGTTTCCGCCCAGGTGGGAGCAGCCTGCTCCATCGTCCACACCGGTCCGCCTTCATACAGTGCTCCGCGCATGCGGATAAAGGTCGGGACATCGCTCTTCACCACCCAAAGTTTGATATCGTCCGGCTGCTTCCCGACGAGCGAGGCGGCCATACCGGCCAGACCGCCAATCTCGATATGAACATTGAAACGCTCGGCGCGTCTTTTGAAGCCGCCCACCTCAAATTCATCCTGTCCATCAGGCCGCACGAGGAGCTTTACCACTCTCGGCTTCGAACTCATCGCTAGATACGACACCGTCATTTGCGGCTCACGCGGAAAATTCTCGACGACCAGCGAGATCAGCCCGTTCGCCAGGTCCGTCGGAAGATTCATGTACTCGGTCTTCCGTATGTCTTTGCCATCCTTCCACTCATGCCAGATCACTTTTCCGCTTGGGACGTCCAGCGAAACGTCGACCGGCTTGGGAAACGATGGGCCCTGCTGGATATGGTGATCCTGGAGCAGCCGGAAAACCTTCTGCTGTGTAAAGTAGGCGGTCTCGTCGTCGATGGAGCCGTCGCGAAAATGAAACACCAGCCGCGAATAGATCCTGTCGCCGCGCACCGATTCCGTTTCGTCTCCCAGCGCAATTACTTTGCCGGCTGCATCGCGGAGCAGCAGAAAGCCATCGATCGCACCCTGCTGTTCCTTCACCGGAATCTGCTCGCCCAGTAAGCACATGCTCACGAGCAGCGCCGAAGCGAAGTGCTTAAGGCAGGGCATAATCACACGTCCCGATTCGATCGCCCGCCGGATCCGCTACCAGAAAGCGCACTCTCTTCGCCTTTGACGACAGGACTTTATCAAACGAGGCGCTGACGCTGCGCGTTGTCCAGGGATCCTTCCAGGCAACCCGCCATGACCAGAAATTCAGCTGTTTTCCGTCTTTGGAAAAGCTTGCAATGCGGATGATCTGGTCGCGAGTCTCCGTGCTGCCGAAAAGAGCGCGCGGTGCGGTCACGATTTTGCCGCTCAGCCGGTCCTTGTTGCCATCGAAGGTTGCGGGACATGACAGATCGACGCCCGAATACCGCAGTGTACTCGCCATGGCAGCCTCCAACCGCGCTTCTGTGAGCTGCTGGTCTGCAGACGCTTCATCCGCTACCGCGTAGTAGCCCGGACGCGTGCGCGCCGTCGCTCCTTCCACATCGGTCTTGATCTCGATCCTTCGATACTCGCCTTTGAAATCCGTGTTGGCCGGTGCATACGAGATGACATACGCGCTTGTACCATCTGCTACTGCCTGGGCGAGCGCAGCCGAGACATCGTTGCGGCCGAAATACGAAAGGCCGCCCATTAATCCCGTCATCCGGCGCAGAAACACGTCGGCGCTCAGTGCCTCGCCGCCCGTTTCGCTCATGAAGATGTCCCCAATCGGCTGTTGATTCTGATTCCGAACCCCGGCGTTCTGGGTCGCGATTCTCGCCACCACTCCCGCCGGGTCGATCGTGTAAAGCCGCATCCGGCAGCGTATCAGCAGGTTTGTAATCCTCCGCATAGCTGCATCGAGCTGCGCGTCCCGATTTTTCCCGGCGAACATGCCGGGGAATCCGCTGGTCACCCAGATCACGTTGACGCTATAAGGCGCGCCGACCGAAGCACGCGCAATCTGGCTCAGCTGCTGCAGCGCTGCCTGGGCGTATTCGGGTGCCCAATGAATGTCCATCCCTCCCTTTGAATTCGCATTGATCGGAGTGAGATGCCGCAGCTTGTCCTTCAGCAGCGCGCGATCCGCCGTATAATCCTGCGCGACCAGAAGACCGCGCAACTCCACGGACATCAGTGCGATCAGCTGATCCTGCGCCGCATCCGAATCGAGGAAATGCAGGATGCTGTCGCGAGCATACGACAAATCGGGGAATTGCGTATTGAGCTGGTCGAGAAGAATGATCGTGCGGCTCTCAGCCCGCGAGCCACTGCCCTGCGCACCGACGCCTCGCCCATCCGGCGCCGCTTCAAAGGATGCGATCCTCTGCGGTACACCGTTCTCGAGCACCGTGAAATCATCTTTTTTCAACCCGCGCAGTGGAGCGCCTTCCTTGGTGACAACCACGTCCAGCAGCACCAGACGCGAGGTCGAGCGCACCAGCGGCGCGGCCTGCTGCTCCGGGAAAGCGCCGCCCTCGGTTCTAGGCAAAAGAATAGAAAGCCCGATTGCCAACCCGGCCAGCCTTTTACACCGCGTATCCATGTGCCTGTTCAAGTGCAAACCCCACTCATACCCTATTTCAGACCCTCAAAACAGGTCTCTGCTCGCGATAATCCGACTCGGGGTGAGCGCCTAATCAGCTGGTCGGATTACGTATTTTCCGCCAGTTGCGTTTGGATTTTACACGGTCTATTTTCTCACCAGGGAGGGAATCATGAGGAAGAACTTCAAACCACGAAAAACCGCGTTGTTGCTTTTTGCGCTCTCCTTCTCGTTGTGGTTAGGTGCGCGTTCCGCAAAATCTCAAGAGTGTGGCGGCACCACGGGAGCCAATGACTGCTCCCTATCATGTTGCTCCAATAATGGACCTTGCTATTCCTCGCCGGGAGCCTTGCACATTCGTGTTGTGCTACGAGCAAAACTGTGATTGCGAGGGAAGCTCCAGTAGCTTCTGTAACTCCCGATCGGCGGGTTGCTCATACAGTTGGTGCGCGTGCGGTTATGGCGGATGACAGTGTAGGAGGAAAAAATGAACTGGAAATACCTGGCCGCCTTGGGATGCATCCTGGTTGTTGGCTTTTTCACCGGCAAAGCCATTCAAACCGCTCACGCCCACTCCACAAACTCCTACAGCGTTCGATATCTCAGCACGGCTTTCGATGATGCCGGAAAGCCAACCAATGAGGAGTACAAATTTCTGGCGCGGCGCGCGGACGGCTCGCGCGCGGAAGGTTTTGTGGTAGATAGCGTCAGCGGCGCACAACCAACTATTACGAAAACGATCTCGCTCGTTCCGCAGGGCGTTCGGGTGTACGTCCATGGCCTGTCGGAATCCACCTCGACCACAAAGCTTTCGGAGAACGAGATTGAGCGTTTAAAGACAATGGGAGCTAATGATCCGACATGCCTGGCAAACTCTCGGTCGGCCGTTCCTCCGGCCAACCTCGGAAACACGACCTACCTGGGATTCGAAGTTGTCAAACAACTGATCCATATCCGTAATACCCCGAACACGCTGGAGCAATGGAAAGCTTCCGCCTTAAATTGCGAGGCCCTGTATAGCCTGTTAACTATGAACGGATCCAAACGTAACGAAACCAAAGCGGTAAGCGTGAAAGAGGGAGAACCTGATCCATCCTTCTTTTCCGTGCCGGCCAACTACCAGGAGCGTTCGCCAGGTGAGATTCAGCGCCTGGCGTGGCAAAAAGAAGGGATTGGGCCGGTTCCTCCTGCCACCCAGAAGAGAATGGACCGAGCCGACCAGGTGTATCAGGCGAATAAAGCCACACCCGTACAAACAGCTCACTGATTCATCGCGCCAGATCGTATCGCATGATGGGCCGCGGTGCCGTCCGCCGTACGATCTCCACGAACCCGAGCCGCGCGAACGTTGTTACATGACCGGTACTGGTCGAACTCGGCGAAAGACTTGTATCGAGCGGATACGCCTCCAGCGCGCAAGCGCCCGCCTTGCTCGCGGACTCGATAGCAGCCTTAATCAATGCGGCCGTAACGCCCTTACGCCGGTAACCCTTCCGCACGTAGAAACAGGAGATTGACCAGACCGGCAAATCATCTACCGCCTTTAGTTTCGAATTCTGCTCCAGCCATGGCAGATTTTTGCGTGGCGTGAGCTGGCACCATCCCACCGCCAGATCGCCCGCAAATGCCAGCAGCCCCGGCGGCGGGCCCTTATCGACAATCTCGCGAAACGCTGCTCTGTTTTCCGCCACCGGCTGCTTTCGATACTGAGCCCCGATGCGCCAATACATGCACCAGCAACGGCTACACGGTCCGCCATCCCGAAAGAGGTCATCGAGCGCCGGCCACTCTTCTGGCGTCAGCGGAAGGATCTCAAGCCTTTCGGTAGTAAGCGACACCGCCGCGCTCTTCCACAAACACCACGCGATCGCCGATTCGGGCGCGGTCCTGCTCTGTTTTGCCCAGCACGCGCACGGTTGTGCGACCTCCGCCTTCGAGGTCGATGATCGCCAGTTGATACGGGACGTCCGCGGCGAACTGTTCCGGCGGTGAATGCACAATCGTCTCGGTATAAACGATTCCGTCGTGCCTGTCCATTTACGCGGCCTCCAGAATGCTGACCACGCAGGTCGCGCCCGAACCGCCCAAATTCTGCGCCAATCCGATACGGTGGCGCGCAACTTGGCGCTCGCCCGCTTCGCCGCGCAACTGCATCACGACATCGCAGATCTGCCCCACGCCCGTCGCACCCACCGGATGGCCTTTCGACTTTAAACCGCCGCTGGTGTTGATCGGAATCCGGCCGCCAATCGCGGTGCAACCAGCCTGCGCAAACGGGCCGCCTTCGCCTTTGCCCACAAAGCCAAGATCCTCGCTCGCGATGATCTCGGCAATGGTAAAGCAGTCGTGCAGTTCAGCCAGCTCGATCTGCTGAGGACCAAGCCGCGCCATCTCGTAAGCTTTCTCGCCCGCTGCCTTCACCGCCGGAAATTCCGTGATATCGGCTTTGCTGTCGAGGGCAACGTGATCCGATGTCTGCGCCACCGCCAGTACCCGCGCATACTTCGGATTCAGATCGCGCGCTCGCTCGAGCGGCACCAGCACCACCGCCGCCGCTCCGTCGCTGATCAGCGAGCAGTCGTACACCGTGAGCGGCTCCGCAATCGGCTTCCCGGCAAGGGCCTGTTCCAGCGTAATCACCTTCTTCATATGCGCCAGCGGATTCTTTGCGCCATTCCCATGATTCTTCACCGCCACCGCGGCCAATTGCTCGCGCGTGGTTCCGAACTGATGCATGTGCCGGCGCGCAATCATCCCAAACAGCGCTGGAAACGTTGCGCCCGCCCGTCCCTCGCTCGCCATATCTCCCGCCCCTGCCAGAATTTCAGTCACACGCGGCGTACTCTGCGAAGTCATCTTCTCCACTCCCGCCGCGACCACGCAATCATAAATCCCGGCACTCACGCTCAGCCACGCGTGGAAGAAAGCCGAGCCGCTTGAAGCGCACGCATCCTCAAACCGCGTGCACGGAATCCGCTCAAATCCCGCCGCTGAGCCGATGTACGGCGCCAGATGATTCTGCCCCACAAACGAAGGCCCGGCAAAATTGCCCAGATAAAAGGCGTGCACCTCCGGCGCCGGCACGTTTGCATCCTGAAGCGCGTTGGTAACCGCCTCAACGGCAAGCGAGCGCAGATCCCGGTCCGGAAACGCTCCAAACGCCGTCTTCCCGATGCCCACAACAGCGACTGGTCTCATAGCTCTACGATACGGCTAAAATCTTCACCTTCCGCGACTATACTGGACTCGGGTACCTTCGGACCATGCCCGCGGCTTGGCTTCGTTTTTTCAAGCGACAAAATGCCGCTTCCGTTTGCACGTTTCGGCATCTCCATCGTCTTGCTCTTGTTAGGGGATGTCGCGAGCTATCAATTACTTGCCGCCCGGAGCGGTCGTCATGAACGATCCTGTCCCGCCCGTTTCCGGCACCCACACAGCCGCCTCCGCCGATAGCGAAACCGAGTTCGTTCGGCAAAATCTCCGCCGCATTTTTCTCCTGATTTACCGTATCGTGGGCAATGTCGACGATGCGCAAGACCTCACGCAGGAAACGTTCATCAAAGCCCTCCAGCGCCAGGGGCAGCTCAAGGACTGGGATCGAGCCGCGCACTGGCTCTCCCGCATCGCCGCCAACACGGCTATCGACTTTCTTCGCCGAAAACGCAAGCTGACCTATACCGATATCAGCCACATTGCCGATTTTTCTTCGCCCTGGGAGGATCCCGAAGAATCCATGCTGCGCGCGGAACGCCGCCTTCATCTGGATGGCGGTCTCGCCGGCCTCACCGAGCGCGAACGAATGGCGCTGCTGCTGCGCGACGTTGAAGACATGCCCGCCGACCAGGTTGCCGAACACATGAAGTGCTCCATGGCGACCGTACGCTCGCACATCGCCAACGCACGGACCAAGTTCAAGCGCTACTTGCAGGAGAGGAAGAATACATGAGCTCCGGCCCAAAAGCCCATCCCGCTCCTGAATTCCTCGCCTTGGACGCGCGTGGAGATCTGCCGCTGTTTTCCCGTTTGCGCGTTCGCGCGCATGTGCTCCGCTGCTCGGAGTGCGAACACACGATTGCCCTGTTTCAGCTGGCCCACACCGAGCTCAAGCGGGAGGCCGGCGCGGAAACGCTAACCGCTTTCGAAGCCATCGCCGATTGGGACCGGCTCGAGCGCGAAATGCTCGGCAACATTACCGTCGGTGTGGCCGCAGCGCGCTGTATCGACAACGTCGGCCGCAAACGCAGCTGGTATGTGACGCTTGCCTTCAGCACCGCTATGGCCGCGCTGTTCATCGCTGGCTGGCTGACCCATATCCCAGCCCAGGAAACGCGCCAGCTCACCGCGAAACTTGCCCATTTCGCACGCCTCGCCCCGCCTCCGGTTCCGGCCAACCTCGTTCGTGCCACGCCCACCGGCATCGCCGTTCGCTCGGATGGAATTACGCTTACCATCCTGCACCCTCCCGGTGCGGTGGTGGCCGTCTCAGGCAGTTCTTCTGCCGAAGCGCGCTTCGTGGACGAAGATACCGGGCAACTCACGATTACCAGCGTGTATGGCCAATAAGCGGTTCGGCCTTTTCAGCCTGCTCGCCAGCTTGGCCTTGATTGCATCGGCCGATACCGGCGCCAACTGGCTGGAAGTCCAGTTTCCGCACGATTCTCCCGTGCTGCCGGTGACGCTGAGTCTTCAACAACCAGGCCCAACCACTGCTACGGTGCGCGGCGCCTCTCTGGTAGTCGATCTGCACGCCTCGCTGCTGCTTCGCAATACCGGCACAAAAACGCTCTCCGGCCTGACGCTGCTGGTCGAGACACCTGATCTGACGCCTGCGGGGCGAGGATCGGTCACCGTTCCCAGCCTGCATGCGCAACCGGGCGAAGTTTTCCCGGTGCACATCAATATGCAGATTGCGCGCCCACTTTCGATGGGCCGCAGCAAAGGTCCGATGATGCAGCTGTCGCTCGATTGCGCGCTGTTTTCCGACCTGACCGCCTATGGTCCCGACAAGCTGCACGCACGCCGCCAACTCATCGTGTACGAACTACAGGCGCGCCGCGACCGGCACTATCTCGCGGGTCTGCTCGAAGCCGGCAAGCTCGCTCAATTGCGCGAAGAACTGAATTTCGGGCTGCAGGATCTGAATCCGGCGCAGCTTGCCTTTGAACTGCTACACGGCCCCACTGCAGTAGCTACCAATCGGGAGCAACCGCTCGCCGTCAATACAGTCGCCTTCCCCGATGCACCCCTTAAACCTCTCAGCGGACACGCCGAAGTAGCCGGCAACGAAGTGCGCTCGCCGCGCCTGGAGTTGCGTAACACGTCTACGCGCACCGTGAAGAACTTTGAGATCGGCTGGATCATTCGCGACGATCGCGGCCGCGATTTCATGGCTGGCTCTCTGCCCTCCGCAATGCAGGTCGGCCCGGTAGAAACCGCCAGCCTTACGCAACCGGGCACCTTGCGCTTCTCGCATCCGAGCGGGCAGCCGATGGTCGTCGATGGACTTCTGGCCTTCGTGAACGATGTCGAATTCGCCGACGGCAAATTGTGGATTCCGAGCCGCCGCGATATCACCGAAGCCACACCCGATCCCGTTTTGCGCCGTGTGCTCGGCTCTTCGCCTGAGCAGCAACGATTGGCAGAAATTTACCGGCACAAGGGCATGGGCGGACTCGCGGACGAATTGAAGCGGCTCGACTGATTCGCCGTTAAAAGACCAGCTTGAGTGCCAGTTGGAGCGAACGCGGATTGCTCGAGAACGCCTGGCTCCATTGCCCGAAGATAGAGGATCCCGGCTCGATCGCGCTACGCGCCAGGTTTCCGGCCGGTGTTCCCTGCTGATATCCAGCGCCTCCTCCTATGCCGCCCGGAGGCCCGAATGCCGCCACGTCGTTCAGATATCCGCCGGTGTACTGCGGATGGTTGAAGATGTTGATGGCACGCGCGGAAAATTCGAGTTTGAAACGTTCCGTAATGCTGATGCGCTTCATCAGCGTGAGGTCGATATCGTCTATAGGGTTCAGATTCATCAGACTGCGGCCGCCGTCGGGTAGCGTTCCCTTCGGCGCTGCAATGAACATCGCGTTTGGATTTGCCGCCAGATACGCGACTATCTGTCCCGCGCTGTTGGTCAGCGGAGTGGCCGTTGTGCCCACGTTGGAACTACCAGCTGGATTGACGATGACGCGGTCGGGAGCGCTATCGGCATTCAGATTCGAATCGATCCCGCTCTGCGGTGTTACATGCTGTCCCGATTGATACGTGTAAATAGGTGCGACTTCCCAGTTACCAACTAAGTTCTTCAGCCACCAGTTTCGGTCTTTGAAGAAGGGCACGTCATAGATCGCCTGTAACACAATCCGGTTCCGGTAATCGAGCAGCGAGGAGGCGCGCTCGATGCGCAGGTTCTGCGAGTCCATCGGACGGCGTGGCGCGAGCACGGTAGAACTCAGCGCATCCGTGGAATCGTCGATGTTATGGCTCCAGGTATACGATCCGAGTAACTGCAGACCGTTTGAGAAACGCCGGCTCAGCTGATTAGCCCAGCCGTGATAAATCGAGTTACCCTGCGGCATGAACGCCGTGATCAGGCCCGTAAAGCCCGCATTGGCATAGGCAGGCACCAGAAAGCCGCCATTGTCAAATGCTGCCGTGAGCGAAGCCAGATTACTCGTAAGCGAATTCAGAGTCGCCTGGCTCGGCATGGTCAGGTAGACTGGTAATGCATTCGCCGCATTCACCACCGGCTGGCGGTTCAGCTGCACCTGCATCGGGAGAAACAGGCCGCGTGTGCCGAGATAGCGTGTTTCAAACAAGTAATTACTGCCAAACTGGTGCTGAATACCGAAGTTCCAGCTGTACGCTTCCGGCCGTTTCTGGTCCGGAATGTAGCTGGAAGTAGCAGCACGCGCCGCCGCTCCCTCCGGAACGCTAACGGATGAGTTTGGCGGAATGCCGCCGCTCGCCAGGAAATTCGTAAGATCCAGCCCGGTTACATCAACGGTAGAACTCAGCTGAGGCGGTGAGCTGGTGATGCCGAGGTTATTGTACAGTACGTCCTTGGTAATCCCGAACCCTGCTCGAATCGAGGTTCTTCCGCTGGTTCCCGGCGAGTACGCCACACCTACACGCGGCATGAAGTTGTACTTCTGCGTAGCTGGGACCTTGAAAACGAGAAGTCCGGGCACACTCGCGCTGCTGTTCAGGCTCTGCGTGGTCTCCCCAAGCGGTACCGTCAGATACTCGTACCGCACCCCTAAGTTAATGGTCAGGTTTGGTCTGATTTTCCAGCTGTCATTCGCATATGCACCGGCGAGCTTCTGATTCTGATAGTACGTTGTATTTCCCACCGAACGCTGCGCGATGAAATCCGGGTAGTTATCGTACAGGTAGTCTGACAGAAACGTCCATTCATAATCTCCACGCTGCCGCTGAATAAAGTGCGAGGGTGATATCGCATCCCAGCCGTCAAAGCCGACTTTGAAGCTGTGGTTGCCTTTCGTCCAGGTAAGGTTATCCGTAAGCTGATACAGATTTTGGATGCGGTATTGGGGCGCGCCGGAGTCGGGTCCGTAGGCCGCATTCAGTTCGAGTACATCGATGTTCGGAAACTGGTCTAAGCCGGGAAACGATTGATTGCCGAATACCGGAGTTGACGTACTAACCCGGTTGTATCCGAAACGGAACTCGTTGAGCAGCGTCGGCGTGAAGGTATGATATTCGGACAACGTCGATAAGTATGCGTTTGCCGGAGTAATTCCGAAGAACACCGACGGAAAGCCAGTCGTATCGATCGGGCCGGTTCGATTCAGGATAAAGCGGCCGCGGAGCGAGTCCTTTTCCGAAATGTTGTAATCGATCGAGCCCACGCCGAATTCGCTGTTGGTGAATCTCGGAAGTGAGGAAGAAATCAAGCCTGCCGGGATGCTGATCGCGCCACTTGCACCCGGCGCAAAAACGCCCGTCCCGAGACTCTCGTTGCTGCCCGGCCCCGGCGCCACCATAATAGGGCTGCCGAGCGGTAAAGTGCTCGGCGCAGGGGCTGCGGGGGCGGTTCCAAGGTACTTTTGGAATTCACCAAGGTTCGTCCGGTTAATCCCCGGAAGTGAGCTTAGCGTCGTATACCCGGCCGCTGTTGGCGCATAATAGGCCGTGGAACTAGATCCGCCAAACGGATTGTACTCGTAATCGCCGAAGAAGAAGAGCTTATTACGCCGGATCGGACCTCCGAAGTTTCCGCCGAAGCGGTTATTGTCGAAGCGCGGATGCAGTGGATTGCCCTGCACTGAGTCGAGATTGTCGGCGGCGTTCAGATTACGATTTTGGAAGTATTCGTAGGCCGTGCCGTGGAACTCATTCGAGCCGCTCTTCACGACTTGGTTGAACTGACCGCCGGAAGAGTGTCCAAAGTCCGGCGAAAACTGATTTTGCAAGACGCTGAATTCCGACACCGCATCATTCGGAACCACTACTGCGGGACCAGTAACTGCTAGGTCGTTGTTATCAATGCCCTCGATCGTGAAATTGTTGTTTGTGGGACGCTGCCCGCCGACTACCGGTCCGGTGCCATACCCGGCACCGCCGCTGGTTGTTACTCCGGCATTCAGCAGCGACAAGTTGATAACACCGGAACCCGAACTTGCCGACGGTAGATCGCCCATCTGCTTGGCAATGTAAGTTGTCTGAATCTGGGCCGTGGTTGTGTCGATCGGCGCAGCCGCCTCGGTCACTTCCACACGGGTCGACGTTTGTCCGATCGAGAGCGTAACGTTCGCTGTTACGGTCTGATTCAGCGCGACGTTGACGTTCGCAACTTCGGCGCGCTCGAACCCTGGTGCCGCCACAACGACCGTATACGTACCGACGAGCAGGTTTTCGAACCGATATTCGCCCTTCGAGGTCGAGGTCGTCGTAGCCTCCACTCCGGTGGCCACATTGCGCGCGACCACATTCACATTTGGTACAGTTGCGCCGGCCGGATCGTAAATTGTTCCGATCAGGTTTCCGCTGGTAAGCTGCCCGAAGATAGGCAAGCTCAAAAAGGACAACAATGCTGTTTGCAAAACGCGACGGCAAGTCATAGCGAGACCTCTGAACGCAGATTGCGCTGCCCAATTCTTACACGAAGAGCAACTTCTCGTCGCGCACGCTCGGCCGTCTTAAAGCATATTTGGACGGCCAAATACAACTCAGAAGCGCAGGTGCAATGCGAGTTGTAAGATTCTCGGATCGAAAGTGGTTGAGATCTGGCCGAAAGTAGAGTCCGTTATGATCGTGTCCGGGTTCTGAAACTCAGTGTGGTTGAACACGTTGAACGCGTCTCCGCGGAGTTCCAGATCCACATGCTCTCGAACCATAAAGTGCTTCGAGATAGATAGATCCAGATTCGTCTGTCCGGGTCCGCGCACACCGTTCCTCGGAAATGTTCCGTAAGGATAAGATGTGGTCGTCAGCCCCGCCAGATCGAGGTTTGTGAGCCGTTGATTGCTGAGGTTCGCCGGATTAAACCAGTAATTGCCAACGCTCTGGCTGTTTGAGTTATTGGGGTTCGTTAGCTGCCGGGACGTCGATGGATTGAGCAACGAGACCGAATTACCGACCAGATCTGCGTGGACCAGCCCGGCATCTCCCGCGCCGGAAGGACCGGGATCGGTAGTGGTCGTCGTCAAGCCTCCGAAGATGTCCATCGGAAAACCGGTGCGCAGCGTCAGAATCGGATAAAGTGTCCAACCTCGCGTCAGGAGCTTTGGACCGCTCGACCAGAGCCGATCGAACGGCAACTCCCATCCGCCCGATAGCACGAAAGTATGCCGCACATCGGTATCGCCGGACGCACGGAACAGCTCATGATCATAGGCGGGAACATCCGAATTTCGATTGCGAAAGCCGGAGGCATTATCGATCTCGTGACCAAGTGTGTATGCCACGGTGAAGAAACTGCTGCCCAGCGCGCTGCTCGAGAAGCGCCTCGTCAGATTTATTTCGAGGCCGTTATAACTGGCGCGCGATACATTCTGAAATTCTTCAAGAAAGCTGTAATTCGATGTGCCATAAATGCGATCGGTTCCCCCGATCACAAATGGGTTCACATCGACCAGACTGGTTAGACCGTGGGCAGAGTAACCCAGATATCCAACCTCGAGCACCGTATTCGAGGGTAGTTGCTGCTGGATCGATAAATTGTACTGATACACGTACGGCGTACGCAGATTCGGATCTACAAAAAAGGCGGAGCCTCCACCAAACGGCAGATAGCCCGCCGCTTGGAAATTCAGATCTTTCGAAGGAGGCTTGGACGGAAATGGATTCACTGCTCCGATGCTCCCATCTGGATTGAGGGCCAGAGCAAAGGGATTCTCCAGACCGGTCGGACCGCTGCCTGGATAGCTGATCGGGTAAACATTGGCAGCTGCGAAGAACGGAGGCTGCCCGTTGAACTGCAGATTATCCTCGCCCTTCAGAATGTCGTAGAACATGCCAAAACCGCCGCGAACACTGGTTTTTGCATCGCCAAATACATCGTAGGCAAAGCCGAAGCGCGGCCCGAAGTTGGTCTTATCCGGGAAGTTAGAACCTTTCGGCGCGCCCGGGTCGCCAGGAAACACCAGTCCCGGAGGTGCGTTCGGGAAAACCTGCGACTGCTGGCCAGGAATGAAGCTGAATGTTCTACCCTGCGTATCGTACTTAGGCTCGGCGTATTCATAACGTAATCCGAGATTCAGCGTCAGGCGTTTGGAGACATGCCAGGAATCCTGCACGAAGCCGGCGTATTGATGTGAGCGGATATTCGACGGAGCCTTTGGGTACTGCGTGTAGTTATCCGGGTTGCCCATCAGAAAGTCGGCGAGATCATACCCGGAACCTACTGTTGTGCTCGGTCCGAAAAACGTGAAGGATCCATTCACGATAAAGTCATACACGGTGTTGTTCTGGTACGGCGAGAAGAACACTCCGAACTTCAGGTTGTGCGCGCCTTTCGTCCACGACAGCGTGTCGTAGAACGCGTAGGTGTTGTTGGCCAGCTGGGTGGGACCTTGTATGCTGGGTCCGGTCGTGATATTCGAACCGCTAAATGCTAGCTGCGGTGGACCGGTTGGATCATCTGACGGTAAGTTCATACCGAGTTCGGCTGCCGTCGGGTTTTTTGTCGCGGGCACGGCCTGGTCGGCTAACTGGCGCTGAGCAGTAACTCGGAACTCGTTTAGCAACGCCGGCGTAAAAGTATGAAGGTAGGCGATATTGCCGAAATATGTCGTTGTTGAATAAGTGACCGGGAATCCAGGAACATTGTAGGGTGGCGCAGGGCTTGGCCCGAACGGCCATAAAATCGGATTGTCGCGGGTCGTGAAGGTGCCGTTGATGCTATCGGTCGCCCGAATATTGTAGTCAAACCGCCCGAGATACTCATTGAAATTGTTGGTAGCGGCCGCTTCCGGAAAGACGTAGCCAGAGGCCAAAACCGGCAAAAGATTATTCGCAAAATAGGCCTTTGCGACGGGATCGATTCGCGTGGGATCGATGATTCCCTGAGCCGCGAGTAATGGATTTGACTGGTAATACGGATGGCTCAACAGAAAAGCCGCCACCAGTCCCGCGCCTGCCGACTGCGAGAAATCTCCGTTTGCTTCTGCGGGCGTAAATGCCGTTACTTTTCCCGGACTGGTATCGAGCGCGGTCTGCCTTTGCCCTTCGTACGAGAAGAAGAAGAAAAGCTTGTTCCGAATGATCGGGCCGCCTATTGTCCCGCCAAACTGATTCCGTTTCAGGACGGGTACTGGAAGCCCCTGCTCGTTGTTGAAAAAACTATTGGCGTCGAAGAAGTTGTTCCGAACGTAATCGTAAGCGGTACCGTGAAACTGGTTTGTACCGCTTTTTGTAACGACACTGACGATGCCGCCCGCATTTCGACCATACTCCGCACTGTAATTGTTTTCAAGCAGCCGGAACTCGGCCACCGCGTCCGGATTCGGATCTGCCACAACGCCGTTGTCGAGCAGATTATTGTTCAACCCGCCGTCGAGGAGATAGGTGACCGAATCGGTGCGCATACCTCCGATGCTGTAGTTACCCTTCGCTGTGGAATCCATGTTGGTCGCGCTCACGCCCGGCTGCGTTTTGAGTAAGTCGAGAGTATCCCGCCCATTTAGCGGCAACTCGAAAATGGCTTGGCCCGTAACCGTCGCCGAAATGGTCGAGTTTTCCGTTTCGACCTGAGAAGCGGCGCTTTCAACCGTTACCGTATTACTCACCTTTCCAAGTTCGAGCTTTACGTCTACACGCAGCGTCTCATTGATCTGCAGTGCCGTCTTCGAATCGATCATCGTCTTATCGAAGCCGGGCGCGACAACAGTGACGCGATAATAGCCAATCGGAAGTGCAAGCGCCTGATAGAAGCCGGAATTATCGGTCGTAACAGTCGTCGAGACGTTGGTACCCTTGTTTGTCACCGTAACCTGCGCATCCGGGACAACGGCGCCGGAAACATCGGTGACAATTCCTGTGATCTTTCCCGAGGTTGCCTGGGCCTCAAGCGAGGCGCAGATGGACAGGGCGACAAAGGTAGTGTATGCGGTGATCCGCGCAATACGGCACATAAAACCCCCAAAGAGATTGAGTGATCATCCCATATTCGGCGACCCAAAATCGCTCACGATCTGGCCGGGAGAGCACAAGTGGACGGCAATCCGGACGCGCAATTGCGCTCGGTTTGAGCACAATCAGCTAAACGAGCACAAAAAGGCGGAAAACAGGGACATCGAGCGCCCGGTCAGTAGCACCTGCGCTTTTCGCACGATAATGTGATCCATGGGTCTTTCGCATCGTGCTCCGCTTCCGGGGCTGGCAGGAGGGGGAGACGTTTCCGTTCGAATCGTCATCGATCCACCCGGGCGTATCGAAACTCCGCCATCTCCAAACCCGCGTGTTGCCGTTCATCTTGGCCGCTCCGTCTACATGGCGTGCCAGCGCGGCGGCCTGCGCCATGGCGGATGGGCCGTTCATGGCGATATCGAGATCATTCCCGCCGATACAGCCTGCGTCTGGGAGCCAACCGGCACCGATACGGCGCTCGTCGTAAGCCTCGATCGCAATCTGGTCGCACACGTGGCCAACGAGCTGGGCCTTTCCGGCGAGCGCATTGAGCTTCTCAACCGTTTTCAGATTCGCGATGCACAGATCGAGCATATCTGCTGGGCGCTGAAGGCGGAGATGGATCTCGGTTTCCCTGGCGGGCGCGTTTTCCTCGACAGTCTTTCGATTGCACTGGCGAGCGCACTGGCATCGCGACACAGTTCGCAGCTTTCCGGCCCGCTCGAGTCACGGAATGCAATCAGCGGGCACCGGCTGCGCCAGGCTCTTTCTTTCATCGAAGAAAACCTGAAATCTGATATTTCCTTGCGGGACGTTGCGCAAGCTGTCGGTTTAAGTGCTTCGCATTTGAAGAGCGCCTTCCGGCGGGCCACCGGCGTTCCGGTGCATCGTTACATCATTGAACGGCGCGTGGACCGCGCTCGTTCGCTGCTGGCGCAAGGCAAAGGCTCGATCAGCGAGGTTGCCGCCGAAGCCGGTTTCGCGCACGCCAGCCATCTGGCGCGCCACATGCGCCGCATTCTAGGCTGTTCTCCGAAAGAAGTTCGCACTTCCCAGGCCGTGAAGCACGAGATACAGCATGTCCGGGCGGCAGGCGATTGACCGTTCCTCGCCGGTCGAGGTGAGGTCGCGCGCCTTCGCTGCGATTTTTGCCGGGGGAGTGATTGCGGGCGTGCTCGATTTGGCTTACGCGATCGTTGTTTATAGCCCGAGCCGCCCCATCCTCATACCGCAGACTATTGCAAGCGGCATTCTTGGCGCAAGCTCATTTCGCGGCGGAGCGGCTACGGCTGCACTCGGTGTCCTGCTCCACTTCGTCATCGCGCTCGGGGCCGCTGCCGTGTACTATCTCGCCAGCCGGAAGATTGCCTTTTTGACCCGTCGCGCGATCATCGCGGGCATTCTTTACGGCGCAGTGGTATATGCGTTGATGCACGTTGTTGTCTTGCCGCTCTCGGCGGTTCATCACGGACACGTTCCGTTCATGTACCGCGCCTGGGAATTTGTCGAGCATCTGTTTTTCGTTGGGCTGCCGATCGCGCTTTCGGTGCGGCGCTTTTCACGGTGATTGAGACGTTCGACCGCGGCGGATGAAGAACTGCCGCTTGTCGATCGCGGGATCGACCGCTACGTCGAAGAAGCCGACCATCATCTCGGCCCAGGTCTGTTCGCCCCAGCGCACCTCCGATTCGGGATCGGGATTGTGTGCGTTGTTGCGCGAATTGTCGAAAGTGGCGACGGCCTGCAGTACGGTGCCTCCGCGTAAAGGAATCGGTTGCGCCAGCCGATAACTCAGCTGCCAGTAGAAGTCGTAATGCGGAATGCGGAGCAGCGTACGAATCCGGCCATGTGGGGCGACGATGTTGTATTCGAAGCTCTTGCCGCGCAGGTGCATATGCGGGAAGAAGCTCAGCAGCAGGGCATCATTGGGCAGCGTGCCGTGCACTTCGACGCGGTAGTCCGGATCCTCCGGGGGAATCACGAATGAATCGTTGGTCAGTTGAAGCGTGAGCACTCGTTTCTGTGGCGCACTCTTCGCGAAAACGAGCCCGATGCTGGTTTGATCCTCAGCCGCGTGTCCGTGTGTCGTGTAATGCAGCTGGAGCACGATGTCCGAACCAGCCGGAATCAGCTTCGCAAAACCGGCAGGCCAGGAATCCGGCAAGCTACCCGGCGCATAGACGAGCAGGATATCGCTGGTGGTCCACATGGCATCGCGGCGGAGTTGCGTGGTCGCGAGATCATCCGCACTGAAGGGTTTCCCGACGGGCGCTCCGCGTAGCCAGCTCGAACCCGGAGGACGTATATACGCGACAGCGTGATGAACCACCATGCGATTGCTGGGCCGAATCTCGGACATACTCACCCAGCGATCTTTCTGGAAGCCGGTCGGAAGAATGACATATTGATACGGAACATCGCCCGATGCGGGCAGGTGCTTGGCGACTGGCATGGTAAACACGCGATCGGGTACAGCAATATTCCAGCCGCGGGTCCAATGGCGCGGGCGAGGTGCATCCTGCGGATCGCCGGCCGGCGCGTTGGCATCGGCCCAGGCCTCAAGCGTCGCGATTTCCTCTGGCTTCAAGGACGGATCGTTCGCAAAATGCCCGCAGCAGGAATCGGCAAACCAGGGCGGCATTTTTCGCGACGCGGCGGCCTCTGCAATCGACCGCGCGAATGGTCTGGTCTGTGCATACGTTTCGAACGCCATGGACGCCATCTCGCCGCTTCGATGGCAGCTTTGGCAATGCTGCTCGAGGAGGGGCAGAACATCGCGATAGAAGACCGGCCCCGCGCACAGAGGCACGCTCAGCAAGAGCAAAAGAACGGCGCTATTCGCCGTTCGGCTTTGGTTGGTAAAACTGAACCGGCATGCTCGGCCAGCGAGGCTCGCGCTTCTGCTTGAAAGCCAGCACGCCTTCCTGAAAATCCGCACTATCCATCAACTCCGAACGCAGCACTGCAGCAAGCTTGCCCGCTTCTTCCCATGGCTTGCCCGCCGCATCGCGCACATAACGCATGCCGCACGAAACGGCCTGGGGACTCGCCTTCGCAATCTGGCGCGCGGTGGAGCGCGCTCGATCTGCAATCTCCGCAGCTGGACATACACGAGAAACCAGCCCCCACTCGAAAGCCTCCTCGGCATGAAACGGCTGCCCGGTAAGGCTTAATTCGAGGGTACGCCGGTGACCGAGCGCAGCGCAGACGGAGCGATAAACAAGAAACGGCCACAAACCGACCCGAATCTCCGGAAGCCCGAAGACAGCACCCTCGGCCGCCAGCACGACATGGCCTTGCGCCACCAGTCCCACGCCGCCGCCCAGTGCGGTTCCGTTCGCCGCCACAACGATCGGCTTGAGCGAGCGCGTGCCCATACTGAACAGCTCGTCGTGGGCCGCCTCGAGATGTTCATGACCGGCTTCGGATGCTTCATCGAGATCCATGCCGGAACAGAAAACAGGTCCGTGCGCGCTGATCAGAATGCAACCAACCTCGACGTCTTCCTGCGCCTGGTAGACTGCCTGGTTGATGGCGAGCGCCATCTCGAGCGTGAGAGCGTTGCGCTTCTCCGGCCGGTTCAGCGTGATATGCAGGACGCGATGCTTCTTTGCCGTGAGCACGTGCATGGTGAACCCCGCTACAAGAGCTTAGCCTATCCGCCAGCGAGCAGCTGAACGGGCAGATGCTCCGTACGCTCGTGCGCACAGGCGGCCTCGAACGCGAAATCGAGGATGGCGCGCGTCTCGACCGGATCGATAATCGCGTCGCAATGCCCGCGAGCCGCGGCATATTTCGCATCGAGCCACTTTTCGTAGTCCTCGCGCGTGCGGGAGATCTTGTCCTGCAGCTCGAGCGGCACAGGTTTTCCGGCAGCTTTGAGCTTTTCGAGTTCCGGCCCATAAATCGCCTGAATTGCGGAATCGCCTTCCATGACACCGATGCGCGCAGTCGGCCAGCTAAAAGTGAAGTTCGGATCGAAGCCTTGTCCCGCCATCGCGTAATAGCCTGCGCCGCTTGCGTGGTTCACGGTCAGTACGATTTTTGGCACGGTCGCGCATGCCATGGCTTCCACCATTTCGGCTCCCGCTCGAATAATTCCCTCGCGCTCGGCTTCCACGCCCACCATGAAGCCCGAGACGTCCTGTACGTACAACAGAGGCAGACGATGGCGCTCGGCATTCTCCACAAAATAGGCAACCTTTCGTGCCGACTCGGTATAAACAATTCCACCGACGCGCGGACCGGTAGCCGTATTCAGAAAACCGCGCCGGTTTGCAATAATACCGATGCGCCGCCCGGCCAGCTGCCCCGTCGCGCAAAGAAATTCCGGGGCATGTTCCGGCTGAAATTCCAGCAATTCGCCTCGATCGAGAATGCGATCGAGCACATCCTCCATTCGATAGGGGAGGCGATGATCGCGCGGCAGCACGTCGTACAGGCCATCGGCCGGCAGCTTCGGTTCTTCACTTGCGTGTTCGCGGGAATCGCGCGGCTCGGGCATCTGTTCGAACTGGCGGCGGATCATGTTGAGACATTCGGCATCGTCAGCCGCGCGATAATGCGCCACGCCGCTGATTGAGGTGTGCATTTTCGCCCCGCCGAGAGTTTCGGCATCAGTCACCTGCCCTACCGCGCCTTTTACCAGATTCGGGCCGCCGAGCCCCATGAAGCTGACGTTCTCGACCATGATGATCACGTCGCTCAAGGCGGGAAGATACGCGCCTCCCGCGATGCACGGTCCCATAACGGCCGAGATCTGCGGAATGTGGAGCCGGCGGCGCATCAGCGAGTTGTAGTAAAAGATGCGCGCGGCTCCGTACTGGCCCGGAAAGATGCCGTCCTGAAGCGGAAGATTTACGCCCGCCGAATCGACCAGGTACACAATTGGCAGCCGGTTGCGCATGGCGATCTCCTGCGCGCGCAGAATCTTGGTAATCGTCTCAGGCCACCACGCGCCTGCCTTGACCGTAGCGTCGTTGGCAACGATCACCGCGGGCCGTCGTGCGATGCGCGAGAGCCCGGTGACCACGCCCGCGCCCGGAGCCTGACCGTTGTAGAGATCGTAGGCCACGAGCAGACCGATTTCGAGAAACCGCGCCTCGGGATCGATCAGCCGCTCGATTCGCTCGCGCGCAGTTAACTTGCCGTCGCGGTGCTGTTTGTCGATTTTGGCGGCTCCCCCGCCCTGTTTCAGCTTCTCCTCGAGATTTGCGAGGGCGCGTGTTTCCTCACGCAGATCGCGGCTCGCGCCTTTCACCGGCATGCGCGTCCGGCTTCCGTCGAGAACGGGAAAACCACCATGAAATTCGTGAACTCCTGCTAGTCTAACAATGAGTTAAGCGGCGATGTTCGGCCTCGATTACAAGGCGCTCCGCGTAGTCTGGACGGTTTTTCTGTTCGTCCTTGTACTCTCGCTCGTCTATACGATTCGCGAAACACTGCTGCTCTTTGCCGCCGCGATTTTCTTCGCTTACATGCTCTCGCCGCTGGTGGGACTGGTCGGCCGTTATTTCACGCAGCAGCGGCGTGCGCTGGCACTCGCAATTGTCTACGTTCTGCTCATCGGCGCACTGGTTGGACTCGGCTTCGCGCTGATTCCGCAGCTGGTTGCGCAGGCTGCCAATCTTGTGACCAGCCTTCCAGCTCTGCTGAGCAAGGGCCGCTTGGCGAACATGCCGCTTCCGGAATGGCTCGATCCGTTGCGCGCGCAGATTGTGGCCGCTGCCAGTCAGGAAGCAGCTAATCTTGGCGCAAGCGTGATGCCATTCCTGCACGAAGCAGGCACCCGTTTGCTTTCGGGCGTAAGTCTGCTGCTTCCGACCGTGCTGCTGCCTATTCTCGCTTTCTTTTTTTTGAAAGACGGCGAAACGATCGTTCGCAGCCTGGTAGGCACGCTTGAAGAGAAGCAGGACCGCAATATCCTGCGGCGCATTCTAATGGAGATGCACACAGCTCTCAAGAACTATATTCGAGCGCTGGTCATTCTGGCGCTGATTACATTTGCCTCCTACTCGATCTTTCTGCGTGTCGTCGGTGTCGGTTACGAACTGCTGCTGGCCGGCATTCTGGCTGTGCTCGAATTTATTCCGGCAGTAGGTCCGGCGGTCGGTCTGGTACTGCTGCTGATTGTTTCCTTCGGAACCGGTTCGGGAGCGTGGCTTGCCATCCTGATCTTCTTCGGCATCTATCGTGTCTTTCAGGATTATGTAGTCAACCCATACCTGATGCGAGCGGGTCTCGAGCTGCATCCGCTGCTCGTCCTTTTCGGAGTTTTTGCCGGCGAGCGAATCGGCGGCGTCGCGGGAATGTTTTTTTCTGTGCCCGTAATTGCGCTTTTGAAAGTGCTCTACACAAATCTGAAGAGCGAGTACGAGCGCCGTCAACTCGCTGCGGCGTGAGCGCGCATGAACGGTCCCATCGACTGGTTCCCGCTGTGGCTCAGCCTGCGCGTGGCTGTCATCGCAACGTTTTTTGTACTGACAGCCGGAACGTTCATCGCGTACCTGCTTTCGCATAAGAGCTTTCGCGGACGGAATCTGGTGGATTCGCTGGTGACACTGCCGCTGGTTTTGCCGCCGACTGTACTCGGCTACTATTTGCTGGTGTTACTGGGCCACGCGTCGCCTTTCGGTCGTTTGTATGAGAGCATCTTTCGGCACCCGTTGGTGTTTACCTGGCAGGCTGCAGTGGTTGCGGCTTTCGTTCATTCGGCGCCGATTTACATCAAGGCTGCGCGTGCGGTACTGGAGTCTGTCGATTATCGGTACGAGTGGGCTGCGCGTAGCCTGGGCGCTTCTGAGTGGCGAACGTTCTGGCGCATAACGCTGCCGCTTTCGGCGCGCGGGCTGGGATCGCTCGCGACGCTCGCGTTTGCCCGCTCGCTTGGCGATTTCGGTGTAACGATCATGCTTGCCGGCAACATCCCGGGCCGAACGCAAACGCTTTCGGTTGCCATTTATGATGCGGTGGAAGCGGGCGACGGACGGCTGGCGCGAATTCTGGTCCTGCTGATTTCCGCTGTGACGCTTGCGCTGCTGTGGCCCGCCAGCTACGCGGCGCGAGCTCCCGAACGATGAGTATCGAAGCGCGTGTGGTGCGCCGGCTGGCCGCGGTACGCGACTCGCCGGCCTTTACGCTGGACGTACAGCTCGCCGCTCCTGCCGGGATTACGGTAGTACTCGGTCCGAGCGGTGCCGGTAAGACTCTGCTGCTCAATTCGATCGCCGGTTTCGCCCGTCCCGACGAAGGACGCATCCTTGTGCGCGACCGCATTTACTTCGACGCAGCAGCCAACGTTCAACTCGCGCCCGAACGCCGCCGGTGCGGCTATATCTTTCAGGATCACGCGCTTTTTCCGCACATGACAGTGCGCGAAAATCTGCGCTTCGCCGCCCAAAGCGCCGGTGTGGGGAGACTGGAAGCGCGGCGGCGCATGAGCGAGCTGCTCGAGAGCTTCGATTTGAGCCAACTCGCCGATCGCAGATCTTCACAGCTTTCGGGCGGACAGAGGCAGCGTGCGGCGCTGGCGCGTATATTGATGACCGATCCGCATCTCCTGCTGCTGGATGAACCGTCGCGAGGGCTGGATCCGCGGCTTCGCCGCGCTTTCTGGGAGCTGCTGCGCGAGCTGAAAAGGCGCATCGAAATTCCGATCCTGCTGGTGACGCACGATATCGAAGAATGTTGCGAACTGGCGGACCGCATCGCAATACTCGAAAGCGGCCGGCTCTTACAATCGGGGACTCGCGAAGAGGTGATACGCAGACCGGCATCGGTAGGAGTCGCGCGGCTGCTGGGATTGCATAATATCGCGCCAGCCGAAATTCGCAGCCTCGATCCGGCAGGCAGAACGAGCCGGCTGCGCGTTTTGGGGCAGGAACTCGAGGGGCCGCATTTGCCCGGTCATCTGATCGGCGACACCGGCTTTCTGTGCGTACTGCAGTCGGAGATGAAGCCGGTTCGGGGCAATGGAAACCGGCTCGTGCTGCGAGTGGAAACGGTGCAGCGTTCGGCGGCGGGCGTGCAGATTCAGCTTGAGCATGGATTTACGATCGCGCTCTCGCAGAGCGAGTATGCCGGCTATGCTGATTCCGATTCACTCAGCTTAACCGCGCCCGTCGAGGCGATGGCATTTACGGGACGATGAAGCGCTACTACATAACGGATCGAAAGGCGGTCGGCGGCTTCGGTGCGCTGCTGGAAATCATTCGCGATCAGATACACCTGGCTGTCGACTTCATACAGATCCGCGAAAAGGACGTTTCCGCGCGCGAGCTTTTCGAGTTCGCCTCGGCGGTGGTGGCGGTGCGTGCAGGCCAAGCAGGTAAAACTACGGCCACTAAGATCCTGGTCAACACGCGCGCTGATGTGTCGCTCGCGGCCGGCTGCGATGGCGTGCATCTGCCTTCACGAGCGCCGCAGGAGACGCTGCCGGGGCTGATCGTCGCCAGGTCGTGCCACACCATCAGCGAAATCGTGCAGAGCAAGGCGGCTTTCGTGACCTTTGGACCGGTATTCGCCAGTCCGGGAAAAGGCGAGCCGATCGGGCTTGAGACGCTGCGCCGAGCGTGCCGCCACGGAAAGCCGGTATTTGCACTCGGCGGCATCAATTGGGGGAATGCGGCCGCCTGTATGGATGCCGGCGCGGAGGGTATTGCGGGCATACGTCTTTTTCAGCAGCCAGAGCTCTGAAACATATTCCGCTTCGCGTGCGTTAATGAAGAGAGATGACAAAATGGGCGCCTTGGGCGCTGCTTGTTCTCGCGTTGCCGGTTGCGGCACAGGAGAAGCCACCCCAACCAGGCCAGCTGCCCGGCGCCGATGCGGGAGCGATGAAACTGCCGAACACAGTTTCGGCCCCTCCTTTTTCGGTTCGCGATAAGTGGGACTACCGGATTGTGCAGACGATTGGACTGCGCGGGTTCGGCGGGGCGTTTATCGGCGCGACAATCGGGCAGGCGGACGGGAGTCCGCGCGAATGGGGCGGCGGAGTGGAAGGATACGCTAAGCGCTACGCTTCGGGTTTTGCGGGAAATCTCAGCCGGCAGGGTTTTGCGTTCGTTCTCGAATCGGCGCTGCATGAGGACCCGCGCTATTTCCCTTCGGAATCGTCGCCAGGCAAGGCACGGTTGATCAATGCGCTCAAACAGGTGGTCACCTGCAAGACGGACAGTGGAGACAGTTCGATCGCGTATGCACGTGTGGCGAGCGCGTTCGGATCGGCATTTCTGGTGAACACGTGGCAACCGAATAGTACCGGCACGTCGAGCGCTGCTTTGCGTCGCGGGTTTTACGGACTGGGCGGCGACCTGGCTTACAACCTGATGCAGGAGTTCATCCCGTTTACACGGCCACGTTCGTTGCGGCACAGGCATTAGCGAGACAGCTTGGTATGCGGCTTCAGGCTCTCACTCTCGCGCTTCTGTTCTGCGGTCCCCTGCTGAACGGACAGCAAGCTGACCGCGTTCCGGAAGACGTGTCTATCGACAGTAAACAGGCCTGGAAGCAACTCGCCGGGAATGTGCTGAACGATCAAAAGCATGTGATCGCCTTCCCGTGGCAGCTTGTGCGCCATGGCAATCACTGGAAGGCAACGCTTGTCCTTAGCGCCGCGACTGCCGGGCTGATCGCACTCGACGCGCACGATGCTCCGTACTTTCGCCGCACCGGCAGATTCGACGAGTTCAACGAGATCGCCAGCGCAACCAACACGGCGGGGCTCTTGATTGCGGTGCCCGTCGCGGATTACGCCTGGAGCGCACAAACCCGGAACACCTACGGCAAGCAGACCGTCTTTCTGGCGGTGGAAGCGATGGCGGATGCGCAGATCGCTGCCTTCGGCCTGCAGATGGTAACTCGACGACTGCGCCCCGCCGATGTTGCGCCCTACGGAGACTTTGGCAACACCTGGTTCCGGGCAGATCCGTTAGCACGGAAGAGCTTTCCGTCCGGCCATGCCATCACCGCCTTTGCGCTCGCGGACGTTTTCAGCGAACGCTATGCAAGTCACCGCTGGGTTCCGTGGGTCGCCTACGGACTGGCGGGAACGATCGCATTTTCGCGGATTACAACGCAGGGCCATTTCCCGTCAGACGTTGTCGCAGGCGCAGCGCTCGGAACTATTCTTTCGCATTACCTCGTGCTCCATCACCACGCGCACTGATGAAGAGCGGGATTTGGGCTGCCGCGAACTGGCGCGCAGCCTCCGGCTTATGCTTCCAGGTCGGGCCGGCCGGCGGCGATCAGCCGTTCCGTCTTCGTGCGCTTGCCGAGCGGCAACCGGACACGCAGGATTCGTTCGCGGCGGCGCTCTTCTTCGAGATTGCGGCTACGCGCGCGCAGTAGATCGTCGAGCGAAACCATCCCAAGCAAGTGCTTTTCGTCTTCTGAATCCACCACCGGCATGCGCGTGTAGCCGGTTTCCGCCATGCGATAGACAACGATGCGCAGCGGCTCGTCGGTGTAGGCCACTGTGACGTTGGGCGAGACGATATCGCCCAGACGTTCATTGAGCGGACGCCCCGCCGCTTCGTCGACGCGCTTTAGTAGATCGTTGCGGCTGATCACCCCGAGGAGATGCTGCTGTTCGTCCACCACGGGGAAAACGCTCTGGCCATGCGGACGCTTGGAGGGCCGAAGCAGCTCGCGTGTTTCTTCGAGCGTGCTGTTGGCGGGAAGCGCAACGACATTGGTGCGCATGACTTCGCGGACGAAGAGGATCTCGAGCGCGTCCACCGCGTATTCGCGGCTGAGATGATAGCCGCGGCGCGAGATCTTCTCGGTGAGAATGGAGCGCTTGAGCACGAGGACGGTAAAGGCGTGCGCGAGGAAGCTGGCCACGGTCAGCGGGAGGAGCATGTTGAGGTCGTGCGTGAGCTCGATCGCGAAGACGATTCCGGTGAATGGCGAACGCATGGTGCCGCCCAGGATCGCGCCCATGGCAACCAGTGGCCAGAAGCCTTGGCCGAAATGCGGCAGGAACATGCCGCCGACTCCGCCAAGCGCCGCACCCATCATCAGCAACGGAGCGAGCACCCCGCCCGAAGTGCCGGAGCCTAGCGAGATCATCCAGATCGCGGACTTGACAAGCAAGACGCCAAGAATGAATTTGAAGGCGACATCGCCCTTAAGCAACAGGCCGATGGTGTCGTAACCGACGCCCAGCGCCTGCGGGAAGATGAGACCGCCGATGCCGACGAAAAAGCCGCCGATGGCCGGCCACCACATCCAGTGAATGGGAAGTTTTTGGAACGCGTCTTCGGCGGCATACACGCCGACCGTGAGCAGAGCCGAGAGTGCGCCGGCAGCGATGCCGATCGCTAAACAGCCGAACAGCCCGGCGGGACCGATGAAGACCGGGTGCGACGGAACGGGAAACAGCGGGCCGAGACCGAGTATGTAACGCCGGGCAGCACCCGCCGTGACACTGGCAAGAGCTACGGGAATGACGCTGCGCGGCTTCCACTCAAATAACAGCAGTTCGACAGCCAGCAGAATGGCCGAAAGTGGCGCTGCGAAGGTTGCCGACATGCCGGCCGCAGCGCCCGCCACGAGAAGCGTTTTGCGCTCGGCTGCGGTGAGGTGGAAGAACTGCGCGATCATGGAGCCGAACGCGCCGCCGGTCATAATGATCGGGCCTTCGGCGCCAAAGGGTCCGCCCGAGCCGATCGAGATGGCTGCCGAAATCGGTTTCAATACAGCAAGTTTGGGATGTACGCGGCTACCGTTCATCAGGATGGATTCGATCGCTTCCGGTATGCCGTGGCCACGAATGCGCTCGGAACCGTAGCGCGCCATCAGACCGACGATCAGTGAGCCGATCACCGGGACCGCCACCGCGAAAATGCCGAGGTGATTACCGGCAGGTGAGACCAGCGCCGTATCCCAACGCCCGTAATAGAAGACATTGGTAAACAGACCGATCAGTTTCAGCAGAAACCAGGCCACATAGGATGCAACGAAGCCGATGAAAATCGCGAGCAGCGCAATGGGGATAACGCGCGGCGTAGTGGTGAAGTCGCCGAGATCTTCCAGATGACTGTGTTTCTGAGCCTTGGCGGCGTTTGTACTCATGCGGATTTCCTCGCTTTCTGCGGCGTGTGCTGAACGATGTTGCCGAGCGCCTGCGCGAGTGTGGGGCCGGAGTTCTGCAGCTCCTGCCAGTGGAGAACGGAAAGCTTCTGCAGCAGTTGCTCGCCCTGCGGAGTCAATTCGAGCAGGACTTCGCGCGCATCGTCGGCGTTGTGATGTTTGGCGACAGAACCGTGCGCGACGGCGCGGTTGACGAGCTCGACAGCGCTGTGGTGGCGGATGCCGAGGCGTTCTGACACCGCCGTAATCGTGGGCCGAGTGCCTTCCGGCAGACCTTTGATGGCGAGCAGGAGCTGATGCTGCTGGGGATCGATGCCGTTATCGCGGGCGGCCTGTTCGCTGAAGTGCAGGAACTGGCGGATGCGATAACGGAACTCGGAGATGTGGCGATATTCGGCCAGCGAGAGTGCCTTCACATTTATATCGTAGCACGATATTTCCTCCTTCCGGAGTAGCGGATAGCGACGTGTCGTTACTCGGCGCGCAGAGTCTGAGCAGGGTCGATACGGGCCGCGCGTGCGCCCGGGATGAGGCTGGCGAGGACGGCGATCGACAGAAGAACGGCGGCGACCATGCAGAAGGTCGCGGGATCGTTGGGAGCAACCCCGAAGAGCTGCGAGCGAAGAAAACGCGTCAGGCCGAGCGCTAGGAGGCAGCCAAGCGCAAGCCCGGCGGCAGAGAGCGCAATGCCCGGGAGAGAAACGGCGCGCACGGCATCGGAGACGGTCGCCCCAAGAGCCATGCGGATGCCGAGTTCGCGAGTGCGTTCGGCAACCGAGTGGGCAATCAGTCCGTAGATGCCGACAGCAGCGAGGGCGAGCGCCAGCGCGGAGAGTACGGCGAGAAGCGTCGCGGTGAGGCGTTGGAAGGCGACCGAGGCAGAGCGGATCTCGTCCATCCACTTGAATTCGGCAAACGGCAGCAGCGGATCGACGGCGGAGACGGACTGCTGCAGAGCAGCGGCGATGGTCTGCAGCGAATCATGTGAACGAACCACCCAGACAGGCGAGGCGAAGAAGGTATGTATCGCCTGAAAATCTTTGTCTTTGAGTTGAGCAGCGTCGACGTAGATTTCCGGAATCGGGCTGAGCGGACCGAAATCGCCCCAGCCAGCCTGCTCCTGGACATCGCCGATGACGCCAACGACGACGCCGGAATCGAGGTGGCGGCCGAGAGGGTCGCGTTCGTCGTTCAGATATTTTTGAACAAACGCCTGGTTGACGATGACGACCGGTTGAGAGGCTGCATTGTCGGTATCGCGGAACAAGCGTCCGCGCAGAAGCTTCATTCGAAGCGCTTCGAAATAGCCGGGTGTGACGTAGGTGTAGTTGGTGATCGGGCGCGGGCCGGGATGGGGACCGTCGAGAACAGAAAGACCGGTATTGAGGGCGCGCGTGTAAGGCAGAGAGAGGCCGATGCCCGCCGCTTCCACACCGGGAAGAGCGCGAATACGTCGAAGCGATTCGTCATAGAGATGGTTGATGGATTGTGGGGTCTGATAACGCGCATCGCGCAGAGACAGACTGGCCGTGACCACGTGGCGACTGTCGAAGCCAGGCTCGAGACCGATCAGATGAGCAAAAGTGCGAAGCAGGAGTCCGGCGCCGATGAGAAGGACTGTCGAGAGCGCGACCTCAGCGATGACGAGAGCACGCCGCGACCACCGGCGCGAAGAAGCGGAGGCACCGTAGGAGTTGCCTTGCGCGAGTGCAGAACGGATGTCGACGCGGATGGTCTGAAGTGCGGGATAAAGGCCGAACAGGAGGCTGGTCACGACTGCGAGTATGGCGGTGGCCGCCAGGACGCGAGCGTCGAGGGTGATGGATGCGGGATCAAGGTCGAGCGCTTGAATGTCGAGTTGTTTCAGGCCCGCAAGCGCGATGGAGCCGAGGAGGAGTCCGCCGAGCGAGCCGAGAATTGCGATCGCGAGCGACTCCGTGAGCAACTGGCGGATGATGGCGAGTTTGGCTGCGCCAAGAGCGAGACGGGTGCCGATTTCGCGTGCACGAGAGGAAGAGCGCGCAAGCAGAAGGCCGGCGATGTTGACACAGCCAATCAACAGCACGGCAAGAACGGCGTACCAGAGAATGAGGACGGGTTTGCGAACGGAACTGGTGAGGCCTTCCTGGAGCGGAATGGGAGCAAGCCATTCGGCAAAGCCTTTCGGAAGATGCTCGTCTTTGAAGAGCGCGGAACCGATGACCCTGAGTTCGTCGGCAACGCGCGCCTCCGAGATGCCGGGATGAAGACGAATGGCGATACGGTAGTTTGAGCCGGCGCCTTCGCCTTCGGGGGATGGCTGAAGGGGAGTCCAGAGATCAGCAGGCGCGCTGGTGCGAAAACCGGGCGGCATAATGCCAACCACGGTGTAAGGTTCGCCGCGCAGCATGATTTTTGAGCCGATAGCGGACGGATCGGAGTGGAAGGTGTTGCGCCAGAGCTGATTGCTGAGAATCGCAACAGGAGGCCCGCCAGCGCGGTCTTCGGTTGAATTGAACTCGCGGCCCATGCGAGGGGAGACGCCGAGCATGTGGAAGAATCCGGTCGAGACGCGCTGCTGTTTGATGTAGCGCGGTGTACCATTGACGACGAGATTGACCCCGCCCGCACCGTCGTGAAAGACAGCGGTATTGTAGTCCCGCGCCCCGTCGCGGATGTCTTCCCACACGCGGCCGGTTTGCTCTTCCTGGGTATACACGGCGCCATGACCACGCTGCCTGAGGATGATCTGAAAGAGCCGCTCGGGATGAGGATAGGGCAGCGGGCGAAGAGCGATGGCGTCCACCACACTGAACACGGCGGTATTGGCGCCGATACAGAGAGCCAGGGTCAGAACGGCAACCAGAGTGAATCCTGGATTTTTCAGAAGCGTGCGGAAGGCGAGACGCAGGTCGGCGCGCATGGTCGTATCATATGACGATTCGACGGAGCAGCGAGTTCGTCCGGATTGGCGCCTTACGCTTCCGGCTCTGATTTCTTATTCATGCCTGCAACGACCTGGGCGTGGTTCACGGCGGCGGTGAGCGAGACGCCCCCGATGATGTTGCCGATCAGCGTAGGAAACATGTAGCCCCAGGCGACAGACCACCAGCTGCGGTCGCCGACCATGGCGAGAAAGAGCACTTCTACAGAGCCCGCGATGATGTGCGTCAGCTCGGCCAGGCCGACGACGTAAGTGAGGATGATGATGACAGCAACGCGTCCGTAATCGATGGCGGCGAGCATCCAGACCACCATGGCGATGAGCCAGCCGGCGAAGATGCCGCGCAAAATGGCTTGTCCGAAGGTGACGTGCATGGCGCCGCGCGCGAGCTCTAGCATAGCGTGCTGGACTTCGCGGCTGAACATGGGTGTATTGCCGACCACCCAGGCAAACAGATGTGCGCCGACGAGATTGGCTGCGAGCACCACGGCCCAGAGGCGCAGCACGAGAAGCAGCGTGGACAGATTGCGGCGTGCGAGCAGAGGGATGATGGCAGTGAGCGTGTTTTCGGTGAAGAGCTGCTGGCGCCCGATGATCACGATCAAGAAACCGACCGGATAGCCGAGTCGCACCAGGAGCGGACGCCAGGGCGAGTCGGGCAAACGCGAATAGGCGAGCGCCTGGCAGACCAGAGAAAAGCCCATGGAGAGACCAGCGGCGAACCCGGACCAGGCGAGCGCCGAGAGCGGGCGGTTCAGCTCCTCTTCGCCGTCGTGGCGGATGGCTTCGTGAACAACAACGGCGCTGACGGAGGTCCGCTCTTCGGCCTCCTGCTGCTGTTTCTCGGTCAGCTCAGGGACGTTCGGAGGCGTTTGATCCTGTTCGGTGTTGGGAGCGAGTTCGGGCACTTTGAGTTAGTGACCACTCGCGGCCAAATCGTTACGAGCGAATGCACCCAGATAGACTTCCAGGCGCCGCATGGCGAGACTCGATTCGCGATACTTAGAGCCTGACAATTTTGCTCGAACGGAAACCCTTCAAGGCGTTGCGCGTATCCACGATCAGTTTCCCGCGCTCTACTACGCTCTTGTAATCGACTCCCCTGTGGTCGGTGACGATTACCACGCAGTCCGCACTCTCCACAGCTGGCAGCATCTCCTGCGCCTCGAGTACGTCGTCATTGATCCGGATTTTCTTCACATACGGATCGGAGAACGTAACGTTTGCGCCCATGTGCCGGAGAAGGATGATGATGTCGAGCGCCGGTGATTCGCGAACGTCGTCAATGTCCTTCTTGTAAGCGGTTCCGAGAATGTGCACATGCGAGCCGCGCACCGGTTTCGTGGCATCGTTCAAAGCGTACAGGACTTTCTCGACCACGAATTCAGGCATACGGCCGTTGATGTAGCCGGCCAGTTCGATAAAGCGCGCCTCGATACCGGCCTCCTTGCTCTTCCAGGAGAGATAGAACGGGTCGATCGGAATGCAATGACCTCCGAGGCCCGGGCCAGGATAAAACGGCATAAAGCCGAACGGTTTTGTCGCGGCCGCATCGATCACTTCCCAAACATCGATGTTCATGCGATCGCAGAGCAGGGCCATCTCGTTCACCAGGCCGATGTTGATCATGCGGAAGGTGTTTTCAAGCAGCTTCACCATTTCGGCGACTCGCGTGGAACTGACCGGCACCACCGTTTCGAGCGCCTGTTTGTAGAAGAGAGCCCCAAGCTCAGTACAGGTTGAAGTGATCCCGCCCACAACTTTCGGGATGTTCGCTGTTTGAAACTTCGGGTTGCCGGGATCGACGCGCTCGGGAGAAAAGCAGAGGAAGAAATCCTCGCCAACCCGCAGCCCGCTTGCGTTTAGCTTGGGAAGTACGAGCTCGTCGGTGGTGCCCGGGTAGGTTGTCGATTCGAGCATCACCAGGAGTCCGGGGTGCAGATGTTCCGCGATAGCATCGCTGGCCGAGACCACGAAGCTCATATCGGGATCTTTTGTTTTGCGCAGCGGAGTGGGAACGCAGATGTCGATCGTATCGAGATCTCTTATAGCCGAGAAATCGCTGGTGGCGCGCAGCTTCCCGCTTTTGACAAGAGGCGAGAAAACGTCGTCCTTCACGTCTTTGATGTACGAAGTTCCGCGATTGAACTGGTCGACCTTTGCCTGCTGCACATCGATTCCGACGACTTCGAAACCGGCTCGCGCAAACTCAACCGCCAGCGGCAATCCGACGTAACCCAGCCCCAGCACGCCAACCCGCGCTGATTTGTTTGCGATCTTTTCGCGCAGCTTCGCCGCCGCGCTCGCCTGGGCGGTATTCCGTTCGAGCAGCTCAGAACTCAACGAAGAATCTCCCTTCTCCAACCAGCTCAGCCGGTCCTGTCAGGAAAACGCTCTGGTTCCAGCGCAAGCGCAGACTTCCAGCGGGCGTCCTGACCTCGACTGGGCTTTCGCACGCTTTCCTGAGAATAGCAGCGGCGGCAGCTCCCGTAGAACCTGTGCCGGAGCTGCGTGTCTCGCCCGCGCCGCGCTCAAAAAACAGTACATCAATTGTGTGCGGATCGAGCACACGTACGAAAGATACGTTGGAGCCACGCGGGAACCGCGGGTGGCGCTCCGCCGTACGCCCCAATTCGCGCCAGTTTGCAGGAAATGAATCCACGAAAATGGCGCACTGGGGATTGCCAACGTTGAGAATCGTTGCATCGAAGCTGGAGCCTTGAAGCGAAAGCCCGGCATGGAGTTCCTCGAGCTTCGGCTCGCCCATATCCATTTCGAACAAAAACTTGTATCCGATGCGTTCGAGTAAACGAAGTCTTTTTTTGCCAGCGGCGGTTTCGATCATCACGTCTGGACTTGTCGCTGCCTGATTGAGTAGGGCGAATGCCGCTGCGCAGCGCGTACCATTACCGGAGATCTCGGCCTCGCTTCCGTCCGAGTTGAAAAGCCGGGTCTTCAGACCGCCTGCAACCCGCTCGACCAGCATCCAGCCGTCGCCGCCTATGCCTGTGTTTCGGGCACAAATGCGGCGGGCGGCTTCCGAGAGATCAATTTCCGGAACGTCTGCGCGCCATGTCAGCAAGAAGTCGTTTTCGGCTCCGTGCAGTTTTGTGAAGGGTATCTCGATCATGGAAGAGTTCGCTTGGCAATCACCAGGTCCGGGCTGAACTCACTCGTTGAAATCGTGAGTTTATCGATGTACGGCCCGCGTGTGAGTGCCCGATCCAAAGTGTCGCCACGCTGCATAATGGCCCAGGAACAAGGATGAAACAGATCGGGACGCGTAATGGCCGCAAACCAGCGAGGGCCGTTTCCGATATTCAGCGTGGTTCGCAACGGAATGCCTGCCTCGCGAAAAACTCCTGTTACATCGCCGCTCGAAGCCGATATGCAGTCGCCTTCGGTTGGATGTTGCCGTATGTAGCCGGCTGCAAGTGAGGTCCAGGCGCGACGGTCGATCGAATTTACCTGCGATTCCTTCCAGCAGATCCACTTCTCGCGGTTAGGGTGAAGCAGCCAGGGCGAAACAGCGATCAGGACGAGCATGGGAGCAAGCCATTTAGCCGCAGAATGAAACTGTGCCGCAAGCGCACCCGCAGCCATGGCGCAGAGCGGCACCGCTGCAATCCCATAGCGGGTGTTGTAGTACGAAAAGGGCCAGAGTGAAGGCACATGGATCGGTGTACCGCTGCTCGAATGCATGCTCCAGATGTAGAACAGAGGCGTCAGGAACAGGAACAATACCGGCTGCCAGCTTCGACGCCACAGAGCGCAGCACGCGCCGAGAGCTCCGAGGGCAATCAGCGCGCCTCCCGCACAAAGGAGGCAGGCAGTCGAATAGTAATGAAACGCCGCGAGCCAGTCGTGCAGCCCGGGATAGGGCGCACCATGCTGGATAGCGCGCGGCGAATAAGGCCCGTTGTAGAAATCCAGGGCGTTGCCGGTCAGGTACCAATTGTGCGCGAACCAGTACAGCGGCGCCAGGGATGCGAGCGCTATGAAAACAATCAGCGTTACCATTTTCCGATTGCGTGCACCCAAGGCAAGCCATACCCCAATAAACGGAATCAGAAACCAGCCATCGTAGCGTGTGAGTGAAAGCAGCCAAGACGCTACCACCGCGGTTGCCATCCACATCCGTCGCTGCGTTTTCTGAAACCGCACAGCGGCAAGCATCACGATCGAGATCCCGGCCAGAAAAACGACTTCGGTCATTGGAATTACTGCCAGGTACAGCACATTCGGGTTTAGCGCAAAACAAGCCGTCACGACCAATGCCGCGCCAACAGTGCTATACACATCGCGTGCGGCGAGAAAAAAGCAGATGCCGGCGACAACGAAGCAGATCGCGACGGGAATGGTGCCTGCCAGGCCCGTCACCCAAAGCGTACGGTTGCCTACCAGCGGCAGGCAGATCACATGCAGAACGGGAAGCCAAACCGTGCCCAGCTGGTCGTAACCCGGAGTTGCCGAATCGATCAGACCGCGGCTGATATTCAGATGGGACTCGGCATCGCCGTAGTACAGAATGCAGCCGTTGCGATAGCACCAGCACGCCGCGAGCACGGCGACCACCACGAGCGCGGCGGATACCGCAATCGTCGGGGCGCTAGAACGCGGTAAATCGCCGGAATTCGTCAAAGCGCGCGTCAATATCTTTGCGGGTAAGAGTGCGGAAACGCTCTACGCCAAACTGCTCGCAGCAGAAGCTGCCCATAACGGAGCCGTAGATGACCGCCCGATGCAGTTCGTGCACATCGAAATTTCCGTTGCGAAGATCGAAGCCGCGTTCGGCGAGATAGCCGACGAATCCACCGGCGAAACAATCCCCGGCACCGGTGGGATCGAAGACGTCTTCGAGCAGATAACCCGGCACCATGAACAGCGAATCGCGGCGCACCAGCATCGCTCCGTATTCGCCGCGCTTGATGATGAGAGTGTTGGGACCCATCTCGAGAATCTTCTGCGCCGCCCGCCTCAGATTGTATTCGCCCGAAAGCAGGCGCGCCTCGCTGTCGTTGATCAATAGAAAATCCCAGCTGCGAATCGCTTCGAGCAGATCCGGACGATAATCGTTGATCCAGTAGTTCATCGTGTCGCCGCCGACAAAGCGCAGCGCCGGCATCTGCCGCTGGACATCTCTCTGCAGCAGCGGCTGGATGTTGCCCAAAAACAGATACGGTTTGCGCACGTAGGAAGCGGGCAGCTTCGGGTTGAAATCCGCGAATACGTTCAGGTCGGTTCGCAGCGTGGTGCGGTCGTTCATGTCGTCGGAATACTTGCCGGCCCAGAAAAACGTCTTTCCGGGCACCTGCTCCAGTCCTTCCAGATCGATCCCTTTACTGGCCAGCAAGTGGCGATCCTCGCTCGCGAAATCTTCGCCTACAACGCCCACAATGGAAGCCTCGGTGAAGTAACTCGCGCTCAAGGCGATGTAGGTACAGGCTCCGCCGAGAGCACGCTCGCGTTTACCGTGCGGAGTCTCAATGCCGTCGTATGCGACGGATCCAACCACAACTAGCGACATCGCTCTGCATTGTAACCGGAAGAGCAAACGCGAGCTTCGTACAGTCTCGGCGAAGCATACCGAAACTCTCGCGTTTCGCCGCGCGAAACTGTAATTTCGTGCGCTTTCTCATTCTCAGCGATCCTCACGCCAACTGGCCTGCACTGGAAGCTGTGCTGGCCGATGCCGAAGGCAAGTTCGATCAGGTCGTTTGCTGCGGCGACCTGGTCGGCTACAACCCCGACCCGGCACGCGTTACGGATTGGATTCGCCAGAACACGATCTGCGTCGTCCGGGGAAATCACGATAAGGTCGTGGCGGGAATTGACAGTCTTGAGTGGTTCAACGAAATCGCGCAAATCGCGGCGCGCTGGACAATTGGGCAACTCAGCGATGATCAGCTCGCATACCTCCGCGAGTTGCCGATCGGTCCGGCCAAGCTCGAGCACTTTCATGTCTGGCACGGCTCGCCGCGCGACGAGGACGAGTACGTCACCGGCGCCCGCGAAGCAGCACCTGCTTTCGAAGCACTCGAGCATCCCTTGGCGTTCTTCGGACACACACATTTACAAGGCATTTTCGTCTCCAAGCACCGGCGGCTTGGGGTCATTGCTCCCGTCCCGCGGAATGAGCGCGAAATCGCGATCGAACTGGAACCCGATGTGCTCTATCTGGTCAATCCTGGTTCGGTCGGACAGCCGCGCGATGGCGATCCACGTGCCGCCTACGCCATCTACGACGCGGAGCAGAAAGTCGTGTATCTTCGCCGCGTCGATTACCCGATCCAAAGAACGGCTTCGGCCATTGTGGAGGCGGGTCTCCCCGAAGTGCTGGCTCAGCGCCTCGCCTACGGTTTTTGAGAGATCGCAGCCCGCTGCATCTGAGAAAATAATGTTTTGCGCATCGTACCGGACGGCATTTACTACGCTTGTGGCCTCACGCTGGTGGGCCTGGCGTTGTCCTACTTCCTGAGCTTGTGGCTTGGGCTGCCGCTCTACATACTGGCTGCGTTTTGCTTATACTTTTTTCGCGATCCCGAGCGCACGGCGCCCGCGGGAAAGTATCTGATCGCGCCAGCGGACGGCAAAGTTGTCGCCGTAAAGCGTTTAGAAAATGGCGAGACACGCGTCAGCATCTTTCTGAACATCTTCAATGTGCATGTGAATCGCACGCCGATTCCGGGTAAGGTCGCCGCGGTTGTTTACCAGAAGGGCAAATTCCTGAACGCCAGCCATGAAGCGGCATCGAGCGAAAACGAGCAGAATACGCTGATCATCGAGGGCGAGGATACCCGTGTAACCTGCCGGCAAATCGCGGGTCTGATTGCGCGCCGCATCGTGTGTTATAAACGGGCCGGTGATGCGCTGGCCCCTGCCGAACGCATCGGCTATATCAAATTCGGGTCGCGCGTCGACGTGATCTATGGCCCTGAATGGACCACCATCGTTGCAGCCGGTGAGCACGTCGCAGCCGGAGCAAGCATACTCGCAAAATGGGCAAGACGGGAGACAACGATCTGACTCTTCGAGAACGCTTCGCAGGACCCTCCGGAGGCGAGAAAAAGCGTCCGCGCCGCGCTGCTTACGCCATTCCGACGTTTTTCACAAGCGCCAATATCTTCCTTGGCTTTATCGCACTGGTGCAGTCGTTCGAAGGCGCTTTGCAAGCCTCGGCTGGAGATTCGGCCGCGAGTGGTCACTTTTCGCTGGCCGCAAAGGCGCTTGGCTTCGCTGTTCTTTCCGACGGTATCGACGGCCGCGTGGCGCGCATGACGAACACGACCAGCGACTTCGGACGCGAGCTTGATTCCCTTGCCGATTTCATCACGTTTGGTATCGCGCCGGGCGTGCTTGCCTTCGTCTGGGGCGTGCGCTATGTCGTTTTTTCAGCGGCTGAAAATGTCGCGCAGACGCACCTCTCGCGGGCGGGCTATCTGGTGGCATTTTTTTATCTTCTCTGCTGCGCGGTACGGCTCGCGCGCTTCAATGTGCAGACCAATCCCGTGCCGAAGAATCCAGGGCGGCCCGATCGGAAGTATTTTGTCGGAATGCCGAGCCCGGCGGCCGCCGGCTTGCTGGCTTCGATCGTCTACTTCGATTCGGTGCCGGTGCATTCCTTCGCGTTTTCGATCGTCTGGCTGATCCTCGTGGGTCTGGTCGGGCTTCTGATGGTCAGCACCTGGCGCTATCCCAGCTTCAAGCAGGTCACTGTCTCCAAACCACGCACACCGCTCATTGTTCTTCTGATCGGCGCGGTTGCATTTGGCATCTGGGAATGGTCTCAGCCGTTTCTGCTCGCTGCTGCCACAACGTACGCTCTCACCGGAATCGTCATACGTTTGGGAGGCATTCTTCGTCGTTATCGAAGAGGGCATCAGCCCGCCTCGCTCCCGGAGCATCAAATTGGCTAAACCAAAGATCGCGCTTGTCGGCGGCGAAACGCTGCTTGGCAAGGAAATCGAAGACGTGCTCAAAAGCCGCGTCAAAGCGCACGTTTCGACCTATTCGGCAACAGGTGAGGGCAACTTCGGGGAATCCGAAGGCGAGGCCGTGTACGTCGAACCGTTCGAGGCTTCTTCGATTCAAGACGCACGCGCCGTGATCTTCGCGGGGACGGCTGAAGGCGCGCAAAAGGTGTACGAAGTTGTGACGGGATTGCCGGGGAAACCGCTGCTGATCGACTGTACCGGCCTGCTCGAGAACCGGCCCGAAGCCCGTATCATCGCACCGTTGCTCGCGGACACAGACGTGCCTGACACGGGCCTTTTGGAGCTGGCCCATCCTGCCGCCGCCGCGCTTGCGCTCGTTCTTTCAAGGCTGAACAACGCTTCGCCAGTCCGGCAGGCCATTGTGCATGTGTTTGAGCCTGCCAGCGAACAAGGGCGGCGCGGCGTTTCGGAGTTACACCAGCAAACTACGAGCCTGCTTTCGTTTAAGCCGCTGGACAAGCAAGTCTTCGATGCTCAGTTGAGCTTCAATCTGCTCGCTCAGTACGGCGAGGAGGGCATTGCAAAGCTCGCTCGAACGGAACAGCGAATCGAGCGCCACGTCGCGAGCCTGATTGCTCAATCGGTGGCTAAGACTCCCCTGCCCTCCTTGCGGGTGATCGGCGCGCCTGTTTTTCACGGCTACAGCCTGTCTGTCTGGGCGGAATTCAAAAAAACAGCCGAAACTGAGCAGCTGGCCGAAGCACTCGCGTCTGCGCAAATCGAAGTACGCGGTTCGAATGACGATGCACCAAGTGGAGCCGATGTGGCCGGGCAAAGCGGGCTGATTGCAGGTGATATCCGCATCGATCACAACAATCCACGGGCCGCGTGGTTCTGGATCGTCGGCGATAATCTCAGGCTTACGGCCGATGCCGCTGCTGATCTCGTCATGAAATTGGAGGTTCCTGCGCGGTGACGAAGCGAGCCGCCTTTGCGCTTCCCGCCTTGATCGCCGTGACAGTTTCCTGCGGCTATCATGTGGGTGGCACCGGCGAGAAGGTCCCCAAGAGCATTCAAACGATCGCAATTCCGGCCTTCAACGCATTTGTCGCGCGCTACGCTCTGGCAGACGAGTTGCCCCAACAGATCGGCCGCGAGTTTAAAGCGCGCACACGGTTTCGGATCGTGACGGATCCACACGAGGCCGACGCCATTCTCGAGGGAACAATCAATTCCGCCTTTGCGTTCCCCACGATCTATGATCCGGCATCGGGGAAAGCCACCAGTGTTGCGCTACAGGTCAACATCAGTGTGAAGCTCGTCGAACAACGCACGGGCAAGGTCATCTACGCGCGTCCGGCCTGGGGTTTTCGCGAAGACTACGAGCTATCCGTAGATCCGCATCAGTTCTTCAACGAAAGCGGCCCGGCGCAGGATCGCCTCTGTCGTGATGTAGCGCGCGACCTGGTCAGCGGCATTATGGAGGACTTCTGACACCCGAGCAGTTTCTCGCGAGAGTCGCCAAGCAGCCGCTCGCCCCAGCCTATTTGTTCCTGGGACAGGAGGGCTACAATCGGCGGCTCTGTAAAGACGCGCTGCTCAATCGAGCTCTATCGACCGAGGCGCGGGCAGACGGTTTCACTTCGATCGATTTGAGCGAAACAACGCTCTCGGCCATACTCGACGACGCACGTTCCATGTCGCTCTTTTCAAGCGAGCGAGTGATCTGGGTGAGCAGCGCCGAACTCGCCCTGCCTCGCAGAATGATGCAAGCCGATGACGAGGAAACGACCGGGAGCGCGTCTTCGGACGGTTCTCTCACCAGCTATCTGGAATCGCCATCGCCGGGCACAGTCGTTGTCTTTGAGGCGAGCCGTTACGACTTCTCCGGAGACGATAAGACAAAGATTGAGCGGGTACAGAAATTCTTTTCCGGCATCCGCGAGGTGGTCGAATTCCGTCACTTTACGCCCGAATCGAGCCGCTATCTGGCGCAGGAGCTTGCCCGGAAGCACGAATTTAAGCTCGCCGGCGCAGAATTAGCCGCCTTGCTGGATGCGGTGGCAGGCGACGCCTCGAAACTCGAATCTGAAATTGAAAAGCTCTCGCTTTACGTGGGCAAAGAGCGCCGGGTCACGATGGAAGATCTTGCTGCGCTCGTGCCCAACGCCGCGGAAAGCACGATTTTCACACTTGTCAATGCCCTCGGTAAACGAGATCGCGCCGCGGCACTCCGCTCGCTTGATATTTTGATCCGGCAAGGCGAGTATCTGCCGCTTGCCCTTGCCTTTCTCAGCACGCAATTCCGGCTGGCGCTGACCAGCAAGGAAAACAAGATTGCTTCAGCGCAGCAGGCCCAGGCTTTCTTCACGCGTCTCGGGGTACGGGTCTGGCGTGAGCGCGCCGAGCAGATTGTTTCGACGGCGGCAGCTTTTACCCGCGCCCAACTGGCCCGCGCGATCGCGCTGATCTACGAGACGGATAAGAAATTCCGCGAAGGATATCGCGACGATCGCGTCATCATGGAGACTCTGGTTGTCGCACTCACCGCGAAATAGCGCTCAGGACTTCTCGTTCTCTTTCTTCTCTCCCAGTTTGCGGTACATCTCGGCCTGTTTTTGAATTGCCTGCTCCTGCATCCGGCGGACATTTTCAAACTGCGCCGGCGGTACAGCTTTTTTCAGCCAGCCCGGCATACTCGCCTCGATGCGAGCATTTCGCTCCTCCGTCAGCCGGCGTACGGCCTCTGGATCGGAGGGATCCAGGTTCATCAGCTCTTCCTGCTGTTGCTGCGCATCCTGCATGCGCGTTTCAATCTGCTTTTTCACGTTGAACTTGTCGAGAAATCCCATCGGCTCGTATCCTCCTCCTTTGTACAACAGCGAGCTTCAGCGGGACAGCTCGCAAATCCAGTTCACTTCCCACCTCCGGCCATCGTCATCGGAAAAAGATTGCTCCATGCGTGCGGACTTCGGCAAGAGGTTCAGCCAAACGTAACGAACCAGGATCGCTCGCTCCTTGTAATTTTCCTGATCGAGAAATTCACCGCGGTTACCCGTGAACTGACCAATCATCGGCGGCATATTGAGCACGCCCTTGTCCAGATCGAGCAGATAGATGCTCCACTGATGCGATTCGGGATTGTACATCCGCAACCTTTGTCCCTTGATGTGCAGATGCTTCTCTGCATTATCGAGCTCGAACTCCTCGAAGTTGGAGTTGGTATCGAGCAGCTTCCTGTGGTTGGAAATTCCGTCGTACTCGATCCAGTTATGCGATCCGACCAGACGATCCGGCAGACGGCGGACATGCGCTTTCCAGTTCCCAATCAGATAATCGAAATCGTGTGATCCGTCGCGCTGTTTGTCAGAACTTGCAACCAAATCGGGCGATCCGGCCAAGGCGAGAAGGCCAATGGCAAGCGCCAGCGCACTCAGTCGCGAAAGCTGATCAACGCGTCTAAGGTTCAGGGTTCAATCCTCTCAGCGGCCAAGCTTATCAGAGACGCTCTTTCCCGCCCTCTTGCGCCATTCAAACAACACAATCCCGGCTGCCACCGATACATTCAGCGAAGAAACAGCACCCGCCATGGGAATCCGTACCAGCACATCGCAATGCTTTTGCACGTTCTGATGCAGACCTTTCCCCTCGCCGCCAAGGACGATTACCGTCGGCAGGTGATAAGGCACCTCATCATACTGTTCGCGGCCGCGCTCATCGAGCCCGTAAATCCAAAATCCGTGCTCCTTAAGCTTTTCGAGTGTCTGCGCAATGTTCACCACACGTGCCACCGGCAGATACTCAAGAGCACCCGCGGCAGCGCGATCCACCGTTTCCGTCAAAGGGGCGGCGCGGCGCTCGGGAACCACCACTGCATCCGCCCCGGCCGCATGCGATGTTCGCACAATCGCCCCGAGGTTGTGCGGGTCTTCCACGCCATCCAGCACAACCAGCAACCGGCTGCCCGCGATGACTTTATCGATATCCACGTAGGCGCGCGCCGCAGCAAAGCCCAATACGCCCTGATGTGTAGCGCCTTTGGCGGCGCGATCGAGTGAGTCGCGCGTCTCAAACCGGACCGGCACGCCGCCATCACGTGCCAGATCGATGATCTCCTGTATGCGCGGACCCGCGCTCCCTTTGACGACCAAAATCTTGTCCAACGCATGACGCGCGCGCAGCGCTTCCCGTACCGGATGTACTCCGGCCAAAATCCGGCTCACAAACTAAACGCTACTACGTAGTCGCCCAGCGGCTGATTCCCGGCGGGCTGATGACCACCGGCGGAGATCACCACGTACTGCTTGCCGTCCGGTCCCTTAAACGTCATTGGCGTGGCGCGTGCGCTCGTCGGCAATTCGCCGCGCCAGAGTTGCTTGCCCGTTTCGACATCGAAAGCATAAAGGGCATTGTCGAGAGTCCCCGCCTGAAACACAAGCCCTCCAGCGGTTACTATGGGTCCGCCGAGCACAATCGAACCCCAATCGGGCGGAGTCCCGGGCTCGCCTGCCGCGACGAACAAACGCCCCAGCGGAACATCCCATTTCTTCTCGCCGGTGGTGACGTCGATTGCGAGCATCCGGCCCCACGGCGGCGCCGTGCAGGGCAATTTCTTGGGGCTGAGCAGAAACCGCCGCATCATGCCGTACGGGGTGCCACGTTGTCGCGCAAATTCCCAGCCTCCATCCAATCGCCGGCCCGTCGATTCGCGCGTGCTATCGAAATCGGCGCGCGGGATAAGCTTCACTTCTGTAGCGATGTGGTTGTCGGGAAGCACCAGCAGGTTCCGCTGTGGGTCGAACGCCATGCCGCCCCAGTTCTGGCCGCCGATGTTGCCCGGCAAAAGAAGTGATCCGCGAATCGAGGGAGGCGTAAAGATTCCATCCGTGCGCAGGCCGCTGATCTCGTCGCGGCACCACTTGCGGTCCGCTTCATCCACGCCCCAGGCATCCTCTGCCGTCATCTTCTGAGGCGTTAAGGGGGCGGGCTTTACTGGAAACGGCTGTGTGGGCGATGCGTTCTCTCCCGGCACATCGCTCTTCGGCACAGGTCGTTCCTCAACTCCGAAAATCGGCTGGCCGGTTTCACGATTCAGCAGGAACAGATTGCCCGTCTTCGATCCGATCGCGATCGCCGGTATCGTCTTACCTTCGCTGTGGTAATCAAACAGCAGCGGCGGCGTGGCCACGTCGTAATCCCACAAATCGTGGTGCACGGTTTGGAAATGCCAGACCACCTTGCCCGTGGAACCGCGCAGGGCAACCACCGAATTCGCATACAAATCGTCGCCCAAGCGCTCACCGCCGTAGAAATCGGGGCTGGCGCTACCGGTGGGAACGAAAACCAGATCGCGCGCGGCATCCACGGCCATAACCGACCAGGCATTTGCCGCGCCTACGCCCTTCAGTTCGGCAAGCGGGTCCCAGGTCCATTTCAGTTTGCCTGTGCGGACATCGAATGCGCGCACCTCGCCGCTCGGCATCGCAACCGCGCCGTTATCAGCAATCGCGGAACCGACGATAACGGTATCGCCGAGAACCGCCGGCGGTGATGTTTCTTCGTAGTCTTCCGGATATTTCACTCCGATGCGCAATCCTTGCTGCAGATCGATCACGCCGTTGTCGCCGAACTCGTTGCAGGGCTTGCCAGTGGCTGCATCAAGCGCGATCAGGCGAGCATCGATGGTCGCCAGGAATATCCGCAAAGCTCCCGAAGGGGCGCGCCAGGCCGCGACGCCGCGATGCGAGTAGTCGCCATAACCGGCGTCTTTGTTGATCTTCGGATCATACGACCAGCGCTCGTGGCCGCTCACCGGATCGACTGCATGCACCTTCCCGAGTGGTGTCCCGACGTACAGCGTGCCCTCGATATATAGCGGTGTGGTCTCGAATGCAGTGGGCTTGCTGCCGTGCGGCTGGTAGGCATCTCCGGTGCGGAATATCCAGGCCACTTTGAGCTTGCTCACGTTCGAGCGATCGATCTGTGTAAGCGGCGAAAAGCGCTGGCCGCCCGGATCGTGCCCATAGACGGGCCAATCGCCCCGTTCCGCCCCCAACAGCGCCACTGCGCACAGCAACACCCAGACCAGTTTCATACAAACCGATTGTCGCGGTTTTGCCAAGCCGCCGCAGCAGCTGAAATGTCAGCAGAATGTCAGGCGATGCGCGCGGCCGATAAAGTCGCGCTCTCCTCGCCGCTGTCGGCGTGATAAGAACTGCGCACCAGAGGTCCGGCCTCGACATGTGCGAAACCCATTCGGATGCCGGCTTCGCGGTAAGCGGAAAACTGCTCGGGCGTGATGTATTCGATAAGCGGCAGGTGCTTGGGTGAAGGCCGGAGGTATTGTCCCAGCGTGAGAATGTCCACATGATGATCGCGCAAATCGCGCATCACCACCAGCACCTCGTCGCGCGTCTCCCCCAGGCCGAGCATCAGCCCGGACTTGGTCGGTGTATGCGGCCGGATCTGCTTGGCATAGCGCAGCACATCCAGCGAGCGCGTGTAGCGTGCTCCCAGCCGCACCTGCTTGTACAGCCGAGGCACGGTTTCTGTATTGTGATTCAGCACGTCGGGATGCGCCTGCATCACGATATCGATCGCCTCGTGCGAACCCTGGAAATCAGGGATCAGCACTTCAACTTTACAGCCGGGAATCTTCTGCCGGATCGCCTGAATCGTCAATGCAAAGAGTTCGGCACCGCCGTCCTTGCGATCGTCGCGATTCACACTCGTGATCACGGCATATCGAAGATTCAGCGCGGCGCACGCCTCGGCTACCCGCCTCGGCTCGTCGTAATCGACGGGCAGCGGAGCGCCCTTCTGGACCGCGCAGAAACCGCAGCGGCGAGTGCAGACGTTCCCCAGGATCATAAACGTCGCCGTACGCCGGTTCCAGCATTCGCCTACATTCGGGCAGGCCGCGCTTTCGCAGACGGTGTGCAGGCCCAGACGCGAAACAAGATTTTTCAGCTCGCGGTAGTTCTGGCCCACGGGAGCCGGGGCGCGGAGCCATTCGGGACGGCCTCCTGGCGCATGAATGCCAGGGGTTTGCGAAATCTGGACCAGCACTGCTCTCATTCTAACGGCGCCAGCACTCGGCCCAAAACAGCGGAGGCATGCCTCTTACTTGTCATCTGCAAGTAAGATCGCTATAGTAGATCGTACGCAGGCGAGGTGCTCCTTTGAAGCAGACGTATCGATTGTGGGTGGAAGACCAGCCCGGGGTATTGATGCGCGTAGCCGGCCCTATTACGGCCAAGGGTGCCAACATACGCTCCCTCACGCTTGCGCCTGATCCGGAATGGCCTGGCCGCTCGAAGATCCTGCTCGAAGCCGAGCTCGAAGCGCGCTACGTTCAACGTGTTTTGAACGAGATGAACCGGCTGATTCCGGTGATCGAAGCCGACCTGGCGGGCTCCGATTCCTGCAGTTCCGACTGGCGCCAAAGCGACAATCGATAGTTCGCTCTCTATGATAGAGAGGAACCATGCTCGGGCGACGAAGCTGCCTCGCAATTCTTGCCTTTCTAGCGTGTAGCGCATCTGCTCAGGCTCCACGAACGCCGGGAGCGCTGCCGAAAACCGACTTTTCCGGCCGCTGGCGCATGCTGAAGGATCAGAGCGACTTTCATGGCTTCCGAGAGCCCGATATGATCATCCGAGTGGTCGACGATCACGACCCGGCTATGAACGTGCACACGATTCAAACCGCCGGCGAGAAAACGACAACGTCGGACCTCACGTATTTCACCGACGGGTCGATAACGAAGAACACCGTAAACGGCCGAGACGCCGAGAGCAAATGCTACTGGGATGGACCGGTACTGGTGGTGCGCACCAGCCTGAAAACCGCGACGGGAGAAGATGAGCTGGTCACCGATCGCTGGGAGCTTTCGCCCGATAAGCAAACGCTCACCATCAGCAGCCATATTGATACCGACAAGGGCGGCGTCGATATGAAACTGGTGATGGCGCGCGAGGGATCGCGCTAAACCGCCCAGCTGAAATCGAGCGACGCGTTTTCCGCTTCGCTCTTTTTTTCGAGCAGCCGCATCAGCTCGAGGCGCAGGGCGTCGACCAGAGCCCGCCAGCTTGCGTCGATAACGTTATCCGAGATGCCGACCGTGGCCCAGCTGCGGCGATGATCGGTCCATTCGACCAGAACACGTACCTTCGATTCCGTGCCACCTTTGCCGCCGAGCACTCGCACTTTATAGTCGGTCAAATGAACATCGGAGATTGCCGGATAGATCGACGCGAGACACTGCCGCAGGCAAAGGTCAAGCGCGTTCACCGGACCGTGTCCTACCGCCGTCGAGGAATGAACGGAGTCGCCCACCCGCAGCGTGACTCCGGCCGTTGTCACCGTCTCCTCCGCGCCTGGCTGCAGCTTGGTTGAAACTTCATAGCGCACGACCTCGAAGGGATGAAACTCCGGATGCGCCGCTTCCCGCACAAGCAACTCGAACGTCCCCTCGGCGGATTCGAAATCGTATCCCTGATGTTCCATTTGCTTGATGCGCTGCAGAAGTTCGCGGCCGGCTGTGTCAGTCAAGGTCTCCTTCAAGCCGAGCTGCTTCAGCTTGTAGGCAACGTTCCCGCGTCCGGAGAGATCGCTCAGCAGCACCCGCTGCCGATTTCCGACAAGCTCAGGCTGGATGTGCTCATAGGTGGCCGCGTCTTTCATGACAGCGCTGACGTGGACCCCGCCTTTATGGGCAAACGCGCTCGGGCCGACGTAGGCCTGTTCGCGCCGCAGCGAGAGATTCGCCAAATCGGCCACGTAGCGGGCCACACTGGTCAGATGCTTCAGGTTCTCGCGCCCGATGGTCGTGTGCCCAAGCTTTAGCTCGAGGTTGGGGATGATCGAACACAGATTCGCATTGCCGCAGCGTTCGCCGTATCCGTTGATACAGCCCTGTACATGGCTCGCCCCGGCGCGAACCGCCGCCAGTGTATTCGCGACGGCCAGTTCGGCATCGTTGTGGCAGTGAATTCCGAGAACTCCGTCGAAGCGAGCACGCACGACTGCGGTCACTTCGGCCACACGCTCGGGCAGCGTGCCTCCATTGGTATCGCAGAGACACAGGACCTGCGCCCCGGCCTGCCTGGCAGCTTCGAGCGTCTGGAGCGCGTATTTCGGATTGGCGCTATAGCCATCGAAGAAATGTTCGGCATCGTAGACGACCTCGCGGCCATGCTGTACCAGATACGCCACCGTATCGGCGATCAAATCGAGATTTTCTTCTTCGCTGATACCGAGCGCCGTGCGAACGTGGAAATCCCACGACTTGCCGAAGATGGAGATCACCGGCGTGGCTGCTGCCAGCAGTTCGCGCACGTTCGGGTCCTGGTCGACCGGATTCCTGGCAAATCTGGTGGAGCCGAACGCGGTCAGCTTGGCGTGCTTCCACGCGAGTTGGCTGGCCCGCGTGAAAAACTCCTTGTCACGCGGATTCGACCCCGGCCAGCCGCCTTCAATGTAGTCGATACCAAGCTCGTCCAGTTTCTGAGCAATTAAGATCTTGTCGTCCACCGAAAACGAGACCGATTCGCCCTGCGTGCCGTCGCGCAGCGTCGTGTCGAACGTGAAAACTCGCATTGTCTTGATATCTTTCGCCAGTATTTATGAAAATCGCTCAAAAGCAAAAAGGCCGCTCGGCTGGTTTTCCCCGCCGGCGGCCTCGAATCCGAAATTTGCAAACGAGGTCTCAGGCGGGGCCGCTAATGGCCACGCTAATCAAAATCGCGCCCTGAAGGATCGCCGGCATGAGACCTGTAAGAGATTCATTATAGGACACTCGGCGCTGGTCGTGCAAAAGCAATTTTCTTGCCGGTCGCAGGCTTGTCCGGTGCCGCTCTAGCGATATGCTCTGAGTAATGATGAGGTCTTTCGCAGCAACTCTCCTGCTGGCAACGGTTTTCACAGCCCGGACAACAAACGCCGCCGCTCCGGAACAGCTCAATTCCGACGAAAAGGCATTTATCGATTTTGCCGGTCAAACCGATCTCCTCAATGTTCGACTGGCACAGATGGCACAGCTTCAGGCATCGTCCCCGGCCGTAAAGCGCTTTGCCGTCATGCTGGAACGCGACCACGCGACGGATCTCAAGCGCCTGACAGCGATTGCCAAAAGCACCGGAACCAATGCGCCGGCCGCTCTCGATGAAGTGCACATGAATTTTGTGCGCCGTCTGAATAAGTCTAAGGGGAAATCGTTCGATCTCGCATTCTTAAAGACGGTTGTCAACGAGCATGAAAACGCCTACGTGCCCTACAAACGGGAGGCGGATAGCGGATTCAACACAAGTCTGAAAACGTACGCCCGGCGGGCACTTCCGCGGCTCGATGCACATCTCAAACAGGCGCGCCGGCTTGCTTCGACAGCTCAGCAACCCTAAGCCGGTATGGTCGCGCGCGCTGCAGCCAGCGCCATTTTGACTTCGGGCATGGCCAGGATCTGCAGCAGGATGTTGGCATAATTCGGATCGGTCGCGTAGACGTGGGCGATTTCGCAGATGAACGTATGCAGATCGTGGCTGAGGCGGTAGGCGGCCCAGGCCTGCGCGTACGGCTTGCCGGTGGTGAACAGGTTCGCGTGCTTGGCGAAACAGGCATCGAGCGTTGGGAATGTCGCGAACTTCTCGATAACAGGGGTGCGAACTCCGTTGATCACTTCCGTCGACTGGAGTAGTTGCACTCCATAACATCCCTCGTAAGCTTTGATCCCGAAGCAGTTGTTTCCGGGTTGATGCGTGCCCCAGTTACTCTCGAGCGCCCACTGCGCGACGGTCAGCTCCGCCGGCAAATCGGTCGCCCGCTCGCAGGCGACAGCGCTTTGCGCGGCGCTCTTCAGCCGCTGATTCTGATCGGGTGAAAGCATGGGAGACATCGGCCAAGAGTGTGCTTGGCCGATGGACGTCCCTATCTGCGAATCGCCCGTATGTAATTCTAAATAAAGCCGACAACACGCTTTTCTCGATTCGTGAACGGGCCCGGCGGCTTCTACGCCTTTGCCGATGAACCGATCCGGGTGTGTGGCCTCGGAGCTGCGGCTGGAGGGCTGCTATTTCCACGCGCCGAGAAGCCGCCGCAGCAAAATAAGCTCGCCCAGGTGATAGGCGTTGTGGTCAGCTACCAGGAGAGCTTCGCGAAGGATCGTCTGGCCGTCGCCATGAGGAATGGGCGCAAATAAATCAGTCGCTTCGTTTCGTACGAGTTCTTTCATAGCTTCGAGATCGGCACGAAACGCGGCCGCGGTGCGGTCCCAGGCTTTCTCGTCGGGCGGATTGGGCGACTTGGGCCAGTAGCCAGAAGGCCAGTCCGGCGATACATAATCGGGATCGCGAACGAATTCGAGGATGTCGGACTGAGCAATGCGCATGTGCTCGAGGATCTCCCAGGGCGAATGCGCAGCGCCCTGCGGACGCTTACCCTGGAGCTCGAAAGGCATGTTGCTGACGCCTTTGTCGAATCCGGCGTGGGCCTGCTCCTTTTCGAGAAGAGCCAGGACGTGTTCGCGGAGGGCAGATTCGTTCGCCGCAGACTCATTAGGCATAGATCATTGCTCCAAAGTGAAGGAATATAAGGTGTCACCCGCCGCAACCAGGACATATTGCTGGCCGTCGAGCAGGTATGTTTCGGGCCCATTGCCGATGTCGTCGGCGAGCCCGGCGTGCCAGAGGATCTTGCCGTCAGTGGCGTCGACTGCAAGGAAGTGGCCGGAGGGGTCGCCGGTAAAGAGCAGGTTACTGGCCGTGGAAAGCATGCCCACTGCGCCGCCACCCCATGGATATTTGTGCTGCCACCTGATCTTGCCGGTTTGATAGTCGATAGCAATCAGGCGGCCGGAGATGAAGCCGGCATCGCGTTCGGCGGCGCCATAGCCTTCCGGATGCGGATCCGTGTCCGTCAAATAGAAAAGGCTGTATGCTTCAACCACACCGACGTAAAACAGACCGGTTTTCGGGCTGAAACTGGGCGGGGGCCAGTTCGTCGCACCCCAGGTGGGAGGCGAGACCAGAACGCCGTCTACAGTCGCTTCCTTCTTCGGATTCGGGATGGGCTGACCGTTCTTGTTGAGACCTTCGGACCAGTTCATTGTCTCGATCATTGGCGCAGTCAGGAGGTGCTCGCCATTCGTGCGATCGAGTAGAAAGAAATATCCGTTGCGATTGGCCTGCGCCAGCAACTTGCGCGGCTTGCCCTGAAACTCGCCGTCGATAAGAATTGGTGTCTGAACAGCGTCCCAGTCGTGGGTGTCGTGAGGAGAGGGCTGGAAATACCAGACAAGTTTGCCGGTATCGACGTTGAGCGCAACGATGGAGCAGGTCCAGAGATTTTCTCCCTGCCTGCTGCGTCCGGTGAGCACCGGATTGGGATTGCCGATTCCGAGGTAATAGAGATGCAATTCGGGGTCGTAGGTGCCGGGAATCCAGGTCATTCCGCCCCCGTGCCGCATGGAGTATTCATCCGGCCAGGTCTCTGACCCCGGGTCGCCCTTCTTTAGCGGCTCGCTCCACCACTTCCACTGCACATCGCCTGTCTCAGGGTCGCGCGCTTCGAGAAAACCGGGAACGTCGAGCGAATCGCCACCGGTGCCGACGAGGACATGATTGCCCACAATGATGGGCGCGGGCGTCGAGAAATATTGCTGCTTCACGTCGGCGACCTGCTTGTGCCAGCGCTCTTTGCCGGTTTGGGCGTCGAGCGAGACCAGATAGTTATCCGGTGTTTCGAAGTAGAGCCAGTTGCCGTACATGCCCATACCTCGATTCCCGATGTGAATACCGCCCTTGGTCTTCCAGAAGAAATGCCAGATTTGCGTACCGGAGCGAGCGTCCACGGCCCACGCGTTGTCGGGAGTCGAGAAATAGAGAACTCCGTTGACCATCAAGGGAGTCGACTTGATGCGCGACATATCGGGATCCGGCGGAGCGCCCTCCGCTGGCATAGGACCTTCGCCTCCCACAATGGTGCTGATGTGCGCGCCAGGCTTGACCCGGAAGACCCAGCTCAGGGTGAGGTGCTTGACGTTGCCCTGGTTGATCTGATCGAGTGTGCTGAAGCGGCGGCCGGAGTAGTCGCCGTTATAGGTCGGCCAGGCGTCCACGGCAGGTTTGCCGAGCAGTGCGGGGTCGAGCATCTGCGCGCGCGAGAACGAGGCGGCCAATGCGGCGCAGGCGAGTACTTTTGAGATCGTCATTTCAGGGTCACCAGATAAGCGGTCAGATTGTGAATGTCTGTGTCGGTATAACGCGCAAGCAGGTCGTAGTGAGCCTGAAGAGGATTGTGAATTTCGATGCGCGGCGTCTCGGGCGTGGTTCGCTTGAAGGAGTAATAATTGCCGGCCGAATCGCGCAGAGCCACTGAGAAGTCGTCGAAGTGTTCGGGGACGCCCTGAACGGTCTTGCCGTCGGCCGTGGTTACCGAAATGGTCAGCAACGGCTTGCCGTGTTCTTCCGGCCGGGGCATAACGAAATTATCCTGGAGATTCTCGGGATCGTATTTCTTGCCGATGCCTTTCAGATCGCCGGTCGGCGAATGGCAGGACGCGCAGTGTGCCTGGAAATATTTTTCTCCAGCCTGCGCATTACCCGTAACGATGTTATGGACCTGATACGTGTCGCGATCCGCGGCGGCGTAAATCGCGCGGTGGAGGAAGTTGGCGATGTCGGTGACCTGTTCGGGTGTGAGGGTAAAAGCCGGCATTCCCTTATCCGGGCGTCCATGGGCAAGGAACGGGCCTAGGCTGGACCCGTTTTCGTCATCGAGCACGAGCACCGACCGCAGCAGGTCGGGCCCCTTTTCGCCACCCTTGGCATTCACTCCGTGACAAAAGCCGCAGTGGCTGACAAAGAACTCTTTGCCGCGCTGAACAGAGGCGGCGTCATACTTGGGAGCTTCCTGGGCGTGGATGTGAGCTAACGTGAGCAGCGCACACAAAGGGATCGACAGAGATTTCGAAGGCACGATTATTCCTTGATCGCGGGCTTGAATGCAATGTAACAGGTGAGAGCCCGGTGCAGACCAATCGAGCCTAATGGATCAGAGCTAGTGAACGTCACACGAGAAAAATCGGCGAAAATCACTAAACTCCCGCGCGACTCGTGCCGATGAGTACTGTGAGTACCCAACACAATGACTCTCAAAAACTTCCCTTTCTCTAAACAGATCACGATTGCGGCTGCCTTGCTGGTTCCGGCGTGCAGCCTGTACGCGGGCGACGCAATTCGCGTCTCGGATGCCGATGCACAGAAGTCGATTGTTTCGAAGGTTCGTCCGGAGTTTCCGGCGATCGCGAAGCAGATGAAGCTTTCGGGCCGGGTGGTAGTGGACCTGACCGTGGCCGAGGACGGCAAGGTGGAAAAGGCCGATGTGGTTTCGGGCAACCCCATTCTGGGCAATGCCGCCAAGAACGCCGCCAAGCAGTGGACGTTCCGCCCCTTCCAGGAAAACGGCAAAGTTTCTGAAGCGATCGTGAGAATCAACTTCGACTTCGCCAACTAACACACTGAACCCTGGCATAGGCTAGGCCCAGTATTCTCTGATGACTCTTAACAAAAAACTCTTCGGCGCAAGCGTGGTGAGCCTGGCTCTCACGCTTGCGCTCAGTCTCACTTCGCTCGGCACCGTGCAATGGCTGGGGACCGAGCTGTCTCATACGGCGTCGACAACGGGCCGGAGCCTGGAAGTCGCCGGTTCTATTTCTGCGGGCGCAGCGAACATGTTGAGCGCCGAGCGTGGACTGCTCCTGCGGCTCGCATTGGGCGATAATTCGACTGCCTCGACTCTACATGCGAGCTTTGCGGCGCACGCGGACAAGATGAAGAAGGATATAGAGGAGTTGCGGCATCTGCTTTCCGGCGCGGATCAGCGCCAGGCGAGTCTCAATGCAGCGCTGGCTGCATGGATGCCGGCCGACGAGGAGATGTGGCAGCTCTGCAGCAAACAGGATTATCAGAGCGCCTTCAAGATTTTCGATGAAAAAGTGGCGCCTCAGGGCCTGCGAATGCAGCAGGCGGCGAGCGATATCGTGGCCGCGGAGCATCGCGTCCTTGAACTCGAGAAGAGCCGCGCAGAAGAGCTGCCGACTCGCAGTAAGTGGGTGGGCGTCGTACTGATGCTGCTGGCATTGAGCGCCGGCGTCTGCGTTTTCTGGCTGGTGCGGCAGATGAGCTCGAAACTGCGCTCGACCGCACACAAGATGGCCCAGACGGCGAACGAGGTAATCGGGGCATCCGAACAGATTTCGTCTTTGAGCGAACAGCTCGCCTCCGGGGCGGCCGATCAGGCGGCTTCGCTGGAAGAGACGTCGGCTTCAAGTGTGGAGATCAGTTCCATGACCGGACTGAATGCGCAGCACGCGCAGGCAGCGGCGGGATTCGTGGCCAACGTGAACACGCAGGTTCTCGAAGCCAACAAAAAGCTGGAACAGATGACCGCGAGTATGCAAAGCATCACCAGCTCGAGCAGCAAAGTCGCGCAAATCATCAATGTGATCGAGCAGATCGCGTTCCAGACCAATATCCTTGCGCTGAACGCGGCGGTGGAAGCGGCCCGGGCGGGCGAAGCGGGACTCGGCTTTGCGGTCGTGGCCGATGAAGTTCGTAGCCTGGCACAACGCTGCTCACAGGCGGCGCGCGACACTGGCGCACTGATCGCGGAAGCGGTTTCGAATTCCAACGACGGAAGCGCCAGGCTGAGCGACGTTGTCACGGTGATCTCGGTTATTACGGAGAACACGGTGAAAGTTCGCGAAATGGTCGACAGCGTGAATGCTGCCAGCCAGGAGCAGGCTCGGGGAATCGCGCAGATTTCACAGGGCCTCTCGCGCATGGAGAAAGTCACGCAGCAGACCGCATCGAGCGCGCAGGCGGGTAGTCTGGCCAGCCGCCAGATGGACACGCAGGCGCAGGAACTCCGGCAGGCGGTACAGGAACTTCGCGCGATGGTCGATGATTCGGCAGTCTCAGAAGCTCTCGCGGCAGCTTAGAATCCAGGCACTTACGACGGCCCCGAGCCGGTCTCGCGAGGTATCTCCCGGAGGGGAATATACCCATCGAGGCCGCCCCGGGGCTCACGTTATTCTGGCACTAGAATGGTAAGGCTCGTGGCAACCCTGGGGTTGCTGGCTTCAGCAATTCTGGTTGCCCAAAGCACTCCCACTCCGCTCGGCGGAGACTCAGGGGCTGCCGATACAACCTCGACTCCCCCGCCTGTGGCATGCCCGGCTGGCGCTCCGATTGGCTCAGTCAGTTTGCGGGTGCAGAGTCCCTCAAATCCCGACACGCTGCCCTTCCAGAACATCAACCATCTGAGCGAAGGAGATACCGTCCTCTACTCGCCGATCCTGCGCGGAAAAGAGAAGCGGCCCGGCGAAGTTTCGCTGGTGATGGTGCCGGCGCGGCGGCAGCCCAAGGATCCGGCGCTCATTGTGACCGACCCGAAGCCGGCCGGCAAGGACCAGGTCTGGAGCATTCCCAAAACGATCACGCTGGCTGCGCTGGTTTATGGTCCGCAGGGACTGAGCAAAAAGAAGGTTGAGGGATTCCTTTCACAGGACGATCTGCTCATCGCGCAACTGGCCGACTACGCCGAGAAAACTGCGCAAACCGAGGCGCTGGTGGAAGCGCTCTCGAATGCGGGCAGTTCCTCGGCGAGTGTAAATGCCGCGCTCACCGGATTCGCATCGCAGTACGGCTTCTCCGTTCAACTGGATAAGACAGCACCGCCGGCAATTCAGGCTCAGACACTTTTTGCGGCCATGAATCCGCAGCTTGCGAGCTACAATCCGCTGGCAAGTTCGACCGCCGAGCGCGTAGGCCAGACGACCAGCCTCGCTACGGCGGCAGCGACGCTTTTCTTCGGCAGCCCGATCGGTCTGGCGGCTGGTGGCGCCGCAATGTTGCTTGATCTGCGCTACATAGCCTTTCCGAATACGCAGTTTCGATCATCGTTTGCACAGCCGTTGAACAGGCCGGGCCTGAAGGATGCTATGAAGCTCTGCGGCCAGAACACGCCGGCTCCCCCGCATACGCGAGTGGCGTTCCTTTGGGCGGTACGCATTCCAAATACGCCGGTGCCGTCTATCAAAATCGGAGACGCCGACTACATCCCCGGCGGTCAGAAAACAGCAGTGCCGGTGGAGGTGCCGGATGTGCAGTGGAAATACCTGCAAAGGGCCCGTGAATGGAAGCTCAAGGATGCGAACGGACACGCAACAAACATCGCCGTGCTCAAGCTCGGAAATCAGAAATCCCTCGAATTGGACCTGACCAAGAATCCGCCCCCGCCAGGCGATTACCATCTGTCGGGCTTCTGGGACTGGACACCATTTCAGGCCAACGGAGAAATACACGTTCATCCGTTGAGCGATTTCAAAACCGCGCATATCGAAGCGGATTCGCAGGACAAGTTGCTCGCGAAGGCGGGCAAGATCCCGATTACGCTCTCCGGCGCCGATTTCGAATATCTGACCAAAGCGAATCTGAAAAAGCTGAACGACGAATTCGCGGTACCCGAACCGGTTCGCTTCATCCTGCCGAAGGGCTTGGACAAGGGTCCACAGCCGCATGCCGATTTTCAGATCGATACGACGAATCTGGACCCGGGCAAATACGTGCTGCAGCTCGCCCAAGCAGACGGCAAGGAGCACGCGGTCGCGGTTAACATTCTTCCAAACCTACCCAAGCTCGACAATCTTCCAATGCTGGCAAATCAGGGCCAGGCTACCCAGCATTACGTCCTTAAAGGAGAGCGGCTGGATCTGCTGGCGGGATTGAAGGCTCCCGGTGTGACGTTCGAATTAAGTTCGCCGGCGCCCGGCAAGACCGACCGCAGCGTAACGATTCAGCTCAAGTCGGACCTGAAACCGGGCACGTCTCTCAATATCGAAGCGGATCTGACCGATCGCACGGAACCGATGATGCTGCCGGGTGCGCTGCAAATCACTGGACCACTGCCGGCCATCGTAAGCTCACATCTTTCGCTACCAGGCAACATGGAAATTACGCCGCCGCAGGACGAGTTCCCTGCCGGCTACAACCTGACAGCCATGCTCGATGTGCGCAACGTCGAGCCGAAGAGTGTTCTGACACTGGCGTGTTCAGAGGATATTTCCAAGCCCCTGGCGATGCATATTGGCGAGCAGGCGTCCAGCTATAGCCTTCAGCGGCTCTCCCAGGATCAGCTCTTTCTATCGGTCGACACAACGCCGTTTCCAGCCGGATGCTCGCTGCAGGCAAGCCTGTCAAACGGTGCCGCGGGCGATTCCGAGCCCTACACACTGGCGCGCATCGTGCGTCTCCCGCAGATCGATTCTTTTGAAAGCACCGGTCAACTTTCGCCCGATGGCAAGCAGCGCGTTTACACCCTGACCGGTCGCAATCTCGAAATGATGGAAAAAGCGGGGTGGGATCAGCTCGAAGCGATTCCGGTTGCGCAGCTTCCGACACCCATACAAGGCGAAGGACAGCGGCAGATGCTCTCGATCAACCTGCCGGAACCGCCGCCACAGCACCCCTTACTGTTTATCTGGCTGCGCGGTGAGAAAAACGCGAGCGCAACAACGCTTTCACCTGGCTCACCCAAGCCGCAGCCGGGCGGAAGCGCCTCATCCACCACGCTTCTTCGGCAGTCGCTTCCGAAGAATACTATCCGTTGAGGAAAGCACTTTACCGGGGGCTGCTGCAGCGTTTGCCGACTTGCGCTTTTCGAGAATGGAATCCGCCGCTACCGGGGAGTCAACTGCCGGAGCAGCTTGGGGTGCGGTCTCTTCGGTAGCAATCACGCGGCCCTGCTCATCGAGCCGCTCCACCTGGGCCCGTTCACTCGCTAGTTCAACTTTCTGCTGAACAGTTTCGGCCGTTTCGAGCCGCGTCACACGAATCTCTTCTGTGACGACCCACTGCTTCTGGCAGCCGTTCAGAATTTCAGAGACGACCGGGATTACCAGCGTGTTACCTTCGCGCCTCGGCGGCTGTGGACCGTCAACGACGCGATGAACAGCGACCCGCTGAACCTCGGCGCGGCCTTTCCGCAGCTCCTGCTCGACTAATTCCTCATGCGTTTCAACGGATTTGGTGACGCGCACGGCACCGGTCTGAACCGGTACCGTGCCCGCGTGCGCTTCTTCCTGGATGACGGGGACCACGATTTCCCCGGAGCGATCCTCTGCCATACCTTTATCGCGAAGTGCTGGCTGAGTGCGCCTTACCGGTCACTTTGTCCCAGCCGTAACGGATGGAATCTTTCATCCGTTCCCATGCGCTGTTCGGATATCGCCGAGCGTAATCCTGGCGCAGCTCCGGCTCAATCTCGTCGTAGCTGCGGCCCCGATAACGCGGATCGTTGGCGACCTCCGATCCGTAGCGGTAAGCGGGTGCGTAGTCTTCGTAATCGCCCACCGGGTAAGTAGCCGCAAAATGCCGACGGTAATCGGTGTCGTAGTCGTTGACACCAGTTGTTGCGGAGCGCGCAGCCGCCGTCGTGCCGGTATCGCTGCTCCGGTAATCGTCGCGGCCCGCGTTGCCGACGTTCGTATTGGACGCGTTCAGGTTCGAGGCGTTCAGGTTTTCCACTTCGACGTCGCTCCGGCGCACGGTATCGCTGACGCGCTGAGTGCGTTCCGTCGCATCCTTGCTCACGCGCACTTCTTCGACAACCCGCGCTTCCTTTGCCACCACGGGCTCCTCAGCGTACTCGGCCACCTCGATGACCTGGTCGCGGCCGGAACGAAAATCTGCTTCGGTGGCTGGACGGTTCACGGGCTGCCGATCGACACGGACGTGCTCCTCACGCAGCCGGACATCTTCCTCGACGGGCTTCTCAGAGAATCGCGAGTAAACACGTACCCCGCCTCTCTGAACCGTGCGTTTTCCGATCTTCAGATCCTCTTCGACCACCGGCAAACCCAGTTCCTCGCGCGCATTCAGGCGATCGGATTCGCTGCCCTGATACCCGGAGTCGTAGACATTAGAAGTCGCGACACCTTTCGCACTGCCAATGTCCTCGGAATGAACATCAATCGGGGAATAGCGGTTTAGAATGTCGGAGACACGGTCGACATTCGCGTCTGCGACATCCACACTGACGATCGTTCTCCCCGCATCCACCGCCGTTTGGTAACCCCGTACATGTTCGTGCTCTTCCGAGCCGAACAGTGATTTAAACCAGCCTTTAATTCCGCCCTCGTGATGCGTATGCTGCGGCGCGCTCGTCGTTTCCGCGCCGGCTTCCGATGAAACGTAAATCCGGTCCGAACCGAACCCGGCGCTCTTGAGCTCGTCTACCGCCGCCCGGGCATCTCCCGCGTTGTCATAGACTGCAACAATGGTTGCGTCCGTTGCACTGGCCATGTCGTGTTCCTCCTCAGAATCGATACATACTGTGGACGACACAACGTCGGAATTGCTACACCCGGGGCGGCGATTTAATCTGACGGCAAGGGCCCTAGGATTTCTTTCCTTCCTGCTGGCTTAGCTCGGCAAGAACTTCCTGGCTGTGCTTGCCCGGATCCACGCCGGTCCAGACTTTCACAATCCGGCCCTGTGGGTCGATGAGAAACGTGTTTCGGGCAGCAATTTTGATTCCCGCCATGTTGCGGAGCGAACCGTACTCTTCCACCACTTTCTTATCCGTGTCGGCCAGAAGCTTGAAAGTAAGGCCCTGCTTGGCGCAAAAATCTTTGTGACTGTCGCTCGAATCGACGCTGACTCCGACGATCACCGCGTTTTCCGCCTCGTACTTCGAGAGATCGCGCTGAAAATTATGGGCTTCGATCGTGCAGCCCGGCGTGTTGTCCTTGGGGTAAAAGTAGAGCACCACCCATTTGCCTTTGAAATCTTTCAGGCTTACGGGAGAGCCGTCCTGCGAAGGCAAGGTGAAATCGGGAGCCTGCTGACCGGTCTCGGGAATGGCATTATCGCCGTACCCGGCGAGTGTTCCGAAAGAAAAGGCAAGCAGAGCAGAAGCTGCCAGACGGAGGCAGCCAAGCGTGCCGGATAATTTCATGGGATTGGAGTCCTTTCTGGTTCTATTGTCGCGGCAAAGAAGTTTTGCGGGCAAGCGGTTAAGGTAAGAACATCGATGCGAGCGATCACCATTGGGTTTTTGGCACTTACGATGACGGGCGCGGGGTTCGCGTCGCACCGGCATCATTCCAAACAGGCGGGCGGGCAGGCGGGTGCATTCGATTTCTACGTGCTGGTACTCTCCTGGAGCCCGGAGTTTTGCTACAGCCACCCAGACGCGGGTGAGTGCGGCGAGCATCACGGCTTCCTGGTACATGGGCTCTGGCCGCAGAACAGCGACGGTACATTTCCGCTTAATTGCCACACGGATCAACCCGGACCGACGAATCCCGAGGCTATGTCGGACATCATGCCGCACGAAATCGTGCGGCACGAGTGGCTGGCGCACGGGACCTGCAGCGGTCTCAACGGCGACCAATACTTCGCCCTGATACGCCGCCTCTTTGGATCCATCCGCATTCCGGACCGCCTGAAACAGCCGGACCGATCCACCACGTTGTCTGTCATCGACATGAAACATTCCTTTGAACAGGCCAATCCGCAATTGCGGGACAACGAAATCGTCGTACAGCTCCGCGGGAACTATCTGAACGGTGTGGAATTCTGTGAATCGAAACAAGAGACGCCCGCTCCGGTGAGTTGCTCGGGGCTCCGGGATACCCGCCAGGGCACATTCGTCGTGCCGCCCGTGCGATGAGCGCGTGGCTCTTTCAGCAGTTATACTTATGGCTGGAGTTCCCTTCTTGAATCTGCGCGAATTTGTGCGCCTTTTCGCGCACATCCAGCTCCTCCCGGTACTGGAAAACGGCGAAGAGACAACGCTCGTCGGCGGTCAGGCCGTCATGGAAGGCGTGATGATGCGCACGCCGCACAGCTACTGCGTGGCGGTGCGAAAACCGGACGGCGAGATCGTGGCCGAAGAGAAGCCGCTGCCGCGCCTATCCGACAATTACCCGATTTTCAAGTTGCCGGTATTGCGAGGGCTGGGCACGCTCGGGCACGCGATGTGGCTGGGCATGAAAGCGCTGAAGTTCTCCGCCGAGTGCGCGCTGGGTGTGAAGGCGCAACCCGAATCCAGTAAGAAGGAGAGTTCGTCCGCGATGGTGGTGCACATCCTCTTTTCGCTGACGTTCATGATCGCGCTGTATAAATTCCTGCCTCTTTATCTGGCAACGCTGGCGGGCAGACATTTCGAAGCCATCAGCAGCCGGTTTGCCATCAACATGGTCGACGGCACCCTGCGCATCGCGATTTTTCTTGGCTTCATGTTCCTGCTTTCGCGCATGAAGGACATGCGGCGCGTCTTTGAGTATCACGGGGCCGAGCACAAAGTAGTATTCAATTTCGAATCGGGTCAGCCGGTGACGGTGGCCAATGCGCAGCGCTTCGTCACATGGCATCCGCGCTGCGGTACGAGCTTTCTGGTCGTCGTGCTGATCGTCGCTATGATCTGCTACGCCTTTCTGCCGATCGACAATTTCTGGCTTAAATTCGCCGCGCGCGTGGCGCTGCTGCCGCTGATTGTGGGCGTGAGCTACGAAGCAATCCGCTATGCGGCCAAACAGCAGCGCGGATTGATGGCCGTGCTCACGCGGCCGGGGTTGTGGCTCCAGCGGGTCACAACCAAACCTCCTTCGGACCAGCAGACGGAAGTGGCTATTCGCGCGCTGGAACGCGCTATGGAACTCGAAAGGCTTCAGGGCGGCGAGCTCGTGATCGCCTAAAGCGCCCCTCCCCATGCAATATTTCGATCGATTACAGGAAGCGGAAGATCGCCATGCCGAACTGACGGCCAGGATGATGGATCCGGCGGTGCTCAATGACCAGGAAGAGTATCGCAAGACAGCGAAATCGCAGAGCGAACTCGAAGAGCTCGTCGCGAAGTTCCGCGAATGGAAGCGCGCCGATCGGGAGCTGCGCGATGCGAAAGCCATGCTGGACGAGAGCGACCCCGATCTGCGGCAAATGGCCGAGCTGGAGGTCGCGCGGCTTGAACCGGAACTCGCCGCGCTCGAAAACGAGCTGCACATTCTGCTGCTGCCGAAGGATCCGAACGACGAGAAGAACGTTGTTCTCGAAATTCGCAAGGGCGCCGGTGGCGACGAAGCCTCTCTCTTCGCGGCTGAGGTGTTCCGCATGTACACGCGGTATGCCGAAGAGCAGGGCTGGAAGGTCGAAGTTACTTCGCTGAGCGAATCGTCGGTGGGCGGGTTGAGCGAGGTCATCGCCATGGTGAGTGGCAAAAGAGTCTACAGCCGCTTGAAGTACGAGAGCGGAGTGCACCGCGTACAACGCGTGCCCGCTACGGAAACGCAGGGGCGCGTGCATACTTCGACGATTACCGTTGTGGTCATGCCGGAAGCCGACGAGGTCGATGTGCAGATCGACCCCAAGGACATCCGCATCGACACGTTCTGTTCGTCGGGTCCGGGCGGTCAGTCGGTGAATACGACCTATTCCGCCGTGCGCATCACGCATCTGCCGACGAATACGGTTGTCTCCTGCCAGGACGAGAAATCGCAGATTAAGAATCGCGCCAAGGCGATGCAGGTGCTGCGCTCCCGGCTGTACCAGATGGAGATCGAAAAGCAACTGGCCGCCATCGGCGCGGAACGCAAGAGCATGGTCGGCACAGGCGATCGAAGCGAGAAAATCCGCACTTACAATTTCCCGCAGAATCGGGTAACCGATCACCGCATCGGGCTTACGCTCCATCAGCTGGATCTCGTAATGGAAGGGCGGCTGCAGCCGATCATCGACGCGCTGATCGCCTACTACCAATCGGAACGCCTGCGCGATCAGGGCGAAGCGGCCTGAACGCTCGTTGCCTTTTCTCACAATCCAATCGGCTGTTGAACAGGGAACCGCGCTGCTCGAAGAGGGCGGCGTCGGTGCTCCGCGCCTAACAGCTGAAGTGTTGCTCGGGCACGCGCTTCACTCTGAACGCGCTTATTTGTACGCGCATGCGCGCGATGAACTGACCGAGTTGCAGTGGATCCACTACGGGCGTTACCTGAACGACCGGCTCAAGGGCAAGCCGACCCAGTACATCACCCGAAAACAGGAGTTCTATGGGCGAGAATTCTACGTCGATGAGCGCGTGCTGATTCCCCGCCCCGAGACCGAACATCTGGTCGAAGCGGCGCTCGAGTTCCTGAGAGATCAGCCGCAGGCGCGAGTGCTTGATGTGGGCACGGGATCGGGCGCGATTGCGGTCACGCTGGCTCTTGAGACAGGGCGGCGGGTATTCGCCAGCGATATCTCGGCGGCCGCTCTCGAAGTCGCGTCGAGCAATGCTCGAAAGCTCGGCGCAGAGGTCGCCTTTTTTGAAAGCGATCTGGCTGAGGCGATTGCGCCAGGCTCGATCGACCTGCTAGTTTCGAATCCCCCTTACGTGCCGGGCGCGGATCAAGCCAATATGCAGCGCGAAGTGCGTGATTGGGAGCCCCACGTCGCTCTCTTTGCCGGCGATTCGGGACTCGAGATTTATCGTCGCCTCATCGACCAGGCCCTTGGCGCAATTCGAAGCGGCGGCCATCTCCTGATGGAGCTCGGCTTTCAATCGCTCGAAGGCGTGGAGACAATGCTCGCGAGCGACTGGGTGGATCTTGCAGTAACCTCAGACTTGGCGGGCTGGCCGCGAGTTATCTGCGCTACTCGCCGCTGATTCCGGCAAGCTATGCAGCGCCTCATCTGCCATGTGGATATGGACGCCTTTTTTGTGTCCGTCGAGGAGCTGTTTGATCCGGCACTCCGGGGCAAGCCGGTTGTCGTCGGCGGGAAGCGAGACCAGCGCGGAGTAGTCGCAGCTGCTTCCTACGCTGCCCGCAAATTCGGCGTGCATTCCGCGATGCCCCTGCGTACGGCGAGCCAGCTCTGTCCACAGGCGATCTTCGTGGACGGGCACCCGGAACGCTATCGTGAGTATTCGGGCAGAGTCTTCGACGTTCTTAACACGTTTTCGCCGCTGGTTGAAATGGCATCAATCGATGAAGCTTACATCGACCTTACAGGGACAGATCGGCTGCACGGACCGCCCATGAAAGCGGCGCATTCGCTGCGAACAGCCATCGTGCGAGCCACGAATCTGAAATGCTCGCTGGGGTTGGCCTCCTCTCGCCTGGTCGCCAAGGTCTCCTCTGATCAGGCAAAGCCAAGCGGCGTACTGTACATCCTGCCCGGACAAGAGGCGCGCTTTCTGGCACCGCTCGATGTGCGCAAAATTCCGGGCGTCGGCAAGAAGACGGAGGCAGCGCTGCACAAAATCGGCATACGGCGGGTCGGCGATCTGGCACGCCTCGATGAATCGTTCCTGGCAGCTCGCTTCGGGCGCTGGGGACTGGCACTCGCCGGGAAAGCCAGGGGAGCGGACGCCGGCGGCTGGTTCGACGCCGAGATTGGCGCGCACGAAGATCCCAAATCGATCAGTCACGAACATACATTCGGCCAGGATTCTGCCGATACAGCTCAACTCGAGACCGTCTTGCTCCGCCTTTCTGAGATGGTGGCGCGCCGGCTGCGCGAGCACGAACTCTACGCACGCACCATTCAGCTGAAGCTGCGCGACGAAGATTTCCTTACGATTACGCGCGCTGCATCGCTCGATCACGCCACACAGCTCGACCGCGAGATCGCGGGTGCTGTCACGCGACTCTTTCGAGAGGCTTGGGACGGCAGAAAGCCGGTACGGCTGCTCGGCGTACACGCGGGCAATCTGCAGACTTTCGAAGGGCAGATGAGTCTGCTGGACGAGCCCGAGACCGCACGGCTGAGGCAGGCGTTTCGCTCCGTGGATCACATTCGCAATCGCTTTGGGGAGGCAAGCGTCTCTCTTGCCAAGACCCTCCGGGCAGGTCTTCGCGAGCGTGTGCATGAGAACCCATTCGATCTGCCGGGCAAACAGCCGAAGAAAGGAAGTTGACCTATGTAGTATTCTGCTCTACTATGAGTCAGATGCTACGGATCGATACTCTCGTCCCCGAACTCCGCTTCGCCTTTCGCAGCTTCCGCTCTGCACCCTCCTTTACACTGGCGGTACTCGCCTCACTGGCGCTCGGTATCGGCGCGAGCACTGCGGTCTTCAGTATTGCCGATGCTGTTTTCCTTCGTCCGCTCCCCTACGCTGCCGCGGATCGGCTGCTTTGGGTGGGTACGCGCTTTCCCGGCATGGACGGCGCGTTTCTGGCTTCGCCCGACTACGTTGCCTGGCGGCGCGATAACCGCGTTTTCGAATCCCTGGCCGCCACCCAGGCCCACGGACCCCAGCAAATGCTACTGAACAGCTCTCATCCCGAGCAGGTCTACGCGGCGCGCGTTTCAGCAAATTTTCTAAAAACATTTGCAATCCGGCCCATGCTCGGTCGAGATTTTAGAGATGAAGAAGAATTGCCCAACGGACCCCGCGTTGTCTTACTTTCAAACCGGCTTTGGCGCGAGTATTTCCACGCTGATGCCGGCATTCTGGGCAAAGCGATCGAACTCGATGGAACCGCCTACACAATCGCGGGTGTGCTTCCGAAAGATTTCGTATATCCGATGGATGCACCTGTCGATCTTCTCACGACCTTACCGGTCGCGCCCAACGCAAGCCACAAGGATCGCTCCATGTCGACATGGGCGGTGTATGGCCGATTGAGACCGGGCGTAACCCTCGAGCAGGCCCGCACGGATCTGGGGCGTCTGTTTGAAGCCAGCAAAGCCGATATGCCTGTGATGTTTCGCTCCGACACAAGGCTGGTCATCGAGCCGCTTCAGCAGCATCGCGTGGGGCACGCCGGCACGCTTCTCGCGATTCTGATCGCAGCGGCAAGCTGTCTACTTTTCATCGCGTGCGCGAACGTCTCCAATCTGCTCTTGGGGCGCTGGCTTTCGCGTCAAGGTGAGTTCGCCATTCGGGTCGCACTCGGCGCCCAAACATCCCAACTCGCACGTGGGCTTCTCGTAGAGGCCATCGTGCTCGCCGCAGCCGGCTGCCTTGCGGGAATCGGAATCGGAGCAGGCCTGCTGGCCGGTTTTGTTCATTGCGCGGCGGGTGAATTGCCGCGTTTGGCCGAGATCCATCCCGACCTGCGGGTAGTTGTGATCGCCGTTTTGCTCGCCTGTTTCACCGTTTTGCTGTTCGGGCCGCTTCCGGTGCTGCGTTCCTCCAAAAGCGTTCAGAGCGGATTGCGAGCGGGTTCCGGCATTTCACCGGCCAACACGCTCCGGCGCGCGCTTGTCATCACCCAGATCGCACTCTCCGTCGTGCTGCTGTGCGGCGCGGCGGTGCTGCTTGAAAGCTTATGGCATCTGGAGAATGACAATCTCGGGTTTGCACCGGAGCGCACTCTGGTTGCAACGATTCCAACCAAAGGAACGCGACTGGATACCCCAAGCCGAGATGTCGTTGTGCGCGAACTCATACGCTTTGCCCGCCAGATACCTGGAACGGAAGCAGCTGCGGAAAGCGAGTGTACGCCGCTTACGGCAGGAGCCGTTTCTCAAACGTTCTCGCGCGCGGATCGCCCTCTTCCGGAAGCGTTCCATCGCGGCGACAATATCAGCCTGTGCGGTACGGAATCGGGCTACGCACAAGCCGCGGGCATTCGCGTGCTGCGTGGCCGATTTTTTGAGGAAACCGATGCTGCACGTCCCGATTCGCTTGTCGTTCTGAACGAAGCCGCAGTGCGCGCCTACTTTCCGCATGAAGATCCGATTGGGAAGCGCGTCCTGCGAACGATGGACGGGAAATGGCGGCTCGTAGTTGGGGTAGTCTCCGACTCGAAAAACGCCGGTCTGGGTGCGCCGCCCATGCCGCAGGCTTTCATCAACGGACGAACCTGGCCGGACACGAACCTACAGTTGATCTTCGGGATAGCGGGCAACACCGAGCCGCTCGAGCGCGCTTTGAAAATCAAGCTTCAATCCGTGGATAGCAGCTTGATGGCGCGATTTGAAACCATGGAGCAGACAATTGGCAGGATGTCGTCGGGTCCGCGCTTCAACGGGATTCTGCTGGCCAGTTTTGCGGGCCTTGCGCTTATGATCTCGGTTGTGGGCACGTACGGTCTGCTGGCTTTCGTCGTGGCGCGCCGCAAAAAAGAGTTCGGAATCCGCATGGCCCTCGGCGCCGATCGGTCACGAATTCTTCACATGGTGCTACGTGAAGGCGCTCAGCTGGCAAGCGCCGGACTGATCGCCGGATTTGCGCTTTCGTTGTTTGCAACGCGCTATCTCAAGTCGATCTTGTTCGGAGTCCGCGCCAGCGATCCGCTCGCCTTCGTGATTGTAGGCATGCTTCTCGGAGGCGCTGCTCTGGCAGCCGCCTTCCTACCCGCCAGGCAAGCGGCATCGGTCGATCCGGCGACCGCTTTACATCACGACTAAGATCGCTCATTCTTCATCCTGCTGGGTGGAGAGTGAAGCCAGCACATTCATGTCTTCGAGCGTGGTCACGTCACCCGTAACCGCGTGGCTCGTCACAATCTCCCGGAGCAGGCGCCGCATGATTTTGCCGCTGCGCGTTTTGGGTAAAGCGTCGGTGAAGCGAATTTCTTCCGGCCTTGCGAAGGCGCCGATCTCTTTTCCAACCCACTGGCGCAGTTCCTGACTCAGCGCGCCGGTATCCCATTCGCCTTTTTTCAAAGTGACAAAGGCGCATACAGCCTGTCCGGTGATCTCGTGCGGTTTGCCCACGACCGCTGCCTCGGCTACAGCCGGATGATGCACGAGAGAGGACTCAACTTCCATCGTGCTGAGCCGGTGCCCGCTGACATTCATCACATCGTCAACGCGGCCCAGCACCCAGTAATAACCATCCTCGTCGCGGCGCGCCGCATCGCCCGTAAAATACGCGCCCGGCACTTTGGACCAGTACTGCTCTTCGAAGCGCTTGGGATCTCCCCAGATCGTGCGAACCATGCTGGGCCATGGCTTGCGGATGATCAGATAGCCCTCGCGGTTGTCGCGCAGCGTGTTCCCTTTGGTATCGACAATTTCGGGCACCACACCGGGCAGCGGCAGCGTAGCGGAACCAGGCTTGAGCGGAGTAGCGCCGGGTAATGGCGAAATCATAATGCCGCCCGTTTCGGTCTGCCACCAGGTATCCACAATCGGGCAGCGCTCTTTACCAATCACACGGTAATACCATTCCCACGCCGCCGGATTGATCGGTTCGCCGACCGAGCCCAGCACACGCAGGCTCGACAGGTCGTGCGAATCGGGCCACTTGTCACCCTGACGCACCAACGCTCGGATCGCCGTGGGCGACGTATAGAAAATCGTGACTTTGAGCTTCTCGACAATGGCCCAGAAGCGATCGAATGCCGGATAGTCAGGCGCGCCTTCGTACATGACCACGCTTGCGCCCGCCGCGAGTGGACCGTAAACGATGTAGCTGTGCCCGGTGATCCAGCCAACGTCGGCGGTACACCAGTAGACATCGTTCTCTTGCAGGTCGAACACCCACTTGGTCGACATCATCGTGCCGAGCAGATAACCCGCAGTGGTGTGCAGAATGCCTTTGGGTTTGCCGGTTGTGCCTGACGTGTAGAGCACAAACAGCGGATGCTCGGAATCGAGCTGCTCCGGTGGACACGTATCTCCTTGGGCCCCCAGTTGCTGTTCCTGCTCGTGCCACCACAGATCTCGGCCATTCTGCATCTCGATCTGTGATCCGGTCCGGCGATGCACGATGACATTGCGCACATTCGGGCAATCGCGCAGAGCCGCATCCACTGCATCCTTCAGCCGAACTTCCTTTCCGCGCCGCCAGCCGCCATCCGCCGTAATCACCAGCGTTGCGTCGAGATCCTCGATGCGTGTCTTGAGTGCCTCCGCCGAAAATCCTCCGAACACCACGCTGTGAATCACGCCGAGCCGAGCGCAGGCCAGCAGCGCGATCGGCAGCTCGGGAACCATTGGCATGTAGATGATCGCGCGATCACCGCGTTTGTATCCGAGCGCCTTGATGACGTTGGCAAACCGGCTGACAAGCTTTCGCAACTCGGAGTAGGTGATCACGCGCGCATCGCCCGGTTCGCCTTCCCAGATGAGTGCCGGCTTATCGGCGCGCCCGTCCTCCACGTGCCGGTCGACGCAGTTGTAACAAGCATTGAGCTTGCCATCGGAAAACCACTTCGCCACCGGCGGATTCCATTCGAGCGTCTTCCTGAACGGTTCAAACCAGCTCAGTTCGTTGCGGGCCAGCTCCGACCAGAACGCCTCCGGCTCATTTGCGGCACGTTCGTACATCTCACGATATTGCTCCATGCTCCTGACGTGAGCGTGTGCAGAAATCTCTGGCTGTGGTGGATACGTTTTCGAAGAATCGCTCATGACTCGCTTATTCCAGCGCCAGTGTAACGCGTTAGCCTTTGAGTGATGAACCTGGGTCGCCTCCTGATCTCGGCAGGCGTTGTGCTGATTGCGATCGGCGCGCTCGTTCTGTTGCTGAACAAGGCGAATCTGCCGCTTGGCCGCTTACCGGGCGATATAGTCTATCGCGGCAAGAACACAACGTTCTACTTCCCCTGGGTGACTTGTTTAATCCTGAGCTTGCTCGGAACGCTTCTGCTCTGGTTCTTCAACCGGCGTCCCTGAGCTCAGTGCACACTGCCGATACGATCCAGAGGCCAGAAGACGAAAACAGCTTTACCGTAGATGTAATTGCGCGGCACAAAGCCCCAGGCCCGGCTGTCATTGGAGGAGACGCGGTGATCGCCCAGCACAAAATAATCCCCGGGAGGAACAACGGTTGGAGAATACGGCCGGTCGTCGCGATACTCTTTGGGAACATAGTTCTCTTCGAGACGCTTGCCGTTTACAATGACGTAGCCATCTTCCAGCGCAACCGTATCGCCCGGCAACCCGATCACACGCTTGATGTACGACTTAGTCGGATCTTCCGGGAAGAAAAACACGACGGTATCGCCGCGCTTGATGTCGCCTAGGCCGAATTTGTAACTGAACTGGTTGATAAACAGCCGTTCCTGGTCGTAGAGGCTCGGCATCATGCTCGTTCCCTCCACCTTCACCGGGCGATAGAGAAAGAGGATGACCAAAACCGCTATCAAAACCGAGAGCATGAGGTCGCGAAACCAGGCGACCGTGGAGATCAAAACAGATCGGTGCCGCTCGGGCACGGCCTTATCGGCTATGACCGGCGACGCTGAGCTCTCCGAAACCGCTTCACTCATAGGCGCAACCACTTGAACTGGGCGCTATTTTTCAATTATTGCGTATTGCACGCGCCCAGTGCGTTGGACGGGTGAGAACCTGAAACGGTAGCCGGAATTGCGCCGCTTAGAGACTCTTCAATTCGCGCTCGGCGCGTAGCCAGTCCTGCTCGGCGAATCCATGCGCACCGCCGCGTTCAAGCCAGTATGAGTAAGCAAGCTTGGCAATATCCTCATGCGCCACGTTCTTAGCCGGTGCCGCTGTAACAGGCTTCGGCTCCGCACCGGAAGCGGCTTTCCTCGGAGTTTCGATCTGCGTATTCGTGTTGATGGCCGGTGTGGCCGGCTTGTGTAAGTTCTTGCCGGACGTCATTTCCACTCCTTCGCTCTTCGTCCTGGAAGACCTGGCTGCTCGTGTTTTCGGCGTCTCCGGCGACGCAACCTTTTCGGTGCCGGCGACCGCCAGTTTCTCTGCGGCCTTAGTTGTCTTTTTCGAAGCCTTCTTCAACTGCATGCAGCTATTTTAGCGGTCGCACAACATTTTTGCCACTTTTGTTTCATCGCTCGTAACGTATCGCGGCAGTGTAACAGTCGCTATACTTTTGATGAAGTGCAATCGAAGCAGCGATCCGTTTCTGCCCAACTACCGAATCTGCCTCACCGCTTTACAGGCTGCGGTTACGGATCTAGTGCGAATTCACTGCTACCGTTTAACTGTCGTTTGCCCGTTCGTAAGTGAAGAAGGATGTTAGGGTGAACCTATTAGTAAGTTCGATCAGGGGCGGTGTGCTCGCGCTCGCCTTCCTTACTGGGGCATTTGCCTTCGGCAGCGCGCAGGCAACCGGCAGCGGCGGCACCATTGAAGGCACCGTCAGCGACCCTTCCGGAGCCGTAGTAGCCGGAGCCAAAGTAACTCTGAGTAACTCGGTCACCGGGCATCAGCAATCGTCAACCAGTGCAAGCGACGGCACTTTTCGATTAACGAACGTACCGCCGAACCAGTATCAACTCGAGATTGTCGCACCCGGTTTTCAGACTTACACCCAAAGCATTCCGATCCATAGTCAGGTTCCGGTTCAGGTGAAAGCGGTTCTGGCGCTCGCCGGTTCCAAAGAAACGGTGGAAGTAACTGCCTCGGCCGAGGTAGTGGAAAACGTTCCAGCCGCGCACACCGATGTCAGCCAGAGCCTGCTCGAAAATCTGCCGGTCAGTTCAACGGGGCAGGGACTCAGCGATGCCATCACATTGTCGTCCGGCGGAGTAGTCGCTGATTCCAACGGCTTCTTTCATCCCCAGGGAGATCACGGCGAGACGACATATGTGGTAGACGGCCAGCCGATCAGCGATCAGCAGAATAAGACGTTCTCCACGCAGCTGCCGACGAATGCCTTTCAATCCCTCGAACTGGTTACAAGCGCGCCGAGCGCGGAATACGGCGACAAAACCGGACTGATCGTCAACACCGTGACCCGCTCCGGACTCGGTCAAAAGCCAACCGGCAGTCTCGACACGTACTACGGCTCGTTCGGCACATTCGGCGAAGACGCGACCTTTGGAATCGGCGGCGCAAAGTGGGGTAACTTCCTGGTGATCAACTCGAGCCGCAGTGGACGCTTTCTCGACAGCCCGGAATTTACACCATTTCACGACATCGGCAACACCGAAACGATCTTTGATCGCATCGATTATCAGCCGACCGGCCACGACTCGCTGCATCTCAACTTATTCGGAGCGCGTAACTGGTTCCAGATTCCGGTCACCTACGACCAGCTTTCACAAGATCAGCGCCAGCAGGCGCGGACCATGAGCTTTTCGCTCGGCTACCAGCACACCTTCGGCGCGCAAACTCTTCTGACGATCAATCCCTGGATGCGCCAGGATCGAGTCAACTACTACCCGAGCGCCGATGTTTTTAACGACCAGCCGGCCACCATCAATCAGGACCGGCATCTCACCAACTGGGGCACGCGCATCGACTATGCGTACGCAAACAGCTGGAACGACATCAAAGTCGGTACCGAGCTGCAGCAGACCCCTTTGATCGAAAACTTCGGACTCGGTCTCACCGATCCTACATTTAATCCGGTCTGTCTCACTTCAAGCGGCGCGCCCGTACTCACTCCCTCGCTTATCAATCCCAACGCCTGTGCCGCGGCTGGTTACGTGCGCAATCCAAATCTTGTGCCCGGGCTCATTCCCTACGACCTGACGCGCAATGGCACCCTGCTGCATTTTCATGGAAGCGCCAATATCAATCAGCAGGCCGTCTATGCACAAGATGCGATCACAGCCAGGAATCTGACGGTTCAGCTGGGAGTGCGGTTCGATAATTACGACGGGCTCGCGCAGGACAAACTGGTCGAGCCGCGCGTGGGTCTCTCGTACCTGGTGAAGAGCACCGGAACCGTGCTGCGTGGGTCTTTCACGCGTTCGCTCGAAACGCCTTACAACGAGAATTTGTTGATCTCGAGCGAAACGGGCCCGGGCGGCCTTGGCTCCGGAGCATTGGGCAGCATCGCGCAACCGCTGCGGCCCGGCCATCGCAATCAATACAGTGCCGGCTTTGAACAAGCCGTAAAAAAATACATTCAGATCAACGCCAGTTACTTCTGGAAATACACCAAGAACGCTTTTGATTTTGATACGCTTTTCAATACACCGATTGCGTTCCCGATCGAGTGGCGGCAATCGAAGATCGACGGTCTTTCCGTGCGCGTCGCGACCGCCAATCTGCACGGTTTCCAGGCCTACACGACCTTTGGCCACACGCGTGCGCGCTTTTTCGGACCGGAAGTCGGCGGACTGATTTTCAACTCCGCGCTCAACACAGGCGCCTTTCGCATCGATCACGATCAGGCCTTTCAGCAGACCAGTTATCTTCGCTACCAACATGGTAAGGACGGGCCCTGGGCCATGTTCACCTGGCGTTACGATAGTGGCGAAGTGGCCGGCTCGGTAACGGATCTGGCCGATGCGCTGGCTTTGACGGCTGACCAACAGGCCGCTATCGGCTTCTTCTGCGGATCAGACCGGGCCACCGTCTTGCATCCGATCACCTCTTGCTCGGCGAATTATGGAGCAACCCGGCTTGTCATTCCGGCTCCTGGCACGTACGATCCCGATCATAATCCGCCGCGCATTGCCGCTCGAAATCTCTTCGACGCTGGAATCGGAACCGACAACCTCTGGCACAAAGAGAAGTTGAAGACGACGCTGAAGCTGACTGCCGTCAACATCACCAACAGCGCATCGCTCTACAACTTTCTATCTACCTTCAGTGGTACGCACTGGGTAAGTCCGCGCAGTTATACCGTTACGCTCGGGTTCCTTTACTAATTCCTGATTGCATTCCTGAACCTTTCGCGCGGCGAGCTTCGTCTGAAGAAGTAACCAAGCCTTCATGAACGCTCGCAATGTCTTCCAGTCCTGGGGAAAAGTTCTGACTGGGAAAATCCCCATGCTTTCGATTGAAATTACTCGCGAATGTCCGCTGCATTGTCCGGGATGTTACGCGTACGGGGACGCCCATCTCGGCGAAGGTGGCCCCAACCTGCGGAGCGTGAGCGATTATCGCGGTGAGGAACTGGTAAAGCGCATTCTGGCGCTGGTAGATGAACACGCTCCGCTGCAGGTTTCGCTCGTAGGCGGCGAACCGCTCATGCGTCATCGCGAACTGACTGAGCTCTTGCCCCAGCTGAGCGCGCGAGGCATCTACACGCTGATCGTCACCAGCGGCGTGATTCCAATTCCGCGCGAGTGGATGCGAATACCGAGACTAACGGTCGCCGTTTCCGTAGACGGCAATCCCGAGGATCATGATGTTCGCCGCAAGCCAGCAACGTACGAACGCATCCTGCGCAACATCGAGGGGCGGCGCGTAAACGTCCACTGGACCGTGGTCCGCAGCAACGTCGAAACACCCGGTTACATGAACCGCTACCTCGATTTCTGGAACGCGCGCCCCGAAGTGGACCGCATCTGGGTCAGCGTGTACACGCCGCAGCTGAACGAAGAATCAGCGGAGCGCCTCACAGCGCAAAACCGTCTAGCGCTCGCCGAGTATTTCAACGCCAATGCCACGCGCTATTCGAAGTTGACTATGCACAAAGGGCTGATGAACGCGTTCCTCGATCCCCCCGCAAGTCCCTCCGAGTGCCTTTTCGCAAAACTGTCGCTCAACTACACCGCCGACCTTCGCAGCCGCGTCGAGCCCTGCGTCTTCGGAGGCGCTCCGAGCTGTTCAGAGTGCGGCTGCTCCATGAGCATGGGCATGCATTGGCTGGGCGAAATTAAACTCGGCGGCGGCTTACATGCGCGTCATCTGATTAAAAGCTCGCTCGCGATCGGACGCACAATGAGCCGCTTCACTCATCGGGAAGCTTCGGTACGCTGGGACGAAATACCGCTTGAAGAGCGCTCCGAGCTGGTCCAGATCGAGCACTAAGCCGTTCAGCCCGTGCTCGCCGGCGTCGTCGTGCAATCGCGGAAGAAGTCGTTTATCTCGGAATACGGAAGTATATGCTCGAAGCCGCCGAACGTACCCTGCTCGGCGATCTCGCGCGCCGCTCGTGCGAATCCGCTCCATGCTGCCCGCGCTAAAGAGGATCCGACACTAATTCGGCGTACGCCCATCTCCGCCAGATCAGCCACACGCAATCCAATGTTTGATCCCATCAGCACATTCACCGGTTTCGGGCGAACGGCCTCGACCATCGCGCGAATTTCGTCCGGCTTTGTGATTCCCGGCGCATACAGGACATCCGCTCCGGCCTCCGCATAGGCCTGCAATCGGCGCAGCGATTCCTGAAACGCATGTGGGTGGCCGACCAGGTAACACTCGGCGCGCCCGGTCAACAAGACGTTGGCACCCGAGCCGTCGATCGCCCGGCGCGCGGCGCGAATGCGTTCGGTTGCCAGCGACATTTCAAACAGCGGGTCCTGTTGATCGCCTGTGGAGTCTTCAATTGAGAAGCCAGCCACGCCGGTGTCAATGCAAAGCCGCGCATTCTTCTCCACGCCTTCCGGCTCGCGCGCATAACCACCCTCGAAGTCCGCATTGACCGGAAGCTCGGTAGCCTGCACAATCTCGCGAATGTGTCCCAGAGCCATTGCAAGCGGAACTGCCCAATCGGCATCAGGCAGTCCTTGTGAAAAGGCCAGCCCGGCACTGGTGGTCGCGAGTGCTTTGAAACCGAGATACTGCAGATATTTCGCTGTGCCGATGTCCCACGGATTGGGAATGACGAAACAGCCCGTGCGGTGCAGCTCGCGGAAGGCCGCCCGCCGTTCAATGACTTCCTTCATTTACTCGGAGTGTATAGCGGAGCCGTCAGCCGAGAGGATAGAGCCGCAGAATTTCAGCGTAAAGCTCTAGATCCCAGCGATTGGAGCGCTCGATGGCCTCGCGTGCGCCCTCATACTCTTCCGGCGTGCCCACCCGCGTGGCGTTCACCCGCTCAAACGCTCCCCGCGGCTTCCAGTCGAATCGTTCGCGCATGGTCTCATAAGCCGCTTGCAGCCGTTCCTGATGCCCGACAATGCAGAAACCCTTGCGTAAATTTTCTAGTGCAAGCCGGTATGTCTTTTCGTTGACCGAACCGGGCGGCAACTCGCTCTCGTTCACTCCGCTGAAGCAGCGCACGAGCAGATTGTCCAGGTTCACATGCTCGGGATTCTCCAGCATGGCAATAAGCGAAGACGCCGCATTCTGCTCCGTGTTGCCGCGCCCCTTTTCGCGCAGATATCGATGTTCGGAGATGATGCGCGCAACTGGCTCGCGCACGATCGTCACGTACGCATACTCCTGCGGAAAGAAATTGTGGATGCCGTACTGGAAATGACCCGCAACGAGCCGGAAGCCGCGCCGCTGCTCGAGAGGCAAATCGCTTAGATTGCGGCAGAGCATTCCCGGCGCATCCGGGTACACGTAAGCGATCTCGGAGAGCCGGTAGTTCTCAGCCAGTGCCTCGCGAAACGCCGTGCCGGCGGTTTTCGAAATGTGCATGAACAGCACCGCTTCTTTTCGCCGAGTGAGGCGCGCAGGAACTCGCACCGTCATCGGCGCATTCGGCACAACCCGCCCGTCCGAGAACCGCACGTCAACGCTCGCTTCACGCGCCGGCTCATTCAAACTTTCCAAATCGAAGTAGAAGCAATGACTGCCGACATCCGGGCGGTAATGCACGGCCAGAGTTTCGGCCTGCGGACGTCCATCCACGTATAAGCTCAGTTTGGATGCTCGCGTTTCGTCGTTGGCATCGAGCGCCCATCCATACAGCACGCCGTTATGGCATCCATCCAGCCGTCCCAGTTCGCGCGTGCGCGAGTCTGCTTCGTCCGGGTTCTGGGGTCGCGAGTGCCTGAGGTGAGACAACAACAACCTCACTTTCTGGTCGCGCCCGCTCAGAATGGCCCAGCGTTCTATTCCATACGCCGATAACGCCACCAGCGAGAACCCGGCGAGCCCAGCGGGAAGCGATCCTTCCAGCAAGTAGGCGAACGCAACCGCGGCGATGACCACCGCGATCATGCCTCGTACGATCCCGGAAAGCGTGGCCAGAGTGACAACTGCCGCAAGTGAAGCGCAGACAGCAGTCTCGGCCACTGAAACCGGCAGGAGCCAGATCAGAACACCCGCTGCTAGCAGTAAGGATGCGATCGCATAAACCACGATCCTCGACTGAAAAAAAGCAAAGCGAACTGGCGTCGACTCTACCATCGCGCTAAGATCACCATTCCTGTAGAACCGTTTCAGCAGTATTTTTTCCGGTTTGCAAATGCGTTTGATAACATCCGGCTTGAACCCGGCTATCACGCATGAAATTCGGCATCAATACGTTCCTGTGGACCATCAATTTCGGCTCGAAAGAGTTCGAGCTGCTGGCGGAAATCAAGCGGCACGGTTTCGACGGCGTCGAGGTCTCGCTCATCCGGCCCGAAATCTTCGAAGCATCCGAAATACGGCGTGCGCTGGCTGAAAACGGCCTTGAATGTACTGTCTGCTCGGTCCTGCCCTCGGAACTGAATCTGATATCTGACGAGGCCGCCATACGAGCTCGCACACGAGAACATCTCACTACTTGCATCCGGCTCACGGCTGAAGCCGGCGCACGCTACATCGCCGGGCCGCTGTACGCGCCGGTCGGCTGGCTGCCCGGCCGTCGGCGAACAGCAGACGAATGGAAGCGCGCCGTGGAGGGATATCAGGAACTCGGCCCCGTGCTCGATGAATATCGAGTGGAACTCTGCATCGAGCCCCTCAACCGCTTTGAGACGTTTTTTCTGAACACCACTGCCGACGCGGTCGCGCTCTGTGCCGCAGTCGATCATCCCCGCGTGGGCATCCTCTGGGATACCTTTCACGCAAACATCGAAGAGAAGCATCCGGCGGCCGCTCTGGCCAGCACCAGTCGCTATTTAAAACATGTTCACACATGTGAAAACGACCGCGGCACTCCCGGCTCGGGTCACGTCGACTGGCCCGGCGTCTTTGGCGCTCTCCGGCAAATTGGCTATAACGGTTGGCTCACGATCGAAAGCTTCGGCTTTACACTCGGCGATCTCTCCGCGGCCGCGGCGATCTGGCGCGATCTGGAGGATACACCCGAAGAGATCGCCTGGCGCGGTGTCGAATTCCTGAAGCAGCAGATTCACACGTAGCAAACCGATGCCTAACCCTGTTTACGATGTCTGCGTAATCGGTTCGGGAGCAGCCGGCGGCATCGTCACCAAGACGCTCTGCGAAGCCGGCGCAAAGGTCATTCTTCTCGAGGCTGGAGTGTCGGTAGCGCCGCAGGAGTTTCGCACCCATTGCTGGCCGTACGAGCTGAAATATCGCGGGTACCACAGCGAAAAACAGCAGATGTTTTATCCGCCTGATCTGGCCGGATCGTTCCGCTCTGAATCGCGCGAGGGTGTCTCGGTCGATCGCATTCGCGTGCTCGGCGGCCGCACGCTGCACTGGAATGCGGTGGTACTCCGCTACGCTCCTTCTGATTTTCGCGAGCGTACCCTGCACGGCATCGAAGAAGACTGGCCGCTCAGCTACGAAGAACTCTCTCCTTATTACGACCGCATCGAGCAAATGATCGGCGTTTGCGGACAGGACGATCACCTCGAAATCCTGCCCGACGGCAAATACTCGATGCCCCCTCCGCCCCTGCGCTGTTCTGAGCAGATCCTGAAGCGTCAAGCCTCAAAGCTCGGCATTCCCGTGATTCCGGTTCGTAAGGCGCTCAACACACGTGTCAACGACAATCGTCCGGCCTGCCACTATTGCGGTCACTGCATGGATGGCTGCGATGTTTCGGCCATCTACTCCACGCCCGGCAGCATGCTTCCGAAAGCTCGCAGGACTGGTAATCTCACGCTGCGGCAAAATGCACTCGCGCGGGAAATTCTGGTCGACAACAACGGGCTCGCCCGCGCCGTTTCGATCGTTGATCGCGAGACGCACGCCGAGGAAGAAATTCGCGCCCGCACCGTCGTGGTTTGTTGCGCTACCGTCGAGAGCGCGCGCCTGCTTCTCAATTCGCGGTCGCCGCGCTTCCCGAACGGTCTTGCGAATTCGAGCGGCGTAGTGGGACGCTATCTCAACGGCCATCTCGGGGACAGCGTCAACCTCTATCTCAAAGAGCTGGAAGGCGCGCCGCCAAAGAACATCGACGGCTGCCTCGACCACGCCTTCGTCGCGCGCTACAAAACCAAAGACCCGACCGGCGCCTTCGATTTTCAGGTCAATTTCAGCAACTTCATGTTTCCGTTTCAGGCCTACTCGGTCAAAGGTTATGGAAGCGCGTTCAAGAACAAGGTGCGCGCCATGCAGCCGGGTTATCTGATGCTGGGCGGCTTCGGCAAAGTGGAAGCGCGAGCGGAAAATCGAATCACGATCGACCCCAACACAAAAGATCGCTACGGCATCCCGATCGCGGTCATGCATTTCGCCTATTCCGATCTCGACCGTGCCGTGTTCCGCGAGATGTGTGCAACCATCGACGATCTCTGCGGCTCACTCAAATGCCAGGTCACAAAGCGCATGGGCAACAGCCCGGGCGGATTCGCCAGCCACGAAGTGGGCACCGTACGCATGGGCCGCGATCCGCGCAGCTCTGCGCTCAACAGCTTCTGCCAGGCGCACGACGTTCAAAACCTGTACGTCACCGATGGCAGCGCCTTCACCACGTCCAGCGAGAAGAATCCAACGCTGACCATCATGGCCCTCAGCCTGCGCGCCGCCGAACACATTGCGAACACGAAAAACCGGAGGGCCTCCTGACGATGCCCATCAATCGCCGTACGCTTCTGCAATGGATTCCCGCGACCGCGCTCGCCGGCACCATCGCCGCGCAAACTGATCATTGCGGCATGCCCATCGGTGCCAAAGATTCCGGTCCCTACAAATTTCAGTTCTTTACGCCCGATGAAATCACACTTGTCGACAAGCTGATGGAGCTGATCATTCCGGCGGACGATCACTCGCCCGGAGCACACGACGCGCGCACGGTTGAATTCGCCGACCTTATGGTTTCGTCGAGCGAAGCTTACGTGAAGAACGACTGGCGCGCAGCACTCGCGCTGATACGCGAACCGATTCAAAAGAATGGCGCGGCCGAGTGGCTTGCGCGCGTATCGCAGAACGAAGATGATCCGCAAACGGTCGAGGAAATCTTCTTTCGCACGCTCAAGCAAATGACCATCAACGGCTACTACTCCTCCGCCATCGGCATTCACAACGATCTGCAGTATCAGGGCAACACGTACGTGCAAAAGTTTGAAGGATGCACGCATCCTGAGCACCAGGGGTGATCGCCTTCCGCCGCCCGCTCCGGAACCCGTTTGGCGAGCTCGGAGCCGATCTATGTCATTGAAGAGAAAAGCTCTTCAGCGCACGAACTCACCGCTTTTCCACATCTTTTTCAGTACTTCCCCTCACCCTGGAGCCAAACATCGTGCCCCGTAAATGGTTTGTACACTGGTACTTACAGAGGAATTTGAAATCCAGGAAAAATGCGCTTGACTTCGCCTGTGCGTGGCCCTAAACTCCAATCACAAACAGGTTTTGATGGTTGCGATGCCATCGAATCTGATTCTCCCATCAAACGTAAACCCCGGCTTCCCGGCCGGGGCCTGGTAACAGGAAGAATAATGCTCATTCCCCCGAATGAGCATTTTCTTTTGGTTACCGGCCCATGAGACCCGCCCCCGCTAAGCCCTCCGATGCCCCGCAGACCTGGCGGCAGCGCCTCCAGGCCCTCAAAAATGTCCCGCCCCTGCTCAAAATGGTCTGGGAAACCAGCCGCCCGCTCACGGTTTCCACCATCCTGCTGCGCGCCGTAGCTGCTCTGTTCCCATTAGCCACCCTCTACGTCTCGAAGATGATCATCGATCTGGTGGTCCGCGCCATTCGCCACCAGCCCTACCGACCGGCGGATATCTGGAAGCTGCTGGCCTTGGAATTGCTCCTGGCGGTCGGCTCGGATACCCTGGGCCGCTTTATCTCGCTGGTCGACAGCCTGCTCGGCGACCGCTTCACCAACCACGTCAGCATCCGCCTGATGCAGCACGCCGGCTCCCTGGACCTGGTTTCCTTCGAAGATCCGGTTTTCTACGACAAAATGGAACGCGCCCGGCGCCAGACCACGGCGCGGCTGGGCATGCTCGCCGGACTGGCCGGCATGGCGCAGCAGATGCTCACGCTCGTTTCCCTGCTCTCGGCCGTGCTGCTCTACTATCCCTGGCTGCTGCTGCTATTGGCCGTGGCCACCATACCGGTTTTCCTCGGCGAGACCCGCTTCGCCATGCTGAACTACTCGATGCTCTACCGGTACACTCCCGAACGCCGCGAACTTGACTACCTGCGCTACCTGGGCGCAGGCAACGAGAGCGCAAAGGAGGTCAAGATCTTCGGGCTTGCCGAATACCTGGTCGAGCGCGCCCGAACGCTCTTCGAGCGTTTCTACGCCGAGAATCGGCATCTGGCGATCCGCCGGGCACTCCACGGAACCGTGCTGAATCTCGTCCCCACTCTGGCCTATTACGCCAGCTACGTATTGATCCTGCTGCGCGCGCTTGCCGGCGCACTTACCGTTGGCGATCTTACATTGATTACGGGAGCCTTTTCGCGGGCACGCAGCATCATGGAAAGCCTCGTCGCGAGCCTCGTCGGCATTTCCGAACAGGCACTCTTCATCCAGGACCTGTTCGATTTTTTCGAAACGAAACCAGCCATTCAATCCCGGCCCAACGCCATCCCTGCACCCCGCCCGATCCGCGATGGCTTTGAGTTTTCAAACGTCTCCTTCGCCTATCCCGGCTCTTCCAGGCAGGTCCTCCAAGACGTGAGCTTCCGTCTGGAAGCTGCTGAAAAGATCGCACTTGTGGGTGAGAACGGTGCCGGAAAGACTACTCTGGTGAAGCTACTCGCCCGGCTCTACGACCCGACCGGCGGCCGTATCCTGCTCGACGGCGTCGATCTCCGCGACTACGACATTGACTCTCTGCGGGCCGAAATAGGAGTGATCTTCCAGGACTACATGCGTTACGATGCGCTCGTTACTGAAAACATTGGCTTTGGAAGAATTGGCGCGCTCGCGGATCAGGAGCGGATCGTGCGGTCGGCCAGCAAGAGTCTCGCGGCCGGAGTGATCGACAACCTGGCCAGGCGGTATCAGCAAATGCTAGGGCGGCGCTTCGAGGGAGGGGTCGATCTCTCGACCGGTCAGTGGCAAAAAATTGCACTCGCCCGGGCCTATATGCGCGACGCCCAGATCCTTATCCTCGACGAACCTACCGCCAGCCTGGATGCCCGCGCCGAGTTCGAAGTCTATCAGCGCTTTGTCGAGCTCACCAGCGGCAAAATGGCGGTTCTGATCTCGCACCGCTTCTCCACCGTTCGCATGGCCGACCGGATCCTTGTGCTCGAAAACGGCCGGTTAATCGAGCACGGCTCCCACAGTCACCTGCTTGCCCTCGGTGGTAAGTACGCGGAACTGTTCGAGTTGCAGGCAGCGGGATATCGCTGAGACAAACGTGATTTACTAGAATTCGTAGGCCGGGTTCTCTGGATGGGCTATTACCCGGGAAGGACAAGCATATGACGAAGTCTGCTGTTCCCCTTGCTCTCATTTTTTGCGCCGCCTGTTTTGCAGCGGCGCCCGCCATTGGAACCATGACAGGAACTGGCGAACTCTTTGACGGGACGGCTATCCACACCGCCCTTGCCCCGAACGATGTGAACCTCGAAAGCGGAGTCGCCATACGTCTGTCGCCGCGCTCGGAGGGAACGGTCTTCCACGATCACCTTGTCCTCGATCAGGGCGGGGTTCGGGTCGAGAATTTCAAGGAGTATCGAATCAACGCCAGGGATCTGCAGATTCAAGCGGCCGAGCCCGCCGCGGGCGCGGTAGTGCGCATAACCGATAAATCGATCGAAGTGGCATCGCTCCGGGGCGCTTTGAACGTGAGCGACGGAGGCGCTATGCTGACGCGGGTCACCGCCGGAACCCACATGTCCTTCCGTCAAGCGGCCACGCAAAACGGCACACCCACCCACAAAGCACTTCCTTCCGACACGCATGTGATGACCTGGATGATCGGCATCACAGCGGCCGCCGCGCTCGCGATCGGCCTCACTGCCGCTGCACAGGGTAAGAGTCCGTTCTGAGGTCGATTCGCGCTACTATCTTCGCCTGCTATGCAGGCACTCTTTTTGCGCAAACGCTTCTCTCCCAGACCTGGGGACCGCCCGTCGGCTCCGTTCCCGATTATTCGGTCCTTTACACCGGACGTTTGTTCGGGTATTTCCGCTATCCCGATATCCAGACCACGAGCGATCGCGGCTGTCCCGACCCAGCAACTACTCCGTTCCCGCCGCAGGTTGCGCTTTTTCGCGATCGCCTGGCCAAACTCCGCACCGCCAACCAGCCGCTGGTCGCCATGGGAGAAAACTTCGCTCCCGAGCTACTGGCGCGCGAAGCCCGGAACCAGACGCCCGGATCGCCCTATTTCGGAGAGCTGATCGACAAGGATCTGTTCACTGCCTCTTCCGACGCGGTGGGCTCCGACAATGTCGCCTGTTTTCTGCGCCTGATGAATTTCGACGCCGTCGTGCCAGGGCAGCAGGACTTCTATTACGGTCCCGAGCGTCTGCGGCAACTGGCGCGCTTTCTGGCGCAGCCCGGTGCGGGTTCGTATCATCCCGTGCAGATGCTCGCCGCGAATCTGATCGTTTCGTCGACCGTTCGCAAACAGAACCCGCGCCTGCCGGTGAGCGCGCTGCCGGCTGAGATACGCTCGGCGCTTACCAGCAATGCTCCTTTTCGTTTGGAAATACCGGCGTTCGTGCTGCCCTGGCTTTCGGGAGTGACGATCGATCGCGCTCCCGAAGATCTCACGGTTTACGACTGCGCGGCAGCACCGGAGAATCCGCAGGATTTTGCGCTGCCGCCCGACAGGCGCTGCAAACCGCTGGCGCGCAATGGCTCCGAGATCGTGCTGCGCAAGGGCGCGCTCGAGCCAGGATCGAATCATGCGTTCTGTGGAGTCTGGAACAAGGAGCAGAACCTGCGCTGCCAGCTGTTCAGCGTGCAATCTCCGCTGCTGCAATATCGCCCGAGTTCGCGCGGCGAAACCCCTGTGCCCTATCTGGTTCCGGCTAACCCGAACGAACCGGCTATCTTCGGCGTGCTCGATCCGGAGCTGGTCGGCTATATCGGGCAGTTAAACGATGTCTGGATTAATGTCGACAAGCGCTTCGATACGCGTGCCGATATCGGCGATCCGGTTGAAGCGCTGCGGCAGGTGCTCGGCGCCTGCAATGCCGATCCGGACTGCCGCGGCCGGCACAAAATTCTGCTCGCGCAGATGCCCTACTATCGCGCCTCCCAGCTTGCGGCGCATTTGAAAGCCTTCGATATCGTGATCTCCGAGCCCGATGAGGAGCACGCCAGTGGCGAGGAAGCCCGAAGCCGCCGCGATGAGTCGGGGAGCTTGTTCCTGCTCACGCCCGGCATTGCTTTCGACGCTCATCGCGCTGAGCCGCTGACCATCAATCTGCGCCGTGCCGACTACTTCGAGGCGGGCGATCGAAGATATCTCGCCAATCAGGTCGAGGATGCCGCGGTACAGCCGCAACGCGACAAGGACTGCAAAGCGTGCGCGCTCAAACAGGCGATGTCGGCGCATACGCCTGGTGCGGGAGCCGCGCATCCGGCGGACTATGAAAAGCTCGGACTGCGCGCCATGCAGCAATTCTGCGGAGCCGACATCGCACTGCTGCAGCACCGCGACATTTTTTCCGGTTTCGACAAGGCCGTTGCCTACTGGCCCGCGAATGCGCCTGCAGATACGCAGAATCTATTGAACGAAGTGTTGTGGAAAGGCGATTTCGCCTTTTGCGTTCCGCTCAGGGGCTCGACCATCAAGCGCGTTCTCCAGGAGTCGGCCGCCTTCGATAAGCAGGATCAGGACAACCTTTCGCTGGCTGTTGAAAAGGGACGCGGCCTCAGCACGCTCGGCATCGAAACCGATCCGAATACCAATTCGCCCGCCATTCATGGGCAGCCGATTGACGACAACAAGCTCTACGGCGTTGCCATGACGGATTATCTCGCTTTCGGCAACACTGGATACCCCGAACTCTCGAGCGAGGCGATACCGCCAGTCGTTCGCGTGGTCTCGCTTCGCGATCTGAACCGGTTGAGTGGCCTCGCATGCGAACAGCTGCCGGCACCGGTCACCCGCGGCTCGTGCCAGGCCGATCCGATTCCGGCTGATGAGTATTTTGCGGCTATTTCGCAGCAGCCGTTTGACACGACGCGCGGCATCACGGCGTGGCTCGCATTTCGCCGCTGGTTCCAGCAGCCGATCGAACCTCAGCCCATTGCGACCACTATCCTGCCCTTCCCCAAAGGAAATCCGGAAATCGAGGCCGAACACCGGCCGTACTGGTGGTTCACGCTGCAGAACGTCTCGCTCGGCTACAACCTGAACTTCATCGGAGGTTCGCCCAAGACGGTGCCGGGAGATTTCGCCGGCAATAACAGCTTTTCCCAGCTATCGACGCCGGAGTCGTCGGGCATCAATCTGTGGGCGCGGGCTCGCGGGGGCTACTCATTTACCCGCTATGTCGATTTCTATATGTCCGGCGAAGTCAAGATCTCGCGCCTGGCCGTTCGCACCACTACCGGCGACGGCAATTTCGGCGAGTACCAGATCACGCTCGGCAACAATCTGCTACGCAGCGAAGCGGGTATCAGCAGCAAGCCTCTCACACCACGCCTTCCCATACGGCTGTTCGTCTCAGAAGACCTCTTCACCCAGGCAATCACGCCTTTTCAGCAGTTTAACGCTCCGGTGGCCTGCGGCACGCTTCCCTGCCCCGGCGGCGCTACCGCCCTCACGAACTACGATTTGCCGAAGAACTACCTGCTGGTGACACGTCTCGGCGCGCGCATTCAAAATACGCAAAGCTGGTTTGAAGCCGGACGCGAATACGGCAGCAATATCAATCTCGTGAACAGCTACTCGCTCGACGACCTGGCTACGCCGGTGCCGCTCGAGTGCAATATCACGAGCGGCATTTCGCTCAGCAACTGCATCGGTGATGATCCGCTGTTCACCAATCGCAGTCAGATCGTTCCGCACACGCAAACGCAGGCTGTGGCCGGCTGGTTCGCGAATTTCCACGTGGTTGTGCCGGTCTGGCGCTCCAATCTGCAGCTCATCGCCGACAGCTACGGCGAAGTCTTCGATCGCATGCCGGGCGACACACGCTACAACACCCGTTTCTACGAAGACCTCACGGTGGGACTGAAAGTACCGCTCTGGGGCAATCTATCCTTCGCCCCGCAGATCGAGACGTTCTATTACCAGAACAAAATTCTGCCCGAGCCTTACCCCGCCGCGCATCATTACGTTTTTGTGACCACTTCCGTTGCCTTGCAGTATGCCTTCGACTGGCACCGCGGAGTGGGCCTGCTACGCGCGCTGCGTTATCCGAGCGGCGTTTCGACGGCCGCGACGGAAACCACTCCGCGGCCGTAGAGTTCCAACTATTCAGGCAAATCGCTCGAACAGCTTCGTCAGCACAGCCATCGCGCGGTCCACATCCTGCTCGGTAAAGATATATGGCGGCAGAAAACGCAGCACCGTATCATGCGTGCAGTTGAAGAGCAGGCCGTTTTTGATGCCGTCGAGCACCAGCGATGCGCCCGGACGATCCAGTTCCACTCCGATCATCAGACCCTGCCCCCGCACTTCTTTGATGAACGGAAAGCGCTGCATCGCTTCCGTTAGCTGTTGGCGGAAGTAGACGCCGACCGACTGGATCGAAGGGAGCAGTTCGTCGAGAATATCGAAAAACTCGAGCGCGACTCGGCAGGCCAGCGGACCCCCACCGTACGTAGTTCCGTGCATGCCCGGCTTAATCGTGACGGCAGCCTTTTCGTTCATGAGAACGACCCCCAGCGGAATGCCGCAGGCCATGGGCTTAGCCGCGATCGCGATGTCCGGCAGCAGCACCGGATCGAGCAGCTGATAAGCAAAGTAGGCGCCCGGGCGGCCGACTCCGCACTGAATCTCGTCAAATACCAGCAGGGCGTTGTGCCGGTCGGCAAGCTCGCGCGCTCGGCGCGCAAAGCGCTCGGAAACAGGGTAAATCCCTCCTTCGCCCTGAATGAATTCGAGCACAATACCGGCCGTGTGCTCGCTGAACCCTGCTTCGAGCGCCGCGATATCGTTGGCCTTCACGAATCTCACGCCGGGCAGCAGCGGCTCGAAATCTCTGCGATACTTCGGCTGACCCGTTACCGAGATCGCGCCCAGCGTACGGCCGTGAAATGAATTCTCGAGCGCGATGATTTCATGCTTGTGCGGCGAAATTGAATTGCCGTGCGCGCGAATCATCTTGAGCGCCGCCTCCATCGCTTCCGTACCCGAGTTGCAGAAGAAAGAGCGCTGGAGCCCGCTCACTTTCGCCAGCCGCTCAGCTAATTTGCCCTGGTACTCATGGTAGTAGAGATTCGAGGTGTGCAGCAGCAGTCCGGCCTGCTGCCGAATGATCTTCGTGATGCGCGGATGCGCGTAGCCGAGCGAGTTCACGCCGATGCCGCTGATCAGATCGAGATAGCGGTTGCCCTCCAGATCGTACAGGTAGACGCCGCGCCCGCGATGCAGAGCCAGCGGATAGCGCGAATAGTTCTGGAGCAGATACTCGCGCTCGAGGCCCATGATCTGCTCGAGCGTGGTGCCAGACTGCTCTGCTGCATCAGGAGTAACGACGGGGGGCATTCTTCCTATGATACGGATGCGAACGGACGATCCACCCCACGCGGCTGCGCATACGATGGTTCCATTCGTGCTACCGTCTGCTTATGGCCGTACTCAGCCGCATTGGGGTCGCACTTGACTCGGAGCTGTTGCGCCGCTTCGATCGATTCATCGCACGCCAGGGCTATACGAATCGCTCGGAAGCCTTCCGCGACCTGATCCGCGACAAGCTCGTGGGCGCTGCCGTAGAAGCTCCCGACGCCCCGGTGGTCGGAACCGTCACGCTGATCTACGATCACCATACGCGTCTGCTGCCGGAGAAGCTGATGAACCTCCAGCATGAATATCACGATGTGGTCATCGCCACAACTCATGCGCATCTCGATCACGATACCTGTCTCGAAGTGATCGTATTAAAAGGCACATCGAAGCGCGTGCGCAGACTGGCCGATCTGCTGGTCGGGGCCAAAGGCGTCAGCCATGGACGGCTGGTCTTAAGTTCTCCCGCCGCCGCACTCTCGCAAACGGCCTGAAATGAAAAGTTTTCGTGCGCGATATCGCCGGGCCGCCAGTAGCACGCTTATGGCATTCGTGCTACTCGAAATTCTCGCTGTACAACTGCGTGCGCAAAGCACCTTTGAGATCTACGGTCAGGTCACAGATCCACAGCATGCGTTGGTGAGCGGCACAACCGTTCGCCTCCTCGATTCGGCAAAGCAGCCTGTTCAGAGTGTTAAGACTGACGCCCAGGGCCATTACCAGTTGTTTGCTCCGGCTGCCGGCGCATACCGCATCGAAGTAAATGCACCCGGCTTTCAGCAGAGCGCGCGCGAGATCGATGTCCATACCCCGGTCACAACGGTCGACATTCAGTTAACCGCCATCCGAACCGCGCAGGAGCGTGTTGAGGTGGTGGGCGATATCAAACAGACCAGCGTGCTGTTTCCCGATCCGGCACAGGGCGTCTGGGTTCGCGAGCAGACGCTCGACGCCAACCCGGGACGTCCGGGAGCTCCGATCTCGATTCCAGGACTTCCGATCGAAACCGCTTCGGGCGGGATCAAGGCTCCACAGTATTTCGCGCCGGGTGTTGCGGGCGATCACGGTGAGCCGATTGCGCAGTACATTCAGGTCGGCTCGTACCTTGTTTCGAATAATCTTTCCGCCAATGCACATGGCAACGGCTATGCCGACCCAAACATTCTGATTCCGGCCGTGCTTGAAGGCGTGCAGACCGATGGCGGCGCGTTCAACGTGCGCGAGGGCAATCACGCTGAGAATCTCGCCGCGATGTACGAACTGCGCTCCCGTCTCGAGCCATTCGTGACCCTCACTGGCGACTACCGCGATGCCGATCTCGTCCTCGGGTGGAGTCCGGAGGGGAACGATGTCAAATCCTGGGTCGCGCTCGAGACAGCATATGGAAACGGCTTTCTCGACCGGCTCGAACATCGCCAGCAGTACAAGCTGAATGGCTATCGCGAGTGGCAGGCCGGCGCGCATGAGCTCACGCTTTTCGAAATCGGCTACTACGGGCAGTCGTTCGTACCGGGTTTGGTTCCGCTCGATGTGCCCGGTCTGCGCGATACCGTCGATCAGCGCCAGAAAGACCAAACGCATACCGGCGAATTTGCATTCAACGACGACTGGCGCCTGACACCCGCGCAAGATCTACAGCTATCGAGCATGTTTCGGACGTACAATCTGGCGCTGTATTCGAATTTTGGCGACGGCCTGATCCGGCAGAGCGAGTTCCGAACCGTGGCGGGCGGCAACGTCACATACATCAACAAGCTCGGCGAGCATCTGACCCTGATGGCCGGGTTGGATTACCAGCGCGATGCGCCGCGCCGGCTCGATCTTGACCATTACCTGTCGAATGATCCGGCCATCTATGGTCCGTTCGAGAAAGTGAGCGCCAACAACGTGACGCTAGCCGACTCCGCGCCTTACCTCGCGCTCGACGGCAAGTTGACGCGCTACTTGCATTACTATGCGGGCTGGCGACGCGACGAGATCCAGTTCAATAATGCCGATCTGCTCCGTCGCGCAAATTCATACGACACGGTCGCGGGCTTCAATTCGCCGAAAGCGACGCTTGCTTTTCTTCCGGCGCCGCAGTGGCTGCTGCCGGAAGCAGCGCTCAGTTTCGGAGAAGCTTTCTACACCAACGATCCACGCACCGGCATGGGCACTACTCGCGGCACGCCAGTCAGCCGCGAACACGCCTATCAACTGGTGATCAGCAAAACGCTTGCTGCCATCGATTTTCGACTCACGCTCGGCCACATCACGACAGAAGCCTCGCTCGCCAAGATCGATCCGGACACGGGTCTGCAGCAGGATGAAGGTCCGGGGCGCAATCGTTTTTTGACCGCGAGCGCACGCCGTGAGTTCGGCTTTGGTCTGGTGGAGGTTTCGTTCTCAAAGGCAGATGCCCGCGACCTAGATACCGGCCTGCCCACGCCCGAGGCGCCGCGCACAATTTTCGACGCGTTGGGTGTCGTCAACCGCCTCCCACTCGGACTGAAAGCGCGCGCCGAATACGAAGAAGTGGCTCGTAAACCCCTAGGCGACGGATTTGTCAGCGTGCCCGTACGCGAGTTCCGGGGCGCTCTGCTGCGATCCTTTCGCCATGATCGAATGGATTTGGGTTTGAATTTTCTGATCGCCAGCGGCTACACCGGCCAGACCACGGAAGTGATCGCCGCCGGAGATCAGAGCGTTCCCTTCGAGCAGGTCGTCGGGGTTCGCCTGCCCTCGTATGTGAGCCTTTCGTACACGTACCGGTTCCGGCCGAGGCCGTAAGCTACTTCCCGGCCACGTCCGCCAGCCAGGTTTCGGCCAGCGCCGGCCAGTGCGTTATCGGCTTGTCGGTGGCGCGCAGTCCGTAGCCGTGCCCCCCGCTGCTGTACAGGTGCATTTCGCCGGGGACGCCGGCATTCTTCAACGCCCGGTAGTAAAGCAGGCTGCCGCCCACGAATAAGTGATCGTCTTCGGTCTGCACCAGAAACACGGGCGGATTGTCGTGCGTAACGTTCACTTCCGGCGCCAGTTCCTCGCCTTCATCACGCACCGAAAGATACGCCGGATAGATGAGCAGCGTGAAATCGGGACGCGTTCCGCTCGCGCGCGGCTGCCTACTCAAAATTGCTGCCAGATGGCCGCCGGCAGAAAATCCAAGGACTCCGATGCGGTTCGGATCCAGCCCCCACTCTTTCGCATGCGAGCGCACGAGTGTGATGGCGCGTTGCGCATCCTGCAGCGGCTCGGCGTAGCGCGGCTGGACCGGCGGCTCGGGCACACGATACTTCAGCAGAACCGCGGTGATTCCGATCGAGTTGAGCCACTGGCAAACTTCTGTGCCCTCGAGATCGAGCGCCAGAATGTGGTATCCGCCACCCGGAAATACGATCACCGCAGCTCCGCTCTCGCGCTCTTTCGGCGCACGAAACACCGTAATCGTCGGTGTAGTAACATTGCCGAGCCGAATCACCGGCTTACCCGCAACGAGCGAATCTTTGGCAGTCGTCAGATCGCGCTCCGGCTCAGCGGTCGCTTTCTGTCCGGGCGCACCAGCGGGCCAGAGCCGGATCGTCAGCGGCTCGGCAGCGCGCAAACCGATGTTCATGAAGAGAACAAAACCAAGTACTGCGAGAATCGGCGCTCTCACGCGCGATCCGTCAAAGCTGCCACACCCGGAAGTTCGATGCCCGCTAGAAACTCGAGCGAAGCGCCGCCGCCGGTCGAGACATGCGTGATCCTGTCGCTGACACCGGCACTCTTGATTGCTTTCTCCGAATCGCCGCCGCCCACTACCGAGATTGCGCCCGATTCGGCGACCGCCCTGGCGAGTGCCACCGTTCCCTGGTCGAACGGAGGCATTTCGAAAATGCCCATCGGCCCGTTCCAGATGACTGTCTTAGCCGATCGGATGATCTGCGCATATTTTTCGATAGTCTTCGGCCCGATATCGACCGCGATCTGATCCGGCGCTATGTCGGTCACGATTTCGTGGGCCGCACCGGGCTTGATCTCGCGGACGACTACGTGATCCACCGGAAAGACGAGCTTATCGGGATGATCGTGAATCAATTGTTTCGCGAGCTCGATCTTGTCTTCTTCCACCAGCGACTTGCCGGTCGGCTTCCCTTCGGCGCGGGCGAAGGTATAGGCCATGGCGCCTCCGATCAGCAGCTTATCGACCACTTTGATGAGGTTTTGAATCACTTCGATCTTGTCGGAAACCTTGGCGCCGCCGAGCAGGGCTACGCAGGGATGCTCCGGAGTTTTGGTCGCTCGCGTCAGCCACTCGATCTCTTTGTCCATCAGCAGGCCGGCTGCCGCAATCGGCAGAGCAGCCACAACCCCCACCGTCGAAGCGTGCGCCCGGTGGGCCGAACCGAAAGCATCATTGATATAGAGGTCCGCAATGGCCGCGAGCTGGCGCGAAAAAGCCGGATCGTTGGCCTCTTCTTCCGGGTGAAAACGCAGATTTTCTAGCAGCAGCACTTCGCCCGGCGCAGGCTTTAATTTGAGCACTTCTTCGCCCACCGAATCGGGAGCCATTTTGACCGGTCGCCCCAGCAATTCCGAAAGCCGCGCCGCCACTGGTTTGAGGCTCATGGCCGGATTGGGCTTGCCTTTCGGCCTTCCCAGATGGCTGGCCAGAACGACCCCTGCCGAGTGCTCGAGCGCATATTGTATGGTCGGTAAAGAAGCACGAATCCGTTTGTCGCTGGTAATTTCCTTGCCATCCCGGCTCAGCGGAACGTTGAAATCCACCCGGATCAGAACGGTTTTTCCGGCCAGATCCAAATCCTTTATCGACAGCTTGGGCATAAGCTCCATTGTAGAGAGCGGCCAAATTGCGCTAGAGAATTTGCCGACTCGCCGCACTATAATCCTTAGTCAGGGTTTTAATCCTGTCGTACTGGTACAAAGGTAACGGCGCAAAAGGTCCTCGTAAACGGTGCAGCAGATTGAAGAAAGTCAGGCCTCGGCGGTTCCCGTCCGCGTGTTAGTCGCGGATGGCTATCCGATTGTGCTGGAAGGTTTACGCCAGGTACTTGCAGGAAATGCGGCGATCACTATCGTCGGCGAGGCGACAGATGGCGTGGATGCGGTCGAAAAGGCGGCACTGCTCGAGCCTGATGTCGTTTTCATGGACATCAAGCTGCCGCGCCTCGACGGATTAACCGTCATTCGCAGTATTCAGACACGCTCCCCCAAGAGCAAAGTGCTGCTGTTTGCCGCGGTTGAGCACCGCGAGGAATTTATCGAAGCCATGAAGCTCGGCTGCTCGGGCGTTCTGCCGAAGGATTCTCCGACGCCGCTGATCGAAAAAAGCATCCGCAAGGTAAATGCGGGTGAAATCTGGCTCGACTCGAATACCACCGCGGCCGTCATGCGCAAATTCGCCACGCCCGGCGAATCGGTTTCCATGGGTCCGGGTAACGGCAAGACGCCCCGCGAGCGCGCACAGCTCAGCCAACGTGAGCGCGAAATTATTATCCTGATCGCCCAGGGCTACAAGAATAAAGAGATCGCCGAGAAGATGTTTATCACCGAGCAAACGGTGAAGAACCATCTGCATAACGTCTTCGATAAGATCGGCGTTTCCGATCGCCTGGAGCTCGCGCTCTACGCGATTCACAACAGCTTGCATCTACGCACGTGAGCCCGCGCTGGCGGTCCGCGCTGGCCTTTCTCTGGGCCGCCTTTGTGGGAGCGCTTTTCGGCCTTCTGGTGCGCTTCGCAAATTCGATCCCATTCCTGAATCCCGCCTCGCATGTAAGCGCCGTCATGACGGCTTCGTACCTGATTGCGGCGCCCTTATCGATTGGCTTCGTTTCTGCAATTTCGATGCAGGCGGAACGGCCGTCGCTCGCGAGCACGATCGGCGGCGCCTGGCTCGCCACTCTGCTGAGCATTGGTATCTGCATGCTTTTCCTGCTCGAGGGAGCGATCTGTGCGGTCTTCATGCTGCCATTTGCGCTGGTTCTTTCGACTATAGGCGGCCTGCTCGGCTGGCTGCTACGGGGTTCAACTGCCAAACATCGCCGCTCGACGGCTTTGTGCGTGGCACTCCTGCCTATCCTGCTTCCGCAACTCGAGGTGCTTACGAGTGCACCCACCGACATTCGGACGGTTCAGACCGAAATCCGCATCCACGCGCAACCGGACGTCATCTGGAAAAACATCGCTCGCGTTCGTGCGATTCGGCCGGCTGAGCTGCCGCCGAGCTGGACGCAAACGATCGGCTTCCCGCGCCCGGTAGAAGCGACACTATCTCGGGAAGGAATCGGCGGTGTCCGGCTCGCCAGTTTTGAACGCGGTCTGCTGTTCTTGGAAACCGTTACCGGCTGGGAACCGAATCGTCTCCTCGCTTTCACGATCAAGGCCGACACCGAGCATATTCCGCCAACTACGCTCGACCGTCATGTAACCATTGGCGGCCCCTATTTCGACGTGCTGACAGGCGAATATCGCATCGAATCGATCGGCCCGAACGAAGCCGTACTGCATCTGGCGAGCCGCGAACGCCTTTCGACGAACTTCAACGGCTACGCCTCACTTTGGACCGACGCGGTGATGCGAAGCATCCAGAAATCGATTCTGGTGGTGATCAAGAACCGTTGCGAAGCTTCAAACAATTGAAGATTTCGGATTCGCGCCCGCACGGCGAGTGACGTCAAGGCAGTCCGTTCACAAGAGTGGTAAATCGCCTAACAATCGGCGCATGAAAGGGTTATGACGCGTTCGCGGTCGACGCCGTTGGCCGCCCCATCATCCTGAATCGGCAGCAGAACGCTGCCAAATCAGGAGGCCCCGGGGTGAACGTTGTTCTCGCCTACAAGAATTTCGCAGCTTTCCGCAACATCAGCCATATCGGGCTGGGGGTTGCGGCCATCAACACGGCGAAAGTGCTGCGCCGTGAAGGTATCGATGCGGCCGTCTGGCCGGTGATGAGCGCCGCCGATCTGCGCCAGAAACTCATGGTCAAGCGCGTAGATCACGTGATCGTGGCTGCGCCCTGGATTCCGACCGCCGAGCTGCAGTCGCTCGCAACCGACTTCCCCGAAACAGAATTCGCCGTGAATTGCCATTCGAATGTCGGCTTCTTGCAGGCTGATCGAAACGGCGTGAAGCTGGTGCGCGAGACGATGGAGCTCGAGCTTGGCACCGCCAACGTGCACCTGGCCGGAAACAGCCGCCGTTTCTGCCGCTGGGTGGAATCCGGCTTCGGCGCACCGTGCGCCTATCTACCCAATCTGTACTGGCTGCAGGAGCACGCCGCGCGGCAGCAGCCCTGGTCGGGCGGAACTCTCCGCATCGGCGTCTTCGGCGCAACCCGCCCGCTCAAAAACCTGATGAGCGCAGCCGGCGCGGCTCTTGAAATCGCGCGTCATCTGCGCGCCTCGCTCGAACTCTGGATGTCGGGCGGACGTACCGAAGGCGGCGGTGAAACAGTGCTCGGGGCGGTTCATGAAATGCTGACCGGGCTGCCGGGCGTGAAGCTTCATTTGACGGGCTGGCAGTCCTGGCCCAGCTTCCGCAAGACGATCGCCCACATGCATCTGCTGCTGCAGCCAAGCTACACGGAATCCTTCAACATGGTCACTGCCGATGGCGTGGCGGAAGGCGTTCCCTCCGTGGTCTCCGATGCCATCGACTGGGCTCCCGATGACTGGAAAGCGAATGTGGATGACGTGCTCGACATCGCACGCGTCGGGCGCCGCCTGTTACATGACTGGCGCGCCGCCGAAGAGGGCCGCCGTGCGCTGGAATCCTACGTTCGCGACGGCATCCACGCCTACCGCCGCTATCTGGCCTGCCCGTCCGGTTGAATCTGAGACAACTGGACTCGAACGACGCGTACCCTCGGCTTCATTGCTTCACGGCGATAGCCGAAATCTCGATTTTGGCGCCGCCGATGAGTCCCGCGACCTGTACCGTGGCCCGAGCCGGTTTCGGATTCGGCATGAGCCGCTTATAGACTTCGTTCATCTTCGGCACATCATTCAGGTCGGTGATGTAGACGGTCACCGACTTGATATCGCTCATCTCGAAGCCGGCTTTCTTCACGATCTTCTCGATGGCTGCAATCGTGTTTTCCGTTTGGGTGGAGATGTCGAGCGCCGCGACTTTTCCGTCGGAACCGGGCCCCTGCTGGCCGGCGACGAACAGCATTTTGCCAGCTATGAAACCGTCGCTGAACGGCATGCCCGGCTTGAAGTCGACGGCCTGCCCACGAACTGGACTGCTGCTCGCGAGAAACAAGGGGACCAGCAGACCCAGCACGCTGAATCCGATGCGCATGAAGCGGGGATTTCGATACAGGTTCATATTGTTGGGTTGTATCATTTTTCGGGCCGCGAGTACTCTCGGTACCGTTTCGCACAAGCCGTTCCGAGAGGGTTATACTGGCAGCGGTAAGAATCGTGCCGTTGCGGCCGGTTCTCATGCGTTCCGGCTGTGCAGCGAGCGACACGAACTCTTTTCTGGGCCACCTTCGCGGTTGCTTTCGCGGCAACGCTCGTGCTCATCACTCGCTTGCGGGCCACCTCGTCGCCCCTGATCGTTACAGCCGCCAGCGCCAGCCGTAATGCGCCCGAATCAGCGCAAGCGGTCAGTCAGACGCGTGTGCACATCGCGATCGCGCCGACCGTGGTGCATGTTCCCCTGTTCAAAGCCGGCCCGGATCAGCCGCAGCCCAGCGTTCGGCGGTTTGAAGCAAAAGCGGAATCGCTGAAAGATGCGGGCGCTAATTCCCAGAGCGAGTTTGTAAGCTCGATCCTCGGCGCAAATACCTCCGTCGCGGAGAGCGCCTCGAACCTGCTGCCGGATCGCCCAGTCATCGAGACGGCTCGCAACGTCCCGGCAATCGCAGTAGACGCGCGGCGAACGTCCGCAGCGCTGGCCAGCGCGAAGAGGGCCGAGGAGGAGCAGGCCGTGATCGCTGTTCTGGCGAAATATTCGCGCGCCTGGAACGCGAAAGACCTGGACGATATCCGCGCACTGCGGCCCGGGCTGGCGCGCCGGACGCTCAAAGAAGAGCTGGCGGCCGCGCGCTCGATTCAGATGCAGATTCATCCCGTGAGCGCACCCAAAATCGAGGGCGATCGCGCTATGGTCGAATGCCTGCACCGCGTGGATCAGGTCTTCGAAGACGGCACGGAAAAGCAGAGTCCTGGCGTGCACATGACTTATGTTCTGGTCAAACGTGGGGGCACCTGGCTGATCGCTGATACGCGCTGATTTCAGCGCCTGATCTTAGTGAACCGAGCGATCGAACTGGAACACGATCGTGTGCCGCGCGTCAATCGGTTTGCCATCGAGCGTGGCCGGCGAAAACGTCCACTGGCGCGCAGCGGAGACGGCTGAATTTACCAGACTCTCATTGGCTGTCGTACCGGCTTTTAGCGCTTCCGCGGAGGTTACGCGGCCGGTGGAATCGACCAGCACCTCGACGCGAGCCTGCATTCCCTGAGCAAGGCCGACCGGCTGCAGGAGTTCGACGTTGGGCATGACCTGATGCAGCGGACGCGGCGGCTGATACGAGGCAATCGCTTCCACCGGACGCGGTTGAGCAGTGCCGGGCGATGGCGGGAATACGTGCAGAGATTCCGAGATGGTGCGATTGTGCGCGGTTTCGAGCTCCAACCGGAACTGCACGTCGTCGCTCTGCGGGAAATAGGCGATCCTGCCGGAGTGGAGCTGGGCGGCATCGAGCGGGATGGTGCGACGCAACTCGCCGTCGTGGATGAACACACTTCCCGAGCGCGCGCTAGCAGCATCGCGGGAGTTCGGATTCCAGGTCAGATCGAGTTGCCCATCGGCACGGCGGCTGACTTGCAGGTCGACGCTCGATGAGGCAGGCGCATGCCGGAATGCGCCGGTAGAGAGATAGGCGAGCAAGGCAGCGGCAATCCCAAGCAGCACCGCGGCCGCGAGGGCTGGTAGCGGAAAGCGATTCCGGACAGGAACAGCTGGCGTTTCTCTTATTGGCGTTTCCGCGATGGGCGCAGGCGGCTCCGGCGTCAGCGGGACAGCCGCCTCGATGGCCGCAGATGGCGCAGCGACCTCGAGTGCGGGTGCTGGCGCCTTTGCAACTGCTGCTCCCGATCCAGCGGAGGAAGCCTCCGAAGAAACCAGCGGCTCGCCTGATGCTGGTTCCGCGGAGGGCCGGGCCGGCCCGGCGTCCAGCGCGACAAGGGGCACTTCCAGATCGCTGATCTCGGTTTGCAGGCGGCCGTTTTCCCAGAAGAAAAACGCAGCCATCGAAATGCCCATCTGAAACGGGCGGACGAGCAGAAAAACGGAACGTGGATCGCGCAGATGCGCTTCGATCAGCTTACGATCCTGCTCGCTGAGCAGCAGACCCTCGCGGATATGGCTGCGAAAATAGCCGACCAACGACAGCTCCGGTTTGTCACTGCGGGTAAGAGCTTCTTCCAGGCGGCGCGCGTCGGCTGGGGTGTCGTTGAAATGCGAATCTTCGGAGAAGACAAACTCGGCGTCGGCGATGCGCACGGAATCGCCTTCGAAAGTGCCCCAGAGCAGGCCGCCAATCTCCGAAGAAGGCTGGCTCAGAAGCCAGCGGAGCGCTTCGGCCGAAATGATTTTGACGGTGGCCGCCGGCATGAAAATGCTCCCGTTGCGCAGGGGGTGCGCCCAGCAGACAACTTTCCCGTGCTCAGCGGCGCCGGTCAGCATCTCTCGCAATAGTAGCCCAGTTTGGGCCAAAGGGGTAGTCGGATTGTTCTCTTGCTTACGCGACCAAGCTTTGAGCGGACCGCGGCGATTCTGGATGTCTTACGTTTCGGCCTAGGCGAGCATGGCCTGACGCTGGCGGGCGGCGGCCGGGAACTCGAGCCGGAAGCGGGTGCCGCGGCCAAGTTCGCTCGAGACCTCGATGATGCCGGTGTGCTCCTGGACAATGCCGTAGGTGATGGAAAGTCCGAGACCGGTGCCTTTTTTGGGGCCCTTAGTGCTGAAGAACGGATCGTAGATGCGGGCCAGATGTTCAGCGGCGATTCCCTGACCGGTGTCGGAGACCTCGACGTGCGCGAAGCCGTTTTCCGGCCAGGTGCGAACCGTGAGCGTGCCGCCCCCAGGCATGGCATCCCGCGCGTTGATAAACAGGTTCAGAAAGACCTGCTGCAGCTTGCCCGAGTTGCCGCGAATGACGGGCAGATTGTCGGCCAGATGCAGGACGGTGGAGACGCCGGTTTTCTGGAACTGGTGCTCGACGAGCGAGGCGGTTTCACGAACGACACGGTTGAGATCGAGCTCGGAGTACTCGGTGGGGGAAGTGCGGGAGAAATTGAGCAGCGAATTGACGATCTCGCTGGCACGGAAAGTCTGCTTGGCGATTTTCTCGAGCAGCTTGGATTTCTGCTCATCTTCAGTGACCTGCTTGGCAAGCATCTGGGCATACGTCGAGATGACGGCCAGCGGTGTGTTGACTTCGTGCGCGACGCCCGCGGCGAGCAGGCCTATGGAACTGAGGCGGTCGGCCTGCACGAGTTTGCGCTCGAGCTCGTCGCGGTCGGTGATGTTGTCGAAGATGATGAGGCGGCCGATGTGGGCGCCTTCGCGCGAGATGAGCGGAGCGATGGCGAGATTGACGATCGATTCGCGGGCGGGCGGAACGGGCGGTTTAGCTAATTCGAGCTTGTGAGAGCTGTGGCCGTTGGGAATGAGTTCCGACGCGGAAGAGGGTTCCGGACGCCGGCGCAGCGGAATCTTGTATTCGTTGTGAACACCTTCGATGCTCCGCGTTTCGGCGAATTTGACGTAAAGCTCGGGCGGAAAGAGATCAGAGAGGCGCTGGCCGACCGCTTCGGCGCGCGTGATGCCGGTGAGGCGTTCAATTTCGGTGTTCCAGCTTTCGACGCGGTCGTCGAGCCCGGCGGCGACGATGCCGACGTTGATCGATTCGACGATGTTTTCGCTGAATTCCTTGAGGCGCTCGTACTCGTCGGCTTTGCGCTGAAGGGAGGTGTAGAGGCGCGAGTTCTCAATCGCGATGGCGACGTAGTTGGAGAGCGTGACGAGCAGCTCGATGTCGTCTTTGGAGAGGAAATCGCCTTCCGTCGTGCGGCTGAGACCGATCCAGGCGAGGGTGCGGCCGCGCGAACGGCAGGCGATGTAGTAGGTGAAGTCGAGCTCGCGAATGGTTTCGCGTAGAGAAACCGGCCATTCGCGGGAGACAATGTCGCGCAGATGGCGCGGATTTTCAAAGAAGAGATAGTCGTCTGAGGAATCCGCGCGCAGGAAGCCAAGATCGAGCGGGTGCGCGGGCGTCCGCAGGGAGCGGCCGTTCTTCTGCGAGACGGAGTGCAGATGGAAATTTGCCCCCCCATCCTCGGCCAGAAAGAAGCCGATGTGCTGAATCGATAATGTGCGCTGCAGCCGGTCGGAGACCTTGGCGAGCATGACATTCTGGTCGGTTTCCGAGCTGAGCTCGCGGGCGAATTCGATCAGTGTGGCGCGGGCGTCGTAGCGGTCGCGATAGAAGACCCAGCGGTCGAGCTTTTCCTGAATCCACTGGCGGATCGGCTGGAAGATGAACGTGGCAAAGGCGGTCAGGACGACGAAGGCCGTAGGCGTGATGTTGCTGGCGTGGAAGATCAGGAAGATCAGGCCGTAGAAGGCGCCGATGACGGCGAGTGTGGCGAGCGTGTAGACATAGCCCTGCTGGAAGATGATGTCGACGTCCATCAGGCGGTAGCGCGTGATGGCGTAGGCCCAGGTGAGCGGGATGAGACCCATGGACAGGATGCTCAGGTTCATCAGATGGTTGGGGATGAAGCCGGAGGCATAGGGCAAGGCATAGAGCAGCGCGAACGGGAGGATGCCCAGGAACGCGCCGTTGCGCAGATAGCGGAGCTGGCGGCGAACGATGGGATCTTCGCTGCGGGCGTGGTCGAAAGCGAGAGCAGCGGCGCCGGCGATATAGAGCAGCACCGAGTAGGCGAGAGTAATGCGGTCGAGCAGCCAGCGTACCTCGAAAAGCGGCGTGCCGAACTGGAGAACGCCCTCGGCGGCCGCGCCGAGAATGCCAATGAGGGCGAGCGACGGAACGTAGAGGAGGAGCCAGAGACCGGGTCGCTTGAGCCAGCCGGGACGCCGATGAAAGGTCAGGCAGAAATGCAGGAAGATCGCCGGGGCGAGCAGATTGGCGACGACATTGCCCCAGTAGACGGTCTCATCGAAGGTGTTGAGCTTGCCCGAAAAATGGAACGAAGAAGCGGCGAACGAGAAGAGGCAAAGCAGGTAGAAGTGCTGCGATTTGGCGGCGCTGGTGCGGCGGTAGTAGACGAAAAGGCCAACAAAGAGATAAAAGGCACCAACGAAATACTGGTAATAAAGCGCGGTGTCGCGCGGGGCAGCCTGGATGAAGATCGGGCCTTTTTGGAAGTCGATGCCCTCGCGCCGCAGGGTGTAGCGAGTGGTATCGACCATGAGCCGCACGTTCGAGAGCAGGCGGGCCACATCGGCCGCATCGTGAACCGGCGATTGGCCGATCGCAACAAGCTGGTCGCCGACGCGGATGCCGGCGTTATCACCGGGCCCCCCGGGGGTGATGCTGGCAGCCACGACCGCGGACTTGCCGTCGGGCTGGTGGACGCTGACCCAGGTAACACCATCGTCATGGAGCGGATAATCGCGCAGGTGCTGAAAGCTGAGGACGGCCGTGATGACCACGGCTACGGTCAGCAGCAGCAGCAGGGTACCAGCGAACTGGCTACGCGTTTCGCTCACCGGACCCCGCTCCTGACGAATTGCCTACCGGGCACACTCCACCTGCACTGGAAGAACTAAGCTAGCACGGCTAGTACCACTTCGCCCGGTGGCCGGCAACGCCGGGAATCGGCCTGTTTTCAGGCTTCAGCGGGCCTGGAGAAAGCCGCCGGTACTTATTTCTGGATGCGTTCTACAGAATACGGTAGCGGCGCTTGTAGCCACCTCGGTGAGGTGTACATGCGCAGGTTCGCGGCGGCTGTATGACCTGGATGATGGAAGACCAGCTCCTCTATACGGATATACGGCGGCGCTCGACGAGCTGAATGGGGTTGCCGTCCGGGTCGGCCACCCAGGCCGCTCGCAGGCTGCCATCGAGAAAATCGTGCGCCGGCGAGAGGAGCGGGACTCCTTGGCCGAGCAACATGGAGACGGCCGCGTCGGTGTCTTCCGTCCACAGGACGATTTCGACTGACCGGCCTTCACCGGCCGATAGATGATGGTGCGTTTTGGCGGCTTCGAGTGTGGCAATACCGAGCGTAAATCCATCCAGCGTGAGTTCGATGTGGATGGGCTCGCCCGACGCCGGAGTGCGGAAAGTTTCTGTGAAGCCGAGCTCCGCGTAGAAGGCCGCCGCCCTTGGGAGGTCGCGGGAATACAGGTTGATCATCGGAGACTGGAAGGCGGGCATGGCTCTCTCTTTTTACAGGAATGAGATACGAGGAACAAGAACGGTGAAACCGCGCTGGCCCGGCCTGCGTCCGAGCCGTTGACCTTTGAAACTGAACCCACATACACTAGTAGGTAGCGCCCCGCAAAGCTACAAAGGTGGTTTTTCCGTTATGAAGTCTTCCTCCGCCATGCTGAAATACCTGGCTGGCATCTCCGCTGTGTCGCTGCTCGCGGCCAGTCTGCTTGGACAGAATAAGCAGGCGAGCTCGTCGTCGAGCAGTTCATCAAATGACACGGTTTCGAAGCCGCTCAGCCAGAAAGAAATCAAGAAAAAACAGAAGGCGCTCGAGAAAGAGCTGCAGGGGCCGTGGAAGAAATGGCTGAACGAGGACGTGGTCTACATCATCACGGACGAAGAGAAGCGCGCCTTCAAACAACTGAAAACCGACGAAGAGCGGCAGACCTTCGTAGAGAATTTCTGGCAGCGGCGCGACCCCACTCCGGACACCGAAGAAAACGAATACAAAGAAGAACACTACCGGCGCATTGCGTACGCCAACGATCACTACGCTTCCGGTATTCCGGGGTGGAAGACGGACCGCGGCATGATCTACATCAAGTACGGTCCGCCGGACGAGATCGATTCGCATCCCTCGGGCGGCAGCTACGAGCGGCCGATGGAAGAAGGCGGCGGCGAGACCTCGACCTATCCGTTTGAAGACTGGCGGTACCGCTATATCGACGGAGTAGGTACGAACGTGATTATCGAGTTTGTGGACGCGTCGATGTCGGGCGAGTACAAGATTGCCCTCGATCCGGAAGAAAAAGATGCGCTGCTGTATGTGCCGGGCGCGGGCCTGACGATGGCCGAGCAGATGGGCATGGCGGACAAGACCCAGCGCTTCCAGCGGACCGACGGCACCCACCTGGGGGTCGGAAATCAGCCGCTGCCGGAGAGCATGAACGAATTTACGCGTCTCGAGCAGTACGCGAACCTGATGAAAGCGCCGGCGATCAAGTTCAAAGATCTGGACGCAGTGGTGAATTCCAATATTCGCTACAACACGCTGCCGATGCAGGTGCGCGTGGACTACATTCGTGTGACGGATGCAACGGTGTACGCCAACATCGCGGTGCAATTCAAGAACAGCGACCTGAATTTCTCGACCAAGGACAAGATCGCGCAGGCGCATATCAACATCTATGGCCGGCTGACGACGCTGACGCGCAAATCAGTGAACTGGTTTGAAGACACGCTGACGGCAGGCCCGTATCCCGCCGAAATGCTGCAGCAGGCGATGAACGGTTCACAAATTTATTCGAAGCGCGTGCCGCTCGCCCCGGGGACGTACCGGCTGAACGTGGTGGCGAAAGACACCATTGGCAACACCATCAACAACTATGAGACGGCGGTGGTGGTGCCGCATTATGACGACGAGCAGATCGCCTCGAGCAGCGTAATGCTGGCGGATGAACTGGAACGGGTACCGACCAACAGTATCGGAACCGGGCCGTTCGTGATTCGCAGCACGAAGGTGCGGCCGCGGATCGACGACACGTTCCACGCCAACGAGACGATGGGCATCTACACCGAGTTCTATAACTTCGGGATGGATGAGAAGACCAAGAAGCCGGATGGAACGGTGACGATCGAGGTGGCGAACGCGGAGAACAAGACGGTTCTTTCGACCACGGAAGCGCTGAGCTCGGAACCGAACGCCTCGGCGTTTCTTGTGACAGTGGAGAAGAAACTGCCGCTCAAGACGCTTGCCCCGGGCAAATATACCCTGCGGCTGGTGGTGACCGATAAGCTCAAGAACCAGACGATCAGCCCGTCTGCGCAATTTACGGTAACATCGTAGGAAGGCGCCCGGGCGGTAGGGCACCGCGCAAATTTCATGCTGAGGCCGGAACTGGCAAATCGGTTGGCGGGTCGAAGATTGGCTCAGGCCATGGCGTCGCTGGTTCTGCTGGCCTCGGCAGGATCGGCGATGGGAGCCGATTTGTCGCTGCCGGTCACAGGCGAACTGCTCGGACGGGTGGTGGACAACACCGGAGTCCCGCAGCTGGGCGCAGCGGTTCAGTTGTTCAATCGCTATCAGCGTCTGGTCGGGCACGCTTCCACCAACTCCGACGGCCGGTTCGCATTCACCGGGCTGCCCGCGGACAGCTATTCGGTGCGGGTTTCCGTAGCTACCTATTTACCGGCTTCGCGCGACCACGTGCTGGTGAAAGCGGGACTCGACAGCGTGCTCGAGATTCACCTGGCGACGCTGCTGAGCAGCATCGAAGTGCGCTATCAGGTGCCGACGGGCGCGATGACGGACGAGTGGAAATGGGCGCTGCGATCGTCGCCCCGAACGCGGCTGATTACGCGGGTGCTGCCGGAAGAATTCCCCGATTCGGAACCCAAACTGAAGCCGCACATTTTTTCGGGTACACACGCCATGCTGGCGGTAAACGGCGGCGACGGCGGACTGGTAGATCCGAGCGAGATGACGACCGATGTCGGGACTTCTTTCGCGGTTTCGACCAATATCTTCGGCAAGAATCAGCTGCAGGTGGCGGGCACGCTGGGGCAAAGCGCGGAATTCGGGCCATCGGCGATTGCGTTGTGCGCGATTTACAGCCGGACGGATGAGGGTTTGTTTGCATCGGCGCCGGAAGTGAGCTTTCAGATGGCGCAGGTGGGCGGCTTCGGCGGTCAGCTCAATGGGGGGCAGCCGACGCCCGTGAGTGCGGCCGGAACCGGAATTCCGACGATGCGAACGATGGCGCTCGGGGTTTATCAAACGACGGATCCGCTCGATTTGATTCACATTGAATATGGCGCGACGGGCGAGACGGTGGAGTATGCACAGCATGCCAATCGGGTGAGTCCGTATGCGCGGATGACGGCGGACCTGGGCGGCGCCGGATCGGTAGTGGCCACTTACAGCGACGGCGGACGTCCTTACGAGCTGGTGGCACATCAGCAGAGCGGGGCAGCGGATGACATCGCGATCGACGATTTGAGCGCGCCGGTGGAGAACCTCTCGCATCTGCCGCGGGTTGCTGAAAGCGGCGGCCACCTGGAACTGGAGCGGACACAGAATTACGAACTGGGTTACCAGAAGAAGTCAGGTGACCGGACCTATGCGGTGAGCGGATTTTACGAACGGGTCTGGAACAGGCGCCTGAACGTGGCGGGCGATCTCAGCGGGCTGGACGGCGGAAACTTGTACTCGGACGGGCTTTCGAAATTGTCGAGCTACAACATCGGGCGGTTCAGACGGACCGGGTATCTCGCCTCGGTGGATCAGCGGTTGAGCAATAACTTCGATCTGTCGATTGCGTATGCGCGGATGGGCGGGTTCACCGATGCGGGCGAGACGCCAACCGACGTAGTGGCCGCCCGGTTCCTGAACGAAAAGATGCATAATGTGGCGGCAGCCGGCGGTAAAGCACGGATTCCGGGCGTAGGCACGCGGATTATGGCGAGCTATGGCTGGGTGGATGCGCAGGCAGCTATTCCGACACACCTCTTTACGACCCAGAACACAAATGCGCTGCCGGGGGTGAACGTGCTGGTCCGGCAGCCTCTACCTTCTTTCTTCGGCATGCCCGGCCGCCTGGAATTGACCGCCGACCTGCGCAACCTGCTGGCGCAAGGCTATGTCCCGGTTGCGATGGCAAACGGGCAGCATCTGCTGGTGGTGGAAGCGCCGCGCGCGATACGTGGCGGGCTGAAGTTCACGTTCTAGGCTCCATTGATTTCGATACTCAAGACATCTGTCGCGGCGCTCATGGCTCCGATTCTCTTGTCGGCGGCAGCAGGTGTGCAGACGCTTGACGGCAGGACCACGCAGATACCAAGTTCCATCGGAAAGGTCACTGTGCTTGTCTTCCTGCGAACGGATTGCCCGTTGGGAAAGCGGTATGCCCCGGAGCTGGGTCGAATCGCGAAAGAGTTTTCCGGACCGGCAGTGCAATTCTGGATGGTGTTTCCGGATAAGAGCGAGAACGCCGCCGAAATTCGCAGCATGATGTCGGAGTACCGGTTTCCCGGCACAGCAGTGCGCGATCCGGATCAATCGGTGGTCAAGCAGGCGCACGCGACGACGGCTCCGGAAGCAGCGGTTTTCGGGCGCAATGGCAAACTCCTCTATCACGGCCGCATCGATGACCGCTATGTAGATTACGGCAAAGTAAAGCCCGAGCCGCAGGTCCACGATCTGGAAGATGCGATTCGGGCGGCACTGGCGGGTAAGGCAGTTGCGCGAGCCGAAACGCAGGCCTTCGGATGCGCGCTGGCGGATATAGAGTAGGGCTGTGCGATGCGTTAGCGTCAGTGCACCAGTCGTTACACTGCTGGGGCTGATGATCGGGGCTCCGCTCAATGGCGCTACCTTTTATCGCGACGTAGCGCCGATCATCTATCGCCATTGTTCGGCGTGTCATCAGCCAGGCCAACCGGCGCCTTTTTCGCTTCTCACGTACGACGACGCAAAGCGGCACGCGAGCCAGATCGCGCGTGTCACGAAGGCCCGGTACATGCCGCCCTGGCTGCCCGAGCATGGCTATGGCGATTTCGCGGATGAGCAGCGACTAAGCGCCGCCGAGATTCAGACCATCGCAGCATGGGTCGCGGCGGGAGCACCGGAAGGCGATCCCAGGGACGCGCCCAGCAAACCGGAGATTCTGGGCGATGGCTGGCGGCTGGGCAAGCCGGACCTGGTCTTGCAAGCCGGCGAGCCGCTGCGGGTGCCGGCTCAGAGCGGAGATATTTTCTGGAATTTCACATTCCGCCCGCGACTGACGCAGACTCGCTATGTGCGCGGCATCGAGATACGGCCGGGCGGCGGCGCAGCTCTGGTACACCATGCGAACCTGCTGATCGATCGAACGCATTCGACGGACCTGCTGGAGGCCAGACGCGGCGCTGGGTTCGCTGGGATGGAACTGACCATTGACCGCAACCCGTTTGATCCGCCAAGTCATTTCCTTTTTTGGAAGCCGGGCAGCACGCCGCATTTCGAAGAGCAGGGCTTTGCCTGGCGGCTGGATCCCGGAAACGTGCTGGTGCTGAATACACATCTCCAACCGAGCGGAAAGCCGGAAGAAGTGCGGCCCGAGATCGCGTTGTATTTTACCGGTCAGACGCCCTCGCGTTTTCCGCTGCTGGTGGAGCTCGAAAACGATGACGCGCTCGGTATTCCGGCAGGGGCGCGCGACTTTCAAGTGAGCGACGATTTTACGCTCCCCATGGATGTGGATGTGCAGGCGATTTATCCGCATGCGCATTATCTCGGTAAGCGGCTGGAGGCGTACGCAACGCTGCCGGATGGAAAACGCGTCTGGCTGATTCGGATTCCGGATTGGAATTTCGACTGGCAGGCGGTTTACCGCTATAAGGAGCCGGTGTTCTTGCCCAAGGGGAGCGTCGTTTCGATGCGGTTCAGCTACGACAATTCGGCCGCAAATGTGCGCAACCCGAATCAGCCGCCCAAGCGCGTGCAGGCTGGCAACCGGGCTGGGGACGAAATGGCGCATCTGTGGCTGCAATTGCTGCCGCGCGGGCGCGGAGATCGCCGGCGGGAATTGGAAGAGGCAGTCGAGCGGCACAGGGCCGAGAAGAATCCGGACAATTTCACTGCGCACCTAAACCTGGGCGCGCTGCTGCTTTCGCGTCTGAAGACGCAGGAAGCGATCGATGAGCTCGAGACGGCGCTGAAGCTGAACGGGGCTTCGGCCGAGGCACACGACATGCTCGGTTCGGCGCTGCGGAGCGTGGGACGAGCGCAGGAAGCAATTGCACAATTTCGGGCTGCCCTGGAAATTGAGCCCGCCTATGTGGAGGCGCGCTACAACCTGGCGGTTTCGCTGGCGCGAGCGGGCGATCTGCAAAACGCAATCCGGAATTTTCGGCTGGTCATCAAGGCCTTTCCCAACGACAGCCGTTTGCGAAACGAGTGGGGCGAGTTGCTGGCGGGCAGTGGCGATTTGTCGGGAGCGCTCGAGGAGTTCCAGATAGCGGTCCGGCTGGATCCGGCGAATCGAGACGCAGCCAAGAACCGCGACTGGGTACTGGCGCGGCAGGCCGGTCAGTAGAGTTCATTTGGGGGTGGTTTGACGCACCCTGCCTGAGTGGCTGGCGTTTCAATTCGACATTGCGACGTTCGCTCCGGCCGGACCGAGCCCGGGCACTGCGCCGGAACCATCCACAATCGGGCTGTTTCTGCTGGCAGGTGCCGGACTCTTCGGCATCGGCCGAATTCGAGCGCGGAAGATCCGGTAGATTCTCTCGGAGGCGGCGCGGGTTCGCTCCCTTGGGGATCCGCGCCTTATTTGTTTGCCCTTTACTGGCGCTGGAACGTATTACAGGCGTTGATGTTGCCCTGGTCGAGTCCGCGCTGGAACCAGCCGGTTCGCTGGGCGGAGGTGCCATGGGTGAAGCTTTCGGGGCTGACGCGGCGGCCGGCCTCGCGCTGCAGACGATCGTCGCCCACGGCAGCTGCGGCAGCAAGACCCGACCGAACATCGCTTTCGTTGATGATGCGGCGCTGCGCGGTAGAGTGCGCCCACACACCGGCAAAGCAATCGGCCTGCAGTTCCAGGCGGACAGACAGCGGATTGGCTTCGTCGGGATTGGCCTCCTGCAGCCGGCGCACTTTCGGTTCGATACCGAGGATCTTCTGGACGTGGTGGCCGATTTCGTGTGCGATGACGTAGGCCTGAGCAAATTCGCCCGGCGCGCCGAAGCGGTTCTTGAGCTCATCGAAGAAGCCGAGATCAAGATAGACCTTTTCGTCGGTGGGACAGTAGAAGGGACCGATGGCTTCGCGCGCTGTACCGCAGCCGGAATACGTCGCATTGCGGAAAAGCACGAGCGTTGCATGGCGATAGGGACGGTTTGCTTCTTCCGGGAGGACGCGATCCCAGTTGCCCTGCACATCGTTCAGGACAAATTTGACGAACTCGACCAAGGGCTGCTCGGCAGCATCCTGCTGGGGGTTCGGCACGGTGCGGACCTGCTGGGTAGTCGGACTGCCGCCGGAGAACAGCGTGAACAGGTTGGTCCGAAAGAGAAGGCTGAGAAGGCCGACAATGATAATGCCGCCGATCCCGAGACCGCCAAAACCGAATCCGCCGCCGCCGAAACCGCCCCCTCCGCTTTGGTCTCGCCGATCTTCAATGTCCTGACTCGAACCGCCGGGCGTCCATTCCATAACTGTTCTAGTCTGCCAGATTTCGATTAGCTGCGGGCTCCGAGAATATTTAGTACCGTGGCGATGAAGTTGTCGTTTTGCCCCGAGACGGAACGACACTCAAGCAGGAGGACGAATATGCTCAACCACCCGGTTGTTGACGAAGGCGAATGGCTGGCCGCCAGAAAGGCTCTGCTCGAAGAAGAGAAAGCGCTCACACGGCGGCGGGACGAAGTGTTGGCGAAGCTGCGCGCCTTGCCGTGGGTGAAAGTGGAAAAGGAGTACGTGTTCGATTCAACGACCGGCCCAACAACGCTCGCTGATCTGTTTCGGGGACGCAGCCAGTTGATCGTTCAGCACTTCATGCTGGGGCCGGGGTGGAAAGAAGGATGCGTGGGCTGTTCGTTCAAAGCTGATCACGTGGATGCAGCGCGGCAGCATTTCGAAAATCATGACGTGGCGTTTGCCGCGGTCTCGCGAGCGCCGATCGAGGAGATACAGGCGTTCCAGGAGCGCATGGGTTGGACCTTTTCCTGGGTTTCCTCCGCCCGCAACGATTTCAATTACGACTACCATGTCTCATTCCGGCCGGAGGATCTGGCGCGCAACAAAAGCTACTACAACTTCCGCGAAAACGATTTCGCGGCCGAGGAGCTTTCGGGGAACAGCGTTTTCTATAAAGACGAAAGCGGTGCGATCTACCACACGTACTCGGCTTACGGGCGCGGGGACGAGTTGCTCGTCGGCGCGTACATGTATCTCGATATGACGCCCAAGGGACGCAACGAGACCGTACGGGGCAATCTGACCGACTGGGTGCGGCATCACGATCGCTACGGAGCAGGAGGGCACGTGGCTCCAACGGGACGGTATGTGGCGCCGGAAACGCTGAGCTGTGAGTGCGAGCATTCGCGCTAAGCAGACGTCCGTAAAAGAACCGGCGATGAGTCGCGAGCGTGTAACGGCAAGGAGGCGCGATTGGTCACGGGACGCTGACTATTTCCAACGAAGCGAATAAATTTGAGCGATGCCCGTATCGTTCATGATCGCCGGCTGCCCATAGGGAGTCACGCTGAGAAACCCACTCATGGGCTCGCGCTGGGTTACGCCCTCAAGATCGCTCAACTTTTCCCACTTTCCACCCGGCGCCGTCAGCCTGTACAGTCCGTTCTCTCCCTGCAGCAGGGAAACGTACAGCGACTTGCTGTCGTTCGCCCACACAAACCAGGTCCACTCCACGTCGAAGCGTTTCAATTCGCTCCATGTCTTTGTGTCGCGGGAGTAGAGCATCAGCCGAGAGGGGTTTTGGCCGATGGCAACCAGATGTCTGCCGTCGGGCGACCATAGAGGCACATAGAGTCCCTGCGAGCCGGGCATGGTGGAAATTCGTCGGCTTGTCAGATTCAGTTGCTGCACACCTTTCAGCGGCAGATCGGGATAAGGAAAATAATTGAAGAAGATCGACCTGCCATCCGGCGACCAGGTCGGCGCGACCTCCTGAGCCTTTTCGTCCTTCCCGGCAATCAATTGTTCCGGCACGCCTCCGTCCGCTGAGACGAGATAGAGCTTGAACCAGTCGGAAAAGACCAGCGACTTGCTATCCGGGGACCACTGCTGCATGACAGCCAGCGAATGGGTGAGCTGAAGTTTTTCGCTCCCATCGAGTCTGCACTTCCACAAATAGCCGCTTGGATATTCGGTGTACGCCATCCACTTTCGGTCGGGGGAAATCACGAACTCGATTGCCGGCAGCCCCCGGAGGAAGGAGTTGAAATTTCTTGTACGCAGGTCAAAGAATTGCATCGCCCCCTGCCGAAGTCGTCCCAAGACGAAAAGAGCAGTTCCATCCCGCGCCGGCGCTGTCCCCTCGATATCCAGCTGATTGCCCGTGAGCCGCACGGCTTTCGGCTTCTTCCAGAATTGGTACCAGCGTGGGGCCACTACTTCGTACACATTGGAGCGTGATTCGCGATCCGACATGAATAAAAAATGCCGTCGGTCGGGTGTCCATTGCGGAAACGTTTGATTGGCTTCTTCCGGCCAGTCAAGACGCAGCGGGTGAGCATCTCGGCCGTCAACCCTAACCATCCAGACACGCGATGATCCTTGCGCGTTTGTGGCTGTCGCCGCGATCTCTCTCGAATCCGGCGAAAAGCAGAGGCTAGTTAAGTAATGGGGTCCGGTCCAAATTTCTCTGGCATTCGCTCCTTCCGGGTCGCTGATGTAGAGCTTGTGTTTGTTAGAGAATGCCAGGGAACGCCCGTCCGGGGACCAGCACGCGGCGAGTGCCAGGCTACTGCCGATTCTTCGTTGCGTTCCGCCGAGTGTAGGAACGACCCACATTGAGCCCATTCCGACTTCGTTGTTTGGTTCTACCTTCAGAGCTAAGATTCGCGAGCCATCCGGAGAGAGATCCAGAAGCTGCATGCCCGGTTGCAGGATCCGCATGGGCGCGATCATTCCACCGCTGACGGCCATCTCCGATGGCACTCCGCCGCTCGTGAAATAAAGCCGGGCGCCATCGGTGAAAAGCGGTCCTTCTTTCGGTTCCGGTGAAAATGTGAGCTGTTGGGAATCGAGCGGACCGGAAGTGGGCGCCGGGGTCAGCAGGACAGCCAGCGCGAGCACGACGACAGCGGTGGCGAGTATCCCGAAGCCGATGGTTCTCGCGGACAAGATCGGACGTCTCGAGAAACTATCGGGCGGCGCTACCGTTTCGCGAGACGACAAGTCTTTCGCTAACCGGCGCAGGTCGATTTGCAATTCCTTAGCCGACTGATATCGGTCGGCGGGATCCTTCTCGAGTGCCTTGGCAACGATACGCTGAAGCTCTCGCGGCAGTTGCGGGTCGACTGTGCAAAGCGGCTTAGGTTGGCCGCGTAAAATCTCAGCCAGAATACTTGCTGCCGAATCGCCGCGAAAGGCACGTACTCCGGTTGCCATTTCGTAGAGGATGGCGCCTAGCGAAAAGATGTCGCTGCGCGCATCCACCGGCTGACCCTGGGCCTGCTCAGGAGACATGTAAGCCGCGGTGCCCAGCACTTGTCCCTGCTGTGTCATCGCCGCGGTCAGAGTGACATCTTCCGCGCCGACTGGATCCGCACGAAGCACTTTTGAAAGCCCGAAATCCAGCAGTTTCGGGTCGCCGCGCTCAGTAATGAAGATGTTGGACGGTTTCAGATCGCGATGGACGATTCCCTTTTCATGTGCGCACTGAAGGCCGTCGCAGATCTGGAGCCCGAGTTGGAGGAGTATTTCCAACGGCAGCGGCCGACCTCCGATTTTGCGCGCGAGGGTCTCGCCTTCGAGCAGTTCCAGCACCAGAAAGGGTAAGCCGCGATCCTCGCCGGCATCGTACACGGTGCAGATATGTGGATGGTTGAGGCTCGAGGCGGCGCGCGTCTCGCGGCGAAACCTTTCCAGGCAGTGTTGGTCGGCCAGCGACGCTTCGAGGAGCAGCTTCAGCGCGACAGTGCGTCCCAGGCGGATGTCTTCCGCTTTGTAAACTGCTCCCATACCGCCCGCACCCAGCTTTTGAAGGAGCCGGTAGTTGCCAATGACCTGCCCGATCAGTTCGGAAGGGGGCACCTGTCTAATTTCGCACGGAAATCAGGCAGGTCAGCTGTCAGCTATCGAATGGCTGCGCTTCTCGTGAAAACGGCTAGAAACTAAGACTCAGACAAACAGCCCGGCAACGACGCTTTCGAATCGAAGCAGGTCCATCCCGCTATCGTCGAGCATGCGCGGGATCTGCATTGCCTGCGAATTCCGTTGCGCGATGGCCATATCGCAGGTCGTCGCGCTCTGCACTCCGCATTGGTCCAGCCAGCCGAAGAACTCCGGATAATACTCGCCGCTCGGATAACAGAAATGAAGCGGCGTTTTGCCCGTCAGCTCAATGATGCGCCGGCGGTTATCTTCGATCTCTCGTCGAAACAGCGCCAGCTCTCGCGGCACGCGATGCCGGTGCGTGTGCAGCTGAATATCGATTCCGGCCCTGGCGGTCTCTATGACCTCTTCCGGCGTCATAATCTGCAGCAGCCTGCGATTGAGGATCGCTTCGTAGTTGACTCCGATATCATCAGCCACTTCGCGTGCCAGCTCGTCCTTATCGACCGTGTTCATGCCGCGCTCGCGTGCGTACTCGAGCAGACGCTTCACGAGGACCTGGCGCTGTTCGAAGGTAATGAGCGGCAGCCGCTCCGGGATACCAAATTTCGGCAGGCTCACCGTGCTCTTACGCGATTTCCAGAGCACGTAATCGAGCCCGAGATTTATGATCGGTAGCCGGTAATCGCAGTAGTGGGTCGTCAGATACAGCGTGCAGGGGAAGTTGTATTCCTGAAGCGCCGGGAGCGCATGCTCGAAGTAGTCGACAAAGCCGTCGTCGAAGGTGAGCACAACGCTGCGCGGCGGAAGCGATCCCAGCCGTAAACGAGCCAGCGCCTCATCGAGCGGCAGAACGGACGCTCCAGAACGGTGCAAGAAGCGGAGCCTTTCCCGAAACTGCTGGGGTGTGATGTAGAGCGAAGGAAGCCAGCGATGCTCGTCCGCGAGAGAAATGCCGTGATAGCAAAGGATCAGCAGACTGTTTCGGCGGCGGGCTGAATCCGCAGCAATCGTGAATCCGCCCACAGCACGCAGCGCTTTGAGTGCCGCCGTACTCAGCTTTTTCCGAAAGCGTACACGCGGTTCCTTAGCCTGCTCAGGCAAGCCTACGTCGAAGTAATCTTCGACATGTAAAATACGGGTTGGTTCGCCGAAATGCACCCACAAGTATGTGAAGGCGGCATTTGAGAATTCTCTTCTTCTGCCCCCAGCAGATCTGGCCAGTAAATTCCGGTTCGCGTTTGCGAAATGCCCATCTGGCCACGGCGCTTGCCAGGCGCTGTTCGGTCACAGTGATCCAGATTCTGCAGCCATCCGACGATTGGAAAGAGCCCGCGGAAGCGAGTCTGTTCGAGGATCTGCTCGTCATCCGTAAAAAGCAGAGCTATACGCCAGGCATGGTGCTCAAAGGGATGCTGGGCCCGCAACCTGTGACGGTTCTGAATTACCAGTCCGCCGAGATCGGTGCGCTGCTCGAGAAAACGCTCGCCTCGCGCCCCTTCGATGCTGTGCAGATGGAAACCAGCAATCTGGTCGGCTATCTCGATATCATCCGGCGGGCGCCGGGGAGGCCGTCTCTCATTGTCGACTGGCACAATATCGATTCCGAGCTGATGTCGCGCTTTGCGGCAGAAACGAAAAACGCGGGCAAGAAGCTCGTTGCACGCCGAACCGCCACTCTGCTCGCGCATGTCGAAGCGCAACTGGCGCGCGAAGCCGAGGGCCACGCAGTCTGCAGCGAGCGCGACCGTCAGGCACTTCTGGCACACAATCCGCACGCAAAGATCGCAGTCGTTCCCAACGGCGTCGATGCGAGCGCATTCACTCCCGTGCCGCGAAACCCTGAGAACAGGAGCCTGCTGTTCGTAGGCTCGATGGACTATCACGCAAACGTCGATGCGGTCGTGTGGTTCGCGCGAAGTGTCTGGCCGGAAATTGCTCGCCGGCATCCGCAGCTTGTCTTCACCATCGCGGGGCGGCGGCCCGGTCCTGAGATACAGGCCCTGGCATCCGACCGCATCCGTGTCACCGGCACGGTGGACGATATTCGCCCCTATTACGCCCAGGCCTGCGCGGTGATTGTACCGGTGCGCGTGGGCAGTGGGACGCGGCTCAAGATTTTAGAGGCGATGGCGATGGGCGTGCCCGTTATCTCCACCACGCTGGGCGCGGAAGGAATCGCAGTCACTGACGGCCAAAACATTCTGCTGGCCGACACGGAATCTGCCATGTCCGATGCGGTCGGTCGCATCCTCTCCGACCCGTCCTTTGCGGAACGAATCGCCGGCGCAGCCCGCAACCTGGTCGCTAACGAGTATGACTGGCAACTGGTCGGCGAGAAGCTTTACGATCTCCACGCCGGCCTGGCTGCTGGCCGCGGCAAACTCGTTGCCGGGACGTAGCTTCTATCCGGCTACGCGTTCGCGCCCTTGCGCATGTGGTTCATGATCATCGCGAGCGCACCGGCACCGAGCGCCTGAACCACTCTCGGATGCTCGGAATAAAAGTTGCTCACCTGATCGATAATCGACGGATTACTCTTCTGCGCATGTTCCGCGAGGTTCTTGATCGCATCGGGCGAAATCTGCTCGGCCTGTTCCGGCGTCACCGAGCCGCCTTTCAGTATGTTGCCCAGCGCGCCCGGCAACGCCGCGCCGAGCAGACCCGGACCGGCCGAGCCCAGAATCTGATTGAGCAAGCCGGCTCGTTGCTGTCCGTTCGAGTTGCTGAAAAGGTTCGCCAGCATCGAGCCGAATTCGGGTGTCGAATCGGACCGGAATGCGGCCGCAAGCCCGCTCGCAATCGATTGCGGCGGCGCCGAATGCAATTCGCCCAGATCGGGTGCCGAGCCGACTTTGATGTCGCAGGTCAGATCCGAGTAGCTGCTGTCGATCGCTTTGATACGATCCCAGGCGGCATTCTTCGCTTCCTGGCTCGGCGCGTAGCCTTCCACGTACAGCTTGTTATCTTGGAGTGCCACCGTGGTCACTTGAATGTTTTGCTGCGCCATGGCATCCAGCGCCGGTTTGTATTTCGCAGTCAGTTCGTCGATACGGGCCATAGGTAATCCCTTTCGGCCAGTCAGCTTATCACAATCCTGTCACTTGTACGTGAACGGGCTCGCCCGCTTTCCCGCCGGATCGATTGGGTTTATCGTTGGAAGAGGAGGGCCGCCAATGGCTTTTACTCTGACTGTCAATGGCCGTCAAATGACGGCCGACGTTCCGGACGACATGCCTTTGCTCTGGGTTTTGCGCGACGTGCTCAAACTGCACGGCACCAAGTACGGCTGCGGTATCGGACAGTGCCGCGCCTGCACCGTGCATCTGGGCGGGGAGCCGGTGCCCGCCTGCCTGACTCCGGTAAGCGAGGCCACACGTGCGCCGATCACAACCATTGAAGGCCTGTCGGCCGACGGCACGCATCCGCTACAGGCTGCCTGGCGCGAAATGGACGTGCCCCAGTGCGGCTATTGCCAAGCCGGTCAGATTATGGCCGCCGCCGCTCTCCTCAAAAAGCATCCCAAACCCACCGACGCCGATATCGACGCCGCGATGAGCCCCAACCTGTGCCGCTGCGGTACCTACGTACGTATACGCGCCGCCATCCACAAAGCCGCCGGGACCAGCGCCGCCTGAAGGAGAAAGGAGAAACTTCGATGCAACTCAGCCGCCGTTCCTTCCTGCAAGCCACTACGCTCTCCGGGGGCGGGCTCATGCTTGGCCTGTTTTCCGCCTCGCGCAAGCTCACGGCCCAGAATGCGCAGCAGGGACCTCCACCCTTCGACGCCAAAGCATTCATCAAAATCGCGCCCGATGGTACCGTCACGCTCGTGGCCCGCAACCCCGAAATCGGCCAGGGTGTGAAGAACATGCTGCCCATGCTCATCGCCGAAGAGCTCGATATCGATTGGAAATCCGTGAAGATTGAGCAGGCCGACTTTGATCCCAAGTACGGCCTGCAGACCACCGGCGGAAGCCGCGCCGCTTCCAACAACTACATGCCCATGCGCCAGGTCGGAGCAGCCGGGCGTCAGATGCTCATCGCTGCCGCCGCCAAACGCTGGGGCGTTCCCGAAAGCGAATGTTTTGCTGAAAATGGCCGTGTCTATCATCGGCCTACCGATCGCTCGCTCGGCTATGGTGAGCTAGCCTCGGCCGCGGCCGCCCTGCCCGTACCGGATTTGAAGACGCTCAAACTCAAGCCGGCAACTTCTTTCAAAATCATCGGCCAGCGCACCATGGGTGTCGATGTTCCCGACATTGTCACCGGCAAGCCGATCTACAGCATCGATTTCACTCTGCCCGGCATGCTCTTTGCCGTTTACGAAAAATGCCCGGTCTTCGGCGGGAAAGTTAAGAGCGCGAACATCGACGAGATTAAGCAGCTGCCCGGCATCCGGCACGTCTTCGTTTCCGAAGGCACGATCAAGCTCGGCCCGGTCCTCGACGGCGATCCGGGTCTCGAACCAGGGATTGCCATTGTTGCCGATTCCTGGTGGTTTGCGCAATCCGCCCGCAAAAAGCTAAAGGTCGAGTGGGACAACGGTCCCGCCGCGTCGCAGAGCAGCACCGGTTTCGCGCAGCGCGCACAGGAACTGTCAAAATCTGCACCGCAGCGCATGCTCAAACAGGAAGGCGATGTCGGCAGCGCATTTTCGAACGGCTCCAGAGTCGTGGAAGCGGCGTATTCGTATCCGTTTATCTCTCACGCGCCGCTCGAGCCGCGCAACTGCAATGCGACCTATCAGAACGGTCGGCTGGAATTCTGGTCCAATACGCAACTCCCGGCCCGGGCGCGCGCCTTGGTCGCAAAACATCTTCAGATTCCCGAAGACAGCATCACCATCCACCTCCTGCGCGCTGGTGGTTCCTTTGGTCGCGGCTTGAGTAACGACTATATGGTCGAAACCGGCTACATCGCCAAAACGATCGGCGGTCCAGTGAAGCTGCTCTGGTCGCGCGAGGACGACATGCGGCACGATTATTACCGGCCCGGCGGCTTTCATTTCCTGAAGGGCGCCGTCGATTCCTCGGGCAGGCTCGTAGCCTGGCAAAACCATTTCGTCAGCTACGGCGATGGCGAGAAGTTTTCGCCAGCTGCTTCGATTTCTCCCACCGAATTTCCATCCGGTTTTGTGCCGAACTACCTGCTCGGTGCATCCGTGATGCCTCTGCAGTTGAAAACGGGTGCTTTGCGCGCGCCGGGTGCAAATGCGCAGGCGTTTGTTTTTCAATCGTTCATCGACGAACTCGCGCACGCCGCCGGCAAAGATCCGGTCGCGTTTAGGCGCGATCTGCTGAACCAGCCCGGTGAAAAGCTGGTCGCCGGAGCCGCGAAGCCGAAGGTCGAGAACGAACCGGCCACCACCAAACAGGCTGCCAAGCCGCAGGCCTACGATGCTGATCGTATGCTCGCGGTGCTGGAGCTGGCCGCAGAAAAATCAGGCTGGGGCAAGCGCAAGCTTCCTGCCGGAACCGGTATGGGGATTGCCTTCCATTACAGCTTTCAAGGCTATTTCGCGCACGTCGCCGAAGTGACGGTCGGGCCCAACAATACGCTGAAGGTGAACCACGTCTGGGGCGTGGGCGATGTCGGCAGCCAGATCGTGAATCCGAGCGGCGCTGAGGCGCAGGTGCAGGGCGCGATCATGGACGGTCTCAGCGAGATCATGGGACAGGAGATCACGCTCGAAGGCGGTGCTGTCGTCCAGAGCAACTACGACAAGCATCCGCTGCTTCGCATGAAGAACGCGCCGCAGATCGAAGTGCATTTCCACGCAACCGACCACGAGCCGACCGGCCTCGGCGAACCCGCCCTGCCGCCGCTGCTGCCTGCCATTTGCAACGCCATCTTTGCCGCAACCGGCAAGCGCATTCGCGAACTCCCGCTTGCCAAAAGTGGCTTCAGCTGGGCATAGTGAAAAGGGGCGGATGCTCAGCCTCCGCCTCTCGCCTCACCCGATAATCCGAATCTCGCCAACGCCGCCCTGCACTTTCAGGCGCACGTTCACCTTCCCCTTGTCATACAGGCTGTTCTCCCAGTGATCGCCTTTCTTGTCGAGCCCGGTAACGGTTACGCTGCCGATTCCTCCGTGTGCCTCTGCCCAGATCCCCACTCCTTCCGGCAAGTGCACATTCGCCTGTCCCACGCCGCCTGATATGTCCACGTCGTAATCACGGTCCGGTTTGCCGCGCAGATCGAGATCCACCTGTCCCGCGCCCATATGCACCTGCACGCTGCGCAAGGCAAGATCGCCGAGATTGAGCCGTGCCTGCCCCGCCCCGCAATTGACCCCCAGATCGAGCAGCACCTTGTCATTCAACTGCAGATCCCAAACGTAACGAGCCTCCCGCCCTAAACGCGTGCCGTGCGGCTGCTCAATCTTGATGGCCGCATGCGAGCCGTTGCGCGAAGTCTCCACTTTCGGCTCCCACGCCGGAACATTAAATTCGAACCGTCCCTCGATCAACTCGTTCGCGCCGCCGCGCACGTTCATCTCGCCCGCCGCCATGTCTAAATCGACATTGGCGCGCTCGGTATTACCAAGGTCGACGTGAACATTTGTGTCCTTCATGGGACCCGTCGCCACCGGAGCGAATTGGCAACTTGTCAGCAGAAACATCAGCGCAATCGGGATACAGATGGGTTTCATGTCTCTCTCGCAAATGATTTACGTAAGCATACAACGTCTTGTTCCCCGCGCTCTTGATACGATCTCTTCCGGGACCATGATGAAACCAACTCTCGCCTTTGTCGCGGCATTGGGAATCGCCGCGTCCGTCTCCGCCGCTCCCGTTCGAACGGCGTCCGGCCTCATCGAAGGAACTGTCTCCGCCGATGGCGCGGTCAACATCTTCAAAGGGATTCCGTTTGCAGCCCCGCCCACGGGCGAGCTGCGCTGGAAAGCGCCTCAGCCCGTCGCCGCCTGGCAGGGTGTGCGCAAAGCGACCGAGTTCGGTCCGCGCTGCATGCAGGGCCGCATCTTCGACGACATGGTATTCCGCGATTCGGGCCCGAGCGAAGACTGCCTCTATCTGAACGTCTGGGCGCCCGCGCACGCCGACTCGCCGCTCCCCGTGATGGTCTGGATCTACGGCGGCGGCTTCCAGGCCGGTGCCGCATCCGAACCGCGTCAGGATGGCGAAAAACTCGCGCACAAAGGCGTGATCGTCGTCAGCATGAATTACCGGCTTGGAATCTTCGGCTTCTTTTCCCACCCCGAGCTCACCAAGGAATCGGGCCATAACTCGTCCGGCAACTACGGCTTCCTCGATCAGCTCGCCGCTCTGCGCTGGGTGCACGACAACATCCGCGCGTTCGGCGGCGATCCCGAGAACGTGACCATCTTTGGCGAATCGGCCGGATCGATGTCAGTCAATGCGCAAGTCACCAGCCCGCTCTCAGCCGGTCTCTTTAAGCAGGCCATCGGCGAAAGCGGCGGCGATTTCGGCCTCAGCAGCGCTATTCCGCCGCTCACGCAAAGCGAACAGACCGGAGCTCGTTTCGCGGCAGAGATCCACGCGCCGACATTGAAGGACCTGCGCGCAAAATCCGCTCAGGATCTGCTGGCCGCATCGTTGAAGGATCGCAATGCCTTCCGTTTCTGGCCTAACGTCGATGGCTATTTCTTCCCCGAATCACCGGTTGCCATTTACCAGGCGCAAAAACAGAATCATGTCGCCGTACTGGCGGGCTGGAATACCGATGAAATGAATGCGGCGGCCTTCTTCGGGCAGAAGCCGCACACTCGCGAGAACTACAACGCAAAACTCCAGCAGATGTTCGGCGATCAGGCTGACGAGGCTCTGAAACTCTTCCCCGCCGGCAATCCGGAAGAGATGGAACACTCGGCCGGGCAACTGGCGAGCGCGCAGTTCATCGCCTACTCGACCTGGAAATGGCTCGAATTCGAAGCCCACACGCCCGGCGTGAGAGCGTATCGTTATCACTTCGAGCAAGCGCCGCCAGTCGAAGGCGGTGGCCCGAGCCGCGGCGCCTATCACTCCGCCGACATCGAGTACGTCTTTGAAACGCTCGACTGGAAAAAGCTGCCTTGGACCGATACCGATCGCCGCGTCTCCGAGCAGATGTCCTCCTATTGGACCAACTTCGCCAAAACCGGCAACCCAAACGGCAGCGGCCTTCCCGAATGGCCGCAGTATGCGCCCTCCGAATTTCCGGTCATGCATATCGGATCGAAAACCGAGGCGGCTCCCGATTCCATGCGCCAGCAGTATCTGTTTCTCGATTCGGTCGCGGCTAAGCGAATGAAAGAATCTTCCAGCGCGCAGCGCCCGTAATCGAATCACGGTGGGCCTTACGGTTCGCTTTCGATTCCACGGTGAGCTGAACGATTTTCTTCCCGCCGATCAGCGGCACCGCAGTTTTGAACACGACGCCTGGCCCACCGACACGATCAAGCACGTCATCGAATCGCTCGGCGTCCCGCATACCGAGATCGGCAGAGTTTTGGTAAACGGCGAGCTGCGCTCGCTCTCGGCAAAGTTGAATAACAACGACGAGGCCGACGTATATCCACACGCGCTGCCGATCCAGCTCGAAGATCCGCATTTCGTCGTCGACGGCCACCTCGGCCGTCTGGCCGCCTACCTCCGCATGCTCGGATTCGATACGTGGTATCGACCGCTCGCTGACGACGCCGAACTCGCCGCCGTATCCAGTTCCGAAAATCGCCTCGTGCTCACACGCGATGCCGGACTGCTCAAACGCCGCGCTGTTGAAACCGGCTACTTCGTGCGCTCCGATAAGCCGCTCGATCAACTCAAAGAACTAAACACGCGTTTCGCCCTCATCCGGCATGCCCACCCGTTTACCCGTTGCATGGCCTGCAACGGCGAGCTTCGCGCAGTGTCCAAGGACGAGATCATCGACCTGCTGCCGCCTCACACGCGCGCCACCAGGAGCGAATTCTCCCGCTGTTCGGCCTGCCGCCGGATCTACTGGCGCGGCACGCATTACGAACGGATGCTCGGCTGGCTCGCCGCGCTCGATTCATGAGCTTTCGCCCCACACGGCACAATAGAACTTGACCTCCGCCCTACGTTTTGAGATTCAGGCCACCTGCCCCGAGACGGGCGCGCGCGCCGGTCTGCTGCACACCGCTCACGGCACCATCGAGACGCCCGTCTTCATGCCGGTCGGAACGCAGGCCACGGTCAAAGGTCTCACGCCGCGCGATCTGATCGATGATCTCGATGCGAAGATCATTCTCGCGAACACGTACCACTTGTTCCTGCGCCCCGGCCACGAGCGCATCCGCCAAGCCGGCGGGCTCCATCGTTTCATGGCGTGGCCGCGCGCGATTCTCACCGACTCAGGCGGCTTCCAGGTCTTCAGCCTCGAGACACTGCGCAAGGTAACAGACGAAGGCGTGCTCTTTCGCTCGCATCTCGATGGCGACGCCCATTTCTTCTCGCCCGAGAGCACGGTCGATGTGCAGTTGGCACTCGGCAGCGACATCATCATGATGCTCGACGAGTGTCTCGCTTACCCTGCTACCCACGAGCAGGCGGCGGAATCGATGCATCGCACGATTCGCTGGGCGCGCGCCGGCTATCGTCATTACCTGTCGCGCGATTTGGGATTGCACTGTGCACTGTTTCCGATCGTGCAGGGCGGAATGTACCCGGACTTGCGCCGCGCCTGTGCGGAAGAATTGCTGGCACTCGATGCACCGGGCTACGCTATCGGCGGCCTGTCGGTCGGCGAGCCGCGCGACGTGAGTCTCGAAATGACCGCCCTAACCGCTCCGCTTCTTCCTGCCGATCGTCCCCGCTACGTTATGGGCGTCGGCATGCCCGAGGAACTCCCGCAATACGTCGCGCGCGGCGTCGACATGATGGACTGTGTGTTGCCCACGAGAAATGCGCGCAACGGCTATCTGTTCACCTCGCAGGGTAAAGTCGTCATCAAACAAAACCGTTATCAGGCCGACGACGGACCGCTCGACCCCGAGTGCACCTGCTACACCTGCCGCACCTTCACCCGTTCCTACCTGCGCCACCTCTTTCAGGCCGGCGAAATCCTTTTCGCCACACTTGCCACGCTTCACAATATCCAGTTCTTCCTCGAGCTGATGCGCCGCATACGCGCCGCCATTCTGGCCGGCGAATTTGCCGCCTTCCTCCAACGTGAAAGCAGCCGTTCTTGCGCATGAACCAGAATCTGCCGGTACTCGATGTCGGCTGCGGGATCAACAAGTATCCCGGCGCGATTGGCATGGACCGCAATCGAAACACCCGCGCTGACGTGATCGCCGATGTCGATCAGCCGCCCTTTCCCTTCGCGGACAACTCATTTCGCGAGATCCGTGCGATCCATGTCATAGAACATGTCGCCGACGTTCTACGCACAATGGAAGAATTCCACCGGCTCCTAGCGCCCGGCGGAGAAGCCATCATTGTCACCCCGCACTACACCGATTTCAGCTCTTTTTGCGATCCCACCCACCGCTGGCACCTCAACAGCTTCTCCTTCCGCTACTTCGGCGACGATCACGGCGGATTCGCCTATTATTCGGCTGCTCGATTCCGCGAGATTTCGGTCCGAGTGCGGCTACTTGCACTTTGGCGCTATTTGGGCTTCGAATTGCTTGTAAATAGCAGCCGAAGAATTCGCAGGTTCTGGGAATACTACTTGTGCTACATCGTTCGAGGCAAGGTGATTGAATGGCGGCTGGCAGCAGTGAAGGACGGCGAAACGGCTGGAGTATCCAGCCCGGACAGCTCCTCTGGAAATTGAGCGACGCGGCGCGGCAACGCCGTGAGCGGCGGGCGTTAACCCCGCAGGCCGCGCTTGGCCGGAAAGGCGAGGATCTGGCGCACCGTTACCTGCGCAGCTGCGGTTATTCGGTCGTCGCGCGTAACTACAAGCCCGGTGCCGATTCTGAAATCGACATCGTGGCTCGCGATGCCGGCACGCTGGTTTTTGTCGAAGTGAAATCGCGCGCTACCGCGGATTTCGGCTCTCCGGATCGCGCCATCGATAAGGAAAAAGAGAAGCGCATTATCCGCGCGGCTCGCAGTTTCGTCACGCGCTCAGGTGATTCGTGGAATAACGTGCGTTTCGACACCATCTCGATCGTCTTCACCAATCCGCCCGCAATTTCGCATTACAAAGACGTTTTCTTCCACGGCCGCGCCTTTGATCCGAGTTCTACTCAGACGATTTGAGCGCGAGCCCGCGCGCCACCGATGTAAATTCGTCGCCGGTGCGGATCCGCTCTGCCCCGAACCTTCGCTCGAAGATGCGCCGTACCGCCGGCACGAATGACGAACCGCCGGTGAGGAACACCCGATCCACGGCTCCCTCCTCGGTTCCTGTTTTCGCCAGCAGTTCCGAGACGCTGCGCTCGATCATCTTCAGCTCGTCCGCAATCCACTCCTCGAACTCTGCGCGGCTCACATCCGCCGTGAGTTCCACGTCGCCATCACTGAAGCAAAACCGCGCCGAGGTCGAGCGCGACAATTCCACCTTCACGCGCTGTACGGCCTGATGCAGAACGTATCCCCGATCATGCTGGATCAGGTACAGTAAATGCGCAATTTTGTCCGGCTGGAGCGCCTGCCGCTCCACGCTGCGCAGCAGATTCAGAGTCTCCTGCGAGCGCAGCAGCGAAAGATGATGCCAGCGCTCGAGCTTGCGATACACCCATCCCGGCACAGGCAGCAGCTTATCGCCCGAACGCAGCTCGGTGTTCGCACCGAGTGCCGGCGAGACCAAGTGACGCACGATCTTGGCATCGAACGCGTCGCCGGCCAGCCCGAGCCCCTGATTCCCAAGTACCTGCTCCGCTGCCTCGCTCCTGCGATACGACGGGCCTACGCGAATCAGCGAGAAATCGCTCGTACCGCCCCCGAAATCGCCAATCAGAATCAGCTCGTCGCGTTCGAGCTTCGATTGGTAGAACCAGGCCGCCGCCACCGGCTCGTATTCGAAAGCCACATCCTCAAAGCCGGCGTGCTGTAACGCCACCCGCAGTCGCCCCGCTGCAAATTCGTCGTCAGCCTCCGATTTAGCTCCCACAAAGCGCACCGGCCGTCCGACAACCGCTGCTCTAATTGGAATACCGAACTGCTCTTCCGCGCTTGTCCGGATATCACGAATGATGCGCGCCACCAGATCCTCCAGCGCAATCTGACGTCCAAAGACCTCCGTGCTGCGCAATCCGTGGCTCGATAGAAACGATTTAAGCGACTGAACCAGCCGCCCTTTCTCATCCTCGCCGCCCAGGTAGCGTTCGATGCCCAGCGGTCCGCTCCAGGAGCGAATGGTCGACCGCCCACGCTCCGTGATTTTGAGCAGATACAGCAGCGAGCGCCAGGATTCGGTCGCGGCGCCGGATGCTAATGAGAATTGCGCCATTCGCACCTCGCCGTTCTCTGCTGCCAGCGCGATCGAGCTGTTGGTTGTGCCGAAGTCGAAGCCGACGCGCATCCCTCCATGGTGACAAGCCGGGTTGAATATAGCCATTGACAATATAGCCAGAGCGGATATATTCTCAACCTATGCCGGACCCGCATGAACTTCTGCCGCTTCCCTCGGCCACATTTCACATCTTGCTCTCGCTCGCCGATCAGGACCGCCATGGCTACGCGATCATTCAGGATGTCGCGGCACGCACGGCCGGCAAGCTACGGCTGAGCGCCGGAACGCTCTACCGCTCCATCCAGCGCATGCTCGAGCAGGGGCTGATCGAAGAAACCGAAGAGCGGCCTGATCCCGAACTCGACGATGAGCGCCGCCGTTATTACCGGCTGACCCGCTTCGGCGAACGAGTTGCCCGCGCCGAAACAGCGCGGTTCGCCGAGCTGGTGAAAATGGCACGCGCCAGCGGATTCGCGCCGGGGAAAGCGTAATGCGCTTTTATCGCCTTCTGCTCCGGCTGTATCCGGCCGCCTTTCGCGTGCAGTACGAAGAAGAGCTCGCCAAAGTATTCGCGTTGCGAAGCCGCAATGCCTCTCCGCCCTTTGCACGCTTGCTTCTGTGGCTCGAAAGCATCGCCGATACGCTGCCGAGCGCTCTCGCGGCGCATTGGGATTTACTCCGGCAGGACCTCCGCTACTGCGCTCGGCTGTTCGCGCGTTCGCCTGGCTTCGCCATCACGGCCATCCTGGTGGCAGCGCTCGGTGTAGGCGCAACCACGGCGGCTTACAGCGTCACCGATCACGTCCTGCTTCGGCCACTTCCCTTCCCCGAAGCGAACCGGCTGGTGAAGCTTTGGGAGGACATGTCTCCCGGCAACTACACCACCATGGAACCGTCGCCTGCGAACTATAGCGACTGGAAGCGGCTGAGCCACTCCTTCAGCGGAATGGCAGCTTTCCGCGGCCTCTCGGTGAGCATGACCGGAGTAGGCGATCCCGAGCAGGTGGAGGGCAACGCATTCACCAGCGACCTGCTTCCGATGCTGGGGGCGCGCCCGCTGCTGGGACGAATCTTCTCGCAAGCCGACGATCAGCCCGGCGCACCCGGCACCGTGATCCTGAGCTATGCCATGTGGCAGGGACGCTTCGGCGCAGATCCAAACATCCTGACCCGCAAGATCGAGCTAGACGGCGAGCCGTACACCGTCATCGGCGTTATGCCCGGTGAATTTCAGTTCCCTCGCCCAGCCGTCCAGATCTGGACAGCCATGCGCTTCAAGCCCGAAGACTTTGAGGATCGCAACAACAACTATCTGCGCGTCATCGCAAAGCTGCGGCCCGGCGTTTCACGCGAGCAGGCACGCGCCGAGATGGGGATTGTCTCCGAAGAGCTGCGGCGCGAGTATCCGAAGGACAACGAGCATGTGGGCGTTACCGTTAATCCGCTCCGCGACGAACTGTCCGGCCGCTCGCGCATTATGCTTTTCGCGCTGCTGGGCGCATCCTTCTGCGTGCTCATTATTTCCTGCACCAATCTCGCCAACCTGCTGCTGTCGCGTGCGCTGCTTCGGCAAAGAGAACTGGCACTTCGAGCCGCCCTGGGCGCTGGGCGCGAGCGCCTCGTTCGTCAGATGCTCACTGAGAGCCTCGCGATTGCACTACTCGGTGGAGTTGTCGGCATCGGACTGGCCGAGGCGGCGGTACCGCTGCTCAAAAAACTTGTCCCCAGCAGCCTGCCCATCGCCTCGGTAGCCAGCATCGATGGCCGCGTGCTGCTCGTCTCATTTGCGCTGGTCGTACTCACTGGGTTGTGCTTCGGCCTGATCCCGGCGCTGCGGGCCAGTGGCGAGCTCGCGCCCGCCGGATTAGGAGAGCGCTCGGGCGTTTCGCTCAGTAGCAGCGGAGAACGGTTGCGCTCGGGGCTGATTGTCGGCGAAATTGCTCTGTCGCTCGTGCTCGTGCTTTCCTGCGGCTTGCTGTTGCGTGCTCTCTGGAAACTCGAGCAGGTCGATCCCGGTTTTCGTTCCGAACATGTGCTCACCATGCGCACCGCTCTCACACAGCCCCGCTACGAAAAGGTCGCCGTGCGAACGGCGTTCTATGATTCGGTGCTGGCCAGGATTCGGCAGACACCCGGGGTCGATAGTGCCGCATTCACAAGTTTTCTTCCGATCGTGATGCAGGGCGGAATTTGGCCGGTCGCAATAGCCGGGCAGAATTCCGAATTGGATCGCGCTTTCCATGAGGCAAGCCTTCGCTTCGTGACGCCGGACTTCTTTCGTACGCTCAATATTCCCCTGCGTAGCGGCCGGACGCTGCGTGAGTCCGATGGTCCTAAATCGCAATATGTAGCAGTGGTGAGTGAATCGTTTGCGCGCCAGTACTGGCCCAAACAGGATCCGCTCGGGCGCCATTTCGCGTTTGCTTTTGCCGACCGAACCGTTGTGGGAATCGTCGGCAACGTACGTGTGCGCGGCCTCGAACGCGAAAGTGAGCCCCAGGTTTACTTACCCTATCGCCAGGTCGGCGACGGAGATCTCATCTGGTATGCACCCAAGGATCTGGCCATCCGCTCCAGTCTGAAAATCGAGCAACTTCTGCCTCGCGTTCGCCACATCATCGCGGAAGCGGATCCCCAGCAGCCAATTTCGGATATCCAGACGCTCGATGAGATTGTCGCCGAAGATTGGGCGCCCCGGCGTACACAGCTGATTGCGCTCGGCACCTTCGCTCTCATCGCGATTCTTCTCACCGCGATCGGCATCCACGGGCTGCTTGCCTTCGCCGTCGGCAGCCGCACGCGTGAGATCGGTGTACGCATGGCCGTCGGAGCGCAGCCCGGGCAAATACTCGGCCTCGTCATGGGCCAAAGTCTTCTTCTCGCCCTCATCGGAATTGCGCTCGGGCTGGCTCTCAGCGTGGCGGCCGCGCGCTCGGTCGCAGGATTGCTGGCCGGCATATCCCCGACCGATCCGGCCACCTATACGATCGCCGCCTTCACCGCGTTTGCCATGGCGTGCGCCGGCAGCTTTCTGCCTGCCATTCGAGCGCTGCGCGTCGATCCCATCCGAGCCATACGCGCCGAGTAAACCATCCTCAAATCCTCACGAGATTCCGCTTGCGAGCAGTCTGGCCGAACAATACTCGCGCCTTCACAGCAGTTTGGAATTCCGCGCACGTTAGCTTAGAACAAGGGAAAAATCTTGTTCAAAGGTGCCGCGCTTGCATCGCTGTTTTTCATGGCAACTCATTTTGGATGGACGCAGGACGGCCCCGGGCAGCAGCCGCCCGCGAACAACCAGCAAACCTCTCCGCCGTCGGCTACCATCTTTTCCACAACCGCGGTTCGCTGGGACAACATCGATTTTTCTGCATTGTTCGACGGCTACTACAGCTTCAACAACAATCATCCCGACAGCAATCTGAACGGTCTGTACAACTTCAATGATCGAACGGATCGCGTGGACCTGAATCTGCTGAGGCTCACGCTAAACCGCGATCCGGACCCGATCGGCTTTCACGTTGATATCGGCTTCGGGCGGGCCATGCAGATCATGCACACGCCGGTACCGGACCCCGCCGGCTTTCGCTTCCTCGAGCAGGCCTACGTCAGTGTGAAGCCCAGGAGCTGGAAAGGGCTCGAAATCGATCTCGGCGATTTCGCAACCTCAGCCGGCGCCGAGGTGATCGAAACCAAGGACAACTGGAACTATTCGCGCTCGCTACTGTTTGCGCTGGCCACTCCCTACTATCACTTCGGCCTTCGCGCTTCAATGCCCATCGGCGGCAGCTTCAACGCAGGTGTTCAGGTGATCGATGGCTGGAACACAATCGTCGATCAGCATGGCAATAATATGCGGACGGTCGGGCTGACAAGCGCCGTAACACGGAAGAAGTTCACCTGGAATAACAACTATTACGTCGGTCCGCAATGGACTGCAGCTACCCGCGGCAATCGCAATCTGTACGACACCACTCTGCTGCTCACGCCCGCCGACCGCTTCAGCGCCTACGTGAACTTCGATTACGGCCAGCAGCACGCATTGCTGAACAGTTTGAATCGCTGGTACGGGGTGGCCGTCGCCGCGCACTTTCAGGCAACCAAGCGCATCGCTTTCAGTCCGCGTGCAGAGTACTACAACGATCCTTCGGGCTTCACCACCGGAACCCGGCAGCAGTTGCATGAGGTCACGCTCACTGGCGAGTACAAGATGCTCGACGGCCTGCTCGGCCGGCTCGAATATCGCCGCGATGACTCGAACGTACCCTATTTCGATCGCGGGGCTGCGTATGGAGTTTCAAAGTCACAGTCGACCGTCACCGTCGGCCTGATCGCGTTTTTCCCCATCAAACATTAGCCGCCGATCGGCGCACGATACAATCCTCCCTGCGAGGAGTCTCTTTGCATATCCCAACCACGCACGGGCCGGCAGCGGTATTCCTTCTTCTCGCCCTTTCGCTGTCGGCACAAGCACAATCCGCATCGGTAAACGTCGAGAAAGACGTCGTGTACGGAACCATCGCTGGTACTGCGCTGCACCTCGATATCTACCAGCCAACCGCTTCCGGCTCGCAAGTGAGCGCGGGCGTCATACTTCTTCACGGCGGCGGCTGGACCAGCTTCGACAAGAGCACCATGACCGGTATGGGCCAGTTCCTCGCGCGCAATGGATACGTCGGATTTGCGGCCGATTACCGGCTCTTCGATGGCGATCGAAATCGCTGGCCGTCGCAGCTGGACGATGTTCAGCTTGCGGTCCGCTGGATCCGGGCGAACGCGTCGAAGTATCAGGTCGACCCGGATCGCATCGGCGCCTTCGGCCATTCGGCGGGAGCTCAGCTCGCTGCCTTACTCGGGCTCGAGGACACGCGAGAACACAAGAACGCTCCGCTCTCAGAGTTTTCGAGCAAAGTGCAGGCTGTCGTAGACGTGAGCGGCCCGAGCGATTTCACGCGAGATCACGATGCTGACGGAGACGCGTTCTTCACCCGCTTCTTCGGATCGAGCAACGAGAAAGCGTGGCTTGCCGCCTCACCCATTTCTCACGTTACAAAGAACTCCGCCCCCTTTCTGATCGTCCACGGAACGCGCGATGACGAAGTCCGCATTTCGCAGTCGCAGGAGCTGTACGACAAGCTCAGGGCGAATGGCGTGCCGGCAGAATTCATCAAAGTCGACGACGCACACACATTCCAAACACCGGAAGCGCGCCGCCAGCTCGCGCTCGCCACACTGGCGTTCTTCCGTCGTTACCTGGCTGCGTCGAAATAGGTCTCGCCGCCGTCAGGATTGGCTCGGCTCTGCCCACGGGTCATACGTGCCGACGCTCCAGCTATGCCCTTCCGGATCCCGTACCGTGAAATCGCGGCTTCCATAATGCGTGTCGTGAATGGGCGTCACGATGGTCGCGCCCGCCGCATTGGCCCGCGCATATACAGCATCCGCATCCGCTACCACAACATAGCTGGTGCGGCTCTCGGAGCCCCCTAACTCCTGTGGTGATTTCAAGCCACGACCGTACTCGTCATCTTTCTGGGAGCCGAGCATAATCATGCCGCCCCCGAGCGTCAGTTCGGCATGAGCAATGGTTCCATTCGGTCCCGCAAATACGGCGCGCCGCTCAAATCCGAGTACGTTGCACAGCCAGTCCATGGCTGCGGGCGCGTCGTGATAGCGAAGTGCGGGAATAACGCTGGATCTTGTGTGTGTGGCTATCGTGGTCATTCGATTTTATCCTGAGTTCTGTTTGAACCTGATACGAGCTTGTCACGCAAGTCTCGTCCGGGTCTTGGAAAAAATGGAAATGGCTAAGCAGTGGGCAGATGGTTGGCCCACTTGCGAGGCTGCGCGGATTGATAGCTGCTTAGGTTAATCCCGGAGAACGCGCGAAATTCGTTGGCCAGGTGCGATTGATCATAGAACCCGCACTCGGCGGCGACTTCGGCCCACCGTATCTCGCGCCCGGCATGCAATTGCTGCACGGCCCGCTGAAAGCGCGCTATTCTGCACCATGCTTTTGGCCGGAATCCGACCTGCTCGCGAAAGATTTGCGAGAACCGTCGCTGGCTCCAGCCAGTTCGCCGGGCCACGTCCGCTATTGCGGCGACACTCGGCGCACTTCGGAACTGTTCGAGGGCAAACTCGACCGCCGGATGTAGCGCAAACCGGGCTTGTTGCAGGCGTGGAACGAATTCCGCCAGCAGGAACTGCGCGAGACACTCGAGAGCCAGTTCCGGCTGCGAGACTTCCCGCAATTTCTCGAGCAATGCGGTGGCCTTACAGCCCCAGAAGTCCTCGAGAGGAATGTTGCGTTCGCTGAAGAGATCGGCGCGGTCCATCACAAGGGCGGGCAACACGGCGGGTTCAAAAACCACCCCGATCAAGCCGGCGAAATCGGAAGTAGCAACGATTTCGTAGCTCGATCGCTGGCCCACCAGCAAAGCCGGTGCCGCGCACCGTTCCTCACCGGCTTCCGATACATCGAGCAGGTAGTGTCGCGAAAGTGCAAAAACAAACTGCGCGCATCCCGAAGGCAAGATGCGTTCACGCGGATACTCAATCTGTGGCGCACGACAATACCAGAGAGCACGGACATAGCGCCTCAGCGGCGCCCGCGGTGTGTGCGCAAGAAAAAACATCCAGCCTAGAAGCCCTCCCAGACCAGCGCCGGAAAGGTAGACACCGAGCGAAAACCAACCGATTCATACAGCCGGATCGCTCCAGCATTTGAAGCAGTAACCGTCAGGCTGACCGTCCCGCAGCCGAGCGAAGATAGCCGCACCAGCGCCTGTCGAAGCAGTTCATAACCAAGCCGCGCGCCGCGAATTGCGGGCAAAATACAAAGCTGCGTAATATGCCCGGACGTGGGCGAAACCGTGCTCGCGAGCGCAGCTCCGCATACCCGTCCGCTCTTACTATCGATCGCCACCACCGATCCTTCGGCTGAAAACGTCCCACAACCCGGATACCGGATGATGTTCCCGAGAAAGTGGCGCGCCCCGGGAATCGTGCGGTACTGGTCGTTGATCTCGCTATCGATGTGCCCCCGATAGGCGGCCGCAACCAGATGCGCAATCTCTTCGTTGAAGCGTTCGGCCCAGGCATGAAACTTCACTGCGTGGCCGACAGTGGCAGGCGCAAGACGCGCAATCGTGCCTCGGTCGACTTCCATAAACAGCCGGTCGTAACGGGAGGCGTATTGCGAAAACGGAAGTGGCTGGGTAAGCGGCATGCGAATCGTCATGAGCTGCGTTTCGATTCGTCGAATGCCGGAAACCAGCATCAGCCCCTGCACGGTCGCGCCGAGCAGGCTCATCTCATTGCTCGAAGTCGCGTACTCCGACCGCAGGAAGAAATCCCCAATCAGCCCTTTCCGGCCCTCCGTCACGAAGTACGTGTAGCCGGCCACCGATTGGCCCGACACCAGCGCATAGCCACTCAACGAATGCAGCTGGACGAAGCGGCGCAGAAGATCAGCCGAGGGGCGGAAGTCCCAGTCGAAGCGCTTTTCCCACACCTGAATCTCTTCCTGGAAAAGCGGGTCGAGTTCCGCCGTGTTTAGCGTGGCGAGTTCCACCACCTCGGGCAGACGAAGATCGAGGCGCGCCGACATGTTGCTGCGATTATACGTGGACCTCCGCCAGATGCGGCTTCACCGGCGAGCGCTGCAGCACTTCCCCGATTCGGCTGGTCGCCTCCCGTGTGCGCGCTTCGTCTTCGATCAGCGAAAAGCGCACGCAGCCTTCTCCGTACGGCCCGAAGCCCATGCCGGGCGAAAGCGCAACGCGCGCTTCGCGCATCAGCATCTTCGTAAACTCGAGCGATCCCATCTGCTGAAACGGCTCGGGAATACGCGCCCAGAGAAACATGGTAGCCTTGGGGGGCTCCACCGGCCAGCCCGCCTGCTCCAGACCTTCCACCAGCCAGTCGCGCCGCTTCTGATATAACGCGCAGATCTCGCCGGGCGCTTCGTCGCATTCAGTGAGGGCCGTCACCGCAGCCAGCTGGATCGGCTGGAACATGCCGTAGTCGAGATAGCTCTTGATACGCGTCAGCGCGGCCACGAGTTTCCGATTCCCGAGCAGATAACCGACCCGCCAGCCGGCCATGTTGTAGCTCTTCGTCATCGAGTAAATCTCTACCGCGTAGTCTTTCGCGCCCTCTACCTGCAGGATGCTCGGCGGCCGGTAACCGTCGAATCCCAGCTCCGCGTAGGCAAAATCGTGGATGATGTAGCAGCCGTATTCGCGCGCCAGATCCACAATCTCCTGCATAAACTGCATGTCCACGCAGATCGTGGTTGGATTGTGCGGAAAGGAAATCAAAATCACTTTCGGCTTTTTGGCGGCGGTGCGGAAATGATCTTTTAGCGCGGCCAGAAAGCTCGCCGCATCCCGCATCGGCAGCATGCGCGCGTCTCCCTCGGCCAGCACGGCTCCATAGTGATGCAGCGGGTACGCCGGATTGGCCGCGATCGTGGCATCCCCGGGCGCCAGAATCGCATACAGCAGATGCGCCAGAGCATCTTTCGCGCCCATCGTCACGATGCATTCCGTCTCCGGATCGAGCGCCACGTCATACTGCTTTCGATAGCGGTTCACGATCGCTTTCCGCAGATCCGCGATGCCGCGCGAAACCGAATAGCGATGATTGCGCGGATCCGGCGCGGTCTCAATCAGCTTCTGAACCACACGATCCGGCGATGCTCCATCGGGATTGCCCATTCCCATGTCGATCACGTCCACCCCGGATGCGCGCATCTGATCGCGCAGATCGTTGATCACGGCGAATACATACGGTGGAAGCTTCTGGATCCGATAGAACTCTTCAGTGGGCGGAAGCGGCATATGTCTTTAGTGTAGGCGTCTGAAACCGGCGAGAAGCAAGCAGTCAACGAACCCCAGCCTGCCGTGCGCGAATACGCTATCGTTGCTTCTTGCTGCGCTCGATCCTTGTACTCACATTTCTGCTTCCCTTGCTGCGAGCGGAGACGCCGGTTCGTGCCTGGACCGCTCGCTGGATCACCGCTCGCGATGCCGATTCGCACGCATATGGCGTCTATCACTTTCGCAAAACGATTGAGCTCCCCAGCGCACCCGATCATTACCTGATCCATATCTCTGCCGACAATCGTTACCGGCTCTTCGTCAACGCACGCTACGTGACCGCGGGTCCGGCGCGCGGTGATTTGTTCCACTGGCGATACGATTCGGTCGACATCGCACCGTTCCTGCATGCCGGCTCCAACGCCGTAGCCGTGCTCATCTGGAACTGGGGCAACGATGCGCCGCTGAACCAGATCAGTGCCCAAACCGGACTGCTGGTTCAAGGCGAAAATCGGCATGAGCTGGACACCGGCAAGAGCTGGCGGGCCATCCCGGACGCCGCCTACTCGGAGTATCCGGTGAAGCCGGTCGACGTGCATTACCAGTACTACGTCGCGCCTCCCGGCGAAACGCTCGATGCGGAACGCTATCCATGGGGATGGGAATCCGCCCTCTTCGACGACCGCTCCTGGCCTGATGCCATCGCCGGCGACCGTGCCTGTTCGGTGCTCTGGATGCGGGACGATGTGCCCGGAGATTGCCACGATCCGCGTCTGATGTACGCGCGCACCATTCCGCCGATGCGTGAAGAGCCGGAGCCATTTGTGCGCATACGCGAGGGATCTGGAGTTTCCAATTCCGCCGCGCTCCTGAACCACAGCGGAAGTGCTCTCGTCGCGGCACACACGCACGCCCGTTTGCTGCTCGACATGAATCGTGTCACCACCGCCTATCTGCAGACGACCGTCTCCGGTGGCGCAGGCGCCCGGCTCACTGTGCGCTACGGCGAAAGCCTCTGGATTCCGGGTACCAACGAAAAGGGCAATCGCAACGAAGTCGCCGGCAAGGAGATGCGCGGTGTACGCGACTCCTTCGTAGCTGATGGCGGCGCACATCGCTCCTGGTTTCCGCTCTGGTGGCGCAGTTTTCGTTACGTCGAGCTGACCGTCGAAACCCAGGCAGAACCCATTTACATCGACGACATCCACGCTCTCTTCACCGCCTATCCGTTCGAAAGGCGCGCGCAATTCAGCAGCGATGGTCCGGAGTGGCTATCGAAAATACTCGAAACGGGCTGGCGCACGAACGAGTTGTCCTCGCACGAAACTTATCTCGACGCCTACTATGAGCAACTGCAATACGTAGCCGATACCCGCATCGAAGCGCTCGTGTCGCTTTACGAAACCGGCGATGCACGCCTGATGCGCAACGCCATCGAGCAGATCGACAGCACCAGAACGCCGGATGGCCTTACCTTCAGCCGCGGCCCATCCCGTCTCTATCAGTACACCCCGACCTTCAGCTTGCTCTGGATCGGCATGCTGCACGAATACTGGCGTTACGTGAACGATGCCGAATTCGTTCAGGCGATGCTCCCAGGCGTGCGCAACGTCCTCGAATGGTTCGAGCGGCTCGAAAATGCGGATGGCACACTCCGCGAATTGCCGTACTACAACTTTCTCGACAGCGATGTGAAATGGGATGCGCATGCGCTCGCGCCCTATGAGTGCCAGCTGCTTCAGGGTTTTCAGTGGGCCGCCGATCTCGAAGCAGCTTTCGGAAATTCTGCTCTTGCCCGAGAGTATCGCTCCAAGGCCACGCGCCTAACCGATTCGCTTCGGAAGCGCTACTGGGATTCGGAGCGAAAGCTCTTCGCCGACGATGCAGCGCACACCCGTTTCTCGCAGCATACGAACGCGCTGGCCGTTCTCGCCGGCCTTGTCACGGGTCGACAAGCTACCGAGTTGATCGAACGCGTTCTGGCTGATTCGCAACTTCTGCCCTGCACGATCTACTTTCGCTACTATTTGAATCGCGCGCTCGTCGAGGCTGGGCTCGGCGAGCGGTATCTCGAAATGCTGGGTCCATGGCGCGATCTGCTCGCCAAAGGCGTCACAGCATGGCCCGAAAGCGAGGCTCCCGATGCGCGCTCCGACTGCCATGGCTGGGGCGATCATCCAAACATCGAGATCTATCTCACGGTGCTCGGCATCGATTCAGCAGCTCCCGGATTTACTCGCGTGAAAATCGAGCCGCATCTCGGCTTCTTGCAGTACGCGAGCGGAGTGGTGCCGCTCCCCTCTGGCAAGCTCTCGATCGCTCTCCGCCGCGACCATGGCGGCTTACGCGCCGAAATCGATTCGCCCGTCCCAGGACTCTTTGTCTGCGACGGCCGTGAGTACCCGGTCCGTATCGGTAGGTCGGAGATTCGCGCGTGTCAGCAGTGATGCGTGAACAGCGCGATCAGAATGATGATCGGGATCGGCACGCCTAAAAGGTAAAGTATGATCGACCGCATTTCGTTCTTCTTCTCCTTGCCTTACACGGCTTTCAGATTGTCGCGCTGCCTTCCTCCGATGGTGGCCGCGTAGCTGGCGCAAAATGCGCCGATCAAAAGTGCCAGAAATGTCCAGAGCAACAGCCGCGCAGTCGCTTTGCGAGCCGCGTCGGCCGCTTGCCTGGCCTGCTCGATGATGCTGGCGGCGCGCTGCTGTGCCTCAGCCTGGCTCAGCCCCGTCTGCGCGCTGATGAGTTGCGCCAGCCACGCTTCGTCCGGTCCCGCGTTGTTTCGCTCGTGGATCGCGTTGGCCAGAATTGCCATCGCTTCGCTGCGCACCGAGACGTTCTCTGCTGCTGCCGTGCTCCGGTTCGTCTCCGCTGCACCCGGTGCCGCAGCGGGCCGCAGCAACTGGCCAACGAAATACGAATTTTCCGAAGTGCCGTTTGACATTGCTCTGCCGGCGTCGCCTACAAGCGCCGTTGCCGCCGTGCCCAGAAACGCCGCGGTGATGACCACGGCTACGGCCCACACCAGAAAGCCGTGCGCAGTATCGCGAAAATACACTTCGTCGGTATGAATGGCCGCCCATTTCGTTCGCAGCCTTCCCGCCAGGTAGCCGCCAACGCCGGCCGCCACGATCTGAATCACGATCAGCCAGATGATCGCGCCCGCGTCAACCGTTGTGGCCGACACTCTGGTATTCGACCACGGTGAAACTGTGAGCAAGCCGAATCCCGCTCCCAGCGCGAGCAGCGTGAGCGAAAGCGCGGCAGTTACAAATGCGCCCGCGATAACGGCGCCCCACGATACGCCCGATGCGTATGCTTCCTGGTCTGGCATGGTGTCGGTAATCCTCACGGCTTCCTATTAGACACGCTCGGCGAACATTCATTTCGACTTTCTCGTCGCCTCAGCACCGGGGCCGAGTTCTATGAGTACAAGAGCGTTCGCCTCAAGCGTGAGATCGAGCCGGTTGCCTGAAATTCTCTGTTCCTCCGGCTCCTTCAGCGCCGTCTCGGCATTTAGCTTCTCGATCTGTTCCGGTGTCGGATAGATCGGGCTGCCCATCCGGCGATAGCTCGGCAGCACATTGCCGTGTTCGTCGTCGACACGGCTGATGCGAGCCACCGCGTTTGGCCTGACATTGCGAAACTCCAGGCGAACTTGTTTCGAAGCCCCGGTCTGACCCGGATCGACGATATTCCAGACCGCCATCACGAGCGTTCCGTCGCCGCGTTTGGTCACCAGCACATCGTGCGAATCGTTCGCCAGCCGCATCTCGCCGAGTCTGTGGAGCAGCGCGAAATCGTAATAGCTCGGCTTGTTGATGCCACCCTTGGCGCGCAGCCCGAAATGTCCTTCGAACGGCTTCGGAATTGGTCCGCCCTCTTCAAAAACATCGGAAAACGTCCAGAACGACATCATCTCCACCGTTCCGTCGCATTCGCGGATCGTGTTCGCCAGCCCCGGCCCGACAAACGTCGTATCCCGCGATTCGTGCTCACCCTGCACATTCCATTCCGTCCAGAAGAGCGGCAAATTGGGAAAGGCAGAAGCGCGGATCTGCCCTTTCACTTTCCCAATCGCGCGGCAAACCCGGTCATCCATCGGAATATCTTCATTCGTCCCGAACAGGTTCTTCACCGTGTCGTCCGCGTATCCGTGGCTCGAGACAAAATCGACCGGCGCGTGTGCATCGACCGCATGTTTCAGAAATTCATCCACCCAGGCAGCCGCTGCTGTCGCCGGTCCGCCCACTCGCAGCCGCGCGTTCACGCTCTTCAGCGCGCGCGCCGTGTGATCGTAAAGCTCGAAATACGAATCCTCTCTCGGTATGCCGTTCCAGAAGTCAATATTCGGCTCGTTCCAGACCTCGAAGTACCACTCCGCAACCTCATTGATGCCGTAGCGCTCCACCAGATGTTCGGCGAACGCGCGCATCAGCCCATCCCAGCGCTCGTAACTCTTCGGCGGAGAAACGTTCTGCTTGTACCAGAACGGATGCAGCGCGTCAGGATTAAACGCCAGCTTCTTCGGCATGAAGCTGATCTCGACAACCGGCCGCACTCCATTGCGCAGCAGACCGTCGTAGATTTCGTCCACATACGCGAAGTTGTAAACCGGATTGCCGTGCTCGTCTTCGTTGTACACGCCGTTCTCGTCGTGCAGAATGGCGTGAAATCGCACATACCGGAAATCCGTCACAGCCTTCACCGCGCGCAGATCGTTGCGATAGTTCTCGCGTAATGCGAGATTCCCGCGCCCCGAGCCGAACATCTCCTCCCAGAAATGCGGGAACGGATGCGCCGGTGCCTGCGCATCGATCGTGATCGTTTCCGTCTGCGCGCCGATCGAGAGCGGCAGAAGGGCGAGTAAAGACGCGAGTGAAGTTGCGGCGCGTAACAGGGCCATGCTTCACAGTTAATCGCAATGGCACGATGAAAGCATGTCCCCCTTCTGGCAAGACGTGCGTCGTGTGCTCCGTCTGGCCGTTCCGGTGGCCATGGGCGAGCTCGGCTGGATGGCCATGACCACGGTCGATACCATCATGGTCGGCAAACTCGGCGCGCCTGCCATCGGCGCCATAGGTGTGGGCAACAGTGCCTTCTATTCGTTCGCCATTTTCGGCATGGGCCTGCTGCTCGGACTCGATACGCTGGTTTCACAATCCTGCGGCGCCGGCGATCGTGAGGATTGCCATCGCTCCCTAACGCAGGGCGTCTATCTGGCGCTCGCGTTAACCGTGCCGCTCATGCTGCTGTTCAACTGGATGCCGCCCCTCTTTCGCATCCTCGGCATCGTCGAGCCGGTGAGCACGCTCGCCGGAACATTCATCCGCGTGCTGAATCTGAGCACGCTCCCGCTGCTGCTCTACGGCGCGTTTCGCCGCTATCTCCAGGGCATGGGTCATGTCGCGCCCGTCATGTTCGCGCTCATCAGCGCCAATCTCGTGAACTGGTTTTTCAACTGGCTGCTGATCCAGGGCCACTGGGGCTTTCCATCCATGGGCGTAGCGGGTTCCGCGCTTTCCACCTGTTTCGCTCGCCTCTATATGGCCGCTGTTTTGGCCTTCGCCATCTGGTGGTACGAGCGCGGTCTGCAGCCTGGCTTCGGCAACCTCCTGCGCAGACCCGATGCGAAGCGGCTTGCCCGGCTCATCCGCCTGGGCTTCCCGGCCGCAACCCAGATTCTGCTCGAGATCGGCGCGTTCGGCGCCGCAGCCGTGCTCGCCGGACGCCTCACGCCGGACGCGCTCGCTGCTCATCAGATCGCGCTCAATTGCGCGGCCCTGAGCTTCATGGTGCCGCTCGGAACAGCCTCCGCAGCGGCCGTGGCGGTCGGGCACGCAATTGGACGCGGTGATTGGCGCATGGCCCGCCGCAACGGCTTCATCGCCATGGGCCTCGCCTGCTCCTTTATGTTCTGCTCGGCACTCGTTTTTCTGTTCCTGCCCGGTCCCGTGCTGCGCATTTACACCAACGATCCCGGTGTGCTGCGGACCGGCGCCGGACTGCTCGCCCTGGCCGCACTCTTCCAGTTATTCGATGGCACCCAGACGGTCGCCACCGGCGCACTCCGCGGACTCGGCGAAACCCGCGGGCCCATGATCGCGAATCTGGCCGGCTACTGGGCCTTCGGCCTGCCCATCGGCTACGCTCTCTGCTTCCATTTCGGCCTCGGCGTCTACGGCCTCTGGTGGGGCCTCACTCTGGCGCTCATCGCCATCTCGCTCGTGCTGTTCTGGGAATGGTCGCGGCGCTCACGCACTCCCGCTCCCTACCTCCATCCCGAACACGCCAGCTCTCATTAAGAGCTGCTCAGCGCACGACTTTCATCTGGCACCCACGAGGTAGCTCGTGAGAATCGCCGCGCTTCCCGAAGGCACGATCAGATCCAATGAATCGGGCGCTCCGTCCCCGCGCAGGTTCACATCCTCTTTGCTTGCAAGCGAGGGTCCGGTGAGCCGAAGCAAAGCGCGCGGCCGCAAACGCTGCTTCGAAGCGATCGTGACCACCCCATCTCTCCGGCTGTCCTTGTTCACAAGCGTCATGACGATACTCTCTCCCTTCTTCACCGCGTAGACATTCAGATTCGCCCCATTCGCCGCGTAGTCAATTGACAGCCGTTCCCCGCCGAGAGATGGTGCGAACGCGAGCATCCCCGTGTAATCCGGCCGAGTCGACACCGCCTGTCGGTCGTCAGTCACGATCGGCGAATACCAGCTCATCCAGCCCAGCTGATTCACTCCGGTCTCCAGGTTCAGACCGCTCGCATCGAAAGCAGCCAGCGTAAACATGTAGTCGAGCACCCAGAGCGCCGAAGCCAGCGTGTCGCTGACGCCCGCCTTGCCGCCCCCGCAGAAAGAATTCACCTCACAGATGCGATACGGCACCCCCGCGGCTTTGGACGCGGCCTGCAATCTGCTCAATTCAGGCTTGAGCTTTGGATCCGCACTGAGCAGCTTCTCGATCGTGCTCGTGTCTCCGGCGCATTCCCGATAGTAGTGGTGCGTCAGCAGCTTCAGATCGCGGCCTTCGTCTTCGGCAAAACGTGTCACCCAATCGGTCGCACTCGCGGCATCGGGCCCGGCAAACGGCGCGTTCGGCACCTCGCGTCGTATCGCCGTCTTGTAGGCGCGATACTCGCCGAGATAGTCCTCGTACGAGTAGCCGTCGCGCCGGTGATGTGTGCCGCGCCCAAACAGATCCGGCTCGTTGCCGATCTCGAACGCGAGCAGCTTGTCTCGTACCGCTTGTGCAACCGCCTGAGCTTCGCGGGCGGCCTCCGCCGCGCTGCCGCTGCCGAGATTCAGCCCCCAGATCAACCGCCAGCCCGTGGCATCGAGGAAAGCCGCGAGCTGATCGAGATTCGCACGATTGACCACGCTGCCTTTCGGCTTCGATATTGCCGTCGCTGCCGCCTGAAAGAACGCGTCGTCGGACGTATTGCCGCCCACGCGAATCACGCCTGAACGCGCAAGCTTCTTTACCAGTCCGACATACGGACGGTCGGCCCCGCTCGGCACCCCGGCAGCAATCGATGAGGTCTCATAGCCAAGCCCGAGAAAATCCTCCGCAATCCGCCCACCCGCCGTATGCTCGATATCAAGCTTCACGTCCACTGGGAAGCGCTTGAGGGCAGGCCGCCGTGGAAGCATCGCTGCGGCAGTCGCGAGGAATTCTCTACGGTTCACCTGCTGAGCCTATCAAGCCGTTAGCCTGGACAGGTGAGCCGCTTCCGTAAGGCAGCAATTTTGTAAATCGGCGCTGAGCCGAACGCCTCGTACGTACCGACGCGCTTCCATTCGACGTCCTCGTTCAGGCGATTGACCAGGTTCTGCACGTCCGCTGAATCCACGACGAAGTATTGCGGTCGCCCGGCGTCATACACTGCCTGGATCAAACGGTTCTGCACGCAGGCCGGCGCGAAGATCAGCTTCGACGCATACTTGCCGTTGTAATAGAGCAGCGTCCCCGAGGTCATATCGGCCCATACGATCGAATGCGGATCCGTCACTTCGGCAGGCGCAGAGGGTCGGATCACTTCCGGATGAAAGTGGCGCAGTTCGAATTCGACGCAGCCTGCCAGTACGATCAGGGCAGCAGCCACTCGCAGGAGCCGCTTCCGATCCCGCGAATCCTCGCTGAAAGGCCGGTCCGTAAACGCTATGACACCGAAGACGACGATGAAGAAACAACCCGGCGCCAGGTAGTACGGAATGCGAATGGTATGCGTCAGGAAGTAAACCAGGTTCACGCTCAGCGTCAGCAGCATGGCGAACGCGGCCGCCGCGAGGGCACGTCGCTGCCCCCGGTCGCGAGCGGAACGAATGACAATAAACGCACAGCCGGTCACCAGGATCGAGGCAAACGTGATGCGCCACGCGAAGCTCTCGTGGAAGTAGTAGTACGCAGTCTGCCGGATCAGAATCCAGTTAAACTGTGGCGGGGCGGCATCAGCCGCGGCATACGTCGACGCAAGAAAATGACCCGCATTGATGCGATTGAAAATCAACAGCGGCACTGCGCCAAAGATTAGAAGTAGCGCCAGCGCCGCTGCAACAGGCCCCACCATGCTGCGCCGCGCATTCCCGTCCGCCAACCAAAGCCGGAGTAGTAAGAAGATGATCAGCCCGCCGACGACGAACAGATTCGTAATCCGCGTCAGTAGCAATAAGGCAGAAATCAATCCGAGCGCGATACCGCTTGTCCAGCGAATCGCCGGCGTCTCCGAGAACGTCCGCCACGCTCCCAGGGCCGCCAGCGGGATCAACCCCAGCGTCAGCGGAACGGACTGTGCACCGAGCGTATCCACCAGCAACTGCTCGCCGGAAAGGAGCACGATGGCAAAGGCGAAAATTTCCGCTGGCTGCAGACGATGCTCAGCAGCTATCAACAAGAACGGCAGCGCGATACAAGCCATCGCCAGAACGAGTGCCCACTGCGTTCTCCGATCCTGGTGAAAAAGCGAAAGGATCAGACCCGCTCCCGGCGGGTACTGGTGAATCATGTGATCGGTCGCGGGACAATACCAAAAACCGTGCGGGCTAAGGATCAGGGAAAAATCGTCCGTCTTGAGGTGAAGGCTCTTGGCGGTGCGAAGGAGGAACGCCGCTTCCTCGTTCTTGACACGCGTATCGAAGCCGCCGCAAGACCGGCTCGGCGGAACATCTGAGCGCTGGGCAGATAGCCGAACGGATCGCAGCCGTACGCGGAATCGGTGACAGGCTTCGAGCTGACCACCAGCATCGAAACGCACGCCATCGCGAGCAGAACCCACAGATAGGGCCGCTCTCCTAAAGCGGATGCAAACCGCCGCGCAGCCGCGGCTGGGCGTGAGGAGCGCTCTTGGAGCCGCTCATCATCGCAAGTCTGAACCGGAGACAATACTGCTATTTTTGCTCGTACCTTTCTGAAATGCAAAAAGGCCCGCGAAGAAGTTGTGCTTCGCGGGCCTTAGTTATCACTGATGGGCTTATTGGCCTTCTTCGTTCTCCCCGCCCCGCAGCTGTTTGAGCTTTTCTTCGCGGCGAGCGGCGCGTTCGGCAGCGCGCTTGACCAGTTCCGAGCCGACCAGCTCGAGCTTGGCCGTTTCCGCGCCATCGCCCTTACGCCAGCCGAGCTTCACAATACGCGTGTAGCCCCCGTTGCGCTGATGAAAGCGCGGCCCTAGCTTGTCAAACAGCTTCTTCACCGCTTCGGGCTTCACCAGAAACGCAGCGGCCTGCCGTCGCGCATGCAGGTTGTCTTCTTTCGCCAGCGTGATCAGCCGCTCTACCAGCGGCTTGGCGGCTTTCGCCTTGGGAACGGTGGTCGTGATACGCTCTTCCTCGATCACGTTGGTCACCAGCCCACGCAGCAGCGCACGGCGGCCGCTGATGTCGCGTTTAAGTTTGACTCCGGCTTTACCGTGGCGCATGATTACTCTTCAATCCCCGCGTAGTTGTCGTTGCCGTAGTCGGAAGCCGAAGCCGCCGGCGCTCCACCCACCAGCCGGCCCTGGCTGTCAAACTTCATCCCGAACGAAAGACCGAGACCCGAGAGAATCTCCTTGATCTCGTTCAGCGACTTGCGGCCGAAGTTCTTGGTACGCAGCATCTCGGATTCGGTGCGCTGCACCAGATCGCCGATGGTCGCGATGTTGGCGTTCTTAAGGCAGTTGTAGGAGCGAACGCTGAGCTCGAGCTCTTCCACTGAGCGATTCAGCACTTCGTTCATCTGGTTGATGGCGCGCTCTGCCGGCTCCTCGGCGACTTCGGGTGTTTCCTCGAAGTTGATGAAGATCGTCATGTGATCTTTGAGGAGTTTGGCCGCCTGTCCTATCGCATCCTGCGGCGAAATCGCGCCGTTGGTCCAGACTTCGATTGTCAGCTTGTCGTAATCGGTGTTCTGGCCGAGACGCGCCGCTTCCACGCTGTAATTGACTTTGCGGACAGGAGAGTGAACCGAGTCGATCGGAATGTAGCCGATCGGCAGGTCTTCGTCGTAGTTGCGATCGGCCGATACATAGCCGCGGCCGCTCTTGATGCGCATCTCGATATCGAGCTTGCCGCCTTCGCCCACCGTCGCGATGTGCAGGTTACGGTCGAGCACTTCCACGTCGGCGTCGGTTTCGATCTGGCTGCTCATGACTTCGCCCGGCGTTTCGACGCGCAGGCGGGCGATCTTGAGGCCTTCGCCCATCATCTTGAACGGCACCTGTTTCAGGTTCAGAATGATGTCGGTCGCGTCCTCGACCACGCCCGGAATGGGACTGAACTCGTGCGATACGCCTTCAATGCGTACGCCCGTAATAGCTGCGCCCTCGATCGAGCTCAGCAGCACCCGGCGCAGGCCCGTGCCGATAGTGGACCCGAATCCACGCTCGAAGGGCTGCGCAGTGAATTGACCGAAACGTTCGGTGAGCGATTCGGTATTCGCCACCAGGCGCTTGGGCTTCTGGAATCCTTTAAACATAATTTTCTAAACCCTTTTTTAGACGCTTACTTCGAGTACAACTCGACAATGAGCTGCTCGTTCAACTGAATCTGAACCAGTTCCTCACGCTTGGGCTGCTGCAGCACGCGCGCTTTCAAAGCATCGCGGTCTACTTCGAGCCAGGCCGGGCTGGGCGTGTGGGCAGTGGCGTCGCGCGCGCCCAGAATGCTCGAATTGTTACGGCTGCCTTCGCGGATTTCAATCGTATCGCCGACTTTGACGGTGAAGGACGGAATGTTGACTTTGCGGCCGTTCACATTGACGTGACCGTGGCGGACAACCTGGCGCGCCTGCGCCCGGCTCGTTGCCAGACCCATGCGATAGACGACGTTATCCAGACGCTTCTCCAGCATGGCCAGCATCTGTTCGCCGGTGATACCTTTTTGATTCACCGCTTTCTCATAAAGATTCCGGAACTGGCCCTCGAGAATGCGGTAGTAGCGCCGGGCTTTCTGCTTTTCGCGCAGCTGCAGCCCGTAACCCACGACTTTGGCCTTCTTGTCCTTGCCGTGCTGGCCGGGCGCGAAGTTGCGCTTTTCAATGGCGCACTTTTCGCTATGACAGCGCTCACCCTTCAGGAATAATTTCATGCCCTCGCGGCGGCAAAGCCGGCAAACGGGGCCACTATAACGTGCCAATCAGTTGACCTCCTACAAGTCACTCTTGAGTCTTCGCCTCGCTGGTAAGGCGCGAGCTCATCCAAGGTGCGGTTTACGGCTGGCAAGCCTTCTTCCCGCTTAATTTAGCCTTCAGCTATCAGCCTTCAGCTCTCAGCGCCGCAGCGTTCAGCCGTTGTTTAGCTGAGGGCTGACGGCTGATGGCTGACAGCTAATCCGCTGACAGCTAATCTCACACCCGGCGCTTTTTCGGCGGCCGGCAGCCGTTGTGCGGAATCGGCGTAACGTCCTTGATCGTGCGTACCTCAATACCGGCCGTCGCCAGTGCGCGCACCGCCGATTCGCGCCCCGAACCCGGCCCCGACACCCGCACATCCACCGCTCGCAGACCAGATTCCTTCGCCTTGTTGGCAGCGGTCAAAGAGGCCTGCTGCGCGGCAAACGGCGTACCCTTGCGCGAGCCGCGGAAGCCGAGCGAACCCGAGCTCGACCACGCCAGCACATTGCCCAGCGGATCGGTGAAGGTGACGATCGTGTTGTTGAACGACGCCTGCACGTGCACCGTCCCGAGCGGTACGTTCTTCTTCTCTTTCTTCTTGAACGACTTCTTCTTGGTCGTCTTCGCTGGTGCTTTGGCCATTAGGTTTTCGCTGTCGCCTTCTTCTTGTTCGCTACCGTGCCCTTACGAGGACCCTTGCGCGTGCGCGCGTTCGTATGCGTACGCTGTCCGCGCGCCGGCAGTCCCCGGCGATGGCGCAGCCCGCGATACGAGCCCATCTCCATCAGCCGCTTGATGTTCATCGAGACTTCCTTGCGCAGGTCGCCCTCGATCGCACCCTCGCCTTCGATCAGGTTACGAAGATGGTTCACTTCTTCTTCCGAGAGATCGCCCACCTTCTTTTCCGGATCCACCTGCGCCCGGTGCAGAAGCGAGAGCGCTCGCGTCCGGCCAATGCCGTAGATATAGGTCAGCCCGATCGCTGCCCGTTTTCTGGCGGGTAAATCCACGCCTGCAATACGCGCCATATCTGTACCCTTATCCCTGCCGCTGCTTGTGCTTCGGATTCGTGCAGATGACGCGCACCACACCATGGCGATGGATCACCTTGCACTTATCGCACAGCTTCTTAACTGATGCTCGAACTTTCATCCTTCTAAACCTGGCCCTTCACCAACAATTCCAATACCCGCCCGCGCGTCCGGTCGGTAGCCGACAGTGCCACGCGCACCCGGTCTCCCACACGCAAACGCACAAAATTGGCGCGCTGCGAGCTCGGCAGGTGAGCAATCAGTTCATGCTCTCCTTCCAGTCTCACACGCACCAGCGCGCTCGGCAAAACTTCCATCACGATGCCTTCCGCCGCGCGCTCACTCGATCCTTCACTCACGGCCGCGACAATACCCACGGCCCGTTATCCGTAATCGCGACCATGTGCTCAAAGTGCGCCGAATACGACCCGTCCTTGGCCACCGCCGTCCATTTATCGGACAAAACCTTCGTCTCCGGCTTGCCGGCGTTCACCATCGGCTCAATCGCCAGCACCATGCCCGGTTTCAGCCGCGGATTCTCGCCCCGCCGGTCCACGTAATTCGGAATCTGCGGCTCTTCGTGCAAAGACGTCCCGATCCCATGCCCCACAAACTCACGCACAATCGAAAAGCCGTTCGATGTGACGTACTTCTCGACCGTCCCGCAGATGTCAAATAAGCGATTACCGGCACGCGCGCGTTCAATCGCCAGCTCCAGGCTTTCTTCGGTGACCTTGAGCAGCCGCTTCACCGAATCGTTCACTTCCCCAACCGGCACCGTTACCGCTGAATCCCCGTAATAGCCTTCGAGCTGCACGCCCGTATCGAGCGAAATAATGTCGCCCGCCTTCAGCTTGCGCTTCGCCGACGGCATGCCGTGCACGACCTCTTCATTCACCGACGCACACAGCGCAAACGGGAACTTCGTTCCGGCGGCCTCCGAGTAATAGCCTTTGAAGGCCGGCTTCGCACCAGCATCCGCAATCATTTTGGCCGTCGCCATTTCCAGATCCTGCGTCGTAACGCCTTCGGCCACCATCCCCTTCAGTTCCTCGAGGATCTGATAGACCAGCAGTCCGCTCCGCCTCAACTTCTCCAGCTCGACCGCATTCCGACGCACGATCACTTCACCAGACTCTTCTTCGCAGGAGCAATCAGGCCCTCCTGCTCGAGCGATCCGCAGATCCGCTCCACAATCTCCTCGGGCGCCGCATCACCGGCTTCCACATCGATCCGCGGCACCGCCGCATCCCGGAAAAAGTTCAAAACCGGCACCGTCTGCCGGTCGTACTCAGCCAGCCGCTCGCGGATCACCGATTCGCGGTCGTCCTCGCGCGTTACCAGCACCGCACCCTCCCGGTCACAATGTCCGGGCACACGCGGCGGGTTCGTCGTTAGGCTATAAAGGGTTCCACAGACGGGACACTGACGGCGGCCGCCAAGACGCGCTACGATTCGCTCGTAGTCAACTACCAAGTGTACCACGACGGCGCGATATCCGCCTGTTTTCAACAGCTCCAGCAGCACCGCCGCCTGGTTTTGCGTCCGCGGATAGCCATCCAGAATCGCCCCGTGCTGCTTGGCGTCCGGCCGGGCGAGCCGTTCCTCGACCAGCCGATTCACCAGCTCGTCCGGCACCAGCTTCCCGCTCTTGATCAGCCCTTCGGATTGCGCGCCAATCTCATCATGCAGGCTGATATGCGCCCGCAGCATGTCGCCCGTCGAGACGTGCGGCCCGCTCAGGCAGCGCTTCAGCAGTTTCGCCTGCGTCCCCTTACCCGACCCGGGCGAGCCGAAAAGGATGACGACGACAGCGCTCATTGCTGACCTGGCGCGGCGCAAGCCGCCTAGCCGCGCCTTCCGCGCACGCGCCCCGAGCGCGGTGTGAAGCCTTCATAATGCCGCATGATCAGCTGGGCTTCGATCTGGTTCACCGTATCCATCGCTACGCCCACCACAATCAGCAGCGACGTACCGCCGAAATAGAAATTCACGCCCAGCCCGTCGAGCAGCCAGCGCGGAAAATGCGCGTCGATGAAGTTGCCCACCACCGGCAGATGCTGCAGCCGGATGCCCTGGATCATGATCATCGGAATGATGGAAAGAATCGCCAGGTACAGGCCGCCCACCACCGTGATCTTCGACAGAATCTTGTCCATGTAGTCGGCCGTATTCTTGCCGGGACGTATACCCGGAATGAAGCCGCCGTACTTGCGCATGTTGTCGGCTGCCTCGTTCGGATTGAAAATGATCGAGACGTAGAAGAAGCAGAAGAAGACGATCAGCAGCACAAAGACGATGTAGTAGCTGACCTCCGCCCCCGATACCGCGCCGAACATACGGCTCAGCCAGGGACTGTTCTTCACAATCGGAAACTGCAACGCCGTCTGCGGCAAGGCCAGCAGCGAAGAAGCGAAGATGATCGGAATTACGCCGCCGGCATTGACCTTGAGCGGCAGGTGCGTCGACTGGCCGCCCATCATGCGCCGCCCGATCACGCGCTTGGCATACTGCACCGGAATGCGCCGCTCGCCGCGCTCGACCAGTACGATGAATGCCACCACCGCCACCATCAGCGCGATGATGATCACCATCTGCGGGACCGGCCATTGATGCGTCACGAACGTATTCGTGTAAATGCTGCTGACCGCGTTCGGCAGGCCCACAATGATGCCAACGAAAATGATCAGCGACATGCCGTTGCCAATACCGCGGTCGGTAATCTGCTCACCCAGCCACATGATGAACGCCGAGCCGGCCGTGAAGGTCAGCGTCGTCATGAAGATAAAAAAGAAGCCCGGGTTCAGGACGAAGTTGCCCTCGGAATTCTGCAGCGCGAAGGCAATACCAATAGACTGAATGATCGCCAGCGCAACAGTTAAATAGCGCGTCCACTGGGTGATCTTGCGCCGCCCGAGTTCGCCTTCTTTCTGCAGCTTGTCGAGGGTCGGGATCACCACTGTCAGCAGCTGCAGAATGATCGACGCCGTGATGTACGGCGTGATGCCGAGCGCGAAGATCGTCATGCGCCGCAGCATGCCGCCGCTGAACAGGTCGAAATACCCGAGGAATCCGCCCGCCGCATTGCGCTGAAAGAAATCGGCGAAGCGAATCGTATCGATACCCGGTGTAGGAATGTAGGCGCCGATGCGATACACCGCAAGCAAAGCCAGCGTGAAAAGCACACGCTTCCGGAGATCAGGGATCCGGAAGACATTCGCGAGCGCTTCGAAGAACTTTTGCATTATTTTTAGTCAGACGCGGCGTTGCTCTTGGCTTGCGCGTCGAAAATGTTCTACTTTTCCGCTTGGGTTTCGCCGGCTGTTTTGGCCGCAATCACGTTCGCGCTGCCGCCAGCCTTCTGAATCTTGTCCAGCGCGGACTTCGAGTATACATGGGCCTGCACCGTCACCTTGCGTGTCAGCTCGCCATTGCCCAGTATCTTGAGACCGTGGCCCAGCTTCTTGATCACGCCCTTGGCGACCAGCGACTCCGGCGTGAAGTTATCACCCTCGAGCTTCTCGAGCGCGCCCACGTTTAGAATCGCGTACTCTTTTTTGAAAATGTTGGTGAAGCCGCGCTTCGGAAGACGGCGATGCAGCGGCATCTGTCCGCCTTCGAAACCGCGCATTTTGCTGTAACCGGAAATCGACTTCGCACCCTTGGCGCCGCGCCCGGAGTACTTGCCGCGCCCCGTACCCATACCCTGCCCGATGCGCTGCTTCTTGTGCTTCTGGCCCTTGGGAGGCCGCAGATTACTTAGATTCATTTTCTATTTCCCGGCGTCGTTTTGAACAATTTCGAGCAGATGCGGCACCTTCTTCACCATGCCGCGAAACTCTGGCGTGTCGGGCCGCTCGACCGTGCGGTTGACTTTGTGCAGCCCGAGCGATTTCACAATGTCTTTGTGCTTCTGCGGCGTGCAGATCGGGCTGCGGACCAGTTTGATTTTGATCTTTCCTTCGGCCATAACTATCCTCTACAGCTTCTCGATCGGCAGCCCGCGCATCTCAGCAATCGCCGTCTTGTCCGACAGCTGCTCGAGCGCATCAATGGTCGCCTTCACCACGTTATGCGCGTTGTGCGAACCGATGGATTTCGTCAGCACGTTCGGAATTCCGACCGCCTGAATCACCGCGCGCACCGGACCGCCCGCAATCACGCCCGTACCAGCCGGGGCCGGCTTCAACAGCACCAACCCGCTGCCGAAACGGCCCAGAACAGGATGCCGGATCGTGGTCTCGAGCACATGCACCTTGCGCAGGTTCTTTTTGGCCGCTTCAATGCCTTTCTTGATCGCCGACGGCACTTCCTTCGCCTTGCCGGTGCCGAAGCCAACAACCTTCGCCGCCGGATCGCCGACCACGACCAAGGCCGAAAAGCTCATGTTTTTACCGCCCTTGACGACCTTCGTCACGCGGTTGATGCTGACCACCTGTTCCTTCAGGTTCAGGTTCTGCGTGTCGACACGCTTGGCACTTCCATTCACTGCCATTCGATTAGAACTCCAGGCCCGCCTGGCGAGCCGCGTCTGCCAGCGCCTTCACGCGCCCGTGGTACTGATAACCGCCGCGATCGAAGACCACCTTGCTGATGCCCTTCTCTTTGGCGCGCTCGGCCACTTTCTGGCCAATCAGCTTCGCGCCTTCGATGTTGCCGCCCTTGCCGCGCAGGTCCTTTTCGGTGGAGGCCGCGGCCACCAGCGTATGCCCCTGGTTGTCGTCGATCACCTGCGCATAGATATGGTTCACGCTGCGGAACACAGCCAGCCGTGGCCGCTCCTGTGTACCCGCGACGCGGCTGCGAATGCGCTTGTGAATACGCGTGCGTATGTCTCGTCTGGATTCGCGCGCCATCGTTTACTTGCCTCCCGCCCCGGTCTTGCCGGCCTTCTTGCGCAATGCCTCGCCCGTATAACGGACACCCTTGTTCTTGTACGGATCGGGCGGACGCAGCGCTCGAATCTGCGCCGCCACCTGCCCCACCACCTGCCGGTCGTAGCCGTTCAGAATTAAATGCGTCTGCTTATCGACCTTGAGATCGACACCCTCCGGCAGCAGATACTCAATCGGATGCGAATAGCCGAGAGTGAACGTGGCGATCTTGCCCTTCACATCCGCGCGATAACCGGTGCCCACGATATCAAGCTCGCGCGTGAATCCGGTTGAGACGCCCTGCACCGCATTGGCCGCCAGCGCCCGCGTCAAGCCATGCAGCGCCGCGTACTGATCGTTTTCGCGCACCAACTCGAGCGCGCCGTCGCGCTGCTCGACTTTGACACCATTCGGAATCGGTACCCGCAGCTTGCCCTTCGGCCCCTCGACCGCCAGCTCGTTGCCGATCTGCACTTTCACGCCCTTGGGGAGCGGAATCGGTTTCTTTCCTACTCGTGACATCTTTCGTTACCCTGCCTGCGCTACCAGATCTGACAGAGAACTTCGCCGCCCACGCCTTCCTTGCGCGCGCTGCTTCCCGTCATCACTCCCTTGGGAGTCGTCAAAATGTTAATGCCCAGCCCGCCGAGCACGCGCGGAATGTCCTTGCTGCCCACATACACGCGGCAGCCCGGTCGCGAAACGCGCTCGATCCGTGAAATCACCGGCAGATTCGCCGGCGTGTACTTGAGATACAGACGGATGTACTTCTTGGAACCTTCTTCGGTCAGCTTGTAGTTGAGGATGTAGCCCTCTTCGCGCAGAATCCGCGCGACTTCTGTCTTCAGCTGCGAGGCCGGCACGTCCACCTTCGCGTGACGGGCGATCAGCGCGTTCCGCACGCGCGTCAGCATATCGGCAATCGGGTCTGCTGTCATGTTGCTCCTCTTACCAGCTCGCCTTCGTCACGCCCGGAATCTCGCCCGCGAGCGCAAACTTGCGGAAGCAGATGCGGCACAGCGAAAACTTGCGCAGAAAACCGCGCGGCCTTCCGCAGTTCTTGCAGCGATGCCGGATGCGCGTCGGAAACTTCGCCGCTGTTCCTGCCTTGTGCGCGCGCGCTCGCGCTTCCTGCTTTTTCTCTTCTTTTGCGATCTGTGCGGTTGTCGCCATCTTTTCTCCGTCGCCCACAACGGCCAGCCAATCGGCCTGTGCGCTCAATCTTAAGAAATCCTCTCGCTTACTGGCGGAACGGCATCCCCATATGACGCAGCAGCGCCAGACCTTCGGCGTCCGTCTTCGCCGTGGTCGTGATGGAGATGTTCATGCCCTTGGTCTTTTCGACCTTGTTGTAGTCGATCTCGGGGAAGATCAGCTGATCTTTCAACCCAAGCGTGTAATTGCCACGGCCGTCGAATGATTTTGAGGACACGCCGCGGAAGTCGCGCACGCGCGGCAGCGCCACGTTCATCAGCCGATCCAGAAACTCGTACATGCGGTCGCCGCGCAGCGTCACCATGCAGCCGATCGCCATACCTTCGCGCAGCTTGAATGCCGCAATGGATTTCTTCGCTTTCGTCACCACCGGCTTCTGCCCGGCGATCGCCGCGAGTTCGTTCACTGCGCCATCCATCAGCTTGCTGTTGCCGGTCGCTTCACCCAGGCCGATGTTGATCGAGATCTTCTCGATCTTCGGCACCGCCATCGGGTTCGCGTAATTGAAATCCTTCTTGAGGGCCGCGATGACCTGCTTGTTGTAGTGCTCGCGCAAACGAGCCTTCCCGCTCGACGACTTCGGTGCAGCCGCCTTTTCGCCCGCCGCTGCCGCTTCCTGTTTCGCCGCGCGCGGCTTCTTCTCGCCGCCGGCTGCCGGCTTGGCCGCCGCTTTCTTCTGAGTATCTTTTCCGGTGTCTTTTGCCATCTTCTCTTCTTTGGCCGATTCCAAACGGCCTCGTTAAACCGCTGCCTTTCCGGCTCGCGGCTCTGCTACTTCTTGTCCAGCGCCTCGCCATTCTTACGAGCAACGCGCGTACGCCGCACGCGCCCGCCGACCGTCTCGATCTTGTACCCGACCCGCGTCGGGATGCCGCCCGCGGTCAACAGCATCACGTTTGAAACATCGATCGGCATCGGCTTCTCCGCCACACCGCCCTTGATCTGCTTCGACGGGTTCGGCCGCGTATGACGCTTCACAATCGACACGCCATCCACCGTCACCTTGCGCGAGAATCGGTCCACTTCGAGCACTTTGCCCGTCTTGCCTTTGTCCCGCCCGGCGATCACACGCACCAGATCGTCCTTCTTGATCTTGACCGTGTGCGGCGTGCGCTCGCCTTTCTCCTGCCGCCGCTGATACGCTACTTTCGGCATCTTGCTAAATCACCTCCGGCGCGAGCGAAACGATCTTCATGAAGCGCTTGTCGCGCAGCTCGCGCGCCACCGGGCCAAACACGCGCGTGCCCACCGGCTCGCCCACTTCGTTGATCAGCACCGCCGCATTCGAATCGAAACGAATGTAGGTGCCGTCCTTACGGCGCGTCTCTTTACGCATGCGCACCACCACGCAGCGCACCACTTTGCCCTTCTTGATGTTGGAATCGGGCGCGGCCTCCTTCACGCTCGCGGTAATCACATCGCCCAGACCCGCGCGAAGCCCGAGATCGCCGCCGCGCGGCAAAATGCACTGCAGCTTGCGCGCGCCGCTGTTGTCGGCTACCTCCAGGATCGTTCGCATTCCAATCATGTTCGTGTCTCCGTTAGAACCCTAAAGCCCTTACTTGGCCTTCTTACCTGCTTGTTTAATCGTCTTCTTCTCGCGCGTATCGGCGTTTTCCGTCAGAGCCGGATGCTCGACATTCACCTGCACCGCCTTACGCAGCACCGCGCCGAGTTGCCAGCGCTTTAACCGGCTCAGCGGGCGGCACTCGATAATCCGCACCACATCGCCTACCTGCGCCGTCTGCTGCTCGTCATGCGCATAGAACTTCTTCCGCTTGTTGACGATCCGCTTATAAACCGGATGCGGCACGCGCCGCGTCACTTCCACCACAATCGTCTTCGCCATCTTGGTCGAGATCACTTCCCCGACCTTCTCGTTCTTATGGCCTTGCTGCTTTTCTGTCGCTTCCGCTGCTACCTGCGCCATTGCTTACTTCTTCCCTCTCGCGCTGCTCTTCTTGGCCGGACTCTTCGCCGGGGGCGCCGCGCTAGCGGTTTCGCCCGCAGCGCGCTTCTCGGCCGCAATCGTCAGCAGCCGCGCACGATCCTTGCGCAGACCACGATACTTCTTTAAGCCTTCGAGCTGCCCCATGCCCATCTGAAAACGCAGCCGGAACAATTGCTCCTGACCATCCTGGGCCTCGCGCTCGATCTCGCCCAGATCCATGTTGCGAATCTTGTCTGCCTTCATGCCGTTGCCTTCACGCTCTCCGCATGCGCCCGCGCCACGAATTTCGTCGGAACAGAAATCTTCGCCGCCGCCAGCCGCATCGCCTCTTCCGCCACACTCTGCGGTACGCCTTCCATCTCAAACAGCATCTTGCCCGGCTTGATCACCGCCACCCACGCTTCCGGCGCGCCCTTACCTTTACCCATACGAGTCTCTGGCGGTTTCTTCGTGATCGGTTTGTCCGGAAATACGCGAATCCACACCTTGCCGCCGCGCTTGATGAAACGCGTCATCGCGATACGGGCCGCTTCGATCTGCCGGTTCGTCACCCAGCCGCATTCGAGCGCCTTCAACCCGAACTCGCCGAACGAGAGCGAGGAGCCGCGCCACGCCTTGCCCGTCATGCGCCCACGCTGCTGCTTGCGGTACTTAACCTTCTTCGGCATCAACATAAGCTACTCGTTCTTCCCTTCCGTGCCTTCGCCAGCCCGGTTCACCTCACCAGAGCCAGCAGCACTCGGATTCTGCTTCCAGGACGGCGTCGTCGGACTGGCCATCGGCGGAATCACGGGCGCGGCCGCCGGATGCGGCAGTTCGCCCGGAGGCGGCTGCACCACCGGCCCGGCCGCTTCATTCACCGCCACCTGCGTCTGCGGACGCCGTTCCCGGTCAAACCCGCCGCGCTCGCCGCGATCGAATCCACCGCGGTCGTCACGCCGGCGCCGCCGGGGCTCGCCTTCATTGCGCAGTGAATTCTTCTGGCGATTGCCGCCTTCGATCACTTCGCCCTTGTAGACCCAAACTTTCACGCCAATCACGCCATACGTCGTATACGCCTGGCTGAAACCGTAATCGATATCGGCGCGCAGCGTATGCAGCGGCAGCTGCCCCTGCAGATACCACTCACTCCGCGCGATTTCGGCGCCATTCAGGCGGCCCGAAACACGTACCTTGATCCCTTTGCAGCCGAACCGCAGCGCCGAATCTACCGCTTTACGCATCGCCCGGCGAAACGCCACGCGTTTTTCCAGCTGCAGCGCAATCGACTCCGACACCAGCTGCGCATCGAGCTCCGGCCGGTGCACTTCCTGAATGTCGATAAACACTTCGCGCTTCGTCTTCTGCGCCAGATCGCCCTTGAGCTTCTCAATCTCGGCGCCCTTGCGGCCGATGATGATGCCCGGACGCGAAGTCCGAATGGTAATGCGCAGCTTGTTGCCCGGCCGGTCCACTTCGATCGAGCTCACGCCGGCCGCTTTCAAGCGCGCCAGCAGCGATTCCTTCAGCTCGAGATCTTCGTGCAGCAGCTTGGCGTAGTCCTGCTTGGCGAACCAGCGCGAACGCCAGTTCTTCGTGACGCCCAGGCGAAACCCGTACGGATGTACTTTCTGACCCATCGTTTACCTGCTATTCCTCTGCTTCCGCTTCCCGCTCGCCGAGCTTCACCACAATGTGCGACGTGCGCCGCTGATAGCGATACGCACGGCCCATCGGAGCCGGACGAATCCGCTTCTGGCGCGGCCCTTCGTTCACGTACGCTTCGCTCACAAACAGCCGGTCGATATCCACGTCTTCGTTCTTGTTCTCAGCGTTGGCAATCGCCGAGCGCAGCACTTTTTCCACGGCCGGCGCAATCCGCTTGTTCACCGCGCTCAAAATATGAATCGCGTCGCCCGCCTGCTGCCCGCGGATCATGTCAACCACCAGCCGCGCCTTCTGCGGCGACACACGCACGTAGCGCGCTTCCGCCTTCGATACGTTGTCCGGGTAAACGTCCGCCATTACCGTCTCACCTTCTCTGTCGTCATCTGCTAACGCGCCGCCTTCTCCGTCGCTTTGGCCGCGTGCCCCTTGAAGGTCCGCGTGGGCGAGAACTCACCTAATTTGTGCCCGACCATGTTCTCGGTCACATACACCGGAATGAACTTCTTGCCGTTATGCACCGCAAGCGTGTGTCCGATGAACTCCGGCACAATCGTCGAACGGCGCGACCAGGTGCGCACCACCGTCTTCTGATTGTTCGTGTTCAACGTCTCCACCTTCTTGAGCAGGTGGTCGTCGGTAAACGGTCCTTTTTTGAGCGATCGACTCATGTTCTATTCCTTACCGCGTCTCTCTACCGCTTCTTGGCCTTCCGCGTCACAATCCAGCGGTCGGTTCTCTTGTTATTTCGCGTCTTGAAACCGCGTGTCGGCTGCCCCCACGGCGTCACCGGATGCCGTCCGCCCGACGTTTTCCCTTCGCCGCCGCCATGCGGGTGATCGACCGGGTTCATCGTGACGCCGCGATTATGCGGGCGCTTGCCCAGCCAGCGCGAGCGCCCTGCCTTGCCGAGCGATACGTTCTCATGCTCCACATTGCCGACCTGACCCACCGTCGCCATGCACTCGACCGGCACGCGCCGCACTTCGCCCGACGGCAGTTTTAGCAGTGCAATTCCACCCTCTTTTGAAACAAGCTGGGCTTGCGCACCCGCCGAGCGCGCCATCTGGCCGCCTTTACCCGGCCGCAGCTCGATGTTATGCACCACCGTACCGGCCGGAATGTTTTTGAGCGGCAGCGCGTTGCCCACCAGAATGTCGGCCTCCGGACCCGAACTCACTTTGCGGCCCACTTCGAGGCCCACCGGCGCAATGATGTAGCGCTTCTCGCCATCGGTATAGTGCAGCAGCGCAATACGCGCCGAGCGGTTCGGATCGTACTCGATCGCCGCCACCGTCGCCACCACGCCTTCTTTGTCGCGCTTGAAGTCGATCAGCCGATACGCCTTCTTGGCGCCGCCGCCAATGAAGCGGCTCGAAATACGCCCGCGCGCATCGCGCCCGCCGGTGCGCTTCTTGCCTTCGATCAGCGACTTCTCGGGCGTGTCCTTGGTGATGTCTTCCCGCGTGAGATACGTCTGGAAGCGGCGTGTCGGTGTAACCGGTTTAAAACTCTTGATCGGCATCTACTTATGTCCCTGCTTCCTTAAATCTCGGCGTACTCGGGAATCTTCTGCCCCGGCGCCAGCCGCACGTACGCCTTTTTCCAGTCGGACGCATAGCCCGAAAAGCGTCCGCGCCGCCGCAGCTTGCCCGCGAAATTGCTCGTGCGCACTTCGGCCACCTTCACGCGGAAAACCGTCTCAACCGCTTGCTTGATCTGAATCTTGTTCGCTTCCGGATGCACCTCGAAGCACAGCGTGCGATCGTTCTCGCGCTTGTCGTGTGCCTTCTCGGTCACTACCGGACGGCGGATCACATCGTAAACCGTCATCTATGCCAACGCCTCCGACAACTTCCGCGCCGCGCTTTCCGTCAGCAGCACTTCCTGATACTTGAGCAGGTCGTAGACGTTCACATCTTTCGTCGCGACCAGCTTCACGCCCTGCAGATTGCGCGCGCCACGTTCCAGATTCGCGTTCTCGCCGGCTTCGATCAGCAGCACCGTCTTCTTTGCATTCAAACGGCCCAGCACGCCCACCATGTTCTTCGTCTTGTGATCCGGCAGATCGAAGGCACGCACCACGCGCAGTTCGCCGTCACGCAGCTTGGCCGACAACGCCGACCGCAGCGCGCCCAGCACCATCTTGCGCGGCAGTTTGTATTCGTACGAACGCGGTTGCGGACCATGCACCGTGCCGCCATGCCGCCACAAAGGCGACCGGATCGAACCCATACGCGCGCGGCCCGTGCCCTTCTGCTTCCAAAGCTTCTTGCCCGAACCTGACACCTCGTGCCGCGTCTTCGTAGCAGCGGTACCGGAGCGTTGCGCGGCCGTATACTGGCGCACCGCTTCATACAGCAGCGCCTCATTCACTTCGGCCCCGAACACCGCATCTGCAAGCTCGATCGAGCCCGCCGAAGAGTTGTTCAGGTCCACCATTTCTACTGTCGGCATTGTCTTGTCTCTCTTGCCTTCTACCGTTTCGCCCGGCGAACCATCACGTAGCCGCCGTTCGGCCCCGGAATCGCACCCTTCACCGCAATCACGTTCTCATCGGCATCCACGCTGACGATCTCGAGGTTCCGCACCGTCACCTGCTCATTGCCCATCTGGCCGCCCATGCGCGTACCCGGAAACACACGCGAGGGAAACGATGAAGCACCAATCGAACCGGGCGCGCGGTGGAACATCGAACCGTGCGTCGCATCGCCGCCGCGGAAGTGATGCCGTTTCACGACACCCTGAAACCCGCGGCCCTTGCTCGTCCCGATCACATCCACCACATCGCGCGGCTTGAACTCTTCGGCCAGCACGCGGTCGCCCTGCTTCAGATCGTCGGACGCCACGCGGCCAAGCCGAAATTCGCGCAGAAACTTCACGCCTTCCGCATTCGACTTCGCCAGGTGCTTCGCCATCGGCTTATTCGGCTTCTTGGCATACTCGACCAGGCCCAGCTGCACCGCGTCATAGCCATCGGTCGCGGGCGTCTTGCGCTGCGTCACCACGCACGGGCCGGCTTTCACCAGCGTTACGGGCACCACCTGCCCGTCCGCATTGAATACCTGCGTCATGCCAATCTTTTTGCCGAGAATTCCTGGACTCATGCCTGATCCCTAAATCGTTTTTCTTCTCTTACTTGCTCTTGCCAAACGCCTTGATCTCGACGTCCACGCCCGCGGGCAGATCGAGCTTCATCAACGCGTCCACCGTGTCCTGCGTGGGTTCCAAAATATCGAGCAGGCGCTTGTGCGTCCGGATCTCAAACTGCTCGCGCGATTTCTTGTCCACGTGCGGCGAGCGCAGCACCGTGTAGCGGTTCTTCAGCGTGGGCAGCGGAATCGGCCCGGCCACCGAAGCGCCCGTCCGCTTGGCGGTGTCGACAATGTCGCCCGTCGATTGATCGAGGACCCGGTGATCGTAGGCTTTGAGCCGGATGCGAATGCGTTCTTTCATTTGCTTAGTCGTCGCTTCGGCAGAGCAGACTGTTTAGGCCTGCCCTGCCCTATAGCGTTTTGCTATTCCAAAATCTCCGTCACCGTACCGGCTCCCACCGTCCGTCCGCCTTCGCGAATCGCGAACCGCAGGCCTTTGTCCATAGCGACCGGCGTGATCAGCTCGACTTCGATCGAGACGTTATCGCCCGGCATCACCATCTCCATGCCTTCCGGCAGCTTGGCCACGCCCGTCACGTCCGTCGTGCGGAAGTA
>JAJPHN010000051.1 GCA_021325235.1 Terriglobia bacterium | reverse complement strand
TCATAATCGGTATCGGCATAGACTTCGAAATGCCTCATGGTGCCGTTCGGGTATTCGAGGAAGCCTTTCTTGTCAGGAGGCAGCACGTTGAAGGCGATTTGCACATTATCGTGATTGTTGCCCGAGGGGATCTCGAAATTCTTGCGATAGGAAAAGCGGCGGACACCCGCGGGCCAGGTGAGTTCACGGGCGCCGTCCCACACATGGTCGGGATAAAAGAACGCGTCATCATCGCGGGTGGCGAAGCGCAGCATACCGGGTTCGGGTGTGTTGTCGGCGATCTTGGCTGAGAAATAGAAGTTGACTTCGTCGTAGGCCAGGTAGGCCGCCGCAAGACCTTGCTGCGACTGCAGGTCCAGCTTTTCAAAGGGAAGCCAGGCCTGACGAGTGAGGCTTTGCGGGATGGCCGCGCCGCGCGCAATTTGCGGCAGCACTCCAGCCCAGTCGGAGAAATCGCCGTCCACCTTGACGGTACGCTTTGCAATCACGTTCGCATGAATGTCCTCGCGATGCTCAACGTGTTCGCCGGTTGAGGCTTCGAACTGAACCGCGATGGGGTAGGTATTGGCGTTGTTGGGAGTGCTGTTTGCGACCGGAATTTCCAGCTCACGGGTCTGATTCGGTTCGAGGCGGATTGTATCGAATGCATTCGGGAACCTGAGATCCGTCGATGTAAGGCGCAGACGCCCGTTAACGGGGCGATTTAACACGTTGGTCAGCGTGACGCGCAGCGCGGGATGCTCGCCTAGAGGCGCCGTGAAATCGCGCACGGCAATATCGACGGGATCGTAGCCTTCGATACGCGCGGCGCGCACAGCCGAGAGTAGCTGCTCGAAGGAGCCAGGCGTGCCATTCGATCGCAAGAAGTAGCCGAGGCCGTTCAACGGGACGGTGATCTGGTTACGAGCCGCAGCAACGCGATTGCCGTAGAAATCGTACAGGGCAAACTTCCCACGGCCGGCGCTTATCTGTAGTGCCGCATCCGGTTTTGGCTTGACGTTTCGGAACAGCGTGCGCCCTGGATCATAGATCGCCCCGAGATCCCCGACGATTACGAGCGTTCCGTCGTCCTTCGAGTGCAGGCCATCGAAGACAAATATCCAGGGCAGGCCGTTTTTGAAGAGAATCTCGCGGAACGATCGCTGCCCGATGAACTTCTGGGTTGCGGCAAGGGCTGCGGCGGGAGGCCAGGCCTGCACTACGCCGTAGATTTCCTTGCCAAGCTTGACATTCTTGCTTGAATAAACGTTGCCCTCGTAGACACCGGCGGTTCGATCCTGGCCCTGAGCTCGCATCGAAGCGAGGACGCCGGCGATGCGATCTTCGGAGTTCGCGATCCAGCTTTCGGTATCCCACACCTTGACGCGCCCGTACGGACCTTTGCGATTCATCCATTCGGGAACGAGAGCGGGATCGGCTGAAAGCGGCTGGTAGTGAATGCTGACAAAATCGAGCCACTTCAGAAATTTGTCGTTGCCGTCGGGAAAGAGTTTGTCGCGGGTGTTGGTGGAGGAGCAGGCCCCACCGATGAGGACCTGTGCGCCGGCGGCCGCGCGCGCACGCTCGACGCCATGCGCCATGTGCTCGTAGATCGCGCGATAACGTGGAATGTCTGCGCCCCAACCCGATATCGAAATGCCTTCCCAGGGCTCATTCCAGAGCTCGACGGCGTTCACCGGACCGCGCGGCCAGCCGTATTGCGAGACAAGCTTTGCTACCCAGCCTGAAAACGCATCGTCGTACTGCGGGAGCCAGGCGCGATCGTCCTTCGTTTCGAGCATGTGCCCGTCGGGCGAAAGCCATGGTCGAGGCCGGCCAAGCGGCATGGGCGCATCCTCGTTGGCGAGGGTGAGCATAACCGTCACGTTATGCTTCTGGGCCCAGTTCAGGTAACGATCCGTCGCGGCCGCGCCTGTACCACGCAATGAGAATCCGGCGCCGGTGCGTGCTCCTTTAATGCCGAGCTTTTCAAAAAGCGCGAGCACGTTTTCATTCATGAACTCGTCCCAGGTGAGGTCGAGCGCATAGGTTGGGAACTGCACGCGCCCCTGATCGGGTTTTAGAGTCCGCACGAGCGTAGCAGCAAGACTGCGGCCTTCCGGGCCGAAATCTGCGACTAGCGCGTACCCCCCGAACGTTTCCGGAATGCGGGGGCTCACGTCGACCGTTTGCTGCGCGCCCGGTTGCATGTCCAAATGAAGCTCGGTATGGGCAACGCGGCCTATTGGAAACACAACCGGAGTCCAGATGTCGCCCGGTTTCGACTTTGTGCCGAAATGAATAACTTCGATGCTTCCGCTGGCGTGGATCGGGTGGTTTGATTTGTTGATGAAGAGCAGCTTCAAATCGTATTGCTCGCCGGGCCAGAGCACATTGGGCCCTGAATGGCCCGCGATGGTGAAGCTCAACTCCTGGATGGTGTAGCTTCGGCTGATCCGGTCGGGCTCGAGCCCGAGCGATTTGCCGAAATCGGTCATATCGCTGCCGGTGACCATTTGGGCTGAAAGAGTGGAGCCGAACGAAGCGAAGACCAGGAAGGCGCAGAGATGGCGGAGACACATGAATAAACGCGCGAACTAGTCGAATTATGGCGACAGCCTCGACGCGCGGTCTATGACTATCGGGCAATCCATTGTGAGAATGCGGGTTTTCTAGGCCGAAAGGCGCTGGTTCTCTTCGAGCCGGTACTTGTATTCACGGGGCGTGAGACCGGTGAGCCGGCGAAACAGCAGGCCGAAGTAGCTTTGGTCGCAGAAGCCAACTTCCTGGCTGACCTCGGCGATCGATTTATCGGTGGTCTTCAGCAGAATTTGAGCGCGGGACACGCGAAATTGATTCAGATACGTGACAAACGACTGGCCGGTGACCTGCTTGAAGAAGCGCATGAAGCTGGACTTGCTCATGTGGACCTTGCTCGCGACATCCTGAACCGTAATGGGCCAGGCATAGTGATGGTCGATATGTTCGAAGACAGGCCGGAGCCGCTGCAGGTTGCGCTCCTTCTTGAGATAAATGTCTTCGGTGCCGCGAAATTCCGAATAGTGATTGAGCAGCAGCACCAGCATCATTTTCAGATACGTCTGCGCGGACAGGCGCGCGCGATTGGTAGAGATCGGCAACTCGGCGGCGGCGCGGCGCATGAGCTCGAACAGCTGAGCCGGGATGCCAGTGGCCGCTTTCACAACGTGCGGGAAACTTCCGTGTTGCACAAGGAACGGCATGAGGTATTCGATATCCATGCCGTTTGTATCGTTGCCGCGGATCAGTTCCGGCAGGAAATACAAGACCGCTGCCTTGACTTTGCCACGCGGGAATTCGCTCATGCGGTGCATCGCAAGACTGCCCATGACGAAGAGGTCACCGGGCGACATGCGGTGATAGCGATCCTGCACCTGATAGACGACCTCGCCCGAATGCAGGTATAGGAGCTCGAAATAATCGTGGCGATTGGTCCGGATCTGGGCTTCCTCGGCGAAGGTCAGGAAGCGGACATCCACTGGGAAATCGTGCTCGAAGGGATAGATGTGGACTCCCTCAGCATTGATCTGGGGCTCGATCAGGCTGAAAGCCGGTTGCCACTTCAACGGGGCGTGTCGCAAGGTAATCCTCTACGCGGAAGCAGTGCAGACGTTCTAAGAAAGCGTACGTCTGTGTCTAGCATTGATCTGTAACAATCCGAGACACCATTCTGACAAAAATGCAGGCTGGCTTGGGTAGGATATTCAGAGGTGTGCGGCGGAGCGGCGCAAACGGAGCACCAGGATCCCGATCAGTGCATAAGCGATCAGCGTGGCCACATAGGAATTGGAAAGCCCAAAGCGGTCGGCGATTCTACCTTGTAATACCGGAAAGAGAGCGGCGCCGAGAAAGCCCATCGTTAGCAGGCCGGAAGCTTTGGCTTCCAGGTCGCCGAGTCCGCGCGTCGCAAGCGAGTACAGAGTGGGATAGAAACTGGCCACCCAGAATCCCATCGCGGTCATGACGATAATCGCAACCGTACCGTGTGCCACGATGGCTGTTCCAATAAAGACTACTGCGGTGGCAAGATTCAGCAGCAGATGAGTGGATGGCGCGATTCTCTTCTGAGCCCAGGACGCGAGCAAACGGCCGAGCGCGAATACGGCGAAGTAGACGGTAAAGAGCCGTTGCGACGCACTCGAGGCTAGGGCGCCCACGGAGGGGTCCTCGAGATAGTTGCGATAGAAGCCGAAGAGAGCGGCTTCAGCGCCGAGCGATAGCGTAATCGCCGCCAGTCCGTAATAGACGCGAGGCGGCAATTGTGCCTTCGATAGCTCGGAATTCTTGCAGTCGGCACCGCGCTGGACGGCGGGGGCGTGTATCCGCGCCACAAATAAGGCAGTCATGAGTAGCGCAATTGCTAGAACCGCAAAGAGGGCTTTCATCCACGGCACGCGACTGGCTACGGTTATGGCCGAAGCGGGGATGATCCAGGCGAGGGTCAGCGGAGCGATGATCTGGGCCACTGCACCGAGCGCGTTGGCAAAATTGAGGCGGCTCGAAGCGGTTTCAGGAGCGCCGAGAGCACTCAGCAGCGGATTGCCCGCCACCATCTCGAAGTTGAATCCGAACCCGATGAGCAGAAATCCGCTCAAAACGATCGCATACTGACGGACGGCTAAGCCCGGTACCAGCAGAGTTGTACCGGCCGCAAAGAGGAGCAGCGCGAGAACGAAAGAGCGGCGGTAGCCCGTGCGCGAAAGCAGAATGCCGATTGCGCCGGCGAACAGGAAAGGAATGTTCTTGGCAAACATGGTGTACATCTGCTGCTGGTAGTCGAGTCCGAAATACGTTTTGAACTCGGGCAGGAAAACACCTTCAAAGCACTGCGTCATACCGCAGAAAAAATAGACGAAGTAGACGGTGTAGAGCATGGGCGCGACAGCGCGTTGAGTACCGGTCGCCTGTTTCGCTGTCGCGTTAATGCTGGGCAGGCTCATTGTTGGCGATGATGGCGCGTGCGCCGATCTGATTACGGATGCGTACGCCGTAGAATCCGTTGTTGCCGGTGACGATGGCTTGACGTACACCGGCTCCGAGATCGATCGCAGGCGGCTGAAAATGCGTTTCGCGCGGAGGCGGGGCGTTGCCCGACTTGCGCTCGCGCGAACGTGCATCGAACGTACAGTTTTCGATCTGCAGCCGTCCGTTTTCGGCCACGATCGAGTAGTTCGAGGTTGGCGCGTCATTTGAAAAGTAGCAATCCGCAAATGAGGCGTAACCGCTGCCGCGCAGAACAGCGTTGTGGGCAACGGGTCCCCAAAAACCACAGTTGACGAAGCGAACGTTGCCGCGGCACTGGCTTTCAACGACGATCTGCGTTGCGGCGCCCACCTGGTGGGAGTTGAATTCTCCGTTGGTAATTTGCAATCCCTGCGGTTGAATGGCTTCGATCAGTATCGCGGTTTGCGTTGCGTGCGCGCCAATGCCGGAAAACTGCCCGTTGGCGGCGCCGTTGCTGGTTTCGATGAAACGGTAACCAACCTTCGCCGGAAACACGAATGTGTTGGTCACGTATTCCCAATCGGTGCGGCCGAAGACAAACCCTTCGAGATTTTGCTGCATGTAGGCGAAGACGGCTTTCCAGTCGCCATCGTATGCCTTGTTCGCCCAGAAATGCGAATGAAACTGCACGTTTTCGATGCGGCCGATATCACCCGTCCAGTCGACGAAGATGCCGCGATGCAGCACGCAACCGTTGACGTCGTAGATGCGATGGCGGCCATTCTCGTGGGGTCCGACACGAATGCCATCGTAGCTGTTGATAAGAGTGACGTTCGCGATTTTGCTATCGAAGGCGACCTGGCCGGCTACTGCGGGATCGGCGTCGATCTGGATGGTCCAGGGATACGGCTGAATGTTCTCGACGCGCTGTTCGGGATAGTAGATCGTGAGCCCGGTCAGCGAGGTCGAGCTGCGCATTGTGAGAAATGGCATCGCGTTTTCGTCGCCTCGCCCTCCGGTGGGCAGCAGAATCGGACCGCTTTGCGGTTCCCAGGACTGCGGGGCGGGATTGATACCGGCCAGGTGCACGCCCATTTTGAGCACCAGATGACCGCGGCAGAGCCATCTTCCCGTGGGCACGATGACAACGCCGCCTTTCGTCGCGGCCGCGTCGATGGCTCGCTGGATGGCAGCGGTATCGTCCGCATGGCCATCGCCGGTGACCCCGAAAGCGCGGATGTTGTAAATGCCGTCCGCTGGGCCGAGCAGAAGCGAAAATTCCTGCGCGGTCGACAGAGCGCTGAAGGCGACAATCAGGAACAGCAATGGAATCGCGTGTCTTCGGATACTGCCAGTTTGATGTGGAAACCAAGGGAACGTCTATGAGATTTGCAGCATCGTTACAGGCTGGAGCGAGATGTTCAGAGAAGCGGCCCGAGTCGGCTTCTGAGAATAGGAAAGAGCAGGCGGGGTGCAGAGTTTGAGAGCGCTTGTCATCGGCGGCACGGGACTGATCAGCACAGCGCTGGTGCGCCAGTTGCTCGAGCGCGGAGATCACGTTGTGGTCTACAACCGTGGGCTCGCGGCGATTCCGCTGCCCGAAGGAGTTGGGCGAATCGTGGGCGATCGCGCCGACCCGCGCCAGTTTGCGGCTGATCTGGCGAAGGCGGGAACTTTCGACGCCGTTTTCGATATGATCTGTTACCAGCCGCAGGACGCGCGCGGACTTATCGAGGTTTTCGCGAAGCGTGCCGGGCGTGTGCTGGTGGCGAGCACAGTCGACGCATACATCAAGCCCGCAGCGAAATATCCGATCGATGAGAATGCTCCGCTTGGAGGGATTAACGATTACGGTCGCGGTAAGGCGAAATGCGAGGAACTGCTCTTTGACGCTTACGAGGACACTGGATTCCCGTTTACGACTCTTCGTCTGGTGCATTGTTATGGCCCGGGCGGTGCGCATCGCGGACATATCGTGCACTCGCTTGGAGGGCGCACCATACTGCTCGATCGACTCCGCAAAGGCAAAGCAATCGTGGTGCATGGCGACGGATCTTCGCTCTGGACTTCCTACCACATCGAAGATGTTGCGCGAGCATTTCTGCAGGCTGCCGAGAGCGAACGCACACTCGGCCGGGCTTATAACCTGAGCGGCGATGAAACGGTTACATGGGATCAGTATCAGCGGCTGGTTGCGGCCGCGATGAACGCTCCTGATCCGGAGATCGTGCATATACCGACCGATCTGCTTGCGCGCTTATGGCCGGCACGCGCGGCGACCGCGGCTGACAATTTCCGGTTCAACAACATTTTTGATAATTCAGCAGCGAAGCGCGATTTTGAGTTCACGTGCAGGATTCCACTGCGGGAGGGACTGGCCGAGACGATTGCCTGGGTCGATCGAACTTACGGTTTCGACAACTCGGACGACGACCACTTCTACGATGAGCTGATCAGGCTTTGGCGAGAGAGCTGCGCCTCAATGGAAAAAACCGCCGAAGTCAGCCGGAAATCATGTCCGCAGAGTTGAGCCGCGGTCCGCTGCGCATTTCAGACAACGGCCGTTTTCTCGTCCATGCAGATGGCGCACCGTTCTTCTGGCTGGGCGATACGGCGTGGGAGTTAATTCACAGGCTGAAGCGTGAAGAGATCGATTTCTATCTCGAAAACCGCGCTGCGAAGCGCTTCACGGTCATTCAGGCGGTTCTACTAGCTGAATTCGGTGGCCTCGAGATTCCTAACGCGTACGGGCGTTGGCCGCTCATCGACTTCGATCCAAGGCGCATCGACGAAGGCTATTTTCAGCTCGTGGACTGGACTGTTGCACGAGCCGCGGAAAAGGGACTCTATCTCGGATTGCTCCCGACTTGGGGAAACAAAGTGGTTGCGGCGCCATGGGAAAAGGCGCCTCCGCGTATCATCTTCAACGAAGAAAATGCGCGCGCTTACGGATTCCTGCTCGGCGAACGCTACCGGCAGGCGCAAAACATCGTCTGGATTCTCGGTGGCGACCGCTCGCCCTGCGGGGTGGAAGCGATCTGGCGTGCGATGGCGCAAGGACTGCGCGCAGGCGACCGCGGTGCGCATCTTATTACTTTTCACCCACCGGGCGTTGGCTCCTCCTCCCAGCTACACAACGAACCGTGGCTTGATTTCAACATGATCCAATCCGGCCACCACAGCCGTGATTTTCCGAACTATCTGAATGTCGGGCGTGATTACGGGCTCAAGCCTTCCAAGCCCGTGCTCGACGGCGAACCGCGTTACGAAGATCATCCGGTCGACTGGAAGCCGGATGAAAAAGGCTACTTCGATGATTATGATGTGCGCCAGGCGGCGTACTGGGCGTTGCTGGCAGGAGCCTGCGGGCATACGTACGGGTGTCATGCAGTCTGGCAAATGCTCACGCACCAGCGAGAGGCAATCGGGTTTGCGCACGGCGACTGGCGAAGCGCTCTGGATCTGCCCGGAGCGGAGCAGATGCGGTACGTGCGCGAGCTTTTTTCAAATCTCGACTTTCTATCGCTCAGGCCAGCTGACTCGCTGGTCGTCGACAATTCTCAAGATGGATGGCAGCACGCCGGTGTCGCAGGCGCGGAAGGAATAATCGTCGCTTACCTCCCAGGGGGCGGCACGATTCGCCTGCGAAAGTCGGGCTTGCCTGAAATTGCGAGCAGCAGGTGGTTCGATCCGCGCACGGGCGCAATGCGGGAAGCACATCCTGAAAATCGCGAGTTGCTGTGGCAAGCGCCGGGCCCGTATGCGCGCGGCAACGACTGGGTTCTGGTCCTTGAATTGGAGCGCCGCTAGAGTTCGATCACACGGTTCGTCTGCGCCGAATCGTATGCGCTGAAGACGAGGCGCATCGTTTTGAGATTGTCGGCGGCACTGGTTTCCGGTTCGTGCTGACCGCGCAGGCCAGCCAGCAGGTCGCGGTGGCAATCGACAATGCTGGCGTGCACCACTTCGTAGGCAGGATCGGACCATTCATAGCGTGCCGGAGCAGCGCGCAGGGTTTCCGTTCCGCGCTTGGTTGTCAGGCGCACGCAATAATGCGGGCCAAGCTCGATCGAAGCATCTCTGCATTCGATAAAGGCCACGGTCTGCGGGAAGTGGTCGTGTTCGAGGGGTGTGCCGGCGTAACCGAGTTCGCAGACGATCGTGGCGTTCGTGGCCGTTCTGAGGATAATCGTTGCGACATCTTCACCCTGGATGTCAGGCCGTACTCGGGCGAGTGTGCAATAGATGCTGGCGGGCTCGCCAAAGAGAAACCGCACTACATCCAGGATGTGGGAACCCATATCCATCACAAGAAAGCGCTCCAGCGTTTTGAGCGAGGGCTGATTTTCGAAGATCGGGAACGAGCTCACCATGCGCAGCCGCCCGCGATAGACAGGGCCGGCTTCAGGACGCAAAAGCAACTGCTTTACTTTCCGTATGGGCGCCTGCCATCGCCAGTTTTCATGCACGAAAAACGGGAGCGCGCGGCGTTCGCACTCGCGCACCATATTCTGCACCTGGCGCCAGTCATCAGCGAGCGGTTTCTGGCAAATGACAGGTAAGCCGTGCGCGGCGGCCAAGTGCACCAGCGGACCGTGCGTTTCGACGCTGCTCACGACATCGACGAAATCGAGCTGCTCGTTCGCGAGGAGCGCTTCCGGGTCCGTGTAGATGTGGGCCCGTAGCCCGAGATCATCTGCGACGCGCACTGCCTTGTCCGCGGTGCGATTGGCGAGAGCAACGCATTCGACGCCGCCAACCTCCTGCCAGGCGGCAAGCTGGAATCTCGACCAGAAACCAGTGCCGAAGAGCGCGAAACGAAGCGGGGGCATTTACCCTCTACAACTGGACCCGAACAATTCCGTATGAATCGAGTGAAAACGAGCGGTTTGCAAGTTCGACGTTCTGCGCTCGATTACGCAAATTCACCACCCAGGCGAACGACTTCCGGCCTTTACGCAGAATCAGTGCATCGGCTGCGAGCGGATCTGAAGATGTACAGGCCACAACCTGATCCGCCCGAAACCGAGCGACTTCCTCGATCAGTGGCAGCGCGCGCGCAAACGTCAGCGAGCGGGCTCCTGCGAGAGCGAGATTTTTCAGGCAGATGGTGCACCAGCCCTCGTTACCGTCGAATTTCGGCACCGCGACGGGCGAAATGTGTAGACCGCGATTGCCGCAGAAGCTTCGTGCTGTTTCCAGTTGCGGAGTTTGACCGGCGAGATTTTCGATCGCTGTTTCCGCGTCATCAGCATGCACCTGCGGATCGACAGGCCAAACAACGAAATCGCCGCCCAATGCAATTTCGCGATTACGATTCAGTTCAGCGAAGTACTTATGCGATCCGCCGCCTACGGGCAGCGGAGCCAAGAGCGAGCGGGTCACGGCGAGCAAGGCAGGATCTGAAACATTTGTTACGGGGTCGAAGACAGCGAACCGGATGACTTTTGCAAGAAATGGCTCAACGACAGACCGCAGGTTTTCGAGATCAGCTTTGCTGGTCGCCAGCGCGGCGATTTCGAGCCGTACACCGATCGCGGCAGCCTGCGCCAGATCGTCTTGCCAGCCAGGTTTTCTCAGATCCAGCTCAAGCCGGAAAAAATCGAAGCCGCCGATCGGAATCTGAGGTTCCCAAACGACACCGAGCCATGGCATCGGGGAAGCGGCTTCCGTGTCCACGGCGATGCTGACCGGCGAATGAGCTGCGGCGCTTTGCATGGGTGACTCTGCCGTCACACGCAGCTCAACCTGCTGTGAGACTTCGTCACCGCGCCGCACCTGCGCCGGATACTGGATTGACAGCGGAGTGGAATATGTTTTGAACGAGGCGTCGCTCCAGTTGCGCTGGTCTTCCGTTTCGAACACGTCGCCGCCAAAGAGCGTTTCAGCGGTTATGCCCGGTATCGGACGGTACGTGATGCCGCGCAGATTGAAGAACGGCTGATGTGGCGAGATCAAATCGGGGAAGCGGCTGATTTCAGTGGAACCGTCGGCATGCAAGAGCATACATTCGAGACCGCGGCAACTTTGGGCAGGATGCAGGACGCACAGTCCAATGCGATTGCGCAGAAAATCGCTTTGCGCCTCGCCCGTTGTTGCATACGAGATGCGTCCGTCTTCGGTTCCGGTGATCCGTCCGCGCCAGAAAAACGCGAGTTCACCCTCTTTGTGCTCGACTTCAAGCTCTATTTCGAAGCTGAGATCACGCGCTCGAATTTCTTCTCGTTTAATCAGAAGCGGTATGGTTTCCCAGCGCTGGCCGCGGAGGGCGAAATAGACATGCTGGAGAATTTCGCAGTTGCCCAACCGAATGTGGCGCACAGAGCCTTTCGTGTACTGACACATGAGCAATCCGGCGCGCAACTCGTGGACGGCGGGCGGGGGCATCTGGATGGATTTCCAGTCTACTGAAGGCCGGTGCCTGAAAGCTCTGAGGAAACTGTGCGGTTCTATTACGATACTGATCGATCCATTGGAAACTCCGCCGCAAAGCACACAGAATTGAGTGTCTGCGGATGCCTAGAATGGCTACATGGCACGCACCATTGCTGTGTTCGGCGCAGGCGGCAAAATGGGATGCCGTATCGCCGAGAACCTGCGCCGCTCGGAGCATAACCTGCTTTATGTCGAGATCAGTGCGGCTGGCATTGAGCGGTTGCACGCTCGCGGTCTGGAGATCACACCGCACGATCAGGCCGTGGCCGCGGCCGATATCGCGATTCTTGCGCTACCCGATGCACTGATCGGCAGTATTGCGCCTTCGATCGTTTCCGGCCTGCGCAGCGGCGCTATGGTCATCTGCCTTGATCCGGCTGCTCCCTACAGCGGCGACTTGCCGGAGCGCGCAGACATTACTTACTTCGTCACGCACCCTTGTCATCCGCCGGTGGTGAACGATGAGACCGATCCTGAAGCGCGCCGCGATTTCTTCGGAGCGATTAGGGCGCGGCAGAATATTGTCTGCGCCCTGATGCAGGGGCCGGAAAGCGACTATGCGGTCGGCGAGGCGATCTGCCGCGAGATGTTCGCGCCCGTGATGAAGGCGCATCGCGTCACCGTGGAGCAGATGGCGATTCTTGAGCCGGCGCTCTCGGAAACCGTGGTTGCCACGTGCATGGTGGTCATCAAAGAAGCTATTGACGAAGCGGTAGAGCGCGGAGTACCGGAAGAAGCTGCGCGCGATTTCATTCTCGGCCACATCAATATCGATATCGGCATTCTGTTCGGATACGTAGGCTCACCGTTCTCTGACGGTGCCCTGCTGGCCATCGAACGCGGCAAGAAGTTTTTGCTGCAACCGGATTGGAAGAGAGTCTTTGAGCCGGAGAACGTACTGGGCGAAATCAAAGCGATCACCTCGGCGGCAACATTCGGCCGCAAATGAGAAGGCTCGGCCTCGGGTCATACGCGTGCGCATGGCAGCTGAATGCCGGTTGCATGGATGCCGCAGGTCTGATCCGGCGTGCGCAGGAATTAGGGCTACACGTTGTGCAAATCGCGGATAATATTCCGCTGCATCAGGCGGATTCGAAGCAAATCTCAGTCATTCGCGATGTGGCGGATCGGGCGGGAATCGAACTGGAATTGGGGCTGCGCGGCCTTTCGGAGCGCAAGATTGAGGAATACATCCAACTTTGCGGCGCATGCAATTCGCGGACTCTGCGGGCCGTCATCGATGCTCCCGGCTATGAGCCCCCGCCGGCCGAGGTCGTGCGCGTAGTGCGGGCAATCGTGCCCCGTCTGCGCGACGCAGGTGTCACGCTCGCTCTGGAGAATCACGACCGATTTCGCGCGCGCGTCCTCTCAGCGATTATCAGCGAAATAGCGGACGCACATGTCGGGATCTGTCTCGATACGGCCAACTCTTTTGGCGCGCTTGAAGGACCCGAGCAGATCGTGGAGACTCTGGGCCCTCAGACGGTCAGTCTGCATATCAAGGATTTCATCGTTGTGCGCGAACCGCATCAGATGGGATTTCGGATCAGCGGCGCGCCGGCCGGAAAAGGCATGCTGGATGTGCGTTGTCTCCTTGAACGGCTGGGGTCGCTTGGCGCTACAGGAACCGTCATTCTCGAACTCTGGCCGCCGCCCGAATCGACCCTCGAAGAAACCGCAGCGAAAGAGAAGCGCTGGTGCGAGGAGAGCATTCGTTATCTCCGGACGCTTATCGCAGACTGAGAAAAAACCATGCAATGGGTGATCATCGGCGCCGGGAACATGGGTTGCGTTTACGGCGGCAATCTGGCGCGAATAGGTGTGCAGGTCGCGTTCGTAGATATCTGGAAGGAACACATCGAGCGCATCGCCGAGAACGGGTTGCGAGTTGAGGGCCTGACAGGCAGTTTTGAAATTCGCGCAGAGGCTTTCACCGATGCGCAGCGGGCGCCTTCTGCCGATGCGGTACTGATAGCCGTCAATGCGTATTCTACGCGCGATGCAGCTCAGGCGGCGAGTCAGGTGCTCAAGCCCGAAGGCTTCTGCCTCACGATTCAAAACGGTATGGGGAACATCGAGATTCTGAGCGAGGTTGTGGGCCCCCGGCGGGTACTCGCCGGGCTCAGTTTCCAGAGCGGGGATATTGCTGAACCCGGTTTCGTTCGCCATACGAATAATGGACCAACCTACCTGGGTGAGTTGGACCACTCGCGTTCCGCGCGGCTGCTCAGAGTATGCGATCTCTTCGAGCGCGCCGGGCTGCATCCGGTGTTAGTGGAGGATATCATTGCCACAATCTGGAGCAAGTTCGTCCACAACTGCGGAATCAATGCAATATGCGCGATCACTGGTCTGCGTCCGGGACACATCCGGAAAGTACCGGAGCTTGACCAGTTCCAGACAAGAGTTCTGGAGGAAGCCTTGGCGCTCGCGAAGGCAAAAGGCATAGTGCTCGATGACCCGGATCCGGTTGCGACAGTGAAAGAGTACTGCTCGCATAAATTTCACCGCGTCTCGATGGCGCAGCACCTGGCTCGCGGGCGGCGCACCGAAATCGATGCGCTGAATGGATACGTGGCGCGAGAAAGCGAAACGCTTGGGCTCTCGGCGCCATACAATACAGCGATCACGGAGTTGATGAAAGGACGCGAGTACCGGCGCCCCGCGACCCACGGAGAGGCCGAGTGAGCCTGGCCGGGAAAACCGCTCTGGTCACAGGTGCCGCACGCGGGATCGGGTTTGTCATTTCGCGGGTCTTGTGCGAGCGAGGAATGCGCGTCGTGATCAACGATCGCGATCCGGAGGCGACCGAAATCGCGGAACAGAAGCTGAAGCAGGACAGATTCGAGGTGGCTGGTCTAGCAGCCGATGTCACGCGACCAGCAGATGTGCAAAACCTCTTTGAAGCCGCCGAGCAGCGCTTTGGACCGTTGTGGTTGCTGGTAAACAACGCTGGCGTATTTCGTGCCGGTTCGTGTGAAACCCTCCCCGAGCAGGACTGGGATGAAACCTTTGCGGTGGATGCGAAGGGAGTATTTCTGTGCTCGCAAGCCGCGTTACGACGCATGACGATGCAGCGAGCTGGTCGAATCGTGGTGATTTCTTCTATCGCCGGATGGATCACGCGCACGAATCAGATCGCGTATTGCGCAGCCAAAGCGGCTGCGATTCATTTCGCGCGCTGTCTGGCCGTGGAAGCAGCACCACATGGAATAACCGTGAACTGTATCTGTCCGGGCATGACGGACTCGGCCATGCTACGCGACACGGCCGCCGCTCGCAATGTAGCAATCGAGGACTACCTGACCATGATCCCCACCGGAACGCTTGCTGAAGCCGAAGATCACGCGCATACGGTTGTGTGGCTCGCTTCGGAAGAGGCCCGGCATGTGACAGGACAGGTGATCTCGGTGGATGGCGGACAGTCGTTGTATCATCCCCTTACGCTACGCAGATGAAATGGCTGTTTGCTGCCACGTTGCTGGGCGCGATTCTTGCTGCTGTGGAGACCGGCGGCGCAAACACTCGGCCACAGTTCAGGAACGTCGCGATGCTGTCGCGGTTCTCGTATAGAACCCGAAACGGCTATCCGGGACACAAGTATTTCGTCGGCAGCATGTGCGGCGGGGTTGCGGCCTTTGATTACGACGGCGACGGCAACATCGATCTGTTCTTCACAAACGGTTCGCCGCTCCCCGAGTTGCGCAAGACGGATCCCTCTTACTTCAACGCGCTCCTGCGCAATCGCGGCGACGGCACTTTCGATGAGGTAACCCGAAAAGCCGGGCTTGAGGGTGCGAAGCTAAGCTACAGCTTCGGGATTGCCGTTGGCGATTACGACAATGACGGACATCCGGACCTCTTCCTGGCGAGCGCCGGACGCGATGTTCTCTATCACAACAACGGCGACGGCACGTTCAGCGATGTGACCGCAATGTCAGGAATCGACACCAAGCCGCGAGATATCATCAGTGTCGCAGCGGTCTGGTTCGATTACGATAACGACGGCTTACTGGACCTTGCGGTCTCCGAATACACCACCTGGACGCCGGAGAGCGATATTCGATGTTTCGCTTCGGACGGAATCACTGAAGTTTACTGCAGTCCCACGCGTTATCGCAGCACACCAAACCGGCTCTATCACAACCTGGGGCATGGCAAGTTCGAGGACGTTACCGAGAATTCGGGGTTCGGCAAATCAGCCGGCAAGGGTATGGGCATCGTGGCCGCCGATTTCAATGGCGACGGGCTGATGGATGTCTTCATCGCCAACGACACGGAACGCAATTTCCTTTATCTCAATCGCGGACACGGGAAGTTCGAGGAAGTGGGATTGCTCTACGGCGTGGCATACAACGAAAATGGTTCGACGGTATCCGGTATGGGCGCGGATACGGCGGACTACGACAACGATGGCTGGCCCGACATCTTCTACAACGATCTCGACGCGCAGACCTTCGCGCTTTTTCACAACGAGCGTGGCCGGCTTTTCAGCTATGTATCGCCGCGGACGGGCATCGAGCGGCTCAGCCGAAGTTTTTCCGGCTGGAGCACGCATTTCATCGATTACGATAACGACGGTTGGCCCGACATTTACTCGGCGAATGGCGATGTGGATTACCTCGGTGCGAACGCGAAGCAGCACGATACGATGTGGCATAACGACGCGGGACGCTCGTTCAGCGACGTCTCGGACAGAATGGGACCGGATTTTCTGCCCATCGGCTTCCACCGCGGCAGCGCTCGCGCGGACCTGAACAATGACGGCGCCCCGGACCTGGTGATTACGGGACTGAACGAGACGCCTAGGATCCTGCTCAATTCGGGGAGTAACAATCACTGGATCACGCTCGATCTCACCGGCACTCGAAGTAACCGCGATGCAATAGGTGCGCGCCTCAAGCTCGTCACCAACTCCGGCCGGACACTTTCTACGCAGGTAGGCACGAGTTCGGGATTTATGTCTTCGAGCGATCGCCGCGCCCACTTCGGATTGGGTGCGGAAATCGGCATTCGCGAAATTCAGATTCGCTGGCCGAGCGGTACCGAACAGATCATCCGGCATCCGGCATGCGATCGCATTCTGCACATCCGGGAAGACGCGCGCTGAAGTGATCAGGAATGCGGGTGGATGCGGAACATTCGAACACCGTGCGCAGGTATGGTGGCCTTGAAGCCGTTTCGGTCGGCAGGCACTGCGGTGTCACGCCAGAGATCGCGTAAAGTTCCGGCACCGCCGATCTCACTCCAACGGAAATGCGGTGCGCGCTCGCGTTCGTTGCGATTGAAAAGCACGATTGCTCGGTCGCCGCCACTCAGCTCGCGAATCCAGATCTCCACGCCATCGCGGGAGCTGATGCGATGGCCCTGCCGCCCGAGTTTGTCCTGGTCTACCGCGATCACTTGCTTGTTCAGGAGAATGGAACAGATTGCCGGCCGCATGGAGCGCAAATCGTTTGTGGCGATGAGCGGAGCAGCGAGAATGGCCCAAAGGCTAAACTGCGCGCGTGACTCCTCGATAGTTAAACCTGGCTGGCCAACTTCGAGCATGTCGGGATCGTTCCAGTGGCCCGGCGCAGCATAGCGCGCCAGCGGAATCTGCGCATCGAGAATCAGCGTCCAGCCGCGCGGATAGCCGCCGGGTTTGTTCATCGTTTCGCGGCCGCAGTCCCAGCAAGGCTTGTCGTCGCCTGTGGTACGCCACATTTGCGCGAATGCGGGCGCCCACTGCCACGGTTTGTTGTCGCCCCATTCGCAAATGCTGAAAACGATGGGCCGTCCCGTTGCTCGCAGAGCCGCGTACATCTTGTAGTACACTGCGCGTGCGTTCAGTCCCTCCGAATTGCACCAGTCTTCCTTAACGAAATCGACGCCCCAGGCAGCGAATGTGCGGGCATCCGTTTCTTCATGCCCGAGGCTGCCGGGCGTTCCAGCCACACAGTCCTTACGCCCAGCATCGGTGTACAGGCCGAATTTCAATCCGCGCGCGTGGATATAGTCGCCGAGCACTTTCATGCCCGAAGGAAAACGGGCTGCATTCACGGCAAGTGTTCCATCCGCGTTACGCGCCGCGGCCTTCCATCCGGCATCGACGATTACGTACTCGTAACCAGCTTCCTTCATTCCGGTAGCAACCATGGCGTCGGCGATAGAACGGATTAGCTGCTCGCTGATGTTGAGACGGAAGGTTTCCCAGGAATTCCAGCCCATGGGCGGAGTGGCCGCCAATTGTGCGCGGGAGAGCACGGGCACAAAAAGAAGCGCGCAGAACGCGATCAGGATGCGATCAGGGACGTATTTCAAAGGCGCGGAACTCCCATCCCTGCAAAGGAATCGATGCTTGTCCGTTCTCGACTTCGATATGAACTCCGGTGACACGATCGAATAAGACCGTTCCCGATGCCGGTATTTTTACAGTCCCATTTACTGCGGTTCCGGCCGAATTTCCAACGGTCAAAATCGGCCCGTTCCCGCCGTCAAAAAGCGCCGCGATACATCCCGTGCAAGCTAGATCGGCAGCAAGCATCTGAGCGTGCGTGATCTCCGGATACGCATTGTAGACGTGCCGGGTGGCAAGCGAAATCGGCGCCATGATATCGGTTTCCGAATCGTGCGCATAGATGTACTCGCCGTTCACGGCGTTGAAAATGTGGTTGCGCTGCGGATTCTTCCCGTAACCCCAGCTCTCATAGGCTTTCATCGGCGGATAAATGAAGCGCAGAAGGGGTTCCGTGAATGTGCCGTGATTCCAGAAGGCGCTGTGGGTAATAAAGCCATCCGTGAATTCGCGCGCGAGATCGGCCTCACCTTCAGTGAATAGAACCGTCGAAGGATTGACTCGATCGACTTCCCCGCGCACCCGGGCGAGCAACTGCCGCACGCCCCACGTCCAGACGTCCGGATGCGGATGATGATGCGCGGGATTGAAACAGCGATGATTGTTCGTGGCTGTCAGTGAATCGATGAAGAACCCGTCTACATTTGAATCCTTTACGATCTGGGCCAGTGTTTTCGCCAGCCATTCCTGCCATCCTGGCGCTGCCGGACACATGTCGTAAAAGCCTTTATAGCTCTCCGAAAAGGTTCCGTCTTCGTTCATGATGGCCCAATCGCGGGCCCATGTTCGTCCGATACGTGAGCGCTTCCATACGATCAGACCCTCGACGTAATACAGCAGATGCCCGTTTTGACGATGAAGGGCGGCAATGCCTTCGCGCTCTGCATCAAGGCCGCCCAGGTTGCCGGCTGGAAAAATATAATCTCCACGATTAAGGAAATTCGCAGTGCTGCCCAGGATCTCGGGTTCGCTGAAACCCGGAATCGCGAACAGGTCCGAACCCATGCGCTGCTTGTTGGCCAGCACCTTCGCATAATCGTAGAACGATTCGCCGGCTTTCAGCATGCGATCGCCCATGTCTTCAGAGATGAAGGTATTGTTGCGATACCACTCGGCGGCCGAGGCACGGAAGAGAACGCTGCTGCGCTCGTGACGGAGCCATAATCCGCCGTTCTGCCATGAGCCGTGATAGGCGTAAGTGCGTACGGGTCCGATGTCCACTGCATCGCCCAATTTGCGGACGGGCGGAGTGTCCGGAACTTTTTCCGCCTGTGCCCATTCCGCTTCTCCTCCGGCTTCCGAAATAGAACGAAACCAGCGCGTGTAGCGGATTCCGATAAATGGTCCGCTCGCGCCGCCTTTCGGCTTTCGTTCATCCCACGGCATATCCGAGATCGGGAACGTGTTGCCGACGACCTGTCCACGCAGTGCACAGTCGCCCGGGTCCGCGGCATACTCGGCTCGATTCTGATCGACAACAGCCAGGCCGCGCCCGCCTCCCTCAACCAGAAACAGCGGCGCGGAGAGGCTGCCGATGTATGCATCCGAAAAATTGACGTCGCCAAGCGAGTTGAGCGCCATGCCGGAGACTTCGGCGGTCAGCAGCCGGTCCGTTTGCGGAGAGGAGAAGCGAGTGCGCGAGAAGAGCGGAAGATACGTATCGATCTCGACGGGATCCGAACCGTTCCAGAGGACCTGCCCGCGCCACGTCGCAACGCTACCTTCTACCGAAACTTCGAGAATGAGCGCAAGCGGCAATTCATCGTGAGCAAGGTAGGCAATCAGGCAATCGTTCGCCGTTTGCAACTTCAGTACGCGAAACGAAGCCGGTCCCCACTGCCCTTTATGGGGCCCGTTCCGGATCACAATTGCGAATGGGTTGCCCACCGGACCCGGTCCGGGCGTTTTCCCGTCCCCATCGCGAAAGAGAAGAGGCCGATCGTCGCCTTTGCGCATTTGAACCAGAAGTAATCGAGAGTTGTCGTTCGTAAACTCGAGCTTCAGTGCGGGACCGCCAATAACGATCGGTTCTGCCGCAGCAGAGCCGGACGCCAGAAGCGTCAACACGATCGTGAGCAAGGGCAACGAACACATAAATCTCAAGCTTCGATCAAATGGCGCAGATGCGTCTGTAAGATTTCTGCCGCTTTTCCTTGCGGACACGCAGCTTAGGGTTCGCGAATGTGCAAGACTTGATCAGCAGCGATATCGTTCAGAATTTGCTTTCGGCCGCTGGGCCAAAGCACTCTGATTTCGGTAGTGCGCGTTGCAGTGCCCAGCCCAAAATGGACGCGCTTATCGCTCGAACAGCCGTAGCCGACGCTGGTCGTGGCGTGATTGTACTGCGTACCCGAGGAAGTGCGTACCGCGATCCGCGCGCCTAATCCATCGCGATTGCTTTTGGTTCCTTCAAGTTCGATATCGAGCCAGTGATTAGCATTCGGGCTGCGATTCAGCAGCAGTTCCGCCGGCCCGTTCAAGACGCTCACGACAATGTCCACCTTGCCGTCACCGTCGAAGTCAGCAAAAGCGGCGCCACGATGGGCTGCCGCATGCCGGGAGATTGGAACCGGCTCGAAGCGGCTTCCGCCCTCATTCCGCAGAACCAGATTCCGCTGTAGATAATCCGTGCCATCGATCTCGCGCGAGTTATCAAGGATGCCAGCGTTCGCAGTGAAGAGATCTTTCCAGCCATCATTGTCCAGATCGAAAATACCGTTGCTCCATCCAGTCAGGCGCAGGGTCGCGTGTGTGAGGCCAGCGCGGCTCGTGATGTCCGTAAAGCCCTCCGCTGAATTGCGAAACAGCGGAAATGTGTCGTTGATCATGCCCGTGACAAAAAGGTCGGGGCGCCCGTCATTGTCTACATCGCGGAAATCGGCCCCCATGCCGGCTATTGATTTCCCGTTCTCGTTATACGCAATTCCAGCGAGGATGCCCACTTCTTCGAACGTGCCATCGCGCCGGTTATGGAAGAGAAAATTGCGATACGTGTCATTGGCGACGAAGATATCGGTATAGCCGTCGCCGTCGTAATCCGCAAACGCCTCCCCCATGCCCTTTCCGGTATAGCGGCTGATTCCTGAGCTTTCGGAAACGTCAGTGAATGTGCCATCGCCGTTGTTGCGAAACAGCATGCTTGGTTCGCCTTGATAACTTGCAGGCGAACAATAAGCCCGGATGTGGTTCGAGTAGCAGGGTGGCTCATGATCCATGGACCAGTCGAGGTAATTGACGACAAATAGATCGAGCAATCCATCGTTGTTGTAATCGAACCAGCCTGCGCTTACCGCCAGCGGCTTTTTCCCGGAGCTCCGCAGAAGGCCCGCCACACCTGCTTTTTCTGTCACATCGCTGAAGGTGCCATCCCGATTATTATGGAGCAACTGATTCCGATTCGCACCGGCTATGTAGATGTCGGGGTAGCCATCGTTATCGTAATCGCCAACTGCGACGCCCATACCGTAACCGACACCGCGTACGCCCGCTTGATCGGTTACGTCCGTGAACTTCCCTCGTCCATCGTTGCGGTATAAGCGGTTCCAGAATTTCGGCTCGGACTTGTCCATGTCCGGTAAGCGCGCGCCGTTGACAAAGTAGATATCGGGACGTCCGTCGTGATTGTAGTCGAGCACCGCGACGCCTCCGATCATCGTTTCGATTTGATGTTTCAGCGGTGTGGCTGAATTGTCGAGTACGAAGTTAAGCCCGCTTTCCCGAGCGGCGTCCTCAAACCGGAGGGGAAGGCTAGCCGGGGTACCGCAGATGAGAACAGCCAGCGCCACGCCCGCAAGGAGGATTGATACTGTTGGCCCGATTCGGCGAATGAACGGAACGAGCATTTCTGAGTCGCTCTATGGCATCCTTTGGGGTTGATCGTTACGATGGTTTGCAATTTGCTCATACTTGCAGCGGTGCTGCTGATCGTACAGCCCGCGCACGCGCAAACCGAGAACAGCACCCTCGCCGAAGGCTTTCAGCTGATGCGCGCGGGAAATTGCGCGCCTCTGCCAGAGTTGCTGGGGCCTCTGCTGGCGGCAAAAGGACCGAATCAGGAGCCAGCGTACCGGCTCGTTTCCGATTGCTATATCCGAACCGGCCAGACACAACAGGCGATAACAGTGCTGCGCGAGGGCTTACAACGCATTCCGGATTCTCCTCTGCTCGAGCGCAGCCTCGGCGAAGCACTTCTTCGCGATCATCCTGACAGCACGGAAGTGGGTCAGTTGTTGGAGAAGGCAGCCAGCGCGTTGCCGGGCGACCCGGAGTCGCACCACTTCTATGCACAATGGGCGTATCTGAATAATCGCGAGCCGGTCTGCATCGCGGAAGAGAAGCGAGCTCTGAATTTATCGGGGCTGAACGATACTGCGCGTCTTCAAATGCACACGCTGAAAGGGCTCTGCGAAGATCGTCTGAATCAGACGCAGGCGGCCCAGGCGGATTTTGAGCAATCGAACCGTTTGAATGAAAATTCGAGCTCATTTGATCCTGCCACCGCCTTCCAGTACGCAGATTTTCTGACGCGCCGCAATCAGGACGCGAAGGCGCAGCAGATATTGGACGAGATCATCCGCAAATCCCCGCAATACGGCCCCGCACATCTGAGTAAAGCGAAATATCTGGACCGAAAGGGCGAGCGTGATAAGGCGATTGTGCAGGCCGAGCAGGCGCTCGCGGGCCAGGGCAGCGATGCCGACGGGATTCGAGCGGCACATGTTCTGCTGGCCCGGCTTTACTTTGCAGCGGGACGAACCGCTCAAGCCGAACGCGAGCAGCAATGGGTTATTGCGCATTCCGGTAATCAATGATCAGCGCGACTGGCGCCCAAGATCTGCGCGGGTTGCCGCCAGCCTTTGCGTAATTTCGGGCTGCTCCGGACCAACGGCCAGCGCGCGAAGATAGCACTGCGCCGCATCCTTTGACCGCCCGAGCTTGCGATACGCATCTCCGAGTACCACCAGCGAGTCCTGACGTTGCTCGATCTTCAGCGCCTGCTCGAGCGTTGCCGCCACTTTCGCGTAATCGCCAGCCGTGCGGTAGCGTGCAGCTTCTTCCTGAAGCATGCGGAAGTGCGTAAGCCGATCGGCCATGTCGCGTTCCATCGCGGCCAGTTCCGCTTCCATCTGCTGTGCCTTCGCGATCTCATTTTGTGCACGATAGAGCCTAGCCAGGAGCCAGACTGCTGCTCGCTTCTCTTCCAGATCGGTTACTTTTCCATGCGCCGCTTCGGCCAGGCGCAAAGCTTCCGGAAAGCGCTGCAGATCGTAATCGCAGCGTGCGGCTCCGAGCAGCGCCTTTCCCCACGACGGCGAACGCTGGAGCACACTCTGGAACTCACCCAGCGCACGCTCGGGCTGACCTGCCGCTCGCAACGCCTCCGCGTGTCCCAGCTCGGCCTCGGGGTCGCTGCGCTGCAACCGCAGCGCCGCTTCGAACTCAGCCGCCGCCTCCTCGAAATCCCTGGTTGCCAGCAGCCCCTGCCCGAGCCAGTAATGCGCCCGCTCGTCGGAGCTATCGAGTGATACGGCCCGCTTCAGTGCCTCCAGAGCCTCCGGTCCGCTCTGGCCGCTTTCCACTTCAAACATCCCGAGCATGCGAAACGCGGGCTCGATGGACGCATCCTGCCGCGTAGCCGCGCGCAATTGCTCGAGCGCTTCGGGCATCTTACCCGCCATGCCCAGCGCCGCCCCGCGCATTGCGGCCGCAACAGAAGCGGTGGGATCGAGCGCGAGCGCGGCTTGGAACGAACCTGCTGCCGCGAGATAGTCCTTGGCCTGAAATTGGCATTGCCCGAGCGCGAACGGGATTGCCGGCTTGTTTGGGTATTTCTGTGCAAGCTCGCGATAGATCGGTTCTGCCTGTTCGCAATGCCCTTGCTGCGCAAGTTCGTTTGCATGTTCGAACTGAAGGCGGCCGGTATCGCTCTGCAAAAACAGCAGCAACGGCAGCACGATCATGGCGCGGCTTCCTCGACGGTGAGCATCTGATCCGCTCTTACATTGCGTACTGTCTGCCGTATGCCGCTCGGCCAGCGAATCTCGAGTTCGCGTACCAAAGCGGCGGCGCCTAAACCAAAATGCACGCGCGCGTCGCTCGAGCTCGCGTAGCCGACGCTGGTAGTTGCCTCGTTCCACTGCGCCTTGCCGCCTTCGGTAGTGAGGCGGATCTGCGCGCCCAGTCCCATCCGGTTGCTGCGGGTTCCGCGCAGTTTCAGCACAAGCCAGTGATTCGAGTTAGCCGAAACATTTCGCAGCACCTTCACGTTGCCGCCGAGCACGCTCACAACCGCATCGATCCGCCCATCGTTGTCCAGATCGCCGAACGCTACGCCGCGATGTGCTGCCGCTGCCTGAAAATCCGGACCAGCCTGGGCGCTCACATCCTCAAACTGACCATTGCCTAGATTGCGAAACACAGAATTCGGCTCGAAGTACTCGCGCCCAGTGCCGAGATCGGCTATGTTATCGAGCACGTTCGAACGCGCGACAAACAAATCCTTCCAGCCGTCGTTATCGAAATCGAAGATGCCATTACCCCAGCCCGACATGTTGACCGTGCAGCGATCCAACCCGCTCGATGCGCCGGCGGCAAAGAAAAGCTTGCCCATGTTCAGATACAGCGGAAACGTCTCGTGCTCCACAGCGGTGTGCCAAATGTCCGGCCGCCCGTCGTTGTTCACGTCCCGAAAATCGGAACCCATACCGGAGAGCGCTTTGCCGTTATCGTTATACGCGATGCCGGCCTCCGTCCCGACTTCCTCGAAACGCTTGCCCCCGATGTTGTGAAACAGAAAATTGGCATCGTTGTCGTTCGCTACGAACGCGTCGAGAAAACCGTCGCCGTCGTAATCGGCAAACGAGACGCTCATGCCGCGCCCGAAGCTCTTCGCAATTCCGGTCTCGTCGGAAACGTCCGTGAAATGGCCGTTGCCGTCGTTGCGATAGAGGGTGTTATGGAGCGGCTCGTAAAAACGCGGGCTGCAATACGAGCGGCCGCCCTTCGGGGACGAACAGTACGGATCCTGGTTCACGCCCCAGACGCAGTAGTTCACGACGAAAAGGTCGAGCCGTCCATCATTGTTGTAATCGAACCAGCCCGCGGCGGTCGACCACATCTTCTTGCCCTTGTAGTTCGCGCCTTCCACGCCGGCCGCGCGGGTTACTTCCGTGAACGTGCCGTCGCGATTGTTGTGAAAAAGTTGATTGCCGGTGACGTTTGCCAGGAAGAGATCGGGATAGCCGTCGTTGTCGTAATCGCCTACCGCGACGCCCATGCCGTATCCCGCGCCCTGCACGCCGGCGCGTTCGGTTACGTCTGTGAATGTGCCGTCGTGGTTGTTGTGATACAGGCCGTTCCAGTACGCGGAAGACGTTTTCGCCAGAGAAGGGATCTCCGCGCCGTTGACGAGGTAGATATCGGGATAGCCATCCTGATCGTAATCGATCAGAGCGACTCCAGCGACCATCGTTTCGATCTGGTTCTTATTCGGAGTGGCGGAATTGCGCGTGATAAAGGAAACGCCGCTCTTTGCTGTTGCATCTTCGAAGCGGATGGTGCTTGCTTCAGTTCCGTAGAAGAGCAGAGCGGAAACGGAAAGAAGGCCGATCAGAATTCCTGCGCGCATTTACAGCCGGCTGCGGGACACGTTCGGAGTTCGCGTCCCGCAGCTTCGCTCTTCTAGAAGATAATACGCGCCGAAAATTGCAGGTTTCGCGGGCCGTTGCCCGCACTGGTAATTAAGCCAAACGCGGGATCGCCAATGGTGGAATCGTAGCCGCCGAAACCCCGGATGTTAAACGCATTGGCAGATTCGATCCGGAACTGCAGATATCTTGCCTCCGTGAAGTTGAAGTTTTTCATCAGCGAGAGGTCGGTTTGATAGAAAGGCGGGTTCCGCAGATTGGGATCGAGCGGCGGAAGATTGCCGTACACGAACGATTTGGCGCCGGTCACCTTGGTCGCGTCGAAACGCGGCGTAAGACTTGCGATCGAGCCGGTCGGCGACAGTAACGCGCCATTATCCCCCTTATAGCCCGAATTTGCCGGATTGTGATCGGAACTTGTGTAGCTGCCGAAGGTAGTGTTTACCGAGATGGTATTGCTCGAGTTGCTGGTATTGCTGCCCCAGATCACCGGACTGCCGCTGTTGTACGTGCTGTAACCGGAGAACTGCCAACCGCCCACGATGCCCTCCAGTAGATGCTGTCCAAATCCCTGCGGACTTCCCAGCCAGCGGCGTCCCCTGCCCACTGGAAACTGATAATTGTAGGCCACGCTCAGCCGGTTCGGGATGTCGTTAGCGCTTAGACCCCATACCGCCAGTACGCCGGGTGCAAGCGTCTGGTAAGGCTTCTGCCCCTGCCCGCCCGCAGTCGGGCCGCCGCCGCTGTCCGCCTCGGGACCGCCGACATTATCGAGCAAATGGCTGTAGGTGTAATTCATCAGTATCGAGATGCCATCCGTGAAACGCCGCTCAATGCGTAGATTAAAGGCGTTGTACATGGAACTGCCCATATTGGTTCCGAGCACATTCACTGTGGCATATTGCGGATACGGATATTCGAGAATACCGAGCTGTTGAGTCGGCCCAAGCGTGCCGTTTTGTGGCACGTATTGCCCGTTCAGCAGAATGGGAGACTGCAAAGGAGTCGTCATGACGCTTGAATACGCCGGAGTGAACAGATTCCGCGGGTAGGTACTGATCAGGTCGGGCGCAAGCAAACCCACGCCTCGATTTGCCGTATATGCTGCTTCAGCTACAAACTGCCACGGTAGCTGCCGCTGGATATTGAAGCCCCAGTCAAATTCATGCGGCATGTGCATGTAACGGCTGAACGGGCTTGGACCGGGATTGATCGAGGCCTGCACGTTCGCTACCACGGGATCCCTCGTATAGTAGGTGATATCGCCAGGCAGCGGGAACGGATTGTTCCACGTCGAGATGTAGTGGCGCATATTATCGTTTGAGGCATGCCATGCGGATTGCGCCGCGTTGGCGAGCGGGATGTTGGAGCTTGCGGTCGAGTAACTGCCGGCATCGCCCGTCGTCGGCAGGTACATCACGCCCCCAAATGCGCGCACGACAGTTTTCGAGTTGAGCTGATAGGCGATACCTAAACGCGGGGCAAACTGGTGTAGATCGAGCGCTTGCGGCGTGCGAGACGGAAACCAGTTGGTGCCGGCAATCATCACGGCACCGCTCGGAAGCCCCTGCGTTACCCAGGCAGGCGCAGGGATGCTTGTTGGAAGACCGGCAGCCGAGAGCGCGCTTTGCCAGTTGAACTTAGGATCGATTGTGAATGGCGACGGCGCGTTCTGATCCCAGAAGTAAATCTTGTCGTGGCGTTCGGTAGTCGGGCCTTCCGCGTCCCAGCGCAACCCCATATTGACGGTCAGTTTCGGAGTAACCTTGAAATCGTCCTGTACGAACAGCGCGTTGTAGTTGACGTTCATGGCGCGCGTAGCGGTGCCCGAGGCGTTATTCCAGTCCGCGATTCCCAATTCAAATGCACCAAGGGAGTTCCCTACGCTGCCAACACTCTCGAAACCATGGTCGCCGGAGTTGAACGCTACCGGGTTAGCGTCGAAGGTAATCAGATTGGGAATGCCGCCATACCCGAACTGCAGGAAATTATCGTAATAGCGGCGCGTTTCAAAGCCGAACTTGATGGTGTGATGGCTCAGGATCTTAGTAGCTGCCAGATTGAAGTCGTAGGTGGTGGAATTCATCTGGTTGGCCTGATTCGTTCCGGAGTAGTAGCCGCCGATTCCGGCCGCAGCAGAACCTACGCCCATAAAATCGATCTGTACCTGCGGAATGTTGTTCGGACCGATGATTCCTTCATAGACCGAGGGAATTTTCAGCGCGGCAGCAGTGGTGCTGACGGGCAAAAGAGCTCCATTCACATAAGGATTGAATAAGACGGAAGCGCGCGCGTTGATCAGGAACGTCGGCGTGTAAGCGTAGTCGTAATTCACGCTGCCGTTATCGCCGCCGTTGGAGTTAGTCTGGTTCGCGGTGAAGAGCGGGCCGCCGACGCGGGTTGTACCGCCGTTCGTGTCGTACCGGCGAAACTGAATGGAAAGCCGCTGCTTGTCTGAAATCACCTGATCGAGCCGTACGCCGATGCGGAAATTATCCCCGGTTCCGTTCTGAGTCGTGATGTAGTTGTTTGCATCGCTTCCGAGCCCGAGGTTTGGCGCCTGATTGGGCATCGGGAGCAGGCTCAGGATTGCTGCCGATGTCGGGGAAATGAGGTGGGCCGGTACATGCTTTCCGTCGCCCCCGAGAAGATCAAGCCGCGGATACCCAAGATTCCCATCGAATGGATTCGGCACCTGCGTTGTACCGTAACGGCCGTTTGGATCGTACATCAGCGTCGGTATCTTTGCGGTGATCGTAGCGTTGGGATTGTTCGGATCGGTAATCTGGCCGATCGTGTAAGTATTCGTGAAATCACCGCTACGCTCTGCAGCCGTGGGCATGGAGCCGACCACTGCGTTACCCGCTGACCGGCTAACGAAGTATTCGTTATCGACAAAGAAAAATGTTTTGTCTCTGCCGTTGTAGAGCTTGGGAATCCGAACCGGACCGCCCAGCGTAAAGCCGTAGTCGTTCTGATGGAACTTCGCTTTGGGTGTTCCGGTGGCGTTGTTGTACCACGAGCTGGCGTTAAAAAGGTCATTCTGAAAGTACTCGTAAAGATCGCCGTGGTATTGATTGCTTCCGGATTTTGAGATCAACTCGACATAGCCGCCCGAGACGCGTCCAAACTCCGCTGAAACGCCGTTGGTTACAACCTTGAACTGATCCACAGCGTCCATTGAGGGTGTCTGTGTGGTCAGGTTGTGGGCCCGCCCGGTTGTGACGACGTTCCCGTCCACGTAAAATTCAACGCTGCTCGTGCGTCCGCCGTTGATTCTCAGGTCCTGCTGATTGTTGGGATTCACGCCGCCCAGAACATTACCCGAAAGTCTCACCAGCCCGAACGGATCGCGGTCGAGCTGGGGCTGATTCATGATATTCACGTTATCGATCACCGCGCCCGTCTCAGCGTTCTCCGTATTAAGAAGCGGCGTCTGACCGCTGACGTTAATCGTCTCGGTAGTCGAGCCGACTTCGAGCGCCACCGGCACGTTCAGCGCGTCCCCGACCTGCAGGACGATTCCCGTGCGATCGTACCGCTTAAATCCCTGCGCATTTACCGTCACTTCATAGGTGCCCGGCAGTAATTGCGGGACCAGATACCGGCCGTCGTTCAGCGTTTTGAACTCATGCTTCTCAGCGGTTGCGGTGTTGATCACATCGACGGTGGCATTGGGTACCGCGGCGCCGCTCGGGTCGGTCACCAGCCCCCCGATGGAGCCGGAACCAGCCTGCGCCATTGAGAGTAACGGGAGCAGCAGAAGCGCCGCACAGACTGCACCAGACAGCTTCATGGAAAGTTTTCCTCCCACCCGGAGACCGGGAGATTGCTCGATCTCTTGAATGAGATTTCGCGTGTAATGAAAGTACAGCGCTTTCGGCAAGAACATCTATAAATATCGTGTTAGCGATTATGAGGAAAGGCAGTTGGGTGCGCGCTCAGGACACCAGTTGCGCGTCGACCAGATTGGCAAGATCGTTGCTGAGATCGCCATCGTTGTCCCAATTTCCCGCAAGGCGCAGCGTAAGCATGCTGACCCCCGCGAGGCTGATTTCAATTGCCTGGACTGGCGTTTGGGCCGACGTTGGCCCGCTCGCGAAGTGACAACGGCCATCCACGAAGATTGTCAGGTTGACAGATGGCTCGGGGCGGCGGCCCGAAGTGTCCGGGTCAATTCCGAAATGCGCCGTGAATTGCCGGTATCTCCGTTCGACTGCATAGAGCAGGACCGTATTGGCAGCGAGACCCAGCCCTTTGCCGTAGATCTGATCTTTCAAACGCAGCGGGTTTCCATTGAAGCTGCGATCGCGGCCATAAACCCTCTGTGGCAGACCAGTCCCGCGCTGGGCCGCATACGGCTCAAGATCGCTCAGCCAGGTCTGCCGGCCGTCGGTTGCCGACGCACGCGATGTTTTTTCGAGCCGTTCTGCCGCCACAGACACCCGCCGCAGCGAATTCGCGCTGACAAGCACGCGTAGGCCGCGTCGTTCCAGCTCCCCGGAATGGTAGCTCGCCGGAGGCGCGCCTTCCACTCGTACGCGGTAGAGTCCCGGATGCAGAAAACGTACCTGGAGTGTGGTTTCACGATCGCGCTCAGTCCCGTTGACCAGATAAACTTCGCGCCGCGTGCGTATCGCTCGGTCGCGCCGCGGAACGAGCAACTCGTATGCGGGAATGCTCGGCTCGCTTGATCGATTCAATGCAAACGCCAGGTTGGCCATTGCACGGGCATAGTTGTCGTAGTTGGTCCGCAGATTCAAATCACGCTGCTCCTGAATGCCGAATGCCTGCTCCCAGGAGTCCCGCGGCAGTACCAGGTGCTGCATCGCGAGAAGTTTGGCGTAGCCGGCGGTGCTTACGTAGGGCAGCAGCGCGCCCGCGATATCGAGAAACGCCTGATCTTTCTCGTGGCACAGATTTGGCGCGCAGTCGTAATCAACGCACCCGCGCACCCCGACGCAGGTTACGCCCGTCAGCGAGCGACCCGCCGGATCTTGGTCCACCGTGGTGGCCAGCGTAAGAATCATCACCCACGCCATATCCTGCGCGATTTCGAGAAAACGGGTGTCGTGCTGCCGTTCGTAGCGATGTACGAGCGCGCGTACGATAGGACCCATGAAGCAGTGATACGTATTGACACTCGGATGCAGGTAATTCATCCGCTGCTCGGGCCAGAGCTGGCGCAAGAACCAGTCTGTGATGCGGTCTGCGATCGCGAGGTATTGCGGATCTCGTGTTTCCCGGAACAGGATTTCCGAGCAAACCTCCGCGCAATAGGCGACGCCGGCGGTCGTTTCCCAGTCGTCCCGATGATCTTCCAATTTTCCGCTCAGTGGATTCCAGCAGGGAGGGAAATACATTCGCTCCAGATCAAGCTTGACGTGAACATCGTGCTTCATCAGCCCGAGCGCTTTCGCCTTGAGGTCCGCATCGCCAAACAGTACGGCCGTGTGATACAGATGTTCGGAGTCGGTCCAGTTGCCGCCTTCGAGTAGCGGAAAGCAATTCGTGTAATCGCTGTTCCCGGCCCAGCGTGTCCAGCCCCCCGGCCGTTCGGTGAAAAACCCCGCGCCGTCACGTGAGCCCCAGAGTGGCATCTGTTCCATCGCCCACTGGCCGAAGTACTTTTCCCAGTCGCGTCCGGTGGCGTGGCCCTCAAAAGCGAGTAGAGCGGCAGTCTGGATGCCGCAATCGTGCCCGTACGGATAAGCTGCTCGCGGGTACTCTTCCATGTGCCAGCCACACTGCGGGATCAGTGATTCCGGGCACGAAAGACGAACCGGCATCCACTCGAGCGCGCGGTACGGATCGTAATCGCTTCGTACCGCACCCAAATCGAGTTGGGCATCTACGGCCGCCGCATAGTAGCGGTCGCACACATGATGCAAACGCCCGCCGAGATCGCGATCGAAGAGTATCGAAAACTCTTTCGGCTGATCCGCTCCGAGCCGCACCTGCCAGCACCCGGCAAATCCCGTGTTGCCGCGTACGCGCCGGCTCCCAAAGAAGGTTCCGGTGCGCTGCTCGGTGCGGCCCTGCGGATCGATATTCCGCTTCAGTTTGAATCGAAAGACATACGCCGTATCCAGGTCTCCGGCCAGGCTGTGTCTAAAAAGCAGCCCTCCACTGGCGTCGATAAAAACGTCTCGCTGCTCGGCATCCGTAGCAGTTTCGCCGCGCGTCACCCAGGCTCCGTGCTGATTGGGATCCTCACCCGGCGTGCGCCACGCGCACATGGGTTCAGGCACCCCCTCGAAGCTCTGCCGGACAAACGGTAGCGGCGTTGCTTCCTCCGCCGCGAACGTCACGGCTGCGCCCGATGCAAACAGAAACCGCACTCGCACCGGCTCACCAGGCTCGCTGATCTGTTGAAAGGAGTGCGCGGACCCGCTTTGCTGGTAAAAGCTGTTCGCCGGATCGAGCGGCAGAGCCACTACCCGCCCGCGCACCCGGACCGATTCGAAACGCCATCCTTGGCGCTCCACGAAGCGGTAGCTGGTCTCGCCGAACTCCAGGCGGACCGTGTAGGCGCCCGCTATCAGGCGCGATCGATAACGCCTCGCCGTTGCACCCTTGAAGGGAGCGGCTAACGATGCTGTCCCAAACAGCTTGCAGACTGCACGCCGCGATAGACGCTGCGGCGGTCCGGGCTCCGAGTCTCGCATTCCCTCCTTCAAGGCATTTCATCTACTCAGGCGAGGGAGGCACCAGTATGCCGTCGATATCCGCCGTTCCGGTGGGCGCATTGGATGGCACGCTCAGCACGAACGTGTTCGTCCCAGCATTTAGAGAAACATTGACGGTGACGTAGCCCGGCGTGTTCCAGTCGCCTGTAAACACAAGATCGGGCGAAACTGCAGGCGCGCTCCCATTCACGGCATAATCGATTGTCGGTGACGTGATCGGTGGGTTCGTACTCCAGGGATTGTTTCCGTTCACATAATAAATGCGAACCGCATAAGTACCGGCCTTAGTCACAGCCACATTACTGAAGGTGATCGTGACACCCTGCGCAACATCTCCAAGCCGCTGCCCGTCAAAGCAAAGCGAGCAGCCGACCGTAAAGGCAGGTGAGGTGTAGTTCGCCTTATCGGCCGGATACGCGGTTGCCTGCGGAGTCGCCAGAATCGCAATCTCCGTGGACTTCGCGCTGAAGCCGATCTCCGTTTGTACCTGCAGTTTGTAGTAATAGGTCTTGCCGACTGTCACATCGGTTGGCAGACTGGTCGTGTTCGCCGGCCCGGTCCATACGACCTTGTATGGGCCGCTTTTCTTCTCGGCGCGATACAGGTAGTAAACAAGCGCGTTCGGCACCGCGTCCCATGACAACGTTGTAAGCTCGCCCGACGTAACTGTCAGCCCGGCGGGCGGAGCAGGCGGCGTGTAAGTCGGAAGCGTCGCAGGAGGCGTCCAGCGGTACAGCAGTATCTTCGCCTGATAATCCTCTTCCTGCGTAATCAGGTATTCGCCGTTGGCGCGCTGATGTGCTTCAATCGACTCGGGCACATCGGTGTTTCCCACGTTCGGAACTCCGCCCACGTTGTCACCAGGCTGTATCCGTCCTACATAGGCGCCCGTCTTTGCACTATATACCTCGATGTAGTGCGGGACCCAGAAGTCCTGGAAAAGAAATTCGCCCGCGACTGCAAACGAATTCGGCGACCAGGTGTTGTTCGGATCGGGATCCCACGGCAGCGAGGTTACCCAGCTAGCTTTGCGATTGCCGAGATCCCAATGGTCGTAGCGCGCGATCTTGGTGTAGGCTCCTGTGCCATTGGAGTCGCCGCCCAAAAACAGCGTTCCGCCTTCGGTTTCGTTCGGGAAAAACGCAATCTTATCCACGTCGCTCAGCGGAGCGGGCACGTCGTAATACATCACGTGCCCGTAATCGTACTTCGGCGCACCAAATGAGTCGAAGCCCTGGAAAACGTATCTCCGGAAATGTAGTTCGCGCGGCTCCTTGTCGGCATAGTACGTCAGTTGCCAGATATCACCGTTGCTATCGGGCCACCAGACCTGGCCGTCGACGTGCCGCGTCAGAAATGGCTGCTGAAATTCGTTGAGCTCGGGCTTGCCGTCGCCATTCAGATCGCGCCAGATGAATTCGCCGTTCATCGGCTGCACAATCCAGTCGTTGTAATACTTTTGGAACGCGCCATAATCGATGCCGCCGCATGGAATGGCCGTTTCTCCCAGCGCTGGATCGAAACGAAAAATGGCCAGGTATCCACCCGCCTGATCTGAAACGAACAAAAATTTTCGCCCCTGAATCCGCTGTACCTGCGCCGTGCTGCCGTTCGTATTCGTTAAGCGGATGTCTTCCGGATACAGATCCGAATTCACCGTATCCGCAACAAACGTCGCCTCCTTCCCCGGCGGCTGCGAGTAATCCATCGCGAAGTGATGGTAGCCATCGTAGAAGTCGGTGTCGGACTGCGGATCAACTCCGCCCATCGTCACAAACTCCAGCCCCTGCAACTGCCAACTACGAACACCCGACGGCGAATAGGCCTCCATCACATTTCCTTGTCCACTCGAGCCGCGGTCCGGATAGTTTGGACCAAAACTGTTTTGGGCGACATAGATATTCCCCTGCAGATCCGTGCCGACCCCAACTATGCCGCGAAAACGTTGGGGGCCGCGCACACCCGGATCGCTCCCCTCGTATACACCGCCTTTCGTCCCGAAGGTGGAATAAAGTACGGGATCCGTAAGGATGTCTTTGTAGATCTTGATGTTCTTATCGGCCCCGTTATCGGCTACAAACAGCCGGTTTGTGCTGTCGATCCAAATAGCAGTGACATCCGCCTCATCCGCGACCTGAAGAGACGAGATCAATCGCCCGAAAGCGTCATAGTGATCGATTACCGGCGTCCCGAATCGGCCAAAGGGACTGCGTCCCGGAAGCACGCTGGTGTCCAGATGACTGATCCAGATGCCGCCCGTACTATCGACCGCGATGCGCGCCGGATTCTGAACGCTGAACGTCTGTACTAGCGCCAGCGTGTTCGTGTCGAATACATCCACCAGGTTGAAATCGCCCTCGGTCACATATAGCTTCTTGTTCCAAAGCGCGATGCCATAGACTTCGTGACTCCGGTTCAAAGTCGTGCTGCCGGTCAGGCTCACGCTGGCGTTCGAGTGATCGCTGATGTTTTTGATCTGGATGCCGGTCCCTTGACCCGGCAATCCTTCGCCGGCGTAAATATATTTGTCATCGACGGCAATGGCCGCACCGCCGCCGTTGTCGCCGCCGCCATCATTCTGATTTACATTGTTCAGCGAGTTGACAATGTCGCCATTTTGAAAGGTCGTAATCGCCCGGCCGCCTTCGTCCCAGCCCGTGTTGGTGTAGACCTTGCCGTCCGGAGTCACATAAATACCGTCAATGTCGAGCGGCACGTGCTTGCGGATTGCATTTGGCGTCGGGTTATTGCCGCCGAATGAATTCCCAACCCAGCTCGTCGTGTAATCGAGCACTTCGCCCGTGTTCTGCGCGAAAACCGGCAGCGCAGCGAGCAGAAGCAGCGGGCACGCCGTACGGAAAGATCTATTTGCTGGAAACAAGAAGTTGCCTCCTCGGAGGAGAATGATTTCTCGTTGGCGATTTTGCCGCTTTTCCGCTGTGTAGCTATATAACGATTGCGCCTTGTTTTCGGAGTTAGGGTTTAGGTAAAGCTCCACCCTGCTCGATTGCCTGCTTCATTTGCAGAGCACGGCCGTTCGAGGGATCGGACTGAAGCACCTGTTCCAACTCCTTCCGCGCTGCATCCGGCTTGCCGCTCTTATATAGCGCTTCGCTCAGCATGAGGCGTGAGGACTCACTCGCAGACGGTAGGCTTACGGCTCTCCGCAGCGTCTCAACCGCTCGGCTGTACTTGCCGGAAACAATCTGGCACGCTGCGTCGCCGACCTGTGCCTCAACCAACATCGGATCCAGCCGCTCGGCGGATCGAAATTCCGGCTCGGCTTCTGCCGCTCGATGTTCGTTCAGCAAAATTTTCCCGAGCAGAACGTGCCCGGCCGCATCCTCGGAAACCGAACTGAGATAAGTACGGATGGCCCTCTCCGCCTCACTGTAATGTCCCGCTTGGGCAAAGGCGCGCGCGATACCTTCGTAAGCCGTCGCGGCCTCCGGGTGCTCACGCGCCAGCGCTTCGTAAACTTTCTCCGCCTCGTTGATTTGACCTTGCCCGAGTAGTTCCGCTCCATGCGCCAGCGCCGAAGCCACTTCGTTCGCGGTGGCGTCTCGTTTCATTTTTTCGTCCGAAAGTTTCTGAATCTCGCGTGCATAACGCTGCGCCTGATCCGTATTTCTCTCCGCCTTGTAAATCTTGAAGAGCAGATTGATCGCCTCCAGCCGGAGCGCCGGCTCGCGCTCACACCGGGTAAGGTCTTGACGCGCGGCTTCGTACTCGCCGAGTTCCATTCGGCAACGCCCGCGTCCAAGGTACGCTCCACCCAGGCTTCGGTCGAGGGCCAGCGCGCTTGTATATTGGTCGATGCCTCGGCGCCATTCTCCGCTCTCGCGAAAGTAATCGCCATACAGCAGATAGACCATCGCATTGGGCCGCTTGCAGTCCACATTCAGCGCCGCTGCCTTTTCGAAATGCAATCGGGCTTTCGCGTTCCGCCCGGCTTCCTGTTCGGCAGCCGCCATTCCCGCCCACGCCTGTGCGTCGTTCGGCCGCAAATCGGCCGCTTTGCCAAACGCGGCGGCAGCGGCAGGATCCTTGCGCCGCAACTCAAGATCGCCGAGCCATTTCCAGACTCGGGGATCATCCGGCGCGAGCCGCGTGCAGCGTGTCAGAAGCTCCTTGGCGTCCTCAATCTGGTTCAGCCTTTCACAGATCTCGGCTTCGAATGCCAGACATTCGAGCGAACCTGGATGCGCATTGCACGCTTCTTCGAGAACTTGCCTGGCCTGCAAAGGCCGCTGCATTTCGAGCAGCAGCCTGGCTTCCTTCCATGCACCATCGAGCGCCAGTGGATACGCTTCTCGATACACCAGCACCTGTTGAAGCTGTGCCGGCAGTCCCGCCGCACTCTGGCCATAAGCAACGGCCGAGAGCAGCAGCAAAACAACACACTTCACGGAGCTTTGCGCTTACAGCTGGCGTACTGAAACAGCAGCGCGCCGCCGATCACCAGAAGCCACGCCGATTCTGGCTCAGGAGTGGACACCGGGCTCACGGAACCAAGCGTAAGGTTGTCAAATCCGACCTGATTCGCTGCTCCCGCGAAGACAACTGAGTGCGCCGTCCCGCTGAAACTTGCGCCAAATGGTTCCCATGGGCAAAAAGCATCAGTGCTATTGCAGGGCGGTGTTCCCGGAGTACTTGGCGTCTGCGGTAGAACCAGGGTCGCGAGCAGGCTGCCGGTTCCGTTCGCGCCGCTATAGACCTGCACGGTACCGCCCGCGTAAATAGCTGTGTAATAGAACGACAGCCCGGTGCTAAATCCCCCGGCCACGTTCATCACATCGTTTGCGACACTCGGCTGATTTTGAAAGAACAGAGCGGTCTTGCCGGATGGCTGACCGGAAAAATTGCCACTTCCACCCTGGGCGTCGCTGATAAGCGCCAACGCATACGGACCGAACGTGATTCCGTAGCTTGGTCCGGGGCCGCTGTTATCTCCGCCGAGGCCGCCGTCGTAATAGTCCAGAATCTGTTCCTGGTCCTGCATGCCCTCAAATGTCAACGTCGTGATGCTGGAAGCCGATAGTTGGCACACGGCTGAAATCAGAACACCCATTATCAGAGAAAATCTGCGCATAGATCTCCGGTTCAGTCGCCTGCTTCGAGAGCCAGCACTGACTTAGGGAAATGTAGCTCGCACCCTCGTTCCGCGTCTGTGACATTTATGCCTTGTTTCCATACGGGAATGCAGCGTTCTGCAAATGGGCAGACCTGCTGCAGCTACCGCAGATCCGCCAGAACGCCCCAATAGTAGAATCAAGGAGTCCGCGTAATGGGCGGTTAGCTCAGCCGGTTAGAGCGCCTGCCTTACAAGCAGGAGGTCGATGGTTCGATCCCGTCACCGCCCACCAGGCGATTCGCTCAGATTTCTGCTCGAAATGTTTTACCCAGTTCTTCGCTCAGGCCGAAATAGTGCCGGAAGTTGTAGATGAGCGGCTGCCATTTCTCGGGATCAACATAGTGATCTTTGAGGACGAAATCTTCGCGCACGTGCACTCGCAGAATCTCCACCTCGACCGCTGCTCCGCCCCCGAGCCGGTTCAGACGCGCCTCACCGTGTAAAGCGTGAATCTCTTTCGTTCGCGCTTCCATCTGCACGGGACATTCGCGAACTCGCGGCGCCGACACAATCTCGCTCCCAACCGCCGTGAAGTTTGCCACGCCGAACTTATTCTTCTCGTGACGAAATTGGCGGGCCTTTTCTTTCGGTACAGGATTGAGCCCGGTCAACGGCGCTAACCTTTCCACCTGCTCCCACATATCGGGCGCAGGCAGGTTCACCACGCACTCCGGGCGCGCGCGCAGATTCGCAAGAGTCTTGGTATCGTTCAGCAGCCCCAGCGTCATCGTCCAGCCGAGCGCCCAGAAAGACGAAATGGGCGCGAGATTCGGCGTGCTGTCTTCATTGAGCGAACTGATGAGCGCCACTGGATTTCCGAAATACAGAATCTTCGGCTCAATCGTTCGCAATTCGCGTTGGGCTTCGTTATCGTGTTGCATGCCCCCATTCCCGGAGCGATTCATACCACCCTCCAAAGCATGCTTCGGGATTTCCGGCCTAACAGGCTGGTCAATTCTTCAGCGCCTTTACCCGTCAGACGTACCGCTCGCGTCCCTGGCAGGCGCTTGATCCAACGCTCTGCCAACAGCCTCTCGCAAATGGCTGCTCCGAGCGCGCCAGCCAGGTGGTTACGGCGCTCGGTCCAATCCAGGCAGCGGATCGCAAACGCTCTCCGGCCCCGCTTCAGCTCGTCGGCATCGATCTGCCATTCGCGCACAAAATCCCGTCCGCGCCCGGTCACCCGGTACCGGCGCCCATCCGGCACAATGAGAGCCCGGCTTTCGAATGCGTCCGCCAGTTCAATCGCCAGCTTTCCGGCGAGATGGTCGTAGCAGGTGCGCGCGTAGCAGATCGCATCATCTTCGCCCAGCGGTTTGCGCGTCCGTCTGCTCGCAATCGCGCCCAGCGCTTCCATGGCGTGCGCGACGTCGGCCGAAGCGATCGCGTAGTAGCGATGCCGCCCGTCCCGCGCCACCTGCACCAATCCGCCTGCGGAGCAGCTGCGCCACATGCATGCTGGCCGATTGTGCAGAAATATTGGCTGCCCGTGCCAGCTCGCCCGATGGCGATGGCCGTTGGTCCAGGAGCACCGTCATGATCGCCGCCCGCACCGGATCGGCGAGCAGCGCTGCTACGGAAGCAAGCGTATATTTTCCGGTCACGCCTTCAGCATAGGCGCCAGTGCTCGCCAATATTTCAGCGCAGGCTGAAATATTGCAGATTTAAACCCAGCGCAGCCGCACCCGCTCGACGCCGTGATAAGCCGCTTTCTCCAGAATCAAATGCGCGCGCTCGCGAGTCGGTTGAATGTTCTCCCGCAGATTGACCAGATTAATGTCGCGCCAGATCTGTCGCGCCGTTTGGATCGCTTCTTCTTCCGAAAGATGAGCGTAGCGGTGAAAATAGGAATTCGGATTTTGAAACACCGTCTCCCGCAGCCGCAGAAAGCGCTCCACATACCAGCGCTCGATCGTGCCGGGATCGGCATCGAGATAAATCGAAAAATCGAAGAAGTCCGATACAAAGACACGCGAGGAATCGCGCGGCCCGAGCGGCGATTGCAGCACATTCAGACCTTCCAGGATCAGAATGTCGGGTTGTTCGACCGCCTGCACCGCGCCGGGAACAATGTTGTAGTGCAGATGCGAGTAGACCGGGGCGTGAACAATCGGAACGCCCGACTTGATCTCCGCCAGGAACTGCAGCAGCCGGCGCTGATCGTAACTCTCCGGAAAGCCTTTGCGCTGCATGAGCCCGCGCGCTTCGAGAATTTCGTTTGGAAACAGAAAACCGTCGGTGGTAACCAGATCGACCCGGACATGGTCCGGCCAGCGCGCCAGGCACGCTCGCAACACACGGGAAAACGTGCTTTTGCCGACCGCAACGCTGCCCGCGATTCCGATGATGTACGGAACTTTGCGCGGTGTGGCAGAGCCGAGAAACTCCCGCCGGGCTCCATATAGATGCTGCACCGCCGCTACGTGCAGATTCAGCAGGCGTGAGAGCGGAACAAAAATGTCCTCAACCTCGCGCAGCGAAACCTGCTCATTGACACCGCGCAGCGCACTCAGCTCAGCTTCGCTCAGCAGCAGCGGCGTATTCGCACGCAGCGCACTCCAGTCTTCACGGCTGAAGTCGGTGTAGCGGCTGATAGCGGCAGCCGGTGCGATCGTAGTCGTTTTCAAAACGCGAGGTCCGCTGCCTAACATGGTGCCAAAGACGGCGCGAGACGGTGGCTCTGCAGCCCGCGTTGTCCGGCCCTGGCATCTCCTCCGGGGCCGATTTGTTTTATCATGAAGAAAGCCTAGTATCCCTATCGCAATCAGGCACAAACCCCGCAAGGAGCAGCAATCACTTTGACCGAGACTAAGGCCCAGCGTGTCGAACGGCTCAAGCTCGAGAAGAATCCCTGGGATGCACTCGACGAGATCCGGACCTTTGCACGCAACGGCCGGGCGAGCGTCCTGCCCGAATGGACGGGCCTGTATTTCCGCTGGTGGGGAATTTATACACAGGGCGATGGCGCCGGCGCGCTCGGCGGAAAAGGCGGCGAAGGAAAGGCGACGGACTACTTCATGCTCCGCACCGCCATCCCCAACGGCCGCATCAACTCAGGTCAACTGCGCGCGCTTGCTTCGCTGAGCAAGAAATGGGGCCGCAATCTGGCCGATATCACTACTCGCCAGAGCATTCAGCTGCACTGGATTCCGGTGGAGGGCTTGCCGGACGTCATCGATACGATTACGTCGGTGGGCCTCTCGTCGCGCGGGGCATGCGGCGACGTCGTACGCAATGTTACGGGGTGCCCACTAGCCGGCGTACAGCAGAACGAAATTCTCGATGCTTCTCAAGTCGCGCTCGGCGCCTACCGGCTGCTTTCGGGGAACAGCGAGTTCTACAATTTGCCGCGTAAGTTCAAAATCTGCGTGACAGGCTGCCCGGTCTGGTGCACGTACCCCGAGATCAACGACATCGCGCTCACCCCCGTGCGTCGCGGTCGCGAGATTGGCTTTTCGCTGCGTGTCGGAGGCGGCCTTTCGAGCGAGCCGCACTTGGCCGTTCGCCTCAACGCCTTCGTGCCCGTGCCGCAGGCGCTCGACGTTCTCAAAGCGACCACCGCTATTTTCCGCGACCAGCAATGCCTGCGCGAACATCGCGAACGCGCTCGCCTGAAGTATCTTTTTCTGCGAGAAGGCTGGACGGCCGAACGCTTTCTCGACGAATTACACGCGCGTCTGCCCTTCCGTCTTGATTCGGCGCCTGACGAGGAAATTCCGAGCGGCGCCGTTCGCGACCACGTAGGGGTGCACCGGCAGAAGCAGCAGGATCTCTATTATGTCGGCGCGTCTGTTCTGCGCGGCCGGCTCACGGGCGATCAACTCGAGGCAGCGGCCGATCTCGCCGATCGTTTCGGCAATGGCGAACTACGCACCACGACCGCGCAGAATCTGCTGTTCCTGAATATCTCGCGGCAGAACGTCGACGCGCTCATCAAAGGTCTGCAGGATATCCAGCTCCGCGTAGATGGTTCGCCGTTCTGGCGCGGCGCCATTACCTGCACCGGTACGGAATTTTGCAAACTCGCCATCACCGAAACCAAGGAATTTGCACGCTGGCTGGTCGACGAAATGGAAGTTCGCCTGCCCGCCTTCGATCAGCAACTGAAGCTGCATGTGACGGGCTGTCCGAATAGCTGCGGCCAGCACTGGATCGCCGATGTCGGTCTCGACGGCAAGAAAGTGAAGAGCAACGGCGCGCTGGTGGATGCTTACGGCTTCGTTGTCGGCGGCGGAGTCGGCGAGCAGGCCGCCATTGCGCGTCCCATCCCCTATCGGTGTGTGGCGGAGGAAGTGCCCGAAGCTCTGGAACGTCTGCTCACAGCCTATATGGACGAGCGTCTGCCGGATGAAAGTCTGCAGGGCTTCTTCCGCCGCCACAGCAACGACGAGCTGCGCGGTCTACTCGCCGGAGAAGTGGCGGCGCGTACGGAGCGAGTCCCGGTCGGGGTCGGCGAGTGACGCCGCTGCTCCCTGTTTTTTTCAAAATGGAAGGCCGGCCGTGTCTGGTGGTCGGGGGCGGCAACATTGCTCTCGAAAAGGTGCGCGTGCTGCTGGAATGCGGCACTGCAGTGCGGGTGGTTGCGCGTGAAGCATCACGCGAAATTCAGGAGCTCGCGGGCGAATCTCGCATCACGCTGCGAATCAAAGCGTACCAGCCGCAGGATCTCGAAAGCGCGGCTTTCATCATCGCCGCCACGAACGATCGCGATCTGAACCATCGCATCTATCGCGAGGCGGTCGCCGCGGGCAAGCTGGTCAACGTGGTCGACGATCCCGAGTACTGCGATTTCTATTTCGGCTCCATCGTGCGCCGCGGCGCATTGCAGATCGGCATTTCAACAGCCGGTGAGAGTCCCGCTTTCGCGCAGCAGCTCAAACGTGAGATCGACGAAGCGCTGCCGGGCGATACCGGCAAGTGGCTGGAAAAACTCGGCGAGCTGCGGCGGCACATAAATCAGTCTGTCCCTCCCGGCCCTGAGCGTATCTCGTTGCTGCGCGAGCTCGCCAAGCGCGAGATCTGCGATGCTGAAACATGTCCCTGCCGCGCTCTTCTGCGTCCATCCGCATGACTGTCGCGCAGAAAGGCATTGTGTATCTGGTGGGCGCTGGTCCGGGCGATCCGGAGTTACTGACGCGCAAAGCCGCCGCGCTGCTCGAGACGGCCGATGTGGTCTATCACGACGATCTGGTTTCCGAAGATGTGCTCGCGCTCGCCGCCGGTCACGCGCTGGTCGTCAGCGTCGGGAAGCGCTGCGGGGCCAGGCGTGTCACACAGGCGGAAATCAATCAGAAGCTGGTCGAAAGCGCGCGCCGTGACCTCGCCGTGGTGCGGCTCAAGAGCGGCGATCCGCTGATTTTTGGGCGTGCCGGAGAAGAAATCGCTGCTTTACGATCGGCCGGAATTCCGTATGAAGTCGTGCCCGGGATTTCGTCCGCGATGGCTGCAGCAGCCGCTTTCGGAGCATCGCTCACCAGCCGCGATGCTGCGTCCAGTGTGCTGCTTGTGACCGGTCATCACGCCGACAAGCCCAACGCCGAGTTTCCGCCCACGCGCATCGTCTACATGCCCGGCAGCAATCTCGCGGCTATTGCCGAACAGTGGCTCGCGCAAGGCGTTACGCCCGACACACCGTGTGTCATTGTGAGCCGTGTCTCGCGCCCGGACCAGGCGATCGTGCGCACCACGGTGGGTGAGCTCAGAGATGCGAAAGCGCCCGAGAGTCCGGCGATATTGCTGGCCGGCTGGGCGCTTCAAAACGAAAAATGCGCGACCCTGTTCCGCAGTCACTCAGACTCCGAAACAGAGCCGCGCACGTCAGTAAGCGGTCTCTAGAACAGCAGCTTCGCTCCAAGCTGGAACACGCGCGGATCCCACACGCTCGTCACCTGCCCGAAGTTGCTCGACGAGAAACTGGTGCTGATGCCGTTGAACTGCGTGTGATTGAACGTGTTGTACGTTTCAAAACGCAGCTGGAATTCGCGCTGGTGCTGTTCGCTGAAGATGAAGCGTTTGAACAGCGAAACGTTCCAGTTGTCGCGGCCGGGTCCGCGCACCACGCCGCTCCCCAGATCGCCCCATGCTCCGAGAGCAGGTGCCCCGAAGGCGCTGGTATTGAACCACTCCGATACTGTGTGCGGGTAGGTCAGCGTCCCCACCACATTCGGCCGGTTCGTCGCGTTGGCGATACCGTTGCTGCCCTGCGAACCGCCCAGCGTCATCTGCAGCGGCAGACCCGATTCTGCCGTCACGATGCCGGACAGTTCCCAACCGCCGAGCGTGGTCCGCACGAACGCGTGTTGGCTGTTGCGGAAGAACGGCATATCGTAGATGAAGTTAATCACCGCGATGTGCGTGCGGTCGCTTCCCGCGGGACCGTAATCGTAGTGCCGGTTATAGGGATCGGAAACCGTATACAGGTCCCCTCCAAAGCTGGCTACGGAGCCCGCCGGGTCCATCGCCTTCGAGAACGTATAAGCGGCCTGCAGCTGGAGATCACTGCGGATCTTCGATCGCAGCTCAACCTGCAATCCGTTGTAGTTGCCGTTCTCGGCGTTCTCCGACATCTTCAGAGAGTGGAAGCCAAGATACGCGAGAGTCGTGTTGTAAGGGCAACTGCTCAGACCCTGAATCAGGCAGGCGCGCAGGCTCTGGCTGTCCGGCGGCAGGTTGGTTTCGCGATAGTCGTTCTGATGGCGGTTCTCGTTACCGACATAAGAAACCGAGAGCACCGAGTCGCCCGAGAGCTGGCGTTGCAGCCCGAAGCTGTATTGGTAGCTCGCCGGGCTCTTGTAATCGGTGTAAGCCAGGCCCGTGATGCTGCCGACCGACGCCGACGTGGTCGGAACCGGTTGTCCGTTCTGAACGCTGATAGCGGGATTGTTCAGGTAAACGTTGGGATTCGTAACCGTTGCGCTGAAGGGCTGGTTCGGACCCGCGTTATACATGTCGTTGCCCTGAATGCGTTCGTACATGATGCCGAAGCCGCCTCGCAGCACCGTCTTGCCGGAATCATCGAGCCCGTAAGCGAAGCCGATGCGCGGGCCAAAATTCAGCCATTGATCCTTTACCAATCCCTTCGGAATGCCGTTCTTCCCTTCGAGACCGATCCCGTTCAAATAGAAGGGAATGCCCGCGAGTGCCGGGTTCGGGCTCGTGCCCAGACCGGGACTGCCCGCCAGGATTGAATTGCCGTCCGAGCTTAGATGCGCCGCATCTGCCGGATTGTAAAGTCCTGGATAGAAATTCGCCATGCGATCGTGCGCTTCGTAGGTGTGCGGAATACCGTCCCAGCGCAGGCCCAGATTCAGTGTCAGCCGGTTGTTGACCTTCCAGTTGTCCTGAATATAGGCTGCCGGCGAAATATTGTTCCAGTAGCCGTTATCCTGCAGCGCGAGTTCGCTGTAGGAACTCGAGAGGCCGAGCAGGAAGTCGGCGAAGTCGACACCCGTGTACTGGCCGTTGAAGGTAAAAGCGCCCTGCGTTTGTCCGAAGAGCTCCTGGACTTTCTTATACAGCGCCCAACTCGCGCCCATCTTGATCTGATGTGCCCCCTTGATCCAGGACAGATCGTCGCGCACCTGATAATCGTCTGCTTTGTTGGTCCAGGGCCAGCTGCTCACGTCATAATTGGTTCCGAGCTGGCTGAGGCTCACTGATGGAATGCGAGTGTCCGTACCAAAAAGCTGGGCCACACTCAATCCGCTCGGCCGCTGATAGATACCGTCCGGCTGAATATTGATTTTGTTGCCGTTCTGGTTATAGGCCACTTCGTTCAGCAGTGTCGGGCTGATCGACCACGTGGCATGAACCACGCCGTGGTAGCTGGGATTCGAGAACGTATTGCCGACCGTGGGCACGTTGTCGCCGCTCCACATTGATGTTCCGTAGGTCTGGTCCACGCTGTCCAGAATCAGGTGACCGAAGACGGACAACTTGTCCGAGAAGCGATGGTCGATGCGCACGATCTCTTCCCGCACATTTGTCGGGAGATTGGAGCCGCCCACGAACTGATTATTGTTGCCGTTAGCCGCCGGGAAAATGCCGGTTTGCAACAGCAATTGAGCATTCTTGTTCAGCAGGCTGGCGGGGATCTTGTCGCCCGGGAATGGTGCGCCTAACGCCACGCCAGTAGCGGATGTTAGTGCGGATGCAAGAGCTGAGTTGCCGCCCACCTGTGCCGAAGTCGGCAGGTAGATGGTCTTCCCGGTACCTGAAAAATCGCCCGTATAAGCGCTTGTCCACGGCACCGTCGTGTTCACATTGCCGCCCTGGATCAGCTTGCGCCATTCCATGTTGTAGAAGAAGAACGTTCGGTCACGGTTCTTGTTGTAGACCTTCGGAATGTAGACCGGTCCGCCGACGTTGAAGCCATAGGTATTGAAGCGGAGCACCGGAGTCTTCACGTTGTTGGCGTTGTTGATGAAGTTCGCTGCATCGAGTGCGTCATTGCGGTTGAATTCCCACAGCGTGCCGTGAAAATCCTTCGTTCCCGACTTGATGACCATCGTCATCGTGCCCGCCGAAGAGAGTCCGAAATCCGAGCTGTAGTTCGACGTCAGCGCCCGGAACTCGCCAATCGCATCCACCGAGGGCATCACGTCCATGCCGCCCGCGCCGCCGCGATCGGAAGCTTCGCCGCCGTCGATCAACCAGAGATTGTGGTTCTGCCGCAGACCGTTAAACGCAACTGTCGAGTCGCCGCCGGTTGAGGTCGGCACATTCAAGTCGCTCATGTTGCTCGAAGCGCCGGGAATAATCGTCGCCAGCGAATAGATGCTGCGTCCGTTGGTCGCCAGCTGCGTGACCTGCTGTCCGGTAATCACCGAGCTGACTTCGCCCGATTCGGACTGCACCTGCACGGCATTTGCCTCTACCGTGATGCTTTCGGTCGTAGCGCCCACTTCGAGCGGAATATCGACCTTCAATCGCTGCCCGACTTGCAGCGTGATATTGGTCTGCTCGGCTGTTTTGAAGCCTTGCGCCTCCGCTTTGACCGTGTAGTGACCGACCGGCAGGTCCGCCGCCACATAGTCGCCATTGCCGCCGCTCTTGATCTGCGTGACGGCATTGGTGTCGGTGTTGGTTATGGTTATCGCCACCCCGGGAACCGCCGCCCCGCTAGGGTCGGTGATGGTTCCTACGATGGTTCCTGATGTGCCGGCCTGTGACCAGGCAAGTCCGGCGGCCATCAGTAGAAGAAAAGCAGAAAGCAGGACATGGCCGATACTACGAATCGGTCGACATGAACCTTTACGATGCATACGTTGCACCCCCTGAAATTGAGCTCAGACGGCCGTGCGCCAAGATAACCGGGCGTGCGGACGGCTACTGGGTTGCAAGTATATCAAGTTTTTCTCAAGCGCGGTAAGCGCTTGCGTAAATTTTTCCAGATCAGAAACATCAATCATCATACAAGCTGATGTATGATGACCACATGCGCACCACCCTCGAACTCGATGACGATCTGCTCCATTCCGCCAAGGAGCTGGCCAAAGCGCACGGCCACACCATCGGCGAAACTGTCTCCGAGCTCATTCGCCTCGGTCTGAGTGTGCGACGCGTCGAGAGCACCACCCGAAACGGCGTGCCCCTGTTCACCCCAATCCCGGCTGCAAAGCGGCCCGATCTGGCTTTGGTCAATGCGCTGCGGGATGAATCGTGAGCGTGGCGCTGCTCGATGTCAACGTGCTCGCCGCGTTATTCGACCCCGCGCACGTCCATCATGAGCCCGCGCATCGCTGGTTTGCACAACACCGCAAACATGGCTGGGCCACCTGTCCGCAGACGCTGAACGGTTGCGTACGCGTGTTGAGCAATCCCGTCTATCCAACCGTGCGCGCCTCGCCCGCCGACGTGATCGAACACCTGCAGACGTTCTGCTCCGACTCGCATCACATCTTCTGGCCCGATACCGTTTCGCTGCTGGATGAGACCCTCATCCAGAAACATGCGCTGACCAGTCACCGCGCCGTCACCGATGTTCACCTGCTCGCGCTGGCTGTGAAACATCACGGCCGGCTCGTCACCTTCGACGGCGCCATCCCGATCCGCGCGGTGCACGGAGCCGCGAGCCGTCATCTCACGATCCTGAGCTGACGGCGCGTTTGCGTTCCAGCGCTCCCGCTGCCAATTCGGCCGCCGCATAAACCAGAGCGCCCATCTTCGGCGATTCCGGCACAATATCCGCCTTCAAACCGCGCCCGGCGAGCGCCTCGTTCATGATGGGGCCAATGGACGCGATCACGACCCGCTCCGCCAGGGCGCGCTTTACCTCTTCCGCCAGTTTCTCTTCTTCGGCGATAGCGAACAGGTGATCGAGCTGTACGCCCGAAGTAAAAAGCACCAGATCGAATTCGTTCCGCGACAGCTTGTGCGCGGCTTGTCGCAGCAGACGCGTGTCGGCCGGCAGTTCCCAACGATACAGCGCAAACGTCTCCACCTGCGCGCCCTGCTCGCGCAGCGCTTCCACCAGTTGCTGGTTCGGCCGCCCGTACTCCTGTATCGCCAGCCTGCGCTCCGCACGGCCGCGCACAGCTTCCACAATCTCGCGCCAGGTATTGGGCTCCGGAATCGTGATATCGGGGGCAATGCCCGCGCTTCGCAGTACCGCGCTCGGTTTCGGTCCGCGCGTCAGCAGCTTCGTTTTGCGCAAGGCCGCATCGGCGCGCCCGCTCCCCACCACCTCGCGCCAGAACGAAAGCCCGACGCCGGTGGTCAGGATCAGCATCTCGATCCGGCCGCTTTCCAGCTCTTCCGCCAGCCGGAACGCATCCGAGTGATCCGCCAGCGCGCGCTCTTCCACCGATGGCGCCACGAACGGCTCGCCGCCCTGCTTGCGAATCAGCGTTTCGATTTCAGCCGCGCGCCTGCTCTCCAGACTCAAGACCCGCAGACCTGAAAGGGACATGTTGCCTCCAATATGCTACGGAGAGTGAAGTTCCGTCTCTCCTATCTCGCCCTGGCCGCGCTGTCGAGCGCGGCACTACTCGGAGCGGACGTGGCTGGCGTCGTCGGGCGCTCTGATCTCATTCTCGAACGCCCCAACCTCAAAGCGGAAGAAGCCATGCCGCTGGGCAATGGCCGCCTCGGAGTCGCGATCTGGTCCGAAGACGGGATGACGATTCAGCTCAATCGCGCCGATACGCTGCCGCGCCGCTTGTCGCCGGGGCAGATTGTCGTACCCGGACTCGCACGGTTGATCCACGCGCCCGACTACCAGGCCCGGGTAGATCTCTATAACGGCGAATTGCGCGAGTCGGGCGGCAGCATGCAGGCTACCGTGTGGGTCGATAGCGAGCTCGATGCCGTGGTTATCGATGTGAAAGGCGCCGGCGATGCCCCGCAGAGCGTTCGATTGCGTCTCTGGCCGCCGCGCCAGCCGAGAGGCGAAGCCAATCCGTCGTTCGCGTTGCTGAGCGAAACCTGGAAGGATGATACGGCGCTCGGCTCCAGCGGTGAAAGATTTGGTTCGCTGGCCGCTGTCGCCGTGAAAGGAAGAAATGTGCGCGCCGTGCCGCGCGATCCCCACGAACCCCAGCTCTCGTTTCTCCCCGAAGCGGACGGCTCTTTTCGCATCTGGATCGCGGCCCCGACTTGGAAGGGCGGCGACGCGCGCTCAGCCACTCAACTCCTGCTCGATAAAATCCGTGCCGCTCCCGACACCGCGCACCGCCTCTGGTGGAATCAATTCTGGCAGCACAGCGCGCTCATGAAGCTTGAATCCGCCGATCATTCGGCTGAGTATTTCGAAAATCTGCGCGCGCTCGACCTTTTCTTAGCCGCCGCCGAGAGCGGCGATCGTTTTCCCGGTTCTCAGGCCGGCGTCGGTGATCTCTTTTCCTCCGCGCGGGATTTTCATCAGTGGGATCCCGCCGCGTACTGGCACTGGAATCTGCGCATGCAGGTCGCCGCTAATCTCGGCGCAGGCGTACCCCAGCTGAACGCGCCGTATTTTCGTCTCTATCGCGACAATCTCGCCAACATCGAGCGCTGGACCCGCGAGTACATGGCGAATCGCCCCGGCATCTGCGTCCCCGAAACCATGCGCTTCAACGGCGTGGGTATCGAAGCCGAACAATGGACCAAACCGGCGCACGACTGTGACGCGACCTGGCCGCCCTACTACAACGCGCGCACGCTATCGACCGGCGCGGAGGTGTCGCTCTGGATTTGGCGCCAATATCTGCTGACCGACGATCGGGCCTTCCTCGCGCAAAACTATCCCGTCATCGCCGCAGCTGCGCGCTTCCTGCTGGCCTACGCGAAAACCGGTTCCGACGGCAAACTGCACACCGCTCCCTCCAATGCCCACGAGAATCAGTGGGACGTCCGCGACCCCATCACCGACATCTGCGCCATGCGCACGCTGTTCCCAGCGGTGATCGAAGCCTCGAAAATCCTGCACCGCGACGCCGATCTCGCGGATCGAGCCCGCCAGGCACTCGCCCATGTTGTCGATTTGCCGTTGGAAGGAGCGCCCGGCGAACAGGTCCTCGCCCAGTCCTACGATCCCGGCGCGCCCGTTCACAACAGCGAGAATCTTGGTCTAGAACCGGTCTGGCCTTATCAGTTGATCGGTCCCCGCGACCCGCTCGCGATCCGCACTTGGCAACGCCGCCCCAACAAATTTCAAAATGACTGGAGCTACGACCCGCTCGACGCCGCCCACATCGGCTTGTCGAATGAGATGAAAACCGCGCTACTGCGACTGACCGAGAAATATCAGGCCTATCCTTCGGGCCTCGCGCATTTTGTCGGGCCTGAGTTCTATCGCGAACAGCTTGGCGTTGTCGCCGCTGCGCTTCAGGACGCGCTTGCGTTTCAGACCAGCGACGCTCTCTATCTCGCGCAAAGCTGGCCGAAGGATTGGAACGCCGAAGCGACCATGGCCGTGAATCACGCCAGCCGCGTTTATCTGCGTATTCGCGACGGCCGTCCGGAAGCAATTATTTTCAGGGCCGGCTACTCCGGCATCCTTCCGTATCAAATCGGAGCCGGGCCCATTCAAAACATTTCTGTCACGCGCGGCGAAATCTACGATCTCCTCAACCGGCACACAGTCCGGTCGATTCCCACCTTCGAAGGCCGCCCCGCCGATCACCCGAAACAGCTCGGAACCCGCACCCTGGGCCTGTTCCGCTAACCTTCTTTGGGTTGTTACGATAAAGGTTCTCCGTGACACCTTCGCTTTGTTCCGGCATTTTGGCCGAAATCGTTCAGCATAAGCGCCGGGAACTGGAAGATCTGCGCGAGCACACCGCCGCGCTCGAACGCGAAGCCCTCAATCGCAAGCCGTCACGCGATTTCAAAGCAGCCTTAACCGCCGCGCAGCCCGCCATCATCGCCGAATCCAAGAAAGCCTCGCCCAGCAAGGGCGTTCTGGCCGCGAATTATCATCCGGCTTTTCTCGCGCATGCCTACGAAGAAGGAGGTGCGGCGGCTCTCAGCGTGCTCACGGATCGGCAGTATTTCCAAGGCTCACTGCACGATCTGGAAGCGGCCCGCGCGGCTGTCACCCTGCCCGTTCTGCGCAAAGATTTCACCATCGACCGGCTGCAAATCTACGAAGCCGCCGCGCATGGCGCCGACGCGATCCTGCTTATTGCCGCTGTGCTCGAAACCGAAGAGCTCACGCGCTTTCGCGAGCTTGCCGCTGAGCTGCAGATGGCGTCGCTGGTCGAAGTTCACGACGCCGACGAACTGCGCAAAGCCATCGACTCCGGCGCGGAGATCATCGGCGTCAACAATCGGAATCTGGAGACATTCGAAGTCGATCTCGACACCTCGGTCCGGCTCAGTTATCTCATGCCGGCGGAGGCCGTTCGCGTGAGTGAAAGCGGCATCTTCACTCAGGAACATGTCGAGACGCTTTCCGCCGCCGGCTACCACGCGTTCCTGGTGGGCGAATCGCTGATGCGCTCCTCCGATCCGGCCGCTGCGCTCCGATCTCTGCGAGGCGCCGCATGAGTTTCATCGTCAAGGTCTGCGGCATCACGAATGAGCGAGACGCCGAGATGGCCGTCGCCGCCGGTGCCAGCGCGCTTGGCTTTGTTTTCTACCGGCACAGCCCGCGCGCCGTCACGCTCGAAACCGTTCGCCAAATCGCCTGCTCGCTGCCCGACAACATTCTCAAAGTCGGCGTCTTTCTCGAGCCATCCGAAATGGAACTGCGCGAGGCGATCGACCGCGCGCCGCTCGATGTGGTGCAGCTGCACGGTAAACACGTGCCCTCCCTCGCGCACCGCACTTGGCGTGCGCTCGCCGCGAGCACGGCCGATCCCTCGGAATCGCTCGTGGCCGAAGCCCTCGTGCTCGATACCGAGGCACACGGCGGTACCGGGCGCACCTTCGACTGGCAACTGGCCACGCGCTTCTGGCAGCCTGTGATCATCGCCGGCGGTCTCGATGCGAGCAATGTTGCCGAGGCGATTGAAATGGGCCGCCCCATCGGTGTCGATGCGTCTTCCCGCCTCGAAGCGCGCCCCGGCGTGAAAGATCCCGCCAAAGTTCGTCAGTTTGTGGAAGCAGCGCGCGCCGCCGCAGCCGCTTTCGAAGAGGTAACACCGTGAGTTCCGTTTTTCCCCACCTTCGGCACGAAGAAAGAGCCTGGCGCGGCGCCGCGGTGCCCGATGCCGGCGGCCACTTCGGTCCCTATGGCGGCCGATTTGTTCCCGAAGTGCTGATGTCGCCGCTCGAAGAGCTCGAGCAGGCCTACCAAGCCGCGCGCGAAGACGAGGAGTTCGAGCGCCAGTTGGCCGATCTGCTGCACAACTACGCCGGCCGTCCGACGCCGCTCTATTTCGCCAAGCGCCTGAGCGCGAGGCTCGGCGGTGCGGACATCTGGCTCAAACGCGAAGACCTGCTGCATACCGGCGCGCACAAAATCAACAACTGTCTGGGTCAGATTCTGCTCGCCCGGCGCATGGGCAAAACGCGCATCATCGCCGAAACCGGGGCCGGACAGCACGGCGTGGCCGCTGCCACCGTCTGCGCGCTTTTCGGCATGGAATGCATCGTCTACATGGGCGAAGAAGACATGCGCCGGCAGGAGCCGAACGTCTTCCGCATGCGTCTCCTGGGCGCAAAGGTTGTGCCTGTCTCAAACGGCAGCCGCACGCTCAAGGACGCGATCAGCGAAGCGATGCGCGACTGGGTCACCCACATCGCCACAACGCATTATCTGCTCGGCTCCGCCCTGGGTGCGCATCCCTATCCGATGATGGTGCGCGATTTCCAGCGCGTGATCGGCGATGAAGCACGCGCGCAGTCGCTCGAGCGGATCGGCCGCTTACCCGACACGATCTTTGCCTGCGTAGGCGGCGGCAGCAACGCCATCGGCATGTTTTATCCCTTCGTCAACGATGCCGCGGTACAACTGATCGGCGTCGAAGCCGGTGGACGCGGCAGCGCACTCGGCGATCACGCAGCGCGTTTCAGCGGCGGTGCGCCCGGCGTGCTGCACGGCACCTTCAGTTATCTGCTGCAGGACGAAAATGGGCAGGTCGGATTGACGCATTCCGTCTCGGCCGGACTCGATTACGCCTCCGTCGGCCCCGAGCACGCCTGGCTGCACGATCAGAAGCGCTGTGAATACGTTGCTGTGGCGGATGCAGATGCGCTCGCGGCAGCTCGCACGCTGGCGCGCACCGAAGGCATCATTCCCGCGCTCGAATCCTCCCACGCCGTTGCCGAAGCGATCCGCCGCGCACCCTCCGACAAAGGCAAAATATATGTCGTGAACATCTCTGGCCGCGGCGATAAAGACATCAGCATCTATCGCGAGCACATGCAGGATGAGCCCGCGTTTTGTCAGCGAGGCGAAGACTCGAGAGTGGATCTTCGATGACGCAGACCGAAACCAGCCGCGTCCAGAAAGCCTTTCAAAATAAGAAAGCCTTCATCGCCTATATCACCGGTGGCGATCCGACGCCTGGGCACACCGTTTCTCTGATCCACGCGCTCGAACACGGCGGCGCAAGTCTCATCGAACTCGGCGTTCCGTTCTCCGATCCTATTGCCGATGGTCCCGTCATCCAGCGCGCCTCCGAACGCGCCCTGCGGGCCGGCGCGAATCTCCCCCGGCTGCTCGAAAGCGTGCGCGAAATCCGCCGTACTTCGCAGGTTCCGATCATCCTCTTCAGCTACATGAACCCACTCATGCGCTACGGTTTTGAGCGCCTGGCGCGTGACGCATCCGAAGCCGGCGTCGACGGAGTGCTGCTCACGGATCTAAGTGTGGAAGAAGCTGCCGAACCCGTTCGCCAATTGCGCCGCTTCGGCCTCGACACGGTCTTTCTCGCTGCGCCCACCAGCAGCGATCGCCGCCTGCAGCTCGTGGCCGAACATTCGTCCGGCTTTATCTATCTCGTCTCGCGTACCGGCGTCACCGGCGCGCAGGAGCAGGTTTCAAGCGCCATCGAGCCGCTGATCCATCGACTGCGTCCGCTCACGGATCTGCCGCTCGCTGTCGGTTTCGGCATCAGCACGCCCGAGCAGGTTAAAGAAGTCGCCTCGCTGACCGATGGCGTAGTCGTGGGCAGCGCGCTGGTACGCTTCATTGAGGAGAACGCTTCGGCGCCCGATCTGGCTGCGCGCCTCGAAGCGTTCACTGCATCTCTGACAAAGCCGCTTCATTCCCAATGACCGAATATTCGCGTGACGATCTCGCGCGTTGCCGCGACCGCATCGACGCGCTCGACCTCGAACTTCTCAAGCTGATCAATCAGCGCACTACTGTGGTTGAGGAAATTGGCCGCATCAAGCAGGCGCTCCATATGGCGGTCTACGAGCCGAAGCGCGAAGATCAGGTCTTCGCCAACGTTCTCGGCCACAACCCCGGTCCGCTTCCGCCCGATGCCGTCAAACGCATCTTCGAGCGCATCATCGATGAAATGCGTACCGTGCAGCAGCTCAAAATCATCTCGCCGCAGGACGAAATTCAGAGAAAAGACGAATGCTAGTTGTCATGGAAGAAGGGGCCACCGAGGCCCAGACCGAAGCCGTTATCGACCGCCTGGTCGAAATGGGCTTCACCGTCCACCGCTCCACCGGTGTCCGTCATACCGTACTCGGCGGTGTTGGCCCGCAGGACGATTTTGATCCCGCTGTGCTCGAAGTGCTGGACGGCGTCAAGGAATGTCATCGCATCGTTTCGGCATACAAGCTCGCCAGCCGCCACTTCAAGCCGGCTGGAACGATCATCAAAATTCGCGACGTCGAGATCGGCGGCCCCGCTATCGTCACCATGGCCGGACCGTGCAGCGTGGAGAGCGATCAGCAGATCGAAGCCTGCGCCGAGTTTGTCGCGAAGGGTGGGGCGCGGGTCATTCGCGGCGGAGCCTTCAAGCCGCGCAGTTCGCCCTACAGTTTCCAGGGGCTCGGCGAACATGGCCTCCAGATCATGCGCCGTGCCGCCGATCGACACAATCTCCTGGTCGTCAGCGAGGTGATGGACCAGGTCCAGATACCGCTGCTGGTCGAGTATTCCGACATCCTGCAGGTCGGCGCGCGCAACATGCAGAACTTCAACCTGCTGCGTGAGCTCGGAAAGATTCGCAAACCGGTTCTGCTGAAACGCGGCATCGCCGCCACGATCGAAGAGTTGCTGCTTTCGGCCGAATACATCATGTCCGGCGGCAACTACGAAGTGATGGTCTGCGAACGCGGCATCCGCACCTTCGAAACGGCCACCCGCAACACCATGGACATCTCGGCGATTCCGGTGTTGAAACGGCTCACGCATCTGCCCGTCATTGCCGATCCTTCGCACGGCACCGGCAAGCGCGATTGTGTTTTGCCCATGGCACGCGCTGCCATCGCGGCCGGAGCCGACGGGCTGCTCGTCGAAGTACATCCCGATCCCGACCGCGCTGCCAGCGATGGCGCACAGACGCTCCGCCCCGACCAGTATCAGGAGATGATGCGCGAAACCGCGCGTGTCGCCGAGGCCGTGGGGCGTCGCCCGGCATGAAGACCGTCGCCATTGCCGGAGTCGGTCTGATTGGGGCTTCGTTCGGTTTGGCCTTGCGCGAGGCAGGATTCGAAGGTGACCTGATCGGTGTCAGTTCGCCTGATGCGATTCGGGCCGGGCTCCGCAAGGGCGCTATCACACGTGCGGCCAGCCTGGGGGAAGCCGCTTCCCAAGCCGATCTCATCTATCTCGCGCAACCCGTCGATCGCATCCTCACCACGATCGAACAGCTGGCCGGCCTCGTGCGCCCCGATACCCTGCTAACCGACGCCGGCAGCACCAAGCAGTCGATCGTAAACAAAGCGGTCGAATGCTTCGAGGCCAGCCAGTTTCTCGGCGGACATCCCATGGCCGGGAAAGAATCGCGCGGAGCGGAAGCAGCCGAAGCGAGCCTCTTTCGCGCGCGGCCTTACGTTCTCACACCGCTTGCGCCGCCATCGGAACCGGTCCGCGAGTTCAAGAGCTGGCTTGCTCGTATCGGCGCGGACGTGATCGAAATGCATCCTGGCGAGCACGATCGTACGGTTGCTCTGACCTCTCATCTTCCGCAGCTGATCTCGACGGCTCTGGCTGCCACGCTGGCTGCGCGACGCGATCCGCATCTCGAGCAGATCTTCGGCACCGGCCTGCTCGACATGACGCGGCTTGCAATGAGCTCGGCCGACCTCTGGATGCCGATTCTGCGCACCAATCGCGAGAACGTGGCCGCCGCCCTCGACGCGTTTAGAACAGTACTGACCGATTTGCAAGCCTTGCATGAAAGTGATAGGTTAGTGGAATTGTTTGAGGTTGGATCTGCTTGGGCGACGGAGCTTCGTCGACTCAGGTGTACTACGCCCGCAGATTTGTCAGCCTCACAACGACCCGGCTCGCGATCCGATTCACAATCGAGTGCCGGATGAAAGGGAAGCAACCGTGAATTCACTCCGATCAGCGGCTCAGGATGGGATTCGGGCCTTGCCGGGCGTCAGCACGCTGGCCTCGCTCGAGCGCTGTGCCATAATCTACGCCCAGTCCCAGCCGGCCGACACTGTTTATCTCGTCGAAAAAGGGCTTGTCAAGCTGACACGCTCGAATGGCTCCGGCGGCCGTATCATTCTTTCGATCTGCGGCCCTGGCCAGCTGATCGGGGAAGAAGCTCTTGGCGGGGACGGTAGCTACTACGCCGAAGCAATGGCGATCACCCCCGCTTCTTTGCTTCGGATCCCGCGCCAGGCGCTGCTCGATGCCTTGAGCGGAGACGGCGAAATCGGCCGGGAACTGGTGAGCTATCTGCTGACGCGCAAGCGCGAGCTCGCCGAGAAAGTCGAGTTGCTGTGCCTCCACGATGTGGAGTATCGAATCCTGCATTATCTGGCCCAGCTCTCCACGTTGCTGACGCCGGTTGCGAACGGCAGCGGCTTCCAGATCCCGATTACGCAGCTCGAGCTCGCCGACCTGATCGGCGCTACACGCGAGACGACCTCCACTACCCTGAATCAGCTCGAGCGCCGGGGATTGTTGAAACTCTCGCGGCGTCTGCTCACCGTTCCCTCGCCCGAAAATCTGCGCAGTGCAGCCGCTGCACGCCTCTCCGCCAAACCCGAAGCAACTTCGCAAGGCTCGGCTACCGGCGCGACTTCCTGAGCAGTTTTCATCTCCATGACAGCTCCAGTACGGGCTAGTACTGCAGTAACGTAAGGGAGCTTAAATTGTTGATTTAACGGAAATTTGCGCAGAATTCCCTTGCCTCAAACCGCCCGCTTTTGCTACACTCCAATGCAGATTTTCGATGCAAGCTGGTTGTACTACTGCGAGCCCGACTCCAAGGAGGGCTCTGCTCTCCTGCCGGGTGAACTGAAACATCCTCTCGCATCAAGAGACAGGAGATTTAGTAAGTGAGAGAAAAAGGTGTTGTCAAGTGGTTTAACGCCGCCAAGGGTTATGGATTTATCCAGCGCTCCAATGGCGACGATGTTTTTGTGCATTTTTCAGCCATCCAGATGAATGGCTACCGCACTCTGGAAGAGGGCGCTGAAGTGGAGTTCGAAGTAAAACGCGGACCCAAGGGTCTGCAGGCCGAAAACGTCAATCGGCCATAACCACTGACCAGTTCAAAAAAGGCCGCCGTGGTATAACGTACCGCGGCGGCCTTTTTCTTTGCATTTTCGGCTCGCCGAGAGTCTTTTCTTTATGCACTATCGAAAACTCGGACCAACAGAAGCGGAAGTGAGCGAAATCGGCTACGGTGCGTGGGGCATCGGCGGCAAGCAATGGCTGGGCGGTGCCGACGACGAGTCTGTTCGCGCTTTGCGGCGGGCTTTTGAGCTCGGCGTGAATCTGGTGGATACCGCGCTTGCTTATGGCGATGGGCACAGCGAACAGCTGGTGGGCCGTGTGGTGCGCGAGACGTTCCATAACGTGTACATCGCGACCAAAGTGCCGCCTAAGAATCGCACCTGGCCAGCCACGCCGTCGATGCCGATTGAAGATGTTTTCCCGTACGACTACATCGTCGAATCGACCGAGCAGAGCCTGCGCAATCTCGGGGTGGAGCAGATCTACTTGCAGCAGTTTCACGTCTGGACCGACGCGTGGATCGACCGCGATGAGTGGCGCCGCGCGATCGAAGATCTGCGCGCGAGCGGCAAAGTGCGCCATTTCGGCGTTTCGGTCAGCGAGCACGATCCCAATTCGGCGCTGCAGGCGGTCAGCAGCGGGCTCTTTACGGCGGTTCAGGTGATCTACAACATCTTCGATCAGAGTGCCGAAGAGAAGCTGTTTCCGCTGTGCGTGAAGCACAAGGTCGGCGTGCTTGCGCGTGTGCCGCTCGATGAAGGCGGCCTCACGGGAACGATTACCGAGGACACGCAGTTTGCGCCAGGCGAATTTCGCGAATCGTATTTTCGCGGTGACCGCAAACGCCAGGTGGTGGAACACGTCGAAGCGTTGAAACGCGACCTGGCGGGTGTACCCGGCACGCTTCCGCAGATTGCATTGCGCTTCTGTCTGTCCAACAAAGCTGTCACGTCTGTGATTCCCGGCATGCGCCGCGTGCAGACCGTCGAGAGCAGTTGTCGCGCCTCCAGCGGCGGCATGCTCGATGCGAAGACGCTGGCGATTCTCAAGCGCCACCAATGGCGGCGCAATTTTTACGAATAGGCGGGTATGGCATGCGCGACAGTCTCAATTCACTCCGTACTCCTTTCTGGCGATTCGGTCTGCTGCTGACGGCACTCAGCTCTTTCGCCATGGCGCAGGACCGGTCCAGCGTGCCAACCGGCAGCGAGAGCGGCGTATCGGCCTTATGGATCTTCGCGAATCTGAGCTTCACCGCAATGCGAGCTCAGGCGACCGGCAGTACGTTCTGGAAAGTCGTCACCTTCATCTTCGGATTCCCCGGAACGCTTTTGACACTGCTGGTCGTTACGCGCGGAAGCGAGCGCGCGTACGGCATCGATATGCCGCGCCGACAGCGAAGCTGAGCAATGGCCATGCGCACGTTCTGCCTTTGACCGTTCTGCTGGCTGCCCTTTCCTACGCTCAGGATCATCCTCTCGAACCATGTGCCCTCCAGGCGGGCGCTTCGGGCTCTCCGCGCCTGTTCGCAGTCAAGCCGCTTACAGCGCTCGCGTGGCAATGCTACGCGAGCGGCAAGTGCTCCTCTTACCAGGCGCACGCGGGCGATCCGCTCGAACTCGATCACCGCGCTCATGGCTGGACGTGCGGCTATCTCACCTTTCACGATGGCGTCGGACCGGCGTGGATCCGCTCGGACGATCTGTCAGAAGTCAATGCCGATGCGAATCCGCCGTTCGCTGCCTGGACCGGCACCTGACGGGGCGGGGCGAATCTGGTTCACATCCGGTTATCTAAGGATCGCCACTCGTTGATGCTCGACGGAACGGCCGTCTGGGACGGCTTAAACGGCAGCCAGCACACGGGTGAAATCGCCGGCGAAGCGAAGCCAAGCGGCAATACGCTGCATTACGTCGAGGGCTCAGGAGAATCTGCGTGCACGATGGATCTCAGGCTGATCGGCGACTACATCCTTGCAGCCGATAGCGCCAAATGCGGTGGACTGAACGCGCGCTTCGGCGGAGTGTGGCGGCGCACGAGACCGTGAGACGCGGCCCTCACCACACCCGGCACGGTTTCGTTCGTAACATAGGCTGCCCGGCTTTGCATCCGAACGCTTCGGCAAACTGCGGCAGGTTAGCCACGACGCCGTTCACCCGGTACTCGAGCGGCGAATGCGGGTCGGTGATGGCCCGCATTCGCTTCAGTTCCGGCCGCTCATCGCCGCAGGCCCACTGCGCCATGCCGACGAAGAAGCGCTGATCCGGCGTCAGGCCGTCCTGCGGTTTCAAATCCTGTCCGGCCGTGACGTGTTTCCAGGCCAAATAGGCCAGCATCGTTCCGCCCAGGTCCGCCACGTCTTCTCCCAGCGTCAGCCTGCTGTTGATGTGAATATCATCTACAATCACGTACTGGGCATATTGATCCCGGACGCAGGCGACGCGATCTTCAAACGCTTTGGCGTCGGCCGCTGTCCACCAGTCGCGCAGATTGCCCTGTGCGTCGAACTGGCGGCCTTCATCATCGAAGCCATGCGTCAGCTCGTGACCCATGGTCGATCCGGTGTTACCGTAATTGGGCGCGGCATCGAGTTTCGCGTCGAACAGCGGCGGCTGCAGCACGCCCGCCGGGAAATTGATGTCGTTCATCTGCGGATCGTAATAGGCATTGACGGTGGGCGGCGTCATGCCCCACTCGCTGCGGTCGACCGGTTTGCCGATCTTGTTCAGCGTGCGATGTTCTTCGAACGCGGCGGCATGCCGGACGTCGGTCATGAACTCACGCGGCGTAATCTCGACCGAGCTGTAATCGCGCCATTTGTCCGGATAGCCGATTTTGTTGACCATCGTGCCCAGCTTGGCGAGCGCCTGCTGGCGAGTGGGCTCGCTCATCCAGGAGAGATCTTCGAGATCGCGCTTCATTTCGGCCTCGATCGCCTCAACCATCTGCAAGGCGTCCTGCTTCGTCTGCGGGCCGAATGTTTTTGCCACGAATACCTGACCGAGCGCTTCGCCGAGCTGGTGGTCCACCAGCCGCGTACACTTCTTCCAGCGCGCCGGCATAGCTTTGGCGCCCTGCAGATACTCGCTATAAAACGCAAAGCTTTCCTTTTCAAACGGACTTGAGAGAAATTGCGCGTGACTGTGAACCAGGTGCCAGCGGAAATAGGCACGCCACTCGGCGAGCTTCCGTGCTTTCAGCTGCCGGTTCAGCTCATCGAAAAATTTCGGCTCCGTGACGTTCACCGTCGTGAAAGCAGGCGCATCCACGGCCTTCAGGTAGGCATCCCAGTCGAACGCGGGCGTAGTCCGCTGCAATTCCTCGCGGCTCATTTTGTGCTTCAGGTTGTACGGATTGCGTTTCTCGGTGCGTGTGAGGGAGGCATTGGCGAAGGCGGTTTCGATCTGCATGACCGCGCGCGCATCGGTATCGGCGTCGCTCGCGTTTTCGCCGAGCAGCACGAGCATGCGGGCGACGTGGGCCACGTATCGTTGCCGAATTTCCTGCGACTTGGCGTCGGTCTTTGTGTAGTAATCGCGATCGGGCAATCCGAGGCCGCCGGCAGCAGCAAACGCCATCATCTGCGAGGAATTGTCGAAGTCCTGCTCGGAGGTGAAGCCAAAGAGCGCGTTGCGCGAAGTACCCTCCCTGTGTTGCTCGCCGATATAGGCGCCGATATCGTCAGTGGATTTCAGCGCCGCGATTCTGGCGAGGGCCGGATCGAGCGGTTTGGCACCGGCGGCGTCGATCGCTGCCGTATCCATACACGCGCCGAAATAATCGCCGATCTTCTGCTCGTTGGCAGTGCGCGCCGATCCGCCTCGGGCCGCCTGCTCGAGCGTTCCCCACAGAAAGCGCAGATTATCGTCGGCCATTTTGGCGTAGACGTCCCAGGCGGCCTGGTCGGCGGGAATAGGATTGAGCTTGTTCCAGTTGCCGCAGGCGTACTGGTAGAAGTTGACGCAGGGATTTGCGCTCCGATCCATGAACGCGGTCTCGAGACTCGGCGTGTACGGAAGAGTTTTCAGCGGAGTCTCCTGCGCGAGTGCACACGACAACGCGAGAGTGAAGAAAAGCGCGCAAAGCAAACGCATCTCTCTAGCCTATAGCCTACTTTTCGGTGCAAAATGCGATCTGCTGATCGCTCCTTCACCGTCGCGGCTCTGTAAGCCAGTTCAAGACATCGAGGAGCTAACGGAGCCGCGCGCGTTCGCGTATTTTGCACCGGGAACCAGCCTAAACGTTCCATTACCTCGAATCCGAGCGCGAACATGATACCGTAAGGGCCATGCGCTCTGGTTCTTTCGTCCTGACTGCTGTACTTCTGCTCACTCCATTTGCGCCGGCCTTCGCGAGCTCCTTCACCGGGATCGTGGCCTTTGGCGACAGTCTTACCGATAACGGCAACGCTTACATCGTTTCGCTCGGCGCGCTGCCCGGCTCGAATTACGGCAAGTACACCTTTTCCAACGGCCTGACCACGCAATATTACTCAGACGGGCCGAACACCACGCCGAAAGCGGCCGGACCGCAGGGACTCTGGATCGACCAGCTGGCGAGCAAACTCGGCGTAGCGGATCCGCTGCCGGTGCTTTCGGGCCTGGGCGGAACGAACTACGCGGTCGCAGGCGCGCAGACCGGGACGGCTAATCCGCAGGACGTGGGCAACCAGCTCGCACTGTTCACCTCGACCCATCCGGGCGGCGCGTCCTCGACCGATCTGTACGCGCTCTGGGCCGGCGCCAACGACATCTTCAACGGCAATAACCCGATTACGGCGGCCGACAATATCGAAGCCGATATCAAGACGCTGCATGGCGAAGGTGCAGTCAATTTCCTCTGGCTGAACGTGCCCCTGCTCGGCGACACACCGCGCGGCGCTCCTGCCAAATCTGCGTTGAACGCGGCCTCGGTGGCGTTCGATAGCGAATGGGCGGCCGACATTGCGGCGCTTCGCACCCAGGGAATCGCAGTAACCGGAGTAGACATCGGCACACTCTTCTCTAAGATCATCGGCAACCCGGGTGGGTACGGCTTCACCAACGTGACCCAGGGCGCGCAGGGCCAGAGCGTGGCCGACGATGCCGGATATCTGTTCTGGGATGGCCTGCATCCGACGACGCAGGGGCATGCGCTGGTGGCCGACGCGGCGTTTGCTGCGCTGAATGCGACCTCCACGCCAGAGCCCGCCTCGATCGGCTTACTGGCGTTAGGCGGCGTGGCGGTGTTCTGGCGTTTGCGAAAACGGGCCTGAGCGGGCTGCCGCAGCGTCTTCTAAAAATTAACGGTCTACGTCTCCGAGTTCTTCTGCTCGTAGGGATGCGTCGAGTACTTGCCGGCTTCGTCCTGCGCTCCGCCGGTGTTGTCGTGCGTGCGAATCGCTAGCTTGTACTCGTTCACGGCCCGGTCGCGCTGGCCAGTAACATCAAAGATCTTGCCGAGATTGACGTGCGACCAGACCTCGGTCCACTTCGGATCGAGGTCGCCGTTAATGGCCGCGCGAAACTCGTTGGCCGCAGACTGAAAATTGTTCTGCTTGAAGAAGAGCTCGCCAATTCGGTAGTGGGCGAGCGAGCTGTTGCGATTCACCTCGAGCGCCTTCTGATATTCGCGGAGCGCATTGGCGTAATCGCCAATCGCCACAAATTGCTCGCCGCGCTTGATCGCCACTGCAACCTGCATGCTCGGATCGGTGCGCAGCAGAACATGATTCGGATCGAGCGTCAGCTTGCGCGGCTTGCCGAACGTATCCACGCTGAACTCGGATGAGGTGCCCGTAACTTCGATGGTCTTGTCCTCCGGATTGCCTTCGGTATCGATGCGCAGATCGACCGGCATGCGAAACGTATCGAGATCCTGGTTGATCTTGCCGACTACGCGAAAGCCTTTCTGCGTGCGGAAGACGGTGTATTCGAGCTTGAACTCGGGCGAGCCGCTCGACTCCAGCCACTGAATGAAGAAGTAGCGCAGATCCTGCCCCGAGACCTGTTCCATCACCTTACGGAACTCTTCGCTGGTGACCGATTGCCAGCTGTACTTATCGATGAAGGCGTGCATGCCCTTCTTGAAATTGGCATCGCCCACCACGCTGCGCAGCATGTTCAGAACGGCGGCGCCTTTCGCGGCGGTGAGCGCCCAGTACTCGGGCGAATAATCGTCGAGCCGGGCGGCCTGCAGCACGGGCGGATCTTTTACCGTCAGGGCTTCCACATAAGTGTTCTTGATTTCGGCTTCAGCCGCGCCCGTGCCTGCAGTGTGCTCCATATAGAGCAGTTCGGAATAGCGCGCCGGACCGTTCTCAAGCCAGATGTGATTGCGATTGGCGGGCGAAACCAGGACGCCCCACCACTGCCGCGAGAGCTGGTTTGTGAGCACACGCGTGTTCACCGTCCTGCTGATGGAGCCCGGAGAAAGGAAGATGATGCCGGGCGCGGAATAGCCGTTGACAGCACCCGCTTCAGTCTCCACCAGCGCCAGGTTGGCCTGGGGCGCGAGCCCGTATTCATTGGTGAGGAACGACATGATCTTGCCCGTCTCATCGCCATAGGACTGAGCGTCCGCTGCCTCGCTGCCGCGGAAGTAAACCTGAGTCGTAATGCCCTGCGAGCTGACGCGCGTGCCGTCCCCTTTCACGACCGCGATGCTGCCCGGAAAACTAGGCTTGTCGTAATGGAACGAATACACCGTGCCGCTGCGCGCAGCATCCGTTTTCTCGTCGCCGCTTGCAAGCACTTTGTAATCGGCGGGCGTGGTGATGTGCAGGTCGGCGCTGAAGCGGTCGGTGGTGTAGCCGGCCACCGGAAACCAGCGCGCCGGATACAGCAGATAACCGAAGTCCGGATGAAGCGCGGCGAATTTGATGCCGGACACGGGCGAATCTTCATCGCCGGTCAGCTTGCCGCTGTAGCTGATCGCGATTTCGCAGGCCTGCCCTTTCGGCACCGGGCTCGTGAAGGTCACGTGAATCGTGAAGTCCTGCGTGTTGCGCGAGGTGGCCAGCGGCTTACCGCTGCAATCGGCCGCTTTCGAGACGTTGAGCGCGTTGTTCAGTTCGAAAGTCGCGTCGCTGAGGGTGTCCGAGGGCGTGAACGCAATCCGTGCGGTAGCGTCGAGCGACTGCGTGCGCGGATTGATCTGCGCATCGATCGTGTACTTCTGAACTTCGAGCCCAGCCGGACGCTTTTCCTGCGCAACGGCGGCGGCGGCCAGCAATCCGAAGAGTACCGGCACTTTCCAACAGCGTTCCATCTTTTCTTCTATTCTCTCCTGTCGGGGCCTGCTATCGTTTCGCGTCTGAGCGGAGCAGAGGCGAGTATCATTTCGGCGGCGCGGCGCAGCGGATCGCCCTGGCTCGAGAGCGCGCCTCGCACCTCGGCCAGTTCGCGCCGCATTCCGGCCGCCGCATCGGGATTCGTAAGCAACTCCGAAGCCGCGGCAGCGATGTTGGCGGCGGTCATTTCCTGCTGTATGAGCTCGGGCACAATCTTACGGCCGGCTACCAGGTTGACCATGGATAAATAAGGAACCTTGACCAGCCGCCGGCCCGCGTGCCAGCTCAGCGGATTGACCTTATAAAAGGTCACCATGGGGGTGCCGAGCACAGCCGCTTCAATCGTCACGGTTCCGCTTGCGGCGAGGGCGACATCGGCGTGCGCGATTGCATCCCAGGCCTCGTTTTCAACTACTTTGATGGATCGCGCGGCCAGAGGTTCCCGAAAACTTTGAAGAACCGAATGGGACTCGAAGCCTTTCGGGGTTGCCAGCAGAAAACGGGGCCCGACATCGCCCTCAAGCAGCGCGGCAGCTTCGAGCAGCACCGGCAGATGGCGGCGCGCTTCACCGGCCCGGCTTCCGGGCAATAGGGTGACGAGCGGCCGGTCCCCGCGAATGCCGTGGCGCGCCAGGAATTCAGCCCGGCTGTACTGCGGTCGAACCATCGAGGCGAGCGGATGCCCAATATAGGACGCATCCACGCCGCGCTCGCGGAACCACGGCTCCTCGAACGGAAATAAGCAAAAAAGCTTATCAACCAGCCGGCGGATGGTTGCAACGCGGCCTTCGCGCCAGGCCCATACCTGCGGCGCAACCAGGTAGAAAACCGGCACGCCCAGCCGGTGGAGATGGCGCGCCAGCCGCAGATGAAAATCGGGGCTGTCGGTGAGCAGCGCGGCTACCGGCGGGTGCTTTTCAATATGCCGGATGAGCGCACGGTAGCGGAGATAGATGCGGGGCAGATGGTGAACAACTTCCGCCAGGCCGACCACTGCAATCTCGCGCGCATCGAGAACGGGCTCGACACCGGCAGCCTGCAATCGCGGTCCGGCGCAGCCGTAGAAATGCGCCTCGGGAAGCGCGGCGGCCAAGTGTCGGGTGACGCCCGCTGCATACAGATCGCTCGAGGCTTCGCCCGCCGAGACCAGAAACTGCACTCGTGTTTTCTCAATCTTAGCAGCGATTCCGCGCACCCGGACGGCGCCCGCCCTGGGTTTGGGGCGGGGCTTGCTTTGCTAGAATCGAGTCGAAACCGAAATGCCCAGCCAACGAGAGCCTGCCGCCTCCGCTCAGGTCCAGGCCAGCCTGTCGCGCGTGAGCGTCGGCCAATTTGCAGAGCGATTTCGCGCCGAAGTAATCCCTCTGAGCAACACCTTCAGCTACTTTTGCGCCTCGCTGCCCATGAGCGAAGAAGTGCTCAAGGAATATCTCGAGGAACCGATCGGCGCGCTGCCCTCGAACCTGGCCGCCATGCTGCCGCGCATCTCGATTCTGCTGGTGCCCTACATCGAGCGCTCGAGCGAGCGCGGTGCGCTGAAGACCGCCCGCAAGCGCAAGAGTGACAAAGCAGTGGAATTTGTCGTGGCGGAGCGGCCCGCCGAAGGGCAGCAGGCGTGGGGCTCCCAGGTCAGCTTCGAGAACGAGACCGTGCTGGTTTTTGCCCTCAAAGAGCAGGATGTGGCCGAGTATCATTACCGTTTCTACCGCCGGCTGGCGGCGCTCGTTGCCGGCAAGTGGCCCGAGGGCGCGGCCGATGGCTACCGCGCGCTCATCCGCGAAGAGCTGACCGGCAGCGTGCACGGCGAAGTGGACGACGAGAGCTGGCAGGCCAAGCAGACGCTGCTGCGCCGGCAGGCGAATCTGAAGCGCGATAGCCCGCTGTTTGCCGATTATGTGCGCCAGTCGTTCATCGACACGCTGACCTTGTACCTGCACGGAATCTGCTGCGATATTGACGTGGAGACCGGGCCGCGGCAGTTGCCGAGCCGGTATCTGCGGAAACGGCTGAACCTGCTCAAGAGCTTGTATCCGCCGCCCGCCGGTTACGCGGTGTTTCCGGAAGACAACGAAAACGGTCAGTAGTTTGCGCGCACGGCTCAGTTAAGTGCATCTAAGGTTTGAACTGCTTACCGAGCCGCGACTGTAAGGAGCGGTCAACAGACCGCATTCTGCAGCGCAAGGTAATTAGCGCGGCGCGCGCAGACTGCGCAGGCTGAACACCGCGAGTACGGCCGTGATGAGGAAGTTGATCAGCGGCCGGAAATCGAACACGTTTCCGATCAGCACCCCGAATACGATCACGAAGCCCATCCAGACGATACAGCCGCCGAAGCAGATCCAGGCGAGCGGGCGGTCGTGGCTGCGTTCGGCGCGCAGCAGATTGATAGCAGCCAGAAGAATCACCGCAAACGACGCGGAAAGCGCCCAGAGCAGCGCCAGATTGTCGCGGCCCCGGTAGAATTGCCACGAACCCGCGGCATGCCCGAACGCCCCGAGCAGCATGAGCCAGCCGAAGACGCGATCCACAACTTTCATCCTTGATACTCTAGCGCGCATGAGTATAGCTGACGTCCTGCTGCTAGATTTCGATCACGAGATCGCCAACACGCGCCGGGTGCTCGAGCGCATTCCGGAGAACGATCCGCAATGGAAACCGCACGAAAAATCCATGCCGATCGGCCGGCTCTCGGTGCATGTGGCGCGTCTGCCCGACTTCTGGACGCGCATGATCACCACCGACGAAGTGAATCTGGCGACTGCGAAATTCCCGCCTCTGGTCTTCGAATCCACCGCGCACCTGCTCTCCGACCTCGACCGCAGCTCCGCGGAGGCGCGCACGCATCTTGAAAAGAGCACGGACGAGCAGCTCAACGAGAACTGGCGGCTTTCCTGGGGTGACAAAGTGATCGCTGAGGCTCCGCGCAAGGTCCTGTACCGCGGCATGTTTCTGAACCATCTGATCCATCACAGGGCGCAACTGGGCGTGTATCTGCGGCTGCTGAATATTCCGGTGCCGGGCTTGTACGGGCCGTCCGCTGACGAGCCGGTTTCTTAGGCGACAACAAATACGAATATGGCTGCCGTTGCCGATCACCAGTCACTGGCCGACTTCGAGGCGAAGTATCAGCACTCGGACCGCGCGTACGAGTATTGGTATGGAGAAGCGGTTCCGAAAGCGAGCCCTACCTGGATACACGGCCTTTTACAAGGCATTTTGATTCAGCTCCTGCGGGAGGCTGGGTTTGCAGCCGGTTCAGAAATCGAACTTCGCATCGCCCCGGACGCGCGGCCGAGACCGGACGTCATTGCTACACGAAAACCGGTTGCCGAAGCGTATCCGACCAGTGCAGTCGAAGTGGCAGTCGAGATTCTCTCGCCAGACGACTCGATGTCTTACGTTTTACAGAAGTGTCAGGCGTATGCTCGCTGGGGTTTTGCATACGTGTACGTGGTCGATCCGGAGAGCCGGCAACTCTTTCGCTGGACTGCTTCCGGCCTCGAGCTCGCGGATAAACTGATCGAGACCCCGTCGGCGCGCATCTGGCAACTTCTTGAGGAAAGCCTTCTAGGTAAATGAAAACGGCCGGGAAGAGTTGATCTTCCCGGCCGTTTTCTTTGTGTTACTTCTCTACCAGTTCAGTACGCCGGAGAACTGCACACGGCGCATGGTGTAGTTGTTGCTGTTGAAGGCGATATTGGTGATCTGGCCGGCGCTGGCGCTGGTGACGTCCGCGTTGGGCAGATCGAGGTTGGTGTGGTTCAGCGAATTGGTCGCGTCCATGCGCAGCGTGAACTTGAAGCGCTCGGTGAGGCTGAACTGCTTCATCACCGAGGCATCGAGGTTCACGAACTGCGGCCCGAAAAGCTGGTTGATCGGATAGTTGCCGAAGGTATTGGAAGCCGGGTAGAGGAATGCTCCGGAAGTACATACCTGATTCGGGCAACCTACGATCCACTGATTTCGGTTCTGGTTCGCCGCGTACGGGCTTCCGCTCCCCTTGTTCGGGATGTTGTTCGGACCGGTGTACGGCTGAATATTCGTTCCGTAATTGTCGATCGTCGGGTAGAACGGCCTGCCGCTGTACCAGGAGAAGATCCCGCTCAGGTTCCAGCCGCCTAGCACAGCGTCAACGAAACGGTTCGTGGTGGTGCCGTACTTGCGACCGCGGCCGAACGGGATATCCCAACCGCCCGCCAGAACCCACTGCTGCCGCGGGAATTCGCTGTTATCGACATAACCAAGCGGCCGGTCGTACAGGAACGTATACGAGCTATCCGGCCCGTAGCCATCGCCTTGCGCGAGCTGATAGGTGTAGTTGGCTTGTAGACTCAGCCCCTGCGAACCTTTGACTGTAAACGTTCCCTGGAACGAGTCGTAGCGGGTATTGGCGCAGTTACAGTAGTTATCAACGCCTGCCGTATTCCCGTAATCATATCTCGGTCCGAGCAAGCCGTTGAATGGGAACAACCGATCCTGCAGATTGGTTGGAAAGTTCGGGATAAAGTACTGCTGGTTGGCGTTAAAGCTATTGCCGAGGCCAGCGCCGGTGTGTCGTCCCTGGTTGCCGACATATCCCGCCGTAAAGGCCATTTTGCTGGTCAGCTGTCGCTGGACCGTGAAGTTATAGGCGTAGACAACCGGCATGTGGAACAGGCCCGGGCGCGTCTTGCAATCCACACCCGCCGGGCAGGGCAGCGTACCCTGTGGGCTGATGGTATAGGCCGGAAGCGCGGGCGGACCTTGGTTCAGGGTGAAGATATCGCAGAAGTTGTTGCCGCAGGTCTGCTGTTGGCTGAGCGTCTGGTTGGTCAGAACGGGCGGGTTCTGCGTAACGTTGTGGCCGAAGGTCGAGCCGAAGGTTCCAAGGCTATACGACCAGCCATAGCCGGTCCGAATCACCGTCTTCGGTGTCAGCTGATAGGCCACCCCGACGCGCGGCGCAAACATCTTCCAGTTCGTCTGCTGATAGCCGGTCCCGGCGATATTGCCGTAACTAAAAACGTCGAGCAGCCCGGTATTCAGGTCGTATTCAGCGCCATTCTTGGGCCCGTTGACGCGCTCCGGGAACACCAGTTCCCAGCGGACGCCGTAAGTGACGGTCAATTTCGGCGTGGCATGCCATTCGTCCTGCGCATAGTAGAACCAGCGGCGCTGGCGTTCCTGCGCATTCGTGCTGGAGCTGACATAGCGATTGAAGCTGGTTACGTCACCGAGCAGAAAGGTGGCTAGGCCGAGACCGCCGCTCGCAATAGATCCGGTTCCGTTGCCGAGAGCGGTGACGCTGTCATTGAAATGTACTTCACCGGCTCGGTGATTATCGCTTGGCACGCGCAGATTGAGCGCATACCGCATATCGGCACCGAACTTGAAGTTGTGGTTCCCGTGAACCTTGGTCACGTTGTCGACAAACTGATATTGCCGCTCGTTTTCGTCAAGCGGGCAGTTGCACTGGTTAATGCCCAGCGCATAACCGAGCGCCATCTGGTTACCGGTGGGGTTGTCGATATAGAAGGCCGGCATACCGGAGGTGTAGAAATTATCGAGGTTCAGACCGGGGATGCCAGCCTGGGTGGCGGGATTGCTGCCGACGCCGTTGGGGACATCGGTCACGTGATAATGCACGAAGCCGAAGCGGAATTCGTTGATCAGCGTCGCGCTGGCGGTGTGGGTCCAGCCGCCGGCGATGCTCTGGTTCAGCGTGCTCGAGCTGCCGGCATAGTTGGCGTTATTGAAGTTCGCTCCGCCGGCCAGTGCGCCGTAAGCGCCGGGAGCACTCAGGTCGAAAGCGGCATAGCTGTAGCGGCCGAAAAACGTATTCTTCTCGTTGCCGTAGTAGTCCCACCGCGTGTTCCACTGATTGCCGTTATTGGTGAGCGTCCCGGAGGTGGTGTAGTTGTTATACGGTGCAACGACCCCATTGATCACCGTTCCGGCCGTGTTTGGCAGCGGGAAGTAACTCAGCAGATTCTGCGCCTGCGGGCTGAGCATGTTGTGAGGAATCACGTTGCCCGGGAACGTCTTGCGGTTGGCGCCCGTGGTCGGATCGCCCGTGGTCGGATTGTAAATCTGGTACTGCGAGCCAAGCGCCAGCCAGTCGCTCAGGTTGCCGGTCCGGTCCTGCGCAGTCGGCACGCTGGTCAGCACCGAGCCGCCCTTCAGGTTCCGGGTCAGCTGCGCGTCGCCAAAGTAAAACAGTTTGTTCTTGATAATTGCGCCGCCCAGTGAGCCGCCGAACTGGTTCTGGTGAGTAGTCGGCGTATAGGCTCCACTGTTCGGACTGCCGAGCGGTGTGTTCTCGGTGAAAGGATTGCGTCCGAAATCCTGGAACCCCGGCGTGTTCAAAAACATGTATTCGAAGGCGTCGCCGTGGAAAGCGTTCGTTCCCGATTTCGTGGAGTAGGTAAACAGTCCCGCACTGAAGGTGTCGAACTCCGAATCGTAATCCTGGTTGGCCTGTTTGACTTCGTTCACCGAGTCCATGGTCGGGTTGATGACGATGATCCCCAGAATCGGATCCTGATTGACCGTGCCGTCCAGGTAATAGCCGCTGGCGTAAAAGGGCTGGCCATTCACTTCGATCTGCACGCTACCCTGCGGATTTTCATCTGCCGCGTGCGCCCAGCCGAGCTTCACCGTGCCCGGATTCAGCAGCTCGAACGCCTGCATATTGCGGCCGATACTCGGCAGCTGCGAAATCTCCTGCGAGGTGAACGTCTGCGCCACGTCCGCGCGATCTGTCTGCAGCAGCGGAGCCGCGGCAGTCACTTCGACTGTCTGCTCTACGTTGCCGACCTGCATCGAGGCATTGAACTGCGTCGCCTGGTCGACCTGCACCGTCAGATCGTTCGAGACCACTTTATTGAATCCCGAAGCCTCGATCGTGACCCGATAGGTGCCCGGGATCAGCTGGCCTTTGGTGTACTCGCCCGAGTCGTTGGTTGTGACCTCGAAGCTCGTGTTCTTGTTGACGTCCGTGATCGTGACCTTGGCGTTCGCCACCGCCGAGCCACTCGGATCCGTAACCGTTCCGATGATGCTGCCGAATACCTGCTGCGCCTGCAGACTCCAGCTGCCGGCCAGAAACAGCACCGCCACAGCCATCGCCCAGCGCGAAATCTGTGTCTTAAACCTGGACATTTCCTTCTCCTTGGAAGGCTTACCGGCGCAATGGAAACCTACTCGGATGCGCGCACGTATAGCCCGAAACAACATCCACCTTGGTGTAGTGTAGTCGATTCGTAGCGGGTTTGTACCACTAAAGTTGCGTTTTCTCTTAGATAAATTTGAGGAAAATTGGACTGCCCGAATGTAAGCGCTTGAAATATGGATTCTCGTAGCGCTTCCGGCCCGGTCTATACTTTTCAATATGTTGCAAGCCGCCTTCGCCCTCCTCCTCGCGGCCGCACCCACCCCCTCCCCCGTCCATCAGCGCGCCCTCGCCCTCTACCGCCAGCACGATTACCAGAACGCCATCCCGCTCTTCGAACAGGCCGCCCAGTCCGAGGCGCCTGGTTCCCCCGAATTCCAGGAATCGGCCCTGCTGATCGGCCAGAGTTATTTCGCCCTCAACCAGGCCCCCAAAGCCATCCCCTGGCTCGAACGCGTCCATTCCGTGAACGAAGCCAACTACATGCTGGGCTACGCCTACGTCCAGACGCGCCAGCCCGGCCAGTCCCGCGCCGCTTTCGCCCGTTTGTTCCATGTGCCGCCCGATTCTGCCCAGGCCCATCTGCTCGCCGCCCAGATGCTCCTCAAGAAGGAATTTGAGGATCAGGCCGAAGCCGAGGCGAAGCAGGCCGTGGCGCTCGACCCCAAACTGCCCGAAGCGCACTTTGTGCTGGGCGAGATTGCCATTTTTCGCGGGCGGTTAGAGGAGGGCGCTTCGCTGCTTAGCCAGGAACTCGCGCTGAATCCGAGCTTTGCCATGGCCTGGTACCGGCGCGGCGACGTCTACACCCGGCAGGAAAAATGGGACCCGGCCATCGCCGACCTGCAGCGCGCCATCTGGCTCAACCCGGATTTCAGCGGGCCCTTTATCCTGCTCGGCCGTTGCTACTTCAAAAAAGGCGATTACGGCAACGCCGAGGGCATCCTCCGCCGCGCGCTGCTGCTCGATCCACAGAACGGGTCGGCAACCTACCTGCTCGGGCAGACGCTTATGCTGGAGGGCAAGAAGGACGAAGGCCGCGCTGTTCTCGAAAAGTTTCAAAGCATGCGCCAGCAGCATTAGGCGGAGCGCGCTCGCGCTGCTGGCCGTACTGCTGCCCGGACAGCAGGTTATTCCCAACTCGGCCTGCGCCGGTTGCCACCCGGCAGAGACGCGCCTTCACGAACACTCGCGCATGGCCAACGCCATGCATCCGGCCGCGCTGAGTGCCTTCGCGCAGAGTCTGCCCGAAAAGCCGTTACACGAATCGGCCGGCGGCTACGAATTCGAGTTTCAACGCAGCCCGGACTCGATCCAGGTAACGGCTGAGCGCGGTACCGACCGCGCGAGCGGAACGATTCATTGGGTTCTCGGCGCCGGAGCACAAGGCGAGACGCCGCTCATCGCCACCGCCGCGGGTACGCTCGAATCGCGCATTAGCTTTTTCCCGCAACTCCCGCGATACGGCATCACGATTGGCCAGCATGCCGCCGATTCAACGAGTGCGCAGGCCGCCCTCGGACGCCTGCAGACGCGCGAGATGCTGGCCCAGTGCCTCGGCTGCCATGCCACAGCGGTGACGCGCGATCTCGAGCCGGTCGTGCCCGGCGTGCAGTGCCAGCGCTGCCATGCCGGAGCCGAAGCGCACCTGGCCAATCCCGCGGCGCATCATCCGGTTAATCCCGGTAAACTCAGCGCCCCGGCGCAGGTCGAGTTCTGCGGCACCTGTCATCGCTTCCGCCTCTCGGGACCGCCGGATGCGATCGAGAACGTGCGATTCCAGCCCTACCGCCTGGCCATGAGCCGCTGCTTCAGTTCGGGCAAACTGAGCTGCACCACCTGCCACGCCGCGCATCAGGACGCACGCCGCAACGACAACGCTTTCTACAATCAGCGCTGCGTTTCGTGCCATACGCAGCCGCACCGCTCCGGCGACTGCATCAGTTGTCACATGCCGCGCGTGCAGTTGCACCCGGCACTGGCCTTCACCGATCACTACATCCGCTGATTACTTCGGCTCGCGCTGCGCCGGATCGTAGAAGAACTGCTCGCGCGCAATCCGTTCGCCTTCCCATTGCTGATACGCGAGCTCCTCCATTTCGGTCACCTTGCCATCCAGCCACACAAAGCGAAACCTCCAGCGAATGACCACAAAGTCTTCCGCCACGAACACCGGCCGCACGCACTCGGAATGCACCTCGCGCGCCCGGCTCAAAATTTGCCTTTCGCGCGCGACAGCGGCATCGCGTCCTCGCCTCGGTTCAGCCTGGTTCTCCTGCAGCGAGCAGTCCTCGGTATAGAAATCGGCAATGGCCTGAGCATGGTCGTTGCTCTCCACCGCCCGAATAAAGCGCTCTAACGTTTCCTGTGCCGGCATATTCTGCCGTTGGGATGCGCGTCATTGACAATACAATTCCGTTCCGGCCATAATTAGCTCAGCAGTTAATTAGCCGCTTGTTTAACTAATGGATGATCTCAGCACAACCTTCGCCGCTCTGGCGGATCCCACCCGGCGCGCGATTCTCGCCCGGCTGGCCGCGGGCGAAGCCACCGTCAAGGAACTGTCGGAACCGTTCTCGATCAGCGCGCCGGCCATCACAAAGCACCTCAAAGTTCTCGAAAACGCGCGCCTGATCAGCCGCACCCGCGAGGCCCAGTGGCGGCCCTGCAAGCTCGAAGCGGCGCGTCTCAAGGAAGTTTCGGAATGGATCGAGCGCTTCCGGGCCTCCTGGGAGCAGAGCTTCGACCGGCTCGATGATTTTCTTTCACAACTGCACAAGAAGGAGAGCAAACATGCTCGCAAAAAACGCCGGAAAGGTTAGCGTGACACTACCTTCCGATCGCGAAATCCGGTTTACGCGCGTCTTCGACTGGCCGCGCGAGCTCATTTTCGAATCCTGGACCAATCCCGAATATCTGCGGCACTGGTTTGGCTGCGGTACCTCGAAGGTCACCGCCTGCGAAGTGGATCTGCGCGTAGGGGGCGCCTGGCGCATTCGGCTCGAGATGCCGGACGGTGTCGAGCACCTGTTCCGAGGCACTTATCGCGAGATCGTTCGGCCGCAAAGGCTCGTCTATTCCGAATGCTACGACATGGAATTCTGCGGCCGCCCCGAATGGCTCACCACGGTTGAGTTCGAAGACCTCGCCGGCCGCACCAGGCTGACCAACACCCTGCTGCACAAGACGCGCGCCGCTCGCGATGGCCATCTGCGGTCGGGCATGGAGAGCGGCATGGAGCACGCGTTCGATCGCCTTTCGCAGGTCGCCTCCACGCTTCAGATCCCGGAGCATACGCGCTGATGAAACTGAATCCGTATCTGAACTTCAATGGCAACTGCCGCGCTGCTTTCGAGTTTTACCAGCAGCATCTGGGCGGCAAGATCACATTCGTCATGACATACGGGCAGAATCCCGATGCGCACGAAGCTGCAAAACAGCCCGATGCCATCCTTCACGCCAGCATCGAGATCGCCGGCGTACAGTTGCAGGCCTCCGACGTACTGCGCGACGACTACCAGCCGATCCACAGCAGTTATCTCTCGCTGGTGCTCGATTCGATCGAGGAAGCCGAGCGCGTCTTCGGGCTGCTCACGGAAGGCGGACAGACCTTCCTGCCCATGCAGGAAACGTTCTGGGCTCACCGTTTCGGTATGTGCCGCGATCGTTTCGGCGTTCCCTGGATGATCAGTGCCGAGCGCCCGATGCCAGCTGCGCCTTAACCCGCTCGAGATTCGCGCGCGCGGCCTCGCTCGAAGGATCATCCGCAAGCGCGCGCTCGAACGCCTTTTGCGCTTCCGCGAGTTGGCCCGCGATGGCGAGCAGCGTTCCGTAGTTGGTCTGAATGTCGCCGTTCGAGGGGGCGAGCTCCGCGGCTTTACGAAAACAGCCGAGTGCCGCAGCAAAATTCCGCTGCCGGTAAAGCACCGTACCCAATCCGGCCTGCGCTTCGGCATCGTTCGGGCGCGCATTCAAGAAGGCGCTGTACTCGTGCACCGCACCCTCTAGATCGCCGCTGCCTGCAAGTGTGCGCGCCAGGTTGTAGCGCGCATTCAAATAGCCGGGATCGCGCGCCAGCAGCGCCCGCCAGTTCGCAATGGCATCCGCCTCGTCGCCCTTCAGGAGAAGCACGCCCGCCAGGCTGTTCTGCGCGGTTTCATTTTGCGGCTCAATGCGCAGCGCATCGCGATACAGGGCCAGCGCAGCATCAAGCTTGCCGCGTGATTCTTCCAGCGCACCGAGATTGTAATGCGCCAGAAAATCGGCCGGGTATTTTTCAAGACGCCGCCGCATCACCGCTTCCTGCAGCGCATAGCGATCGTCCTTTGCCCGGGGCAGTACCTGCAGCCAGACGTGGCCCATCTCGTCCTCGCTACGGTTTCCGGAGACGACCAGCCGCGGCGGATGATTCGGATTCCGCGGGTTCGCGGCTGTATTGTCATAGCTGATTTTCATCTCTACCCTGGAGCCCTTGGGTAGCGGAACAGGGCGAGCGTATTCGTATTCGGCTTGCCAGTTGATATCCCAGTCCGGAATGCGGATCAGCCAGCGCTTTTGGCCATCCGGTAATATCGCCCAGGCCTCGATCAGCTTTCCCAGATAGTGCGCATGCGGATAGATCGCGAGTAGATCGACATCGACAGGCAAAGTGAGATGGTCGGAGACCGTAAAGTCTCGCGAGCCCGGCGGAACGCGTATCGCGCCATCGTGCTCCAACTGCACGAGCATCGGGAATTTCGTTGGCGGCTGCGGCGAGAAGTATAAGCCGATTTCGGCCTGTACCTTTTCCGGTTTCCCAGTGGGCTGCAAGTGCAGGTTCACGACCAGGTCGGTATCCGGATCCAGCCGCCAGCTCATGTCTTCGGGCAGCAGGCGCGGCACACTCGTCGGTTTCCAGAACAGAAAGTGCGAATCGGGATCGAACGAATCGGGTGCGGCTTCGGTAATGACATCCATTCCCGGAAAGCCAGGCCGCCCGTCTTCACCGTCGCGGCGCCGCAAAGCTCCCGTTCGATCGAGCACCACGTTGGCATGATGCACAACACGCGGGTTTGAGAGATGCAGTTCCAAGCCGCGCACATAGCGCGTTTGCTTCAGCCCGGTCGGAACGACAAAGTTGCGGAACACATCGGAGCCGGCCGCCGGCATCTGGTAAGCAACCGGCATCTTCACCACCAGATCCGGCGCGCCCATCTGCCATTCGCCGTTGAACTGCGGAGCGGGCGGCAGATCCTTCGCATCGCCTTCGGGCTTGCCCGCCGCAACCCACTCGGCTAATAGACGTATCTGCGCACTACTCAAACTGCGGTCGCCCGCAAACTCGCCGTAGCCGTGCTCGGGCGGCCAGGGCGGCATGTAGCGCCGCTTTATTACGTCGACGATCTGCGCGGCATGCTTGCTGACGTCCTGATATGTGATCAGCGGGAAGGGGCCGGGGCCATTGGCGTGGTGACAGGGCGCGCAGTGCCGGTACACAATGGGCGCTACCTCGCGATTGAAGGTGACCTGCGCAGACGCGAGTGCCGCACTCATCGCCATCAGCAGGACAATCGTCAATCGAAGAACCATCGCGCTGCCCGTCTAAGACCGCTTGCCGTTGCCACGCCGGCGAATCTCGTCCATCGCCTCCCAATATTGTTTCAATGCTCGCGCACCCTTGGCCGTTAATGCGGCGGAGGTGACCGGCTTCTTGCCTTCAAACGCCTTGTCGATCTCAATAAAACCGGCCTCTTCGAGCTTCGACATCTGGACGGACAGATTTCCTTTCGTAAGCTGAGTGGCGCGTTGCAGAAACAGGAACTCGGCGCTCTTACAGCCGGAGAGCACAGTCAAAATCGCCAGGCGCGCCGGCTCATGCACAAATTTGTCCGGCTGCACGACCGGGCTAAGCGACACTCGGCGCAGCCTCGCTTTCGCCATGCACCGGCAGCAGCCGGCGAAGCAGCAGATGATCCATGACGCCCGCCAGCGCAAAGGCCAATCCGAGCAGCGGCGCCTGCCAGTCGCCGATCCCAACCCACCACGGAGTGAGGCCTGCAAAGACCGCTGCCAGGACCAGGTAATACCAGCGGTACCCGGACGAGCTCATATAAATGCCGAAAAACAATGCCGCCAGCCACAACGCAACGGCGGGCACACCATGCACGCCCTGAACCGTGAGCACAATGAACACCGCACCCCAGACCCCGAAACCAGCGCCTGGGAAACCGCGCCGATGATTCGCCTCCACGCGCCCATAACGTTCGTCGTAATGCCTATTCAGGCGCCTCGTGCTGATGACCGCGAGCACAGTTGCGATCAGCAACCCCGCTCCGGCGCCCAGCTGACTCCAGCGCGTCATGTGTCCGAGAAGGGGAAACAAGGCCATCCAGATACCGAATGGCACAATTGTTAAGCCGCGCAGATAACGCAGATTGAGCGTCGCAAAAATCAGGCCTTGCAAATCGTCACGTGCATTGCGTTCCATATTTGGTTTATATCATAGACCGGTCTATAAACGCAACAGCTCGCGCCGCTCATAGCCGCCCCGCATCCCCTCCGGTTCAAGGCAGATCGAAGTTGATCGTTATCTTGGCTTTTTTCGGAATGGGCTTGCCACTGACCATGGCCGGCTTAAAGCGCCAGTGGCTGAGGGCTTCGGCTGCTTTCTCGTCGAGTTCGAATCCCATGCCTTTCTCAAGGCGGATGCTGTGAACTGCTCGGGATCGGCATCCGCTTCGGCGCGGTAAATCGGTCACTATTGCCAGCTCTTCCGGCTTCGCTTTATCAGTTCGGCCCGTTGCAGCGCCTGTCTTGAAAGCGAGTCCGCCGCGTGATCCCAATCCGGTGGTCGGATCTGAGTCCTGCGCAGCCGAGGCAAGCCAGCCGGTACCGAGAACCGGCAGCAAAAGTCAAACACGTACGCCAATGCATAGCCATTCTGTTTACAAGCCGCGCACCACTCGCCCGATCAACGCCTCCAGCTCGACCTTCCCTAGACCAGTGCTAATAAACAATTCCTGCCGCGCGCCCGCACTGAGCGCAATCGCTTTCCACCCATTCGTAGTCGGCACCGTTACGCGAATCACCACCGGACCCCGGGCGTCCCTGACTGGCCGGATCACTCCCGGAATCACCGCGCGAATTTCCGCAGTCTCGCGCAGCAGACGTTCGAGCACCGGCCGCAGCCCATCGATGATGGAATGCTCGATTTTGAGCTTTCCCTGCTCGGCACGAAGCTTCATTTGAACCTCTTCTTGTATTGAAGATCGATTCCGAACTCGCCGTTGTCATCCCGCAGCGCCACAATCGAATACTGCCGGTTAATCGCCCACTCGAGGCGGAAAATCTGTTCCGAAGTCTGCTCGAGATTCGTCACATACGTCACCGTGATCGATCGCGAGATCTGCTGCTCCAGCGTCAGTCGCGATTGCGGCGTATTCGTCAGACCCTGCACCAGCGGATCGAGCTTAATGTTGGTAACTCCGAACAGTTTCGACAGCCTTCCCGAAGGCGGCGCGATCGCCTGACCGAGCACCGAGGTTGGATTCGCCGCGAGCGTGCTGCTTTCGGTGCTCACTTGCGAGGTCTGCACGTTCGCCGCCTCCTGCGGTGTGCGCCCCACGGTGAGCAGAGCAATGATGTCGCGCGGCTGTAGCGGCGGATCCGAGCGATACGCAATATTCAGATGGCTCAGTGTACCGGAAATCGTGATATCGACATTGATCCCGCGCGCCTGCGTGCCGAGGTCGAGGTCGAGCACCGGCTCGATGCGCGTTGCATTCTGAAACGTAACCTGCCCGCGGTTAATCGTGTATCGTCCGCCAAAAACGCGGATATCGCCCTGATTGGCCGAAACAGTCCCAAGCAGTAATGGCCGCTCCGGTGTGCCGCGCAGACGCAGATCGATGGCCGCTTCCACATCGCGGCTCAGCGACGTGCTGATCTGCAGATTGGGCGCGCTTTCGATCGCGACGTCGAACTGCAGCCCGCTGGCAAATGCTTTCTGGTTGGCCGGCGTGAGCGCGCCCGCCGCCAGATTGGTTAGCAGGTTTCCCACGTCGGCATTCGGATTCAGCACCACTCGGGAAATTCGCGCCGTACCCGAGAGCAGGCTGTTCGTGCTGGTTCCGGTGAGGCGCAGATTCGCATCCGTCGTAACACTCACGCCATTTGCATAGCGCAGCCGCGTATCCTCGGCATGCGATTCGAGATGGTAGGCAAGCGGGGCCGCTCCCCCGAATGTCACAAAGCCGGCCAGCGCCAGTTTCCCGCCCCCGGCCTGAGCGGTGAGCCGCTCGATGGTTGCGCGATTCTGATCAAACACTAGACTTCCGTTCAAATGCGTGAGACTATTACTGAAATCGCGCAACCCGATCGCGCCGTCCTTGATCTGCATCTTGCCCGCGAGCGAGGGATGATCCAACGAGCCATGCGCCGAGGCATCGAGCAGCGCCGCACCTTCCGCCGTTTCGATGTTGTTGTCGATCAGCTGCAGTATTTTCAGACTGAATTCACCTTTGGCCGCCAGATCCAACCGGTTCCCGGTAGCGCTCCCTGAAATGTTGAGCGTGGTGCTCGGCCCCGCGAGGTCCAGATGCTCAATCCGGACCAGGCCGCGCGAAAGCTCGAAATCTGCCGGCGCTGCATTATGCAGGGCAAATGGAAAATCTCTGGCCGATAGCTCGAGCGCATCGGCATGCGCTTGAACGGCCCAGTTGCGCCAGTCCAGCAGATTGCCCGAAACATGAAGTGCCCCGCTTGCCGCGACGCTCGCCGGAATGCCGTCCGGCAGGCAATCCTGGAATGCAATGCGAGAGAATCGGAGCGTACCGGAAAGCAGATTTTGTCCACCAAGACTCACCGAAGCCTCGCCCGAAAACGGATTCCCGCGCAGATCGCCGCGCAATTCGATCTGCACTGCGCCGTTGGCCGTTTGCATCTTGCCACTCGCATCGCCGAGCGGCTTCCCGTTGAACCTCGCTCCGCTTAGGGTTAGGCTCCCATCCACCGCGACTGGCCGGAAACCCTGCGCTTCCCGTTCCGCCGCAATCCTTGCATCGACAGCGAGCCGTCCATCGATCCCGCTGAGTCCACTGACATGCGAAAGAACGAAACCGGAAGTTTTGACCTGTAGATCGAGCCGCTTATCTAGATAACTACCCGAGACATCCAGGGTATCCCCCGCAGAATCCTGCAGTCGGCCTCGCGAAACGCGAATATTCCGGCCGTCAAATCCGATCTGCGCTTCGAGAACTTTCACCTTTTCCCCGTAAATCTGCCCATCGCGCAGCTCGAGCGAAAGCTTGCCTGTTGGATTCACGAGTCTGCCGTGGATTTCGCCTGCACCCTTCAGCAACCCCTTCACCGGCAGCGCCAGAGCCTGCGCCGGAACTGCAAACGTGCCCGCGGCGTCGATTTCGCCTGACCGTGCAACCGCCCAATTCTGTAGCTGAACCGCACCACTTCCCGCAAGCTGCACACCCTGTCCGGTCAGCATCACGTGATCAGCTTTCAGGCGCTCGCGATTAACTTCGCCCTGCCACTCCAGCCGCTGCCATTCGCGCTGATAGGCCCGAAATTGCTGCATCACGAGCGCTCCGGCGATTTCGGGCTCACCGCGCACGAAGCGAACATCACCGTGAAACGTCGCGTCGCCTCCGGGATGAAAGCTGATAGAGGAATCGAGCGCCCCGCCGATCCCAGCAACCGACAATGCCCGCCGGACCTGGTCGAGATTGCTCGTTGTCGCGGTCACCGCAAAGCCGCTCTCGCGGGAGCCGCTGAAATTGAGCTCCGTCTCGGGGATCGCCAGACGGGAGTCGCTGAAACGAATCGCACCCTGTCCCGAGGCATGCAGCCTCAGCTCACCGGACAAGCCGCCGGTCAGATGCAAGTCGCCGTCAAACCCGTTTGCGCTTGTGCCCGACAACGCGCCGTTGATTTGGCTGGTCCAGGGAAGCTGCCGCCCGTTGTAAAGCCGCAGCGCCTCATTCAGAGCCACACCTTTCACTTGCCCGCTGATTTCCCACGACCGATCGAGACGCGCGCTCGCCCTCCCGCGAAAAGCTCCGCCCAGCAGTTCGGCCTCGATATCGCGAAAGTTAATTTCGCCGCTGGAATAGTGGAAGCGCGCCTGCGCTCTTCCGCCTTGCAACGTGCCTTTTGCCGCCCCCTCAGCTACAAAGCCGGAGGAAGCGCGAAGGCTCCCCTGGCCCTCTAGGGTAAGCTCACCTCGATCCGCCCGTACTGCAGCCTGAAACCTCTGCAGATCGATCGAATCCGGCCTCCAGAGGCCCCGCGCGGAGACATCGGCCAGCATTCGTCCGCAACACCCGCTCGCAATCTCTACGCGTTTGCTGGCCGCCTCGAATCCATAAGCATCTCCCGCGCCATTGCGCTTCAGCTCCGCTCGCAAATCTTCGCCGCGAAGATCGAAGCCTTGTTGGCGTGCCGCGAAATGGAAAATGCCATGCACTACCTCGTAATGCGCTACTTCAATCGCAAACAGATTCCCGCCCGGCACCCCATTCGCGTTCACCGTGCCCAGGTCAATCTCCGGCCTGTCCGCGACAACCCCCGCCGCATCCACTCTCCTCTCCCAAAGCGATCGCCAGCGCAATTTGACTTCGAGCGATGCGATCTTCAGGCTCCGCGACTCGATGCCGTGGCAGACGAGGGTCAACGTTCTCCAGTCGAAGTAAAATTCGCGAATCGCGACCGGAGCACCCGTAACGCGCTCGAGCGTGCTCACAACTTCGCGCCGCGCTTCCTCCTGCAGCCAGCCGGATTGGAGCAGAAACGCTGCGCCCGCAAACAACACCACGGGCAGAGCCGCCAGCCACCACCACCGGCTTCTCATTGCAAATCCTTATCGAGATACAGAATGCTCGATCTTCTCCGCGCCTCACGCAGCCAGCGGTTCAGCGCCTCGTCAGTCGGAAAACGGAAGCGCGTAAAGGCTAGCGTACGTAATTGCAGCGCCAGATGCTGTTCCAACACAGCGCGCGTCAAACCGTACTTCTCGAGAGCACCCGGCAATTGCTCCGGTCCGCCATATTCTTCTTCCACCTTCTCGAAGTACGCTTTCACCTCTGCATCAGCCGGCGCCGGAAAATGACTCACCTCCGTCTCGCGCGTCACGAAATACTGCTCAATCAGTTGTCCCGCCGCCCGCCGCCGTGCCGCCAGATCAATCAGCACCGGCGCATGATTCAGCAGATCCGTCACGCGAATCTCTTCATCGATCTGCGAAGCCGTAATCGCGTGCTGGCCAATGGCTATCTCGACCCGATCAACAATCTCCGCGCCCGCCGCTGAAGCCAGCAGCCAGAGCGCGACAGCCGGGCTAAAACGCCTGCCCCAACGAAATGTGAAACTGAAATGCATTAATCTTCTGCACAGTCGAAATCGCCGTGCCATTTACCAGATCTTCCAAAGTGCCCTTCAGCCCGAAAAAGCGCGGCGCATCCGGGCTGAGCGAAAAATCGAGACGCAGCGGCCCGATCGGCGTCTGATACCGCAGTCCGATTCCGACCGATTGCACCATGTAATCAAAATCCTGCAGATTCTCCTGCCGAAAACGAAAACTCACCGCGCCAAGCGTCCGATAAACGTTCCCCGCATCCTCAAATAGCACTCCCCGCAAGTTATCGCCATACAGCGGAAAGCGCAGCTCGAGATTGTTGACCAGCAGAGCATTGCCGCCCAGCACGAACCCCGTCTGCAGATCCCGCGGCCCCGCCTGAAAATCGGGGAAGGACCGCAACGAAGTCGAGCCGCCCGAATACAATCGCTCGGCAAGCGGAATCGCACTGCCGCCGCCCAGGCGCGTGATCACTCCGAATTGCGTGCTGCGCGCAAACACGAAATCGCGATGGAACGGATGATAACTCGAATTGCGAAACAGTCCGCGCGCGAAGCTTGTCTGCGATCCGAGAAACCCCGGCGCATAACTCAGATTCACTGTCGAATACAGGCCGCGATGCGCATCCGCCGGATCGTCGCGCCGGTCGTCAATGAGCGAAAATTCCGCCAGCCCCAGGCGCTCGGGTTGGGACAGCAGCGGTACCAGCAGCCGGTTGATTTTAAGGTTGCTCAGTGTCACATCCCGAAATACCATGCGGTATTGCAGCGTATCGGCGCGCGAGATCCGCTGCCCTAACTGAACGGACGCTTCCCGCCGGTGCGCGGTGTACGTGCGGATATCGTTCGAATTCTCGATGAGCGCCGTGCTGGTCAGGCTCAGATTACTGCGCGCTCCGAACTGCGGAATGAAATAGGTCAGCGCTGCTTTCTGATCGATGGTTGAAACGGCTGTCTGCAAACCGATCGTCTGTCCGCGTCCCAGAAAATTAATGCGGCTCAGCCCGACCGCAAGCCGCGGTGCAAAGCCGGTGGAGCCGGCGGGATTATCGAGCGTAGTTGCGCCGCCGCCGATCCGCGCGATCTGCGCCCCGACGCCCACGTTCAAGGAATAATGCCGCGCCTCATCGATGTCGTACAACACATACTTCTCGTCTTCATCGCCGTCCGGATTTTGCAGCGCCGTGTTGACGCGCGCGAAGATGCCGAGGTCGTAAAGCCGCCGCTGGCTATCGGTCTCTTCCGTCATCGAGAGCGGATCCCCATGCTGCAGCCCGATGCGGCTCAGCACCACTTTCGGCCGGGTGGTTTCGAGCCCGCTCACCACCACCGCGCGCACGAAGTCCTGTTTGCCGGGCGTTACCACATATTTCAGATCCGCTTCGTGCCGGGCCGCGTCGTCGGTCTCGTAAAACTCGAACGTCGCATTCAGATATCCGAGCCCGAAAAAGTAGTTGAGAATCGTGTTGCGATCATCGGCGATGTTTGCCAGGCTGAACGGCTCCCCGCGCGTCGACCACAGCCGCGGCTCAATCTGCGCGCGCGCTTTCTCGTCGATCCCTTCAATCGCGAGACTACGCACCCGCCACTGAGCACCCTCTTCGATTTGCACCCGCACCGCAAGGTGGGCGCGATGGCCGCCATAGTTGTCGATCATGCGCGCGCTGACCTGAACATCCCGAAAGCCGTTCGCCGCATACAGATTCTGAATACCGGCCAGATCCTGTTTGAGGAATCCTGCGCTGAAACGCCCTCGCGGAAAGCGTGGCAGCGATGCAGTCTGGATATACAGCCGCTCACGCAGCAGATCGGTCGAAAAATACCGGTTGCCTGCAATGTCGAGATGCACGAATGTATGCCGCCGCCCGGGTATCACTTCATAGACGATTCTCTGGTCTCGCGGCCCCGCACCCTTTTCGAGCTTGTAGCTGACGTTCGCTTCGTAGTAGCCCTGCGCCTGCAGATACTGCGCCAGATTGCGCTGTCCTTCAGCCAGCAGATCGTCATCGACCGTCTGCTCCTGATACACCGGTATCAATTGGTGCAGCTCTCCACGATCCACGCTCGCGCCCTCCACCACGACTTCGATCTTCGGCCCTGCTTCCAGATCAAGCACCGGCTTCACCCGGTTGCTTTCCTGATCGTAATCGAGCCGCTCGAGCGTGACTCTTGCTTCCAGCCTGTCTCGCTTCTCGTAATCGCGCCGCAGACGGTCGAGTCCTTGTCGTACGCGAGCCTCCGTGACCGGTTGCCATCCGAGCAAGCCGAACAAACGCTGCCAGCGGGTTGCGCGAATTACGCCTTTCGGCGTTCGTTCCGAATCGCCTTTAATCTCCGGTTCACTGAAACGCGCGCGGTCGCCGGGATCAAGACTGAACGAGACGTCGGCGCTCTGAGTCCGTTCGTCGTAGCGCACCGCGCTTTCGATCTGCGCATCGTAGAAACCGTTCTCGCGCAGCAGGCTGCCGAGAGAATCGGCCGCGCGCTGCCGTTCGGTATCGAAGTAGCGCGTACCCAGCCGCAGCTTGGTTGCGCTTGCCAGCTGCCCGCTGTTGGGCGGGTCTTTTTCGCCGCTGATGACCACGCGTCCGACAAAATACGCCGGCTTCGTCAGAAAACGCAGCGCAACCCCATCGCCCGCTTCCGCCGCATCCACTGCCAGATCCGCATAGCGGCCGCTGGCAAACAGATTCTGGATCGCCTCCCGCAGCGTGCTCGCATGAAACGAGTCGCCCGCGTGCAGCGGCATTTTCTTGGCAAGCTCTGCGGGACTTAACGGTTGCTGCTCCGGTTCGAAGCGAATCGCGACGATGCGCTTGCCTTCAAACCGGCCCGCGCTTTCCCGCGCGCACGCCAAAGCTGCCACGAGCGCCATCCCGCAGACCGCCGCGGCTGTTACTCTCCGGTTAGATGGACCGGACGGACGAAAATGAACGTTATTCTCGTCAAATCCGCTTTGCGCCCATCGGCGAAAACGGCCAGCAGCGCATCTCGCAAGCAAGCGTTGCCATCGTCGGTTGCGGCGCACTAGGCAGCTTCCAGGCCGAAGCGCTCGCTCGCGCCGGGATCGGCACTCTGCGTCTTATCGATCGCGATACCGTCGATTTTTCGAATCTTCAGCGCCAATTTCTCTACGACGAAAACGACGCATCGGGCGAAGTTCCCAAAGCTGTTGCGGCGGCGCGCCGCCTCGCGCTGTTGAATGCCCAGGTGCGCATCGAGCCGCACGTCACCGACCTCACCGCGTCCAATGCCGAAGAACTTCTTACCGGCTGCGACCTGATTCTCGACGGCACTGACAACTTCGAGACGCGTTATCTTCTTAACGATCTTAGCGTCAAGCATTCGATAGACCGCAGCACGAACCACGCGTTGCCCGCGCAGCGCGCCTTACCCGCGCAGCGCGCCTTACCGTGGATCTACGGTGCCGCAGTCGGCAGCTCGGGTACCGTGATGCCGGTTGTGCCCGGCCGCGGACCGTGCTTTGCCTGCGTCTATCCGGAGCCGCCCGCCGGACCGCACCCCACCTGCGATGTGAACGGCATTCTCAACACCGCGAGCGCTTCTGTTGCCGCTCTACAGGTCTCGCTCGCGCTGCGGCTCATAGTCGGATGGGACGATTTCGCGGCCGCAATTCATACACTCGATCTCTGGAACGGGGTCTCGCGCCGCATCCACGCGGGACCGCCGGATCCGCAATGCCACGTCTGCGCCCGCCACGAATTTCGCTATCTGGACAACGCGCGCCGCACCCCGGTGAGCCTCTGCGGCCGCAATGCCGTACAGATTCACGAGACGTCCCGCCCACTCGATCTGGCCGAGCTCGCGCGCCGGTTAGCGCCCGTAGGCGAAGTGCGCGTCAATGAGTTCGCACTCCGGCTCGCGATTCCCAGGTACGATCTGATGTTCTTCCCCGATGGCCGCGCTATTATCCGCGGTACGCAGGATATCGCCATCGCCCGCAGCCTGTACTCGCAGCTCATCGGCAACTAACTCACCGATCAGAACTAGACGCCAAAACGGAGCGGGTTCTTTTCTGGCCGGTGCTGATCCAGTTACACCCGGACATCCTCCCACTTACCGGAACTTACAACTTCGCGTTCGCTTCACCAGTTGCTGTTATTAACGTAATAAGCCAAACGAAGTAAGTCGTGATCCGTCCACTCTTATGAACCTCCCGGGGAAAGGCGCCAGGTTACTCCCAAATAGAAAGGTTCACGACAAAATGCGACAGGTTCCACTGTCTCAATCCATATTGCTGCGCCCATCCCGAACAGGAAGCGCAAAAGTTACTCCGCGGCTCGAAATAGCTTGCGGCTCCATAGCGGGTGAGCTGCTGATCAACATGCAGAAGTCGAGTAGTCGAGGAAGCAGTATATGAAAATTACTCTCCCGATAGCCCTTCTGTATCTTGCCGGGCAGGTGGCCGTAGTTACTCCGGCACTCTGCGTAACCGCTCAGAATTCGACGGCGCGCCCCTCGGGAACTAAGAGCGAACATCCCGCTCGCGAACAGCTCTCTCACCTATCAACCGAGTTGCTACACGAAGTAGACCTTGCCAGACAGGCAATCTCAAACAAGAATACGCAACTCGCGCAGCAGCATGTCAATAAGGCGCTCACGGCTCAAACCCGCATCGCCACACTCGCGAAATCCAAGAACCTGCCGATGATGATTCCACTCTATTCGGAGTTCGACACCTCGTCCACTCTGGGTCCACTCGAAGCGGCGCGAAAGTCCGGCCAGAAGTCGCCGGCAAACAACAGCTCGCAACCGCAGCACAGCAGGTTTGCGCCGCTTACGGTGGACGACACCTCGGTTCAATACACGTACGTCGGCATTGATCTGAATAGGGCGAAGGAGCACCTGGAAGCTGCTCAGACCGCCCTGCGCGACAAGAACCTGCAGTCGGCGGACGACTCGCTGAGCGCTCTGCAGAATGATGTCGTGATGCAAACAGTGCAGAGCGATCTTCCGCTGCTGACCGCTCGCGAAAACGTCGGGATTGCCGAAGACGCTGCCAAGAACAACCATTACACCGAAGCTGCAGCTGCTCTGAAAGAGGCGGCCAGTGATCTGAAGCGTTTTGCCGACGGTAACCCGCCGCAGCACGCTGAGGATGCCAGGAGCCTCAGTAGTGCAATCACGAGTTTCGCCGAGAAGCTGCCGCAGGATCACGCAGGCGCAGCCACGAAGCTGGACGGCTGGTGGCACCAGATCGATAACTGGTTCAATCAGCCCTCCTCTAGCTCGTAACCTTGCCCAGGACGCGGCCGAATCGTCTCCACCGCACGCATTCTGCCGCGTCTTCTCTTGTCCCGGATTGCGGTTGATTCACAGGTTGGAGTAGCATCGTGAGAACGTGCAAAGCCTCGGACTCAGCGAATCCGTCCCGCGCAGCGAAAACCGCTTGAAAGCTCTCTTCTGGCCCGCCATTCGCAATGAAACCGATTTCGATTACGTCACGGAGCAGGGCTTCTGGGTGTGCTGCGTGGTAGCGGTGCTCACGTTTTTGTCGAGTCTATTGATTCATCACCCGTTCAGCGGACTTTTCGAGGCGCTCTTCTTCTTCCTGGCCGCCACCGGTGTCCGCCAATGCAGCCGCGCCGCAGCCATCACGGCCTTCTGCGCCTACCTGCTGCGTATTCTGGTGGGACTGCGCATCAGTCCCGCAAACGTCGGCATTATTGCCGTGATCTTTCTCGCACTGCTGCTTTCCACCGTGCGCGCAACCTGGATGGCAGCTGGCTGGCGCAAGGGTTCTGCCCGCGTTGAGATCGCGCCAGTGGCAGCGCCAACGTTTTTCGGCGAATCAGCGACCGCCTCCCGGCGCGCGTTTGGCCAACTGGCCGCTGGGTATTCGGCTTCTTCGCCGCGCTCGAGCTTTTCTTCCTGCTCGTGGCGCTGACCGTGCCTCGCATGCTTCTGCTCCGGCACTAAGGTTCATCTTCCGCTCACCACCATTTCCCGAAACACACGCTCTAACTCGCGCGCCGGGTCTTCGCACAATCCCGAATGCACCGCCGAGGGCTGGATCAGCGTACTCCGCGGTGCCACCAGCCAATGGAAGCGCGCACTCGGCGAGAGTTGTGCAATCGGCCCGCCCTCCGGCTCGCCCGAGCAGATTTTCACGATCGCATCCAATCGCTGCTGCACTTCTTCCATCTTCAGATCCGGCGCAAGCGCGCTCAACTTGCTCGCATCGACACGCACCTTTGCTCCCAAATAGCGTTGCTCGGCGCAGAACAACACCACCCCCGCATTGAAAAACTCTTCGCGCTCGGTGAACGGCACTACGCGCAGCACAGCGTAGTCAAACGAGTTGCGCATGCGCCCGCTCCGCTTCTTCCGCAAATGTTCCCGCACGCAGCCGCTCGCGGAAATACACCAGGTATCCGTCCTTGCTAGCGCCGCTTTCGCGAGGTAGCCATGCATCCGGCACCAGCCTCACGATGCGTTCGAGCTGCGCCTCCGTCATTCGCTCGCGCAACTCTCGATCCACGTCGCCAATGCAGCTCGCCCAGCGCAGCAGAATATGATCACGAATTGCCGGAAACGGGCGCAGAGCCATCTGCTCGGGCGCCTGCCAGTTGTGGTGGAAGTACAGGCTTGCGCCATGGTCGATGAAGTAGAGCTGCTTGTGCCAGACGAGTAGATTGGCATTGCGCGCCGTGCGATCGATATTCGTCACGAACGCATCGAACCAGACCGCCTTGGAAGCCGTCTCCGCATCGCAGGTATCGCCCGCGGCCGGATCGAACATCACCGATCCCGGCAGATAATCCATCCCCAGATTCAAGCCCGCGCTCTTCACCAGCAGCTCGCGGATCTCCGGATCCGGCTCGTTTCGCCCGATGGCTTCTTCGAGCTCCATAAACACCAGCTCAGGAACGCGCAGCCCGAGCACTCGCCCGATCTCACCCGCAATCAACTCCGCCGCCAGCGCCAGCGGTCCCTGCCCGGCTCCGCGAAACTTGAGCACATACAGGCCATCGTCATCGGCTTCGACAATCGCCGGCAGCGATCCGCCCTCCCGCAGCGGCGTCACATAGCGCATCACGCGTATCGTCCGCAGATCCGCGCTCACTTTGCTCCAAAGCAGTACAGATTCGATGCATGATCGACCGCATACACCTTGCCGTCGTCAATCGCGAGTCCACCAAAATGATTCCAGCTCTTCATCGCAGTTCCGCTTTCAAACAACAGCTTTCCGGTTTTTGCATCGAGCGCCATCAGCACCGCCGCATGCGTGCCCCCCTCGCGCTCTTCTGTGGTCAGCAGAGTGTCCCGCCAGTCCCCCGTTACGTTCACCTTCGGCATTCCCTCCGTTCTGGTCTGGCGCGGATTTTCACCTGTCGCCACCACAAACACGACTCCATTCGCAATCGCAGGCGCATCCGGCAGATTCACATCCGGAGAAATCCACGCGAGCCGCAGGCATGGCCTTCGCGCCGCATCCAGTTCCACGCGAAACGCCATGATCGAGCCATGCGGCGCATCGCCGTTGCGCGCCACCTGTTTGCCAATTCGCTTCGCCGGCGCGCCCCACACCGGCACGTAAATCCACGGTTCGCCGCGCTCATCCTTCCATACGGCGGGCGAGCCCCAGATGCCCTTCTCCTGAAGCTCTTTTCCTTCATTGCCGATCTGCTCGGAGACGTACAGCGGCGTCTGATGATCCTTATCGCCCAGCGCATCCGCATCGAGCAGATACACGACCGATTCTTTTCCGCCGCCCACAATCAGATGCCAGTTCCGATACCCAAACCACGCCAGCCCACCCGCCGGCAAATCGAGATCGCGCTTGTTGACCTCGTCCCAGTTCAAGGGACTGTAGTAATCGGCAATGGTCAGATCCGGTGCGCGCGCCGCCAGATAGCTGCTGCCGAAATTCCCGTTCGGCGGATCGAGTTTTCCGTCGCCTGTGCTCGCATAAATCAACCCGTTCCGCCCGATCGCCGTCCCTCCGCGCGACCACATCCCTGCGCCCGTGCCATACTGCGCCAGCATCTCGTAGCTGACATGATGCGCCGGATCGCTCACGCTCATCGAATAAATCCCCGGCCGATCGCCGCCGCAGCCCTGCGAAGTGGTCGTGTAAATATAGCCGTTATTCAGGTTCAGGCTCCAGGCTTTCGCCAGCGGCGGCACGAACGCATACGGGCCGAAACGAATGCTGCCCGTGCCAAGATCGAGCCCGAACAAGCGGCCATCAAGCGCCAGCGCGAAAATCAGATTCTGCTGCCGGTCCACCACGGGCGTCGCATTCAGCGCGTTCGGGCATAGAAAAAACGGCGCTTCTTTCGCGGTCACGTAGCTCTGAAACGTGCGCGTCCAGACAACTTTGCCGGTCGCTGCATCAATCGCAAACAGATGATTGGAGCTGCCGGCCGTATAAACAAGTGTCTTGATGCCCTGCTCGGTGACGACATCGCGCGCCACCACCGGAGCCGTCAGCGCATTCAGCGCGAGCGCGGCATTGTCCAGTTGCACCGACCATTTCAGCTCAAAAGTTTTCACCGTCTCGGGCGTGATTTTCGTCTCTTCGGGCGCCCAGTTCGAGCGCTCGGAATCATGTCCGAACGTCGGCCATTCGGCGTCGAGCCCGCCGGCCAGCATGGCCGCCAGAGCAAGCCCGATATAAGCTCGTAATTTCATCAATGACCTTTCCTCGACGCTATCATCTACTGCTGATGACCCTTTCGCTCGCCACGTACGCCGCCGCGCAGGCCCCGCGCGCTGAAATCTCCAATGGCGCCCTGCACGCCGTCATCTACCTGCCCGACGTGCAGTCGGGCTTCTATCGCGGCACACGCTTCGACTGGTCTGGCGTGATCGCCTCGCTCACCCAAGCGACCCATCACTACTACGGCCCCTGGTTCACCAAGACCGACCCGCACGTGATCGACTTCGTCTTCGATGGCAGCGATATTGTGGCCGGTCCGGCCAGCGCCATTACCGGACCCGTCGAAGAATTTACAACGCACGACAAAGCGCTCGGCTTCGACGATGCCAAACCAGGCAGAACGTTCATCAAGATCGGCGTGGGTGTGCTGCGGCGTCCCGATGACAAAGACTATTCTCCCTACCGGCCTTACGAGCTCGTCGATTCCGGTAAGTGGACCGTCGCCACCCATCCCGATTCCATCGTGTTCACGCAGACGGTTTCCGATCCGGCAACGGGCTATGCCTATCGCTACACCAAGACCTTGCGGCTCGTCGGCGAAAAGCCGGAGATGCAGATGGAACACAAGCTCGAGAACACGGGTCGGCGCGCCATCGCTACCAGTGTCTACAACCACAACTTCTTCGTTCCTGACAGTCAGCCGGTCGGCCCACAGGACGTGGTCACGCTGCCCTTCGATGCAGACGTGAAAGAAAAGCCGGCCCTGGCGGTCCTGCGCGGACGCGAATTCACCTATGAACGAGCCCTCGCCGGGCGCGATACGGTAGCAGTCGAATTCACCGGCTTTGCGCACTCTCCAGCGAGCTACGACTTCCGTGTGGAAAATCGTGAAGCCGGCGCCGCGTTTCACGTGACCTGCGATCAGCCGCTCGCCCGCCTGCATCTTTGGTCCATCCGCACGGTGCTGGCGCTCGAGCCGTTTCTCGATTTCAGCATCCAGCCGGGCGAATCGGCCAGCTGGACCTACAGCTACACGTACTACACGCCGCCGGCGCGATAAGTACTCGCGGTCCTTTCCCCAGGGCCTCGCAATGGTGTATGCTTTTCGAGATTATGTGCAAACATCTTCTGCGAGTTCTTGCCTGCACCATCGGTCTGGCGGTTTTTGCCGCACCCGCCCTGCCGCAAACGGCCACCGGTTCGGCCAAAAAATCGAAATCGGATAAGAGCGCAAACGCCAAAGCAGCGCCCGCGAGCCCCGTCGATCTGAACAGCGCCACCGAATCGCAGCTCGAATCGGTTCCCGGGATTGGCACCGCCACCGCCAAGAAGATCATCGCCGGCCGGCCCTACTCTTCCGTGAATGATCTTTCGAAAGCAGGCATTTCCGCGGCTCAGATCAAGAAGATTTCGCCGAACGTGACGGTCGGCGCAGCCCCGGCTGCAGCCGCCTCATCTGCCCCCGCCGCCGCTCCTTCCGCACCGGCCAGCACTGCGAAATCATCCGCGAAGCATACTGCGCCTACGCCCGCCGCCACCGCCGCTCCTGGCGGGGGTCCTGGCATGGTCTGGGTCAACACCGAAACGAAGGTCTACCATGAACCCGGCGACAAGTGGTACGGCAAAACCAAGCAGGGCAAGTACATGACGGAAGCTGATGCCAAAGCCGCCGGCTACCGTCCCGCTAAGCACTAAGTCGATGGATTCAAACGTGTAGCGCGGGCCAAGAGGGTGTATTGGCCGCGCACGACACACAAGTGCGGCTCGGCACAGCCGAAATGCTGGGGCTTGCAAACGCCGCGATTCTCAGGCCGGCAGATACTCTTTCAACGGCTCGAAGAAGGACTGTACGAACGAAACGGCGGTATCGATTGCCTTCTGCCGGTCGCCGTTGCTGACGCCCACCACCACCCGCACCAGTGCGGTATCGCTCCGGTTATAACGGATCGAATCCGTGACCGTATAAATCTTGGCCGTATACTCGCTCGCGATCACCCGGTTATGTGCCTGATACCAATACAGCACCACGCTCTCGTTGTCCCCGCGCGCGATGACGTATTCGTTCACATCGATCGGCTGCTGTCCCTTTATCGGAATCGTGAGCGTGCCCGACTTGGTCGAAATCCAGCCTGCTCCGGGCAGACAATTTTTCGGGGAATGCGGAGCCTTGCCTGTCCGCTGCGTCGAGAAATATGCCACAAACAGAGTCGCCAGATTGCCCGTGCGCGTATCGACATAGGCGCGCGAAAGAATATCGTCCGCTTTGAGAACCGCCAGCGACTCTTTATCCACTTCCAGTTCCTGCGAAACGCGCCAGTCCGGACTCGGAATGGAAAAAAGCGCGAGCGGCTTGTGCGTCGGAATCGTCTCGGGCCGCGAAAATCCGTAAAAGAGAGACGCCTGCGCGAGCAGTACCACGCTCAGAATGCGTACACTTTTCGATCGCCAGAAATCTTTCACGCCTGCACCGCCTTTTTCTTTCCTTTCGCAATCAGGCTGATCACGCGGTGCGTGACAATCAGCGCAATCATAGCCACCACGAAGACGATATAGCCCTCCGCTTCGTGATAGGCACCCTGGGCGAGTTCCGTATTCACCTGCGAAAGCATTCCCGTCACCGCGACGCGCACACCGTTTGCGCCGATGGCGATCGGGATCGTTACACCGAGCAGCGCCCAGCGCATCCAGACCCGCTTATCGGCGAAGTAGGCATACACCAGCGAGAGAAATGCCAGCGACATCAGAGAGCGAATCCCGCTGCACGCCTCGGCGATGTCGAGCGTCTGGCTCGGTAATACCAGCGTGTTGCCCTGACGCAAAACCGGAATACCGACCGCGCTGATCATCAACTCGCCGAGATGGCTGGCCAGCATCTGCAGCTTGAGCGTGAGCTGCGCATAGATGATCGCCGGAATCGGCACCATGAACGGCAGCAGCAGCAACGGAAAGGCCAGCGCACGCACCCAGCGCGTTCCTCCCAGGTACAGTATCGTCCCGACCAGCGCAATCACAAATGCCATGCGCGCCGTGAAAAGCTCGGCTCCCAGCGTACCTGCGACCGCCTCAAAAGCCGCGAAAATGACAAGAACCAGGCCCCAGGCATTGGGTTTGCGCGGAATGGCGGCCAGAATGTGCCGCCGCTGCCAGGCAATAAACCCGGCGATCACCGGCACAAAAAAGCCATGCCCCATGTTCTCGTCGGTTGCCCATTGCACGCCCATCCGGTACAGAATCGGCGCGTAACACAGCAAGAGCAGTGCGCCAAACCAGGCAACCGGCGCCCACCGCACTTCAGACGGCTGCGGCTTCGCGCTTACCTGTTCCGCAGCCGCTGCGTCGACCATCGCTCCACTCACTCTCCTCGCCTCATTTCCGTACCGGCCTGTCCCATGCAAAAGGCTTCGCTACTGGCCATTTTGATACTTCGTAACTCGCTGAGCCACAAACTCTCAGCGCAACTGTACCGGTACTCGTTCGCACTCCTGGCGGGCGCGCGGTTTAGCATAGAATTTTCCGGGAGAGCTCCCGCTCACTTGTCACAATCTCGTCTTGCATATTATCCGAGTCTGGGGCGTCTCCTCCCGGCCCTTCTTTTCTTTGTCCTGCCGCCATTCGCTTCCGCCCAGAATTTTTTTCCCCTAAATGACGTCCGTCCCGGCCTGCATGGTATTGGACGCACAATCTTTTCCGGCAATCGTATCGAAGAATTTCAGGTCGAAATCCTCGGCGTACTGCGTAACACCGGCCCCAAACAGGTCATCGTTCTGGCCCGGCTGAGCGGCGGTCCCTTGGCCCAGACCGGCATCCTGCAAGGCATGAGCGGCAGCCCGGTCTACATCGACGGCAAGCTCCTCGGTGCGGTTGCCCTGGGTTTTCCCTTTTCGAAAGAACCAATCGCCGGAATCCAGCCCATTGAAGAGATGATCCACGGCGCCAGCCTTACTCCCGAACCCAGGCCGCCCGATCCTGAACCGCAGTCCTTCACGAACTGGGCATTTTTCCGCAAATCTGCCGTCCCAACCGATTCCGCCGTTTCCACTCCTTTCGGCAATCTCCACCATATGCTGACACCGGTTGCGCTTTCCGGCTTCACCCCGGCTACCCTTCAGACGTTCGCCGAGCAATTTCGTGCCCTCGGCCTCGAAGCCATGCAGGGCTTCTCCCCTAGCGCCTCCGCCGCCGCCCCACCCGCGCCCGTCCCAACCCTGCAGCCCGGTTCCATGATCAGCGTGGGCCTGCTCACCGGCGATATGAATATCGCTGCCGACGGAACGGTCACGTACGTGGATGGCAACCGTGTCTATGCCTTTGGCCATCGTTTCCTCGACAGCGGCACCACCGAAATGCCCTTCGCCCAATCCGATGTGATCGCGCTCATTCCAAATCTGAATACGTCGTTCAAGCTCTCCACGCCCCGCAACTGGATCGGTACCATCGTCAGCGACCGCGCTACCGCCATCGCCGGTGAAATCGGACGCCCCGCCCACACCGTGCCTATGGAAATCGACCTCGTCTCGAGCGCCACCGGGACTCACGATTACCATTTCCAGGTTGTCAACGACCGCTTCCTCACTCCTTTCATTACGCAAACCGCCCTCTTTTCGGTTCTCGATGCGACCGAACGATCCCTCGGCCGCGGTACCCTCCGCCTTTCCGGCCATATCGAGTGGGCCGGCACGCTGCCGCCCCTCGAGATCCGCGACACCTTTATCAGCGACAGCAACCTGCTGCAACAGGCTGCCGCGGACGCCGTTGTCCCGCTGGGCTTCGTGCTGGGCGCCGGATTTCGAGACATCCAGCCCCGCAAAATCATCTACCGAATCGAAGCCAGCGAATCGAAACGCCAGTTGCGCCTCGCTCAGGCCTGGACCTCGACCCACGACATACGCCCGGGCGAGCCGCTCCGCATCACCGCCGTGCTCGAAGGCGAAAACGGCCTGCGGATTACGCGTTCGATCAGCTGGACCATCCCCAAGGGCGCCTCTCTCGGTCCCCTGAACCTGACCATCAGCGACGGTAACACGCTCAACTTCCCGGAGTTTGCCGGTCTCAATCAGTCCTCGCTGCCCACCTCCCTCGATCTGATTCGCACCATCAACGCTTTTCGCGATAACGACGCCCTCTACATCCGCATCTGGCGCCAGCAGCCCGCTTTTACGATCTCCGGCCCCGCTCCCTCCGACGAAATCAGCGACCCTCCACCGTCAGTGGCGCTTGTTTTGGCCGACCCCTCCAGTTCTGCCTCGACAAACGCCGCCCTGACGATGACCCGCGGCTCTCAGCTCGCCGAGCTCTCCATTCCCACCCGCGGCTACGTTGTTACCGGAGCCAAAACCCTCCAGGTCGAGGTTAAGGAATGACGATCCCGCATCTTGCCGCGCCGCGGAGATTCGCATCATGAATCCGCGCGCGTTACTCCTCTCATCGGCTGTTTGCGTATTTGCTTTAGCCGCAAACGGCGCTACCAGTACTGCCTGGGAGTTGAGCGGTTTCAACGAACTGCTCAAGGGCCGCCTGACCGGACTTTCGCTCGATGCCAACGGCCGCCTCGAGCCTGGACCATCCGTGCGCTGGGCAGCCTCTCTGAATCAGCCCGCCATCTGGAGCATCGCCCCCGCCCCGGACGGCTCGATTTACGGCGCCACGGGCCACAGCGGCAAGGTTTTCCGGATTACCCCGGACGGCAGGTCTTCGCTCATCTGGTCCGCTTCGCAGAGCGAGGTGTTCGCGCTCGCCACCACTTCCCAGGGACAGCTCTATGCCGCCACATCCCCCAATGGCGGTCTGTATCGCATAGAAAACGGCCGTGCGGAGGAGGTCTGGCATTCAACAGCGAAATACATCTGGTCACTTGCCGCCGCACCGGACGGATCGATCTACCTCGGCACCGGCGACGCCGGCCGTGTCTACCGCTACGACGGCAAAGCGAGCACCACGGTCTATTACGAAACCGGTCAATCCAACGTCACCGCCTTGGCGCTCTCGGCCAACGGGCATTTGTACGCCGGCACCGACCCGAACGGACTACTGTACGATATCGCCCGGCCAGGACAGGCGACCGTGCTCTACGATTCCTCGCTCCCCGAAATTCGCTCCATCGTGCTTACGCCGGATGGGACGCTCTATGCCGCTGCGATGGGCGGTGCGGTCGCCAGCCGCTCAACTGCGGCGAATACGGCCCAGCAGTCTGCAACCACGGCTGTTGCCGTCACTCCCACCGTCATCACCGTCACAGCCGCCGCCGATGCCGCCGACGCGGGCGATCAGGCCGCTAAACCCGCCGAACAGACCAAACCTGCCGCTGCTACCACCACGACTTCCACCGCAGCGGCCACGGGCGTTACCGAAATCAGCGGGGTCGAGAAATCAGCCATCTATCGGATTCGCAGCAACGGTTCGGTGGAGACCATCCGCAGTTCGAAGGATGATAACGTCTATTCACTCCTGCTCGACGGTGATGCCCTGCTCTTTTCCACCGACGATCACGCCCGCATCTATCGCTACGCCCAGAACCGGATCAGCCTGCTCGCGGAACCCGGCTCAGGCGAAACCACCCAGCTCCTGAAGCTTGGATCCGACCTCTACGCCGCGGTCAGCAACTCCGCCCGGCTGCTGCGCTTCGGCCCGGCAGGATCGGCTCCCGCTAGCTACGAGTCGCAGGTCCACGACGCCTCCAGCGTTGCCCGCTGGGGGCATTTTCAGTGGCACGGAGCGGGCTCCGGTGTTGTCTTTCGCACCCGCACCGGCTATTCGGCACGGCCTGATAGCACCTGGAGCCCCTGGTCGGGTCCGCTCACCGATTCCGCCGGGTCTCTGATTCCGAGCCCGCCGGCGCGCTTCATACAATTTCGCGCTGAATGGGCCGCCGGAGCCAATGCGCAGATCGATTCCATTGCGGTTCCGTATCTGGCCCAGAATTCCGCCCCGGTAGTGCGAAGCATCACCGTGAGCTCCGTCGTGGGCACCAATGCGAATAAGAGCAACAGCGCCGGCGCTTCGTCCTCGACAGGCGCTTATTCGATCACGGTCACCGATACCGGCGAAGCGCCCGCCGCCAGTTCCTCCAATTCGGCCAGCCAGATCGTTTCGCGTCTGCAGACCACACAGACTCAGATCTCCTGGCAGGCGGATGACCCCGACGGCGACAAGCTGGTGTACACGCTGTATTTCCGCGCTGAAGATGAAAACGGCTGGCAGCTCATTCGCAGCCACATGTTCGAAAACACGCTCCTGCTCGATCCCGACGTTTTCGCCGACGGACGCTATTTCTTCCGGGTCGTGGCTTCTGATGCGCCTGCCAATGCCCCCGAATTCGCGCACGAAACCGAGCTGATCAGCACGCCGGTCGTGATCGACAATACGCCGCCCGTGGTCACCGTCGTCGGGGCTGAGCGCTCAGATGTCGAAATCGAAGCCGCCGATAAGACCAGCACGCTCCGGCTCTGCGAGTACTCGCTCGATGCCGGCACCTGGCAACCCATCGAATCCGTGGACGGGATCACGGACTCCCCGCGCGAACGCTTCCGCGTGCATTTCAGCAAACTCAGCCCGGGCGAGCATTTGCTGGTCTTTCGTGTTTACGACAGTGCGGGAAACGCCGGCCTCGCCAAAGTCGTCCTGCGCTAAACTACCATTTGCTGCCGGTGTAGCTCAGGTGGTTAGAGCGACGGTCTCATAATCCGTAGGTCGCAGGTTCAACTCCTGCCGCCGGCACCAACCCTCCCCGTCTTGGTTAGCTACTTAACAATCACCGAGTAGATCCGGTCCAGATCTTCCTGGGAATAGTACTCGATTTCCAAACGCCCGGCTTTATCCGAACGCGGTACAATCCGCACCTTCGTTCCGAGCGCCATCGACATCTCCTCGATTGCGGCGCGCACGTTCGGGTCTGTAACTTCTTTCAATCGAGTAGTTTGCGGTGGTCCGGCCGGCTCGCGTGGCGATGAAATCTCGCGTACCAGGGCCTCCGTTTCACGGACCGAAAGCCCGTTTTGCTGGATCCGTTCACAGATTCGCGCCTGCTCCGCCGGTTGTAGGTTGAGCAACGCGCGGGCGTGGCCCATGCTTATATTGCCGTTCGCGAGTTCCTGTTTTACCGGCGGAATCAGCTTCAAAAGCCGCAGAAAATTCGTGACCGTCGAGCGATCTTTGCCCGTACGCTCCGCGATCTGCTCGTGGCTGAGCCCGTAGGTGGTGTTCAGACGATTGAAGGCGTTGGCGATTTCGATCGGGTTCAGATCCTCGCGCTGGATGTTTTCGATCAGCGCCAGTTCGAGCAACTCCTCCTGCTTCACTCGCCGCACGAGCGCCGGAATCTCTTTCAAACCGGCCAGCTTAGCTGCCCGCCAGCGGCGTTCCCCGGCCACGATCCGGTATTCGCGCGGTCCTACCTTTCGCAGGGTAATGGGCTGGATTACGCCATGCACCCGAATCGAATCCGCCAGTTCGTCGAGCCTGGCCTCTTCAAAATTCCGCCGCGGCTGCTGTTCACCCGGCTGAATCTCCTCGATGGCAACGTTCTGGAATTCCTCGAATTCGTCTGGGAGATTCGGGGCGGCATGCTCGGCTGCAGCCATCTGCGGGCTCGCCGGCTCGGGCGCGCTATTTCGATTCGGCAACAGCGCCGAGAGCCCCTTGCCCAGCGCTTTTCGCTGATTTCGATCGGGCTCTTTGGTCATTCGCTAGTATTTCCTTTGCAAGTTGGATATAGGCCTCGGCCCCGCGGGAGCGTGGATCATACGCCAGAATGGTCTTACCGAAACTCGGCGCCTCCGCCAGCCGAATACTGCGCGGAATCACGGTCTTGAACACCTCGTCGGAGAAGAATTCCCGCAAATCCGACTCCACTTGGCGGGTCAGATTGGTCCTGTCATCATACATGGTAAGCAGAACACCTTCGACCTTCAGCGCCGGGTTAAATGCCTCTTTCACCCGGTCGACCGTATCCATCAGCTGCGAAATGCCTTCGAGGGCAAAAAACTCGCATTGAATCGGAACCAGCACCGCATCCGATGCCACCAGCGCGTTCAGCGTGAGTAAATCCAGCGCCGGTGGGCAGTCGATCAGAACGTATCGGTAGTCGCCCTTCACGCTCGCCAATGCGTTCCGCAGCCGTTGCTCGCGCTGGTCCGCATCGACAAGGTCCAGGTTCGTCGCTACCAGGTTCTGATCGGCTGGAACAAGCGACAGCCCCTCGGTTTCGGTTTTCTGAATTACTTCTGCGAGCTGCGCGTCGCCCACCAGAACGTCGTAAAGCGTCTTGCCCTCCGCGGTCTTCTGCACACCTACGCCGGTAGTGGAATTGCCCTGCGGATCCGAATCGACCAGCAGCACCGGCAACTCGGCGGCAGCAAGCGCCGCCGCTAAATTAATCGCGGTAGTGGTCTTGCCCACTCCGCCCTTTTGGTTCGCGATCGAAATTACTCGTGCCAAGTTGAACAGCATCCTACCACGGTCGGGCGAGGCCCTATGTGTCGCGATGAAAGTTTCACGTGGAACGTGAAGGTTTAGGCCCGGGCCAGACTCAGATACGTGTCGAGAACCGCCACTGCCGCGGGTGTTACACCCGGTATCCGGCCCGCCTGCCCGAGCGTTTGGGGGCGAACGCGGTCCAGTTTCTGTCGGACTTCGTTGGAAAGCCCCGGAATGCCCGCGTACTCGAAATCGTTTGGGATGCTCCGGTCTTCGGCATCCCGCAACGCTTTGATCTGCCGCTCCTGCTGCGCCAGATAGCCGGCGTACTTGATTTCCGTTTCAACGGTGGTCAAAACGCCATGCTGCAAGGGTCCGATCTGCTGGGCGATCCAGCGCTGCAGGCGCGAAATCGCGGCTTCCGGCCTTCGCAGCCAAACGGCTAACGAAGGATTGTCCGTCGCGGCGTTCGTGCCAACTTCAGCGACCGCACTCGCCCGGGTCTTCTCGAGCAGTGCACGCACCCCCGCCTTCTGAACGCGCTTTTCCTCGAAAAGACGCCAGCGCGCGGCAGAGACAAGCCCGAGCCCGTACCCGGCAGGCGTCAGGCGTTCATCAGCATTGTCGATCCGGAGATGCAGCCGAAACTCCGCTCGCGAGGTGAACATGCGGTACGGCTCATCGGCTCCTTTGCTCACCAGATCGTCCACGAGAATGCCGCAATACCCCTCGTTCCGCCCCACAAGGAGAGGTTCAAGGCCCTTGATCTTTGCTGCCGCGTTCAGACCGGCAATCAATCCCTGGCAGCCAGCCTCTTCGTACCCTGACGTCCCGTTGATCTGTCCCGCCAGGTACAGACCGGGGATCGATTTGACTTCGAGCGTATGCCGCAGCTCGCGTGGATCCACCGCGTCGTACTCGATCGCGTAGCCGGGCCGGATCATCTCGGCATCCTCGAGCCCCGGAATGGAAGCAATCATCGCGGCCTGCACATCGATCGGCATGCTGGTCGACATGCCATTGACGTACACTTCGTGCGTGTCGAGACCTTCCGGCTCAAGGAAAATCTGGTGCCGCCGTTTATCCGGGAATTTGACGATCTTGTCCTCGATGGAAGGGCAGTAGCGAGGCCCGATTCCCTCGATCTGACCGCTGTAGAGCGGCGACCGCGCAATGCTTTCGCTCAGAATGCGGTGCGTCTCGTCGGTCGTGTACGCCAGATGGCAGCGAATCTGCTCCCGATCGATTTTCTCCGTCAGAAACGAGAACGGAGTCGGATTTTCGTCACCGGGCTGCTCTTCGAACCGATCCCAATGAATAGACCGGCCGTCCAGCCGGGGCGGCGTACCGGTTTTGAGCCTTGTCCACTGCAGACCAAGACCGCGGAACTGGTCGGCCAGCGTGTTCGAGGCGGCCTCGCCATTTCGTCCGCAGGCATAGCGGGTTTCGCCAACGTGCGCCAGCCCGTTCAGAAAGGTTCCGGTGGTGATAACCACGGCGTGAGCTGCGAGCTCCCGTCCATCCTTGAGCCGAACGCCTTGGATGATACGCCCAGGTTCGTTCGGTAAAAACAGCAGTTCGCCCACTTCGGCCTGCAGAATCCGGAGATTCTCTTCGCGCTCGAGCCATTCCCGCATTCGCACCCGATACTGCTTCTTGTCACATTGCGCACGAGGAGACCAGACGGCCGGACCGCGGCTGGTATTTAGCAGCCGGAACTGGATCCCGACGGCGTCGGTCAGCTCGCCCATGACACCGCCAAGCGCGTCGATCTCGCGCACCAGGTGGCCCTTGGCGATTCCGCCAATAGCGGGATTGCACGACATCTGGGCGATCAGGTCGATGTTCATGGTCACCATGGCAGTTCTGAGCCCCAGCCGGGCACAGGCCCGCGCCGCCTCACAACCGGCATGGCCGCCCCCGATCACCACAATGTCGTACTTCTTCTGCATTGTTTTTCAGCGTCTACAAGCGCCGAGTGCGTTATAACGCCGGCATCCTTTATTCTAAGGTTTTTCCATGCGCATCCTGATCATTGGATCCGGCGGACGCGAGCATGCGCTGGCCTGGCGCCTCTCGCAATCCCCCGCTGTCAGCGAGATATTCGCCAGCCCCGGCAATCCAGGTATTGCCGAACTCGGAACCTGTATTCCAGCCCCTGCCGAGGTCGCCGGATATGCCGAAATCGCCACTCGCTTCGGTGCCGATCTGACAATTGTCGGGCCGGAAGCGCCGCTCGTGGCGGGTGTCGTGGATCACTTTCGCGCACGTGGCCTGAAGGTCATCGGCCCCACTCAGTCGGCAGCACGCCTGGAAGGCTCCAAGCGGTTTGCCAAAGAGTTCTTCCGCCGGGCCGGCATTCCCACCGCGCGCTCGGCATCGAGTGTAAGCGAGCTATCGTTCCCCATTGTCGTGAAGGCGGATGGTCTCGCCGCCGGCAAAGGCGTGGTGATTGCTCAAAACCAGAAGGAGGCGGAAGATGCAATCGCCAGATTAGGCCCCGGCTTGGTGCTCGAGGAATTCCTGGAGGGCGAAGAGGTCAGCTTCATCGGGCTGAGCAACGGCCGCGAGCTCGTTCCGTTCACGCCGACTCAGGACCATAAGCGTCTCCGGGACGACGATGAAGGGCCGAATACGGGCGGCATGGGTGCTTATGCCGACCGGAGAATTCTTACTCCTGCCCAAACAGGCGAGATCATGGACCGGATCATGCTTCCCACGCTCGCGCAGATGGCGAAGGAGGGGTCGCCGTTCACTGGCTTCCTGTACGCCGGGCTAATGATGACGGCAGAAGGACCAAAGGTCCTCGAGTTCAACGTCAGGCTGGGCGATCCGGAGACACAGGCCCTGATGTACAGCTACCCGGGCGATCTGGTAGAAATACTGGAACCGGCTGCGAACGGCGAGAGAATGCCCGCCCCGGCACAGCCGGCCAGCTGCTCGACGTGTATCGTACTGGCCAGTGCCGGTTATCCCGATCAGCCGCAGACCGGCGACCTGATCCAGGGTCTGGATGAAGCCGAGGCTGCCGGAGCAGTGGTCTTTCAGGCGGGAACGCAGCAGATCGGAGAGCGCCTGGTAACGAACGGCGGGCGCGTGCTGGGGGTGACAGCGGGCGGCGAGACGCTGCAGCAAGCAATCGATGCCGCTTATGCAGCCGCGCATCGGATCCACTTCGACGGGATGCAGTACCGGACCGATATCGGCCGGAAAGGCCTGCGGCGCTGGTAGCTGCCTAAGCCGCGATCCGGCGCACGACCAGCGCCAGCATGATCTGGGACCAGCCCGAAAACAGCAGATCAATACCGATGAACATGCCGATGATCCAGAGCGCGGACGAGGGCCAATGCAGCCAGATCAGGATTCCTAGCAGGAGCGTGATGATACCGCTCAGCAGAATCCAGGCGCGGCCCTCGATATGCGCCGTGGCGGCTACGATGCGGAAGATACCCGCAACCGTGAAATAGGCGGCGAGGAGCAAGGTCGCGACCAGCGCACCCGCCAGCGGATTGCCGAGCAGCAAGAGGCCGACGACGAATGAAAGCACGGCGTTGAGAGTATGCAAGAGTAGATGCCCACTCTGGCGATGCCGGAACGCCTGCACCGCCTGAACGATGCCGGCAATCACGAGCACCCAGCCGAAGAACAGCATAGAGGCGACCGTCACGGCGAAAGAATCGGCCAACGCGATGAGGCCGAGAATCACGAGCAGAATGCCGACCGCGAGCAGCCATTTCCAGGGCCGGCGCAGTTCGTGACTCAGGTTTAAAGGGCCGGGCAGCGGCGAGCCGGGTGGAGGCGTGAGGGTGTCGTCCATGGGGAGGATCGCTCCTTCGGCTGGAAGCGTATCACGAAAAGCGCCAGCCATTGGTAAACTTCAGATGAATCGAGAAGGGGACGTAGCTCAGATGGATAGAGCAGCCGCCTCCTAAGCGGCAGGCCGGCAGTTCGAATCTGCCCGTCCCTACCAGATCACCGCGGCGCATCGGATTGCTCGGGGAATTCAAAAGTGTAGACCGAAGTTCGGAAGTGGCTTTCGTCGTAGATCGCGCTGAGCTGCCAGTTTTGGGCAGCCAGGTCGAGCAACTGGGCCACGCGCCGGCACTCGGACTCGAAGTCATCGCGCGAAGTGAAACGGATTCGGCGCATCAGTGCGCATTCGCCATCGCTGCTAGCAACCACCTCGTAATCCGGGAGTAGCTGTCGCAGATTGCTGTCGATCCCGGCCGGAACCGAGCTCAGGTAAATACGCAATAGGGGCTGAAAGGGGCGGTTGAGCTCGTCCTTAAGCGCGCTCAGCGCTTCTCCGGCATCGAAGCTCCTCATAATTCAACCATACAGGCTTCACCACCGTCATGTGGTAGCTGCCTACAATTCCAAAGACTCATCGTCATATACTAGACCTCAAGTTCTGATCCGCCATTTTCTGGAGGCCATCAACACGATGTCTCGTCTGTACGCCCTGTTTGCGTCGGTCTTTCTCGTTCCCGCTGTTTCTGCCTTTGCGCAGGCGCCTGCTCAGGCCAGCGGCGAAGCGAATCTGATCCTGCCCAACCTGGCGCAAGCAAGTTTCTTTGGCAACACGGTGAACGGCCGCACGTTGCTGCTCTGGGGCCTGCTGGTGGTCGCGCTGGGGCTGCTGTTCGGCCTCGTGATCTACCGGCAACTCAAAAATGCTCCCGTGCATCGCTCGATGCTCGAGATCTCCGAGCTCATCTACGAGACGTGCAAAACGTACCTGGTGCAGCAGATCAAATTCCTGGTCGTTCTCGAAATCTTCATCGGCGTCATCATCATCTTCTACTTCGGCGTGCTGCAGCACTTCGACTTTTTGAAAGTGCTGATCATTCTGGCCTTCAGCATCGTCGGCATCTGCGGCTCGACGGGGGTGGCGTGGTTCGGCATTCGCGTCAACACCTTCGCCAATTCGCGCACGGCCTTCGCGAGTCTGCGCGGTAAGCCGTATCCCTGCTACGACCTGCCGCTTAAAGCCGGCATGAGCATCGGCATGCTGCTGGTGAGCGTCGAGCTGGTGCTGATGCTCTACATTCTGCTCTTCGTGCCGAAGGATTATGCGGGTCCGTGCTTCATCGGTTTTGCGATCGGCGAATCGCTGGGTGCCGCGGCGCTGCGTGTGGCGGGCGGCATCTTCACGAAAATCGCCGATATCGGCGCCGATCTGATGAAGATCGTCTTCAAGATCAAGGAAGACGATGCGCGCAACCCGGGCGTGATTGCCGACTGCACGGGCGATAACGCGGGCGATTCGGTTGGACCAAGCGCGGATGGTTTTGAAACCTACGGCGTCACGGGGGTCGCGCTCATTTCGTTCATCGTGCTGGCCGTGAGCAGCACGATGGTGCAGAGTCAGCTGCTGGTCTGGATTTTTGCCATGCGCGTGATGATGGTGGTCACCTCCGGCCTGTCGTATCTGCTGAACGGCGCGATTGCGAAGAGCAAATATGCCAATGCAAATACGATGAATTTCGAGGCGCCGCTGACTTCGCTGGTCTGGATCACGTCGCTGGTATCGATTGCGGCGACCTATATCGTTTCCTACTTAATGATTCCCGATCTGGGCGGCGATACCACGCTGTGGTGGAAGCTCTCGACCGTGATCACCTGCGGAACGCTGGCCGGCGCAGTGATTCCGGAACTGGTCAAAGTGTTCACTTCCACTGAATCGGCGCATGTGCGAGAAGTTGTGTCGAGTTCGCGCGAAGGCGGCGCATCGCTCAATATTCTTTCCGGTTTTGTGGCCGGCAATATGAGCGCCTACTGGCTGGGACTCGCGATTCTGATCCTGATGGGCATCGCGTACGGGGTAGCGACGCAGGGGCTCGACAACATCATGGCGGCGCCTTCGGTGTTCGCGTTTGGGCTGGTCGCGTTTGGATTCTTGGGCATGGGGCCGGTAACGATCGCGGTCGATTCGTATGGTCCGGTTACCGATAACGCGCAGTCGGTGTTCGAGCTTTCCACGATCGAGCAGATCCCGGGCATTGAAGAGGATCTTAAGCGTAGCTACGGCTTCGATGTCGAGTTTGAGCGCGCCAAGCAGCATCTCGAGGAAAACGACGGGGCAGGGAACACGTTCAAAGCAACCGCCAAACCGGTGCTGATCGGCACTGCCGTGGTCGGCGCCACGACGATGATCTTTTCAATCGTCGTGGCATTGACGAACGGCTTGCGCCCCGACCTGATTTCGAATCTTTCGATTCTGCATCCGCCGTTTCTGCTGGGCCTGATTGCGGGCGGCTCGATTATCTACTGGTTCACGGGCGCGTCTACACAGGCGGTAACGACGGGTGCGTATCGGGCGGTTGAATTCATCAAGGCGAACATCCGGCTCGAGGGCGTTACTAAAGCGTCGGTGAGCGACAGCAAGAAAGTGGTCGAGATCTGTACGCGCTACGCGCAGCGCGGCATGTTCAATATCTTCCTGACGGTCTTTTTTGTCACGCTGGCGTTTGCGTTCGTCGAGCCATATTTCTTCATCGGCTATCTGATCTCGATCGCGCTGTTTGGCTTGTACCAGGCGATCTTCATGGCGAATGCAGGCGGCGCGTGGGATAACGCGAAGAAGATTGTCGAGACGGAGCTCAAGCAGAAGGGAACCGAGCTGCACGATGCGACGGTGGTTGGCGACACGGTGGGCGATCCGTTTAAAGATACATCGTCGGTGGCGCTGAATCCGATCATCAAGTTCACGACGCTGTTCGGGCTGCTGGCGGTCGAATTAGCAGTGTCGCTTTCGGCCGAGCGCAGCCCGATGATCAGTCACGTGCTGGCAGTGCTGTTCCTGCTCGCCTCCATTTACTTCGTGTGGCGTTCGTTCTACCGCATGAAGATCGGCGGCGCGGGCGAACCGGTCGCGGAGAAGCCGAGCGAGCTGATTCTAGAACGCTGACCGGCACTGGCGCCCTGGGAAGCGCCAATCGGGGTTTCACCGGTGCTCTTCCAGTAAGTCGCGTTGCCGTTGTAGGTGGCGGCCGGCGTGTGGACACCGGGAGTAAACGACACGTTTGAAAGCGTCGCGGTTGCCGTTGCGGCGGGCACATCGAGGAAGGTTTGCACCCTGTTTACACCCGAGTCGGCGACCGCGAAATCGGGGAATCCGAGTCCGGCTAAATCGCCGAGTGCGATGGCGTGCGGCGTCGTGCCATTGCCGGTGGCATACGAAACATAGTTGGTGAATGTGCCGTCACCTTTGCCGATCAGGATGGTGACCGAATTATCGCCGAATGACGAGACGGCCAGATCGGGGATGCCGTCGCGATTGAAATCGGCGCTGACAACATCGGCAGGTGAGTTGCCGACGCCAGGCGAAACCGGGGTGGGATTGAACGTGCCATCTCCTTTGCCCAGGAGAATGGTGACGTCGTTCGAATACTGATTGCTCACGGCAAGGTCGAGTTTGCCGTCGCCATTGAAGTCTTCGACAGTGATGCCATCCGGATAGACGCCGGTGTTCGGTTGGGCGACCTGCTGCAGCCCGAACTGGCCGTTGCCGGCGAGCACGGTGACATCGAATCCGTAATAATTGGCGGTCGCGACATCGAGCTTGCCGTCGTTATTGAAGTCAGCAACGACCAGCGCGTAGGGAAACCAATCGGTCGGGGCCTGGCCGGCAATCGAGAATGCTCCCGTTCCGTTGCCGGCAAGAAGGGTGACCATGCCGGGATTGAGATTGGCGACAGCAAGATCGGGAATGCCGTCGTTGTTGAAATCGCCGCTCGCTACAGCCACGGGACTATACCCGCCGGTGGCAAAGGTGCCCGCGAAGTTAAACGTCAGATCGCCGTTACCGAGATAGATGGCAACATCGCCGCTGCCCGATTCGGCGACAGCGAGATCGAGCTTGCCGTCCGAATTGAAATCTCCGGTCGCGATGCCCATGGGAGCGATGCCGGGCAGATGAATCGTAGACGCGATGTTGGTGAAGCTGACGATTTCGACCGTGTTGCTGTTCAGGCCTGCGACGGCGAGCTCGCTGAATCCGTCGCCGTTGAAGTCGCCCGCAGCCATCGCAAGTGGCTCGCTCCCCATGATGGGAAGGCTGGTGCCGGAGAACCAGAGAGACTTTGAGCTTGGGCCGAGATTCACGGTGGCGAGTGGCGTCGTGGTGGGCGGGTTGAAAAAGGTGACATTACCGCTGAGCGGCATGTTGACAGAGCCGGTGACGGTGGCGGTCAGCGAATAGGTCGCGCCGGTCTTGGTCGCGGTGAGCTGAGTGACACTGTGAGCCCCTTGTACGGCAACGGTTTGAGCGCTCGATGTGCTGGGCGCATACTGCCCGTTGCCGGCGAACACGGCCGTGATCGAATGAGTACCGACGCTGAGAATCGGATGGATGACGGCGCCCGAGGCAGCCGACCACTGCGCCTGCCCGATCAGAGACGAGCCCTGGCACAGCTTCGCGCCGGTCACGCAGAAGCGCACGACGCCATACCCTGGCATGGGATGGCCATTCGCGAGCACAGTTGCGCTCAATTTCACGGGAAGCGCCCGCTGGAACTGTTGATTCACGAGCGAAGCGGGAGTCGCCTGGAGCACGACGGTGGTGGCCGTGGGAGCGGCGAGCGCGGAAGCGCACAGGGCCGCGGCAAGAGCGATAGCCCGGCCGTAGTATAGAAGGTTTTTCATGGTTCGACGTAAAGCCTCGCTCTGATAGCGATTTCGCCGTCACATTTCCTTCAAGAAAATGAACGGCTTGCGAGCCGGGGCGCGCTTCGGGTAGCGGAAAGGCTGCAAAAGCATTAAAATCTGAACTTGGCACCTTGCAGCGGCTCGCTCGAGCCGGCGCGGCGTCGCCAATCCGTCCAGGAAGCCGGCACCCCGTCCTGTGCTGAGCAACTTCGAACGGTCACCCTCAATTTAGGAGAGACATGCCCAACGAAATGAATGACCGGCTCACGCATTCCTATGCGGAATTGGAGGAGCTGAACCTGCAGGCCAAAGAACTGCGCAAGAAGAGGACCCCGAGCGACCAGGTACGCGAGCAGCGGCTCAAGTACCTGACAGATGAGAAAGGAATCAAAGCGGTAACGGTGCTGTTCAGCGATCTCGAAGGCCGGCTGCACATGCTCGATTACGACAAAAAGTTCCTGCTCGGCAGCCACGAGAATTTGACGTTCGACGGCTCCTCCATTCGCGGCTTCACCGCTCAGCGCGAGAGCGACCTGCGGCTCGGCATCGACTGGCCGGCATTCTACTGGGCGCCTTCCGACATTTTTGGGCCGGGCAAGGTGCTGGTTTTCGGGCAGGTGATCGACAAGGACGGAAAGCCGTACTCGGCCGATATGCGGAGCGTGCTGCACGAATTCGCCGATCGCATGTACCGCGACAACAAATTCACGTTGAACGCAGCCAACGAGATCGAAGGCTTCCTCTTCAAGGGCCCCGACGCAGAGCGCCGCTTCCACGAAACCGGCCAGTTTGAATACGTGAACACGGGCGGCTACTATCACTCGCTCCCCGGCGATCCGCTGCGCCAGTTCATCGATACGACGGCTGATGTGCAGCGCTCGATGGGCTTTGAAAACGAGAAGGATCACCCGGAGGTTGCGCCGTCGCAGTTCGAGATCAATTACAGCTATGCCGACGTGGTGACGGCTGCCGATCAGATTCAGCTTTATAAGCTGATCTGCCGCCAGGTTGCGACCAAGATGGGCCTGACCGCTTCGTTCCTGCCGAAGCCGGTGGTGGGTGTGAACGGCAGCGGCATGCACACCAACGTCTCGGTCAGCAAGGACGGCACGAATCTCTTCTGGGACGAGAAGGGCAAGGAACAGCTGAGCAGCTGCGGCTGGGAGTTTGTCGATCGCATTCTGTCGCACGGCAAAGATATCTGCCTGCTGCTGAATCCGAGCGTAAACGCGTATCGCCGGCTCGATCCGCACTTCGAAGCGCCGAACCAGATCAAGGCTTCGGCAACGGATCGCGGTTCGATGGTGCGCATTCCGATCGGCAACAAGCGCAGCATGCGCGTGGAAGTGCGCTCAGTGGCGCCGGATGCAAATCCGTATCTGGTGCTGTACTCGATTTTCCGCACGGGCATCGAAGGCGGCATTGCGAAGATCGACAATCTGCGCGAAGCCGAACGGTATCTGCCGGACAACATCTACGATGCGCTGGACGATTTCCGCAAAGCGGAGTGGACCACGGAGCTGCTGGGCGAGGATGTGAAGGCGCGCTATGCGGATCTGAAGGAGGCTTCGGCGGATCGCTGCCCGCGGCTGCTGGGCACGTTCGTGAAAGCGCCCGAAGTGCAGTACCATCACGAAGTCTACAATCAGTTCCTGTGGAATAAGTTTTAGTTTTCACGCGCGAACTGTTTTGAGAAGGCGCGGCTCTGCTCTTGGCAGGGCCGCGCTTTCTGCTTTTAGGGCGCTTTCCGGCGCACTCGATTCTGATATAGACTGATTCGATACATCGACACAGCTTTGGGCGGATTCGTTGATCTGTGTGCCCCGACGGGACACAGAGGTTTGGTTCGTTACGGGTTTAACGAAGGAGACGGATTATGAACGCTCAAGCCATGCCGCGAGCAATCGATGAAGCGAAACTAGGCGCGCTACTCACGCAAGCGGTAAACGATATGGGCGCCGCGATGCACTCGGCGCTGATTGTGATTGGAGACAGGCTCGGACTGTATCGCGCGATGGCCGATGGAGAGCCGGTCACAGCCGCGGAACTGGCGGCGAAAACCGGCACGGCCGAGCGATACGTCCGCGAGTGGCTCAACGCCAATGCGGCCGGCAACTATGTAGAATACGACTCGGCAGCAGACCGCTACTTCATGACGCCCGAGCAGGCATTTGCGCTGGCGCTCGACGACACCCCGGTGCACCTGCCGGGCTTCTATCACATGCTGGCATCGTGCATGAAAGACGAGGAGAAACTGACCGAAACTTTCCGCTCCGGGAAAGGATTCGGCTGGCACGAACACGAGAAGGGACTTTTCGAAGGCTGCGAGCGCTTCTTCCGCCCGAATTATCTGGGCAATCTGACCACGAAATGGATTCCGGCGCTCGATGGCGTCGAGGAGAAGCTGCGCAAGGGTGCGAGCGTGGCAGACGTGGGTTGCGGACATGGTGCATCGACTGTGCTGATGGCGAAGCAGTATCCGAAATCGCACTTTTTCGGATTTGATTATCATCCGGCATCGATCAAGGAGGCGCGCCGGCGAGCGGAGGCGGCGGGAGTTGCCGAACGCGTTACGTTCGAAGTAGCGCCTGCCAAGGAGTTTCCGGCGCGCGGCTACGACCTGGTCACATTTTTCGATTGCCTGCACGATATGGGCGACCCGGTAGGTGCGGCGCGTCATGTGAAGAAGTCGCTGGCGGCGGATGGGACCTGGATGATTGTAGAGCCGTTTGCCGGCGATGACGTAGCGGCGAATCTGAATCCGATCGGCCGTATTTACTACGCGGCTTCGGCCATCATCTGCGTGCCGGCGTCGCTGTCGCAGGAGGTCGGGCTCGGGCTGGGCGCGCAGGCGGGCGAAGCCAAGATCGGCGCGGTGGTTCGGCAGGCGGGCTTTTCGCACTTCCGGCGCGCCAGCGAGACACCGTTCAATATTGTGTTCGAAGCGCGGCCGTAAGAGATTTTCTACGGTTGTGCGCACGGCTGTAAAGCACAGCCGTGCGCCACGGTCATCAGTCGATTTCAATCAGCCGCGATCGCGGCGAGCCTGATCGGCATCCGCCGCGAGATCGCGCACCAGTTCAAAGAATTCTTGGCTCTGGCCGATGAATAAGCCGTCCGCCACAAAGCCCATCAGCGCAGCCATGGCGGCACCTCGAGTGGCGGTTGGACGAATAATCGAGCACTTGGGGAATTTTCGGCTCAAAAACGGCGTGGGCTCGGGCATGATCAGGTTGGCCTGCAGAGTCTCCGGCTGATTTTTGGTCAGATCCGCGAACGTGACCGTGGCTTTCGTGATGGGGTCGGTGTCGGTCAGCGGTGTGGCGTTGCCGGCCTTATCCTGCCAGGTCTGGAAGTGCATGGTTTCCGTGGGGCCGATGCTCAACAGGATGCGCAAGACCTGGCGGCTGCTCACGCGCTGCGCAAGCGACGGGTACAGGCTGTTGCCGCCGCATTCGATGAACGCAAAGTGAAATCCGGCGGTGAATGCGATCGCTTTCAGGTGGTCGGTTTCATTGCCGATAGAACAGCCGGCAGTATCGTCGTTGCTTCGCGGAATGGCGGGATGCTGGCCGACATTGAGCCCTTTCACCGCCTGGCCGAAGGTGAAGCCGGGGTCGAGATCGGGATTGTGAGCATCGTCGCGATAGCGTGTCCAGAAGCTGGTATCAATGGTGAGCTGGGTGAGATTGGTCAGCCGCCCTTTACCGGAGGAGCCGTCGGCCTTGCTGCCGGGTAGGGTGCGGAACTTCGTGCCATCCAGCAGATCAAGCTCAGTAGTGGGCGCTCCTTTCGACTCGAGATAGGCTCTGAGAAACGCGGCGTGGCTGAACTCATCGTCGGTGTTGTCGTGGATGTACTGCGCCATGTCCCCGTCGAGGATGGTGAGGGCGTCGGTGTAGAAGGGATTGCCGCCGGTTGCAGGCGCGAACTCGTTGTCCTGCGTGCCGCCGAGTTCCCAATACTGCTCCCACAGATCGCTTTCGAGAATCTCGAGCGCGCCGAGGAACCTGAGAATGGCTGCGTCGCCTCGCGTCAGCGAACCGCCGTCGTCATCGTCATCGGGATCCTGTGCGGCAAGCGCGAGACGGCTGCCGAACAGCCCGGCACCGAGGGCAGTGCCCGCCGCGAGTCCTTTCGTCATAAAGGCGCGCCGGTTCGCACCGGGCTTCGAAGCTCCGATATTTGTTACGTCTTTCACAACTTGTTTCCTTTCCTGGATGTCCGTGCTGGTGAGCAGTTCCATCGTGGCCCGGACAGCTGGAGTAAGGTGCTTCCGGGCAGTAAAAGATTTGTAAAAGGCGGCCGGCGTTATGGGGGCTTGCTTCGCGGGCAGCAGCTTTCGCCCAATGAGAACGCCGCCTACATATTCCGATTGATTTGTTCTAGTACGAAACACGTGCAAGCAAACTTGGAGACTGGCGGCGAAGATTGTAAGCTTGGATCTGCCCAATTCGGCTCACGTTTTGCGCCGAGCCTCAGGTTCTAATTCTGGAGACGACAATTTTGATACGCGCTCGATTTCTGTGTTTGCTATGCCCGCTCGCGATGGGAGTGCTGCAGGCGGGTCCGATTGACCTGGCGCCCGGCTCTTTGCTGCTTTCGCAGCCTACCATCGCCATTACGACCGCAAATACGATCACCTATAGCCAGTCCGGTAAGATTCTGAGCACGGGTCAGATCACCGGGACCGGAGATTTGGCCGAAGCGATGACCGTGCTCAGCGGGCAGTTGTACGTGAGCGACGGTTCGGGAGCAATCAACCGGATCGACCTGTCCTCCGGTGCGGTGTCCTCCTCATTCAGCACGGGGATGATCGGACTCGACGGCCTGGGTTCGCTTGGGACCAATCTCATCGCAGTCGATTTTCAATCGACAGCCATTGCGGTCTACACGCCGGGAGGCCAGTTTTTGAACTCGATCACGCTCGCGTCGGTGCCGTCGGGCCTGCTGGACTGGACGGGACTTGCCTCGGATGGATCGCTGTTCTACATCGGCGATTATGGGTCGGGGCGGATTTACCGGTACGACATGACCGGACGGTTGGTCGGCTATATCGATACCGGTCTGACCAATTCGTTACTCAGCTTGTCGTACGATGCCGCCAACAAGAGCCTCTGGGTGACGTCGGGTGCTGCGGTCCTCGATTACTCGCTCAACGGTACAGTGCTTTCACAATTCGCGACGGGATCTTTCCGCGGATCCTCAATCGCAGTGGTGCCGGGAAGCAGCGTTCCGGAGCCGGACTCGCGTGCCGTAGTGGCGATCGTGCTTGCCATAGCCGTTCTCAAACCGATACGGCGGCTCCTGTCGGCGAATATGATCGAGGCCAGCAGCTCTCGAGGGTGCGTTAATTAGGCAGTCGGCGGGCCGACCACGAGCTCGTTATCGACCGACTTAACGCCTTTGATCTTCTTGGCGAGCTTGGTGGCTTTGTTCTTGCCGCGCTCGGTATCGACACGTCCTTTGATGGTGACCACGCCGTCTCTAACGGTCACTTCATCGGCGCCGCCTTTCACGTCCTGATCGGTGGAGAGCTTCATGCGCACCTGGTCGAGGATGCGGTCGTCGGTTACGGGCGCGTTTTTCTGGCCGCCGATGAGCGGCGCCGCGCCGGCAAGCAGCGCAATTAAAGCGAGTTTTCTCATTAGAACTATTTTCACTCTTTGCCGCTCATAGCGCGCCAGTCGATGGCGTCGAGGAACTCGGGATCTTCGCGCCACTTAGGACGAACCTTCACAAAGAGCGAAAGAAAAACCTTGTGGCCGACCAGCTCTTCGATCTTCAGGCGCGCTTCGCTACCGATCTTTTTGAGCACCTGGCCGCTCTTGCCAATCAGAATTGTTTTCTGGCCGGCGCGCTCGACGTGGATGGTGGCGGCGATGCGCGTGAGGTTCGGCTTTTCCTCCCATTGATCGATCAGAACGGCGACGGCGTGCGGCACCTCTTCGCGGGCAGTGCGCAGAATGCTTTCGCGAATGATCTCGGCGGCAATGAAGCGGAGCGGCTGATCGGTCAGATAGTCGTCGGGATAGAGCGCGGGAGATTGCGGAAGATTCTGGATGATGAGCTCCCGCAACTGCGCCAGGCCTTCGCCGGTGCGCGCCGAAACCGGCACGGCCTCGAGAAACGGAACGATTTTGCTGTAGTGCTCGATCAGCGGAAGCAGCAGCCGCTTATCGGAAACGCGGTCGATTTTATTCAGCACGAGCAGCTTCTTCTCGGCACGTGTGAGTGCGCTGGCGGCCTGCTCGTCCTCCGGACCGATAGGCTTGGCGGTATCGACCACAAAGAGCACCAGATCGCGCCCGTCGAGCGAGGCACGCACGATCTCCATCATGCGGCGATTGAAGAGCGTATCGGATTTGTGAATACCGGGAGTATCGACGAAGACGATCTGATAATCGGGTCCGGTGAGCACGCCCTGAATGGAAGTGCGCGTGGTCTGGGGCTGCGGCGCGGTGATGGCGAGCCTTTCGCCGATGAGCGCGTTGAGCAGCGTCGATTTACCGGCGTTTGGACGGCCCGCGATGGCCACTAGTCCCGCGCGGAAATTTTGGTTGTTCATGCGCCGGCACCGACCGGAGACGGTTCTTCGACACGCGACAGCCGGACCTGCTCGACGCGCCGTTCATTGCCGGCGAGCACCTCGACGCGAATGCCGCCGCGCTCGACCGTTTCGCCCACCTGCGGCACGTGGCCCAGCCATTCCGCAACGAGGCCGCCGACGGTGGTTGATTCGGTATCGTCTTCGGGGCGGAAGTTGAATAGTTCGTTGAGCCGGTCGAGATCGAGGCTGCCGGGCGCGATGTAGATATGATCGCCTTCCTGGCGCACGTCGCGGCCGGGCTCGTGTTCATCGCGAATTTCGCCGAGAATTTCTTCCACCAGATCCTCCATGGTGGCGAGGCCGGCGGTGTTGCCGTATTCGTCGATGACGACCACCATGTGGGTACCGTTGCGCTGCATCTCGCGCAGAAGCTCGCTGACGCGCTTGGTCTCGGGAACCAGCAGAATCGGGCGCGTGACGTCCTTGAGCGCTTTCGCCTGACGCTCTTCGGGATCGAGTTCAAAAATGTCGCGCACGTGCACGAAGCCGATGATGTTATCGATGGAATCGATGTAGACCGGAATGCGCGAATACTGTTCGTGGATGACGAGCTGGCGCAGATCTTCGAGCGACTTGTTACCGGCTATGGCGACGATGTTGGGGCGCGCGGTCATCACTTCGCGGACGTTCTTATCGCCAAAAGCGACGACAGAGTGGATCAGCTTGCGGTCTTCTTCTTCGAGAATGCCTTCTTCGGCGCCGGCATCGATCAGGGCTTCGATGTGCTCGACCGGATCGCCGGCTGCGGTCTCGCTGTCGGAGGGCTGATTGAGATCGAGCAGCGATTGAAAGCCGCGCACCAAAGCGGCCAGAGGCCGTGCGATGGCAGCCAGGAATTTCGTGGCGGGCAGAGCTTTATTAAGCCAAAGATAGCTGTTGCGGCGGTAGAGAAACTGCGGCACGAGATAGGTAGAGACAAGCATCACCGCAAACGAAGCGGCGATCGCTTCGAGCACGCTCTCCCAATGCGGACTCTCGGGACGCACGAAGGCGCAGAGATAAAAGACGCCGAGCAGAAACAGCGAAACGTGCTTGATGAGCGAGAAGGCGAGCGAGCCATGCTCGAGATCGAGGCCGATTTTCTGCGCGAGCGTTTCGCGGAAGAATTCGAGCGAGGGAAATTCGCGGCGAATCAGGCGCAGCGATTCAAGATACAGCAGCTGCATGTACGAGACAAAGCAGAGCAGGACCGAGAGGAGCAGCGCGGCGGCAAGGCAGATCAGGTTCATGCTTTCGCCCCTGCGGTTCGGCGGCTACGGGCGATGAGGCCTTCGGGAAGCGCGAAATGATGGCGCCATTTACGCTCGGCCTGCGCCATGCGGCCACGATCGCGCTCGTGGTCGAGGCCGGTGAGATGCAGCAGCCCGTGCAGCATCAGGATGCGGAGCTCGTCCAGAAGATTGTGGCCGAACTCGGCGGCTTGTGCTGCGGCGCGTTCGATGGAAATAGCGATCTCGCCCAGACCGCCATTGGGCGACGCGAGCGGAAACGAGAGAACGTCCGTCGGGTAATCGTGTTGCAGAAAGGTTCGATTCAGGCGCTGCAGCTCGCGGTCGTCAGTGACCAGGCACAGGAAGGCGTGGCCCGCGGCGACTTCCGTTGTCAGCTGTTCCGCAAACGCGCGCAGCGCTCGGCGATCAGCTGCCGAGAGCGGATTGGGCGAGGGCAAAGCGCGAAACAGCAGAGTGGGCTTCGCCGCATGCGGAGGCTGATCGTCGGAAGACATAAAGCGAATCAGGATAAGGGAGTGAAGTCGGGAATTTCCACCGCCGTATTCAGCGGGGGATCGACGCGAGGCTCGGGCGCGGGTTCATTATCCAGCCGCAATGCCAGCTGGCGTCCGGCGCCAATCAGATCGTTGTAGCGGTCGTAGGCCTTGACGATGCGCTGCACGAGGGAATGGCGCACGACATCTTTGTCATCGAAGCTGACGAAGGCAATTCCTTCGACACCTTTCAGCACGTCAATGGCGTTGAGCAGGCCGCTCTTCTTTCCGCCGGGGAGATCGATCTGCGTCTGATCGCCGGTGACAACCATTTTGGAGTTGAAGCCCTGGCGGGTGAGGATCATCTTCATCTGCTCGACGGTCGTGTTCTGCGCTTCGTCGAGGATGATGAAACAGTCATTCAGTGTCCGGCCGCGCATGAAGGCGAGCGGTGCAATTTCAATCGCATTCCGCTCGATCAGCTTTTCGACTTTCTCGGCGTCGATCATGTCGAAGAGCGCGTCGTAAAGCGGGCGCAGGAACGGGTCGATTTTTTGCTGCAGCGTGCCCGGTAGAAAACCGAGGTGCTCGCCGGCTTCCACGGCGGGGCGCGTGAGCACGATGCGGCTGACGCGCTTATTCAGATATGCCGAGACGGCCATCGCAACCGCCAGATAGGTCTTGCCGGTGCCGGCCGGGCCGACGCCGAAGGTGAGGTCGTGATGCTCGATGGCATCCACATAGCGGCGCTGATTGACGGTCTTGGGCGCCAGCACTTTCTTGCCGAAATTGCGCGATTTGCCGCTATCGACCAGCCGGCGCAGCGAGACGTTCGGGTCGGCCGTGACCACGCGCATGTAGCTGTTCAGATCGCCGTTGTTGAAGACATGGCCTTCGCGCACCAGATCGACGTAATCGCTGAGAATCTGCTCGGCGCGGCGCACCTGCGCTTCCTCGCCTTCGAGCTCGAGCGAATCGCCGTCGAGCAGGCGCGTGCGCAGATTCAGGCCGGACTCAATCAGCCGGATGTTCTCGTCTCGGGTGCCAAAGAGCGGTTCGATACCGCGGGAGATCTGAATGCAGGACTTCATTAAGAAGGGGAGAACGAAATAAGCTTGGCCGGGCGGTAATGGCTGGACTGTTGCAGGAGATAACTCGGCGGCTTCGAACCAGCCGCTTCGTGAGAATTCGCGTGAACCCACAGGCGCAGGCGCCGGAAGCTCATTCCCTTTGATTATAGCAGGATTAACGGTGATCCGGCGCGGACGGGCGGACTCCCGGCGAAGCCCTCAAGCCGCAGGATTCGGGGGTCCAGCAAACTATAGTCACAGCAGTTCGAAAAATTCTCACAATTTTTATTTCTTATTGTTTATGAACGACTTCCGCTGGTCTGGGGTGGCGTTTGAGGCGGCTCGGGAGGGCCGGCGGCCGGAGTCGCGGTGCTATGTTCGTGGTCGTTCGCGGTGCTCTCCGGAGCCACACGCGAGAAGAAAGCTCACCAGGGGAGGAAATGTCATGGGCGAATTGATCGTTATGCCGAAGCGCGATACGGTTGCGGCGGAAGATGCGCAGCCAGGGCAGGCCGAGATCGCGAACGAGACCACAAAGGAGTCCGGGGCGGTGGATCTTTCCGTCTGGAAGAGTGCGCCGCGCGAGCGCACTCCGGCTTATTTCCCGACGTACGCGGCGGTTTCCAAAGCCATGCAGGCGGCGCTGCGCGGATGGGTGCGCGAATGGTTCCATGCGCACACCGAAATCCTGCTGCGGCCGCACACGGCGTACCCGATTCTGGTGTATCAATGCACGCATCCGTTTTCGGGCCGGCCGACGAACATGTTCACCTACGACATCCAGCAGACCGAGACGCTGAACCGCGCCTTCGCCTCGGCAGCGTACCGGCTCGGGCGCGAGCTGAAGAGCATCGACACCAAGCAGTTCGGCTGGTTTACGCGCGAGCACTACTTTGCGTATCGCAGCAAGGAAGTGGTGAAATACGTGGCAAAGAACCGGCGCGCGCTGTATCGCATGCTGAATGTCGAGACCGTGCTGATGGACAGCATTCTGAAGTTCGCCATCATCGATATTCCGCAGAAGGGACTTGAGGATGCGGCGCTACTGTTGCGGCGCGCGTTCCACACGCAGCTGCGGCGCTTTTCCGATGAGTGTCCCATGGGCGATCGCGCCGAAGAGCTGCTGCGCATTGCAACCGATGCGCTGGCGTCGAAGCTGGCGAGCGATAACGTGATGCCGCTGCCCGTGGCGGCGTGAGAGCGGATTATTTGCTGGTGAGCGCGGGCTGCTGCTTGCGGCTCTTGAGAATGTGCAGCAAGGCTGGTAAAAGCGACACAGCGATGATCAGCAGGACCACCTTCTCGAAATTGTGCCGGATAAACGGCACGTTGCCGAGCAGATAGCCGAGCATGATCATCGAGGTCACCCAGCCAATGGCGCCGAACACATTGAACGAGAGAAAGCGCACGTAATGCATTTTGCCGACGCCCGCAATGAAGGCGGCGAAAGTGCGAATGATCGGCACAAACTTGGCATAGATGATGGTCTTGCCGCCGTGGCGTTCGTAGAACTCGTGCGTGCGGTCTAGGTATTCGCGCCGGAAGATGCGCGAGTTCGTGTTTTTGAAGAGCGAATAACCGAGCGTGCTGCCGAGCAGAAACCCGATGCCATCGCCCAGAATCGAGGCGGCGGTGAGCATGACGATCGTGCCGATGATCGGCAGTTTGCCCGCGCCCGCCACAATGCCGACCGTGAAGAGCAGCGAATCGCCCGGCAGGAAGAAGCCGACCAGCAAACCGCTTTCCGCAAACACGACCGCGAACAGCGCGACATAGCCGACCCAGCCGGACAGGACCGTGGACAGTAGATAGATCAGCTGATCGGGATTGGTCAGGCTGCGGACGAAATCGAGGAATTGATGCAGCACGCGTTCGTTCTTATCCCTGGTAGGAGTTGATGATGCGGGTAAGGGTCGCTTCGTTGATCTTGATTTTGCCGCGGCGCTTCAAGTCGTTCACGATACTGTCGCGGAAAAGCGGACCCTGTACGGTCTGGCGCTGCTGCTGCAGGCTCTGCACAATGGCGTTCTTGTTGGCGGCGAACTGGCTCATGTCGGCCGGAATCTTCTCCGAGACGCGGCACACAAACTGGCCGGTCGAGGTTGCAACCGGTCCCACGATATCGCCTACGTTGTCCTTGAAGGCGGCCGATAGCTGAGAAGCGGAGCCGATGCCTTCGGCAGCACCGTCGATGGTGAAAGGAGCCGCGGTCTTGACTTCGGCGCCGTAGCTTTTCGCGATCGCTTCGAGGCTCTCGCCTTTACGCGCGCGGTCCGCCGCGGCTTTGGCCGCTTGCTCGGCGAGCTGTTCGGATTGCGCTTCGGTGTACTTCTTCACCACATCCGCCTGCACAGAAGCGTAATCGGCATCGTGCGCGGGGGTGATGCCCGTGACGACCGCGAAGGCCTGCTTGCCCTGCGGATCGAGGCTGGCGATCTCGGTGACATTGTTCTTCGAGGTATTGAAGATCGAATTGATCAGATCCGGCGGGCGGTTCACATCGGGCAGCGAGCCGCTATTCACGAACCCGCTCACCGGGAAATATTTCAGGTTGTACTTCTTCGCGATCGCCTCGGCCTGCGACGGATTGCGTCCGATCTCGGAGTGCGCGCTGTCGATCGCCTTGCGCAGATTGTCGGAGGCGGCCTGGCGCTTGGCTTCCATCAGCAGCTGCGGCTTCACTTCGTCAAAGGTTTCGGTGTGCGCCGGGAACTTCTGTTCGCACTGGATGATGTGGTAGCCGTACTCGGTCTCGATCAGGCCGCTGGTTTCGCCGGGCTTCAGGGAAAACGCAGCCTTCTCGAAGTTCGGGACGGTCTGGCCATGGACGATGGGATCGAGTTCGCCGCCCTTCTGTGCCGAGCCGGGATCGTCCGAATACTTCTTGGCGAGTTCAGCGAAGTTGCCGCCGTGCTGTAGCTGCTTCAGGATGTCTTCCGCTTTGGCCTTGAGCGCGGGAATCTCGTCCTTCGGCTTGCCCTGCGTCTTGATCAGAATGTGCCGCACTTTCACGCGCTCCGGCAGCCGATAGCTGTCGATGTTCTCGTTGTATTCCTGCTGCAGCTGCGCGTCGGAGATGTTGGCCGACTGAATGAAATCAGCCGTCGAGCCAACGATCAGTCCTAAATCGCGCGTTTCGGGTGTACGGAATTCGGAGCGGTGCTTGTCGAAGTAGCCTTTCACGGCCGCCTCGCTCTTATCCACTTTCGAGACGAAGTTCTTGGGATCGAACTGGATGTACTGCAGGCCGACTTTGAGGTTTTTGCGCTGGTATTCGGCGCGGGCGTCGGCATCGGAGACGATCAGCGACTGCAGCTCGATGTTTTCGAGCCGTGCGCCGAGCATGGCTTCCCGCTGCTCGTTTTCGAAATCGGCGACGGTCATGCCCTGCTGGGCGAGAGCCGACTGGTAGACCTGAAAATCAAACTTGCCGCCGAGCGCCGGAGCAACCTCGGCAGCAATGCGGTCGCTGAGTTCCTGGTCCGAGATATGCAGTCCGATTTCGCGCGCTTTATAGGCCAGCGCCTTCGATTCGATCATCTGGTTGACCAGCGTCGGGACATACATGGCGAGCAGACCTTTGGGCAGGTTCGCCTGACCGCGAGTAATGCGCTGGATGGAGCGATCGAGGTCAACAGTGGTGATCTTCTGGTCGCCCACCGCGGCGATCACATTCTGGCCCGAAGCGCTCGGGCCACCGACACCGCCGGGAATGAGGTACACGAGCATACCGGCCGAAACGACCAGCAGCAAGGCACCCAGCATGAAGCGGACACTCTTCTCCCGGCTGCGGAACAGATCAAACATAGATGGAAGCTGGAAACTCCTTGGATCTTCGCCTCGCCCAAATGATCTTCAAGGCGGGACTGCTCAGGCAGGCAGACGCGAAAAACGCCCTTGCCTGCAATTTCCCAGTATACGTTCCCGGGCGGCTGGCTGGGCGACGAGATCTAAACAGCGGCGGCGAACGCGGCGGGCTTGCGGCGGCTCTCGAGATCGGCCAGAAATACGAAATACGACTGCCCGGCCCAGCTGACGCGGATCGTCTGGTCATCGAAGCCGGCGCCGCGCAGCTCGAGTTCGGCGCCTTCCGGCAAGCGAGTCATCAGTCCGAGCTGGGGCAGGGGCGTCGCGAGTACCGGGATGGCAGCAATGCTGCGGCTTAACGTATAGGACTTTTCGAAGGGGATTTCCGCGTACGCAGAAGAAACCGCAGGATGCAAGGGTAGCGCCATACAAACTGTACTGCTGAACAATTCCGATTGTACTAGAAAATGCAGTACTGGAGAATCCAGGAAAACCCGAGGCTTAACACGGAAAACCGCGAGGATATTCGCGGCTAATCAGCTGGTTCCCCGGCAATCTCCTAAACGGCAGCGCGCGAGAATGGAATCGGTTGTGAGAAACATCCTGGCGCTGCTGGCTGCCTGCTTTGCGTTCGCTCCGCTGGTACGGGCGCAACTGGTGGTGAATCTGTCGGCGAAGACGACGGCCGAGTTTGAGAGTTATGCAGCGAACGTCCGGAGGGAACTGGAAGAGCGCTGGAGCGGCAAAAAGAGCCTGCTTTTCATCGATCAGGACGCGAAGGCGCGCGAGCAGGTGCTTGGCGGCGAGCTGTTTATCGAGCAGATGAACGGCGGAAAACCAGCGCCGATCAGCGACGGGCTGATCCACGACTGGCTGGGGGCCATCTTCATTCCGAACCGCACGCCAGCGCAGGTGGTTCATCTGCTCGAAGACTTCGACCGGCATAAAGACATCTACCCGGCCGTGGCGGAATCGAAAACCGTCGAGCGCACGGGCGATCATGTGCTCGGACGCTGGCAGCTGCGGCAGAAGGGGATCGTGCCGGTGGTGCTGGATGTGGATGAAGACGTGACCTATCAGCGGATTGGGCCGGGCAAGTGGAAAGGCGAGGCGTATGCGCGACGGGTGATCGAGCACGATACCGGGCTGTTCGCGAGCGGGCGCAAGTTTCCCGAGGGCGAGGGACACGGCTATCTCTGGCGCCTTTATTCCTACTGGACGTTTGAAGCCGTGAACGGCGGGGTGATTGCGGAGTGCCGCACGCTTTCGCTCTCGCGCGATGTGCCGCCTGGCCTGAACTGGGCCGTCGGACCTTATATACAGAAGATGCCGCACGATTCGCTCGCCTCGACGCTCAAGCAGACGCGGGACGCGCTTGCGAAATGAAACCGTCGGGTAGCAGTGGGCAGCCTTCCAAAACGGAGCGGATGGAGCGGGCGATCTGTGACACGATCCGTTCCATTCCGAAAGGCAAGGTAGCGACGTACGGCGGGGTGGCCGAAGCGGCGGGCTATCCGCGTTACCACCGGCAAGTGGCGCAGGTGCTCGGCAAGTACGGCGAGCGATTGCCGTGGCACCGGGTGCTCGGCGCGGGCGGCCAGCTGAAGACGCCGGCGCCCTGGAACCTGGAGCAGCGCATGCGTCTCGAGCTGGAAGGCGTGCGCTTTCGCGGCAAGCGGGTGGACATGAAGGCGCATGAAAACCGGTTCTTCCGCGGAGAAAAAGCCAGCCGTAAACTATAGTTCTACCGGTGCGCGCTCGCCTCGCAAACTGCATCCGAAACCGCGATGTCCTGAGCTATTTCGTCATGACTTTTGCGATTTCGTGGATCGGTGCGTTCGCGGTGGCTGCGCCTCAGCTTCTGCGCCACACACCGTTGTCGAAAACGACCGGCATTTTAATGTTTCCGGCCATGCTTCTGGGCCCGAGTCTTACCGGCGTCATTCTGACGATGATTGTGGATGGAAAGAGCGGCCTGCGGGATCTCGTGCACCGGATTTTCGGCCGCCGTATTCCCGGGCGGTGGTATGCAGCATTCCTCATCCCTCCGGCGCTGATTGTGGTCCTTCTCCTTGTTTTGGAACGATTCCTCTCTCCGGAGTACGCGCCGAACCATTTTCTGACGGGTATCTTCTTTGGCGTTCCGGCGGGGCTCTTGGAGGAGATCGGCTGGACCGGCTACGTGTTCCCAAAGATGCGCCGGCGGAATAGCGCTCTTGCCGCGAGTGTGCTTCTGGGCTTGCTTTGGGGCACGTGGCACTTACCTGTCATCAATTACCTGGGCACCGCCACCCCGCATGGCCGCTACTGGTTCCCTTTCTTTCTGGTCTTCACGGTGGCTATGACGGCCATGCGCGTACTCATCTGCTGGCTTTACAGCAATACGGCAAGCGTCTTGCTGGCGCAGCTTATGCATATCAGCTCCACCGGATCGCTGGTGATCTTCAGTCCTCCGCGGGTGACGGCGGCGCAGGAGGTGATGTGGTACGGACTTTACGCAGCCCTGCTATGGCTGGTGGCCGGCCTCGTCGTCCGTGTTTACGGTAAGGATTTCACCGCGCTTCGCCAGTGAATGGATAAGCCCGCGGTTCTCAGCGAGGCGAAGACTCAAAGTGGATCTGGCTGTCGGTAAGCGCGATCTCGACGCGGCGGTTGCGTGCGCGGGCCGTAGCCGTGGTTCCGGCCACCAGCGGGCTGGTCTTGCCGTAGCCCTTCACATTGATGATGGCCGGATCGAGCCCGGACTGGACCAGGTACTGCCGAACGGCAGCGGCCCGGCGCATGGAAAGCTGCTGGTTGTAGTCAGCGGTACCGACGTCGTCGGTGTAGCCGAAGACCGACAGCCCATAACCTTTCGAAACCAGCAGAATGCCCGCCACGCGGCTGAGCAGTTCGCGGTTCTTGGGCGAGAGCTCGGCGCTGTCGAAATCGAAGCGGAACGTCGAGTCGGGCAGGATGATGGTCATACCCTGCGGGGTGCGCTTGGTTTCGACCACGCGGTTCAGAGCTTCCTGCATGCGGTTGAGCTCTTCTTCGCGTTCGCGGCGGATGCGGGCCAGCTCGTCCTGCGCCTGTTGCGCCTGAGCGGTGGCTTGCTGGGCGGCGGTCTGCGCCTGCGCCTGCCCAAGCTCGGCCTGCTGCTTCTGCTCTTCGGCCTGGCGGCGCGCTCCGGCGGCAACTTCGGCGCGTGCGGCGGCTTCATCGGCCCGGCGGCTGGCGGCTGCGGCGGCGCTCGATTCTTCCTGTGCCAGACGGCTGGCGTCGTCGACACGGTCGCTGAGGGCGGCCATCTTCTGCTCCATGCGCTTCAGGCTCTGATAGCCCTTGAAATCGAGAAACAGCAGGGCGGCGAGGACGAGGGCGAAGCTCAGGGGGAGTGCAGCGCGCTTCACTCCTTCATGGTACGCGCCGATACAGCCATTGACGGCGGCGTTCGATCTCGATTACCTGTAGAGAATGCCTGAAAAAATCGATGCGGGTGTCGATTGGGCCGGATTACAAACGACGTTGCTGTAGAGAAGGCAGGACGAGATGACTTTTTTGCGTGAATTGAAGATTGCCTGGCGATCGCTGTGGCGCAGCAAAGGGATGGCGCTTACGGTGGTGCTGACTCTGGCGCTCGGCATCGGCGCCAACGCGGCGATCTTCACGCTGGTGCGCGGGATCCTGCTGAAGCCGCTGACGAATCGGGACGAGGACCGGCTGGTCTACCTCTACCAGAGCGGTCCGGGCATGCCGGAGGGTCCGTTTTCGGTTCCCGAGATTCTCGACATTCGCGAGCGAACGCATTCCATCAACGAATGGGGCGACTTCTCGACCATCGGCTTCACCATGCTGGGCCTGGGCCAGCCGCGCGAGGTGCGTGCTGGCGTGGTGAATGGGACATATTTCTCGACCATGGGACTTCGCCCGGTACTGGGGCGGCTGCTTGGTCCCCAGGATGACGGCCCGAAAGCGGCGGGCGCGGCGGTACTGACCTACCGCTTTTGGAGTACGGTGCTCAAGAGCGATCCGTCGGTGATCGGCAAGACGGTACGGCTCAGCACGCGCACCGCGACGATTGTCGGTGTACTCGAGCCCGCGATCCCGTATCCGGCCGATACCGAGCTGATCGCGAATATCGTCACCAGCCCGCATCATCTGTCGGCCACCATGGTCACCGGACGCGTGCATCGGATGACAGAGCTTTTCGGGCGGCTCGCTCCGGGCGCAACCATCGAGACCGCACGGGCGGAGCTGCGCGGCGTCTACGACCAGATGGTGAAGGAACATCCGGAAGCCTACCCGAAGCGCGGCAAGGCCGAGCTGCATACGGTGAAGCTGCGCGATCAGGTGACCGCCGGGGCGAGCACCGTGCTCTGGGTGCTGCTGGCCGCTTCGGCGCTGGTGTTTGTGATCGCCTGCTCGAATGTGGCGAACCTGATTCTGGCGCGCTCGGTGCGGCGCGAAGGCGAACTGGCGATTCGGGCGGCGCTGGGGGCGAGTCCGGGCGCGCTGCGGCGGGTGCTGTTGGCGGAAAGTCTGCTGCTTTCTTTGGCTGGCGCGGGTCTGGGTCTGTTGATCGCGAGTCCGCTGGTGGCGGTACTGGCGCGCTATGCCGCTCGCTTCTCGGTGCGCGCGCTCGATCTGCATATCGACATGAGCCTGCTGTGGGTGGGCGCACTGCTGGCCGTGATTGCGTCGGTGCTGCTGGCCTTTGTGCCGCGCCTGCCCGGTTCGAACACGGCGCAGGGCATCAGCCAGTCCGGAAGTACACCGCGTGTAACGGGCGGCACCAATCGCCGCCTGCAGATCTTTGCCATTACGCAGGTCGCGGCTTCTTTCGTGCTGCTGGCCGGTGCGGCCATGCTGGTGAAAACGCTGCTTTCGCTGCAGACCGTGAAGACCGTCTTCGACACGCGCCACGTGCTGACGGTGAATGTGCCGCCCGTTTCCTATGGGCGCACGCAGGAGCAGATCAACAATTTGTATCGCGAGATGGTTCGGCGCGTTCGAGAGTTGCCGGGCGTGAGCGGCGCGGCGCTCGGCATTATGACGCCCTGGAAAGAGGGCCATCAGTTCGGGCCCGGCTTCGAATTTTCGACGGAGAATTATGTGCGGGCGCCGGGCGAGGAGTATCCGCGCGCCCAGTTGCGTACCGTTTCGCCGGGCTTCTTTGCGGCGGTGGGTGTGCCGCTGATCGCTGGCCGTGACTTCAATGATTCCGACCGCTCCGGCAGCGAGCCGGTTGTGATCGTGAGCGCGAGTCTGGCGCGGCGCATGTTTCCGAACGGCGATGCGCTTAACCATCATCTGATGTGGACGGACCCGATCATGAAGTTTGTCGATATCAGCACCGGGCCGCGCCGGATCGTGGGCGTGGCGGCCGATGCCGATGATGAAGACCTGGTACCCGGGCCCTCCGTGACGGTTTATCATCCAATGGGTCAGCTCGAGCTGTGGAGCGGGCGGCTGTTCGTGCATACCGCGCTGGCGAATCCGTACACACTGGTGCCGCAGATCGAGAGCGCGATCCGGCAGCTTTCGGCCGACCAGCCGATTGAGCACGCAGCCACGCTGGCCGACGTGCGCGCCGAAGTGCTGACGCCGGAGCGGCTCAACACGCTGGTCTTCGGCATCTTCGCGGCGGTGGCGCTGATCATTGCGGTGGTGGGCGTGGCGGGTGTGCTGGCGTTTTCGGTGAGCGGGCGTACGCGCGAGTTCGGCATCCGGCTGGCGGTCGGGTCGCAGCCGGGCGATCTGGTGCGCGGTGTCATCAAAGAAGGCCTGACCATGACGGCGCTGGGTTTGTTGAGCGGCGCGCTCGGTGGAACTGTGGTTGCTCTGTTGCTGCGCAGTTCTTTCGAAGGAATCCGGATGCCGGGTTTTCTGCCGATCGCGGGCGCGATGGCCGTACTGCTCGCTGCTGCGCTGGTGGCTTCGTTTTTACCGGCCCGGCGCGCCGCGCGAGTGGATGTGATGCAGGCGCTGCGGGCGGAGTAGGTTCGAAGTCACACGCTACTTCGTCGAGGCGAGCCGGCTAGCTCTGAAGGCTGAGACTCAGGCTGTTTTGAGAAACGTAGCTTAACCACCGTTAACGAACGCCTGAGGAAGCGCACCTCAGCAAGACGGCGCGTCCGTGTCGCGTCGCGTGAGAAGCGGCGTCAGCGAAGGATGAATGCTGCCCGCTGCCGTGCCGGATACGAGTCTCGCCTCCTACGCGCGACCTGAATAGCATTCAGTCGTCTCGCACCGGTTTGTGAACACTAGCTGACTACCAGCGAGTAATAGAGTGAATCCAGTTGTCGCACGGTCCCATGCCAGTGTTTGTTGGCGGGGCTAGCCCATGGAATGCTACTGTTTTTTCCACACGTATTTGGATTGCCAGCCGCCGTGTTCGTGTATGTCCATCGTCAAGGTCGTGCCCTCCTCGGAGACAGTCATGAGCGTAACTCGCTGTATCTTGCCGTTGCGCTTAAGAGTTTCTTCCAGGACTCGTGGCTGAGGTCTTTTTAGGACGACCGTGTCGATCTCGGGATCGCCCTCGTACGGATATTCCTTGCCGTCGAATTTGGCCTGATAGTGCTCTCCGGTAGCGGCCCTGACATCCACGCCTCCATCGGGCGTGTCCGTAATGGTGAATGATATAAGGTGCTCGGAAACACTTTCGGCGTTTTCCTGTATCCATGCGCCGGATAACGCATGGGCGCCCGGGACGCTTTTCCCGATTCGGCGAAGTGTCGCCGTAACATGGCCGGGCTTTCCGGCTTCCGGATAGATACTGAAGCTGTCCGCCACTGACATGTGATCCGGAGCAACCTTGAAGTTTTCGTTCACGTAGAGCTTACCGGCTCTCTTTCGGATCACCTCGACTGTGTACTCATCGATTACGCGCACGTTCACACTGTCGTAGGATGGATGTCCCGAGACGGCATGGTCCCTGCCGTCGGCCGGTACAGCAACGGGCGGGTCGCTGTGCAACAACTTGAATGTGCCGTTTGCAAGTTCATATTGGAACGGCTTCTGCGGCCATTGGGATTGCGACAAGTCGGCTCGCCAGGTTCCGGCAAACGGGCTTTGTGCCAAAACGGGCAGAATCGACATGAGGACTAGGATCGATAGTTTATTCATAAGTTGCTCTTTTCTGGTATTCGACGGATGTCACCAGGGTCCATGAGCACGCAAACGGCGGAATTAGCCCCATAGACGCGCGTCATATACGTCCCTGGCGTGGTGATTGTCGCGGTTCCCGTCACTCCCGAGAGACTGTGTTCGCGCGCCGCAATGGGCCGACATCGAAATAGCTGCCCCCGCTGGCGAGAAACGGCTCACTTCAGCTCTGGGTTGCGCTACTTGTTATGACAGATCTGTCCCGAATAGCGCAGCGTAAGCTCCATCTTGTTCAGGTCAACCGCGCCCCATGCGTGGATCTTTCCGCTCGCGCCCGCCAACTTCCCCGTGCCTGACCCGTTCACATTCACCCCGTCCAGGTATATAGCGGCGTAAAAGCCCGGCACCGGTGTCGGGAAAAGAGTCGCTTTCGCTTCGTCAAGCGAAACAGTGTCGCCGGTGACGGTCACCCAGTGGTGATGCACTGTCAAAACGATGGATCCGTTCGGACCAGCTTCCTGCCCGATCACATGCACCCCCAGACCGCCGGCCAAATCTCCGGTGGCACTGCCCAGGGTGTCGACCGCATCGACGAAATTCGTGCTAATCCCGCCGCCAACTTTGTGGCACGCCTGCTCGCCTTCGGCAAACAAGCAGGAACTGACGAGTAAAAACAGCAATCCTCTTAAACGCATCTTCGTCTCCTTTCAATGCTCGCCAGGTGCGCTCGTTCCGTGGTACGCTCGGCGGCTAAGAGCAGAGTAGAGCGGCGTCCGCGGTGAAGTCCTAATGGCCGCACACGAAATATCAAACAAAAATCAAACGCGCCCTGAGACGGCCTACCGCTTCAGCGAATTCGAAGTGTATCCCGCAGAACGCCTGCTGAAGCGACAGGATGCACCAGTCTCCCTTACTCCCAAGAGCTTCGATGCGCTTGTCTGTCTTGTCCGCAAAGCGGGCCGGCTCGTCACGAAAGACGAACTGATGCAGACCCTTTGGCCATCGACCTTCGTCGCCGAGGCCAATCTGACCAATGCCATGGTCAGCTTACGCAAAGCGATCGGACGTGAGGCAATTCGGACAGTTTCGAAACACGGATATCGTTTCGAACTGCCCGTGCATGGCGAACCCGGTGTTGCGCGCGATACCTACGAAATCTTTTCTCGAGCCAAGGAGTTGACCGCTAACCGCTCGCTGGAAGGAGTGATGCGAGCCCGAGAACTGTATTGGCTGTGCATCGCCAAGGACCCGACGTTCGCGCTCGCCTGGGCATGGCTCGGCAGAACCTGCGCGATCCTCGCGAAATTCAGCAACAAGAATGCGGAGAGTGAGATGGAATTAGCCCAGGCCGCGTTTAGGCGCGCGTTTGCAATAGACCCCGATCTCGCCTGCGCACACCAGTTCTACACGCCCGTTCAGGCGGATCTGGGAGAAGCGCTCGAAGCCTTGGAGAGGCTCCGTCGAAGGCTGTCGGGTCACCCGTCGGAACCTGAAAGCTTCGCTGGACTTGTACAAGCGCTCCGCTATTGCGGCTTGCTCGATGAATCTATTGAAGCTCACAGGAGGGCGCAAGACATAGATCCCACGATCGTCACAAGCGTGCCGCATACATATTTTCTGAAGGGAGATTACAAAACGACGGTCGAGCGCTATGGCGGTCGAGCCGCCTTTTATCTTGACGCCGCAGCGTGGGCCGCCTTGGGAGACATGGAACGAACGCGCGCTTTATTGCGGCAGCGGCTACCCGCTACGGGCTGCTCCGAAATGATGAGTATGGCGATGACATCACTCCTCGCGATCGCGGAAGAACGATTCGACGATGCCGTGACATTGATGGACACGAGAGGTCATCTACCGGAACCCGAAATGCTCTTCTACCTCGCCCGTCATTATGCATATATCAGGCGACCCGACCGAGCCATAACCGCCATTCGCGAGGCGACGGCATCGGGGTTTGTCTGCGCTTCCTATACGCTACGATGCGATCCTTGGCTCGAGTCCGTCCGCGCTAATACAAGCTTTCTCACGTTGCTAAATACTGCGGAGCAGCTCACCGCACGGGCTCGACGCGTGTGGGCGAGTTAGGGGCGCCCTCGGTTCGATTCCTCGCATCAGCAGTTTCCGCGTAAACTTTCGTTCCGGTTGAGGCCGGCTCCCCCCGGCAATACGGAAACTGGATGACCTACGGCCGCATAGATCGCAAGCAACGGCCTACGGTTTACCAGTCCCATCCGGATCGGTTCTCGATCTCGAAAGTTAGAGAATGGCTGGCTTCGACCTGCGCAGCCCGCGACAACCACGTATTCGTACCGGCCAACCGAGAGTATGATGGAGCGAGAAAGCGGGGGAGCGTGAGTTCACCAGCCCACATTACGATTGGCGACAATCTTCTCCAGGACGCTCTGCTTGGCTCGGTCGAGATCGTACAGGAGCTCAATCAGCACTGGTGGTGCACGATCTACTGCCGCCAGAGCACCGATCGCCGCATTCCCATTGAGAGCTTCCTGGGCGAATCGGTCCAGGTAACCACCACCGGCGAGGACGGCGCGGTTCATGTCAATTTCACCGGCTTCGTGCTCGATGTCGAGCTGGCCTACGAAGTCTGGGGAACGTACACGGCGCGCCTGATTTGCGTCTCGGAATCCTACAAACTGGACGTCGCAGCGCGCAAGCAATACTATGCCGATTCCACGCTGGAGCAGATCGCGAGCGCGGTTACGGGCCGCGCCGGACTTTCGGCCACCGTTTCGGCCAGCTCGCAAAAGCCGCTCAACTACGTGCAATACGGCGAAACGGATTTTTCGTTCCTCAACCGGATCGTGGACGATTACGGATGCTGGCTGCGCCCGTCGCAAAACGGGGTTGCAATCTTCGATCAGTTCCAGGCCAGCCATTCGCTCGAATTCCGCGCGGAAGGCGACCTGATCGATTTCAGAGTGAACGGCCGATTATCCCCGGCGAGCTTCGATGGATCGCATTACGACCATCACGCCATGGAGTCGAACGTCTTTGAACGGGTAGGCGCGGAGCCGGATTTCTTTTCCTCCAGTGAGCGGCTCACCACCGCCGTAATGAATAAGTCGCCGAATGTGCTGCCGGCGGGATTTGCGCCGCAGCGAGCTCGCGCTATGACGCTCGCGGACTACCAGCAGAATCTCGAGGGCGAGAGCCAGCGTTCGATTGGTGCCAGCATCACGGCCTCAGGTCGCAGCCGCAATGAGCAGTTGCAGGCCGGCGATACGGTGCGCGTGGAAGGCGTGCTGGATGCGCAGGGCAGCTATGGGCTGATCAAAGTGGTGCATCGCTGGGAGTCCGCCGGCTATTTCAATGAATTCGTTTGCACGCCGTGGCGAAAATATCGCAATCCGCGGCAGCCGGCTCTGCGCGCCTGGTACGGTGTTGTTCCGGCGCGCGTGGTCGAGCACAACGATCCGAAAAAGATGGGCCGGATCAAGGTTCAGTTTTTCTGGCAGAACGACGGCTCGACACATTGGGCGCGAACGGTCTCGCCGCACGCCGGACCCGACCGTGGATTCATGTTCATGCCGGAGGTGGGCGACGAAGTCGCGGTGGCATTCGAGGATGGCGATCCCGAGCGGCCCATCGTGTTGGGTTCCCTCTGGAACGGTGTCCAGCAGGCGCCGCGGCAGGAATTCTTCGGCAACAATATCGCGCCGAACGAAATCAAGCGCATCGTGACCAAGAGCGGAAACCGTGTGCAATTTGTGGATGAGAAGGGTAAAGAGACGATTGTGGTCGCGACCCCGAACTCTTCCTCGATCAGCCTGACCGAAAAATCCGACGGCACCGGGCGCACTTTGATCACGCTACAATCGGCAGGCGACATCGTTCTCTCTGCGCCCGACGGGCGCGTGCATATCCAGTCGAAGTTCTTTTCTCGCGAAGTGGGCTGATTATATTTGCTTTCGCTGCTGAAAGAGAGTTATAAATCATGAGCGTTTTCCAGGGCAATGTTCATACGCCAACTGCTTCGAACGGCATCTCGCGGGACAGCGCTACTCCGAAGCTCGGCGCCTTGAATCTCGGCGCGATGACTTCGGTGACAGCCGTCAGCGGTACCAACGGAGTGGATAGCAAGCTGATACATGGCGACCGCTGGCAGGAAATTCAGGGTAATCAGACGGAGAACATCAAGAACGATCTGAAGACGCACATCCTGCAGAACCAGCAATGGACGATTGAGGACAATCTCGACTTCAAAGTAAACGGCGAGACGACTGACAATCGCATCGGCGAAGTGAAGGAATACTATCACTCCGGCAGCCGCTTCGAGTACATCGGCGAGCACACCGATCTGCATCACGAGCAGGACCACCAGATCAACCCCACTCACACCTTCGACATCCTTAATGTCGAAGGCGAATACAAGAACATCGATTTCGCGGTCAAGGCTTCGAGCATCGAAGCAAAAGGTATAGTGCTCGATGCCACAGTCGCCAAAGCCGAAGCCTGGGGCGCAGGTGCGGAAGCGTGGGGCGCGCAGGTGGGTGCCGGCGGCTTTGCGAATGAAGCAGTCGCGCTCGATGTAAAGGAAAAGGCGGCCGAAGAGGAGATGAAAGGCGTGCACAACGACATCGCCGCCCTGAACGCACAGATTGGCGCCGCTCGTACGATCATCATGCCGGTTCGAGTCGGCATCTGCATCGCGGTTCACATCGACAGTCCCTGGGCTTGAGAGATGGCCGCCGAATTTCGGATCGCTCATCCGGCTCCGGACCGGCTCGTGATCGCCGCGCCGGGCACATCGCTGGTTTCCCCCTGGCTCGTGATTATTTTGGTTCTTTTCGGACTAGCGATCGGTTACCCGGCCAGCCGGTCGGCACGGCGAGTTTTCTCTCTTTCCAAAACTCCAGCAGAGGTGTCCGCCGCCATGCAGCGATTCTGGCTGATTGGAATTGGCGGTATGCTCGCCTGCTTGCTGCTTTTCTGGGCTGTCTCCTACAGCAGCGGCTCGATTGTGCTCGATCGCTCCAGCAACAGCGCCGTCGTGCAGGCGCGGATGACGTTCTTTTTGCCCGCGCAAACGCAAAGCACGAGACTCGACAATATCGAGCGAGCTGTTCTCGAATACAAGCCAAACGCCCGTCGCATTCGCTTAATCGCTAACCACGGTAGTGATCTTGCGTATCCCCTCTGGAGCGGAAGGCCCGGACAACAGGAAGCCGTAAATGCCATCAATTCTTTCCTGGGAGCCAAGGAAACGCATTGATCAGGCCCAACGCGTTCACGGTCTTCACTGTTGCGCTCTTCTCTTTGGCGGCGGCCTGCAACGTCGACCGGCTCGGCAACATGGTCGAAAACGCCGACAAACGAACGTTTGCGCCAGGCGAAGCGATCGGCGCAGTCAATTATCAGCGCAATGATTCTAGCTACTGGGATCAGCATGTCAATCGCTGCCGGCTAGACGATTCAGGCGTGTTTAGCTTTAGCCTGGGCGATTCCGCTCCGGCGCTGAAGCTCAATGCCGCAGGCACAAGTGCCTATGCGTTCGTGTATCCGCCGGACGGTCCGGTGCGTTTCGAGAGATCGCAATGCGACACGTTCAACTTTGCCGCTCCGAGCGCCAAGCAGCCAGGCAAGGAAACTTTGATCTGCAGGAAGAACGGCGCCAGGCTGAACACCACGATTCGCTTTGGGGCCTGTTCGCGCTGATATGGCTGATCCGAAGACAGAAGGAGTAATCGCCAGTCCGCCGCACCGGCGGCAGCGGCTTACCGAGGTAAAGAGCGCGCGCGACCTGCGGCCATTTGTTCGGGCCAGGGCAATCGACGATGTTTCTTTGTACTGGTTACCGGCCGGCGAATTTCCGCTACGCTCCGATCACCGCCGCTGGATGCTCGAGTTCTTCACGCGGCTCGACAAGGAACTGCGCAAGGACAAGCTGGCGGTGGAACAATTCCTGCAGTTGAAATACACGCGAACCGATCTGAACGAGCGTTTCACCAATACGCTGTTCGAGTATCGCCCGATAACCGGGCTACTGCTTGCGCCGGGGCAGCAGCTTCCGAAACCGCCCACCTCGCTCGAAGTCAAGCAGCTCACCGAAAGTCACGGCCCGGATGGCACACTGAACCTTGATCATCTCGTTCCCGATTACTGCGCCTGGTTTTCGGGATCGAAGCCGCAGGAGCAGCGCAACGATTTCTTCGGCTTCGGAGGCATGTTGTTCATCTGGATCGAGGAGGGGCAGGAAGCAGCCATTCCGCAATTTGATGTGCCGCGCGTCATCCAAACGCATCCGGCGATGAAGGGCGTCGACTTTGACGAGCTGCTGCGCAAAGGCAACCGGCTTCAGCATCCATTCCTCAAAGCGAGCCGGGAGCTCTTCGCGGCGCATCTGACCGATGGACCCGCAAAGCGCCACGCTATCTTTGTTCTTCCGAAACTTCGCAGCGCGCACTTTTTCGAGGCCACACCCGAGATTCGCAGCCGCTGGCTTCAGATTTTCTCTGCCTACGCGATCGAGAGCGAAGCCGATCGCGGTGTTCTCTTCTGCTTTAAAGAGCCCAAATTCGACGAACGGCTGATCGCGATTCTGGATGCGATGCGCGAAGAAGGGTGGCAGGATCCACAATGAGCAAGACCGGCGCGAAGACTCCGTCGCTGCTGCTGGAAGCGGCCGCCGCCGGCGGGGGCTGGTACGCGTACCGGCTTGAAACAGGCGCCTTTCCGCTTTCGAGTGATGCACGCGCGGAGCTTTTCTCAATGGTCGATGCGCTGACGCATGCCATCGCCGCGCAGTTGTCGCTGCGACCGACGCTCTGGATCGATACGCAGCCGCTGCATCACGGGGGGCAGGCGAAGCTGTACAGCACCCATGCGCGCGCCTGGTCGCCCGAGATGGGATTTTGCTTCGATCCGGCCGGGCCCCCTCCGCGACCGCTGCTGCTTTCCGATCTGATGGACGTGGACTACGGCACGCCTCCGAAAATTCACGATCGCTCCGCCATCCGGGTATCGGCGCATCCTCAGACCATGTCTGCGTACCGGCTGCTGGCCGGGGGTGGTGTCGCTACGCTGCTGTACTTCGCTGCCGAGAATGACGCACAGCTTGCGCAGGGTTCCGCTTCGTTCTGCCACCACAGCCGTGAGGCGTTCCGGCCGATGATGTCGCCCGGACATTTCCAAACGTTCCCGTTTTATCTGCCACTGCTGACGTCACAAACCATAGCCGGTGCGGGCGAAGCGATTAGCCAGTGGCTCGGTAATGGCGAGCTCTATTTGCGTGAATGTTTCGATACGCAGGAGGTGGTGCTGCTTTCGCGCAACGACCTCGACCCGGTTTTGCGAGCGGCGGGTCTGCATCCGGTTGCAAGCGGGAGCGGGAATTCTTCGTGGGCCCTGCAGCATTCCGCTGATCTGGATGGTCATAATGTCTGACGATATTCATGTTTCTGTAGCAAGCGGGGAAGAAGCCGCGCAACTCAAAGAAGATTTCGAGGAAGTGATCGCGCGAGTAAACGGCGATCTGATGTCCTGCACCATGGAGCCCGGCGACCCGATCAGCGTGGAAGCCGCGATTGCCTTTGCCGAAAGAGCGGTTGACCATCATCTGTCGACTTTCGCCGATAATGCGCCGCTTCAGTCGCTGGGTCCGGAGATCAGGCGCCGTTTCCGCGCCGGTATCGAGCAGCAGGCGCGATTGGCGCGGGAACGAGCATCGCGCTGATTGCACAGGCCCATCAGCAGCGATACAAGGCCGGCATTGTGCTCGCGGTAGCGTTGCAAGGAGAACATGCTTGGTTTCAGCATTCACTCGCTAGCATCATCGAACCGGATCGTAGTTGTCTGTCCGATCAATATTCTGCTGCTGCTAGTACTCGGAGCAGCAACCATCTGGCCCGTCGCCGTGCTGGCGAGGCGGAAGCCCCTGCCCAAAGGGAAGTTGATCACGATCTCGATCTTCGGAGTGCTCGCCTTCGCTCTTCTGCCCTCAGGCGCCGAATTGACACTCGACAAGACCTTCAACACGGCGGTTTTGCGAAACTATTTCCTGTTTCACTGGACTACCGAGCGTTACGAGCTTTCGTCGCTCAAGCGCGCATCGCTGCGCACCGGATCGACCACCAGCCAGATCCAGCTCGAGTTCGAAGACGGATCGGTCCGCCTATTATCGGAACTGAATCAAGCGGGCGGAAAAGAGCGGGCTGTACAGGAAATCAACCACTTTCTCGGACGCGACTGATTCCGCGACCAGCGGTTTCACTAAGAGCTATGCAAGTGGAAAGAATGGAGTAGGGTATCTTTCGTCAGGCCAAACGCTGGCATCGCGGAGTGCTCGAACGGCAGAACACAGACTTGTCCATTCGTGTGCGGCATCCTCGATACACCGGCAGCACACTGGGCGCGATTCCTATTGCGTTGTCGATGATTGCCATCTCTTGCGGCTTCTTCGGCTCGATTCTGCTCAATATGCATTCGCCTGGAAATGTCGCTGTTCTGATCCTGCTCGCCTGTTTCTTGAGTTTGCTGCTGTTCCTCTTCGTGCGAAGCGCGATCGAAGAGCAGACCGGAGAACAATTCGTGCGCGTTGAAGCCGGCGTTGTACGTTGGGGCTGGCAAACGAAGTGGTGGACTCGGGAGCGAACGGTAAGACTGGACGAGGTCGACGATGTCCGGCCGCGCATCCATTGGGACGGCTTTGGAACTGTCGACTTGTTCACCCGGCGCTACCGGTTCAAGATTCTCGAGCGCGTGCTGGCCGAAGACGCCATGCGCTTTGCGGCGGAACTGAAACGAGTGGCTATCGCCGACCGCTAATACTCGCCAGAATCGCCGCGATCCGTTGTTTCCGAAGGCGCGGCGCCATGCGCGAGTTTCTCCAGCCGCCGATGAATCTCGGCTTCGCGCTGCTTGTAGCTGCTGATGCCCGTGAGCATCGCCTCCTCGATCGCCTGCCCCTGCGGGTCGCGATAGACAACTCTGAATTCTCCCGGAAGGCTGATACTGAAGATCTCGGCCGTGTAGTTCTCGTGCCGGAGGGTGCCGACAAGCTGCTCGTCCATAGCGCGTGTAAACAATTCTATTTCAGCGCGGTTCGTTCGCTTGTTTGTGGACCTGTTCCATGTACGTCCGAACGTAATTCTGTAGCGCGAGCGGCACATCCTCATGCTCGATCAGCCCGCCTGAATCGGTATGATGCCCGATGCGCCCCGAATACTGCGTTTGCAGCTGCTGCTGCGAGGAGCGAGTTTCGAGCTTCATATCGCCGGTAAGCGCAGCCGAACGCTTGCCGATGATCTCGTCGAGCTTCCCCATGGCCCGCAGCTGCTCGGCTTCGCGCAGAGTCTTCTCGCCATCCTGCCGGCCAATGCCCGATTGCGAGTCCGAACCCTTCTTGCTCCCGCCCTGGGCCGCGCTCGCGCTCTGGGGCGCGGCTTTTTCCATCGCCTGCGGCTGCCCGGCCGCTTGTGCGTTCTGCTCGCGATTCGCCCCCTGGCTGTTCGTCTGCGAAGTCTGCCCGTTCTCGGCCGCCTGCGGATTGCGGGTATCGCCGCCGTTGTTCTGATTCGAGGCTTGCTGTCCGCCCTGCTCGCGATTGCCGCTGTTGTTCGATTGCGAGCGCATCTTCTCCATCAGTCCGGAGAGCGCATCGCGCATGCGATCGGAGAGGCTCGAGGGCGACGATTTATTTCCATCGGACGACCGATTCGTCTGCTCTGCCGATCCGTTCTTGTCGCGCGATTGCGAGGAAGGCGAAGGAGCATCGCCGTTACGTGCCCGGGCATCGCCTTTGGAATCGGCCCGGCCCGAAGCAGCGCTTTGTTTATCGCCCGCTCTCTGGCCCGGCTGCTGCGAAGCAACCGATTTGCCGCTCTGGTGCGAGGGCGATTCATGGTCGCGCGGCAGGCCCGTTTCGGGCAGGTTCAACTTCGCAAGCTGGTCCGCGTCGGGGGTGCCAGTGTGATGCGGCGCGAGCAGCCTTTCGAGCCGCTCGAGCGCAACCACGGGCGAAAAGGCCGGCACAGGCAAAAGCGAAGCACGAAAATCGAGACTCTGCGTGACCAGATAGCGGAGCGCAAAAAGGCCGAAGGCCACCGCCGCCAGCGCACACACGAACGTCCACGAGCGCCGCCAGACGAGTGGGAAAAGCGAGCGCGGTTCAACGCCGGGGACAAGCCGCTCCGCCGTCTGAATCTGGGATCGCGCGAAAGCATCCGGCAATGCCGGTCTCTCGCGCAGAAGGAACCAGGCAGTCGAGAGAACATCGTGCGACCGCAGCCTGTGATCCACCAGCTGCGCAATGCGATATTCGCTTAGCAGGCCGCGCCGTATACGAACGAAAGCCAGCGTCAGGCCGGCCGCTGCGAGCAGCACGAGCCAGGGCCAGTTGAGAATCTGTGTTCCAAGCAGCAGCAGCAGAATGACCCCGGTGAGAACCGCACCGAGGGCGAGCGCGGAATGTTCGAGCGCCGAGAGATAAAGATGGCGCCGGGCGGCCGTCTCTACCAGTAATTCAACGGGATTCTTCAAAACGAGCCGCCCTACCCGGGATTATGGCACGTACCGCCGCGATTTGGATGAAAGCATAGGAGTAGAAATCGCGGTCCTCGCTGCGCAGCCGCGAGTGAGTATTTCTGAAGAACGCCGCGAATCCCCGCCGCAAGCCGTATTCCGATTAGAGGCTTTCGTTACCATGAAAGTCTTCCCATGCTGCGTTTTGAAACGGCGGGAGAGTCTCATGGAGAGTTTCTCGTCGCGACATTGACTGGTCTTCCCGCGGGCGTGCCCGTGTCGCTCGACTATGTGAACCGGCAGCTCTGGCGGCGGCAACAGGGCTATGGCCGCGGCGGCCGGATGAAGATCGAGACCGATCGCGCGCGGCTGGTTTCGGGCGTGCGCCATTCGAAAACGATCGGCTCCCCAATTGCGATTCTGATCGAAAACAAAGACTGGAAGAACTGGGAAAACATTTTGCCGGTTGAAGGCGAGCCGGAGCAATCGAAACCGGTCCACCGGCCGCGCCCCGGACATGCGGATCTGGCCGGTGTTTTGAAATACAACTTCGAAGATGCGCGTTTCATCCTCGAACGAGCGAGCGCTCGCGAAACAACGGCGCGCGTGGCGGTGGGAGCGCTTGCCAAATCTTTTCTGCGGCAGTTCGGCATCGAAGTGTTGAGCCATGTCATTGGCGTGGGTCCGGTGCGGCTCGAGCGCGCGGCAGCCTGGAGCGAAATTGCGGCGCTCGGCGAGCGCGATGCGGTTCTGCTGGGCTGTGTAGATCACGACACAGAGCAGCGCATGAAAGAAGCCGTCGATCACGCCTATCGCACGGGCGATACGATTGGCGGAATTTTCGAAGTCGTCGCGCACGGTCTTCCCCCCGGTCTCGGCTCGCATATTGCGTGGGATACGCGGCTCGATGGACGGCTGGCGCAGGCGATTGTCTCGATTCAGGCGGTGAAGGGCGTCGAGATCGGGTTCGCCGAAGAGGGCGCCATGTCGTACGGCTCGGCAGTGCAGGACACCATTCGTTACGACAAAGGCGAGCGCGAATTTCAGCGAGGCTCGAATCGCGCCGGCGGTCTGGAAGGCGGCATTACCAACGGCCAGGATGTCGTTGTGCGCGGGTTTCTGAAACCGATTTCAACCTTGCGGCGCCCGCTCGAATCGGTCGATCTGCCCACTCGCGAACCAGCCCTTGCCGCTTACGAACGAAGCGACGTGGCCGTGGTACCAGCCGCGGGTGTGATCGGAGAGGCCATGGTAGCGATCACCCTGGCCTCGGCATTCCTCGAAAAATTTGGAGGCGATTCGCTGGCCGAAACAAAGCGAAATTACGACGGATACGTCGCGCAGGTCAGAAGTTATTAGATGGTCAGAACGATTTTGAAGTACGGCGAACCGATTCTGGAAGAGGTCGCCGAACCCGTCACCGAATTCGACACGCCGGAGCTGCGCAATCTGATTGCGGATATGTGGGAGACCATGTACGCGGCCAAAGGCGTGGGCCTGGCGGCCCCGCAGATCGGCTCAAAGAAACGGATATCGGTGATCGATGTCAGCGTGGGGGAGGACGAATCGAAGAAGATCGTCATCATCAACCCCGAAGTGACGTTCCGGGAAGGCAAGCAGACCGGCGAAGAAGGCTGCCTGAGCATCCCCGGATTTCGCGAGCCCGTGACACGCGCCATGCACGTGAAGGTGCGTGCGCAAAATGAAAAGGGCGAAACGATCGAGCTCGACGGCGAAGAGCTGCTGGCGCGGGCCTTCGAGCATGAGATCGATCATCTCAACGGCGTACTGTTCATCAATCATCTGAGCGCGCTCAAGCGGGATATTATCCGACGCAAGATCAAAAAGCTGCAGCGGGCGGGCGAGTGGGATTAGGCATTCGCTGAGATGCGCGCGATTTTTCTCGGCACGCCGGAATTTGCAGTCCCGTCGCTGCGCGCGCTCGCCCGCGATCACAACGTGCTGGCCGTCTTCACTCAGCCCGACCGGCCGAAGGGACGCGGCAACAAACTTGTCGAACCGCCGGTGAAGCAGGCCGCCGCTGCGCTCGGCATCCGCGTCCTGCAGCCGGAGCGCATCCGGCGCTCGCCCAGTCCCGAGCTCATCGAAAGCCTCGCACCCGAGATCGCCGTGGTGGTCGGCTACGGCCAGATCATCCCGCAGAACATTATCGACATTCCGAAGCACGGCATATTGAATGTGCACGCCTCGCTGCTGCCCAAGTACCGCGGCGCGGCTCCGATTCAATGGGCGATCGCGAATGGGGAAGCGCGCACCGGCGTGACCATCATGCAGATCGATGCCGGTCTCGACACGGGCGACATGCTGGCCGCGCAGGCCGTGAGCATCGAGCCCGATGAAACCGCTCCCGAACTGAGCGCGCGCCTGGCCGATATCGGTGCGGAACTGCTGGTTGAGACGATCCGGCGCATCGAGGACGGCACCGTGCATCGCGAAGAGCAGGACGATCGCGAAGCCACACTCGCACCGATTCTACGTAAGGAAGACGGACGCGTCGATTGGACGCTAACCGCAACGCAGATTTACAACCGGCTGCGCGGTTTCACACCGTGGCCCGGCGCCTACACGAGCTTTCGCGGTGCGCAGCTTTCTATCGTGCGCGCGCGGCCAGCCGATTCTGCCGGATTGTCTCCGGGTCAGCTGTGCGTGGAAAAGAAGCGCCTGCTGGCGGGTTGCGGCGCGAATACTGCGCTCGAGTTGCTCGAAGTGCAGCCGGCTGGAAAGAATCGCATGTCGGTGGAAGCATTCCTGAACGGCTACTCTGTGCGGGAAAACGAATTCTTTGGGAGCGAGGCTTGAATCTTCCGATTGGATTTCGCTATGCCGCGGTCTATGCGGGCATTCGCAAGCAGGAACGCGATGATCTGGCGCTGATCGTGCCGGATCAGCCTGCAGCGGCAGCGGCCGTCTTCACCACCAACGTCGTCCAGGCGGCTCCGGTGCGGCTGGCGCGCAAGCATCTGCGAGCCAGCAAAGGAAGAGCGGCTGCGATTCTGATCAATGCCGGCAACGCGAATTGCGCAACCCGCACCGGCGATGCAGTCGCGCTTGCGTCCTGCAAGGCGGCGGCGAAAGCTTTGAACGCGAAGCCGCAGCAGATAGTACCGGCCTCTACCGGCGTGATCGGCGTAGAACTGGAACCGAAGCTGATCACCGCTGCGATTCCGCATCTCGCCTCAAAGCTCGCGCCCGAGCATTTCGAAGACGTCGCGCGTGCGATTCTGACCACCGATACGCGCATGAAAGTCGCCAGCGAAGAAGTGAAGCTACGCAACGGAACCGTGCGCATCGCTGGCATGACCAAAGGGGCGGGCATGATTCATCCGAATATGGCCACCACGCTCGGCTTCGTTATGACCGACGCCGCCATTGAAGCAAAGCATCTGCAGCCGATGCTCGCGCACGCTACTGAGCGTTCCTATAATTCGCTCACCGTGGACGGCGACATGTCGACCAACGACACCGTGGTCCTGCTGGCGGGCGGAGCTTCGGGCGTTGCGCCGGACGCAAAAGAACGCAAAGTGGTCGAAGAAGTTCTGACCTGGGTGATGGAAAGCCTGGCCGAACAGATTGCGGCTGACGGCGAGGGCGCGCGCAAGCTGATCGTGGTGCGGACGGTCGGTTTTAAAACAACGGACGACGCCCGGCAGGTAGCGCGCGCCGTGGCCAATTCGCCGCTTGTGAAGACCGCGATCGCGGGTAGCGATCCCAACTGGGGCCGCATTCTGTGCGCAGCCGGCTATTCGGGCATTGCCTTCGATCCGCGCAAGGTCGACATCTATCTGCAGCGCACGCTGGTCTGCAAAGACGGTCTCGCGGCGGATTTCGATGAAGCAGCGCTCAAGCAGAAACTGGATGAGGCCGAGGTCCGCATCCGCATCGAGCTGAAAGGATCCGGCAAGAGCGAGGCGCGCTTCTTCACCTGCGATCTCACCGAGGGCTACATTCAGATCAATGGCAGTTACCGCACGTAATTTCCGTTCGCTCGCCGTCGCAGCACTCTTCTGCGTACTTACGACCGGCGCGCGCGCCGATCAGGCAGGCGATTTGCGCGAGCGCGTCATGCAGGTATCGAACGCGATCTCTGCCGCCAACGGGCCGGATGCGATGGAAGTCTTCTCCAAATCCTGCAAAGACTACGACAAACTGCGGCGCGATTTCACCGGACTCGCCGACGGGTACCAGATCACGAACGAAGTCAATTTCCTCGACGATCCAAGCGAGGGCGATGAGCCGGAAATGCACGTCCACTGGACCATGACGCTCGGCGACGCGCAGCACACCTTCAGCATCCAGCGTGCGGCTGACATTACCGTCCGGTTCCGGCGCGAAAAAGGCAAATGGAAGATCGTGGAATTTGCGCCGATTGATATCTTCGATCCCTCAGCGCAAATTCCCGCACGATAGGCGTTAGCGAACCGGTCGGCGCGACCGCCGCACGATGCCCGCCAGCGCCAGTCCCGGCAGTGACAGCAGCCAGGTGGCCGGTTCCGGCGCATCCGAAACAGCGCACAAACTGCCGGAGATCACCTGCCGCGTAGCGCCTTCGCCGATCACTTCCTGGCTCGTGTTCGATTCCGGCCCGAAATAGCCGACGTACGTCTGAATCGGCTGGATGGGGCCGCCCGCAAACGTGCTCGGATCGCCCGCGAAATACAGATCGAGATAGGGCAAGCCATAGGGGTTCCCGCTGGTATAGAACTCAGCGCCGAATTGATCGCAGCCCAAGACGCAGCCAGGAAGCGTGATCGTATACGCATTCTGCCCGGTGTAGGTCTGCGGATCGAAGCTCATACCCCAGGCGCTCAGCGGTGCGCTGTCAGTGATACTTCCGCCGATGAAAGCCTGGGCCGGCTGATCGTAGACGAGCGAGCCCGAGAACGTTGTAGAGTCGCTGTACACGCCCTGCACATGCAGCGTGACCGTGCTGTCCGCACGGCTCATACCAGCGAAGAGAGAGAGACAAGAAACAATAGAAAGAGCGGTGAGAGAAGATCGGAGACGCATAAAAGACTCTTCGAGCGTAAAGAGAGACGTGCGCTTCGGTCAATTACAGGGAGTTTTCTGATCTCCCGTACGGATCTACAGTGCATCTATCCCATTTGGGATGCAGCCGCGCAGACTACCATGAGAAAGCGTGGATTGCTCGTGGAGCGGAATGCTGCGCTTAGCCGGCTGGGAGTTCGCGCGCCCCGATTCCTCAAGAGTGCTCGCGTTTTGTTACACGGCAATCGTCAGCCTGCGAGTGGAAGAATCCTGCGCCGGAATCAATCCGTCGCTTTCGCAAGAAGTACTGATACCCGCGCTCGCTCGATCGCGAAGGCCTTCCGCTTCCCATGAATGACAAGTACGTAGGAAATCGAAGCGGGCTCGAAGTCTATCTTCAGAATCAAATGCGCCTCGACATACAAAGCAGGCTTGAGCAGATGGCCAGTGAACGGGATTCTGTTCACCAGAACAACGCACCCTAATTGTGCGCGTGCTCGCAGAGCTGCCGGAAGACGCTGGGCGTGACGAGTTGAAATTCGATCGGGAGATGACTCACCTCCTGCACGCGGTCGAAGATGTCGGTCGAGGGGACCGAAGGCGTGGCCACCAGCAGTTTGCCCGATTTCACGGCAAACGGAACTACGCCGCATTGATGACGTAGCTGCAATGGCAGGGAGCGCAGCACGTGCGCGCTCACTTTGGGCGTGTCGAGGCGCGCCGCCGGCAAGCCCGATTGCAAACTCATCGCTTTACAGAGCGACTGCTCGTCGATCAGCCGGTTCGCCAGCAGCAAGAGATCGAGCGTGGCGCCCACCTCGACCTGTGCCTGCGCGTCCGCAATCTGATCGGCCGACAGATAACCCTGCCCGATGAGCACGTCGGCCAGTTCGCGGCGGTGCGCATGCAGTGTGTCGCGCTGCGGGTAATGGTGATCGGTCTTGTTCCAGGAGAGCGTGTGCTTGCGCCGGCGCGCCTGCACATAATTGCGCAAGGCACAGACAGTCGCCGCCGAGTTGATCAGGTTTGCATGGAAGACGCGCAGCAGCACACCCGCCGCGGTCTGCCAGCCGAAGATACGGCCCACGCATAGCGAGCGAAGCCCGGTACGGAACCACTGCAGGCCGAGAGTCGTTGCGCAGAGCCGTGCGACCGTCGAGCTCTGCACGGTGAAATGCCACGGGTGATGTAACAGTTTCGCCAGCGAATAATCGAGCACGCCGCTGAAGAAGACCAGGTTCGCCAGCACGCTGATCGGATTCGTCAACAGCCCCTTGCGATCGCGCCAGAACCAATATTTCGTGCGCCACGATCCGCGCCAGCCATGCCGTTCCCAGGTCTGCAGCGCAATGCCGGTAATCCAGCGCGTGCGCTGCCGGATCGCTGCGTGCGTGTTGCGGGGGAAGTATTCGCGCGTGGCGATCAGCCCCTGTTCGCTTCGAGCGAGTGAGGCAAACGTCTGCCGGTAGCCCATTTCGTGAATGCGCACGCCGATCTCGTAGTCTTCCGTGAGACTCGCCGGATCGAAAGGCTGCTCGTTGTGATCCCGCGCCAGCCGCTCCAGAATTTCGCGCGCGAACCCGGTGCCAACGCCATTCGACGGAATGAACGATCCGCTGATCTCTCGCGCCCGCATATCAATGAACTGATATTCCGAGAATTCGTCCATATACACGCCATGCGTCACATCCGAGAACCCGGTCGGAAGCGGCAAGACTGGAATCTGCACCATCTCGTAATGCGCACGCTCGCGATTGATCACCCGGAAAGCTTGCGGATGGATCAGATCCTCCGCATCGTGCAGCACGACCGTGTCGAAGCGGGCATCCTGCTCGGCTTCGAAAAGCTCCATCCGCTGGTAGGCCGTGTTCAGGCAGTCCGCTTTCGACGTCGGCCCCGGATTCGGACAGATCGCCACATGCACATTCGAAAACTCGCTTGCCAGCTGCTCCGCCACATGCACGGTGTCGGGATCGTTCGGATACACACCGAGGAAAAAATCGAAGTTGTGATAGCGGATCACCGAGAGATTATGCCGGACCATGTTGCCGATCACGGCCGATTCCCGCCAGCACGGCACGAAGATCGCGATGCGGCGCTCGGGAAGCTCGTCAGCCCCGGTAGCCGCTTTCTTTTTTCCGAGTGCCATACCCGCAATCAGGGTGAAAAAGGGGATGAGATCGTCGATACCGCTAGTAAGCAGCAGCACGGCGAGCGAGCCGAGAAATGCCTCCAGAGCTGTGTGAAAGGCGAACAAGCTTCTTTCGAGAAGTGCGCGCCGGCTGCCCGGAATTGCAGAAAATCCTTAGAGTTTTCCGCAGTCCGGACACTAAATCGAAGGGTGAGTTGAAGATTGCTTCGAAGCTTGGATCAGGGGATCGGAAATAAATCGGACTGGGCTGCCTATTGCCAGCTCGTTCAACAGCTGATCGGCGGCCCGGTGCGCCGTAACGTATTCACGCCATGGGAGATGCGGCTGCTGCTAGATCTGCAGATGACGCGCATGCGGAAATCGTCGCGGCCGGAAGTTTTGCGCCGCTATCTGCGCACTGTCGAGCAGCAGGCTGCCTCGGGTGCGGCCGCGCCCATGCGCTTCTCGGAATTCTTCGAAAGCGACCCGCGCTCTCGCCGGGCCGTTCAGCCGAGCGTCCATCGCGTCAGCCTCCCGCGCGCCAGCTAAACTTCTTCGCCCTACTCGCTATCCATCAAGTCGGGCACGCTGGGATCCGTGCCGCTTAAATCTTGAGCCGCTGATCGACACCTGTTGACAGCCTACCGGTAAGCACGTAAACTACCGGATATGGCGGCTGCCAACCTGTCCAACATAAAAGCGGACGTCCCCTACGGAACGCTGGACCTCCTGATCCTGAAAACCCTGGACACGTTGGGACCGCTGCACGGCTATCGCATCGCCCGGCGCATCGAGCAGGTAGCGGAAAATCTTCTGCGTCTGAATCAGGGATCGATTTATCCGGCCCTCATGCGTCTCGAGCAGCAAGGGTGGATTCGCACCGAGTGGGGTGTCTCCGAGACGAAACGTAAGGTCAAGGTTTACTCACTCACGCGGGCCGGAGCGAAGCAACTCGGTATCGAAGTAGCGAACTGGGAGAGAGCCACAGCCCTGGTCGCCCGCTTTCTGGAGGCGAAAGCGTGAATCTTCGCTGGACGGTCACTCGCTTGCTCGCGCTGTTCCGCAAACGAAATCTCGAACAGGAACTGGAAGGCGAAATCCTGGCCCATCTGGAGGCCGCCGAGCAGGAAGCGCTCGCCGCCGGACTCTCACCGGCAGAAGCCCGCAGCGCAGCTCAGCGGCAATTTGGCGGCATCGCGCAGATGAAGGAAGCTCATCGCGATCAGCGCAGTGTCCAATGGCTCGAGAATTTGGTCCGGGACTTCCGTTACGGCATAGGCGCTTTGGCGCGAGATCCTGCATTCGCCACCATCTGCATCGGGTTGCTCGCGCTCGGTATTGGGGCCAACGCAGCCATGTTCAGTCTCGTCGATGCGGTTCTGCTGAAGCCGCTTCCGTTCCCGGAGCCCGAGCGAATGGTACGGGTGTGGGAATCGACGCCGATGGGACGCAACCCGACCACCACGCTTACGTTTTTGGACTGGAAGCGCCAGACCGGCATCTTCGAAGCGCTGTCGGTGGAGTCTCCGGTAAAAGCCGCCACGAGCGTCGGGGGTGATCCGGCGCGCGTTTCCGGCAAACTGGTTTCGACCGATTACTTTCAGGTATTTCGTGTCAAGCCGCAGTTGGGACGAAGCTTCGCGCCCGGAGAAGATCAGCCGGGAGCAGCGCCGGTCGTGATCCTGAGCCACGCCTTCTGGCAAACGCACTTCGCGGGCGATCCCGGCATTCTGAACCGCGAACTGATGCTCGATGGAGAGCCGCACAAAATTATCGGGATTTTACCGGCGGGTAGTTTCGATCGCGAGGATGCCGTTTTCTGGAAGCCCTTGATCTTCACCCGCGATCAGATGAACCGCGGTCAGCATTGGCTTGCTCCGATTGGCCGGCTGCGGCGCGGCGTGAGTCTCGAACAGGCACAAGCCCGAATGACCGCCTTACGAGCGAATCTGAACGACGTCATCTATCAAAAGGACTGGGGCTTCGCGGTCGATCCTTTCGCCAGAATGCTGGTCGGAGATACGCTGCGCCGGTCCATCTACCTGGCCTTTGGAGCGGTGGCCATGGTGCTGCTGATTGCCTGCGCGAACGTAACGAACCTGGCGCTTGCCAGGGGCGTCAGCCGCCGTAAAGAAATGGCGGTCCGGGCGGCACTCGGAGCAAGCCGCGGACGTTTAATCGCCCAGTTGCTCACGGAAAACCTGGTTCTCTGTCTGTTGGGAGCCGTGGCCGGCATCGCACTGGCGGACCTGCTCCTCCGTGCTGCCAGCCCGTGGGTCGCGTCCTCGCTGCCCTTTACCGCCAACCTGGGCATCGATCTGCGCGTGCTGGCTTTCACGGCCTTGGCCGTCATGAGCGTCCTGCTTCTTACCGGATTGCTTCCTTCGCTGAAGACATCCTTCGGGAGCCTCACGAAAACCCTGAATCAATCGGGACGTACATCGTCCGGTTCGCATGCGCCGATCCGGCGCGCCATCGTCATCGGCGAAGTTGCCGCTTCCGTCCTTCTGATCTCGGGCGCTGCGCTGTTGTTCAAGAGCCTCGCAAAACTGCAGGAAGTCGACCCGGGTGTGCGGATCGATCATATTCTCACCATGTCGGTCGATCTTCCTCTCGCCGCCTATCCATCTCCCCAAAGCGCGATCCAGTTCTACCGAACGATCACACGCAAGCTCGAGGCGGTGCCCGGTGTCGAACGTGCGGCCGTTTCGCAGGGCCTGCCGCTAACTGGGGTGCAATGGGGCGAGTACATGCGCCTGCCGGGAGTGCCGGAACCGGTTCTGGTTCGCTTGAAACTAATCGATCCCGGCTATTTCGGCGCGCTCGGGATTCCTGTCCTGACCGGCCGCGGAATTGGGGCCGGCGATCGCGCGGGCACCACTCCGGCGGTCGTCATCAACCAGGAACTCGCCCGGCAACTCGCGAAAACATTTAAAATGACCTCACCAGTCGGGCAAAGGGTCATGCTCGACGTGCCCGGCTACGGCACTGTACCGGAATCACCGGTGAACACAGAAATTATCGGGGTCGTTCGCAGCGAGCGGACCAATGGTCTGAACACACCGCTCGAGTTAGTGGCCTATATGCCGCTGGCGCAGGCTCCGCGGCAGGATGTGAACCTGGTGGTTCGAACACGAAGCAGCCCGGTTGCCGCCATAGCCGCAATCCGGGCAGCGGTACATGAGATCGATCCGAACTTACCCTTGGCCGACGTCAGGACAATGGAACAGGTAAAGCAGCAGAGCACGCTCTGGATGCGGCAGCCCACCTGGGTAATTGGCGCTTTCGCCGCGCTCGCCGCACTGCTGGCCGCGCTCGGACTTTACGGCGTTCTGGCGCATGCCGTCAGCCAGCAGCGGCGGGAGATCGGTATTCGCATGGCCATCGGCGCTTCTAGCCGTGATGTGCTGTCACACATTCTGAGCAGCGCGCTTTCCATGCTGCTGGTTGGCCTCTCGGTGGGACTGGCGGGAACCTTTGCGCTCACCAGGGTTTTGAAAACTCTCCTGTTTCATGTGTCGGCGCTCGATCCGGCAGCGCTCGCCGCCGCAGCCGTTTTCATGATTCTGATCGGTCTGCTGGCAGCCTGGGTACCCGCGGCTCGTGCCGCCCACGTCAGCCCGATGACGGTGCTGCGCGAGGAAGGCTGATCCGCTTTTCTGAATACGCCCGCTTCGCCGCCCGAACAGGCCCGGCCAACGCCGCCGCTCGGTTATCCTCGAATTTAGAATCGAGGAAATAGCGAATGGCAACAACTCCGGGTGCAGGCCCGAAACCGGAACGTAAGGTTTACTGCGTCAAGCTGCATAAAGAGCTGCCGGGGCTGGATGAAGTTCCCTTTGACGGGCATCCGCTTGGCCAGCGCATCTACGAGAACGTCTCAAAAGAGGCGTGGCGTATGTGGGTCGAGCAGATGAAAATGATCATGAACGAGTACCGGCTCAATCTCGGTACCCCCGAAGCGCAGGAATTTCTTCTCAAGCAGATGGAAGAGTACTTCTTCGGCGAAGGAGCGGCGCATCCGCCCGGATATGTGGCGCCGGGCCACTAAACCTCCCGCCCGTCTGCACGCCCGTTGCTCTCGAAACGTCCCTACTGGTTTGAAGCTGCTGGTTTGCCTTCTCGTGGCCGGGCTTTTGGCTACGGCGGCACCGAATAATCGCGCAGTGGCCGCGCGCCTGGCGAAGCTCGCGAAAAAGGCGGAAGATTCCGGCCAGACCGTGCGCGCCTACATGCTTTTTGCCGAGGCGGCCGCCCGCGATCCCGAAAGCCTCACCTGGCGCGCCAATCGTGACGCGCTCGAGCCCGCCGTCAAGCTGCTGACCAAAGCGCAGGTCGAGACGGCCGATATAGCACCGGATATTGCCGCGGCCGAAAAGGAAGCCGCGCAGGGGCCGCCGCCGCTCGAGCGTATCTCCCCGGCCGAGTGGCAGCATCCCGATCTCGCGCCCATACCCCACCTGCGTTACGATCCCGCTCTGCACGACTTTGATCTGCGAACCGATGCGAAAGCACTCGTCGAGCAAATCTGCGCCGCCTATGGCGTCCGCGCGCTCGCCGATCCCGGCGTCGATCACCAGAAACAGATTCACTTCGAGCTGAGCGGGGCCGATTTTCGCAGCGCGCTCGAGGCCGTCACCGCCGCCACCGGCACTTTCCAATTTCCAATCACCAGCACGGTTGCCTATTTTGCGCCCGATACCGAGATGAAGCGCAATGAGCTCGAACCGGTGGTCGTGCTCACTTTTCCTCTACCCGAGGCGCTGTCCGAAAAGGATCTCATCGAGGCCGCCAACAGCGTGCGCTCTCTGCTGAACATCCGTTCTGTCGGCTGGGATAGCCAGAACCGCATGGTGATGATTCGCGATCGCGCGGGCCGGGCCGAAATAGCGCGCTCGCTGCTCGAATCGCTGCTGCTGCCGCGCGCTCAGGTCTCGATCGATGTGCAGTTTCTGACGGTTGATACCGAGCGCAGCTATCATTGGGGCGCCAGTCTGCAGACGCTGTATCAGTTCATTGACTTCGGCAAAATCGGCGGGATCAAGAGCGTGCTCCCGGTCATCGTCGGATCCTCGAAGTTCCTGACATTCGGCGGCGGCGCGACGCTTTTCGGTGTCGGTGTGGCCGATGCCCAGGCCTTTGCTACCTATTCAAAGTCCGTCACCCAGGCGCTCTTCGATGCCACCGTCGTCGTAGCGGATCGCTCCACAGCCAATTTCCATATCGGCGACAAATACCCGATCCCGACCTCGCTCTACACCGGCTATTCGCAGGGACTGGCGTCGATTTACAATCCGGCGCCGCAGATCACCATGGAGGATCTCGGCCTCGTGCTCAAACTCACGCCGCATATCAGTGGCGACGGCGATATCGGCATCGATCTGGAAGCTGAGTACCGCACGCTCGGCTCGGTGACCATCGATTCCGTGCCGTCCGTTGCTGAGCGGTCGTTCAAAGGAACCGTGAACCTGCGCGAAGGAGAATGGGCCATTCTGGCCGGCATCGATGCGTTCTCCGACAGCTCGACACGCAACGGCATCGCAGGCATTGCAGATCTTCCAGGGCTGAATCAGCTGCTCGCCGAGCACACCCGCGACACCCAGAAATCGAACACGCTGCTGGTCATCAAGCCAACCATTACGCGACTGCCGATGAGCGAAGCCTTCAGTCCGCAATTTCTGCTCGGCACTCATCGCGGCCAGCGCATTCTGCTGTAACCCTTTGCTATCGTCACAGCATGTCGACGATGCGCGCAGAGATCTGCCAGCAGCCCGAGGCCATTGAGCGCACCCTCAACGAGGAATCGGCGCGCGCCGAAAAGTTGCGGAAACACTTCGAGCGTAATCGCGTGCGCATGGTCGTGCTGGCCGCCCGCGGCACATCCGACAACGCAGCCCAGTTCGGCCGCTATCTGTTCGAGATTTCCACCGGCATTCCCGCTTCGCTCGCCGCGCCTTCCGTCTTCACGCTCTACGATTCCAATCTCGATCTGAAAGAAACAGCGGTGGTCGCCATCTCGCAATCCGGCGAATCCACCGACACCAACATCGTTCTCGAGCACGCCAGGAAAGCCGGCGCCTTCACCATAGGCATCACCAACGAAAGCGGCAGCACCCTGGCGCGCCTGGCGGATGAAACATTCCTCGTGCGCGCCGGCAAAGAGAAGAGCGTCGCAGCCACCAAGACCTACACCGGTCAGCTCACCTGTCTCTATTTGCTGGCGCACGCGCTCGGCAGCCCGTTCGCACTCGAAGACCTGAAGCAGATCCCCGGCTGGACTTCGCGTGCGCTCGATCTGCAAAACGAAATACGCGAGCGCGCCGAGCGCTACTGCTTCATGCGCCACGCGGTCTGCGTCGGACGCGGCCTGAATTATTCGAACTCGTTTGAATTTGCGCTCAAGCTGATGGAGACGTGCTACGTAGTGGCCGAGCGCTTCTCATCCGCGGACCTGCTGCACGGCCCCATCGCCATGCTCGATCAGTCGTTTCCGGCGTTTCTGTTCTGCCCCTCGGGCGTGACCTGGAAAGCCATGCAGGAACTCTACGCCAAACTACGCTCCATCGAAGCCGAGACCGTCATCATCACCGACGAAAGCAACCGCGACGCCGCGCGTCTCGAAGGCTTGCGCCACCCGCCGTTAACCGTTCCGGCTGCGCTGGCTCAAAAAGGTGGGAAGCTGCCCGAAGATCTCTACACGCCCATTCCCTACGTCATCCCGGCGCAGTTATTCGCAGCGAGTCTGGCGGAAGTGAAGGGGCTCGATCCGGACCGGCCCAGATCGTTAAATAAAGTGACGCAGAATCTCTAGAATTGACTACTTGCGGGCGCCGCGCGTGGTGCCTTTGAGCACCGATTGACGGCGCTTGCGGTCCTGCCGCTTCGGCTTCACAATCTTGAACGTGCCGCTGCCCAGGTATTCGGCTTCGTATATGTTTTCTTTCTGCTTGAGCTTATCGGAAGTCGCGTGAGACATAAAGTTTTAGTGTAGCGGAAACAGCGCTTCGCCTCGGCCGCTCAGTGCTATGCTCGCAAGCGAGAGGGCGTGCACATCGCGATGACCCGCAGCACGACTATCGCGCTACTCGGCACGGCCGCCGTCTGTATCGGCACTGCCTACGCACTCGGCACAGGTCACCCCCCCGGTATCGGGCATGCGCTCGACCGTTCCCTGCCCAAACCTTTTCAGGAATATGTCGGAATCGAGTATCAGCGCGGCTCCATTCCTCTACCACCCGATGCCAACGAGACCGCCGAATGGACCTTTGCGCGCCTCATGTATCCGGGCGGCTGGAACGATGGCTACGCAGGACGCGGCGAATGGGACTGGCGCGAAGGCTTTTGTCTCTGGACCCAGGACTACCCGCGCGCCGACCGCCACTTTTCCGAAGCTGTCCGCCGCCTCACGCGCATTCAGGTTCGCTCGGTCGAACAGGCCGTCAATCTCGACGACGACGATCAGGTCTACAACTGGCCCTGGCTCTACGCCGTGCAGGTCGGCGAGTGGGGCATCACCGATCAGCAGGCGCACAAGCTGCGCGATTACCTCCTGCGCGGCGGCTTCTTCATGGCCGACGATTTTCACGGCACCACCGAATGGCAGGTCTTCGAAGAGAGCATGAAGCGCGTGTTTCCGGATCGCCCGATCGTCGAGATTCCATCGAGCGATCCGATTTTTCACACCGTCTACGATCTCGACGACCGCTACCAGATCGTCGGCGCCGAACATCTTCATGAGGGTCACAAGCTCGATGGGTACGTGGCGCACTGGCGCGGCATCTACGACGACAAAGGCCGCGTCATGGTCGCCATCACCTATAACTCGGACGTCGGCGATTCCTGGGAATGGGCCGACGAACCCGAGTACCCGGAGAAGTATTCCGCGCTCGGCGTGCGGCTCGGCGTCAACTATATCGTCTACGCCATGACGCACTAAGCCGCCGGCGCACCTGCCAGCTCGAGTGCATTGAACAGCAGCTTGAACGTCGCGTGCGGCTGTGCGCGGAACGTCACTTCGGGACCCAGCAAAATCACGCGCCCCTTTCCCAGCCGCGCTTCCACCACGGTTGTTCCGCCCTCTAAATACTGCTGTCCCCACGCCCAGCCGCTCACCAGCGGCGCAGCACTCGAGAACCACGACACAGCGCGCGTGTGCGCAAGCGGAGCATCCGGCAGCAGTTTGAAAACCGGGCTGTTGTCGAAGAAGTAATCCACCGAATCCGGCATTCCGTACGCGAGCGGATTCGTGTTGTCCACAGTAGCTTTCAGCAGCGAGCCCGGAATGTAGTACTTCTCGCGCGCGAGCGGCTTGCGTTTGCCGTCCGGCTCGACTTCCGTCAGATAATTTTCCACCGGCAACCCCAGCAATTCGCCCATCGCCGTCGAACTTCCCACCGCTACCAGCGTCCCGCCCGCTTCCACAAAACGCTTCAGCTCCGGCAGGGTCTTTTCGCGCGTGATACGGCCGAGCCACGAACGGTATTCGGCCGGAATTTGCTCCGGTTTCGGTTCCTCGCCGCGCCGTTCCGTACTCCCGAAAGCGCCATCGGTAAAAACCAGCGCATCGAAGCGCTTATTGAGATCGCCCGCATCCAGCGTCTTCGGATAAACAACCTCGAACGGAAATTCGTACTGCTCAAACAGCCAGCGATCCCAGCCCGACGACATCAGCCCGCCATATTGATCGTAGAGTCCGATGCGTGCGGAGCGAATTCGCACTCCAGCCGTATCGCTGTTGTCCCCATGCACCGCCACTCCCAATTCCGCCGCGCCCTTCTCCAGCACCGGCAGCGCACCCGCGGAAGCAGCCACCGCGATGCGCTCCTTATCCGGCCAGTAAACCTCCACGCCCGCTTTCAATAACCGGTTCACCACGATGAAGCTGTTGTTTTCGCGATGGCTGATCCAGTAGCGCTTCGCTCTTTCCATAGCTGTAAGCGGCGCCGCGGGCGGTTTCAGCAATCCATCCACTCGATGAAACGGTCCATCGAATCCGTCCAGAACACGGTCAAACTGTACGCCCATCTGCAACGCGAGCGTCCATCCAGCGCTGTCGTAAGGCGGAATCGGAGGACCGCCCGGGTATTGGAAATCGTTCGGGTGATGCTGCGGCTCGAACATATCCATTACGTGCGGCCGGAATGCCTGCGCCGTTTTCACCACGTACGAACCCGCTGCATACTGCTTGCCGTTCACCGCGAACGCCTGGTCGGCCTCGAGAACCGTGATCCCCGTCTTGAGCAGCGCGTTCACAAAACGCGTGGCCGTGGCGAAATCGGGCTGATCGGAAGGAATAATATAGCCGCGCGGATCCCGATGCGCAGGGTCGCGCAGAACTTTCTCATAGAGCGCTAGGGGAGCGCGCGCGTGTTCGTTGCCCGCGGCATTCTTCAAGGCTTCGATGCGATCCGGCGTGATCGTCCAGTGAGCCTCGCTGCCGTTGCGGATCGAATTGCGGCCCATGCGATAGATGTTGTAGAGCAGCGTCTCGCGATTGCGCGAGGCGTAATCCAGAATGGCGCGATTGTTGGTCAGCTCGTACTCGATCGATTGCCGGTAGTGCCATTTCTGCGGGGCAATCGGCAGCGGCAAATCTCCTGTCGGCAACTGCCGGTCGGGTACCAGTGGGATCTCCATCGGCGTCGGATTACCGATGATCTCCGTCAGAATGCCAATCACGTTATGGAAGTAGCCAATCGTGCGTAGCCCGCCGTTCCACCATGTCGAGTAATTCGCCCCGCTGCGCTGTGCTGAACCGCCCTTGCCTTCTTCCACCAGTCGTTCGTGCATCGCCGTGCCCACCGCTTCCACTCCCAGTGGAATCAGCGGGTCGAAGTTGTAGTTGAACGGATCGCGAAACGGGGGCATAAAGATCACCGCTCCCACCGGTCCCGTTTGATGATGGTTGTAGACGATCTGCGGAAACCATTCGATGAACATCTGCCGGTTCATGTTGGTCGTCTCCGGCATATTTGACATGTAGAAATCGCGGTTGTTGTCGTGGCCGATGTAATGCTGAAATAACCGCGGTAAGTACGAAAGCGAGCGCTTCTCCGGATTCGGCTCGCGCATGTACCAGTTCGCCACCAGTTCCTGCCCGTCCGGATTCGCCAGCACGCACAGCTGAATCGTGTCGTTCAGAAAGCGCATCGTCTCCGTGTCGCTGCGGCTCACCATCTCCCAGACATGCTGCATCAGCTGCTGCGAACCAACCGTCTCGCTCGCATGGAGGCCGCCATCGATCCAAACGACTGCTCTGCCTTCGTGCGCCAGCGCTCGCGCCTGCTCGTCCGTGAGTCCCTCGGCATGCGCCAGTCGCGCCGAAATCTCTTTGTAGTGCGCCAGGTGCCGCATATTCTCGGGCGACGAAATAACCGCCATGTACTGATGCCGCCCCTCCGCCGTCGGACCGATATCCACCAGCTTCATGCGATCCGATTCGGCGGCGAGCTGCTTCCACCACGCCTCCAGCTGTGTATAGTTGGCGACGTGGTAATCGTCTCCAATCTCGAATCCCAGCGCTTCTTTGGGGGTCGTCAGCGGTTTACCAGCGCCTAGCGCGCTAACCGCCGCGAGAGTTAACGCCAGTAAACGGTGCAATCGTCAAACTCCTGCTTATGAGGGTAGTGTTTGTCGAGCTCGAAATCGTCCATGATCTCGTCCTTGCAGGTTTCAAACGTGAAGAAGCGGCCGTGCGCCACCTGCTCTTTCAGCTCCTTCAGCGAAATGGTGTGGTACAGCGCCTCCTCTTTGGCCGCCAGCTCGATTTTGTGCGAATACGAAAACTCCATGCCCGAGGGCGGCTGCTGCTTCAGCAGGAAATACACCATCTCGTCGGCAAAGTATTCCTGGCCTTGCGGTGTGACCTCATGAATTTTCGCGGCGATCTTTTCGTAATCGCTCCAGTGAGTCGCGTCGCGATCGTCAAACAGAAACTTGGCCGCTGCAGTGGCAAGCACAAGCACCAGAAGCGCGCTCGGCCAGAACGGCCGCTCGGGATCGAACAGCCGCGTGCTGGCGTGATAGAAACCGGCACTCGCCAGAATCGCCAGAAACGGAATCATAAAGATGAAATAGCGGCCGAAGGTCGGATGGGCCGTCGCAATGTAGATCCCGAGCGCCAGCGCAATCGCGAAGGCGAGATAGTGTTCGCGGCGCACGTCGCGCGGCCAGCCGCTGCGCTTGCTGATGTACAAAAGTCCCAGCAGCGCAAACCCGGCCAGCAGCAGCGTTTCCGCTGAAGCGCTCCAGTCGGTTAGCACGTCGAAATCGTGCGCGCCCACATCGCCCCAGTTCACGCGCCGGAACATCGCCTGGTAGCGAACCACGTTGAACCAGGTCTGCTGCGGCGCGCGAACAAAAAGAACAATCTCCGGAGTAAACGCAATCAGCACCCCGGCGATGAACAGAATCGCGTTGCGTGTACGCATCGAGCCGCGCGAGTTGAGCAGAACCCAGACGAACAGAACCGGTACCGCGGGCGCGGTCAGCAGCGTCGAACCGGCGGCCGCGCCTGCCAGCAGAGCGATCACAAAAGCAGCCCAGGCACTCCCACCGCGCGCCTTCGCGACCGCCAGCAGATACGCCGTAAAGAGTAGAAACATGCCGCTGCCGTATGCCTGTGCGATTGGCCCGAAGCCGACCACCGTTGTGTTCAGTCCGATGAGGCAGGCCGTCAGAACGGCGCAGGCTAATCGCCAGCGCGGCTCGGGGAAGCGCCGCATCACGTAAATCGCCGCAAGCGCAATGGTTGCGATGGTGAACAGCGCATCGAACACATGCACCGCCTGCCATCTATCCCCGATTGCGCGCAGCACTCCCGCATTGAAGTACGCATTGAGCAGCGTCTGCGGAAAGGCGAAATCGATGTACGGCGTCTTGCCCCACGCAATCAGCTGCGCCGCAACGAGATGAAAACCTTCATCCCAGACGAACGCCGTTGTCTGCGAATAGACCAGATACCCGGCTGCGAATGCGGCCAGTACGGCCCCGAGCCAGTACCAGGCGCGTCGCGATTTGCGGAGTTCACTATCTTGTGAGCGCTCCAGCATAGCGGCGGAGTCGCTCATCGCCTAGCGCGACGACCCCGTTGGGAATTGCTGATGATAGTCCGGATAAGCCGGCTTCTCGAATTTCTGCGGCGGATTTTTCTTCAGCAGTTCCAGCGCCACGTCCACCGCGCGCTCCAGCTGCGGATCGTGCCCTGCGCGCATCGCCTTCGGATCGAGATCCACTTCCACATCCGGCGCGATGCCGTGGTTCTCCACTTCCCACTGTCCGGCAATGCCGTAAAACGCCCAACGCGGAGCCGTCACATGGCCGCCGTCGATCAGCGCCGGATATCCGCCGATGCCGACCAGCCCGCCCCATGTCTTCATTCCCACCAGCGGGCCCACATGCGCCTTACGAAAATACCACGGCATCGCGTCCCCGCCCGAACCCGCGAATTGATTGATGATCATCACCTTCGGTCCGTAGATCGCCTGCGTCGGATCGGTGATGTCCTCGCCTTCTCGGCTCGCAATGCGGCCCATCGGCTTGCGGTTCAGATAGTCGATGATGTAATCGGCAATATCGCCGCCGTGATTGTAGCGCTCATCAATCACGGCGCCTTCCCGGCCGATCTGCGCAAAGAAATAGCGGTTGAAGCTGGTAAATCCGCCCATCGCAGTATCCGGCAGATGCACATACGCCAGCAGCCCGTTGCTCAGCTGATCCACTTTACGCCGGTTGCTCTCGATCCATTCCAGATGGCGCAGATTGGTTTCGTTGTCCACCGGAATCACCGTAACTTCGCGCGCGCCGCTGCCATCGGCATTCGGCCCCACGCGCAGCACAATCTGCTTCCCCGCGGTCTCTTCAAAAAAGCTGTAGAGATTGTCCGTGCTGTGCAGCTCGCGTCCGCGCACCGCCAGCAGATATTCGCCCGCCACTACGTTAACGCCTGGTTGCGTGAGCGGCGCCTGCAGCTGCGGATTCCAGTTCTCGCCGTTGTAGACTTTCGCAAAACGATAGCGGCCGTTTTCCACCTTATAATCGGCGCCGAGCAGTCCCACTTTCAGCTTCGGCGGTTCCGGCGATTCGCCGCCGCCTACGAACATGTGCCCAACCGTCATGTTGCCGAGCATCTCTTCAAACAGATAATTCAGATCCGCGCGCGACGAAACGCCGGCCACCCACGGCGTGTAAAACGCTTCCGCCGATTTCAGGTCGAGCCCGTGAAAATGCGGGTCGTAGAAGAAGTCGCGCTCGATGCGCCAGACTTCGTGATACATCTGCTTCCACTCTGCGCGCGGATCCACATACACTTCCATCTCGCCCAGCTTCAGCGCTCCGTCTCCGGGCTTCACTGCGCTTTCCGCGCCCGTGATAAACCACTGCTGCCCTTCCCGATAGAGCACCTTTTCGCGGTTATCGGAAAGCACAAACGCCGTCGCGCCTTCCAGAATCTTGTCCGTCTTGCGTGTCTTAAAATCGAACTTGTTCACCGTGATCGGCCGCGGTCCGTTCTGCATGTCGACCAGTGGCCCATCCTGCACAAAGACAACGCCCTCTTTGCCCGGCGTTACCGCGAAGTAGTTCTTCTCCGGCAGCGGCAGCGCGAGAATGCGCTGGCTGAGATTATCGAAATCGATGCGCGTTTCGGGTGCCGCTTCCTTCTCTTTCGCGTCCTTTTTCGCGTCATCCTTCTTGGGCTCGTCCTTTTTGTCCGCATTCTCGTCGTCGCTCTGCGGAGCGAGCGGCGAGGGCTGATCCTTGCGCAGCACCGCTACGTAAATCGCGCTCGTCACCGGATGCCCGATGCTCGACATATCGATCCAGCCGCCGCTCAGCGCGACTGTTGTGCTCGCGACGAAGTACAAGTATTTGCCGCTTTTGTCGAATTCGGGCGAAGTCGAATCGCTTAGGCCATCCGTCAGCTGGTGCGCCTGTTTATCGGCCAGCGAATAGACAAAAACTCCGTGCAGATGGTTTTCCAGCTGCTTGGAATACGCGAGCCAGCGGCTGTCCGGCGACCAGCGCGGATGAAAATCGTACGATGGGCTGTCGAAGCGATCGGTATCGACCTTCACCGGCGTCTTCGCCGCAACATCGACATACCAGAGATTCAGCCGCTTGTCGTAATACGCGATCTTCTTGTTGTCGGGCGACCAGGTGGGCGAATAAAAGAACGACGGCGGATCGCCGAGCGGAATCTTCGTAATCGTGCCGAGGCCGTTCTGATCGCGGATGTGCAGCGCGTACTCGCCCGATTCATCGGAGAAGTAAGCAATCGATTTTCCGTCCGGTGACCACGAGGGATCGCGGTCCGCTATGCTGGGCGTCGACGTCAGATTGCGGATATCGCCTTTTTCCGCGGGAACGGTAAGAATCTCGCCGTGCGCTTCAAATACCGCGCGCTGCCCGGTCGGCGAGATCGCCGCATTTTCAATCTTTGCCACACTGAGCTTTTCAAAATGGCCACGCACCTCCGGCAGATCAGCGGCCACATGAATATCCACGCGATGCGATTTGCCCGACTTGAGGTCATATAAATAGATCGCCCCGAACTGCTCGTATACAATCGCGCCCGGCCCGTCGGAGGCCGATTTGAAATCGAGCCCTTCGTTCTTTACGGCCTCGGCGATTTTTCCCGATTCCGTATCATACGACCAGAGGCTCACGGCTCCGCTGCGATCCGACAAAAAGTAAATCTTCCTGCCGACCCACATCGGATTGAAGTCGTTTGAATTCTCGCGCGGGATTTTGACGATGCTCGAATCGGACAGATCGGCCAGCCAGATTTTGGTTGTCTGTCCGCCGCGATAGCGCTTCCACGCGGCCTGCCATTGGAACACCGGTACATACGCGATGTGCGAGCCGTCCCCCGAGAACGAGCCGTCTTCGGCAGTCGGCAGCGGCAGTCGGTCCGGAAACGTGCCGTCCACCGCAATTGTGTACAGCTGGCCGCTATCGGCATACGCCTCGCGCCGCGAGTTGAACAGGATGCGCTTTCCATCGGGTGTCCAGCCGATCGCCACGTCCGGCCCGGGATGATATGTCAGCCGTCGAGGCACGCCGCCGCTCGCGGGTACAACGTACACGTCCACATTGCCGTCGTACTCACCGCTGAATGCAATCTGCGAACCGTCTGGCGAAAAGTGCGGATTAAATTCGCGCCCGATGCCGCTGGTCAGCCGCGTCGCTTCCCCGCCCTCGCGCGGCACCGTCCAGAGATCATTTGCATACTCAAAGACAATCTGCGTCTTGCTAAGCGAAGGGCTGCGCAGCAGAAGCGGTGGATTATTCTCAGCCGCAGCCGAGGCAAATACCGGAGCGAGTGCGCAGATCGAGATGACAAGGACGGACTTCATAGGCAGGCGTACGTATAAGCGTACCTGATTGCATTACGAAGCGGTGGTGCGCCTCCGGCCCTCGCCGGAACGCGGCTCCAAATCGGCAATCGTCCAGACCGCGCCTGTCACCAGGAACGTCAGCGCGCATTCGGACCAGAGGAAATGCTTCGTCGGGCTGGCGATTACATGCGGTAGCCACACCAGTACGCCGAAAAGCGCCAGCATGAGCGCCATCAGCCGCATCGCGAGCCTCGCGTAACGATCGATCAGAATGGCAATCGCTGCCAGTCCAAATGCGCTGGTTGTAAGCACTGCCCAGATCATTCCATTCAGCGGAATCCATTTCGGAACCAGTTGCGCCGTTTGCCGCAGCAGAAGTGCCTGTCCTAAGGCAAACGAAATCGCGCAGACACCGATTCCCAAACGTGCCACGCGCGCGAGCAGTATTTCCCTTTCTGGCCCGGTGCTTGCATATACCGCAATCGCGCCGCACAACAGCGAGAAGAAGAGGAAGAAGCTTCCTCCATAGCGCTCATAGACGTTCGCTGCCGCAACGATGTCGGGCACGCAGGCCAGTGAAAAGCAGAGATAAACGATTGAAAGCAGGATCGCTGCCACCTTTCGCGTGCGCCAGACCTGGATCCCAATCCCACCGGCAATCTGAGCCGCCATCAGGCATCCGCCAACCACCACGCCAAATGGCAAACGCCAGATATGTTGTACGTTCTGCCAGGTCTCCGGATCGTGCCAGAGCAGAGCGATCACGCCGAACAGCACAGCTGCTGCGCCAAACAGCACCCTTCCGGCCTGGTTCATTTGGCCGGCAGGTTGTAGGCGAACGTAAACGCCAGCCGCACCTGCATGCCACGGTAGTCGGCCGGCAAAGGCGGCAGCGGATTCGACATACTCAGTCCCGCGACCGCTGCCCGGTCGAGCGGCATTGATCCCGACGTGTCGGCGACCACCATCTTCGGGATGCTGCCGTCGCGGTTGATCGCGAACTCCACCACCGTGCGCCCTTTCAGCATCCCCATGCGCGCGCTCTCGGGCACCACGCGCCGCCAGTTCGTACGCACAATCAACAGAATCTGCCGCAGATACGCTCGAAAATCCGCGCCTGTCGGATCGCTCTGCAGCTCCACCGCCGCATGCTGCGCTGGAGCCTGCGCGTTGGTTCCCAGACTTCCCGGCGCGCTCTGCTGCGGCACATCGTCGCTGATCACCAGCTCGCGATTGTTCTGGCTCTGCACCAGCCCGTCCACCGGTGCATTGACCGCGCTTTTGGGAGGCGCGAGCGTCGGATGCGGGTTCGGCGGAACTGCCGAGCCGACATTCTGAAAGGGGCTCTCGCTCGGCTTCGGCGCCGGTGGTGGCGGTACCGGTAATCCGCCCGCGATTCCCGCAGCAGGTGCGTTCCCCGTCGAATCCACCTTCGGCGCTTCCGGCAGAATCTGCGGCGGCGTGTTCTTCGCCACCGGTTTCGGCTCGTCCTGCTTCGGCAGTTCGAAACGCTTCACGCTCGGCCTTCGTGCCTCTGCGCCTCTGTTTGCCGCCTCGCGCGAAGACATCAGATCCGCCAGATCGATCTGCTTGCTCACCGGTGCGCGATTCGGCGCTTTCTGGGTCATCAGCTCCTTCGGCAGATAGAGCGTCACATGCTGAACGTGCAGAACGGGTGCAGGCTGCTCCCTTCCAACCAGTGTTGGAATCCGCACGGCAGCGAAGAAAAAGAGAATGTGAAGCGCGATGGAGCTGCCGAAGATTGCCGCCCATTGCGGCCGGGTTCGTGCCTCCGGCCACTCGAGCAGAAGGTTCAGCTCATCGGCAGCAGAGGGCGAAACAGCGGCGTTCACGAATGGATGCGGCGCGCGATGGTCTCGGAAACGGTCTGCGCGTGCACCTTGATCGTACCAAGGATTTCCTCCGCCAGACGCAGCGCGCGCGTCGCCTGCCAGCCATCCACCAGCGGCTTCGAACGCTCACGCACAGTTTGAAAAAACGAACTCAGCTCGCGCTCGAGAGGCTCGCTCCGCTCCACCGGAACCTGCTCAAAACCAATCCTATGTTGCTGATTTATAGAGGGTTGTTCGGTATTGGGTTCGTTCCTTAAAAAATCGCGGGTCAAGAGTTCGTTTGGTAAAATTCGTAGCCGCGCCAAATCCTGCCGCCCGTAGTCCACCGACAGATATTCCCCCGGCTGAAACATGCGCAGCTTCCGCACCTGCTCGGTCGAGACCCGGCTCGCCGTCAGGTTCGCCACGCAGCCGTTTGCAAAGGAAAGGCGAACGTTCGCGATGTCGACTTTGGGCGAAAGTATCGAGATCCCAGCAGCCCGGATCTCCGCCGGTTCTTCGCCTGCCAGGTGCAGCACGATGTCGAGATCGTGGATCATCAGATCGAGCACCACGTCCACATCCAGGCTCCGCGGCGTAAATACACTCAGGCGGTGGACCTCGAAGAAAAGGGGAAGAGTGCAGGCACGCTCCAGCGCCACCACTGCCGGATTGAAGCGCTCCAGATGCCCCACCTGCAGAATCCGGCCATTCTGCTCCGCCAGTTGCGTCAGCCGCGCGCCGCCCTCGGCTGAATCCGCGATCGGCTTCTCCACCAGCACATCCACCCCGGCGCTCAGCAGCGCTTCCGCCACGGTCTCATGCGTTACCGTCGGGGTCGCGACGATAGCGGCGTCCATGTGGCCAAGCACGTCGCGCACATCGCTGAAAGCCTCCGTGCCGTACTGCGTCGCCAGCGCCTGCGCCCGCGCCAGATCCAGATCCACAATGGCTGCCAGACGCACCTCCGGCAACTGGCTCAGCACACGCGCATGGTTCTTCCCAAATGCGCCTGCCCCGACCACGGCCGCGCGAATCATTTCGTGCTCTCCAGCGGCTCGTATCCGGCAATCGCGATCCCGGCCTGGTTCGCTCGCGCGATCATGGCGTCTTTATCCAGCAGCAGCGTCCGCCCGGCATCCACCGCCAGCGCCGTCGTGCCCGTCTCCACCATCGTTTTCACGGTGGTCAGCCCGGCCACCGGTACATCGAACAGCAGATGTCCGCGCCCGCTCGAGGCTTTTACCAGCCGCAGCGGCCGTCCATTCGTCAGCGAAGCCGCGCGCCGCAGCATCGCATCCGTTCCTTCCATCGCCTCCGCGGCCACGCACGCCTTCTCGCTGATCGCGACGCTCTGTCCGATATCCGCCGTCGCCAGAATCGACGCGATCCGGCGCCCGTAGCGAATGTCCTCTTCTTCCTCTTTCGATGGTTTCCGCTTCGTCAGCACGCCCTCAGGCGCAAGCAGCGGTTTCAACAGGCGCGTCGAATCCACCAGCGCGATGCCTTCCTGTTCCAGTACCCGCTGTACCCCCGCAATCAGCGCGGCCGTGTTCTTTTCTTTCAAAGACGTGAGCAGTTTGAGCAAGCGCCAGTCGGGGGTCAAGCCGCTGAACAGGCTCACGTGCTTCACCTGCCCGGTCATCATCACTTCTGTCACGCCTTCACGCTTCAGAATGTCGATGATCTTGCCGAGCTGGCCGATATTGACCCAGTGAAACGTGCTCGCCAGCGGCTGCAGTTCCGGCGAAGCTTCGTTTTCGATCGCGACCACGCTGATCTCGTGCCCTTCGCGCCGCGCGGTTTCAAGCGCCAGCAGCGGAAATCTCCCGTTGCCCGCGATCATTCCGTACTTCACCCGCGTCCCGCCCCGTACTTCATTTACTTGACGAAGCCGCGCTGCGACGCACGCACGAAATCGAGCAGCTCGCGAACTTCGTCCGTCTGCGGCAATTCTTCTTCAATGCGGCCCAGCGCCTGCGACGTATTCAGTCCCGCGCGCGTCAGCATTCGAAACGCATTCTGCAAAGGTTCAATTGCATTGGCATCGTAGCCTTTGCGCTCGAGTCCGATGCGATTCGCGCCGTAGACTTCCGCCTTGTGATCGGTGGCCGTGATCGAAAATGGCAGCACATTCTGCTTGATTACGCTGCTGCTGCCGACCATCGCATGCCGCCCGATGCGAACAAACTGATGAATGGCGCAAAGGCCGCCGATATTGGCGAAATCTTCTACGGTCACATGCCCAGCGAACGTCACGCCGTTGGCGATGATCGTGTGATTCCCAATGATAACATCGTGCGCGACGTGAACGTAGGCCATCAGCAGATTGCCGTCGCCGATCGCAGTCACCATGCCGCCGCCTTCGGTGCCGCGATGAATCGTGACAAATTCGCGAATCGAATTGCGATCGCCGATGCGCGTCTCCGACGGCTCGCCCTTGTACTTCTTGTCCTGCGGTGCCACGCCGATCGAGCTGTACGGATAAAAAATGTTATCGCTGCCGATCGTCAATTTGCCTTCGAGGTAAACCTGCGCCACGAGGCGAGTGCGCGCGCCGATTGTTACGCCACTGCCGATGATGCAGTACGGACCGATCTCCGCTTCGCGGGAAATGTCGGCGTCGGGATCGATGATGGCAGTGGGATGAATGGCCACCGGAACTTCAGGCCGCTTCCCGTTCCGCGACTTTGCACATCAGCGTCGCCTCGGCTACGATCTGCCCGTCAACTTTCGCTATGCCCTGCAGCTTCGCCACCGTATGCTTCATCTTGAGGATCTTCATCTCGATGCGCAGCTGGTCGCCGGGTATGACGGGCTTGCGGAATTTCGCTTCATCCACCGAGGCCAGGAACATGATTTTGCCGCGAGCGTACTCATTCACATGCCCGATCAGGATGCCGCCCACCTGCGCCATCGCTTCGATGATCAGCACCCCCGGCATCACCGGGAAATCGGGAAAATGCCCGGTGAAATGGGGCTCGTTCACGGTCACATTCTTGATGCCGACAACCGAATCGCCGGTAACTTCCAGAATGCGATCCACCATCAACATCGGATAGCGATGCGGCAGTACTCGAGTAAGCTCTTCGATGTTGAGCGACGGCATGAGCGCGGAAGAACTGTGATTATAACAATCGCGGCGATCCCGTTACTGTTTCGCCTTCTTGTATGCCGCTTCGATTTCCGGCTGAAACTGATCGACCACATACGCCAGCGTCTGTTCGCTGCGGGACCAAAGCAGCAGGCGCTCGCTTGCTTCGCGCAGCTCTGCCGGAGTCGGATCGGGATGAGACTCCACATACGCGACGGCATTGTTCTCGGCGCGCATGGTGTCCGACTGGAGATTGCTGTAGACGCGCGTGGCCTCCTCGGCAATCGCGTAAAGCGAGACTTCGTCCGTGTTCATATGTCCCAGCGCGCCGGTCGAAAGCGCGCTCTGCCAGGAGCCGAGATTAAAGAAGTAGAACGGATTGTGGATCGCGTCGATTTTCTTCTTCAGATCGCCAGGATGCTGTGCCAGCGCCGGTAAATCCGCAACCAGCGCCTTCAGATCCTTGTTGGCCTGCTTCACGGCCGGGGCTTCCTGATTCATATGTTCGCGATTGATCTCCAGTTCGCGGCTGAAGTTCTCGCGCGCCTCCCGCACCACATGCCGGTTGTGAATGCTCTCGCGTATGCCTTCGAGCGAAAGCGCGATCAGGATACCGATCGTCACAATCGCGATATGAACCGCAAACTCTCGCCAGTTATGAACCGGACCTTCGGGCGCGTGAATCTCCATTCCTCATATGATGAACACACTCATGCCGGTTTGCGCCGGCGCGATTCTGCCAACTGAGCGGTGCGGGCGCGATGGCATTTGAGGCACAGCGTTTGCATATTGGACAAATCGCATTCGCCCCCGCCCTCGACAACCGGCACGACATGATCGGCATCCCAGAGCGATTTGCGCGAGCCGAGACGCCATTCAGCGGATGCCCGCAGACGCGCCGGACCGCGCAGCCTGCGAATGCGGCGAAATTCGGCAATGCAATCGAGTCCGCACTGCGCGCAGATGCCGCGGTCGCGCTCGAAGACTCGTTCGCGCAGATGTCCTGGGTTGCTGCGCAGTCTCCACTCTTCAACGCACCAGTCGGAGCAGAAGGTCTGGCGCCCGGCTGGAACTTCGAGGCTGCACCAGCGGCAGAGATGACGCCCGTTCGGCCCTTTCGGCAGATTCGCGCGATCGGCTGCTCCGCCCGGCATGGCTCGTTGTGACGAGCGCGAGAACGCGCTTTGAGAGCTCATGTGTTTACCATACAGCCACATTCACGTACAATGCACAGCATGAACAGTTTCGTGCGGCTCGGTTTTGTGCCCCGGCACTTTGATTTCGGCGTGCTCGTTTTGCGGGTGGTTTTCGGCCTGACTCTTTGTATTGTCCACGGCTGGTCCAAAGTAGTTCATTTCTCGGATATGGCCGGCCATTTCCCCGATCCACTGCATATCGGCTCGAAATTTACGCTGATGTTCGCAATTCTTTCGGACCTGATCTGCTCGCTGCTCATTGTGCTCGGGCTCGGTACCCGCTGGGCGGCGCTGATCGTGGCCATCAATACTGGCGCGGCGTTTGTGCTGGTGCACAAATTGTCGATCTTCGGGCCTCACAGCGGTGAGCTGCCTCTTCTGTTTTGCTTCTGGGCGATTTCGATCCTGATCATGGGTCCGGGCCGCTACAGTCTCGATGGCGTTTGAGCCAGGGCACCCTGAGTTGAAGAACCTGTTCGATGTTGCGCTGGCAAATCAAGTCAAGCAGCGCATCGACTGCTTACGCATCGACAGCCAGCGGCAGTGGGGTCGGATGAGTGTAGCGCAGATGATGGCTCATTGCGCATCAGCACTCGAGATGGCTCTGGGCGAGATCAGGCCGCCTCGCGCGCTGCTGGGGCGGCTGATCGGTTTTATCATCAAGCCCCGCGTTGTCGGGAATGACGAGCCGTTCCGCCGCAACGCGCCGACGATGCGCGATCTGGTGGTCAGCGGCAAATGCGATCTGGATACGGAGCGCTCGCGTCTTTGGTCGCTGATCGACCGGTTCGTTTCCGGTGGACCATCGGCCTGCACCGTCCATCCTCATCCGTTTTTCGGCCCTTTGACACCCGCCGAATGGGCTGTCTTGATGTACAAACATCTGGATCATCATCTGCGCCAGTTCGGTGTGTAGAGTGTTCGCGAAACTTCGGCGATCAAACTGGAAACGCTTGCGCCCTCCTTCAAGACTCGTGGTGACGATGGCTGGGCGTGGGATCCTCCGGCGGGGCGGGCGGCTCGGCGAAGTAGTCGTTGTAGAGATCTTCGTTGAAGAGATTTGCCGTCTTCACGTCCTTTAGCGGAAGCGTGATAATCAGGTCGTTCTGATCGAAAGCGGGCTCGCGCAGCGCGCCATCGTAATAGGTTGTCGCGACGGGGTTGAGATTGTCCTTATCGCGATAGCCGCTGCGATACGGCAGCAGGCGAAAATAAAGCTCCTGCGGGTCGAGATTCGGACTTTCGGTGATCCAGCCTACGTACCATTTGCGGTTATCGAGCGTCACAGAGAGCAGCTGTTTCTCTTTCTGGCTGCGCAGCAGCAATTTGGTGAAGGCGTTCCCGTGGCGATCGATTTCGAGGGCTTTGGCGCGTTCCCGGTCAACAAATAAATTCCAGATCCAGGCGCAGACGGGGCCGAGAACGAAGGCGAAGGCGCTGGTGCCCAGGAACGGCAGGTTCAGGAAGTAGCTCCAGATGCGATCGATGTCGATTCCGGCGACGTATCCGAAGAAGAGCTCGATCAGACGCGCCAGCGCAGCCAGACACGTACCGGCGATGGCGGCCTGGATGAGCAATCGGTAGCCATCGAGCCGCTGGGCCGCGAACCGGAAGTAGTGTGTGAGGTGAATGAAGAGGAACCCGCCCAGCAATGGCAGCAGTAGCAGGTTGTACGGCATGGAGCGCGACCGGCGCTATTCGGGCTTGCGGTAACGGACGACGGCGATGTAGCCTTTTTTGGAAGGCTGCTGGCGGTTCTTGGAGCCTTTGCGAATCATCTCCTGCACCTTGGGATCGCGCAGGAGCACGTCGACGTTGGTGATCGTTCTGCCTTCCCAGGTCGTGTAGGTGAGTTGCTCGTCGCCGGATTTCGCCATTCGCAGAAGCCCTCTGCCTTCAGCATAACTTGATTTCGATACGCACGTGAAGGAGTCTGGCATGGCCGGGTACTACCGCTCGGGAACCTCAGGTTTGCGACGGTGTCTGAAGTAGCAGGGATGAAAGCTCTGGAACGGTTTGCATACATTGCGCTGATCGGCAGCCTCGCTGTAGCGCTTAGATCGGTAGCTTCACACAAGAGCGCGGCGGGAACGGAGGCGATTTTCAGGCGCCTCGAGATTCAGGACTCCAGTGGTCACACTCGAATCGTCCTGTCAACGGATTCGGCCGGCACCGCCCAAATGCAACTTACGGATATCACCGGAAAGAAAAACAGCGTCATCGAGCAGGACCGGGACGGGTCAACAACGTTGCGGTTCGCTGGGCCTGGTGAGAGGGACAGCATCTGGATCAATGCAGCCCAAACAGGTCCGGGGCCTAGCATCTGGCTGGCTGGAAACACAGACGATCAGGTCATGTATCTCGGGCCGGGCGATTTACAGAATGATGTACCGTCGCTATCCTTGAAAGCCCAGGGATGGGGACTATATTTCCCGGCAGGTGGGTTTAAGCCGCCACACGCAGCGATAGGAGCTTACAGAGATCGGAAAACGGGACGGATCAGCGGCTTTGTACATCCATCATCCGATCGATAGCCTGTTCTGGTGCGGAGTTTCATCCGGATCCGCGAGTCTTCAGAGAGTAATCTTCGTCGTTGCGGGTGAGGTTTGGGTTGTAGTACGGGTCGGCGTCGATGATGGCTTCCCATTTCAGGCGCATGGCTTCGACCTCCTGCGGATGCGGCACCAGATCCTTCGATGTTTTCGAGAATGCCTCGTGATGATAGAGCAGGGCGTGCGGCGTATAGAGCACGCGGTATCCGGCATTGCCGATCTTGAGACAAAGATCAATGTCGTTAAATGCCACGGCAAACTGCGTCTCATCGAATCCGCCGACTTTCCAAAAGACATCGGCGCGAGTCATGAGGCAGGCACCCGTCACCGCGCTGACATTCCGAATCACGTCGGTGAAGTCGAAGTAGTGACTCGATGAACCATCCAGACCCTTGAAGGCGTGGCCGCAGTTGTCGTAGAGCCCCATGACAACACCGGCGTGCTGGATGCGGCCATCGGGATAGAGCAGTTTCGCGCCCACCGCACCAACCTCGGGACGAACCGCAAGCTCGACCAGCGCTTCGAGCCAGCCCGGCTCGATCACCGAAGTATCGTCATTCAGAAAAAGCAGCAGAGGCGAATCGCAGGTCTTGGCGGCAGCGTTGCAGATGGCGGAAAAATTGAACGGCTTGTGCCGCCAGTCAATATAGCGCACGTTCGAGTGCTCGCTCATGAGCTCGCGTGCGTAGTTTTCGATCGCATTGTGCTTCGAGTTGTCGATGATGACGACTTCGTAATCGCGATAACTCGTTTTGGTGAACAAGCTCGAGAGATTCGTACGCAGCACATCGAGCTTGCCGCCGGACGGGATGATGATGCTGACGCGCGTGCCTGCGGGAATCGGGTAGCGTGCGCGCCAGCGGCCCGGTACGCGGCCCGGTTCAATGCTGTGAGCCGCGCCGGTACGAGCGGCGTACGATTGAAGCGCGCGCTTAGCAGCATCGAGCGCGTAATTCTTGTTCTCCTGGGTCACCGCAGTCGAGCCTTCACTCGCGCGCCAATGGTAGAGAACGCGCGGGATGTGGCGGATGTCGCGAGCGTGCTCAACCGCGCGCAGAATCAGATCGTAATCCTGGCTGCCGTCGCAATCGGGGTTGAGATGCCCGAGCTTCTCGGCGAGATCGCGGCGGATGGTCAGCAGATGGCAGACGTAATTCTCCGAAAGCAGCAGATCGGGCGACCAGTCCGGCTTGAAAAACGGATCGAAGCGCTTGCCCTTGGCGTCGATTTTGTCCTCATCGCTGTAAAGCAGGTCGGCCTCGGGATGACGATCGAGCGTTTCGCAGATCCAGGCGAGCGCGTGGGGAGAAAGCGTATCGTCGTGATCGAGCAGGCAGAGATAATCGCCGGTTGCCAGCTGCCAGGCAGCATTGGTCGCGCGTGAGATGCCGCCACGTTCGCGCTGATAAGCTATGCGAATCTTCGGATTTTCAGCATAGCGTTCTAGGACAGCGCGCGTTTCAGCACTCGATGAAGAATCGTCGGCAATGCAGAGCTGCCAGTTGCTGTACGATTGCGCGATCACGGATTCAATTGCAGCTGTCAGCTCGTCGGGCTTCGTGTTGTAGACCGGCATCAGAATGCTGAAAGTGGGCCGGGAGGCAAAGCTTACCAGTTTGAGCGAGATCAGATCGTCATCGGGCTCTTCAAAATCGTGGATCCAGCGATAGTAGTCGGAGGAGAAGCCGTGCTCGTGATCGATCTGGACGGCGCTGCGCGTCTCGCGAATGGGCTTGCCCTGCGAGATGAGCCGGAGCGTGATCACGTGCCGGCCGTTAGGCAAAGTGAGCGAATCGAAATCAGCAGCAAAGCCGGCGCGTCCCGTGGTGTCGAGATCGGGATGATGCTTCTTCACGTCGGGGCGCGGGATCGAGGGGACAACCTGCATGCGCGGAATACCGGCAATATCGATCTGTACGCAATCGACGCCGCGCTCGGCCGCACACCAGCCTTTGACCGTGATGTTGCCGCTGCGCAGCGCGAGATCGCTGGGCTTCGGTTCGTCGCAAACCAGAAACGAGCGCTGCCGGGAGTTGAGCACAACGCTCTCGGCTGTGTTGCCGCCGCGGGCGCGCGGCACGAAGCGCTTGGCCAGATCGCCCGCCGCTCGCAGCGTGCGCCAAACGCGCCCGGTGAGAATTTCCATCAGAATGCGATCGAGCCGCGCGATGGATGATTCGTGCGCGTTCAGTTGAGCCTGATGCTTTTCGACCAGCTCGAGCACGCGCTTGAGCTGCCGCTGCGAAGCGCGCAATTCGGCCTGCACCTGGCGCAGTGCGTCATTGGCGGCTTCGAGCGTTTCAGGCGTGTCCTGCCGGGGCATTCATATAGAACAATACCAAGGGAGACTGCTTGATCGATTCGCTGAAAAGGCAGATGAAAGGGTCGCTGCGGCGCGCGAAAGATGCATTCTGGCCCTCGCACGAAATGCGCCAATATGAGGCCTGGATTCGCGCCCGGATCGACGCGCGCCAGAACATATACACGCGTGAGCCGGAGCCCGGCTTGTTTTCTATCCTGACAGCGGTTTGGGATGGCAGCCCGCTCGCGTACCTGCGCGAACTGGCGGAGAGCATCCAGCGGCAGAATGCAACGGGAGCCACGGAATGGGTGGTGCTCGACAACGGTTGCGCGCGGCCCGAGTTGCTGTCGTTTATGCGCGAGATCTCACGGTTCGCCTGGGTTCGCGTCGTGCGCGTGGAGCAGAATCTCGGCATCACACGCGGCCTGCGCCGTTGTCTGGAAGAAGCGCGCGGCCGCTATGTGCTGCCGGTGGATGCAGATGATCGCCTCGATCGCGATGCGCTGCGAGTGGTTGCAACGGCGCTTGCCGAGAATCAATATCCCGCGCTGCTCTACACCGATGAAGATAAAGTGATCGGCAGGCGGCGTTACCAGCCGTATTTCAAGCCGGAATGGGATCCGGTACTGCTGCTGAATTCGGCTTACATCGCGCACTTGGGTGTGATTGATCGCGAGAAGGCGCTCGCGCTTGGGGCATACAGCGATCCGGCAACCGAGGGAAGTCCTGATTGGGATTTGTTCGTGCGCTTTCTGATTAGCGGCGAAGGCGCGGTGCATGTGCCGGAGGTGGTCTATAGCTGGCGTGTGCATTCTTCGTCCACCGCCGATGACGACGCGAGTAAAGCATACATTGCGAACTCGCAGCGGGCAGTACTGCAGCGTTTTCTGGACAGCAGAGAAGAAGGAAAATTGTTTACGCTTGAGCCGAGTCCGTTGTTCGCGGGCGGCGCGCACTGGCACTTTCAGCGCAAGACGGCGGGCGTGCCGAGCGTGGGTATTGCATGTGGTGAGGAAATGAGCGAGTGGGGGAAACCAGCCAGTCAAACTAGTTTTGTCGCGCTGATCGGAAAGGATGTGGAGCTGTGCGGCGAGTATTGGATGTGGGAGGCGACTGGCATCTTTGATCTACATCCGGATACGGCAATGATTGCCGGGCGCATTCGCGATGATCGCGGAGTGCTGCGCGAATCGGGGCTCGATCTCGATGCCCAAGGCAATGTTCTGAATCCGCATCGCGGAAAGCGCGTGAGTGATCCCGGCTACTTCGGACAGCTCTGGAAACAGCGTACGATCGGCACTGCCTCGCCGCAACTGGCAATCGTACGCTCAGAGTTTCTGCTGAGGGTGCTGGACGAAATTCGTAAGCCGGAAGAGTTTGCCTCGCGCGCCGGTCTGATCGCACGCAGGCTCGGGGCGCGCGTTGTGTATTCACCATTCATCGAGGGATTGTGCCGCAACGGCTCGGACAGCATTTCCTGATTCGTGATTCCGTGCTCGAACGGCTCGCAGGAGCTGCTTGCGGAAAGCTTACGCCGCGAGTGATCGAGATCGGTCCCGGTCGCGGCGCGCTCACTCGTCATCTGCTGCCGCGTACTGATGAGCTGCATGCGCTGGAGCTGGATGCGAAGCTTGCCGCATATCTGCGCGAGCAATTCGGCGCCGAATCCAAGCTGCACGTGCAGGAAGGCGATGTGCTCGCGACCGATCTCTCGCAGTGGGGCAGTGCGGTGATCACGGGCAATCTGCCGTATTACATAACATCGCCGATTATCGAGAAATTTCTGGCGCTTGATGCGCGCTTTCAGACGGCTGTGTTTCTGATGCAATGGGAAGTAGCTCAACGTCTGACGGCAGCGCCGGGCAGCCGCGATTACGGATATCTGACCGTTGCGACGCAACTGGTTTGCGAAGTCGAGCTGGTCGCCAAAGTGCCGCCGGAAGCTTTTCGTCCGCCGCCCAAAGTAGATTCGGGTGCGGTGCGTTTATCAAGGCGCACCGAGCAACCCTCGAACCTTTCCGAACTGCTCGATTTTGTGAGCCTCTGTTTCCGCCAGAAACGCAAAACGCTGCGAAATAACCTGCACGGCGCTTACGGCGAGCGCGCGGACGCATTGCCAGAAGCGGGTTTGCGGGCCGAGCAGATTGCGGTGCACGATTTCGAAGCGCTGTACCGGCGTATTTACCAACGCTGATGCAACGGACTTGCGCCCAGCGGCCAGTACACTGATATTTCATGATTCGTGCTCGTTTTGCGCCGTCGCCGACGGGCTATTTGCATATCGGCAGCGCGCGCACCTTCATCTTCAACTGGCTCTACGTGCGCAAAAACAAGGGCACGATGGTGTTGCGCATTGACGATACCGATGTCGATCGCAACACCGAAGCGTCGCTCAATTCCATCTACGAAGGGCTGAACTGGCTCGATCTCGGCTGGGATGAATTTTACCGCCAGTCCGAACGGCTCGACCTGCATCGCAAACTGGCTTACGGCCTGCTTGAAAAGGGCTTGGCATACCGCGATTTCACGCCGGCGGCGCAGGATCTCGAAGAGCGTGGGCATGGCGAAGGTCCCTGGCTCTGCAATCCGGAGATGCGGGTGCTTTCGCGCGAAGAGAGCGATCGCCGCGCTGCAGCGGGAGAGCCGTTTGCGATTCGCTTTCGAGTGGAGCGCGATCCGGTGCGCGCGGTCAAGTTCACCGATGAAGTGTATGGCGGGCAATCGAAGCTCACAAGCGATATCGAAGATTTCGCTTTGCTCCGCAGCAACGGTATGCCGACCTATCATCTGGCCTCGTGTGCCGATGATATCGATCTGAAGATCACACATATCATTCGCGGGCAGGACCATCTTTCGAATACGTTCAAGCACGTACTGCTGTTTGAGGCTGCGGGCGGTCCCATGCCGAATTTTGCGCATCTGCCTCTCCTCATCGCGCCCGATGGAGCCAAACTTTCCAAGCGCAAACACGGGCCCGTAGTGAGTGTGCTTACTTATCGCGACAACGGCTTTCTACCGATCGCTTACACGAATTTCTTATGCCTGCTTGGCTGGTCGCCCAAAGACAATCGTGAGCAGATGACGCTCGACGAGCTGGTATCGGCGTTTTCACTCGAAGGAGTCAACCGCAGCAACGCAGTGGTGAATTTCAGCGAGAGCGATCCGATCGACCCAAAGGCGCTATGGCTGAATTCGCAGCATCTGCGGACCGTGCCGGTGGACACGCTCGCGCCCATGGTCAGAAAAACGTTAGAAGAGCACAAGCTTGCGCCATACGGTGATGACGACTTTTTCCGGCATGTGGTCGATATGATTCGCTCCCGCTATTCGACGCTGCTCGACTTTCCAACGAAAGGACGCGCCTACTTCGCCGATGATTTTCATATCGAGAAGCAGGCCGAAGACAAGCTCAACGCTCCGGGCGCACGCGAACTATTGCGCGAGCTGGCCAAGCGTATCGAAGCGAATCCGGAGTTCACGGAAGCAAGCGTAGAAACCGATCTGCGCAAGCTGGCTGAGGAGCACGGCGTCAAAGCGGGCGTGCTTATCAACGCGAGCCGCGCAGCATTGACCGGACAAAGCGTGGGCCCAAGCGCGTTTGCGGTGTTTGTCTGTATTGGCCGCGAGCGCGCGATCGAGCGCCTGAGTCGGGTCTGATTTCATGGCGAACAAAACGGTTGTCGGATTAGGCGGACTGCTCAGCGACCCCGCCTGTGTGGTGATTCGCGAGGGCGAACTCGCAGCAGCCGTGGAGCAGGCCAAATTGAGCCGGCACGACCGGCCCGGCGCATTTCCCGATGAAGCGTTTTCGACGGCGTTGGCGAGTGCTGGTGTCGAGGCGAACCAAATCGGTTGCGTCGCGATTGCACGGCCCTTCGCGACGAATGACGAGGCCTCCTTCTTACTAGACCTTCGTGCGCGATTTCCGCAAAGCGAAGTCGTGGTGGCCGATCATCACGGCGCGCATGCGGCTTCCGCCTTCTATCTCTCGGGCTTCGAAGAAGCGTCTGTGCTGAGTATCGACCGCGCCGGCGACTTCCGCTCAGCCGTGCTCTATCGCGGCAGGGGCACACGACTCGAGCGCGTACGCGAGCTGTATTTTCCCGACTCGCTCGGCGATCTCTACAACCGCCTGACGGAACTGCTCGGTTTCGAGGCGCGCGCCGATGAGCACAAAGTGCAATGGTTATCAGTTGGCGGCGAGCCGGTTTACGCTGACGTATTTCGGGCCATTGTGAATGCGCGCAACGGCTGGCCGAAATTCGAGCGCAGCTACTTCGATTCCGACCGCCTGCGCGAGGGCGCTTTCAGCAGCCATTTCTTCAAAGCAATCGGCATCGATTCCCAAGCGCCGCTCACCGCTAAACAGAAAGCGGATCTGGCAAGCAGTCTGCAGTTCGTAATCGAAGAGACCGTGGCCGCCATGCTGGGTGAAACAGAGAACGTCGCCCTTGCAGGCGGCCTCGCACTCAATGCGCTGCTGGTTCGTTCGCTGGAACAGCGCTTTCACAATGTGTTTGTGCAGCCGGTCGCCGGAAACGCGGGAACCTCGCTTGGGGCCGCGCTTTACGCCTGGCATAGCCGGCTAGGGGAGAGCGCTCGTGTTCCATTTTCGACCCTATGCCTTGGCCCTGAATTCACGGCTCCTGATATTAAGCGCGTGCTCGAAAACTGCAAGCTCCGCTTCCGCTATCTGCTTACTGCACAGGATCTGATCGCGGAGGCGATCCGGGCTCTCCGCGAAAACAAAATTGTCGCCTGGATGCAGGGGCGCATGGAATTCGGCCCGCGCGCGCTGGGGAATCGCAGCATTCTCGCTTCGCCACTCGATCCGTACTCGACCGAAAATCTGAATGTGTACATCAAGCACCGGGAGAAGTTTCGAAAGTTCGCGGCTTCGGTGCCGGAGGAAGTCGCGGACGAATACTTCCGCGTCGGCCCGAACGGTCGTTTTCTCGCCACCGTCGGCAAAGTTCGGCCGGAACATCGAGAGCGCTTCTCGGCGGCTATTCTGAGCGGCGATCTGATCCGCGTCCATGTCGTGCGGCGCGACGAAAATCCGCTCTATCATTCACTGCTCACCGCGATGGGGAACGAGTGCGGCTTGCCGGTGCTGTACAACACCAGCTTCAATCTCTTCGGCGATCCGCTGGTTTGCACGCCGCGCGATGCCGTGCGCAGTTTCTACTCGTCTGGTATCGATGCGCTGTTTGCTGGAAATTTTTATCTGGAGAAATAGTTTCTTATTTGATCTCGGGCACGGCATCCAAGGCACCGGCGGGCAAGTTCGCCAAATTCAGCTTTTCGCGCAGGAATTCGAACCGATCGCGCCGCGCGTGCGCATTCAGTGCGTGAGTGGCGTTGTAGAACTCAATCTTCTTCGGCCCTGAGCACATCTGGTAGAAGCGTTTTGCGTCCGCGACAGGCACGTAATCGTCATTGAGCGCGTACTGGAAAAATGCCGGAGCGGGGCCCAGTTGCTTCACATACGTACCCGGATCGGCCCAGGCATAGCGATCCAGGTAGGCGAGGAGCTCGGGTCGGGGCACCGAATTGCGGAACTCGGTCACATCGGGCGTACTGGCCGTAAGCACGTATTCGCGAATCGATTGCGGACCGCCCATAAAGACGAACGCCCTGAAGCGCTTGTCGACCGCGTCGAGAATGGCGCCCGCGGCCGCGTCGAAACTGTGGCCGACATACCCAATCCGGTTCGCATCAACATTGTTGAGCGCCGACAACATATCGGCTCCGCGCCGCAGATCGATAACCTGCTCCGCGAGCACATCCGGGTGCTGCGAGCTGAGCGGATGGGGATCCGCCTTGAAGCCGGGCCGAACATACGGCGCATCGATCAGCAGCGAGATGACGCCGGCCGGAGCGATGGCGATCGCCTCATCCAGAAACTCCTTCCGATTCGCGGTGGGTGAACCGGGCATCATCCAATGCCCCCAGATGACGGCGGCGAATTTTCCTTCTTTGTTCGGCTCGACCAAATAACCTGGCACGCGTGTGCCGTTCGCGCTCTTGTAAAAGACCTCGTGGACTTCGAAACGGGGTTCCCTGCGGATCAACATCGGCACTCGGCGGCCCGTGCTGCCTGTATTGAAAATGCTGTGTATCCTGCGCAAAAAGCGACGGTGTGCAAAGCGAAATCAGCAGGGCAGGGGCGAGCAGCCGAGGCATAATCAGGGCTGCTTTGCGAAATACGTTGCGATCGCCTGTTCGGCGAGGCCGAGCGCGCGAGCTAGCGATACCTTTGCCACGTTGTACTGGTATTGCGCCGAGATCAGGTTTTCATTCGCGTCCGCCAGCGACTGCTGCGCCTGCACGACTTCAACCGTGTTGGTAACGCCGGCAGCGAAACGGTCGCGCGATTGTTTCACCGTTTCCGTGGCAAGCTGAACGTTGCTCTGCGCGACATCGAGCTGCGCTTTGGCTGAATTCAGGTCGAGCAGCGCGCCGCGCACATCGAAATCAATCTGGCCGCGCAGATTTTCGAGCTCGTTGCGGCGGTTGCGCAGTTCGGCATCCTGCTGAAGAATGTCGGCCTTGATGCGGCCGCCGTCGAAGATGTTGAACTTGAGCGAGCCCGTCACGTTGAAGACGCCGTGCGAATTGGTGAACAAATGCAGACCGGCATCACCGTAATAGCCGTCCGCCGTCAACGTTGGATAGCGCTCGGCTTTTGCGGAGCGCAGCATCAGCTCAGCCGCCAGCACACGCGCTTTCGCCGCCTGATAATCGGGGCGGTGTTCGTAAGCCTGACGAAGAGCTTCCTCGAGCGAAACGGTTGCCAATGGCACCGAGGGCGAGGGATCGGCAACCGTGAAATCCTGTCCGACTGGAAGACCGATCACGCGGCCCAACGTGAGCTTGTCTTTGGCAAACTGATTCGTGACAGCCACCAGTTGCTGTTGCCGCTGCTTTAGTTCGACCTGCGAGCGCAGTACATCGAGTCCGATCGCCGTTCCTGCATCATGCCGGCGGAGTGCATTCGTGTAGACCGCGTTATCGGCATCGATTTCGGCTTGCGTAGCGGTAATGCGAGCCGCATCGGAGATGATCTGCAGGTACGCGTATCCGACCGAAAGCACGACCAGGTCCCGGGCATTCTTCACATCGAGAGCCGCGGCCTTGGTTTGCTCGCGAGCGCTGCGGTACTGGCTGATCGCGCTCCAGTCGAAGAGAGTGACATCCGCGTTGGCCTGCACTGACTGATAGCCATACGGACCGATGATCTTCGGAACGGCCGCGCCGGGAAAAGAGAAAAGAAAACCGACCGTTTGCAGATTGATCTGCTGCTCGACCGCGTTCGCCTGCCCGGTGACCTTTGGCAGCAACGCACTGAGCGCGCGTATGCGCTGCGCACGAATCTCGCGGCTGGATTGCTCATTCGTAAGAAGCCCGAGGTTGGCACGTAGCCCGCGCGAGATCGCATCACCGATCGTGAGTGGGATTGGTGTGGCCGAGGCGGTCCCCTGCGGAACACTGGCCTGAAAATCCTGCAGGCTGCTGGGTATCTGTGGCGCTGTACTCGCAGAAGAAGCGCCGCTGCTCGCTTGCATTCCGGTTTGCGATGCGGGCGCAGCCGGTGCTCCCGGAGCTTGCGCGTAAGCCGCCGAGGCGAGTGCGAAGCTGATCACAAACGGCGCAGTCTTTTGGAAAAAAGGCATTCTTGAGGCGCGGACTCCTCCAGAATAACCAAGCCCGTCGTTACAGCTCGCGTTTCAGAAATGAGCAGATCTCGTAACCGGCCATGTACTTGAAGGGAAATGCGCCGAGCGTGTAATGCCCGCATGGCAGCACGGCTACATCGTGATTCCAGTTATGCCGCCGCGCTCCCTGAATGACCTGCCGTGAGAGGTGAACTGGAAATGTTGTGTCGTAGCGTGTGTAGATGAACTTGGAGCGCTTCTTCTTGTGTGTGAAGAGATCCCAGTAGCTCGGCGGGCTGACGCTGAGCCAGAGTTTGCGCAGCGTTGGCAGATCGAGCGCGGTTTCGAGACTCTGCCGGATGTGCCGCGTCGAAAGGCCTTCCCAAACCACGTCGGCCACATACGTTGAGCAATGGTTGAAGACATTCACGCGAATACGCGGATCGTGCGCGCTCGCCAGAAACGCATAGCAGGAGCCGAGGCTGGTGCCGACGATGCCGAAGTCACTGTAACCCTGCTGCTCGAGCCAGTCGAAGCAGGCGCGTGTGTCGATGACGGCCTGGCGCGTAGCATCGATCGTGCGGCAGATATTCGAAGAGACTGCATAATCGGCACGTGTAAGGCCGGCCGGCATGCGCGCATCGTGATACGGAAGGCTCAGGCGCAGAGTCGAAATGCCGAGGCGCTGCAATCCGGCGCACAGCGCGTTGTGCTGCGGAAGCTTTGAATTCCAGTGCGGTAGCAGAACAACTGCTTTTTTGTTTTGGTTCCGGGCTGGATACCAGAGCGCTTGCACGGTGTTGTTTTGAATGTATGGCGTTCGGACCGGCGAAGTGAAGCGAAGCCAGTTATCGGGGGCAAGCTTAAAATCGGAGGGCCTGCTGTATCCAAAAAATTCTTCGCTGCGGCTGATGAGGGTATGGTTGAGCTCGATCAGCTCTTCGGCGCTGGCGATCGGTCCAACACCGCTCAGCCAGTTCGCCGACCACTCCGCGCCCAGCTCGAACGGACGCACCACCCGATCATTCGCCCGAAAGCAAAGATCGTTTTCCCAGCGGTTCATCCAGTTTCGATAGCGACGGGAAACCGGACGCAACAACATGGTTTAGACGTCCAGATTGCGCACGTCGAGCGCGTTTTCTTCGATGAACCTGCGCCGGCTTTCGACGTCTTCGCCCATCAGTGTGGAGAAGATCGGCTCGGTTTCGGCGAAGTCCTTCAGATCCACCTGCAGCAGCGTGCGCGTTTCGGCATTCATAGTGGTCGCCCAGAGCTGTTCGGCGTTCATTTCGCCGAGTCCCTTATAGCGTTGAACGTTGATCTCGCGCGTACCTTCGCTCTTTACTTTGTTGAGCAGCTCGCGCCAGTTTTCCACGATTTCGCGATGTCCGTCTTTAACCAGCGTGAAGGGCGGCGTGTTGAGCCGCGCGACCTGCTTAATGAGCGCGCGCAGCCGGCGGAACTCGGGCAGCGCAAGAAACTCGGTATTGATCACACGCATGGCATTGGTGTGATCCTTGTAGGAGACCATCCACGCCGAATGCTCTTCCTCGCGCTCAACGGTCACTTCGAGCTTCGCATTCCGCAGCCGTTCCGCGAAAGCCTTGACGCTCTCTTCGTTCTGCAGATCGGCCTTGGTATCGAGCGGCAAGCTGATATCGGCCAGCACGTCGACCACACGCGATTCACGCACGCGGCGCTCGAGCCGGGCTGCAATCTGCGCCAGTTCATCGAGCGACATGAGAAAGGTGCGCAGTTCCGTACCTTCGATCTTCTGCGCTTCACCGTTCTGTTTTCCGCCGAGTTCGACAATAAGATTTTCCGTGGCGCGGCGCAGAATTTCGCGAGTAAATTCCTTGTCGTCCTTGATGTATTTTTCGCTCTTGCCTTTCTTGATGCGGTAGAGCGGAGGCTGCGCGACGAAAACCTTCCCGCGGGTAATCAGCTCCTGCATGTGGCGGAAAAAGAAGGTGAGCAGCAGCGTGCGGATGTGCGACCCGTCGACATCGGCGTCCGTCATGATGATGATCTTGCCGTAGCGGAGTTTCGCGATATCGAAGTCTTCGCCTTTGCCGATACCGGTGCCGATGGCCGTGATCATGGCGCGAATTTCTTCATGGCCAAGCATCTTGTCGTAGCGCGCCTTTTCGACGTTGAGAATCTTGCCTTTGAGGGGCAGGATGGCCTGGTACTTGCGGTCGCGACCCGATTTGGCCGTTCCTCCGGCCGACTCGCCTTCCACCAGGAAGAGTTCGCAGCGGTCCGGATCGCGCTCCTGGCAGTCGGCGAGTTTGCCCGGCAGTCCGCCCGAATCGAGAGCGCCTTTGCGACGGGTGAGATCGCGCGCTTTCCGGGCCGCTTCGCGAGCGCGTGCCGCATCGATCGCTTTACCGATGATCTTTTTCGTGACGGTCGGATTCTTATCGAAGAATTCACCCAGGCGCTCATTCACGAGCTGCACAACGTAGCCCTGAATATCGGAGTTGAGCTTGCCTTTGGTTTGTCCTTCAAACTGCGGCTGCGGCAATTTGACGCTGACCACCGCCGTGAGGCCTTCGCGCACATCGTCGCCGGTCAAATTCTCTTTTTGATCTTTGATCAGCCCGGAAGATTGCGCCGCGGCGTTGATGGTACGAGTCAGCGCGCTGCGAAAACCGCTCAGATGCGTGCCGCCATCGACGGTGTTGATGTTATTGGCGAAGCTGAAGATCGTTTCCGAGTATGAATCGTTGTACTGCAGTGCGACTTCGATGTTCAGCTTGCCGCCGTTCGGCAGATCGCGCTCGCCTTCGAAGTGAATCGGCTTCTCATGCAGCACGGATTTGCCGCGATTCAGATGCCGTATAAACTCCGCGATGCCACCACTGAAATAGAACTCCTCCGAACGAACATTGTCCCCGCGCTCGTCGGTCAGCGTAATTTTCAGGCCCTTGTTGAGGAAAGCAAGCTGCCGGAGCCGCACGGCCAGCGTGTCGAAATTGAATTCCGTCACGTCCATGATCGTCGGATCGGCTTTGAAGGTAATCTTGGTCCCGGTTTTCGACGATTTACCGGTCTGCGTGAGCGGGCCTTTCGGAATGCCGCGCTCGTAGTCCTGCTCCCAGGTTGCCTTCTTTCGCCAGATCTCCAGATGCAGCGATTCCGAAAGCGCATTGACGCAGCTGACGCCGACGCCGTGCAATCCACCCGAAACTTTGTAGCTGTTCGAATCGAACTTACCGCCCGCGTGCAGCTTGGTGAGCACAACCTGCGCCGCCGAGACCCCTTCTTCGGCGTGGATATCGACCGGAATTCCGCGGCCGTTATCGACAATGGTGATCGAGTTATCGCTGTGGATTGTGACGCCAATCTCCGTGCAGTAGCCGGCCAGCGCTTCGTCTACCGAGTTGTCCACAACCTCGTAGACCAGGTGATGCAAGCCCATCTCGCCCGTGGAGCCGATATACATGGCGGGGCGAAGGCGCACTGCTTCCAGGCCTTCCAGAATCTTGATACTCGAGGAATCGTAATTTTCTTGTTGAGACAAATTCGGCATCTTTCTTCTTTCTACTCACGCGGGGCAAGCGAAACACGCCTGCCGGCGATGGATCAAATGCGCATCGGCATCACGACATAGCGGTACACCGTTTCGGGCACGGCCGGCTGCGGACGCAGCTCACCGGCGCTGTTGGCATCTTTGAAACGGAACTCGACTTCGCTCGAATTCGCCGAGCGTAGAAAATCGAGCAGATACTGGGCATTGAAACCAATCTCGGTATCCGGGCCGTCGTACTCGACCGGCAGCGTCTCCTCGCTTTCGCCCGTTTCGGAAATGGAGGAATGAATCTTTAACTCGCCTTTGAGCATCTGCAGGCGGATCGCTCGCGAACGCTCGTCTGCAAACTGGGCGACCCGTTCGATTGCGCTCTTGAAATCGTCGCGGGAGAGCACGATCGAATGCGGCTGGTCTTTGGGCAGCACGCGCTCATAATCGGGAAAATTTCCGGTCAGCTTGCGGCTGAGCAGCAGGCGCTTATCGATGCGGAAAAACAGATGATTGTCGTTGCCCGAGAACTCAATCTGCTTCTCGCCATCGTCGCTGGCAAGCTTTTGAATCTCGCTCATGGCTTTGCGCGGCAGCAGCGCGCGAAACGTACCGCTCAGGCCGGGCAGTGAGAGCTGCTTTTCGATAAGCGCCAGCCGGTGCCCGTCGGTTGAGACCATCACCAGGCCCGAGTCCTTGAGGATCAACAGCGCGCCGTTCAGTGTGAAGCGCGATTCTTCCGACGAGATCGCGAAGATGGTGGACGCGATCATCTGGGACAGAATGCTCAGCGGAATTTGCGCGAGCGTCTCCGGCATCTCGGGCAGCTCTGGAAAACTCTCGCGCGACATGCCCGCAATGCGCGTGCGCGAGCGGCCGCACACAAAGCTGGCCCATTGATTTTCGGCGAGCTTGACCTGCAGATCGGCATCGGGCAGGAGCCGCACATAGTCGAGCAGCTTGCGCGCCGGAATCGTGCCCGCACCCTCTTTCTTGATGCGGGCCGGACACGAACACCGAATGCCGAGTTCCAGATCGGTTGCGGTAAGCCAGACCTGATCGTGATCGGTCTCAACCAGGATGTTCGAGAGGATCGGGATTGTGGTCTTGCGTTCCACCACTCCCTGCGTCAGTCCGAGCTCGCGGACAAGATCTGCCTTGCTGACTGTAAATTCCATATCGGTGCAGTTCGAGAGGTCCTCGGTCTATTTTCCGGCACGCTTCCGGCTTCAGAACGCTCCGGTATCTCTTCTAATCGTCTATTCGATACATGCTAAAAGAGAACCGGATTCGTAGGAGCTGTGGAATTGTTGATTTCTCCCTAAATTATAGCAAAATCGAGTGCTTGGCGAAATCCGGGGGAGTGAAAAACGATCGCACGAAATCTCGAAAACCAGAGCCCCGGCCGGGCTTCGACAGCCGCCCACAACCGCCTCCGGGAGCGCGCTGTGAAAGTGAACCGCAACTGTGGTAAACACGAGCAGTTAGCTTCTGGATAATACTGTTGAAAACCTGGTATCGTGGCCCGCAAGTCATTCCACATCGGCGAAATCAGTGCAGCGTATCGGTCAGCTTCTGAATGAGGTTGTTCAGATCCTCATCGCGCTGGCGCAGATCCTCGATCTTCTGCACCGAGTGCAGCACGGTGGTGTGATGCTTGCCGCCGAAGTAGCGGCCGATCTCGGGAAGCGAGGCGTGCGTCAGTTCTTTCACCAGGTACATGGCAATCTGGCGCGGGTAGGCGATCTGCCGCGTGTTGCTCTTGATTTTGAGCTGTGAAGGCTGCAGCGAGAAGTGCTCGCCGACCGCGCGCAGGATCGATTCCACCGTGATGCGGCGCTCGGGAATCCCGTTGAGGTGCTTGAGCGTCTGCTGCGCCATGGGCAGCGTAATCGGCTGCCCGGTGACCGAAGAGACCGCGATTAAACGCGTCAGCGCGCCCTCGAGCTCGCGCACGTTTGATTTGGTTTTCGTGGCGATAAAGATGCGCACATCCTGCGGCAACTGCACGCCTTCCGTTTCGGCGCGCTTGTCGAGGATCGCCATTTTGGTCTCCAGATCCGGCGGCTGAATATCCACCATCAGACCCCACTCGAAGCGCGATCGCAGCCGCTCCACCAGTCCCGACAACTGGTTTGGAGCCGAATCGCTCGAAATCACAATCTGCTTGCGGTGATCGTACAACTCATTGAACGTGTGGAAGAACTCTTCCTGCGTGCGCTCCTTGCCGGCAATGATATGAATGTCGTCGATCAGCAGAACGTCGGCCGAGCGGTAATGCCGGTGAAAGAGCGGCATGCGGTCGAGCTTGATCGACGAGATCATCTCGTTCATGAAGCGCTCGCTCGATGTGTAGACCACGTTTAAGCCCGAGTAGTGATCGAGCAGGCTGCGGCCGATGGCATGCATCAGATGTGTTTTGCCGATTCCGACGCCGCCATAAATGAACAGCGGATTGTAGCTGCGCGAGGGCATCTTCGCCACCGCCTGCGCCGCGGCATGCGCCAGCTGATTCGAAGAGCCGACTACATACGTATCGAAAGTCAGCCGGGGGTTGAGCCAGGAGGCAGTGTTTTCAAAAACAGGCTCTGCCGAGGAGCTGGTGCCGGTGCCGGAGGCCGATGCCGCAGCGGCCATGTGCGCGGGAACCGCTTCGACCTGATACCGTATGCTGCGGACCGGAATCTTGAGTTCCTGAATCGCCGACCGGATCAGTGATGAGTACTCCTGGCGGATCCAGGCCTCGGTGGTTTCATTCGGAACGAGAACCGTGAGTTCGCCATTTTGTAGCGTGCCGAATTCGGTCTGCGAGATCCAGTTCTCGTATGCAGAACCGCCAAGTTTTGCGGCCAGCCATTGCTTGATCTGGGTCCAAGCGTCGGTCAACTTCGGGTTCTGCCTCCACTCACATTCGAGAACGCAAAACTTTCCCACACATTTTCCACTGTTTGTGGAAAACAGCGCGTCGGATGTGAGCTGAGCCGCTGCGCTCGGCAGCGTTGTGAGGAAGTTTCCGTTCTCGGAAAGATCAGTCTAACACAGCCCCGAATATTACAAAGCGAATTCTGCTGGCCGTGTAAGTTATTGTGGCAAAACGAATTAATGTGCTTGACACAAAGACGGAATAGGTGGCGGAAGTTGCCGCCGAGAGGATTCGCCCTGGTAAACTGCGCTATTGCAATCACATGAATTGACTTTCGCGACAACTTCGTTCGAGAATGTATCTTTAGCCCGCAAGCGGGAGTAACTCAGCTGGTAGAGTGCAACCTTGCCAAGGTTGATGTCGCGGGTTCGAATCCCGTCTCCCGCTCCAAAGTTTCAACAACTTAGCAATCCCATTC
>JAJPHN010000053.1 GCA_021325235.1 Terriglobia bacterium | reverse complement strand
TCGGAAATTAAAGCGCGCATCAACGATCCGCGCGTCACCGTCCAGCAAATTTCGCCCAATCCCGACGATCCCCGCCCCAGCCGCACGGAAACCCGGCTGTACGAAGCCATCGCCAAAGCCATTCAAGCCGAGCATCCCGACGCCCTTGTCACGCCATTGATCGCCCCGTTCGGTACCGATGGCCAGAAATTCAGAATGCGCGGCGTGCCCGCATACGGCCTCATCCCCATGGTGCTCGATGCGGCCACGCTTGCCACCATGCATAGCGATAGCGAACGCATTCCGCTCGCTGAGTTCCGCCGCGGCCTCCATATTTATTTCGATATCGTGAGCGCCGAATGGTGAAGCTTTCCTTCAGCCCGCCGGCTGCGCTTCCTTTGGCCGCTCCGCAAGCGCTTCCTGAATCGGAACGGCGAACCCGACGCCTAATTCCGAAGCCGTGTCCAAAATCTTCAGCAACAGTTCCGTCTGCACTCGCAGGTATTCGTCGCCATCTGTCGTCAACACATACCCAAACAGCTCCAGATCGAACGACTGTTGAGAAATATTGATGAAGCGCACCGGAACTCCGCCCGCATCCACCTTCGGGTGCTCTTCGAGCATGGCCTTTAGCGCATTCATCATCTGACGAATCTGCTCCGGTCGAGTGTCCCTGCGCAGTTGCAGCGTGTTATGAAACCACATGCGATCCTTGCGCGACAAATTTTCGAGCGTCATCGTGGAAAATACCGAGTTCGGTATCGTCACCACCGTTCGATCTAACGTCCTCAGGCGCGTGGAACGAAGCCCTATGTCTTCCACCGTGCCTTGCTGCGTGCCGAACTTGCACACATCGCCTACCAGCACCGGCCGGTCCATAATGACCGAGATACTGCCGAACAGATTTTCAATCGTCTTTTGCGCGGCGAGCGCCAGCGCCAGGCCGCCCACCCCCACGCCCGCAATGATGGTGCTGGTCGGATAACCCCATTTCTCGAGCACCATCAAAACGGCGATGCAGAACAGGCAAATCTTCACAAACCGGACAAACAGCGGGATCACCGAATAAGACAGCGTTCGCTGCCGTGGGTCGAGCCGCGACGTCACCCGGTCGGAGACCACATCCACGATGCGCATCGCCAGCGACGCCATCCCCAGCACCACCAGCAACGCCATCACATTCAGCAGATAGTTGCGCAGCAGCGCCGAGGGCGCAACCACTTCCATCGCAGCTCGAAACACGGCCACTGAGAGCAGCAGTCGAAGCGGTTCTATAAACGCCTCCAGCCGATAGCTCTCGAGCGGCTTCGTGTAGCGCTTCACAATCGACTTCACCAGCGCGATCACGACGCGCGATAGCAGCCGCGAAACGAGCGACAACAGCACAGCCGCCACTAGCAAAACAATCCACTTCCACAGCGGTGTGGCGATGAATGTAATCTTCACCAGCCACTCGGGCAGTCTTTTCTCAAACTCCGATTCGCCAGTCAACGTGTTCAACCGCGGGATCCGGAGAACGCTGTCTGCCGATACCAGCCAGATGTTGCCCTGGTCCGCCGCCTGCTGCATATACAGAGTGATGCTCTGCCCGTTGCCCAGCTCGAACGTGGCAAGCGTATCCAACCCTGTTGCCAGCGCATCTTCCAGATTGCCTTGCGGCGAGTTGCTCAATTGATCGACTTCGAACTGCGGGTCGTGATCGAGCAGCCTGCACAAATCTTTCGCGCGTTCGGCGCCTTCCGTTCGTTCATTCGCCGGAAGCTTGCGCGTATCCAGATACTGGGTCGCCAGCCTGAAGTTGTTCTCATGGCAGGCTTCGAGCAGACCATAAATCGCGCTTCGCGGAGTGGTTCGCTTCAACGCATCCGCCGGCGTAGATGGCACAGGAGTTTTTTGCCCCGATAACAGCGTCGTCACCCCCTGCGCCCACCCCGGCTGCATGCTCAGCAGAGCGAAGGCGAGCACCGCAAAACACCACGCCGCGCCCTGCCGTTCACAGCCCGGGCTGGACCCGGTACCGCGCCGATAACTCCTTAAAAGATAACTATCTAGCTTCATATTTTTCAATCAGAAGTTTATGCTGACCCGACGCGCCTCCCGCTACCCTCTGGCCGGAGTGTCCTTATTATGTCTTCTCATGTCCCTTTGCAGGGTAGCGAGCGCGAGCATCCCGCCGGCTCGACACACCTCGGCCATCCTGCTTTCGACGAACTCATTCAACTTACTTTGATCTTGAGGCGGCGGTGTGCAGCCCCGGAACCAGAAACTATGGGCCGCCCTCTCTCGCATGACGAACTCGCTGCGCTTCACGGCGCGGACCCGGCTGACATTCAGGCCGTTGAGGAATTCGCGGCTCAGCATCAATTCTCTATCGTGTCTATGAACCGCGCGGCGCGTGCTATCGCGATCAGCGGACCGATTGCGGATCTTGCGAAAACCTTCCGCGCCGATATCGAATTGCGCCAAGTCGGTGGCAAGGTTCTGCGCACGCGCCAAGGAAGCCTGCACGTACCGGCGTCGTTGCATCCACGCATCGAAGCAATCTTCGGTTTTGACCAACGCCCCGCCGCGGCGACGTACCACGCTTTTCTCCCGCGCGCGGCGCAGTCGGCGTCCTATACCCCGCCTCAAGTCGCACAGCTCTACAATTTCCCTCCGAACGATGGAGCCGGTCAGACCATCGCGCTGATCGAGTTGGGCGGAGGTTTCGACGACTCTGATCTTCAAACGTATTGGCAGCAGCTCCGCTTGAGCAGTGTCTCGGTAACCGCGGTATCGGTCGACGACGCGCAGAATGCTCCCACCGGAGATCCGGATGGCCCGGATGGCGAAGTCGTGCTCGATATCGAAGTCGCGGGCGGCGTCGCTCCCGGAGCGAACATCGCCGTCTACTTTGCGCCGAACACCGACCAGGGCTTTCTCGACGGCATCCATGCTGCCATTCACGATACGGTGCGCAAGCCTTCCGTTATCTCGATCAGTTGGGGCAGTGCGGAAAATGAATGGACCCCTCAGGCCCTCAATGCATTCAACGCAGCGTTCCATGATGCGGCGCTGCTCGGCATTACGGTTTGCGTCGCGGCCGGCGACAACGGATCTTCGGACGGCGAAACCGATGGCCGCCCGCATGTCGACTTCCCTGCCTCCAGCCCCTGGGCGCTGGCCTGTGGCGGCACCGCCTTACTCGCCTCCGGCGGCAAGATCAAATCCGAAAAGGTCTGGAACGACGGCAACGACGGAGGCGCAACCGGAGGCGGTGTGAGTTCGCATTTCTCCAAACCGAAGTATCAGGCCGCTGTGCATGTCCCCGCGCCCACCGGAACTGCCAACCAGACGGGCCGCGGTGTGCCCGACGTTGCCGGCGTCGCCGATCCGGATACCGGATTCCAGATCCTGGTCGATGGACAGCAGGGCGTCGTCGGCGGTACCAGTGCGGTTGCTCCCTTGTGGGCGGGCTTGATCGCGCTGTTGAACCAACAGCTCGGCAAAAATCTCGGCTGGTTCCATCCTGCGCTCTATGGAACGCTCGCGCAACACAAAGCGCTCCACGATATCACGTCAGGCAACAATGGCGCTTATAAGGCCGGCATCGGTTGGGATCCATGCACCGGCTTCGGCTCGCCGAACGGTCAGGCGATCCTTACACTTTTGAAGTAGCGAGTTGGGGCGCTGCGGCGCCCCTCGCTTCATCCAAAACTTCTTCGTAGGCGGCGCGCGGATCAGCCGCGCGTGTGATCTGCCGCCCGATCACCAGGTAATCGGCACCAGCGCGTATTGCCTGGGCCGGCGTCGCCACCCGCTTCTGGTCTCCCGCCGCGGCGCCTGCCGAACGAACCCCAGGGGTCACGATCGTCAGGCCCGGTCCACCCGCCGCGCGCACTCGCCCAATCTCCAGCGCCGAGGAAATCACGCCGTCCACTCCGCTCTCCACCGCTTTCTTCACGCGCAGCTCCACCAGCTCCGACACCGAAACCGAGGCCGGATATCCCAAATCCATGAGGTCTTCCTGGTCGAAGCTGGTCAGCACCGTCACCGCAAGCAGTTTCAGTTTGCTTTCACCGCGCCCCTCCACCGCCGCATTCGTAATACTCCTGCTTCCATGCACCGTCAGAAACGTGACCGCCCCCGATTGGCAGATCTTCCGCGTCGCCCGCTTCACCGTTTCGCCAATGTCGTACAGCTTCAAATCGAGGAAGACCTTTTTACCGAACGAAGCCAATTGCGCAACAAAATCCATGCCCCCGGCGGCATACAATTCGAAGCCAACTTTGTAGAAGTCCGCCGCCGGTCCGATGCGGTCTACCAGTTCCAACGCCTCGGTGGTCGTGTCCACATCGAGCGCAATGATGATTGGGTTCGTCTCGTAATTCAGGGCTGCACCTCAATTGGCTTCGTTTCGTAATCTTTGACCCTGCCGATGACATACGCCTCCGGGCGGCGCTCCAGCAAGATCTTTGCCTCTTCTTCGCCTATCGATATTAGCAGACCACCCGAGGTCTGCGGGTCATAGAGAAGCGCTTGAATCTCGGCCGGGATGTCCGGCGTCATTGACACGCAGCTTTCAACGAACTCGCGATTGTTGTTGAGCCCGCCCGAATGCGCGCCGGCCTTCGAATACTCAATCGCGCCGGAGAGAAATCGCACTGCGCTGGCATGTATTTCGAGCGTCACTCCGCTCCCAAGCGCCATCTCGCGTGCGTGGCCGAGCAGGCCGAAGCCCGTCACGTCGGTGCAGGCGTGGACTTCGAACGGTAAAATGGCCTCGCCGATTTCGCGATTGAGCGTCAGCATCTGCTCGATCGAAGCGTCGATGTCCGCTCGCGCGGCGATGCCTTTTTTCAGAGCGGTCGAGATCACGCCGGTGCCAATTCGTTTGGTAAAAACCAGCACATCGCCGGGCCGGGCGCCCGCGTTCGTCAAAATCCGCCGCGGATCGATCAGGCCCGTCACCGCATAGCCGAACTTCACCTGGTCTTCCGAGATGCTGTGGCCGCCGAGGATCACGCATCCGGCCTCATGAATCTTGTCGGCCCCGCCCTTGAGAATAGCTTCCAGATCCTGAATGTCGCCCTTGGCGGGAAAGACCACCAGCGAGAGCGCGGTCACCGGCCGGCCACCCATGGCGTAAATATCGCTGAGCGCATTGGCCGCCGCGATGCCGCCGAACGTATACGGGTCATCAACAATCGGCGTGAAGAAATCGACTGTCTGCACCATCGCAAGCGGCTTGCCGCCGGCTTCGGTCAGATCGTAAACGCCCGCATCGTCCGCCGTGTCGTAGCCGACCAGAACTCTTTCATTGGTGACGCGCGGAACGGTCTTGAGCGCCTGATTGAGAATCTTCGGGCTGAGCTTCGAGGCGCACCCGCCGGCTTTGACGTTCGCTGTGAGTCTCGTCGCCATCAACTTTCAGTGTATTGGGCCGCGAACCTGGTTTCGGCTTCGAACTGCCATTCGCGCCAGCCATCAAACAGCGGAAAATACAGGCCGAGCCAGATGGGCCCCGGTTCCAATCGCGCGAGCAGCGTGGCGTAATTGTCGAGCTGGCTCCGGTAGCGGCGCTGCTCCTCGTTCAGGAACGCTTCGAGCCGGCTGCCTTCGTGCGCACTGGTCTTGTAATCGACGATCCAGAGGCGGCCGTCCTGATCGCGGAACACGCGATCGATGGTGCCCGAGATGAGCTGGTCCTGTATTCGCCCGTCGATGGCCCATTCGGATCGAGCCTCGGCATGGGCAGCGAGGATCCAGCGGCCTCGCTCGCTCTCAAAAGTGTTTCGCAGCGCCTGGATCACTTGCGCAGTAGCTTTCGGCTCCTGAGACCGGGCGACTCCAAGACGCAGCAACTCGGATTGGATCAAGGGCACGGCAACATCCAGACGTCCGCCGGCAGCACGTTTCAGGAATGCATGCACCACGGTTCCCACGTGGCGGCTCGTATCGCTGACCCATTCATAGGTGACCTTGCGAGCCGAGGCGGTGGCGCGCTCGAACGGCGGCTGCCAATTCACCGAAGCGGGAAGAAGCGGCGCGCGCCAGTTGGCGGGCAAGCGGCGCAGCCACGTGCGGGGCTGCTCGGGCGCATCGAAAAGATTCCCTTGCGCCGGAGCGCGGCCTCTGAGTTCGTGCAGGAAGAGCGACGAGGCCGTGTCCCAGATGAGACCTAAGAATGTACCGCTCGAGGCCTTCTTGAATTCAGTGCCGTTCTTCTTCAGGTTCGCGCTGCCGAGAAGATATAGCCGGTTGATGGCGCGCGTGCAACCGACATAGAAGAGCCGCTTCAACTCGTGCTCCTCCTTCTTCTTGATGCCTGCCGATAACTGCTCGTACAGCTCGTCTTCCCCGCCCCGCTGCGGTTGCGCCGCAATCGCAAGCCCGTCTGCGTATTGGTCCCAGACAAGCAGCTCGCGCTCGGACGACTTCGCGCCCTTGCCGAGATGAGGAATGATGACGGTGTCGAACTCCAGGCCCTTCGCCTGATGAATGGTCATGACCTGCACGCGGTCGGCGCCCGCGCTCGGCGCGGCGTAGAGGAACTCCAGCCGTTCTTCGAGCAAGCTGAAATCGCGAATCACGCCGCCTTCGTCGAACTCGGCCAGCAGGTCGAGATAGGTTTGCGCATCTTCGTGCTGATTGGGTTCGCGCAATGCCGCCGGCCCGCCAAGCGCGAGCCAGGTCTGTTCCACCAGATCGCGCAACGGCATGCGCCCGACGCTGCCAAGGGCGGCTGAGAAAATTTCCTGCACGCGCAGCGCCCTGCTCCGGCCGTCGGGCGAAAGCGCCGCTATTCGTTCGGGGCCGGAGAGCAAGTCGAAGATCGTGCTCTCCGGTTGATTTTCTGCAAGTGTGGACAAGTCAGCCAGCGTCAAACCGCACCAGGGCGCGCGCAGGCAGGCAAGCCACGAAACTCGATCTCCCACATGCACAAGCGCGCGGGTGAGAGAGATGAGATCGAGCACATGCTGCTCCTGTTCGAGCGCATCGATCTCGATCGCCTCGTAGCGAATGCCGGCGCGGCGCAGCAGGGGAAGGATGTCTTTGATATGCGATCTGCTGCGAACCAGAATCGCCGTAGTTCCCTGGCGCGGACCGCGTTCCAGAAGCGCGAGGATTTCCCGAGCTTCCTGCTCGCCGTCATCCTCGATGAGCGGAATCAATCGCGGTTCAGTCTTGCTCTTGGGCCGGTGAGCTTGTGCGGGCCGCAGCTTCACCGCACTCTCCGCAAGATTGTCTTCGGGCAGGATGGGCGCGAAGGTAGCTTCCACCCAGTGCACGATTTCGGGAGTGGAACGGAAATTCGTGGTCAGCCGCAACGGCTCCAAGCGCACCGATCCGAGCTGCCGGTCCTCCCAGGATTTCAGGAAGAGCGAGACTTCGGCTTCGCGGAAGCGGTAGATGCTTTGCATGGGGTCGCCGACCAGAAACAATGTATGGCCGTCGCCGTCCGACCATTGCTCGGTCAGCGCCGTGACGAGATCGTATTGCGCGCGCGAGGTGTCCTGAAATTCATCGACCAGCAGATGCTCGATGCGATAGTCGAGCCAATAGAGAAGATCACTCGGCTGCTCGGGAGTACCGAGCGCTTTGATGGCTGCGCGCGTGACCTCGGTGAAATCGACACAGGAGCGCTCGCGGAAGATGGCGCAGAGAGCTGCGTGGGCTTCCTCGAGCAAGCGGCAGAAGTCGTTCACAAGCTGCACGTCCTGCTGCGGCGCAAAGGAGCGCCAGCGGTCCCGCTGTTCCAGCATGCGCGCGACCTGGCGCTCAACTCGCGCGATGTCGTTATCGAAATGCAAAGAGACGCGGCGAAACAGCGCTGCGTTTTCGATGGTGGTTTCGGTGAGCTTGGCGAGCATCCGGCGAGCGGCGAGGCGGTAGAGTTCGCGGGCATTCTCGATCACTCTTCCGATACCACCGACTTCCGATACCAGCGGCATGTGGCGAGTGAGCATGGCGCAGAGCGAATCGATGGTTTGAACCTGCAGCCGGCCGGCGTCGGAAAGCAGATGCCAGCCGAGCTTACGCTCCCGTTCGAGCGCTGCCAGCGCCAGTTTGCGGGTGCGCTGTTGATACTCGCCTTCGGCGGGCTGGTTCTGGGCGGCTTCAAGCAGCGCGGTATAGATGCGCTCCTTCATCTCGGCCGCCGCTTTGCGAGTGAAGGTCATGGCGATAATGGATTCCGGCCGTTCGGCACCGGCCAGCAGCCGCAAATACCTTTGCACGAGCAGGCCGGTTTTGCCGGACCCGGCAGGCGCTTCCACGATAAAGGAGCGGGCTGGATCGAGTGCGCGCTCACGCTGGCTGAAATCCGATATCACTCTTGTTCCTCGCCGCTGCCGCGGGATTCCCGCACGCGGCAGAGAGGTTTGATTCGGCAGTACTGGCAGGCGCCGCTCAAGGGATCCACCACGGCATAACCGCTGACAAACTCATCGGCGATGCGCCGCACCTCCGTTTCCGCATCGAGTAAGAATGTGTCCCAGCCGTCTTTCATGACGGTAATGCTGGAGCTGTCGAAATGCTTCTCGCGGGAAAAGCCGACCGCACGCAGCTCGCGCGGCTTCAGTTCGCCGAAGAAAACGCCATCCACGGCGTCTTCGGTCGCCGCGGCGTAGACAAGCAACTGCGGCTCAGGCGGGCGCGGACACTTCAGCTTCTCGCGCGACTGTTTGCCGCTCTTATAGTCGATCAACAAAACCTTGCCGTTCTGGAGACGGTCGATGCGGTCGACGCGCAGACGAAGCCGCAGCCCGGGAACCTCGTAGCAGCGCTCCTGTTCGACCGTTTCAACGGTGAATGGCTGACGGCGCGCCGCCTCGATGCGCAGCCAGTCGAGGATCAACTCCTCCAGCCGCTCCCGTTCGGCGCTGCTCGCCAGATGAAGTAAAGGACTGGACTCATCGTCGGCCACGGCTTGAACGACCGCATCGTGAACGACGGCCCGGAGCTGAGCCTCGGGAATGGAGCGCAAGCGGTGCTGAGTTTGCAAGTCTTGCCAGACGAGTTGGAGGGCGCCATGCACGAAGCCGCCGCGGTCGCGCGCGTCGAAGCCGAAACAGGCGTCTTCCGGCGCCTTTGCCTGCAGGCGATACTCGGCGAAGGCGCGAAAAGGACAGAGCGATTGGGAACGGATGAGACCCGTTCCTCCGCGAGCCATCTGGTGAGCAGCGTAAGCAGGCGCGCCGCTGTCGTCTCTTTCGTCGAGCGAAGCGGGCGGAAAAGATTGCCGCGGTAAGTTGCCGAGCGAAGGAGCGAATTCCATTTCGCGCAACTGGAGGTAGCGCGCCGCCAGGGGCGAAAGCCGGCCAGAATACGTGGCGAACACGACGGGCGCGGACTCGAACAGGCCTCGGGTGAGGCGTTCGCCAAGCGCAAGCATGCCTTGGGGCGCGCTGCCGGGAACCTGATGCGCGCGCTGAAGACGCAGCGGCACGAGCGGCGAACTATCCGTTGCGGGGGGCCAAGTCTGCTCCGACAAGCCGGTGACAATTGCGCGATCGAAGTTAAGGGCGCGAGCATTTGCTGCATCGAGAATCTGGACGGGCGAGAACCTGTCCCCGTGTTCCGGCCCAGGAATCGATACAACGCGGCGAAGATGTGCGAGAGCGGCGTCGTAGCTTAGGCTGGCCGACACGAGACCCAAGGCCGCAAGTGAAGACAGCGCTTCGTTCCACTGCTCGACGGCCTGTTGTTCTTGCGCGGTAAGCGGCGCGTCGCCGGGCCAGCCGGCGGACTTGAGCAGATCCGCAATGAACTCGCTCCAGACGGGAAGCTCGGCGGCCTTCGGCATTCTGCCGACGAGGCGGCGAATTTCGGCCCATTGCCGGACAAGCAACGGGCACTTGCCTGAGACGAATTCGAGATCGCGAAGGGTCACGTCCAGCTCGCGTCTCTTGCGCAGATCCAGGTCGGCAAGAGCGCGAGCGCTACGCTCGGCGGAAGCCCCCGCGGTGAAAGGGCAGCGTAGAATCGCGCCGGCATTGGCGTGGTGAATGCGGGGGCGGGCGAGTTCGAGCAGTAAAAGCGCGTTTGCTGCGATAGGATGTTCGGCGAGCGGAGCGGCAGCGGCGATATGAAAGGCGAGATTCTGGGTCGCGCCATAGCGCGGATAGAAAACGTCGTGAAAGAGGCGCTGCACAAGCGAGCGGTTCGCGACCAGATCGGGAATGAATACAGCAATGGACTGCGCAGGATTGCGCTCGAATGCTGTGCGTGCGAAACGGGCCGCAAATTCAAGCTCGCCGGCAAAGCTGGTGAAGGTTTTTGCGGCCGCCAGTTCAGCGGATACCGGCGGGCGAACTGGTTCAACGGCCGCTCCCAGCGCTTGTCTGACTCGTTCAAGTGCGGGAGTTGTCGTTTCGAAGGCGGCAAAGACCGCCGGGTCGCGGCTGCAGATGCCATCTTCGATCCATCGCGGGAGCAGGCGCCATAGATCGGCGCGAGTGATCCACCCTTGCTCGCGGCATTCTTGCCGAAAGAGCCCGAGCCAGGTCTGAAAGTGCCGGGCGTCCTGGTGATCGTTCCAGAGATCTCCGTCGGAAGGAATGCGCCATTCGGCGAGAAGCATGGCGGCACGGCTCGCCAGACGAGCCGCGGCATTGGGATCGAAGAGATTTGGATGCTGCCGTTCAATGATGTTCTGCCAAAGCGCGCGCTCCTGGGAGAGAGAAAGCAGAGCGGGGACGCCGGCCGCATAGCGCGCTTGCTGCCAGCATGCCGACAGCCAGGCGCCGATGCTGTAGACGGGAGTGCGCAGCCAACTATCGCGGGCTTGCGAGAGCTGGAACGCGGCGGCTTGCCGCGATGCAACTGTAGCAAGTAAGTTAGACGGAGTGACGATGGTGGCTTTCTTCTCGAGCCAGGAGAAGAGGCCGGGACAAGCGAGACGCATGAGTGAGTGTCAATTTTATTATCGCGAGAATAAGAGGGGCGGCGCCTGAATTTCAGTACGTTTTGGTATGGTGATATGGGCAGAGTATGGCAACGACGAAGGTAACGTTTACACTGGACCAGATCTCGTTGCAGCGGCTGCAGGACGCCGCCGATCAACTGTCGGTTGCCAAGAGCGAGATTGTTCGCGAAGCCATTATGGAATTTCACGACCGCCTGGGGCGTCTAAGCGAGCGCGAACGTGCTGCCATGCTCCGCACGTTTGATGAGATGCTCCCCAGAATCGCCCCGCGCAGCACGGCGGCAGTCGACCGGGAGCTGGCACAAGTCCGGCGAGCGCGAAAAGCCGGCGGACGGCGAACACCGTCCGGTCTCAAGTGATTGTGCTCGATACATCCGTGTTGATTGACAGCCTTTCCGGACACCGGCGTTCGGCGAAGGCTCTTCGCTCCGCTATTGAACAAGGGGAGCGGATCATCATTCCCTGCTTAGTGCTTTACGAATGGCTGCGCGGGCCTCGTTCGCCGTCGGAAATAGCGACCCAGGCGGCTTTGTTTCCGGCCGAAAGCGCATTGCCCTTTGGGCCACGCGAGGCTTTGTTAAGCGCTGAGCTTTACCGCTCGGTCAAACGTCCGCGGGGGCGCGAGATCGATCTGGCGATCGCAGCATGCGCAATCATAAGGAACGCCGGCCTGTGGACATTGAACACAGCGGATTTCCGCGATATCCCACAACTACGGCTGGCCGCGTTTTGAATGACGAGAGCCGGCAAGAAGGAGCTTCATGTCCGTATACGTTTTTGCGTTTCTGATCGGTGTGATTGCCGGACTGCGGTCGATGACCGCGCCGGCGGCGGTGAGTTGGGCGGCGCGCTGGGGATGGCTGCAACTCGGAAACACCTGGCTGGCATTTCTCGGGTTCACGGCGACGCCTTACATCTTCACCGTTCTGGCGATCGGCGAATTGATCGCGGACAAGCTGCCAAATACGCCGAGCCGCAAAGCGCCGATCGGGTTTGGAGCGCGCCTGGTGAGCGGAGGACTGTGCGGCGCGGCGATCGGTGCGACTAGCGGAGCATGGCCAGGCGGACTGGTGGCGGGCGTGATCGGCGCCGTCGCCGGTACGCTGGGCGGCTACGAATTTCGAGCGCGGCTGGTGCGAGCGATCGGCGGCAACGATCTACCGATCGCGCTGCTCGAGGATGTAATCGCTATCGCCGGCGCGTTCCTGATTGTTTCTCGCTTTTAAGAAACGGCGCCCAGGTCCAAAGAGCGGGTTGAGGCGTCCTCGGCTTCGTGCTTTTCCTGATCGGCCAGGCAATAAGGCGTCCACGGAACGGCTTCCAGGCGCGCGGGCTCGATGGCGCGGTCACAATCGATGCATTCGCCATAGGTGCCGTCTTCGATGCGCTCTAAAGCGGCGCGCACCTGTTCGAGCGTTTTGGCTTCGACCGTGCTGACCGCGAAAGCGCCCGCCTTCAACTCGGAGGACGTGACCTGGTCAATGGGATCCTCGACTTCGGCGGAGCGCGATTCACGCGCGTCAGCGTCTAAGCGCGCCATGCTGTCCAGTAGATCCTGCTGTTTTGCGAGGAGGCGTTCTTTAAAATGGGCGGTATTCATTGGGATGTTTGAGAGCTGATGGATTGAAGTTCCTGTTCGACGGAGAGCGTGGCGCCGCCGCGGCGGTGGAGAACGGAACGGGCGATATAGAGCGGACGGTGCTTGGCTTCCGTGTAAATGCGGCCGACGTATTCGCCGACGATGCCGATGCTGATCATCTGCAGTCCACCGAGAAAGAGAAGGCCGATAAAAGAGATGGTCCAGCCCGCCACCCAGGCGTGAGTGAACAGCCTGACGACCAGGGCATATATGATGCCGAGCAAGGCCAAAGCTGCGGAGGCGGCGCCGATGAGAGCGAGCACTCGCAGGGGGACGGTGGAAAAAGAGACAATGCCGTCGAGCGCGAGCCTGAGCATTTTACGCATCGGGTATTTGGTGGCGCCCGCGACACGGGGAGCGCGCGCGTAGGGAACTCCGATTTGGCGGAAGCCGATCCAACTGCACATGCCGCGCAGCAGGCGATGGCGTTCGGGCATGCACTTCATCGCTTCGACGGCTTTGCGGTCGAGCAGACGGAAGTCGCCGCTATCGAGCGGGATTTCGACGTCTGAAAGAGCGTTGATGAGCCGGTAGTACGCTTTGGCGGTCCAGAGTTTAAAACCGCTCTCGCCGTCTCGCGACGCGCGCACGCCATAGACCACTTCGTAGCCTTGCGCCCACTGGTCGAGCATCTCCTGGATAATTTCCGGCGGGTCTTGCAGATCGGCATCCATGATGACCACCACCTCGCCTCGGGCCGCCTCGAGACCGGCGGTGACGGCGGGCTGGTGGCCGAAATTGCGCGAGAGTTCGATGACGGTAACGTTGGGGTCGGCGGCGTGAATGGCCGCCAGGATCGAGGGCGTGGCATCGCGCGAGCCGTCGTCCACGTAAATGATTTCGTACCAAACGGCTAAACCGCGCAAGACGTAAGTCAGCCGGCGATGGCACTCGGCGACGGCCGCTTCTTCGTTGAAGCAGGGAACGATGACGCTAATAGAAGGCGCGATCGCAGCAGCCGGCACACCGCTATTATCCAGCACTAGCCGAGTAGCTAGCGCGAAGCGGCGGCGGCGCGCGTCTGTTCGAGCGGCGTAGCGCCTTCGATGTCTTCAAAGCGCTGGGTGCGATGCAAGAAGTAGTAGACGCAGAGCAGGGTCAGCATGAACAGAGCGAGGATCACCATGACGAGCGCGAAGTGCACCAGCTGGCGAATCGGCGCGGCCGCCTGATGCTCTTCCTGGCTGACGAGAACGATCCAGCCGAGATTGTCGGAGAGCTGTTTGAGGCCGGTTCCAGCAAAGCCAACCAGATACGGCCCGTTCGACAGGTTTGCTTTCTGGGCGCCTGCTTGGGTGCTCACTGCGCCGATGGAATCGCGCACCGCATCGAAGGCCTGCGATTTGTTTTGCGCAAACACATCAGTATTGGCGGCGCTGATGATGGAGCCGTTTTCATTGACCAGTTCCACCCTGGCTCCGTTGCCCACCGAGCTCTTGAAATCGTTCAGCAGCGGGGTGACATTGACTGCCGCGCTGAGGACTCCGAGTGTGGCGCCGGATCCCTGGTCGGTAACGGGCACGCCAACGTTTACGTAATATTGCTTTGTGAACTCATCGTCGAGGATGTCGCCGACCCTGGGTTTCCCCTGGCCGTTGTTGTAGACGTTCTGCCAGGCGGCATCCTGGGCGTAGGAGGTTCGAGGCGGCTGCTGGGAGGCGGCCACCACGTTGCCATTCTGATCAGTGAGCGTAAGAGCGAGGAAGCGCGGGTCCTGCGTTCGGCGAAAGCGCAGCAGTTGCGACGCATTCGAGTTGAGCATTCCAGCGCTGGCGGTCCCCTGGCCTGCCACGGCGACCGGGGCGCGGCCGGAGACGCCGGTTTCCGAATGCCCGGACGCGGCGCTGACAATTGCCGGATTGGACGCGAGCACAATCACGTCGGCAACACGGTCGCGGAAATACTGCGAGACCTGGTTGCTATAGAGCTGCGCGATTGATTTGAAGTCGTTCCCGATGGCGTTATCGAGCGATCTGTCGCTATTTTCTGTCAGCACCAGACCCACTATGCTCAACGGCACGATCACCACGATCAGGATGAGAAGAACCTTGGTCAGAGAAACGCGAATTTCAAGCCGATCCATGTCACACCTCCGTCGATGCGGTCGCGGTGAAGCGGGCTTCGGCCCGGGACGCGGCTAGGCGGGTGAACGCCTGTCGTGGTGGGCCACACAGGGCCGCTTCCCGTTTAAATCATACTCCAAGCCGGTTAGTGAAATCGATGATAGTTCCTGATTGACAAGAATTTGATGCTGGGGATTGGGCGGGAGACGGAAAAGGCGGCTCTTAAAGCCGCCCTTTCGTTTACGTGATATGAGCCGAGATTAGATTTCGTCGGCCGTGGCGCCCAAGGCTTCTTCGCCGAGATCTTCGGCCAAGCCGCCGGTGTAGATGCCGGGCGTTTCGTCAGAGTAGTCTGCCAGGCCGTCGCCAAGAGCAAGTTCTGCTTCGGGCATCGGCTCTTCTTCGACCACATCCTCGCCGGCGATTTTGACGCGGCGGTAGAACTCCATGCCGGTACCGGCGGGAATGAGCCGGCCCATGATGACGTTCTCCTTCAGACCGCGCAGGTAATCGACCTTGCCGTTGATGGCGGCTTCGGTGAGCACGCGCGTGGTCTCCTGGAAGCTCGCAGCCGAGATGAACGAATCGGTGGAGAGCGAAGCCTTGGTGATACCCAGCAGGATGGGTTTGCCCATCGCCGGGCGCCCGCCCGCCTCGATGACCCGCGCATTCTCTTCGCGGAACTTGAACTTATCGACCACTTCTTCGGGCAGGAACTCGGTGTCGCCGATGTCCTC
>JAJPHN010000043.1 GCA_021325235.1 Terriglobia bacterium | reverse complement strand
CTGTCTTACTTGAGGGATGCCGTAAAACAGTATGCCGCCCGTGCACCATGCGGCGAGTGAAACGGCGGCCGTCCGATTGCCGGCGGCCAGGCTGTGTTTCGAGCGCAAGCGAATATTTTATCGGCCTGGTGGCTGCCCGATCCGGGAGCGTCGAACGGAACATGAGCCCAAGTTCCAGAGCGGGATGTCGGCTCCAATTCCCGCCCGCGAATGCCGTAGTACGCTAAAGTCCGTATGCCGGAACCTATTCACAGCTTTACCGATGCAGAAGGCATTGAATACCGATTCTTTCTGAGGCCGCATGACCCGGCGGATTTTGAAGTAGGCGAGCTGCCGGACAACGAAAAGGAATTCCCGTGGTACGCCGTACTCATCGAGGCTCGAATGGGCGGTGTTTCAGATTCATGCGAGATCCCGCCACAACCAATTGGCGATCTGGACGCCTTTCTTGAAAACCGGGACGCTTGGCAGGCACCGTTGGAGATTGCCCGAGATGGATTGACACAGAGGCTCGAAGCGGCTGCCTATGCGTACTACCGGCTGGTTGCACAGCGTGGCGCGCGCAACAGTGATGAACGCATGATGGCCCTGCTGCACAAGACCCGCACTTTGCATGAAAAAACACTGGCCGAGTCCGAAAGGTGGAGAAAGCAATCGGCGGCATGGAAAGAGCAGACTGCTGCAACAAATGCAATCTTGCAGGATCTGCTGCGCAAGGCGTTGAATCGTCTTGAGCCGCCTCCAGCCGAGCAGAACTGAAGCGTATGAAAAAGTTCGCGGTGCATTTGAAAGGCGTGAGCGAGCCGGTTGAGGTCGTCGCCGAATCCGGTCATTACACGCGCGATCTGTTGACCTTTTATGGCGAGGACAGCGAGACGGTTGCGGAATTCCTTGCGGATGAGACGCAAGGGTATCGCGTAATCGAGGATGCTGAGTGAACTGATACGCTCAGTGACACATGGCTTTAGAAACTTCTGAGCCGCATGATTGGATTGAAGCCAGACTCCGCCTGTTGTCTGCCGAACTGGACGCCGCCCGTATCCTTCTGCTGGACGCGTTCGCGCATCGTGAGGATGCGGATCTCGTACAGCAGAACCGCCAGCAGGTTCGGCAATCCTATGAAACGATCACTCGGTACCTGCCTCGGCTCCCGTTGTGCGAACGAGATGCCTGGGAATTCAGATGTGTTGCGCTCAGAGCGGAACTGCGCGATCTCGGCGAGGACTTCGTATAGAAGACCGTTACGCCGTAAACTCGCGCAATTCCGGGTAGTGCTCCAGAAGCGGCGGCGGTGCTTTCACGGGTTTGCCGGTGAGTAACGATGAAATCTCAAGCGCATTCGTGACAGCCTTGCCGACATGGTGATTATTTGTAACGGCATACGTCTCTTTCGTTTTGCGCGATACGGCCTTGATGCGCTCCACCCACGGTTCCAGCTCATCCACAGTATAGAGATAGTCGTACCGCGCGCGAACATCAGCATTCGGCGCAAACCAGTTTTTGTAATTCCTACCGTGTAGCCGGACGTATCCGATCGATGCTGTGACCTCCGCACCCGGTTTGATCGACCGTTTGAATAGTGGCTGATCGATGTTTGCCAAACCGATATCGAGATCCGCAAGCATATCCAGTACCTCCGGCGCGGCCCAGCTCGCATGGCGCACTTCAAGCACGAGCGGAAACTCCCGAAACCGATTCTGCAATTCCAGCAAATAGCGCCGGTTCTCGTTGTCGAAGCGAAACGACCACGGAAATTGCAGCAAAAGCACCCCGAAGCGATCTGCTTCGAGAAGCGGCGCAATCCCTTCTTTGAATGCGCGCTCGTCCTCCGACGAAGCGTTTCGTTTATGGGTGAATGCTTCCCAGAGTTTGGCCGTGAATCGGAACCGCGGATTGCCTTTCACCCGCTTGGCCCAGGTCTTTGCTGTTGACGGCCGCGGCGGACCGTAGAAGCTCGAATTGATTTCGATGGTGTTGAAATACTGCGCCAGATATGCGAGCGGATCAAAGCCTTTCGGCTTTGCTGTCGGGTAAACGATTCCTTCCCAGTCTTTATATGACCACCCCGCCGGACCGATGCGAATCATGTACTCATGGTGACGGCCGCAGGTTTCACACTGCTGTCCCGATGACGACCTTCATTCGAATACCTCGCCCAATTCCTGTAACTCGCGGTGGATCGCGACCACCTTCATGTCCCAGTTCTGCTGCTGAGTCTCAGCCAGCTTCAGACGCGGCAGGTAACGCACGATCGTTTCGTAAGAGCAGCGCGCGTGATGGCGATTGTAATAAACCAGCGCTGGATCGGAATCGTGATGTAAGAAGGCGTCGCGTAGAAAAAATCTGAGCGGCATCGAGTTCCGCGTGCACCAGGCGAAACATCGCGTCTTCCATATCGACCGCTTCACTAAGCGGACCGGGAGAGCTCATACCTAAATGGTAGGCCGTGGGTGTGAATTTGTGAATTGGGCGGACGTGGATCGAGATGAGGTCCCAAAAAGCGCGTTTCACGGCGATCTGCGTACTCGCGCGGCGGGTGCTTAATGGGCGGCCGAGGCGTCTCCTGCCTTCGGGAGAACCTGTTTCAGTTCAACGGAGGCAACGGAAAGGACGACAGCATCGCCGACCGACTGAACGATGCGGATAGGCAACTCAAGTGTGCCCCCGTGAAACATGCCCCGTTTCGCACCGAGCTGGTCGGCGACTTCGTTGCGAAGTTTCACCTGCAGCGATTCAACGCGCCATCCGTCGCTGTCAAGGAATAGAGCAGCGATCTCGCCGATCGCCTGACCGTCTGCTGCAATCACGGTCCGCCCTCTAAGGTTTTCGTCGGACAGTCGCATCGCTGAACCGCCTTTCTCGTTGAAGTCCATTATAGGTACTTCAAAATAGTGGCTCTTGCAATCCCACTGGTGATTGAAGGACGCCGAGGATCTGCGAATAAGCGCCGTTGCTTCAAGGATGCGGTGTAACTGATGGCGGCTCCGGCGCTTCGACATAGACGCCCGTAAGGGTGTAGCGTCCCAAGATTCGTACAGTGGCTATAGCGTCCAGAGAAACGGGCATCCACATTCCGTTCACATCGGCGTATTGCAGAGTCAGGTGGATGTCCTTGATCCATAGCGAGGGGCTTTTGACAGGCACTCCTTCAATTCTTCGGATTCGGAACGTTTTTTCATCTACCCAGATGTGTCCCAGTATCAGGCGTTTTTCCTTGCGTTTGGGGACAATACGGAATACATACTCAGGAATGAGCCCGAAGTTCTCCTGCCTAAGAAAAACGAATTCGTAATTCGTCCGGTTGATGGCCCCATTGTGACCTGCCGTCGCAGGTGCCGTTTCCTGCTCTAAAATGTCGCGCACTATCTTTTCTCCCCTTGGGTTACCGCTCGCCTGGATGATCTGAAATGTGCTCCTGTCAGGAGGAGTGAAACTCATCCGAGCGGTGATCTCGGCGCTGGGTTGTGTATCGTCGCCGTAAAATGCTTTGTAGCGGCGCGTCACTTCATGGGCACGCGAGAGAGCGGGGTTCTGCTGCTCCACTCGCTCTATGGATTGCAGAACCAGGTTCAGATCAGGCGGAGGGGCAGTTTTAACTTCCGCGACAGGCGCTTCCGACTGTGAAAATGTTGCAATCGTCACGAGGAGTACGAGAACGATTAACCTGGTTTGTTTTATTGCCGAACCAAGCAAGTATGCTGTAGCCATGTCCTTCAGGCTGAACCTGTTCAGAAAAGCTGCCGGTCGATTTTCACCGAGTTGAAGCGTAGCTCAGTCTTCGGCAGCTCCCCGGCCCTCGTCTATATTGTGGGCACACCGCCTTGCGCAGTTCGTCATGTTGACAGAGTTTCCCGGAAGAATGGCTTTCGAGCGTTGTGGAACCTTCAGGACGCGTCAACGCGAACCGCACTGGACGACAGCCGTCAAGCAGTATTTACTACTTGTCTGGTCCCTCCTTATCGTGTCGTCGTTCCCGCTTTACGCACAGGATTTGCCGGCAGGTACAAGCTTAGAAGTCCGCTTATCAACACTCATCGGTTCTCGCATTTCCCACCCTGGAGATCAAGTAGAAGCAGCGGTGATTGCGCCGGTCTCTTTGCGTGGGCAGATCCTGGTTCCGCAAGGCTCGAAGCTGATCGGGTCTATCGAAAGCGTGAAGCGGTTTGGCTTCGGTCTCAAACAGGTAACGGCCGCAATCCGATATCAGTTCCATACACTCCAATTGCCAAGTGGAAACACACTCCCGGTCCACACCGAACTCCTCGAAGTGGAAACCGCGAAGGAGCGGGTGGCTGTGGACGGCACGGTGCGTGGGATTCACCCGGCAGCCAGCCTGTCTTCGAGCTTGTCCCTGGTCACAGTTCCCTTGCTGTTTATTGCGCCCACTGTAGGCGTGCCGGTGACGGCCATAAAAACCGTCATCGCGCCGTCCGCAAATCCGGAGATCTATTTCCCGCCCGGTACCGAACTCATTCTCCGCTTGACTGCTCCTCTTAAGGTGCGATCGAGTGCCGCAAAGCCGGTCGGCATCACATCATTTTCAGCGGATGAAGTAAGTGAAATTCATCGCCTGCTGAAGGGTTCCGCTCAACGCACGCTAGAGGGAACGCATCCGTCCGATCTCGTGAACGTTCTGTTTCTCGGTAGCCGCGCGCAACTGGACCGCGCCTTTCATGCCGCCGGGTGGTCTCAGGCTGAACGAAAGTCCCCGCTCTCCCTGTATCGGATGTACTACGCTCTCACGACCCGAGTGGGTTACCGAAGGGCTCCGATGAACACACTCACGCTCAACGGCGTGCGATACGATTTCGTGTATCAGAAGAGCCTGGACACCGTTCAAAAGCGTCATCACGTGCGGTTGTGGAAAGAACCTCATCAGGCGGACGTATGGCTGGGAGCTGCGGCTGAAGATATCGCTTTTCGATTTGAATTGATGCATTGGACGCATTCCACTGCTCCCAATGTGGACGTTGAACGGGCGAAGGTCGTGAATGATCTCGCTTTCACCGGATGCCTCGACGCGGCCGGGCTGGTGCCACGCAGTTCCCCGGAGCTGCTGCAGCCCCGTAAAGGTGAACGCATAATTGTGACGGACACCGATATCGCCGTCGTCCGATTGAACGCTTGCAACAACCCGAAGATTATGCCGGGAGTGAACACTGCCTCCGGTGTGAACTCGCCTGGCCGACTGGCCCGCGAGTGGGCCTCCTTGCGTACTGATCTACGACTAAACGTGTTTTTCACGACCTACAACACAGTGAAGTTTCTTGCCGAACGCAAGACTTTAAAACCGCTCAGAAAAGCTCAGAGCAGCGACATCAATCCGCCAGGACTGGGTTGGCTAAGCTCCCCGCCACGGCTCTCTATCCGTTAACGATCCGGCCCGTGATTGCGCTGGAAGCTCGTTGCGAATATCGGCTCTCAGCTCACCTGAGGTGGCGCTGGCATCGTCTTGTGTCGGCCAGATGGGCGGCTCTTCTCCCTTCCGCCGATTTCAGCTCCCGCGATTTCTGTTTATGGGCTGCTCACAGTGCACTGATCGAGATGTAGTATCCGTCCGGATCTCGGAGCGAAAACTCTTTCTTTTTGGTGTTTGGATTCAGGTGCGGCTCCTGTTCCAATCGGTTGACGAGACGGCGTGCCCTTTGAAGCGCCGCTTCGAAATCATCGACGCGGAAGAATAACAGCAGGCCATTGCCGGGTATCCCGCTATCGGGGCTCATCAAGGAGGGATGTTCGTGAACGCCCCACGCGTGAAGGCAAAGCAAGACAGTTCCATCCGAATCAAGGATCCGCCCAAAGCCGTCATGGGAAGGAACGGTAGCCGGTTGACCGAACAGTCCCTGGTACCATCTGAAGCTGGCAGCCACGTTGCTAACCCCGATGATCGTCCACGTACGCTTCATTCGAATCTCCTCTGATCGTCGCAGATCTGCTTTGAGCGCAGCAGGATGAAGCTCTTTGCAGGTTGACCCCGCGCCGGGCTGTCGGCCGCGGGCGGGTTCGTTCGCAGCACCTTCTCTGCCGAGCTCTTTTCACGCCACATAATCCGCAGTAGCTGATGCCTGCTTCACCGAGTGGAAGCGCGATACATCGCCTATGGCGAGGCGGCGCCGTTGGAGCAGCCGAGTGTGAACTACGATAGTGAGTTACAGATGGAAACGATACGGATTATCACAGACGTCAGTACACACGCAGGCTGCGGCGGATTTTTGGGCATGTCACAGGAAGCTCCCCAGTACATTGTGGAGCACGAAGGATTGGAAACCCGAATCCCGGGGGCCGAAATGGTATGCCTACGATGTGGAGAAAGAATCCGCTCGCAGGACCAAGTGGAAACACCAGAGGAATAGGCCCCCGAAATTCGACCGCTCAGGCGGCTGGAGCGTAAGACATGAGAACCCGTCCTCTCTCGATAGATAGAAATCCGATTCCTATCGCAGCACATGAAGTGGATTGGCTGTTGCAGGCTTCGGCCTTCTGTGCGGCACTTCTAAATCAGGAAGAGGTTTGGCCTGAAATAATCGCCGTGTTACCTTTGCGATACGCCTAGCCCACAGAGTAGCCCGTTCGCGCCGTGCGCTATCGGTTGCTATGCCGGTGCTGGCATACATCTGGCGATACAGCTTCGAGATGAAAACGAACGCCAGGCGCGCGCGCAGCGTTGGTGTACACGCGGAGCGTTTCCAAATCGCAGGCAGACTGTAAAAATTGTCCCAGACGCGCTGTGTTCTGATTCGCATTTCGTCGGAGCTCATCGTGGGATGGGGCATAAACATTTTGGGCCTTTTTTCCGGCGGGATAAGCCAGTAACGTGTGATAGGAATCCCATCGACTTGGGGCGGATCATCGCCGAGGCTCTTTTCCCAGCGCTCAAAATCGACTGTGCCACAAAACGGGGTAAGCATCACAAATTGGGCGAATGCTATACCCGAGCGCTGCGCAAGTTCTTGCGTCGCTTCAAAAGTATTCTCGCGATCGGTGGGCAGTCCGAAGATGAAGGACCCGAGTACATGAACTCCGTGTTGTTGAAACTGACGGAGGCGGTGCACCAGGTTTTCACCAGACAAATTAAAGTCCTTGAATACAGCTTTCAGACCCTCTGCTGTGACCGCTTCAATACCGACCAGTGCGCCCATGATGCGCGCTTTGCGCATGGCTTCAAGAAACTCAGGATCCTCGGCGGCCTCCATCGTGATCTGTGTAAAGAACACCATCCCTTTGGGAAGGTCGGCTAAGCGCTCCATCAATTCAAATCGCTCTGCTCGGATGGCCTTCAATCGCGCGACTCTTGCAGTATTGTCCTGACGTTCCGCCAGCCGGATGTCCGTGAGCGAGACGGGGTAAAAGTTGTCATCCGCAAGTGCGATGAAACGGAAGCCCCGGCGCCGGAGTTCGACAATCTCCTCGATGACAGGGTCGGAAGGCCTTGGCCGGGGACGTTGACCGTCCGTGCGCCAAACAGAGCAGAACGAACAGTGCTTTGCGCATCCTCGGACGGTCTGGACCGAGGCCCACATGTATTTGGATGAATCGAGTAGGTCCCAACGCGCAACTCTAAACTGCTCGGCTTCGAGGCGGCCACCCTCATAGATACGTTGGGCATCTCCGTTTCTATGATCGCGAAGAGCTTGGCCCCAAGCCAAGTCCCCGTCTCCGCGAATCACGCAATCCGCTCCGCCTCGCTCGAAGGCTTCCTCGGGGAACAGGGTTGAATGGATACCCCCAAAGACAACGAACGCGCCTCGCTGCTTTGCAAGGTGCCCGAGTGCATAACCCCGCAGTGCATTCCCGGTGTGGATGCCAACGCCGACGATATCGTCGGCATCAATCGAATCCAACTTGAGCGTTTCCAGAGTTTCGTCATGCAGGAGCGGATCCCCAAACTCGTCAGGTGTAGCCCCTGCCAACACAAATAGCCAACGCGGGGTGATAACGGCGGTGCCGAAAGCGGTATCGCTTGGATTTACTAAATGAACTCGCACGGTGATCCTCTTCTGCCGAATCGGAGAGACCGGCGCTATCACTGATCGAGCCAGTCACTCTGCTGACGCGGATTTGCTGCTTCGCGTGTCGCACGAACCATCACGCGACCGGAACGAGCAGCAAGAGGACAGGATGGTGAGTAGAACTGTAATTTCTACGGATGACAAGTTGATCGATTCAGTGATCGTCAAACGGTGTCGTGCGTTCTGCAGGTCAGAAGCTCGAATCAGCTGCAGGGTACTTTCGACGCAGCGAGAGAATGGGGACGACATTTTCATACACAAACGTGCGCAGGCATGTTAGCCGAGAGGGAATATGGCGCAACTGTGGAGCCTTCGAGGGCTTTCGTGGCGAGAGTGGGTGAAACGAACATGCCGCAGGAGCTGGGAGGACGAGGTCTTCGGACAGGCCGCGCGGCTCGCGTTCTATTACTTCCTGGGACTGTTCCCGGCCTTGTTATTGCTGCTTCTTCTGCTAAAAGCTCTTGCCACCACCGGATCCGAGTTGCGCAACATGCTGCTCGATTCCTTTCAGCAAGTTGTTCCGCGGGACGTCGGTGCGCTCATAACGAGAACCAGCGGCGAACTAGACGCGAGAGCCGGTATCGGGGCTGGCGCCCTATGGGCAGCATCGGGTGCAGCCTGGGCCACTCTGAACGGCACCTGGGCCATGATGGCCGGCCTGAACAAAGCGTATGGGATCAAAGAAGAGCGCCAATGGTGGAGGATTCTATTCATCGCTTTCGGACTGACGATTTCGCTGGGGGTAATGGGCCTGATCTCGCTCGGAGCAATGCTTTATGGTAGTCGGGCGGGGACGACTATCACGCAGCATTTGGCGCTGCACACTCCGCTCCCGCTTCTCTGGCGCATCTGGCAGTGGCCGATCATTATAATTCTGCTCCTGTTCTCCTTGGCTTCCCTCTATCGCTTTGGCCCGAACTTAAGAGATCAAAGGTGGCAGTGGAGTACGCCAGGTGCGTTTGTAGCAATCGCTGTGGGTGGCGTCGACAGTATTGTTTCGAGTCTATGACGAGCACTTTAGCTCCGGGTGGAGAATCTACGCCGAACTCAAGCCAGTGGCTGCACTTCTGCTGTGGCTATATTTCACTGGTGCGGCTATTCTCATCGGCGGCGAGGCGAATTCTGAGATTGAGAAGGCCGCAGCGGAAGCGTGTCACCCGGACGTAAGAAGACCCGAAGAGCGCCGCAGCGGTGGCGTCGATGACGGGAGCTGAGTCGGGTTTAACCTTCCTGAGCTAGCTCCCGACCGCGCACGGGCCGCAACTGTCGGGAGGGTTGACAAGTGAAATAGAAGCTGAAATGGTTATACGCTTCGCAATGAATTCTTTGAAAACACAGTTACTACCAGCGGTGTGCTCGGGGCGGGTTGCCGGCCTGCTGGTCAGCATTACAATGCTCTACTCCGGCGCACTCCTGGCGGAATCGATACCTGTGCTCCACATGCAGGGTACAGTCCGTGGATTTCTCGTGCTGCGCAGCATGGAGGGCAAAACGCTCGCCTCCGGTGATCTCACTCAGGTCGCACGGGGAGACCGGCTCATATCGAATTTAGTCTTCCACTTCAAAGACGGCTCGATTGACGAAACCACGGTCTTTACGCAACACGGTGAGTTCCGGCTTGTGAGCGACCGTCATGTGCAAAAAGGCCCGTCGTTCCCGCATCCGATGGATATCTCGATCGATGTCTCCAGCGGGCAGGTGACGGTACGTTCGAGCGATGGTGGTCACGAAAAGATCGAAAAAGACCACCTCGACCTGCCGCCCGATTTGGCCAATGGCCTGCTTCTCACGTTGCTGCAAAACCTCCGGCCTGGTGCGACGGAGACGAAAATCTCCTACCTGGCCGCCACTCCCAAACCCCGGCTGGTGAAACTCGCGATCACGCCTCAGGGACAGGAGACGTTTCGGACGGCTGGCGAACCTCACCGAGCGACGCGTTATGCGGTGAAGGTGGAGCTTGGCGGAATCGCCGGGGCACTGGCGCCGTTGATCGGGAAGCAGCCCAAAGACATTTACATTTGGATTCTCGACGGTAAGGCTCCTGCATTTGTACGTATGGAGGGCCAACTCTACCAGGGCGGTCCTGTGTGGACAATCGAACTGTCGAGTCCGGTGTGGCAGAAATCAGAACGTTCCGCCCCCTGATATGGGAGTGCTTTGGCTTGGATTGCAGCACTCTGTCGGCCCGAACCTTGGGGGCATGCAGTTGTCACTTTCTGAATTATTTGGCGTAGAACTTTCGGTGATATTTGGCGTACCCTTCCATTGTGGACGAACTGGCCGGTCTTTCGGAAGAGGCACGCAAATCGGCACTGGAAAGATTCCGGCTGCTGCAGCCACACTTGGAGCAGAAGCGGTCTTTGCGCTTGGTAGCAACCGAAGCGGGTGTCGGGTTTCGGACTGCACAGCGTTGGGTAACGCAGTATCGGAGATTCGGCTTAGCTGCGTTGGCGCGAAAAAGACGTGCGGACAGGGGTGAGCGCCGCGCGGCCTCTCGTGCCCTAAAACAGGCTATCGAAGGTCTCGCCCTGCAGAAACCCCCTCTGCCCATTGGCAGCATTGTATCGCCAAGCACGCGCGTTCGCTCGGAAGCTCGGGGAGCCAATCCCCAGCTATTCCGTCGTTTATGACATCGTTCGTAGTTTGCCCGCCGATTTGGTGATGCTGGCACATCAGGGAAGTAAGGCTTACTGCGAAGCCTTTGAACTCGTTCATCGGCGCGAAGCTGAAAGGCCAAATGCCATTTGGCAGGTGGATCACTCGTCGCTCGACATCCTGCTCATCCGTCCAGATAGAGAACCAGAGAAGCCGTGGCTCACCATCGTCGAGGATGATTACAGCCGGGCGGTGGCTGGATACTTTCTTTCGTTTGAACCCCCATCAACCCTGCACACTTCCCTTGCTCTGCGCCAAGCGATCTGGCGAAAAGAGGATCGCCGGTGGCAGATTTGCGGCATTCCGGAGATACTCTACACGGATCACGGGAGCGACTTCACATCCCGCCACCTGGGAATCCGTTTTGCCATCGGGATACTGCGCAAGAGCGGTGAGGATTTTACGCTCGCCGGAAGAGAGTTTAGCGCTGCTGTCGAGAGGAGTTTGGACGCGCGGAGTTCCGAGAGCGTGCCGGGATGCTGATGGCGCTGTCGGCGTAGAAGCCACTTTTACGTCTGGCGTTGGGACCGGCGCTGCCGGAGCCGCCGCGAAGCCGTTCAATGATTGCAGCACCCGGAGAGCATTGGCTACGGCTTTTTGGTAGCGCTCGATGTTGGGCTTGAGTCGCTGTTCGGCTGTGCGTTCACCTTCCGCCCGCGCGCGGGCCAGTGCCTCGGGATCGACGGCCGCTGACGTTTTCTTCCGCAGCTCCGATTCGAGTTGCACAAAGCGTTTGCGAAGCTCCCGTGGATCATCGGCCTTCGCTCGTTCCAGCGAAGTGGCCATTTTCGCCCGGAGCGCATCGAGATCCACTGGCGCGACTTCGCGCGGTGCGGCGAGCTGCGCGCCAGCCTTGGGCGTCGCGGAACTGTCATAGGTTTCGCGGGCGCGGATGCGCACACGCTCAAAGACGTTTAGCCAGGACGGGGACCAAACCCAGGCCTCGCCCAGCCCGAGAGATGCAAGTGACTCAAGAAAGTCCTCCCTGCGGCCTTCGGTATCGTGCGCTTCGATCCAGGCCTCCAGAGCCTTCCGGTCGAGTTTGTGCAGCACGCGCATTCCAACCAGAACCTCTACCTGCGTGAGCACGTCTTTGTTGATGACCTGCGGACGTTGCGTGATGAGTGTGACGCCAATACCGCTGGTACGGCCTCGCCGGACAATCCGATCAAAAGCCCCAAACATCGCTTCGTGGCCGTGAGCCAGGCGCTGGGGAACGAATTCGTCTGCCTCGTCGATTATCAGCATGAGGGGCGACCTCTGGCGGCCTTTCCGTTCGTACAGACGTTTCGCGAAATCGCCGGCGAAGCGCCGCTGATCGTTCATGCTCAAATGGCGTAATACGAGAATGGCGGACGCGCCCGTGTCCGTGACGAAATCGGCCAGCAGCGAGCCGGACGTAGCTTCGAGTGGAATATCGCCGTGATCACCGCCAATCACCGGAATGGAGAAGCCGGGTGCGCGGCCGTCCTTCGACGATTTCAACCCCCACCAAACGTCTACCGGGTCGAGCACAACGACCTGTTGCTTATGTTTCAGTAACTCCTCGGCAAGCACAACGCCGGTGTTGGTTTTACCACTGCCTTTGATGCCGAGAATGGCGAACGTTTGTGTGACAGCCTCAAGTGGGATCTTGAGGTCTTTCGCGAGGAGCAGGCTCATTGGTTTAATTGGCGGCTTTGCAGCACGAAACGCATAAACATTGCCGCTGAGATACGCGGCTCTCGTCCGCTGCACATCAATTGTCGTAAATTTAGGAGCGCCCCTTCAACATCGGCGGTGACCTCCTGCCAGCATTCGGCGCACAGCCCATGCTCGTCGATGTCGAGACCCAGAGCGCAATACTTCTCATGCGTACGCCAGCCGCAGCCGGGACACTTGCTGGTGTCTGGGTAGCTGCGGTGCTGGCATTCGATCAGAGCGGCCGTCATCGCGATTGGTCGTTATAACGGCGGCGGGCTTCTTCGAGGAGCCCAGCGTCTCTGAGTGGAATGATGGGCAGAGCGCCGATTGACCGATGCGGCAGTTTATCGAACACCTCTGCGCCCCATTCCTTAATCGCGCATGAAGGGTGGATATAGCGCTGCACCCCGTATTTGATGAGGCGTTCAGTGGAATCGTAGTTCGTTCGATCACACACTCGGCAATGGTGGAGTTGACTCATTCGACGGCCTCTCCGAATTTCGCGCGGATCAGTTGACGCAAGTGATACATAGGCTCGGAATCGCGGGCACCGTAACCGGCGAACTTATCGAAAACTGGTTGTGTTGCGATGTAAACGTCTTGGGGCGAACGCGCTTCGTTGACGGCCTTTTCGACGGCGGAATTCAGCAGGGTAGCTGCAATATTCGCGCCTGGCAAATCGTACAGCTCCCATTCGTCAGCGGACAGATTGACGGCCACGCTTTTAATGACCTGAAACGGCATTCGTGCCCCCCGTGCCCGATTTGGCGGATTTTCCATCGACAATTTCCCAGTAGCAATGAGCGCACACGTATTGAGCGCTGACGTATGCGAACGGTTGTGGCATGAGGAATTTGGGGAGCGTCACAGCGCCATGAACGGGACAGTGAATTTTGCTCGCAGAGTGGGCTGGACCCGCTATGGTCGCGTCAATTAACGAGGTGAGTCTTTCGCGATACAACTGGATGGCTGGTGATTCGCCATTGTGGGCCATTGGTGGTGGTATAGCTCCTTTATTTATCTATTCTACATACATAGCGCTAAGCATGTCAATACACGAGCAGGAAAAAAATTTGTGCAGGCACGATGCCCCTCTATCGAGTCCGTTTGCGAATGAGCTTCTTTACGTTCTCGATGTCCTTTTCGATGTACGGGCGGGCATTGTTGTCGGCTATGCGCTTGCGATCTTCGAGTGTAGGCAGGAGGTCAGCAAGGCCTTCCGTAAATCGCTTTTCTGAGCGCCGATGATCGCCGCGCACATAGTAGGCCATGTATGAGAGTGCGGTTTGTACGTCGCCGTAACCGTGGCCGAGAATGCTGGCGAGGTACGCCGGCTCGGAGAGCCGGGGTTTCGGCGCGGTGTGGTCGTAATCGTGATAGCAGATCGCCGCGTAAATCTTTCGGAGCTCGCGCGGAGGATAACCAAAAATCCGATGAGCAGCGTCCCAAATGTCTACGTTCTTCCGCTTAGCAAAATCTTTTTCAGACGCGAAGCTGTACTGAGCACGAATGCGGCCGAACGTGGCGAGAATATCTTCAACGGGCGCTAGCACGGGGATTTCATACGGCGGTTTCAGGGTGCCTTTACCTTTGGCCTGGCCGGAAAAGAGCAGCGTGTCATCGCTGCCCTCAATTCTTTGAAAGTTGCCGGTGTACCCGATCTCTACCGGACGGCGGCCGGTAAGGAGCGCGAGCGCGGCCACCTGATGAGGCCATAGTTTGGAGTCGAGCTGGCCGAGTGCCCGCTCGATGAACTCATCGGGATCGATAGGCTGTAACTCCTGATGGCGCGCGAACACCTTTGCCCGGTCCACCCGGTTGTAATCTTCGATGTCCTGCCGGAAGCTGTGGAGATACTTAATGGCCGGATGGTCCTCGCTGTATGTGTCGCGCACAGCCGCGCGATACCAGGAGAGCGCGACGCGGACATACCTCACTTTGTAGTGCGCTTTCAGATCACGAATTTCGGCCATGACCATCGGCCACATCTGCTGAGCTGGCACATCGCGGAGACGAAGCAGGAACGCGCTGATGCGTTCGTTTACAGAGAGTGTGTTAGAAGCGGCTTTCCGGGGTTCTTCGGCCAGACGCTGCTCGGCGGCTTTAACTTCCTGATTCATCCTGTCGAAACTCCTAACGCGTAATCGAAAAGCTTGCGCTCCAATGCGCCCAGATCGCTGCTGAATACGGAATCGGTGTCGGTAATCAGAAAATACCGCCCGTCATCGAGCTGCTCGAT
>JAJPHN010000033.1 GCA_021325235.1 Terriglobia bacterium | reverse complement strand
TGAATCAGCTGATGCAGATGTTCGGCGAGCGACTCCAACTCGCTTCCGTCGACTCGCTCTGACTGTGACCTGGCTCCGCCCTCTTACACAGTTTTCGTTACAGTCTCGAATGCTCCTGTCCACCATCAGAAGAACCTCGAAACCAGCCGCGGCTGCCAGCTTCAGCAATTCACCATTCTTCTTACTTTTGAATCCGGCACGAACCACGGTCTGACATTCGTGGCCCACCAGCTGGTTGCAGAAGAGTCTCGGAACGCATTCGTCCAGCACAACCTTCATGCAATCCGGTCGAGCGACGACTCCTTGGCGTTCTCCAGCGCAGCTATTGCCATGTCGCGAGTGACGGAAGGAAAGTGATCAAGAAATCTGTCGAGTGTGTCGCCCGCTTCCAGATAGTCGAGTAGCGCCTGAAAGGGAACGCGTGTCCCTGCAAACACCGGCTCACCGCCCAGGATGTCCGCGTCGCGAACAATCACCGAACTGGAGATCGCCATCGCTTCAGTATGTCGCATTTTCTTGCAACTGCGGAGACCGTTCTCAGAAACAGCTGCGCGCAAGCAACAGAGTCCAACAGCAACCGCCCTTACGCGCTCGCCGCCACCAGCTCCCGCTCCTGCGCCTTTTCCGCCGGCGGCTTAAACCGCACCGAAACCAGCTTCGACACGCCCGGCTCCTGCATCGTGACCCCGTAGAGCGACTGCGCCGCTTCCATCGTGCGCTTGGCATGCGTGATCACGATGAACTGCGTGTCCTCCGACATGTTCTGCAGCAGCCGCGTCAGCCGCTCGATGTTCGGCTCGTCCAGCGGCGCATCCACTTCGTCCAGAATGCAGAACGGGCTCGGCGTGTACTGGAAAATCGACATCAGCAGCGCCATCGCCGTCAGCGATTTCTCCCCGCCCGACAGCAGCAGCACGCTCTGCAGCCGCTTGCCCGGCGGCGACGCCACGATATCGATCCCCGACTCGGCCAGATTCTCTTCGTCCGTCAGCCGCATCTCGCCCGTGCCGCCGCCAAAGAGCACCTGGAACATCTGCTTGAAGTTCGCGTTAATGGCATGAAACGCTTCCCCGAAGCGTTTGCGCGATTCCGCGTCGATCTCCTGGATTGCGCGCTCCGTATCGCGAATTGAATCGAGCAGATCCTGCCGCTGGGCCGCCAGAAATTCCTGGCGCTGCTGCGCCTCCTCGAATTCTTCGAGCGCCGTCGGATTCACCGGCCCGAGCGCTTCAATCTTGCGCCGCACTTCGGCGTAGCTCGCCTCCAATTCCTCCAGCACAACCACCGGCTCCTCTTCTCCAGCGGCTTCGGCCAGTTGCGCAAGCGTCGTCGAGAGCTCTTCCGCACAGGTCTGCTCCAGATGCTTCAGTTCGCTCTCCGCGCGCGCGAGTGCCACCTGCCGCTCCGAGCGCTTCTCCTGTTCCAGCTGCGCCAACGCCCGCAGCCGCTTGAGATCTTCATCCGCCGCCGCCAACTGCGACCGTAATTCGGCTTCGCGCACGGCCAGCTGTTCCACCCTCGCGGTCACGTCGCCCGTAGCCGCTTCCAGCTCCGCCGATTTCCCCGCCAGCTCAGCATTGCTTGCTTCCAGCTGCGCACGCTCCTGCTTCATGCGCTCCTGTTCGGCTTCGATATGCGCGCGCCGGTTTGTCAGATCGCGAATCTGCGTCTCGAGCCGCGCCCGGCTGTTCGTCAAGGCGCGCCGCCGCTCTTCAATTCCGGCCAGTTCGGCGCGTTTGGTCGCGTGCTCTTCCGTCAACCGCCCCAGTTCATTGCGCAACCCGGAAAGCTCTTCCCGCGCCGCTTCGAGCGCCGCTTCGCCTTCCGCCCGCAGACGTTCGCGCTCGCTCAGCTTTTCGCGATCGGCAGCCAGGTTCTCTTCCACCTTCACTCGTTCCCGCCCGACACGCTCTAACTCGAGCCGCGCATGCGAAAGCCGGCTCTGCACGCGATTCAGTTCTTCGGCCAGCTTGCGGCTCTCGTGATCGAGCGCCAGCAATTCCTTTTCCTGGGCCTGCTGCTGTGCGCGCAGCCGGTCGAGTTCACTCGCGAGCGCAGCGGCTTTCTTTTCGCCTTCCGACAGCGCCGTGCGCGCCGCATCCAGTTCGCTTTGTTTCGCCCCGGCAAGCTTCTGCACTTCGCGTAATTCACGCTTCAGCGCCAGCGGTCCGGCACCCGTTTTCTTGCCTCCGCTCACCGATTGACCGTGATAGTTCACACCATCCGGGGTCAGAAACCAGCAGTGCGGAAATTGTGTCGCCAGTTCGCGGGCCAGTGCTCGGTCGCCCGCCACGTAGCAGTTCGCAATGCGCGGCAACTGCTCGATCGGCAGTTGCGACAGCCCATTAGTCCAGCGCAGCGCATCCCGCAGTTTCGTCAAGCCGTTCTCGAGCGGCGGCTGCGGAATCTCGGCGGCTTCGGCATCGCGCCCCGGATCCTCCACCAGAAACGTCCCGCGCCCATTCAGATCGCCGCGCATCAGTTCCACGCCGCGCTCGCCCTCGCTCCAGTTCCGCACCACTACGTATTCCAGCTCGTCGTGCAGAAACTCTTCGGTGGCCTTTTCCAGTTGCGAATCCACTTCGAGAAAATCCGCCAGCACACCCACCGGCTGAAAATTTTCCGCGCGCCCCCGCTCGACGGCCGTAAACAGTCGCTTCACCGTCTCGGTCGTGTAGCTGCGATGCTGGATCACCTCCTCGAGCGAATCCTTGCGCGCCTTCACCCGCGAAACTTCCGCTTGTAGACGGTCTACAGCCCCCCGCGCTTCCTGCACCCCCGCCCGCGCCTGCTGCAGTTCGGCTTCAATCGTCCGGCGCTGCTCTTCCACCGAGACCAGCGCTGTTTGACGCTGTCCCAGCTGTTCGGAAAGTTGCTGCTTGGCCTGCTGAATGCGCGCCTGATCCGCCACCGATTGCGTCTCCTCCGCCCGCGCCCGGTTCGCATCGCGATCGAACCCCGCCAGCTGTGCCTCGAGCTGCGTGAGGCGATTCTTCAACCCGCCCGCTTCGTTGTAGAAGCGCATCACCTCCTGCCGACGCCCTTCGAGCGAGCGCTCGCGCTCCTGCAAGGCGTTCTGCGCTGTCTGCCGCTCGGCCGACTTTGCATTCAGCTCCGCCTGCGCCTCTGCAAAAACCTGCTCCAGTTGCGCCAGTTCCGCCTGCTGTGCATCCAGTTCCGTGCTCCGCTCGGCCTGCTGCGCCCCCAGTGACTCCCATTCGCGCTGGCCCGTCTCGAGCGCCTGCCCCGTACGCTCGATTTGCCTGGTTTGATACTCCAGCTTCCCGCGCACCCGCTCCGCTTCGAGCTTCAGATCCGACAGCTGCTTGCGCGCTTCCGTCAGCTCGCGCTCGTTTTCATACGAAGCGGCCAGCACCTTCTCCTGCGCGCTCTCCTGCCCGGCAATCTCCGCCTGCATCTTCTCGAGTTCCGCCGACGCCAGATTCAGCTCGATCGTGATCCTAGCCATCTCGCGTTCGAGTGCCCGGAACTTCAGCGTAAGCAGCTGCCGTAGATAAGCCGTCGCCTCCGTCCTGAGCTCTCCGTAGCGCTTCGTCTTCGAGGCCTGCCGCTTCAGCGAGTTCGCCTGCCGCGTCACTTCTTCCAAAATGTCGAAAACGCGCGACAGGTTCTGCTTTGCGCTCTCCAGCTTCGCCTCGGCCAGCCGCTTGCGCGTCTTGAACTTCGTGATCCCAGCCGCTTCCTCGATCACCGCGCGCCGGTCCTGCGGACGGTTGCTCAAAATCTGCCCGATCCGCTCCTGCTCGATAATCGCGTAGCTCTCCGGACCCAGTCCCGTACCCAGAAACAAGTCCTGAATATCCCGCAGCCGCGCCTGCTTGCCGTTGATCAGGTACTCGCTCTCGCCCGAGCGATAGAGCCGGCGGGTAATGGTAATCTCCCCGCGCGGTTGCTGCGGTTTCGCTTCCGATACTGTTACCGTTTCGCTGTCTGCTTCGGAATCCGTTCCCGCTTCCGGCGCGTCTTCTCTAATATGAGGCTCGTCACCGGGAACCACCACCCGCGAGGCCTCGAGCGCCTGTTCGTCCGGCACGAGGGTCATCGTCACCGACGCCATCCCCAGCGCCTTCCGGTCGCGCGTTCCGGCGAAAATTACATCCTCCATACGCGCCCCGCGCAGGCTCTTCGCCGACTGCTCGCCCAGCACCCAGCTGATCGCGTCGCTCAGATTGCTCTTTCCGCAGCCGTTCGGTCCCACCACCGCGGCTATCCCCGAACCCGGGAACTTCATCTCGGTCCGGTCGTAAAAGGATTTGAACCCTTGAATTTCGACGCGCTTCAGTTTCAGCAAAGAGCAACTACCCTTCCTAATCGTAATTCTCGGGGGTGCTTCCATGGTAAACCCGGACGATTGGGAAGTAAAGGTAGCGGCGTACGGTTTGTTGGGCTTCCGGCCGTCGTGACCACAATATATAGAGGTGCATTGCCATGCCCTACGCGATGAGCGACGGCGTCCGCCTCTACTGGAACGAAATCGGCCAGGGTCCGCCCGTGCTCCTCATCATGGGCCTCAGCTTTACCCATGAGATGTGGTACCGCGTCGTGCCCGTGCTCCGGAAGCGCCGCCGCGTCATCCTGTTCGACAATCGCGGCGTGGGCCGCAGCGATTGTCCCAAAGGCCCCTATTCGATCCGCCAGATGGCCCGCGATGCCGCCGCCGTGCTCGATGCCGCCGGCGTCCCTACGGCTGCCGTGATCGGAGCCTCCATGGGCGGTATGATCGCCCAGGAACTCGCCCTCGAATACCCTGAGCGCGTCTCGAGCCTCCTGCTCGCCTGCACCAGCTATGGCGGCGTGGTCGCCAAATGGCCGCGGCCCGTCTTCCCGCGTCTTGGCACTTCCAGCCGCGAACAGGCCTTTCTGCCGATGCTCTATTCCAAAACCACACCGCGCGAACGTATCGAAGAGGATCTGCGCATCCAGTGCGCCTGCGCCTGCAGCTGGCTCGCGCTATGGAATCAGTTGAGCGGGATTCTCGTCTGGAGCTCCTGGCGCCGCCTGCCGCAGATCCACGTACCGACCATGGTCATCCACGGCGCTTCCGACCGCCTCATTCCGCCCGAAAACGGTCGCGCGCTCGCCTCACGTATCCCCGGCGCCCAGTTCCGCCTCATCCCCGACGCCGGCCACATCCTCACCACCGATCAGCCCGAAGCCTGCCGCCGCGTATTGCTCGATGTCCTCAAACTCGAGCCGGACCCGGCCGGCGCCCGGCTACTCGAAATGCGCGCCTAGCGCCTCCTCGAAGACAGCCGCATCGTCCACTGCGAGCGCCAGCCGCTTCACTCGCTTCGTGAAACCGAACAGTCTCTCTGCCCTGACTTCTTCCGTAAACGCGATAGCGTGCGTTGGCTGCGCCTTTCCTGGCGCCGCCCACCGGTCATCGCCTGCCTTCGCTCTCCGTACACTCGCGATCTTCTCGCGCGCTACCCGCAGCTGGAACACGCATCCGTAACGGATACATATCGAATCCGCCCCGATCAATGTAGGCCGCAGCCGGAACGAGCGCGCCAGTCCTGCCAGCCAGACAATCCCGTAAAAACTGATGGCCGTCGCCACCCAGGCAAGCCCGGCACTCCAGCGGCTGAGCACAACATGCACCGGAACGATCTCGACTGCACATGCCAGCGGCAGCACACTCAGCAGGTCCGCCCGCCCGGCTTTCTGGTAATTCGTCACCGCTCGTGTGCCGTCAGGAACATGCGGCTGCGCGCGCCAGGCAAACAGCGCGTAATACAGGATCCCCAGTTCAGCCGTCAGCGCCCGAGCGGCTACTCGAGAGGGCACAAGGCACTCGATGGCCGCCCCGATCCCCACCAGCGGGTCGCCGCCATCTCTGTTCGCACCTCTCATCCGCCTCACGAGGTACATCACCCCGCCCAGCAACACCGCTTGGCAGATGCCCCACACCACCATCCGCCCGCGCCCGCCGGCCGGAAACAGCAGGCTTGCCCGCATCGCACCCAGCAGGGCCACGCCAAGCACGCTCGCTTTCGTACGAATTCCGGGTCGCACCAGCAGCAGGTAATACAGCAGCGCCACCGTACCGATCACGTCGAAACTGCTGGCCAAACCGAGCACCAGCCGCTGCCCTGCATCCGCCGCCGCTCGCACCACCGCGCCGTCGATCAGGTTGATCGCGAGAGCCGCCGCCAGAAACAACCCATACCGCAGCCGGACGCGCCCAAAACTTTCGTTCACACGATCCCTCTCAGCACCTGTAAGCGTGCCGTCTCCCACACTCCGCTCTCACTCGAACCGTACCAGCACCGCCGTCAGATCGTCCTGCTGCTCCGTCGCCGCAATCTGCCGGAACAGCGAGTCGATCAACTGCGCCGGCGGATGGCCGTCTGCGCTCTCCAGCATCATTCGCAATCGCTCCCGCCCAAACTCCTCGCCATTCCCCAGCCGCGCCTCCACAATCCCGTCCGTATAGAGCAGCAGCGCATCCCCGCTCGCAACCGGCACCATCATGCTGGAATAACTCGCCTGCGGAAACGGCCCCAGAAATAGGCCGTTTTCAGTCAGTTCCACTACCCGCCTGTTCTTCTTATCGAGCAGCAGCGCGGGCGGATGCCCCGCCCCGGCATACCGGATCGTGCCCGCTGCGGTGTCGATCGCAGCACACGCCGCCGTCACATACTGGCCGCCCAGGCTCCCGCGCAGCATCCGGTTCAAGCCGCTCAAAATCGCCGCCGGATCGTGCGCCCGCTCGCTCTGCGCCGCGAAGCAGACCTTCAGCATCGAAGCCACCAGCGCCGCCGGCACGCCGTGCCCCGAGACATCCGCCACCAGAATCGTCACCGCCGTCTCGCCGTTCGTCAGGAAATCGTAGAAATCGCCCGCCACCGAAGTCATCGGCTCGTAGCGTGTCGCAATCCGCAGCTTCGGAAGCGAGGGCGCCATCTCCGGCAGAATCGCACTCTGAATCCGCCGCGCCGTCGCCAGTTCCTGCTCCACATCTCGCAGCCTTCGCTCCGTCTCGAGCGCTCGCTTAACCGCAATCCCCGCCAGCCCCGCCACCAGCACCAGAAAACCGACCGGCTCGATATCGAATCCCCTGGGCCGCAGACCCTGGTTCTCCGCCAGTACGAACGCGCCGAAGATCACCAAAGGCCAGAACATCGCCCAGGCCAGCGGATTGCGCGATCGTTCAATCAAAACCTGAACGAGCAGCAGCAGCGTTCCGCTCACCACCAGCACGCTGTTGATCTGATCGAACACATGCAGCGGATGCCCGAGCCACAGCGTCACCGGAATCGCCACCGCCGCAAGGGCCACATACAACCACAGCCAGATGCGAATCACCCGCTTCCAGCCCTGCCCCAGCAGCTCGAGCGCAAACAACACGTACGGGATATTGATCGCGTACGTGATGGCAAACTCCCAGCGCCGGTATCCGATCCCTGGCGCGCCGAAGGCATCCCGCACCAGCTCGTTCTGGATTAGCAGCCGCGTGCCATAGAGCAGCGAAAAGAGTCCCACCCACAGCAGCAGCCGGTCCCGCGTCCGCAAACGCCACAGCAGCAGCGCCGCAATCCCGGCCACCACGGTGATGCACGCAATCGCGAAGAACGGTAGGCTCGCGCGCAATACGCCATACACAACTTCCCGCGGTATCAGATCCACTCGAAGTCAGCCTAACCTAGTCTTCCCCGAAACTCGTTCCCGCGCTCCTTGCCTCGGACACTCTGTCCGGCTACCATCGAACGAATGGATGCGACCGCGACCGAAGTGACCGTCACCGTGCAACTCTCCAGGGGCACTTTATTTCGAGCAATCTTAGAGAAGCAAATCAGATCGTGGACCTACTGGATCACTCCGCTGCTGATTGCCGCTGCACTCCTCCTTAATCTACGGCACAATCCTTTCGCCGCAATTACCGCTCCCTTCGCAGTCATGCTCTTTCTCCTCGCAATGCCCTACAACGCGACCAGAGCGTCGCTCAAGAATCCCGGCCTGCGCGACCCAATCACCTATACGTTCAATGACCTGACCGTCACCGCCAAATTCTCAAACGGCGAAAATCGAGCGGACTGGTCTCTTGTCACAGGCGCCTTCGAAACCAGCAATTACCTATTTGTTCTGATGCAGCGCGGTAGCTTCCATCTCATTCCTAAGCAGCAAATCGACGAGTTCCAGTTGCATTCGCTAAGACAGCTGCTTCGCCACCAACTCGGCCCGAAGGCGCGCCGCCTCAGGTAAAGCACTTCCCGCTCGCTAGCCTGAGACCATGCGCGTCATCACGCTCGAAGAGCACTTCCGCAACCCGCTTGTGTCCGATATGGGCGAGCACTACTACCGCCGGTTCGATCAGGGCCGCGGCCCGATCGCCGACCAGTTAGCCGAAATCGGCGAAGAGCGCATCGCGGACATGGACAAAAATGGAATCGACCTGCAGGTGCTCTCGCATACCGTGCCTTCGCCCGAAATTGTCGAGCCCGCCCGCGCTATCCCGCTTTGCGCTCGCGTGAATGACGAACTCGCCGCCACCGTCGGCCGCTACCCCGCCCGTTTCGGCGCCTTCGCCTCTCTGCCTGTCGCCGACCCCTCCGCCGCCGCCAAAGAACTCGAGCGCGCCGTCACCCAGCTTCATTTCCAGGGCGCTATGATCCAGGGCGTCGCCCAGGGCCGGTTCCTCGATGACCCGTTCTTCTATTCCCTGCTCGAACGCGCCGAATCTCTCGGGACTCCGATCTACCTTCATCCCGCGCCGCCGCCCGAGCCCGTCATGAACACCTATTTCGCCGGCCTCGAACCCTCCGTCGCCACCATGCTCTCCATCGCCGGCTGGGGCTGGCACGCCGAAACCGCCCTGCACACCCTCCGCCTCATCGCCGCCGGCACCTTCGACCGTTTCCCCAAACTCCAGCTCATCATCGGCCACATGGGCGAAATGATTCCCTTCCAGCTCGCGCGCATCGATCAGGCACTCGGACGCGTCACCGCCAACCTGCGCCAGCCGCCCTCCGCCTATTTCCAGACCAATATCTGGATCACCACCAGCGGGCTCTTCACCGCGCCTCCGCTCTATCTCGCCCTCCAGGTCCTCGGCGCGGATCGCATCCTCTTCGCCATCGATTACCCCTACAGCTCCAACCAGACCGGACGCCAGTTCCTCGACCGGCTCGCTCTCAATTCCGCCGACCTCGAAAAAATCACCCACCGCAACGCCGAACGTCTCCTTAGGCTCCCCGCGACTCCGCGATGAGAATGTTCACCTGCGGCCGGCGCACGCTTCGCCGCACACTCATCGATCGGCTCATACGAGTTCTTCGCTACCGCCGCATTCGTCTGTTCCTCGAGCCGGCCCAAATGGGCGCTCGATCAGGTTAACCCAAGCGCGCCAATCATTCGTATCGCAGAGCTTCCGTGGGATTGAGCTGCGAGGCGCGGCGGGCGGGCAGCAGACCGAAGCTGACGCCAACAGTGAACGAGACGGCAAAAGCGACGATCACAGAGATCGGCGAGACCGGGATGTGGATCGAGGCGGGCACCTGGAACTGCTTGATGAGAATCGTGACCGTGATCGGAACGGCCAGGCCGATGATGATGCCGATGGTACCGCCGATGAGGCTGATCAGCACGGCTTCGACCAGAAACTGAAGCAGCACCTCTTTACGCGAGGCGCCTACCGCCATGCGGAGTCCGATTTCGCGCGTGCGCTCGGTCACAGTGACCAGCATGATGTTCATGATGCCGATGCCCGAGATAATGAGCGCGATCGCGGAGACGATGATCAGCACGATGGTGAGCACGTTGGCGATCTGGTTGGCGGTGTCGAGGATGGCGGTAAGATCATGGACCTGATACTTGGCGCCCGCACGATGGCGGCTCTCAAGTATCTGATTGACCTGCTCGCGTACGGCGGGAACATCGGCGGCGTCGCGCACTTCGATGTACGTTGGGTCGACGCGCTCGTACGGGATGAAGTAGCGGATGACGCTGACGGGGATGAGGATCGTCTCGTCGGCAATTTCGCCCACTTCCATGGTGCTGGTCTTTTCGCGGAAGGTGCCGATAACTGTGAACTGCAGCTTGAACAGCTTGATGGTTTGCCCGATGGCTGCTTCCTGACTGCCGAACATGCGGACGGCGAGTTTGTCGGTCAGCATCGCGACGTGCTCGCGCAGGGTAATGTCGCTCGCATCGAAGGAGCGGCCCGCGAGGATCACGAGATGGCGCACCTGAGCGTAATATTCGTCCACGCCATCGATGGTCACCTGGCGAACCTTGCCGTTTACGACGATGTCGTCGTGGGTGGTCATGACGGAGGTGGCGGCGACTACGCGGCCCGCTAACGTATCGCGGATCGCCTGGACGTCGGCCAGCTTGATGTAATCGCCCTGAACCTGCGAGGCGTTCTGGCTGCCCACTTCGGCGCTGGCGTAGACGAGATTGGAGCCGATGCCGCGAATCTGATCAAGAATGAGATTCTTGCCGGCTAGCGAGATGGTGACGACGAGGATGACAGAGGCGTTGCCGATGATCAGGCCGAGAGCGGTGAGGAAGGTGCGAAGGCGATTGGCTTTGAGCGCCTGGAAACTAAAACTGACGGCTTCGGCTAGGTTCATCGCGCGGGACGGCGCCGGCGAGCGAACGGATTCATCACTCGACGGGTGACTATGCAACCAGTATGCGCGGTCCTCAGGCGCCGCCGGCTTCTTTGAGCAGACGCACGGCTTCTTCACGCGGCGGATCGTCGGCCGTGATGGGCGACTGGAGATAACGATTGAGCAGCTTGCGCGCCTCGTCCAGATTCCGGCGCTGCTTCACGAGAATATCGGCCTGCGCAAGCCAGATGCGCGGATTATTGGGAGAGACCTGCTGAGCCTTGGCGAGCACCGCGTCGCTTTCGGCAGTGCGGCCCTGCTTGGCGAGAAACTTCGCGAGCGCGATCAGATGGCCCACGCTATGCGGCGCTGCGGCAACGGCTTCGCGCAGATGCTGCTCGGCGCTGTTCATCTGCTTGCGTTTTTCATCGAGCCGGGAGCGATCGTGCAACCCCTGCGGCGGATCGATGGCGGCGAGCTTATCGGCAACTTGAGCGGCTTTATCGTAACCGCCTCCGAGGAAACCGGGGGCTTCCAGATAGTAGTCGAAGAGATCGTCGAGCGCGTCGCGATTGTGCGCATCCAGCGCTACCGATTTTTCAAAAGCCTGCCGGGCTTTGGAGGCCCAGGCGGGGGCCGAAAGCGGATTGGCGGTCTCGGCGCGCTTACCATAGGCGCGGCCAAGCCAGTCCATGTATTCGCTGTCGGACGGGCTGAGTTCGGTGGCCTTTTCCAGGTGGTCGGTCGCACGTTTGAAATCGCCCGACATGAAGTAATCGCGGCCCAGCAGAAAGTGGACTGCGGGATCGCCGCTGTTGCGATCGAGCAAAGCGATGGAAGCTTCGTAGCTGGTGTGCTGGTAGAGCTCTTCTGCTTTCTTCAGGTTCGGCTCGGAGGCCGGGAGCACTCCGCCGAAGATGCACAACAGAAGGCCTAAACAGGCCATTCGCCCGTTCAACAAGACGTTCACCCCTAAATGCTGTAACGAGAGAATAGCACGAAATCTGCGTTTCTCGCGCAGTTTTGAGATGCACGCCAGGGGCCAGGAGTTGCGCCAGACGAACGTGTGTAGTGGTTTTCGCCTATTTCAACGTATAAAGATAGCCGGCAATATCGGTTGCGTCTTCCGGAGTGACACCCAGATCTGGCATGAGCGTTTTTTCATCCACTTCTTTGGGGTGCTCGATCCAGCGAATCATATTTTCGGGTGTATTCGGCATAACACCGGCCACGTAGAAGCGGCTGGCGATACCGGAGAGCGGCGGCCCGGCGAGTCCCACGGCGCCGGAAATGCCGGGGATCTGATGGCAGGAACCGCAGCCGTAACGCGCGATGGCTGCTTTACCGCGCTGTGCGTTGCCGCCGGTCGTGACGGATGCGGTGTGCTGCGGATTCGCGCAGGAGACAAGAAAAGCCGCGAGCAGAATCGAGAGGCTAGCGCGCATCGAGCTGGGTCCTTTCGAGACGCAGATCGCTTTCCTTGAGCCAGGCGGCGAACAGCGCCAGACCAGCAGCGAGATAGACGAGGCTGGCCGGCACCCACATGATCAAGCCGCCGAGCTGCTGGTCCTGCAAAGGTGTGAGCCCCCAGGCTTGAGTGGTCGTGCGGTAGGCGGGATACCAGACGTGAGGAGCGAAGGTGAGCAGCGCGCCGAGTGCTCCGGTGTGAATGGCAGTGGTGAAGACGTAAAGAAAGGCCGCGCCGTAGGCTCTGCGTCCATGGCCGTAAAAGACGGCCCACCAGAAGAGCAATGCCGAAAGGAAAAAGCTCAAATGCTGTCCGCTGTGGGCGAGATCGCTGCGCAGAGTGAGTTGGAAGAGATAGGGCACGTGCCAGACCCATATCGCAACCGCGTGGATCAGCCAGGCGGTGAGCGGGTCGGTAACGGCGTTCCAGGTGCGCGCAATTGGCTTCGTTTTCGACCAGCGCCCGAGAGCTTTGCGCCACTCGATCGGAAGCGCCCAGAGAAACGTGACGAGCGGGCGCGAGAGCACGAGCAGCGGCGCCGAGATCAGCATCAGAATTTCGTGCTGCAGCATGTGCGCCGAGAAGAGCGCTTCTCCCATGGGGTGAATCGGCGAAATCAGCGCGAGCACGAGCGAAAGCCAGCCAGTCCAGAAGCAGGTGCGCTGCAGAAGCGTGAGTCCGGTGTGCCGGCGCGCGCCTCTCGCATAGAGAATGGCAGAGAGCGCTACCGGGAGCACGACACCGGGATCGAATTCCCAGGCAGACCAGAGATCGTGCGGAGCGAGCGGCTCGCCGGCATGCCCGAACGCGAGTGCCGGTAGAACAAGAATGAACGCAAGTGAGCGCTGCTTCACTGGCATGCCTCGAGGATCAGATCGGGAATCGCCTGCGCCACGATGACGATGCAGAAGCCAGCTGACAAAGCAACGGCGCCCAGCGCCATGAAGCGCGTCCGATCGATTGGATTGGCGGATTGGCCGGGTACTTCGGAGCCGACCGAGCGCCAGGTGCGCCAGGCGAGAAGTCCCGCGATGGCACTCAAGGCGAATGCCAGCGCCGAGAAGAGCAGGATCGCGAATTTACTTTGCGTCGAGCAGGTGATGGGCGCCCAGGCGAATTTCGCCTGGAAACTGATGAGCCAGAGCACCGGGCCGGCAAGGAGCGTGATCCAGAGAATCAGATTGCGGGTCGTGCTTTGCGCGCTCATTGCGATTCGAGAAGTTTCGGGCCCCAGTAGATGGCAAGGTAAATCGGAATCCAGATCGCGACCAGGAAATACCAGACCACCGAATCAACGTGCACGCCGAGGCGCTGCTTTTCTCCGTAGCGGCCGGAGACAACGCAGAAGATCAGGACGAGCGTGAAGACAAGATCGCCAACGACGTCGAAGCTGTGCAGGCCGAGGAAGGCCCACACGTAGGAACCCTGAATATCGGCCTTCCAGTTGAAATTGAGCGAATGCCATTCGACGATGCGCATGGCGAAGAAGATGGCGGCGAGCACGAGATTGAGCGTGAGGCCGAAGATCATGCGCGAACGGTCGTTCCTTTTGGCACCCTCGCTGGCGATAAAGGAACCGACAGCGCTCAGGATGAGCGGAATGAGCGCGAGCGTGGGCAGCGTAAGGTGCGGAAACTGATCGCCGGGCAGAGGCCACACGTCTACGCGCAGCCGCGTGTACAGGAATGCCGCGATGAGCAGGCAGAACATCGTGCCTTCGATGCAGGCGATGAGCACCTGTCCCCACCACAGCGGAGCCTGGCTGGAAATATCGAACGGTTCGAGATGGCTGACGTCGAGAGTTTTGGGAGCGAGTTCCATGTTCAGGGCTCCAGCTCCAATAGTTTGCGCGGCCAGAACCAGCCAAGCAGTGCCAGCCCCGAGATGATCGATCCCGAGATGATGTACCAGGGATTGAAAACGGAGCCGATGAACCCGATCGAGACGCAGATCGCGGTGATGAACGGCCAGATGCTCGAGCCGGGCAGAACGTAGCGATGATGCGGCTCGGCATCCATCAGCGTGGTGACGAGCACTTCGCGGCGGTCGTTGCGCAGGCCGGTGACGACGGCGCGATCCGGTTGAGTCTTCGCCTTGCTGAGAGACGCGGGCTCACTTTCGGGCGCGACCCACAGCGGATACCGGCTGGTCGCGACCGGGAGAAATTCGAAATTGTAATTCTTGGGCGGGGAAGCAGCGGCCCACTCGAGCGAATCGGCTTCCCACGGATTGTTTCCCGCGATGCGCCCGTGCCGACGGCTCCAGAAAACGTTCACCAGAAACAGAATGCCGCCGATGGCGATGATAAAGGCCCCAATGGTGGCGAGCAGATTCAGGTTGTCCCAGCCCATCTCGGGGCCGTAGGTGTAGACGCGGCGTGGCATGCCGTGCAGGCCGAGAATGTGCATCGGGAAGAAGGTCAGATTGAAGCCGATGAACAGAAACCAGAAGTTGATTTTGCCCAGCCGCTCGCTCATCATTCGGCCGGTCATCTTCGGATACCAGTGGTAAAGCGCGCCGAAGAGTGGGAAGAGCGCGCCGCCGATCAGCACGTAATGAAAATGCGCCACGACGAAAAAGGTGTCGTGGACCTGCAGATCGAGCGGGACCGAGGCGAGAACTACGCCCGTCAATCCGCCAAGCACAAAGATGACCAGGAATCCATAGACGAAGTGCAGCGCGGTAGTGAGGCGCACTTTACCGCTCCAGAGCGTGGCGAGCCAGCAGAAGATCTGGATACCGCTCGTGACAGCGATCATCATGCTCGAGGCGGTAAAGTAGGCTTCGCCGATCTGTGGCAGCCCGGTGGCGAACATGTGATGGACCCACAGGCCAAAGGCGATAAAGCCGTTGGCGATGAGCGAAAGCACCATGGCGGGATAGCCGACAATGGCGCGACGGCTGTGGGCAGTGACGATGGCCGAGACGAACCCGAGCGCCGGAATAAAAATGATGTAGACCTCGGGATGCCCAAAGAACCAGAAGACATGCTGATAGAGAATCGGGTCGCCGCCTTCGGCCGGATTGACGAAATGCGTCGCGACGGTGCGATCGGAGAGCAGATAGGAGCTCGCGATCACGATAGCCGGCATGGCGAAGATCGTCATGAACGACTGAACGAGAATGGACCAGACAAAAAGCGGGATGCGATTGAGCGACATGCGTGGCGCCCGCATTTTGAAGATGGTCGCGATGAGTTCCGTGGCTACGCATAAGGCGGAGACTTCGGTGAAGGTGATCATCTGCGCCCAGATATCGGTACGCTTGCCGGGCGTGAATTGCGGGCCCGAGAGCGGCGGATAAGCGAACCATCCCATATCAGGCGCGGCGTTGGTGAAGACGCCCCAGTAGAGGAACAGACAGCCGCCCAGGTAGAGCCAGTAGCCGAAGGCATTGAGGCGCGGGAACGCAACGTTGCGCGTGCCGCACATCATCGGCACAAGATAAATCGCCATGCCTTCCATCACGGGCACCGCGAAGAGAAACATCATGGTGGTGCCATGAGTCGTGAAGATTTCGTTGTAGCGATCGGGCCCGAGAAATGTGTTGTTCGAATGCGCGAGCTGAATACGCACGAGCAGCGCTTCGATGCCGCCAAGCAGCAGCATCACGAAGGCCGTTACGATGTAGCGCATGCCGATGGCGTGGTGGGTGGTGACCGAAAGCCAGCCGAAGATCCCGCGCCCGTTCTGCCAGACGCGATCGAGCAGACTGAGTTCGGCGTGCTCGTTCGGGATGTGCGGAGAGACGTCCTGCGTGGCCATTTACTTTAAGCTCTCCAGGTACTGGATCATGGGCTGCAGATCGTCGGGCTTCACCGCGATCGTCGCCATGTGATTGCCGGGCTTGATGCTCTGTGGATTGACAATCCAGCCGCCGAGATTGCCGGGCGTATTCGGTAGCGTGCCGGCCGCAATGGTGCGGCGCGAGCCGAAATGCGTGAGATCGGGACCGTTCGTGCCGGAAGCAGTTGTGCCGCGAATCTGGTGGCAATAGACGCAGGCGTAATTTAGAAAATTCTGCTGGCCCTGCGCGAGCGCAGGTGTGGCGGGCGCAACCGCAGGCTGCAGCTGCGCCTGCATCCAGGCTTTGAATTTGTCCTCGGGCTCGGCGACGATGTAGAACGCCATATGCGCGTGCTGCAGTCCGCAGAACTCGGCGCATTGCCCCCGATAAATACCGGGACGATCAGCGCGAATGTACTCGGTGGTCACGCGGGAAGGAATGAGATCGCGCTTGCCATGCAGATTCGGCACCCAGAAGCTGTGGATCACATCGTTTGACTGGCCCTGAATGAGTACCGTCTTACCGATGGGGATGTGAATCTCGTTGGCGGTCGTGAGCACCTGCGACGGATCGTCGTTCAGATACGAGAATTGCCACCACCACTGATTGCCAATGACTTGGATGATCATCGGCTTGCCGCTTGCTCCGAGATCGGCGTTGGCTTTGCCGATGCTGATGCTCGCGACCAGCAGAATGAAGAGCAGAACAACCGTAACGACGCTCGAAACGGTGACGATGCTGCGCAGGCGCGTTTCGCGGGTCTGGGCGCGTTCGTGATTTTCGAGCGGCTGATTCTCCTCGGCATTACGATGGCCGCGCATGAGCGTGCGCAGCATGATGAGCATGACGATGATGAAGATCGCGCCAAGCAGATAGAAGAAGAACCACCAGAGGCCGGCGATACGGCCCGATTGCGGACCCGCGGGATTGAGCGCGGACTGCTGCTGAGCAGCGGCAGAATACGCCAAAGCGGCGAGCGCGAACCAGAGACGCTTCACTTGGTCGCTCCGGGAACGCGATTGACCAGGTTCTGCGGATTCGTCTCGATCGTGTCCGGGCGGGTGGGAGTGGCCGAAGTCGGCTGCTCGCCATTCATCGAGCGCACGTAGGCGACAATCTGCCAGATTTGGTATTCGGGAATACGGCCGCCCCAACTCGGCATGCCATTGGGACGTCCTTTGACGATCGTGTCGAAGAGATTGGCCGGTTCGCCGCCGTAGATCCATTCTTTCTTGATCAGAGGTGGACCGATGCCGCCGCCTCCGGCGAAGTGGCAGCCGGAGCAGTTGTACCAATCGTAGAGGCGCTGGCCCTCGGAGATGTCGTAGCCGCTCGCATTGTAAGGATTGGTAACGACCGGCTGCGGCTTAACCGAGCCGCCCGGACGCAATGCACTCTGGCGTGCGGCATCGCCGTAGATCGCAAGACGGGTGGGCGCGGGTTGGATATCGTGCTTTTCGCGCTGGCAGGAGGCGAGCAGCAGCGCCGCGGCGAAGAAAGCGCTCTTACTGTATCTGAGGGACGCCATATTCCGTAAGCACAGCTTTGATGGCGCGCCCGTTCTGCGCGAGCGCGCGGTTCAGTTCGTCTCGCAATTCGGTATCGTTCTTGCGCACGGCCATCGAGATTTGGAAGGTAAACGGGATGCCCATGAAAGCAGGCGGCGAAACAGGAGTGAGCGTCACAGGGTGGCGCGCTGACTTGGCAAAGTATCCAGCCACGGGACCCCAGACGATCGCGAGATCGACTTCGCCGTTATCGACAGCGTCTACAATCTTGTGCGGCTCGGCGAGCGGGAATGAGACGATGTTCTGCGTAATGCCGCGGCGGGCAAGCGCGGCGGCCGGTGGTGCGTAGTCATTGCCGACGACGTTTATGCCAATTCGCAACTGCGCCAGACGATCATCGAGCAGCGAGGTAATGCCCAGCGTGCCGCGCGAGACGAAAACATAGCTCGAGCGGTAGTACGGTTCCGTGGCGGCCACGTCATCAAGCGCCGAGGGCACGCCCGTGAGCACATCGCAAGCGCCGGAGGCGAGACTCCGGCTTGCTTCCGCTTTGCTGTCTTCGATCCAGGTATAGGCGAGCGAAGCCTGGAGCACATTTGCGAGGAGTTCCGCAATCTTGTTATCGAAGCCTTCGCTGGTTCGATTGGAAAACGGCAGGTTGTCGGGTGCCGCGCACACACGTAACGTTCGGGCCTGCATCACGCCTGCAAACGCCACCGCCAGGAACACGCTAAGGCAGCGAGAAGACATAGAGCATGCCGCCTTTCGTGGTGTATTTGCCGAGATCGGACATGGCGTTCAGAAAACCGAGCGCGCCAGTGCCATCCACTCCGTTCAATCCGCCGGAAACTACAGCCCCCGACCAGCCGCCGACGCCCGAGAGAATCGCTATGTACTCTTTTCCGTCGGGGCCCTTGTAGGCGACGGGCTGGCCGATGATGCCCGATCCAACTTTGAATTGCCAGAGCGGCTTGCCGTCGTGCGCGTCGACTGCTTTGAACCAGCCGTCCATAGTGCCGTAGAAAACAATATCGCCGGCCGTAGAGAGCGCGCCGCTCCAGACCGGAAACATCTCGTTGATGCTCCAGACGTATTTGGCGTGCACCGGATCCCATGCGCCGAAGACACCGCGATTGCCGCCCGGCCCGGCGTACATGCGCACTTTCATGCCGACGTATGGTGTTCCCGCGATGTAATTGGCATTCGTCCCCTGCGACTCGTAGCAGAGATTGTTGTGCGGAATATAGAGCAGTCCGGTTTTGGGCGAATAGGAAGAAGGCTGCCAGTCTTTCACGCCGGGCGGCGCGGGGCAGGCATCGCGCACGGTGTGGAAACCGGTCTGCTTTTGCGTGTTGAGACGCAACGCGCCGGTTTTCAGATCGACACTCTCGGAGGTATTGGTAAAGCCAAACTTTTCGGCCGAGACGATCTCGCCCGTCTGCCGGTCCATCAGGTAGAGGAAGCCGTTGCGATCGGGATGGGCGAGCAGCTTGCGGGACTGGCCGTTGACGGTGAGATCGAGCAGCACGTTTTCGTTGACGCCGTCGTAGTCATGCAAATCGTGCGGGTTCATCTGGTAGGCCCAGATGGCTTCGCCGGTATCGGGACGGCGCGCAAACAACGTCGAGCTCCACTTGTTGTCGCCGGGACGCTGCTCGGGATTCCAGGGGCCTGGGTTCGAGGTGCCGTAGTAGAAGAGGTCGAGCTGGGGATCGTAAGAAATCCAGCTCCAGGCAGAGGCGCCGCCGATTTTCCAGGCGTCGGGAGGCCAGGTTCTCACGCCCAGATCCGTGCCCTGATCCATTTTGTAGAAGGGCTTGAAATTCGGGCCGATCAGCACGTCTTTGTCGGGTCCGGCGCTGTAGGCACGCCAGGCGATTTTGCCCGTGTCTGCATCGAGGCCGGCGAGCCAGCCCCGCACGCCGAATTCGCCGCCGCTGTTGCCCACCAGCACTTTACCTTTGGCAACGATCGGCGCCATGGTAATCGATTCTCCGTTGTTGATATCGCCCAGCTTGGTGCGCCAGATGAGCTTGCCGGTGTTCGCATCGACGGCGACCGTCTCCACATCGAGCAGGTTGTAGTAGATTTTGCCGTTGTAGTACGCCGCGCCGCGATTTACCACGTCACAGCAGGCGACACCCTGGGACGAAGCATTAGTGTGCGGCTCATACACCCATTTCACCGGTGCGCCGGGTTTAGTGAGATCGAGCGCGTACAGGTTGTTTGGAAACGGCGTCACGATGTACATCGTGTTGTTCACGACGAGCGGCGCAGCTTCGGCTCCGCGCGTCGTGCCGAGTGAAAAGGTGAAGGCGGTGCGAAGGTTTCTGACGTTGCTGGCGTTGATCTCGGCCAGTGTACTGTAGCGCGTGCTGGCGTAGTTCTTGGCCGGCATCACCCACTGACCGTCATCCGGCTGGTTTTGAATCTGTGCGAATGCGGGAAGAACAACGAAGAGGCCGAGGCAGATGTGTGTAAGTCGGATGCGATCCATCAGAGCGCGCGTATCGTTCTGGAGATGCAGCTACTCTGCTGTTTTGATTACTCGGAATAGTACGGAAACTCTGCTCTGTCGCGCGCAAGAGAGAAATACTCGGGCACACCTGTGTGGCGCTGTCACAGACGCGGCGGCTCCCCGGTCTTGAGTTGCAGGACGAAGATGACACTGTATTCGGCAATCCTGTTTCTGCATGTGCTGGCCACGCTGGGCATCGTCGGCGCGCTCGTTTTTGAAGCGATTGCACTTTGGCAGGTGCGGCGTGTGGACGGGGACGTGGACACGCAAACCTGGCTGGGCGGTATGCCGGGAATGCGGGTGCTCGCGACCGTTTGCCTGCTTTTTCTTCTTCTTTCGGGCGGCTATCTTACGGACCGGCTCGCGATGTGGCAACGGGCATGGCCGAAAGTGGCGGTCGGGATCGTGCTCGCGTTTGGCGCACTGGCGGGAATTTCGGCTCGCAGGCTGAACCGCGCGCGCAGGGCGTTCGCGGAAGGAGCAGGCAGACGCCAAGAGGCATTGCGCCAGGTCCAGGCACCGATGTTGAAGGTTTCTTTGAGCGTGCGAGTCGGCCTGCTCGTGGCCGCAGTGTTTCTGATGACCACGAAACCGAACGCGGCGGCCTCGTTGATCGCGACTCTTGCGTGCGTGTTGATCTGCTGGCTGGGCGCGCTTCCGCGAGGACAGAAGCTACACTTGAACCGTCAGCGAGGTGGAAGTGTCGAAAAGAGAGCGCATCAGCAAAGCATATGAGGCATTCAATCGCCGGGATGCCAGGGCGGTTTTCGATTTGATGACGGAAGATGTCGACTGGCCAAACGCGATTCTCGGAACTCGGCTCTTGGGATACGAGGCGATCCGCGCTTACTGGGACGGACAATGGGCTTCGATCGACCCGCAGGTCACTCCAGTGGCAATCGACGAAATCGATGCCGATCGCGTTGCTGTGCGCGTTCACCAGGTGGTGCGCGACAGCGCCGGGAATGTGCTGCTCGATCAGCTGGTAAACCATATCTACACGTTTCGCGGCGAATTGATCTGCCGGATGGATATTCGCCCGGCACACGGGACAGGAAACGATGCAAGCGGATGAGGTGGAAGCTTCCTCACGCGATGCGAAACGCCTGGCGGAGTTCGAGCAGTATCGTGGACTGCTCTTTTCCGTTGCCTATCGCATGCTGGGGACGGTGGTCGATGCCGAAGACATGCTGCAGGAGACCTTTCTCCGCTGGCTGCAGGCAGCGGACGACGAAATCCGATCGCCGCGTGCCTTTTTGATGACGATCATCACCCGGCTGTGCATCACTCAACTGCAATCGGCGCGCGTGCAGCGGGAACAGTATGTCGGTGAATGGCTCCCGGAACCCGTCGTGACCGGCCAGGACGGCGATCCGCTGGCTCTGATTCGGGTAGATGAAACACTTTCGATGGCATTTCTGGTCCTGCTCGAAAGGCTCACGCCGATGGAGCGCGCTGTCTTTCTTCTGCGCGAGGTATTCGAGTACGAGTACAGCGAAATCAGCTCGATTTTGAATCAATCGGAGGCGAACTGCCGCCAGATTCTGCGGCGCGCGCGGCAACACGTCGGGTCGATGCGCCCGCGATTTGAGGGCTCGCGCGAGAAGCACCGGCATTTGCTCGAAACCTTCCTTGAAGCTGCCCGGAACGGAAATGCCGAAGCGCTGGTTTCGGTATTGGCACAGGATGTGGTGCTCTATGCCGATGGCCCCGCAGGCTTCGCTTCCCGGGAGCCGGTGCGAGGAGCCGCGAACGTGGCAAGCGGAGCGATTGGATTCCGCAAGCTGGTCGAACATGGTCTGGAGCCGCGCATTACCGAGATCAACGGCGAGCCGGGGGTTATCTCGTATATGAACGGCAAGCCGCGATCGGTGATGACGTTCCGCGAGAAGAATGGACGCATCGAGGCGATTTACCTGGTCACCAATCCCGCGAAGCTGGCGCATCTGGCGGGCAATCGCGAGCCGGAGTGAACCACGATCCGTTCGTTAGCTGTCGTTGAATTTGAAGGGAACAGTGGAGTGTTCCCGGTCAGGCAAGCATCCCCAGGGATTGGTATTGTGACGGCGCTGCTACGGACCCATACCATTCGTTTCGGATCGCCAGCCTCAGGACTCTACTTGGTGTCGGCACGCGAGAGCGTCTGAATATAACGATCGGCCTCCTGCGAGGACGCGTCGATGTCGCGGATCAGCGCGCTCGCCTGCGCGTCGATCTGGGCCGAGGTCTTCTTGAGCGAGCTGATCGCGCGGGCGTTCAGGTTGTGCTTCAGAAAAATCACCTGGTCGTGAAAAGCCTGCAGCACGGGTTGGATATTTTCCTCCGTGCGGCGCATTTTCCGCATGTACTGCGCATGCTGCTGTCGCGCGGTGAGCAGTAGACTTTCGCTCTGATCGCGAAGCGAGCGATTGCGCATCGACCGGATCTCGCCGTCCCACTCCCGGAACATGGCCTGCGCGACCTGGTCGACCGAATCGACACGGCCTTTGAGCTTATCGGCTCGCGACTGGCAGCGCTCGTACTCTTTGTTGAGCCGGTTATAGACCTTCTCAAGATCGCCGCCCTGGAAACCGGTGACTTCTTTGAAGGCTTCGAGCGTGGTCTTGAGCTGCTCCTGCGTGGCCTGCTGATCTTTGCGGACGGCGAGAATGCGCTGGACCAGAATGTCGCGCTTCTGCTTGCCGAGATGTTCCATGGCGCTGAAGTAGAGGATGGAACAGCTGCTGAGCAGGAGACACGAAAGCGCGAGAACAGCAGATTTTCTCATCAAGGCTCATTTTCGTAAATGGCGGCCGAGTGCGGTGCGAGATGGATGGTCCCGGCGCCGCTTTGGATGGCAAGAGCGGGTGTGTTGGCGAGCGCGTCGCGGTAGGTTCCGTCCATGGAAAACGCGACAGCGATATCGGCTGCGCTGCTGCCATTGTTGAGCGCAACGATAGCGGCCTGCTTGCCCGCTTGGCGCGCATAAACCCAGGTATCGCGGCCGAGAGCGAGTTCGGCCATCGTGCCGCGGCGAAGCGGTTCGAAGCCCGCGCGTAACGCAAGCAACTGGTGGACATAATTCCAGATGTGGTTTTCGTCCGCTGTGCGGCCACTTACTTCGAAGGCGTTGTGGGAATCGCCGGACCAGCCGCCGGGAAAATCGTGGCGGTTATCGGGATCGGCACCCCCCGTCATCCCGATTTCGTCGCCGTAGTAAATGGATGGAATGCCGCGCGCGGTGAAAAGCAGCGTAAAGGCGAGTTTGAGCTGCTGGGCGTTTGCACCCGGCTCGCTCAGGAAGCGGACAACGTCGTGGTTGCCCAAAAAGGTCACCAGCATGTTCGGATTCGCATACAGGCGATCCTGGGCGAAGATTCGGGAAATACGTTCCATGGCAGCATTGTGGGCGAAGACATCGCGAAGTGCGAAGTAAAGAGGAAAATCGAAGACGCTATCGATGTCGCCCTGGAAGAAAGACGGCACAGCCGGATCCGGATCGAACACTTCGCCCACTGCGCGCGCCGACGGATACTGGCGCTTGAGCGCGCTCGCCCAATCGTGCCAGAAGGCGCGTGAAACATAGGGCAGAGTGTCCTGGCGGATGCCGTCGAAACCGGCCTCGCCCAGCCACCAGAGAGCATTTTGAATCTCGTAACGGGCGACGTCCGGGTCTTCCTGGTTTAAGTCAGGTAGCACGTTCGCGAACCAGCCATTCACCACATCCCGCTTGATGCTTTCGGAGGCGTGCGGATTGGGCAGGCTCCAGATTTGCCAGGTCTCGTTGATATGCGAACCGGGCGTGCCGTGGAACCAGGTGATTTTCGGCTCGTCTTCGACCCACGGGTGCTCGGGGCCGACATGATTTGCGACCTGATCCTGAATCACCTTGAGCCCGAGAGCGTGTGCCGCATCGATCAGCTTCCGCAAAAGCGCCAGATCCCCAAAATGCTCTTCGACGCCGTAATAGTCGACCGTGCCGTAGCCGTGATAATCGGCGATTCCCTGTCCGTTAACGGCCTGTTTTTCATTCAGGTGATTCACGTTGTCGTAAACCGGCGTGATCCAAATGGCGGTAATGCCGAGCGATTTGAGATACGGCAGGTGGTCGATGATACCCTGCAGATCACCGCCGTGATATCTGTGCGGGTCGGCACGGTCGAACATACCGCGCGAAATTGCCGGATCGTTGTTTGCCGGATCGCCATCCGCGAACCGGTCCATCATGATCAGGTAGATCACATCGTCCGGCGAGAAGCCCTGAAAGCGGCCCTGCGGGGCGAGTGGTTTTTCCAGCCGGAACGGAGCGTCTGCGGTGCCCTGGGGTGTGCGAATGTGCAGCGGATATTCGCCCGGCATCAGACCCGGTGCGATGCGCAAATCGACCAGCAGATACGTCCCATTTGCGTTCACGAAAACATTCTGAGCGTCGATTCCCGCCCGCGCCTGGACGGTTGCGCCGCTCAGACCGGAGCCGCGGATCAGAACGCGGACGGGATTCAGGGTGTGATCCGGCCACCAGTTCGGCGGCTCGACTTTGGCGACCAGCGTTGCCGCGTTCGCCAGCGACGCGATGCTTACAAACAATGCGGCCCAGACTCGCATACGGTACTGACTGTATCGCGAATCCGTATTTATACCGATGCGATAAGCGAGGTTTCGTCGTCTAACAGGCAGGAGAGATGCTAGATGAAACCGATCGTTAGAGGTTTCCTTTGCCTTGCTGTTTTGAGTCCGCTGATGCTGGCGCAGAAAAAACCTGCTGCCGCGGCACTCAGCCCGCAGGAGTTCGTCGACATGGCGGCGCAAACGGATATGACGGAAGCGCACCTGGGTCAGATGGCCGCCGATCAGGCTGGTTCGCAGGCTGTGAAGGACTACGCGCAGACGCTCGTCCAGGATCACACCGCGGACTACAACCAGATCACGGCCGTTGCAACCAAAGCCGGGCTGACCGTGCCCAAAGGCCTCGATGCGAAGCATGAAAAAATGATTGCGCCATTCGAGAAGCTGAAAGGCGCGGCATTCGATCGCAAATATGCGCACGAAATGATCGCTGGGCACACGGAAGCAATCGCGGCGTATAAAAAGGAGTCCGAAGACGGGACAAACGCGGACGTGAAGGCTTATGCCACCCAGACGCTTCCCACTTTGGACAAGCATCTGAGCGGCGCGAAAGACCTGATGAAGGCGGGCAAATAAGCCGTTATTGCGCGACTAACTCGGGCCGCACCCCCAGATCGCGCAGGCAATGATCGATCCAGAGTTTGGTGAGCTTTTCCTGCGCTCCGTTTTGTGAAAGACGCGAGCGAAGCGTACTGAACTCGACGTGGTCGAGCGGCTGATCCTGATTGAAGCAGGAGAAGACGACGGTTTCTTCTCCTGTTTTGGGATCCTTGTGCACCTGCAGGCACTGCGCGCAGATCTCCTTCATCATGCACTGCATCGGCGAATTGATGCTGCCGATGGCGTGATGATCGGGCTTTAGATAAGGGCGCAGAACGCTGTGGCGAGCCTGCTGCACCGCGCGCATCATACCGTCGGAGCCGATCACGATCAGGCGATCAATCGAGCTGAGCGGGATTTCCCCATCGCCCAATTCGCCGCGGCCATAAGCTTCCATGGCCTGCACAATATTACCGACAAACGCGCTGTCCTGCACACGCCCGGGCGTAAAGCCCGGAGCTTCGTCGCAGACCCATACGACAACGTCCGCAGCGGCTTCAATCTCTTCCACTTTGTAGCGGTCGACGATCTTCTTGTAGCCGGCGAAATAGAGCACACGCGAACCGGCTGCGCGTAACTGCTGCCCGATGGAGAAGAGCACGGCATTACCGAGGCCGCCGCCTGCAAGGAGGACGGTTTCCTGCGCCGGCGTTTCGGTGGGCGTGCCGGTTGGACCCATCAGGATAACCGGATCGCCGGGTTTGAGCAGAGTGCAGAGATCCGAGGATCCGCCCATTTCGAGCACGATCGTCGAGAGCAGTCCTTCCTCATGATTGACTGACGCCCCGGTAAGTGCGAGTCCTTCCATGGCGAGCGTCGTGCCATCGACGCGCGGCGCAAGCGATTCGTAATTCTGCAGTCGATAGAACTGCCCCGGCTGGAAAGCGCGTGCGGCGATGGGCGCGCGGACAACAATTTCGAGAATGTTGGGCGTGAGACGAATGACGTCCTCGACGACGGGGCGCAATTCTTGGTTCACACGCGCGAGCAATTCGGCTGGCGCGGGGCTCTCGGGCTGACGGCGCGCCAGCACACGCGAGATGACGGGATAGCCTTGCTTGGCACTGGCCATGGCCTTCACAACGTTGCCCGAGAATGACGGATGCAGGTCGCCGAAGAAGCTGATGGCGCGGCCATCGGGGTGAAGCGAAACGAGCACGCGCACTTCGGCGGGCTTGGCGATACGCTCGGGCTTTACAGGTTCACCGTTTTCGTCAACGGCGCGGAAATAGCGGCCATCGAGCTTGAAATTGGCTTCGTCTTCGCGCGCGAGCACCGTATTCGGCTGCGTACCGGCAGCGACCAGAATGGTACGAGCGGGTAATGTGATGCGCTCGCCCGTGGCGACCAGCTTGCCGGTCGCTTCATCAAAGCGCTGCTTCTCGAGCACCAGCGCGCGGGCGGTGTTGGCCTCATCGACTAGCACTTCTTCGGGCGTTAAGCATTCAGCGAAGCGAACGCCTTCTTCCATCGCTTTAGCGACTTCTTCGTGATTGAGCGTATAGCTGGGAGCGTCGATGAGCCGGCGGCGGTAGGCGATCGTGACACCGCCCCAGGAATTGAGCAGTGCGATCAGATTGGGCGGGCGTCCTTCTTTGACGGCCGCGGCGCGCTCGGCACGAATGGCGCGGGCATGCGACAGAAATTCCTGCGCGATTTCCGCTTCTTCTTTGGTCCAGGCGGATTGAATGGCGCGCTCGCCAATTTCCTCGCGCAACGCTTCGTAGCGAACCAGAAATTTCTCCACCTGGACGACGTAGTAGGCGAGCGATTCGGTGGCGGTGTCGATCGCAGTCAGGCCGCCGCCAATCACCGCAATCGGCATGCGGATCTGCAGATTGGCGAGCGAATCGGTCTTGGCAGCGCCGGTCAACTGCAGCGCCATGAGGAAATCGGAAGCCTGCCGCACACCGCGCACCAGACCATTCTTCATCGGAATCACGGTGGGACGTCCCGCGCCCGCGCAAAGCGCAATGTGATCGAAGCCGAGCTCGAAGGCACTCTCGACGGTAAGTGTTCCGCCAAAACGCACGCCGCCGAACATGGAAAATTCGCGCCGCCGCTCGATCAGCAGCCGGATCACTTTGAGAAAATTCTTGTTCCAGCGAACGGTAATGCCATACTCGGCAACACCGCCGAAGCCGGCCAGCACACGTTCATCGAGGCGCTCGTAAATTTCCGTGATATCGCGCAAAGGGCGGAACGGGACGCGCTCGCCGTATGGTGTAACGCCCGAAATATCGGCCGGCAGCGGCTCGATCTTCAAACCATCGACGGCAACGACCGTGTGCCCGTCATTCATTAAATGATGCGAGAGCGTGAACCCAGCGGGCCCGAGCCCAACCACCAGCACTTTGTAACCGGTCGGCGCTTTCGGATACGGCCGCGCGAAGTTCAGCGGGTTCCAGCGCGTGAGCAGGCTGTAAATTTCGAAGCCCCAGGGCAGTTCGAGAACGTCTTTGAGCGAGCGTGTTTCGATCTGCGGAATATCGACCGGATCCTGCTTCTGGAAAATACACGACTTCATGCAGTCGTTGCAAATGCGATGTCCGGTACCGGCAGCCATCGCGTTATCGATGGTGACGATCGCCAGCGCGCCGATCGGATTACCGCGCTCCTTGGCGAGGTTCATCTCGGAAATCTTTTCGTCGAGCGGACAACCCGCCAGCGGCACACCGAATATGCTCGATTTGAATGCGCCGTTTTTCTCTTTAAGTCCGGTCGAGCAGCTGTCTTTCGCCTGGTTGTGGCACTTGATGCAGTAGTGCGCCTGATCGAGCGCGCCGGTGAGATCGGTGCCGGCATCGGTTAGCTGGAAGCCTTCGCGATGGCGCCAGTGTTCCTGGCCAAGTTGCAATTGCACCAGATCGCCCTTATGCACCTCCTCAACCGGCACGAGATGATGCATGTCGAGCTTGTGCGGCGTTTTAAAAAGCACGCCATGCTGATGCTTGCGCTGGCCCGCAGGCGAAAGCGTAGCCCAGGCAGCGTAGTGTGCCGCCAGCTGAAGCTGCTCCGCATGCAGCGGCTCCTGCTCGAGCCAGCTGGCGACATGCCGGGCAAAGGTGAATTCTGTGAGCGGCTCGTTGAAAAGCGTTTCGAGCTGCGCCGCGAGAGCAACACCATCCAACTGGGCGGCACTTTCGGCAGTTTGTTTGGTCAGCGCCTTCCGCTGCACGAACTGGCGCTTAACGTAATAGAGAGGCGCCAGCTCGGAGTGCCGTGTTTGCAAAACGCGCAACTCGCCTTCGATGCCGAAGAGTTTGCCGATGAAGTCTTCTACATAAGGAGCGACCGCGAGAATCAGTTCCGAAGCAGACTTGATATGCGGAGCGGGAGGATTGGCGCGCGCCGCCAGCAACTGCTCGCGCAGTTCCGGATGCGATTCGCCGAGTTCGCGCAGGAACTGCTCATCGAGCTTCAGTAAACCCTCGCGGCAATAGATGTCTTCAAAGAGGAGGCCAAATGGCAGTCGGAGAGCCGCGCCATCCTGCGGTTCGGTGGTTCTGGTCACAGTAGTTCGAAGTGCGACTTGGCGCTTACGGAAGATAACCCGGCAAATGGGTACACTGCGCCCGGCTCGCGAAAGTTGTTCAATACTATTTTGACAGATCGCTCCCTGATTTGCGCACGCGAGGGAGCGTTTCAGCCGCGTTCCGGGCCCCTGGGGCACGATTCCGCTAACCTGAACATCAGGTGGAGCTCGAAAAAACACTGCTGCGTAAAGTAGGCGAAGCGATCAGCCGCTTTCGCATGATTCGCGATGGCGATCGCGTCGCCGTGGGCCTGTCGGGCGGCAAGGATTCCGTCACGCTGCTCGAAGCTCTCCTCAAACTGCAGAAACGTGCGCCGATCGACTTCACCGTCTGCGCCTTCACCATCGAGCAGGGTAAATTTCTGGCGCCCATTCAGCCGCTGGGCGAGTATCTGCGCGCCCGCGGCATCGATTGGACGTACGTCGAAGATAAACCCTCGCTCAATCTGCTCACCGAACACCCGGATCACGGCTGTGACCTCTGCAGCCGTTTCCGCCGCCGCGCTGTTTACGACGTCGTGCGCAAACTCGGCGCGAACGTGATCGCCTTCGGCCATACCGCCGACGATTTCTGCGAAGCCTTTCTGCGCAATGCAATGTTTACCGGCCGGCTGAGCGCGCTGCCTGCGGTCACCTGGTCGCGCAAACGCGAGTTCCGGCTCATTCGCCCGCTCGTCTATGTGCCGGAAACCTTGACGCGCGCCTTTGCCGCCTCGCTCGGCGCGCCGGTGATCCCGTGCGGCTGCTCGCAGAAGACCGGCACCGTCCGCCGCACCCTGCGCGACATGTTTGGCGACATCGAGCGTGATCATCCGTTCCTCAAAGAGACGCTGCTTTCCGCAATGAGCAACGTCGAACACTCGCGGCTGCTCGATACGCGCTTCCTCGATCTCGAGAGCGATTCCGACGAGGCTGGCTTCCTCGGCGACGGGCAAACTCTGGTCACACTGTCAAGCGCCAGCTAACATCATTCAGTTAAACTAAGGCAATTGTCGACGATGAGCGCGGAACTGATCGTGGTCAACGGGCCGCTTGCCGGTACCCGTCTGCCTCTTGGCCGTAACGAGGTTCTGATCGGCCGCGCCCCGAATTCTCACCTGGTCCTTTCCGAGCCCGATATTGGCTGGCGTCATTGCTCGATTCGCCGTCAGGGCGATCGCTTTGTGGCAACCGATCTGCGCACTTCGCTCGGCACGTACGTCAACGGCATTCGCTCGGCGGAGCGCTGGCTCGAAGATCGCGACCAGATCGGCGTCGGTCGCACGGTCTTGATGTTTCGCTCGGGTGAAGCGGTGCGCGAGGAAACTCCGGCCGCTCCCGCCGCGGACACCAAACCTGTATTGCTGGCTGCTTGTTCGCTCGTGTTTCTCTTTCGCGCGCTGGCATCGAGCAATGGCCAGGCGCAAACGGCTCTGCTGCAGGAGCAGATTCTGCGGCTGGTGGGCGATCTGGTTCCGCTGGGCGAAGGACTGCTGCTGCTCGGCGGCAGCTACGACGAGCTGCGCGCGCGTTACGAGGAATGCTGCTCCCGCTACAACACGAACTTCTACAGCACGCTGGCTCGCGTCTGCGAGGAAGGCGCGTTTCAGGACCATGCCGCCAGCATTGCGGGCGTGCCCTTGTATCTGGACGGTGTGCTGGGCGGAGCGCTGCTGGTCCAGACCGCAAGCCATGCGGCGCACGAGCTGGCAGCTCACCTGGATACGCTGACGGCCATCGCTTCACTCGCCTCAGTGGGCTTCGAAGCAAGCCAGGAAGTAGAAACGCTCAAAGCCGAGAAAGCGCTGCTCGAGGAGCAGATCGGCGCCAATACCGGCATTGTCGGAAAGAGCGCGGCCATCCGACGATTGCTCGACATGGTGGCTCGCGTCGCGCCGCGCGATACCACCGTCCTGATCACCGGCGAAAGCGGTACCGGCAAGGAACTGGTGGCCCGTGCGCTGCATCAGCAGAGTCCGCGCTCCGAGCGTCCGTTTGTGGCCGTCAATTGTGCGGCTCTCAGCGAGAATCTCTTCGAAAGCGAATTGTTCGGGCACGAAAAAGGCGCTTTCACGGGAGCTGTTTCGCTAAAACGCGGGCGGTTCGAGCTCGCCCAGGGCGGGACGATTTTTCTGGATGAAGTCGGCGAACTCGCTCCGGCTTTACAGGCCAAGCTGCTGCGCATTCTGCAGCAGCGCGAGTTCGAGCGCGTGGGCGGCACGCAGGCGCATCCGCTGGATATTCGCGTGATTGCAGCCACGAACCGCGATCTGAACGAAGATGTGCGCGAGGGACGTTTCCGCGAAGATCTGTACCACCGGCTGAACGTGGTGAATCTGGCATCCCCTCCGCTGCGCGACCGCCGCGACGACATACCGCTTCTGGCACGCTATTTCCTGCAGCGATCAGCCGAGCGCTGCAAGCGCCAGGTGGCCGGACTCTCGCCTGAGGCCGAAGAGATTCTGGTTCAGTATCCCTGGCCCGGAAATGTGCGCGAGCTCGAAAACGCGATGGAGCGCGCCGTGGTCTTCGGTGTTTCCGAGTGGGTGCTGCCGGAGGATCTGCCGGAATCGCTGCTCGAGGTCGCACCGAAAGACTCCAAAGCCAAGTATCATCAGTCCGTCGGTCAGGCCAAGCACGATGCCATTGTGGACGCGTATGTGCAGGCGCGAGGCGACTACAAGCAGGCCGCGCGGTTGCTGGGCTTGCATCCGAATTACCTGCTGCGGCTCGTGCGTAATCTAAATCTGCGAGACGAAATTCATCGCGCTCTCGGCGATGGCGGCGCAGCGGCTGCGAGCAGATAAATACTTCGTATTACTTCCACTTCGACGTATTTGCCGATTTCCAAAAAATTGTTTCTCAACAATTGACATTGCCCTCCTTCCGGGAATAAATTCCAAGTAACAGCGTTTCAGGAAATTTCGATCTGCACCTCTGCAGATTTACGAGGGATTTAATTACATGTCAATCAGCAAGACCACGCGGCTGCGTGCTGTGCTCGCAGTCTGTCTGCTTTTCGCCTTCACAGGCATTCTTTCGGCGCAAGAATTTCGCGGGACCATTACCGGAACCGTAACCGACCCAAGCGGCGCCACCATCGCCAACGCATCGGTAAAGGCTGTCAACACGGCCACTCAGCAGGCCTATTCGGCCACGACCACCGATCGCGGCGCTTACTTTATTCCATATGTTCTGCCGGGCACGTATACCGTGACTGTTACGGCGCCGGGCTTCAAAACACAGGTACAGAACAACGTCGTCGTACAAGCGAGCCAATCGCGCGGCCTGAATTTTGCGCTTCAAATCGGTACCGAGACACAGACCGTCGATGTAAGCGCAGCTCCGCCGCTGATTGAAACGGCCAATGGCTCGGGCGGCACGGTTCTCACCCAGCAGCAACTCGAGAACCTGCCGCTCAACGGACGCCAGGTTTACACACTGATCGGGACCACACCCGGTTCGCAGTTTCTGCAGACGCAGTTCGGTGCCCAGGGCTACTCCGGAACGCGCGGCTGGGACGTTTCGAATAACTACACGCTGGGCGGCGGCGTCCAGGGCTATCAGCAGTTCACGCTGGACGGCTCGAACGTGACCATGCAGGCGCACGGCAGCCAGGGAACATGGGAAATCGCGCCAAACGTGGACGCTCTGCAGGAAGTCAACGTGATGACGACGACTTACGACGCACGCTACGGACGCACCGGCGGCGGCACGGTGAACATGGTCACCAAGTCGGGAACGAACGAGTATCACGGTGACGTTTACGATTACTTCGAAAACGGCGTACTGAATGCTAATAATTTCGAGAACAACCTGAACGGTATCCCGCGCCAGAATCTTCAACAGAACCAATTCGGCGGCGTATTCGGCGGTCCGATTAAGAAAGACAAGGTCTTCTTCTTCGGTAGCTTCGAGGGTTACGTCGAAAACATCCCGTTCACGACGGTCACCAGCGTGCCGCCCGCCTATCTGCGGCCGACCAACGGCAGCGGCGTGAATTTCACGCAGACCGGTTATACGGTTTACGATCCGACAACGACCGTTTGCACTGCGCCCGGAGGAACGCTGACCAACTGCCCCGGGAATGCGTACGCGCGCACCGCTTTTCCGAACGACACAATTCCGGCGAATCGTATCAACCCGATCGGAGCGGCAGTTCTGAATCTTTACCCACTACCCAACACAGGCAGCAACGCACTGCAGAATAACTACACAGCCAACGTGCCCGACCGGTATCGCTATTGGCAGCCGATGGGACGCGTCGATTACGATACCAGCGACAAGACGCGCTGGTACAGCACGTTTGCCTTCCAGCATGGTACGGAATTCCGCAACGTGAGCGGGTTCCCACCACCGGCCGAAAACGGCAACATTAACACCATGCGCCAGGTACTGGTCGCGAGCCAGGACATGACGCATATCTTCACGCCCACGCTACTCGCGGACTTCAAGGCTTCCTTTTCGCGGTTTACCGATAACTTCCCGAATGGCGATTTATCGTCTACAGTTACGCCGCAATCGATCGGGCTGAACATGCCGAACGTTCCGACCACCAATCTGAAGTTGTTGCCCGAGTTTAATACCAACGCGTACTATCCCCAAGTCGTGGGTAACAACACCAGCGTGGACGTGTACAACACAATGTACTTCGATAACGACTGGACCAAGACGCTTGCCAATCACACCATTCACTTCGGTGGCGAAATCGCTCATTTCCAATATGGCAATCCAGGCGCGGTGGGCAGCCCGAATGGTGTCTTCAATTTCGGAACGCAGAACACTCAGTACAATCCGCTGCAACGTAATACGCTGCCGGGAGTAAATGACGGATTCATCGTGGGCGACATGCTGCTCGGTGATCCTTCGAGCGGGAACGTCGATTACAACACGACCACGCTGCAAGGCTTTCCCTTCTGGGCGGCGTACGTGCAGGATGATTGGAAGGTCACCCACAAGCTGACCCTGAACATCGGACTGCGCTACGATCTGCAGGCTGGACTGCGCGAAGCGTTCAATCGGCTGAATCGCGGTATGTGCTTTACCTGCGTGAATCCCATCACAAACGAAGCGGCTTTCCAGGCCAATATCACCAACAACGCTGCAGCCTACCAGGCGGCCGGTATCGATCCCAACTCACTCCGAACGGTTTACGGCGGGTTCACTTTCCCCGGCGTAAACGGCAACCCGAAAGACGCGTATGACACAGACTGGACCAACATCGAGCCTCGCTTTGGCTTTGCTTACGCGGTAAACGACAAAACGGTCATTCGCGGGGGCTACGGTATCTTCTACGCGGTCGGGCTTGAAGGCGGCAGCGACATTGGATTCAGTGTCTCAACGCCTTACATCAACACCACCAATGGCGGCGTAACTCCCACGAACTACTTCGCCAGCGGCACTCCGTTCCAAAGTGGAGTACAGGTGCCTCCGGGTAACTCCCTCGGTCTGATGACGGCATTAGGCAACCAGGCTTCGATCGACTTCCCCGGCCGCCGCATCCCGCGCTCGCAGGAATTCTCGTTCGGCTTCCAGCGCGAACTCCCGGGGCAGATGGTCCTCGACGCCCGCTATGCCGGAAACTACACAGACCGCTTGCGCGTGTTTGTATGGGACAACGGCACGTTTACGCTGGCACAGCAACAGGCCGCACAAGCAAATCCGAGCGCGTTCAATCAGCAGGTCCCGAACCCGTACTACGGTGTGCCCGGGATTCCGGCCAGCTCAACTTGCGGTTCCAGCCCGACTATCTCAAAAATCAATTTGATTCTGCCCCTTTCGCAGTACTGTAATCTGATCGGACAATACAACGATCCGCTCGGCAGGCAGAATTACAACGCTCTCGAAGTGAAGCTGACCAAACGCCTGAGCGCCGGTCTGAATTTCGAAGCCTCCTACACCTGGTCCAAGACCATGCAGGCCACCGGATATCAGAATGGCTGGCCGTATCAGGACCCGAACCTGAAGTACGAGATTTCGCCCCAGGATCGCACCCAGATCTTCACGGTCAATGGCGAGTATCAATTGCCGTTCGGCAAGGGCAGACACTTCCTTGCGAATAGCAACGGATTTGTCGATGCGCTGGCGGGTGGATGGAGCGCGAACTTCATCGTGTCGGCGCAGACCGGCACGCCAACCGGCCTCGATACCGGGTATTGGTACGAATGCAGTCACGGCTATGCACCGGACGGCGGCTCGAAGCTGAACAATTATCTGTACAACAACTACAGCACAGGCAACCCGCTCGGCTGCTATGCCAGCATTCCGCAGTACGGATTGATGAATCTACCGGACCAGATCGCGCAGGTACGTAATCCGAGCATTGTGAATCTGGATTTCGCCGTGCACAAGGACTTCGCCATCACTGAGCGCTATCGCCTCCAGTTCCGCGGTGAAGCGCTTAACCTGACGAACACCGTGCTGTTCCCCGGCCCTGACAACAACCCGGGCGATGGTCCTCCCACCAAGCAGGCCAACGGCACATACACGGGCTTTGGCACAGTCAATCTCTACCAGCAAAACTTCCCGCGTATTGTCCAGCTTTCGCTGAAGCTGTTCTTCTAACCTCGGGTGCCGGTATGCAGGGCCGCGATTCCGCCTGACAGCAAACGGAATCGCGGCTCGGCAAAGCCGGCATTTCTCATCATTTCCTTCAACTCGGCGGCGCGCGGAAATTTCGCAATCGATTCCGGCAAATACGAGTAAGCCGCGCGCGAGCCCGAAATCATCCCTCCAATCGCCGGAAGCAAGAAGCGCGCATACACACTGTAAGCAGCACGGACGAATGCGCTCGGCGGATGCGAGAATTCGAGAATCGCCAACACACCGCCCGGTTTCAGCACGCGCGCAAATTCTGCCAGTCCCGCCCGGTAGTTGGAAAGATTGCGAAAGCCAAAAGCAATCGCAATCGCATCGAGCGTTCCATCCGCCAGCGGTAAAACCATCGCATCCGCTTCAAACAGCCTGGCCGCCTGCTGCCGGCGCGCTGCCTTTTGCTGCGCGCTCACAAGCATCGGATGGCAAAAATCCGCTCCGAACGTACGCGCCTTCGAGATCCGTGTGAGATCGAGCAGAACATCTCCCGTTCCGCAGCAAAGATCCAGAATGTTCGCCTCTGTTCGTGCCGCGACCGGCGCCAGAGCACCGAGCAACGCCCTACGCCAGCCGCGATCGATGTTGAATGAAAGCAGATGATTCAGCAGATCGTAGCGCGGCGCGATCTCGGTGAACATCTGCCGCACCCAGCCCGCCGCCTGCTGCTCGTTCTCGGTTCCGGGCGGAGTGGTGCCCGTGGCGGCCTTCACCGCAGCGCTTCCGCGATCGCGCCGCGCACGAGTTCGGGATCGATCCCGCTCACGATTTTCACTTCGCCCACGCGCACCGGCAACACGAAATGCACTTTGCCCTGGAGTGTTTTTTTGTCGCTCGCCAGACGCGCCAATAAATGATCAGGATCCAGATGCGAAGCGCTCGGCACCGGGCCGTAAAGCGAGATGACGCGCTCCATTCTTTCGGCTGTTTGCGAATCCAGATGCCCGGTCCGCCCGGCCAGACGAATCGCCGCGCGCATGCCCCAGGCGATCGCCTCGCCGTGCAAAAACTCCTCATAATGCGTTTCGGCTTCGATCGCGTGCCCCACCGTATGGCCGAAATTCAAAATACGGCGCAGATCGCCTTCGCGCTCGTCAGCCGAGACGACTTCCGCTTTGATTCGCACGGCCGCCGCGATCAGCGTCTCCACGATCTCGGGCTCTTTCGCAAGCACCGCATCCGAGTGCTTCTCGAGCATTTCAAATAATCCCCGATCGCGGATGATCCCGCACTTGACCACTTCAAACAGCCCGGCGCGGTACTCGCGCTCGGGCAAGGTCGCGAGCACATCGGGATCGATCAGCACGGCGCTCGGCTGATGGAAGCTGCCGATGAGATTTTTTCCGCCCACCAGATTCACGCCCGTTTTCCCACCGACTGCTGCATCCACCTGCGCCAGCAGCGTCGTCGGAATCTGCAGCACCGGCACGCCGCGCATGAAAATCGCCGCCAGAAATCCCGCAACATCGGTCACGATGCCGCCGCCGAAACCGATAACGAGACTGGTGCGGTCGCCGCCGAGCGAAAGCATCTCATTCGCCAGCGCTTCCACAGCAGCCAGGCGCTTGTTCGGCTCGCCGCCGGGGAAGAAGAGAACGTGCGCCGCTGACGTTAAGCGCGGATCGAGCTTGTGCTGCTGCATTTTCCAGACGTGGCGTTCGCTGACGATGAAACGCTTGCCTGTCTTGGCTGGAATAAATTCGGAGGCGCGCGCCAGCACCGCACGCTCAACCACGCTTGGATAAACGGCCTGCGCGGTTCGCACTTCGAAGCTCTGGCTGCGTTGTTGTTGTAGCATCCTGCTGTACTATGAGGGTATCGCCGCCTCGCCTCAGACTATTCAAACCGATTTTGTCGTCGTGGGAGCCGGGGTTGCAGGCTTAAGCGCCGCTATCGAAGCAGCAGCCGCCGGACGCGTGCTGGTGGTTGCCAAAGACACCCTGCGAGAGTCGTCTTCTGAGTATGCGCAGGGCGGAATCGCAGCTGCGCTCAGCGATGACGACGAAGTCGAGCTTCACGAGCACGACACAATTGTGGCGGGCGACGGTCTCTGCAACGTAGAAGCCGTGCGCGTGCTCGTCGAAGAGGCGCCGGCCGCCATTGAGCGGCTGATCGACTGGGGAACCGAGTTCGATCGCGAAGGCAGCAAGCTCCTGTTTGCACGCGAAGGGGCCCATAGCCGCAATCGCGTGCTGCACGCGCATGGCGATTCCACTGGCCGCGAGATCGTACGCACACTGCGCCACAAAGCGCGCACCCTCGATAGCATCTCGTTCCAGGCTTTTGCGGCCGTTACAGACCTGCTGGTCGAAGACGGCGAAGTGGCCGGCGTCTTTGCCTTCGATGAAAAAACGCAGACCACCGTTTCGATCCGGGCGCGCGCGGTGCTGCTCGCTACCGGCGGCCTTGGCCGCGTCTTTGAAAACACCACGAACCCCGACGTAGCCACCGGCGATGGCGTGGCTTGTGCCTTTCGCGCCGGGGCGCTGGTCGAAGATATCGAATTCGTGCAGTTTCATCCCACGGCGCTCTACATCCCGGGCGTACCGCGCTTTCTTTTGAGCGAGGCGCTGCGCGGCGAAGGCGGCTACCTGCGCAATGCAAGCGGCGAGCGCTTTATGGAGCGCTACCATCCGCTCAAAGAACTCGCGCCGCGCGACGTCGTTTCCCGCTCGATCGTGATGGAGCTCCGCGCCACTGGCGACGACAGTGCTTATCTCGATCTGACGCATCTGCCCGCCGGCTTCGTGCGTGAGCATTATCCGCGCATCTTCGAGACCTGTCTGCAATACGGAGTGAATCTCGAAATCATGCCGGCTCCGGTGCGTCCGGCAGCGCATTACGCGATGGGCGGCGTCGAGACCGATCTCTTTGGCCGCACCAGCATCGCACGCCTGTTTGCCGCGGGCGAAGTGGCCTGCACGGGCGTGCATGGTGCGAACCGGCTGGCCAGCAATTCGCTGCTCGAAGGCGTAGTCTACGGAGCGCGCGCCGGCAAAGCAATGAAAACAGTCGAACCGCGCACCAAAGCGATTCCTCCGCGCCCCTACAACGCACGCTTTCCGGCGATCAGTGAACGCGATCTGCGCGCCATCGCCTGGAATGCCTGCGGTGTGCTGCGCAATGGCCCGGAGTTGGAAGCTGCCTACAAACGTCTGCAGGCGCGTACCTATGAGCGCTCGGCCGTACCCGACCGCGCGCGTTTCGAAATCCGCAACATCCATCAGGTCGCAACGCTGATCTCACGCGCAGCACTCGCGCGCGAAGAAAGCCGCGGCGGCCACTATCGCACCGATTTTCCTCAGAAATCCGAGGCCTTTCAAAAACACTCCGTCCAATGCGCGCGCCCGGGTACAGACGAGCCGGAGATTCGCTTCGTCTGACCCAAACATGCGCCCGCAGCAGCTCGCCGGAATTTTTCTGTTCGTTGCCGCCGCGCCGCTTGCGCACGCCAGCCCGTGGTCCGCGCTCTGGACAGCGCCCTGCATCCTGGCTGCGTCAATCCTGATCACCTGGGGCGCCGAGTCCGCGCAATTTTTCGTAGCGCAGGGATTCGCGCTGGCGATCCTGGCGTGGATGCAGACGCTGCCCGAATTTGCAGTCGAAGCCGTGCTGGCCTGGCATCGCCAGACCGATCTGCTGCTCGCGAATCTCACCGGCGCACTACGTTTGCTCACCGGTATCGCGTGGCCCGTCATTTATCTGACTGCGGCTGTGGTTCATCGACGCAACGAGCATTCGCCGCTCCGCAAAATTGAGCTCGATCTGCACCACAGCGTCGAGGTGATCGCTCTCGCGCCGCCGCTCCTCTACGCGCTGTTCATCTGGTGGAAAGCAAACCTGCACGCCTACGACGCCTGCGTCCTTATTCTCTTCTATGCGGCCTACTTATGGCTCCTGACGAAGCTTCCGCCGCAGGAAAAAGAAGAGATCGAAGATCTCGGCGGCATTCCGCGCGCAATCGTCACAGCCGCGCGTCCCAGGCGCATCGCCGCGATCTTTGCCTGCTTCCTCGTTGGCGGCGGCCTCATCTATTTCACAGCCGAACCGTTTCTCGGCAGTATGATTGCCGTCGCCACTGTAATCGGCATCCCGACCTTTGTCGTCATCCAGTGGTTCGCGCCCATCATCTCCGAATTCCCGGAGCTCGCCTCAACCTTTTACTTCGCACGACAGCCGGAAAAAGCGCCCGTCGCGATTATGAACATCGCCTCCAGCAACATCAATCAATGGACACTGCTCGTCGCCATGCTGCCGCTCGTGTTCTCGATGAGCCAGGGTGCAATCACCGGATTTGCGCTCGATCCGAAACAGCAGGCTGAGCTGCTGCTCACGATTGCCCAGAGTCTCGCAGCGCTGATGCTTCTGCTCAACATGGAAATCGATTGGTGGGAAGCGCTGCTGATGTTTCTTCTGTTTGCGGCCCAGTTTGCGCTGCCGCGTCACTGGATCACGATCGCGTTCTTCATCTGGAGCGGCGCCGAAATCGCCAGGTTGCTGGTAGCGCGCCGTCTGCCGCCCGCGATTACGAGTTTCGCCGAGACGTGGCGCGCCGAGATTGCCTGAGAGTGCTCAGGCGTTGCCGAAATTGATCAGTGAAACGCCGAAGATGATCATGGCCAGGCCGCCGATCTTCGCCATCGTAAACGGCTCTTTGAAGAAGATGCGCGCCCAAAGCACCGCCCAGATATAGCCGAGCGACACCATCGGATAAAGGACTGTGAGCTGCCCCTGCGAAACGCCGGCCATGTAGAACACCGACGAGAGAAGATAGAATGCAACTCCGGTGGCCAGCCAGTAATTCGTGAGCAGGCGAGCCAGTTGCCCCTTCATATGTTCCGCGCCCAGCTTCAAAAACACGGCCCCGAACGATCCGAAGAACGATCCGACCAGGACAAGAATAATTGAACTGAGCGGCGTGTGCGTGGCGTGCATCTACTTCTTCATCCCCAGCACCGAAACGCCCCCAACAATGAAGGCAATGCCGATTGCTTTGAAAAAATTCAGATGCTCGCCCAGCAATGCCAGCGACAGGAACGTCACCCACACATACGTCAGCGCAATAATCGGGTAGAGCCGCGAGAGCTCGCGCCCCTTGAGCGCCATCGCGATCAGCAGCACATTGATGGCATAACAGCTATAACCAAAGAACAGCTTGACGTTGGTCACCATTCCCAGCGCGAAGCGAAAGAAGACGGCCGGGCTTTGAAGCAATTGGCCGAGCGTTACATGCGTGCCAAGCTGCGCGCTGCCCTGCTTGATCAACATCTGCGCCGCCGCACCAATCAAGGTGCAGAAGAACATCAGCACAAACGACCGCCGGGCGGCTGCTTTGCTTGCAATCAGCGAATTGGCTTCTAGGACTGTGGTGGAGGACAAACGATCGATCCGGTTTTGGATTGCAACCTTCAGTTTAGTGCATCAAGCGAGCATTTTTGCTCTTCGTAATTTGTTCGTTACACTTTAATGGATGCCGGCGCCGCTCGTGCCTTCGCCGCTCGACTACGTGGGACGCCGCAGGTTCGCGTTTTATCCGCCTATCGCGCATTCCGAACCCAACGAATGGCTGCTGGGCATCGGCGAACGCGCCGAAGTACAGGTCGTGAACGCCAAAACGGGCACCGAAATCTGGCTCTCCCGGCAGTACATCGGCGCTGTGACCGAGACTTCTACCAGCCTGGTGGTCGGGCTGACGCAGCCGCTCGATGTACGCGGCGGTTCTGTCGAGCCGCGAGTGAAGCAGGTGATTGAACTGCCTTCCTGCGCACAGAAGGCCGGCCCGAAACTGCGGTCTGGTAAGCGCGCGAGCGTGGTCGAAATCCGGCTCCAGTCGCGCGGCAAATCGCCGCTGAATCGTATTCTGATCACAGCCTGCGCCGGCGCGATCGTGCTCGCTTTACTGGCCGCGTTGGTGACCGCTACGATTCGGTTCTAAAATCCTCTTATCTATGCGACGTCATTTCGCAACGCTCCTTTGGGCGCTGGTGAGTGTTCTCGCCGCAATCGCTATCGGCATGATTGCCAGCGCACGCGGAGAACCGGTCAACAGCCTCTGGCTGGTTGCCGCGGCCGCCTGCACGTTTCTGGTCGGCTTCCGCTTCTACGCAAAATTCATTGCGGCCAAGGTCATGGCTCTCGATGATCGCCGCGCGACTCCCGCCGAGCGCCTGCGCGACGGACACGATTTCGAGCCCACCAACAAATGGATCCTCTTCGGGCATCACTTTGCCGCGATCGCCGGACCCGGTCCGCTCGTCGGCCCAACGCTTGCCGCGCAATTCGGCTATCTGCCGGGTACGCTCTGGATTCTCTTCGGCTGTGTGCTCGCGGGCGCGGTGCAGGATTTTGTCATTCTCTTTTGCTCAATGCGGCGCGACGGCAAGACACTCGGCCAGATGGCGCGCGAGGAGATCGGCAAAGTGGGCGGTTTCGTTTCGCTCATCACTGTGCTGCTGATCATGATCGTCCTGCTCGCCGTGGTCGCACTCGTGGTCGTGAATGCGCTCAAGGCAAGCCCCTGGGGCACGTTCACGATTGCTATGACCATCCCGATCGCGATCTTCATGGGCCTTTATCTGCGGCTTCTGCGTCCCGGCAAAGTGCTCGAATGTTCCGCCATCGGCTTTGTGCTGCTCATCGCGAGTATCTATGGCGGCAAGCTGGTCGGCGCATCCGAAACGTGGTCGCCCTGGTTCACCTGGGGCGGAATCGCGCTGACCATCGCGATTATTCTGTACGGATTTCTCGCCAGCGCGCTGCCCGTCTGGCTCCTGCTTGCTCCGCGCGATTATCTGAGCACGTTCATCAAGCTCGGCGTCATCTTCGCGCTCGCGCTGGGTATTCTCGGAACGCATCCGCCGCTCGCCTTGCCTGCGCTCACACGCTTTACGGATGGCAGCGGCCCCATTTTCGCCGGCAAAATTTTTCCGTTCTGCTTCATCACGATCGCCTGCGGTGCCATCTCGGGTTTTCATTCGCTGATCTCCTCCGGCACAACGCCCAAAATGATCGCGCGCGAGTGGCAGGCCTGGCCCATCGGTTATGGCGGGATGCTGCTCGAAGGTTTCGTCGCCATTATGGCGATGGTAGCCGCGGCCAGTCTGCAGCCGGGTATATTCTTCGCGGTCAATTCGCCGCCGGGCATCGTCGGCGCATTGCCGCAAGCAGCCGTTACGACCATCACCAACTGGGGTTTCCCGGTCTCCGCAGCCGAGATGGCACAGCTGGCGCACAGCGTCGGCGAAAAAACGTTATTCGGACGCACCGGCGGCGCTCCCTCGCTCGCACTCGGCATGGCGCACATCTTTGGCAATGCACTTCAGAAGACCGGCTTCGGCGACGGCCTGCTCAGCTTCTGGTATCACTTCGCCATTCTCTTCGAAGCGCTTTTTATTCTCACGATTATCGATGCCGGCACGCGCGTCGGACGCTTCATGCTGCAGGATCTGCTCGGTCACGTTTACAAACCATTAGGGCGAATTTCCTGGACTCCCGGCATGCTCGCCACCAGCGCGCTCGTCACTGCCGCTTGGGGTTATTTCCTCTATCAGGGCGTGATCGATCCGTTGGGTGGCATCAATTCTCTTTGGCCGCTCTTCGGGATTTCGAATCAGCTGCTGAGCGCGGTGGCACTCTGTGTTGCGACCACGATTTTGATCAAAATGTATCGACTCCGGTACGCCTGGATCACAGTGGGCCCGCTCATCTGGCTGCTCGCGGTCACGTTTACCGCCGGATGGCAGAAGATTTTCTCACCCGACCCGCGCATCGGCTTTCTCTCCCATGCAACTCTGCTCGATCGCGCAGCGAAAACAGCACGCGTGGCCTTCAATGAGCGCCTGGACGCGGTGGTCTGCGGCGCTTTTCTCGTTCTGGTTCTGATCATTGTGGCGGATTCCGTGCGCGTCTGGTACGGTCTGCTGCGCGGCACGCGCATAGTGGCCAGTTCGGAAGCGCCATTCGTTCCGACACAGCTCGAAGTGGAGCAGGTATGAAACGATTTTTCACGTACGTGCGCGACTTAATCCGCGAGCTCTCGGACCAGTCCGCCTACGCGCGCTATCTGCATGCCTCCGGACAACGGCATTCCTCAACGGCGTGGAAGCAATTCGCCGACCGCCGCTATCGCCGAAAATATTCAAACGCGAAGTGCTGCTGAAAATATGTGAACCGGAAATGGCCTCGCTCGTCACGCGTGCTTGGCTTTCAAAGCCGCCCGCTTCGTAACATCCTTCTGCGCCAGCCACGCCGCGAAGTCCTCTTCGCCGCAAGCGCCCGATGCCAGATTCATCACCGCAATCACCACATCCGCCTGGCTCGCACTCATCGCGCGCCCGTTCAGCAATCGCGAATCCCGAGCGAGCCGCCATGTTCGGCCAGTTGCATCTCCTGAATCGCGAGAACAACTCCGGGAGCAACCCACTCGGGTTCCTTCATTTAGCGAGCTGATGCAGTGCGTCCTTATAGCGCTCCGTTACAACACAAATTCCGCAACGTGACAAGTCAGCCCTGACGCTTCACCGCAAGCGGCGCAAATGCCTGACATACGGGCATCAGCTCGATCCGGTTCACATTCACATGTGCTGGCTGGTTCACTACCCAGTAGATCGTCTCGGCAATATCTTCGGGCGTGAGCGGCTGAGTGCCTTCGTAAACGGCGGCGGCACGCTTCTCATCGCCCTTGAATCGAACCTGAGAGAACTCCGTCCCGCCGGCGAGGCCCGGCTGGATGTCGGTCACCCGCACGGGTGTTCCCAGCAGATCCGAGCGCAGATTCAGGCTGAACTGCTGCACGAATGCCTTGGCAGCGCCGTACACGTTTCCGCCCGGATAGGGCCAGTTGCCCGCCACGGACCCGATGTTCACGATATGTCCGCGCCCGCGCTCGATCATGCCCGGCAGCAGCAGACGCGTGCAATAGACCAGCCCTTTTACATTGCTGTCGATCATTGCGTCCCAATCATCCAGATGCGCCGACTGTGCCGGGTCGAGCCCGATCGCCCCGCCAGCGTTGTTCACCAGCACATCGACCGCCGCGACTTCTTTCGGCAACTTCCCCAGCCTCGCCTCGACCTGTTTGCGATTTCCCACATCGAAGATGAGAGGATGAAACGCCGAACCCAGTTCTTTCCCGAGTGCCTCGAGCCGGTCGCCGCGCCGCCCGGTTCCAACCACCTGCGCGCCATTCGCGACGAACTTCCGCGCCGCCGCTTCACCGAATCCCGAACTTGCGCCCGTTATGAGAACGATCATCTTTCCAGCATAAGAAAGCCGCCTACTTGCGCCCGATCAGAAGCGCCACATAGGTGCGAACCGTTTCGAGCACTTGTTTTGGAGCAATCCCCACGTGCTTGGCCCCGCGTGCTCTAAGATTTGCCGATTTGACATGATCTGCTAGTACAACACCTCGAAAAGCGCAATCCTCAGGAAGACGAACCTCGAACGGATATCCTTTCACCTGGCTCGTTATTGGACAGATCAAAGCAAGATCCGACCGCTCGTTATAGACACCCTCCGAGATAACCAAAGCCGGCCGCCAGCCAGCTTGCTCGTGGCCTGACTGGGGATCGAAGTTGATTTTGATCAAATCACCCGCCTGGGCCGCGCGACCCTTCTTCACCAAATCTCGCGACCTTTCGATTTTCCCCAATCTAGTTCGCCGTGACGATTTCCAGGAGTTATTCCGCCAACGAGATCGTTCAATGTTGGCTGGCTGCGCGCAACTCGCACGACGATAACTTGACCTTGCCCGATAGAACTGAGCCACTCTAAACTGGGTTTTCCGAAGCAACGAAGTTGCGGAAGGAAAACGAAAAGGTGAAGAACAGCAGGTTCAGCGAAGAACAG